>JABXIG010000020.1 GCA_013373205.1 Methylocystaceae bacterium | reverse complement strand
CTCGTTGCCGTCTTCATCAATATCAACCACGACTCCACCGCCGCAATCGATGATATTGCCGTCAAGGGCGGTGATTTTCTGGAGGGTGGCAAATTCCATATCGCGAAAGGCGCGCCAGTCACCATTTTGTTCAGAAATAATCTCGGGGATGGATTTGCCGCCATTGTCATATTCAATCAACAGATCCGATGACAACACATCGCGTTTGGTCGCAATGGCCAGTCTGCGCGATACCTTGGATTTCCCCGCACCGCGCATGCCGATTAAAACAATATTCATTTTGCCCCGCCCCTATTGAAAATTGCTGAGAAAGCCTTAGAAGAATTTACCGATAAGGACAAGGGAATTTTATGAATTCCCTAACACCTTGACCACCGATGATCGCGACAGTTGGCCTTGCAGATCGCCGTCTTCATCCACAACAGGTAAGGGGAAGTCATTATCAATGGTATCGGGGATGACTTCTTCCAAAACGCTATCGGGTGAAATGGTGGGGATATCTTCATAGACATCTTCACACAATTGATCTTCGGCATTTTCTTTGGCGGCGTCTTCCAGCGTTTCTTGCAGGATCACCCCTTGATAGCCATCTTCATTGACGTAATAGCCATAATCATCCTTGTGCTTTTTCATCTCTGTCAGGGCTTCACCGATGGTTTCCGATGTAATCCGGCATACAGGCGGTTTCATGACGGTATCCACAGTGAGCGCGCGTGCCCGGTTAACGTCTTTGACGAAGGCTTCGACATAGTCTGTTGCCGGGTTTAACAGAATTTCAGCGGGTTCGCCTTGCTGTACCAGTTCGCCATCTTTCAAAATCGCAATCCGATCCCCCAGACGTAAAGCTTCATCCAGGTCATGAGTGATGAAGATAATGGTTTTATGGAGCTTTTCCTGAAGTTCGATTAATTGATCCTGCATTTCAGACCGGATCAAGGGGTCAAGGGCAGAAAATGCTTCGTCCATCAACAGGATTTCAGCATCGGTGCATAGGGCGCGGGCCAAGCCAACCCGTTGTTGCTGACCACCTGACAATTGATTGGGGTACTGGTCTTCATATCCGGCAAGGCCTACCGTTTTCAGCCATTCTTTGGCTTTGGCAAGTCGGGTGGTTTTATCGACCTTTTGGACCGCTAGACCATAGGCGACATTGTCAATCACCGTCCTATGAGGCATCAGGCCAAAGCGTTGAAATACCATGGACATTTTATGGCGGCGAAACTGTTCCAGTTCTTTTTGGGGAAGGTCCATGACATTGACGCCTTCCACATTTATGACGCCTTCTGTCGGGTCAATCAACCGGTTGAAATGGCGGATCAAGGTGGATTTGCCTGAACCGGATAAGCCCATGATGACAAAAATTTCACCACGTTCGATAGACAGGTTAATGTCTTTCAAGCCCAGTGTATGACCTGTTTCGGCCAATATATCATCCTTACTTTTGCCCGCATGGACCATAGGCATGACGTTGGAAGGTGTGCTGCCAAACAGTTTATAGAGGCCGGAAATTTCAATGATGGGATCAGCCATGTTGATTGCCCCCTAAATGTTTTTGTGTGCGTTTGGCATAAGCTTGGGAGACGCGATCAAAAAGGATGGCAAGCACAACGATGGCTAAACCATTTAACAGACCCATTGTGAAATATTGGTTGGTGATGGATTTCAGGACAGGTTGCCCCAATCCCTTTACGCCGATCATAGAAGCAATTACCACCATAGCCAAAGCCATCATAATGGTTTGGTTAATTCCGGCCATAATGGTTGGCATGGCAAGGGGCAGTTGGACTTGGTAAAGCCGTTGAAATGCGCTCGCCCCATAGGCAGTGGCGGCTTCCATGACTTCTTTATCCACCAGACGAATACCAAGGTTTGTTAAACGAATGACTGGGGGAATAGCATAGATAATGACAGCGATGACACCGGGGACTTTGCCGATCCCTAACAACATGACAACCGGGATCAAATAGACAAAGGCGGGCATGGTTTGCATCACATCCAGCATCGGTGTCACAACCGCCTGAACCCGATCAGATCGTGCCATGGCAATGCCGATAGGGATGCCAAGGACGATGGAAAGAAGGGTGCAGACCAGAATAATGCTCATGGTGCGCATGGTATTATCCCACATGCCGAAATAGCCGATTAACATGAAGGCAACGATGGTGCCCAGTGACATTTTCCATGACCGGGTTGCGAGATAGACCAGTCCGGTAATGACGGCAATGATCACCCACCAAGGGGTGGCGAGCAGGAGCTTTTCAAACCAGACGAGAAAATAGAGTAGGGGATCAAAAAAGCTTTCGATCAGGTCGCCATATTCACGTGAAAAGTCGCGATAAAGCCCATCTAGCGATTTACGGATGCCGACAAGGTCTTTGCGCTCCATCTGCGGGAATTCCATCAGCCATGATTTCTCAGCCATTATATCCTCTTGATTTTATTCTTGGAAAAGAAAAGGACCCTTTTGAGCATATGCCAAAGGGTCCTTGTTTTCTTACAGGTCTGCCAATGCTTTTTTGATTTTGGCTGCCGCGTCATCGCTGACCCAAGGCATCCAGGTGGCTTCATAGTTTTTTAGGAAATGTTCCATGATGATATCGCCATCGGCCTGTTCATCTTCCATCCAAGCCAAAAGCTCGTTCATTTGCGCATTTTTATAACCGCGTTTGGAAAGATAGTCGTAAGCAGCAGGGGCTTTCTTAGCGAAGGCTTCTGTGGTTAGCGTTTTTACCGGGGACGGCGGATACATGGATGGTTTCGGGTCTGCACATTCGGTTTGGGTGAGGCAGTTGACGAAATGATCTTTATCGACACCGCTTTCAAAATCGACTTTCACCATTTTATATTTACCAAGCACAGCTGTCGGTGCCCAATAATAGCCAAGCCAGGCTTCTTTGCGTTCATAGGCTTTGGCAATGGCACCCGCCAGACCAGCCCCAGAGCCCGGATCAACCAGATCAAACCCTACATCTTTCAACTTGAGCGCACGATAGAGATGGCTGTTGGTGACCTGACAGCCCCAACCTGCCGGACAGGTCATGAAGGCAGATTTATCTGGATCTTCGGGGTGTTCGAACAGTTTAGCCTTGGCTTTAATGCCGGAAATTGTTGCCAAGCTTGGATCCGCCTTGACCATATAGTCCGGCACCCAAAAGCCTTCTTCCCCGCCGTCGATCAGTGCATCGCCTGCAATGCGTAGACGTTTTTCTTCAATCCCTTTTGCCAAGGCTGCCTTAAAGTTTTGCGCCCAGAATTCAGGGGCGATGTCCGGTTCACCCTTTTCCACCATGGAGGTCCCGGTCGGCATGGTATCGCCGGGAATCAGTTCGGCCTCACAGCCATACCCATGGGTGAGGATGAATTTATCCACATTGGCAATTAAAGTGGCTGAAGCCCAGTTCATATCTGCAATGGTGACTTTGCCGCAATCTGAGGCATGCGCATAGCTCGCCAGCCCTATAAGGGCAGCGGCGGTCAGGCCGAATAAATTTTTCATGGATATCTCTCCGTAACATACTTTTTAAGAAGCTGATCTATGGGACTAAATTTGGGTCAGGCATAAAAAAACAGGTTTCCATATTGGACCCTGTTCCTTTTCAGATTAAGACCATAAACCTAAAGCGTCAAGGGGGGCTGAATTGATGGCGGGTGGTTGCTTTCTGGTGATGCATGGATCGTGTTTTTTAAATTAATTAGACGCAATAGCTGTCTTTTGTTATCAGTGCCCGTCTGTCGTTTTGTGTAAATTTTCAGGAGCTTGGTGTGATCAAATCTTTTGCTGAAGATATTTGGATCTTGGAAGGCGAGGTTGTGAAAATGTATGGTTTCGTACCTTTCGTCACACGCATGACAATTGTGAAATTGCAAAACGGTTCCTTGTGGATCCATTCTCCATTGGCAGAGTTTGTGGATTTCTCGACGATTGATGAATTGGGTCGGGTGGCACATATTATAGCCCCGAATAAAATTCACAGTTTAGGGGTTGATCCTTGGCGAAAACGCTATCCAGAAGCCAAGGTCTGGGGGTCGCCTGAATTTAATAAACGCCATGAAGATATTGTGCTGGATGGTGTGATTTCGGATGAGCAGACCTATCCCTGGCAGGACGATATTGATCATCAGGTCGTTAATGGACATGCGATTTTAGATGAAGTGGCCTTTCTTCATAAAAAGTCGCGTAGCTTAATTTTGACGGATTTAATTCAGAAACATGATCCCGCAAGGGAGACTTGGTTTTGGAAAGTCCTAAAAGGTTGGGCCGGGATTTTAGGACAGAATGGCAGCACACCTCGCGATGTCAGGTTGAGCTTTAAAGATAAGCAAGCCGCACGTCAGAGCATTGACACTATCTTGAAATGGGATTTTGAAAATCTCGTCATCTCCCACGGCTTCTGCCTGAAAGGTAACGCCAAGAAAGAAGTCACCCGTTGCTTTGATTGGCTGATGATTTAAAAAGCCTATCAAATGTTTTCAACAGGGGACGATTACATATAATTTTAGTGGGGGAGAGATAAATTTGGAGCGGGCGAAGGGAATCGAACCCTCGTGTACAGCTTGGGAAGCTGTCGTTCTACCATTGAACTACGCCCGCTGAATTTCATCTAGTTAGTGGCGGTGTTTTAGAGAATTTTTTTAGATTGAGCAATTATTTTTTTACGGATGTATTATTTTATTTTTTTAATCCATCTCGGCTTGAAAATAAACTTCTTTACTAAGAATGGAATGCAAATGACCAATGCGAGCAATAAGATGGTACTAAGGATATAATTATCCTGTTCACTTAGAAGACCCAAAAATTCGATGGATTGAAAAGACATCCCGATAAGAACCAGACTAATTAAATAATGGCGTGGTTCGAATTTGGTATTGTATTTTGCTCCACAAGATGGACAAGGTTCTTTTGTATTTGTGATCTCGCTTCCACAAACCCCACACTGCATAGATTGACCTTTATATGTTGTATTGATGTTGCGAAGTAAGTGTAAACTAGGTTGTAGTGGGAATGTAGAAAAATATGCCGTTGTTTTGCTAATTGCGAACCAATTACAATTGAAAAGTCTTTTATTTCACACGCTAAAAAATCAAGTTCGCTTGTCTTTTTTTGCTAGAAATTTAGATATAAGTATTTGATTTTAAAATAAAAAATAATGATATGCTATTGAGCTGCGCCCGATCAATCACTCGATGGCCCCTATTTAGCCGCCTCTGCATTTTGATGCAAGGTGAAAGTTTAAATAGGGGCCGATCCATAGAGGTGAAAAGGGTGAGGTTTACGAAAGAAGGGGTGTTGGCTAAGGAATAGGTTCGTTGTTTTAATTTGTTTTATGTCAAAGACAGCAAGCTCGACACTAGCAAGCTTGGTTCATAATAAGGCACGCTTTGCGGGGTGATGAGGCGGGTGTCGATGATATGGATGTTGGCTTTTTTGAGTTTCGTCTTTGTGCTGGGCTTTAAGTCTTGACCATTTTCACTATCAATAAAAATGAAATTGAGCAGTTTGTCAGCCGGACAGTCCGCGCCTGCGTCTTTATTTAGAATCTCAAGAAGTTTAAAGATGGTGTCATCCAAGCTCATGCCGATGCGTTCCGGGTCATTGCCAAGGCTGGGGAAATAGACTTTGGGGCACGGGTTATCACGCACGGCGGCGCCCACGCCCTTGGGCAGCAGGTTGGCAGCGATGCTGGTGTAGAAGCTGCCGGGCGGAAAACAGATCAGTTCTGCATCCATAATCAGTTTGCGTTTCTTTTTTTGCAAAGTCGAATGGGCGGGTTTGCTGCTGTCCAGACTATTGGTGAGGAAAAAGTCATCAATGGCGCTATCTAGCGGGTTGACTTCTTTACCTGTGATCAAGTGCTGGCCCACAAGCGTTTCCCCATTGGCCAGTTTTGCGGCCAGATGCAAGGTGTCATTGACCGTGGTTGCGACTTGTCCTTGCACATTGACGAGTTTGGAGAACATGAAGATCACTTGATCCAATTGGCGGCGGTTGTTGAGATAGCCGCCTGCGATGATCAGGTTGCCGATGCTCGCGCCTTTTAAATCGAATTTGTCCGGCATGGCATCCATAAACATTTGCAAATGGGTGCAGATCAGGTTGCGCATGGGGTTTTTGATGGCTTTGATGCGCGCATCTTTGCCGGATGCGATGGCTTGCAGCTGAGCAAGGAGCTCTTTGCGTTTTTGATCCTTGGGTAAACGATAGGAAAATAGTTGGAAAACTTCGGGCTGACCGCTGATGGTATCGTCGGCCAAGGCCATCAGGCGCGAGCGTAAATCCCCGACAGCTGGCATATCAAAGGCAGAACGTAAGATCGCAGAACTACCGCCACTGTCAAAGGGCGTGACCAGATGAATGGAATTGTGGGTATATTTTTTCAGCAGTTTGCTGGTGTCATTTAGCGCTGTCCCACCAGAGAAAAACAGGATCTTGGGGCCAAGCTCGGGCGCGCGTTCATAGCGACGAATGCGTAGCACATCGGGCAGGGTGATTTGGCGGGTAACCGTAATTTTTTTCATTTGACCATATCAAACTGTCATAAAACTAGACTACATTAATCCGTAACACTAAAATATCTATAAACATTTTATGAAATCTTAAAGTGACCAACTCATGCGATTGCCAAAAGCCGTTCGCGATAATTTACTATTTTTATTAGCCGAAACCCATTCTCAGATTGCCAATTTTCAAGTTTTGTTGGAAACACAGGCCACCACGGTTGCCCAGCGAATTCTTGATCGTCGCGGGTATACCTATAATTTGAAAATGCGCATCCATGATGGCTGTGTTGATGCTTTGCGCCATGGCCGAAAAGGGAGCCTGAACGTTTTTTCCTTACGCGCTGCCGAAGCCATTGCGTCTGATTTGGAACGGATCAGCCATATTTGTTTTGAATGTGTGCATTTCATCGGGAACGTCACGGACGTTAAAGTTCTAAAGAAAAGCGGTATTTCCGTTTTGATCGAAGAAGCTTTACGCGGTATTGATTTGATCGAACAGGCCATTGATCAGGAAGATACCAAGACAGCTTTAAAGATCGGCAATGTGGAACGCAAACTGGACCGACTTTATAACAATATCTTTCGCGCCTCTGTGAAGGAAATGCGCAAAAGCAAAAAGGTAGAAGATATCGTCACCGCCTTGTTTATTGCCCAACGGGTCGAAGAAATTGGCGATGTGCTGTTAAATGTATCTGAATCGGTCATGTCGGCACAATTGGGTCAACCGATGCATATTGACCGTTTTCGTTCTTTAAAAACAGCCTTGTCTGATCTGGGCTTGATTGAAGCCGAGGTGGAACCGATTGCAGAAACCAAGTCGGGTAGCGGCATTTCGGGGATATCGGATGGGGCAAGCGATGAAGATGGTTATGTCGCGATCTTTAAGGATGGTAAAAAAGAAAAGCTGAAAGAAGAGCGAGAAAGTGTGGAAAACTGGCATGAAATTTTTCCCGGTCTTGCCCCACAGATTTTATCTTATAACAAGCAGGGTAAAAACGCATCATTACTGATTGAGCATTTGCCCGGTCTGACTTTTGATCAAATCCTGATTCAGGAAGAAGAAGAGGTCCTGGACAAGGCTTTAAAACACCTGTGCAAAACCTTGAAAGCGGTGTGGAAGGAAACGAAACGTAAGAAATCTTTCGCCGCCAATCATATGGGGCAATTGCAAAAGCGTTTGGGTCAGGTGTTGGATATCCACAGTGATTTTCAAACAGCCCAAGGAAAACTGGGTGATAAGAAAATCCGCAGCCTTGAGGACCTGATCTCGAAAGCCAAAGCGCTGGAAGAAAAAGTCGATCCTGCTTTTTCGGTTTATATTCATGGGGATTTTAATCTCGATAACATCATCTTTGACGGGGAAACGAAAAAGATTAAATTTATTGATCTGCATCGATCCTGTTATCAGGATTACACACAAGATGTGTCGGTCTTTATGATCTCGAACTATCGTTTGCAGGTGCTGGATCGTAAAACCCGTCGGCGCATCCAAAAAGCCGCGCTGCATATGTATGAATTTGCCCATGACTTTGCGGCCAAACAAGGCGATAAAAGCTTTGATTTCCGCCTTGGTCTGGGCTTAGCGCGCTCTTTCATTTCCTCGACCCGCTTTATTCTGGATGCGGAACTGGCAGGGGCCATGTTCCTGCGCGGGGTGTTTATTTTAGAGCGCATTGCTGAATTGAATGAAAAGGATGTGAACTCCTTTGAATTGCCTATGAAGGAGTTATTTATCTGATATGACAAAGAAAATCGCTGTAATTGGTATTCCGGGGAAATGGTCCACCGAAGTTCTCGCTGATGCGTTGGAGGAAAGAACAGGCTTTCGTCTTGTGCTGGATATGGCTGACGTGCATGCGGATCTGGAAAGTAACACCATGTGGGCGGGGGATGTAAACCTATGTGAACTGGATGGCTTGGCTGTAAAAAAGATTAGTCAGGTTTACAGTCCCAACACATTGGATCGCATTGAACTGTTACGTTTGGCCGAAAATGCAGGCGTGCGGGTCTTTTCGCGCGCAGAAACCATTATCCGGATGATCGATCGTTTGTCATGCACCGTGACGCTTAGAAATGGGGGGATTCCGATGCCGAAAACGTGCATCTGCGAAGACCCGCAAGTGGCTTTACAGATTGTAAAAGACTATGGCGAAGCCGTGTTCAAACCGCTTTATTCGACGAAAGCCCGTGGCATGTGCATTATCAGTGCTGATAATGATGAAGCGGATATCCTAAAAGAAATCGAAGCTTTTAAAGCAGATAATCAGGTGATGTACATCCAGCAGAAACTGGACCTGCCCGGTCGCGATTATGGCATGGTGTTTTTGGGTGGGGAATATCTCGGCACCTATGCACGGGTTTCGCAGAGTGACAGCTGGAATACGACCATTAACAGCGGCGGTAAATATGCTTTGCATGAACCACCCCAAAGCACGATCGATCTGGCGAGTAAGGCCCAACAATTGTTCAGTATGGATTTTACCACTGTGGATGTGGCAGATACGGATGACGGGCCGATTGTATTTGAAGTTTCTGCCTTTGGCGGGTTTAAAGGCGCGAAGGAAGGTATAGGGATTGACGCTGCTGCCCTTTATGCCGACTATATCCTTGGGGAGGTGGCGAAATGAAAACAGCACAACAGGCCTATGACGTCTTAATAAATGACGGCACACTGGCCGATGGTCAGATTGTACTAGATCTAGACGGTTATAAAATCGCGGTGAAATCCAATTCATCCGATTTGATTGAGAAATTAGGCACTTATTTTGCCCATTGTCTTGGGGCGGGGGAGGCCGATTGCACAGTGGTTGCGATTGATGGGCCAGCCGCTGACCTGGGCGTTGAATTTATTGATTGGAAACGCGAACCCGGCAAAACAGGGCGTAAAGATGCGTTTTATGATCTGGACGATGGTCGTCTGATTTTGAAAGTGCGCACCGGGATGATGTTTTTACAAAGTTCGGACCATTTGATCGCCACTGGTCCCAGCCTTGAAAATGACAATCAGGTCATTAATTACATCAATGCACAATATATGAATTATCTGCAACAGGATGGGGCTTTGATCTGTCATGCGTCCGGTCTTGTGCGCGCTGGAAAATGTTTAGGTATGGCGGGTTTTTCCGGCGGCGGGAAATCGACCCTTATGTTGAAGATGATTGAAGCAGAAGGCCTAAGTTATCTGACAAATGATCGCCTGTTCATCAAAGGCGCAGAAGCAACGGGGATTCCGAAACTGCCACGCATCAATCCGGGCACGATCCTGAATAATAAAACCCTGCGCCCTATGTTGTCGGATGACTATGCGGCCAAGCTGGAAGCCTTGCCGGTTGAAGAACTGTGGCATCTGGAAGAAAAATATGATGTCATGGTGGAAGATGTATATGGCGAAGACAAGATTACAACACGCGCTGAACTGGGTGGGTTTTTGATCCTGAACTGGGCGCGCGAAGGTGATGAACCATTGTCGATCAAGCGGGTTAATCTGGCTGAACGACCTGAGTTACTGCATAAGGCGATCATGAAATCGCCGGGGCCGTTTTATCAATATAAGGATGGATCCTTTTTTATGGATACGACCGAATTGGATGACCAGCCTTACCTTGAAACACTAGCGGATGTCCCCATCTATGAAGCCAGCGGGCGCATTGATTTTGAAGAAGCCGCGCGTATCTGTCTTGAGGAATTGCCATGGTAAAAGACCTTCTGATCCTGCGCCACGGCCATGCCAAAAATAAATCCATGTATGGTGATTTTGGCCGGGAATTGAAAGATAAAGGCAAGCGTAATGCTCAACGGATCGGGGTGTGGTTGGCGCAAAATGACCTGCGGCCCGACCATGTTATTGCTTCACCTGCGGTACGTGCGAAACGCACGGCTGAAAAATGCACCAAAACATCGGGCCTGAATGTGGATGTTGTGCATTTTGATGAGCGCTTGTTCAATGCCTTGCCACAGACAGTTCTTGAAATCATCAAAGCCTGTCCGGTGGATGTGGATCGTTTAATGATTGTGGGACATAATCCGTCACTGGCAAGTGTCGTTTCTGCCTTGTCCGGACAATATCAGCATATGGAACCTGCCAGTCTGGCCCATTTTAAACTGGATGGGGAATGGACGGATTTGTCGACCGAGGCAGCTACGTTGGAACAGATGGTGGATAGTGCAGATTTACCAGAACTGTTTCCGTTTCCCGATTTGGATAGTGATGAAATGCGGGTGCGACCTGCGTATTATTATCGTCAGTCCTGTGTCGTGCCATATCGCATGCACGAAGGGGATTTGCAGGTCTTGATCGTGTCGTCTTCTAAAAATAAACATTGGGTGGTGCCAAAAGGTATTCATGACCCAGGACTAAGTGCGCAAGATTCTGCTGCGAATGAAGCTTTTGAAGAAGCTGGTGTGGAAGGCAATGTCCTTGAAGATGAAATGGGGCGTTACAGTTACCCAAAATGGGATGCAACGTGTGAAGTCAGTGTATATGCCATGGAAGTGACCAATGAACTGACACGCGAAGACTGGCAAGAAAGCCATCGCATGCGCCGCTGGGTGCTGGCGGAAAGTGCGGCCCAACTGGTTCAAAACCCGGACCTTGGTGCCATTGTTGGCGGCTTAAGCGATTTTTTAAGTAAGAGAAAAAAGTAAGATGAGCAGTAAATACGTGGCTTTTATCCGCCATGGGGATTACCACCAGATTAAAAACGCTCCCAGTGCCTACCAGCCTTTTGGCTTGAATGAAGTTGGGTTTGATCAGGCCGACGAAGGGGCAGAGATTTTGCAAAGCTTGATGGATAAGCATGGTTTTAAGTTGGACCCTGTGATCCATAGTTCCAGTCTGCTGCGGAGTTGGCAGACGGCAGAAACCTATCGTCAGAATCTGGATGGGATCAAGCGGATTACGACCTTTGATGCGCTGGCTGAACGTGGGGTCGGGGCTGTGGCCAATCTGAATATACAGACCATTGAACAGATACTTGAAGACGACCCGCGCTATGAAGTGCCCCCGGCAAACTGGAAATCTAACAGCTATTATCGTCTGCCTTTTATCGGGGCCGAAAGCCTGATGGAAGCTGGGCTTCGGGTAGCAAAACATCTGCGTGAAACGGTCAAAAATATGGCGGCCCCTGAAGGAAAAAAGGTTCTAAAACTGTGCGTTGGACATGGGGCGGCATTTCGACATGCGGCCTATCATCTGGGGGTGTTGAAATTTGAAGATATTGCAAAACTGTCCATGTATCACGCAACACCTGTGATTTTTGAAGTCACGCCAGAAGATAAATGGAAGCATGTGGCCGGAAAGTGGAAGGTCAGAACATCTAAAGAAGGCTACACCGATTAAATGACGAAATTGAAATCAAAACGATTTTTACCGCATTATCACGGTAAGTCATGGATTGATGTGCCTTTGCCACGTGAGGCGCGCGACTGGACTCATGGCGGGGTGAAATCTATTGCCGCCAATGATGGGGGGCGTGACAAGCTGGCGGTAGTGCTGCGGACGTTAAATAAAAATCAGGCCTGGAAATTCCCCAAGAGAAAGCATTTCTTTTTTTCTGACCTTCACGGTGACCCTGAGGCGTTTGCAGCCTCGCTGGTTGCTTGTGGCGGGGTGAAAAAAACAGGGGAAAAGACAACAGATTTTGTCCTAAGTGAAGACGGCAAAAATGCCAATTTTATTATTGGTGGGGACTGTTTTGATAAAGGCCCGAGTTCGCTGGGGCTGCTGCGTATGATCCGGCATCTTAAAAAGCAGGGCGCGCGCGTGCGTGTGCTGGCCGGGAACCATGATGTTCGGGTGCTGTTTGGGATGGTTAGTGTGGGCAAAGCCCAGACGGTTGAAAGCGAATATTTTTTTATTCGAACCGGACAGAAAATCATTCCTTTGCTCAAAGAGATCGTGGATGAATACCTGAGCGATAAAGGGGCGATGAAAGGCATTCCGTCCAAGAAAGCCTGTCGACATGCCCTGTACCCAAAACACAGTTGGTTCGAGAAATTTCCCAAGGCCGCAGAAGGACGTATTTCAGGCCCGCAGGTGGAACGGGAACTGAACCGCATCCGTAAAAAATATGAAAGCTTTGAAGATAAATGTCATGAAGAAGGGCTCACGTTACGTCAAGTTTATGCAGCGGTCATGAAATGGCGGGAGCTTTTTTTAGAGCCCAAAGGGGAGTTTTATTGGTTCTTTAACCATATGCGTCTGGTCTATCGTTCCGGCTCATTTCTGTTTGTACATGCCGGGCTGGATAACAAGATCGCCAAATTCCTCAACGAAGGGGGCACCAAAGAAATGAACCGGGCTTTTCGGGCCGCCCTGAAAGCCAGCCCGTTTGATTTTTATTATGGTTCAATGTGTAATACGGTACGTACCAAATACCGTCGGGTGGATCACCCCTTTAGTGATAAGGGCGCGCGATATGTGCGTCGCGCGGGGATAAGTGCGGTGATCCATGGGCATCGTAATTTGCACAATGGTCAACGCATCGCCATGCGCCGTTCCATGATTAACTTTGAATGTGACACCAGTCTTGATCGTCATACACGCAAAAAAGAAAAAGTGCGTGGTCGCGGGGCATCCGTCACAATTATTGATCCAAAGGGCAAGGTTTTGGGGGTTTCAAGTGATTATCCCCATATCAAAGTGTTTGATCCCCATCTTACGCTTAAACAGTTACAGACCCCTAACAAGGAAAGACAGAAACGATGAAACAGTCTTCACGGTTTCGCCATGAATCTTTACAAACAACTGATTCGATCAAAAGTCTTCTTAAAGCCCTGACCCAAGGGATCGGCAAGGGAAAGGTCGTATTAGAAGACGAAGATGGCAATATGGTGCTGGAACCCGAAGGATTATTGCATCTGAAAATCAGTGCGAATCAGGATGATGACCAGAACCGCATTAATATTAAAATTTCCTGGCAGGGTGAACATAATATCCCGTCAAAAAAGGATCTGAAGATCAGCGACAAGTAACGAATTCTTGCTTTTGTCCGGTTGAAAACCTATATCTAGCGGAACGACTCGGGCGTAAGACCCGCTTGTCTTGTTATAAAATCGGAAAAAACCATCAACAGACTTGGCACTGATGGTGACTTACGGGTAAGATAGTCACAATCAGAATATGAGGCTAAAAAATTACCTCAATATAGCTGCCTATGGAGTTTTGAATGAGCCAGCATGGAAATATGGAAATTTTGGCGGAACAAATCCGTCACTTGGTCCTGTATATTACAAAGATCAAGTCAGAGCTTGCGGCCATCAAACATCCAAAATCTTCAGTTGATCACTTCAACACGGTTGCTGAACAGCTCAACACCATTTGTGAAACTACAGAAGACGCCACTAACACTATCATGGAATCCGCAGAAGGTATTCTAACGGCGGTGGATGAATTAAGCGCCAATGTTAAATATGATGAAGCACAGCAATCCTGCAACACGATTATGGACAGCACGAACAAGATTTTTGAATCTTGTTCTTTTCATGATCTGACCGGGCAGCGTATTTCCAAAATTGTGCGAATTATGAATCGTTTGGAAGGCACGTTGGATAGTCTGGTCAAAATCGTCGGACCGAAAGGTTTGGAAGAAATGCCAATTGATTCCGATGAAACCATTGAAGATGTCATAGGCATGAAAGATGGCGATATCGCGATGCATGGCCCGCAAACCATGAATGAAGCTGTTTCACAAGACGATATCGATGCCCTGTTCGGTAGCCCGTCTACGCCACCTGCACAAGAACAAGTTTCACAAGACGATATCGACAGCATGTTTGATAGCCCGGCACCTGCAGCACCTGCGAAAGAAGAACCTGCTGCATCGGCAACGGTCTCACAAGATGCGATTGATAGTATGTTTGATAATCCGGCTGAGTCAGCACCTGAGGCCAAGAAAGAAGAAAAACCAAAGGAAAAGGTTGAACTTCCCGCAGGTGGTGAAGCCTCACAGGATGATATCGACAAATTGTTTGGATAAATCTGCTTTAGGGATGTTAGGCTAAAGTCATCGCCCTAGAATAAGCCCCATTTTTTCTTTGGTTTGGCGGTTTCGGTCAGCCAGCTTTCAGGTTCCTGCTCTGAGGGCAAGGGTTGATCTTTTTGCCGTGTAATCGGTGAATGACGTTTGCTGCGATATTCTGCATCTACAAGATAATTGATGGACTGAAAATCTTTCTTCGGCAGGCCTGCTTTATTGTACAGGGCAGCAAACCCCCGTTCACCGGGGTCTTTAATCAAGGTCAGCGCAGCATCGACAGAGATATTGCATTTTTTAGCCATGGCATGTTCAAAAAACGAACGATCCCCAATTTCAAGGGCGCGAAAGATCAGTTCCGTGCTGAGGCGGTCTGCTTTATACAGCTCATTCACTAAATAAGCGGCATCGCGTTTGGAATGGGGGTCTGCAAGAATACGTCTGACCGCATCTTCGCGTGATTCCAGGATCATTTTTTCCGCCAGAACGGAGGAAACGGAATGTTGTTTAATAAGATGGGCTTTTAATTGGTCGCTGACCAGATCGACCATGCGTTCAACAACTTCTTTTGGCAGCTTGTGACGATGGACGATGCCATCATGGATACGGGGGCTGTGCTGGAATCGGTCAAGCACGGCGTCATAAGTTTCATCTGCCAATTCTGCCCCATCGTTCTTGAGCAGCGACTCGACCACATCTTCATCACATTCTTCGGCTAATGTGTGGGAGAGAACCGGACTTAGGGTTTTGCGATGGGAAATGGCCAGTTGGCGGCCTTTGTCGCCAGTGCGTGCCAAAGCGATCAGGTCACGATCTTCTAAGAGGGTGCTGAACTCGATCATCGGCAGGCCGACTTCCAAGACATCATTTGCCAGTTTCAGCGCCAGTTCTTTGGGGATTTCGTTACATTCTTTCAATGTCTTGGACAGGCTTTGGCGCACAGCGATATCCACATCTTCGGCCAGTTTCTGACAGATGGCGATAGCGAGTTGTTGTTCTGTTTCAGACAGGGAATTGGAATTCAGGTCATGGCCGAGCTTTTGCGCCAGAACGGCGCGCCGTTCAGGGTTCGCATCCTCAAAAAGTTCTTTCACATCATTTTGCGTGACTTCTGACATCTCGGTGGATTTTCCCTGTTTCCCATTAATTTAAAGTATATGAAATATTTCATACTCTGACCAGTTTAGAATCAATATTTAAGAGGGGAAGTGACGGCCATCACGCCTCATACGGGTTTTTTTATGTCCTGATTTAACGCCAAATAGAGTCAAAAAGTCGTGAGGTATGGAAAATATGTTGTTTTCAAAGGGCAGACCACTTAAAAACCACAGTCTGATTTCGCCACATTTTTATAGGAGCACCCGTCGTGAGCAACTTGTCTTTGTCTAAAGATAAAATCCGCATCTTGTTATTGGAAGGTGTACATGAAAATGCCATCCGTGTTTTTGAACAAGCCGGTTACAGCAACATCGAATTCCACAAAAAAGCCTTGGATGAGGATGTCCTTAAAGAAAAGATCAAAGATGCTCATATCGTGGGTATCCGTTCGCGCACTCAACTGACAGACAGTGTGATTAATGCTGCGGAAAAACTGTTTTCTGTGGGGTGTTTCTGCATCGGCACCAATCAGGTTGATTTACGTTCTGCCCTTTCTAAAGGGGTGCCGGTCTTTAATGCACCTTATTCCAATACCCGTTCTGTGGCGGAACTGGTCTTGGGGGAAGCCATTATGCTCATGCGTGGTATTCCGGCCAAATCGACAAGCTGCCATGAAGGCGGCTGGATGAAATCAGCAACAGGTTCTTATGAGGTGCGCGGCAAGACACTGGGCATCATTGGTTATGGTCATATCGGTAGTCAGTTGTCCATTCTGGCAGAAGCCTTGGGCTTTAACGTAATCTTCTATGATATTGTGAATAAATTGCCGTTGGGCAATGCAACCCCATGTGACAGCATGGACCAATTGCTACAAACATCGGATATTGTCAGCCTGCATGTGCCGGACACCCCGGAAACCCGCAACATGATCACCGCACGTGAATTGGGTGAAATGAAAAAGGGCGCCCATTTCATTAACGCCGCGCGTGGTCAGGTTGTTGATATCCCGGCTTTGGCCGATGCGATCAAGGATGAACATATCGCCGGGGCCGCCATTGACGTCTTCCCCGTGGAGCCAAAAGGCGCAGACGATGAATTTGTTTCTGAACTGCGTGGTCTTCCCAATGTGATCCTAACCCCGCATATCGGTGGGTCCACGCAAGAAGCCCAAGCCAATATCGGCACCGAAGTGGCTGAAAAGCTGGTGAAATATTCCGATGATGGTTCTACCTTTGGGGCGGTGAACTTTATGGAAGTGTCCTTGCCAGTCAAGGGTGAAGGTACACGCTTTATGCATATCCATGAAAACAAGCCGGGCGTGATGGCGAAAATTGCCGAAATCATGAGCGAGCATGACCTGAATATCACGGGCCAGTATCTGCAAACGGATGGTGAATTCGGTTATGTGGTCGTCGATGTGGACAGCGATATCGAAAAAGGCAAAGGCATTCGTAAAGCCTTGCGTCAAATTCCGGGCACAATCCGTTTGCGCTTCCTGCGTTAAGATAGACAACTATTTTGCGCTTTCGTGCGCGAAATAGTTGATTTATTTACTCAGGTATGGCAATCCAAGGGCTCAATGATGACGTATAGAGCCACAGTGAATGTCCAAACCTGAAAGGAATGTCTCGTGAGCACAAAACCAAAATTAGATGTAATCAGCAGCCCCCCTAGCCGTGAAGAAGCTGAAGAAGCCGTCCGTACCTTGATCCGCTGGGCGGGTGATGATCCTAACCGCGAAGGTTTGGTGGGTACACCTGACCGTGTTGTACGTTCATACGAAGAATTCTTTGCAGGATACGATCAGGATCCGGAAGACATCCTGAAGCGCACCTTCGAAGAAACCGACGGTTATGACGAGATGGTTTTGCTGCGCGACATCCGTTTCGAATCGCACTGTGAACATCATATGGTTCCGATTTTGGGTAAAGCCCATGTGGCCTATATGCCGAAAAATCGTGTGGTTGGAATTTCCAAACTGGCGCGGATTATCGAAGTCTTCGCAAAACGTTTGCAAATTCAGGAAAAAATGACCGCGCAAGTCGCCAACGTCATTCAGGAAGTGCTCGACCCCCATGGTGTTGCAGTTGTTATCGAAGCCCAACATCAATGTATGACGACCCGTGGTGTCTATAAACCCGGTGTGACCATGGTGACGTCCCGCATGTTGGGCTCATTCCGCGAAAATCTTGCCACCCGCAAAGAGTTTTTGACCATGATCGGAAATCCGGCCAGTGGTCAGTCGGTTAGCCCTTATTAAGATATCGTGCCCTTAAGCTTTTAAGGGCACGTTTAAATTCACTTTCACGCGATCAGACACGATCGATGAATGATAGCGCCGCACATTAGGGGCATCGGCAAAATATTGTCGGGCGATGCGGTCATATTCCTGCATGCTTTCGAGACACAGGATGACGATAAAATCCACTTCTCCCGTCACATAATAGCATTGCTGAACCGCATCCAGCGACAGCATGGATTGGCGAAAATCATCTAACAAGTTGCCGCGCACGCTTTCCAATTTCACATCGACAATGGCCTGCATCCGGTTTTCCAACACCTTGGATGACAGGATCGCGACTTCGGCTTCGATCACGCCTTCTTCGCGCATTCTTTTGATCCGGCGCTGCACAGAAGACCTTGAAGACCCCACCTTGTCTGCCAATGTTTCGGCAGAGAGTCGGTTGTTTTTCTGTAAAAGATTTAACAGCAGGCGATCTGTTTTGTCTAATGGTGTGGGTAAATTGCTCATTTACGCAGCCTTTTTGATGCAAAAAACCCATTTCGGGGCCAACATTGGGTACATTACTTTCCCGTTTCTGGCAAACTAATTGTAACGATGATCAATGGATTTAAGGAAAAAGACATGGAAATCAAACGCCCTTACCTGTTGTTTTTAGGCGATGCAGCTGATCCGCTGGCCGCTAAAGTGGCCCAAGGAATTAAAGACTGGCGCCCGGAAAATGCTTTGGCACAATTGCGCCTGGAAGGCTGTAAGGCTGATTTGGGTCTTACGGACATGACGATTGAAGAAGCCATCAAGGCCGGGGCAAAAACAATGGTGATTGGCGTTGCCAACCGTGGTGGTGTGATTTCTGACGCTTGGGTTGCTGTCTTGAAAGAAGCATTAGAAGCGGGTCTTGATCTGGCAGCGGGGCTGCATAACAAACTGGCGGATGTGGCTGAATTGAAAGAAACGGCCGATAAACTGGGCCGTAAATTATTTGACGTGCGCCATCCAACAGAAACATATCCGGTTGCTAATGGGAAAAAGCGCACAGGGAAACGCCTGTTGCCCGTCGGGACGGATTGTTCTTGTGGGAAAATGTATACCGCCTTGGCGATTGAAAAAGAAATGCGCGAACGCGGGATGAAGGCCGATTTCCGTGCTACAGGTCAAACTGGGATTCTGATTACGGGTTCTGGGGTGTCCATTGATGCGGTGGCGGCTGATTTTATTTCAGGGTCTGTTGAAACCATTTCCCCTGACAATGATGACGATCATTGGGATTTGATCGAAGGTCAAGGTTCTGTCTATCATGCTTCCTTCGCAGGTGTGACCACAGGCTTGATCCATGGGGCGCAGGCGGATGCACTGGTCCTGTGTCATGAACCAACCCGCACGCATATGCGCGGGCTTCCCGACTTTCCGGTTCCGGCTATGGAAGATGTGATGGAACTGGCGTTACATATGGCGCAGTTGACGAATAAAGAGGCTAAATTCGTTGCCATCAGCGTTAATACCTCGCATATGAGCGAGGCTGAAGCCGATACGTATTTGAAAGAGACCGAAGCAAAATTTGGTCTGCCTTGTGTGGATCCGGTTCGAAACGGGGTTGCCCGCATTGTGGATGTGCTTTGATGGTCGTTGAACTGAACGTCAGCCGGAAATCCTGGCCTATTGCAGGCAGCTTTACCATTTCACGCGGGACAAAAACCACAGCGGATGTTGTGGTGGTTGAGCTTGTGGAAGATGGTCATCGTGGTCGCGGGGAATGTGTCCCTTATGCCCATTATGGTGAAAGTCAGGATAGCGTCAGCCTGCAGATTTTAGCCCTTAAAGATGATATCGAAGCGGGGCTGGACCGTATCAGTCTGCAAACCACCATGCCCGCAGGGGCTGCGCGCAATGCAGTAGACTGTGCCTTTTGGGATCTGGAAGCCAAACAGGCGGGCAAACGGGTGTGGGAATTGTTGGGGCTTGCCAAGCTGAACCCACTTACAACAGCCTATACTTTGTCTTTGGATACACCTGAAATGATGGGGCAAAAGGCGCAGAAAGCGGCACATATGCCCCTGTTAAAGCTGAAACTGGCGGGTCCTGACGATCTGGACCGGGTGGCTGCTGTCAGACAGGGTGCCCCGAAATCGCGTATTATCGTTGATGCTAACGAAGGCTGGACAGCTGAAGTGTATCAGCACTTGGCCCCTAAACTGGTTGAGCTGGGTGTTGAAATGATCGAACAGCCGTTGCCTGCAGGCCATGATGAGGCGTTGCGCGATATAGCACGTCCTGTGCCGATTTGTGCCGATGAAAGTTGTCATGGGCTTGCGTCTTTGGCCGACATTGAAGGCAAGTACGATATGATTAATATCAAGTTGGATAAAACCGGCGGCTTGACCGAAGCGGTCTTGCTGAAAGAAGCGGCTGAAAAGGCCGGGCTTGGCATTATGGTTGGTTGCATGCTTGCCCCGTCATTGGCTATGGCCCCTGCGATGGTGGTTGCCCAAGGGGCACGCGTGGTCGATCTGGATGGTCCGTTGTTGTTGGCCAAAGATTACGAAAATGCAATTAAATTTAACAAGGGGATCATGTCCCCGCCCAGCACGCAGCTTTGGGGTTAGGATAAGGATAAAGAAATGAGCCGTACTGTTTATGTAAATGGCGCTTTTATTGCAGAAGAAGACGCGCAGATTTCTGTTTTTGATCGTGGTTTTTTGTTCGCCGACGGGGTTTATGAAGTCTGTTCGGTCTTGAAAGGCAAGTTGCTGGAAACCGAAGGCCATGTGGCGCGCTTGCATCGTTCTTTAAACGAGCTGGATATTCCGGCACCTTGTTCGGATGAAGAATTGCTTGCGGCTATGGAAAAGCTGGTCGCAGATAATGATATTGATGAAGGTCTGGTTTATTTACAGGTGACACGCGGTGCGGCTGATCGTGATTTTGCCTATCCGAAAGACCCTAAGCCGACTTTGGTCATGTTCACACAAGCAAAAAAACTGTTAAATGATCCGGTCGCTGATAAAGGGATTACGGTTATTACTTTGCCTGATTTACGTTGGGCGCGTCGGGACATCAAAACCGTTGGTTTGCTGTATCCTTGTATGGCGAAAATGGAAGCCAAATCAAAAGGGGCACAGGATGCGTGGTTGCTTGATGATGATGGTTTTGTGACGGAAGGTACATCCAATAACGCCTATATCGTCACCCAAGATAACAAGATTGTCACTCGTCACCTCAGTAACAGCATCTTACATGGTATCACACGTCGATCTGTTCTTGCGTTGGCCGAAGAAGAAGGCATGGTGGTTGAACAGCGCCCCTTCACTCCAGAAGAAGCCTATAACGCCAAAGAAGCTTTCTTTACCTCTGCATCAGCCTTTGCCATGCCCGTTATCAAAATCAATGACGCGGTCATTGGCGATGGCACACCAGGTGAGATAACCCAGAAATTGCGGGCAAAATATATTGAACTGTCGTTGAGTATTTAAGCTTTGTGCTCCTGTAAAAACAGGAGCCTTTTCTACCTTGTATGATTTGACATGGCCCCTGTTTTCGCAGGGGCACATTATTTTTTTAATCTGCCGTATGGTGACAGCCGTCACAGCCAGATTCGTTAAAGTCTGTAATTATTCTAAATAACTATGGTTTTTAAGGAGAAAGGCTATGCATGATCACCTGTACGACCTTTCAAAAAAGGATGAATTAAAGATGATTGGCGTTTTGGTCGCCATCACATTGGTGTTGTTTACCTATCTTGGTATTTTGGTTCACGAACGCCAGACTAGCGAGAATGAAAAGCTTGCCACCACAAATTCGCTGGAGTCGAATTTGTCATCCATATCAGAAAGTCTGAATAAAAGGCATTAATCCTAAGGCAAAAGCGCAGTTTACCTTGACAGTTTGCGCAATCTCGCTACTTTGCCTCTCTTGATGAAATTTTTAAGAAAGAGTGAGTGCGAGATCAATGGTCGCGATTACCTTGCCGGACGGTTCCGTCCGTGAATTTGATGGTTCAGTGACTGGCGCCCAAGTGGCGGCTGACATTGGACCCGGCCTTGCCAAAGCGGCATTGGCCATCCGTATCGATGGGGAAATGAAGGATCTGTCTTTGGAATTGACCGAAGACACGACATTGTCCATCGTCACGGCCAAGGATGAAGACGCGCTTGAACTCTTACGCCACGATGCAGCTCACGTGATGGCTCAGGCTGTGCAGGAACTCTATGACAATGTGCAAGTGACCATCGGTCCGGCCATTGAAAATGGGTACTATTACGATTTTGCCACTGAAAAGCCTTTTACCGAAGACGATCTGGAAAAAATCCAGAAGCGTATGGAAGAAATCGTTGATCGGGACCTGCCTATAGAACGCGAAGTCTGGGATCGAAATGAACTGATCGCCAAATTTAAAGAAATGGGCGAACTTTATAAAGCCGAGATTATTGAATCCATTCCTGAAAACGAAGACGTTACCGTTTATCGTCAGGGCGATTGGTTTGATATGTGCCGTGGCCCACACCTGCCGTCTACGGGCAAGCTGGGTAAAGCTTTTAAATTGATGAAGGTTGCAGGCGCCTACTGGCGTGGCGATTCAAACAATGAAATGCTGCAACGCATTTACGGGACAGCCTGGACAGATAAAAAGGCGCTGCGTCAGTATCTGCACATGTTGGAAGAAGCGGAAAAGCGTGACCACCGTAAGCTTGGTAAGGAAATGGGCCTGTTCCACTTTCAAGAAGAAGCTGTCGGTTCTGTTTTCTGGCATCCGCATGGCTGGAAGATTTATCGCACCGTTCAAAGCTACATGCGCGACCGTCTGGAAGACGCCGGTTATGTGGAAGTCAACACACCGCAAATGGTGGATCGCAAGCTGTGGGAAGATTCTGGTCACTGGGAAAAGTTCCGTGAAAATATGTTCATTACAGGCGCAGAAGACAAGGTGCTTGCCATCAAGCCGATGAACTGTCCGTGTCACGTTCAGATCTTCAATCAAGGGCTGAAATCCTATCGTGATCTGCCGTTGCGTATGGCAGAATTTGGATCTTGTTTCCGTAACGAACCATCTGGTGCCTTGCATGGTTTGATGCGGGTACGTTCCTTCACACAGGATGACGCCCATATTTTCTGTAGCCCGGATCAGATTATCTCTGAAACCAAGACTTTTTGTGACCTGCTGAAGTCCGTTTACAAAGATTTTGGCTTTGAAGATGTCAAAGTGAAGTTTTCTGATCGCCCGGATGTACGTGCAGGATCAGATGAAACATGGGATAAAGCCGAAACTGCTTTGAAAGAAGCAACAGAAGCGGCAGGTCTGGAATGGACCTTGAATCCGGGTGAAGGGGCTTTCTATGGTCCGAAACTGGAATTCGTGTTGCGTGATGCCATCGGTCGTGACTGGCAGTGTGGGACATTGCAAGTTGACTTCGTTTTGCCAGAACGTCTGAACGCAGATTACATCGGTGAAGATGGTCATAAACACCGTCCGGTTATGTTGCACCGTGCGATTCTCGGTTCATTTGAGCGATTTATCGGTATTTTGATCGAAAACTTTGCGGGTCGTTTCCCACTTTGGTTGGCTCCCCAACAAGTTGTTGTGGCTTCAATCACCAGTGACCATAACGACTATGCTCAGGAAGTCTGTGATACCCTGAAAAAGCAAGGGCTCACTTGCGATACAGACTTCAGAAATGAGAGTATTAATTACAAAATCCGCGAACATTCACATGCAAAAGTGCCTGTAATTTTGGTTGTTGGCGCTAAAGAAGTTGAAAATCGTACGGTTGCTATGCGCCGATTAGGTGGAAAAACGCAAGAAATTCTTGCACTTGATGAAGTCGTAGATAAACTAGTAGGCGAAGCAAGCGCTCCTCAGGGTACCTGAGGGCGTTTGTTAAGTGCATTTTGACGTAGGCAAGATATAGGAGAATTTCAATAGCTCGTCGTCCGATGAAGGCGCAACCGGCCCAAGAGGGTCCACGCGTCAATAAAGAAATCCGCGCACCGCAAGTTCGGCTCGTAGATGAAAATGGGGAAATGGTTGGTGTTGTCTCAATTGATGAGGCACTCAAAAGGGCAAAAAGTGCGGGGATCGACCTGATCGAAGTTTCCCCGAATGCTGAGCCGCCTGTTTGTAAAATTCTCGATAGCGGGAAATACAAATACGAAGCGCAAAAGCGAAAAGCCGAAGCCAAGAAAAAACAGAAAGTCGTTCAGGTCAAAGAGATCAAGATGCGCCCGGGTATCGATCAACATGACTATGACGTGAAAATGCGTAATGTCTTCAAATTCCTTGAAAATGGTGACAAGGTCAAAGTAACCTTGCGATATCGTGGCCGTGAAATGGCCCACCAGGAACTGGGGATGGAAATCCTCAATCGCGTGAAAGCCGACACAACTGAAGTGGCCAAGGTCGAACACCAGCCCAAGATGGAAGGTCGCCAAATGATTATGATTTTGGGACCTATACCCACGGGTGCTAAATAAGTCTTTATTTTAAAAGATTTTGATAAAAACCATCTGTCCTACCCGGCAGATGGTTTTTTAATGTGTGTCCTTGTGAAAACAGAGATTATTATTTTAAATGTCTGGCTATGGACTGTTCAAGCTGATCCCATTTCACCGGTTTGGTGATGATGTCATTGATGCCGCACTCTTTATATTTTAGATGGTGTTCGGGGAAGGCGTCTGCCGTTAAAGCCAGGATCGGCGTATTCTGATTAACAGGGGAGCTTTCGCGGATGATGCGGGTTGCATCCATTCCGTCCATTTCCGGCATATGCATATCCATTAAAATCACATCAAATGGTTGCTGGGCCGCCTGAGACACGGCGACTTTCCCATTGGGGGCGCAGGTTACTTTATGGCCTTTGCGTTTCAAGATGGTTGAAATCACCTTGATGTTGATGGGATTGTCTTCGGCCAGCAAGATGTTCAGGCTGCTAAAGTTGACTTTTTCAAGGGTGTTATCTTCCGGTGGGCTGGTTTTTTCCACCTTCAAAGTAACGATAAAGGATGTTCCTTTACCGACCTTACTGACGACCCGAATATGCCCCTCTAACAATTCGCATAGCTGTTTGGTGATGGTCAGTCCTAGTCCGGTACCGCCATATTTACGTGTTGTGCTGGAATCTGCCTGAGTGAAGGGGGCAAAAATTTTGTCCAACTGATCTTCACTCATCCCAATCCCGGTGTCATGAACACTGATTTCTAGTTCAAGCTGGTCATCATAAAGTTCACGTACATTCATATGCACATCGATTTGGCCTTGCTGCGTGAACTTGATGGAATTGCTGAGCAGATTGGAAATGATTTGATGTAAACGCAGGCTATCCGTTTTAATCCAGATGTTTTTATAATTTTCAGCATTGGTGGTGATCGCAATGCTTTTGTGATCGGCATTGTCTTGAAAGAGGTGGAGTATAGTTGTAATTATCTCAGCCGGGTTACAGGCGATGTGTTCAATCTGTAATTTGCCAGCTTCAATCTTGGACAGGTCCAGAATGTCATTAAGCAAAAACATCAAAGCGTTCGACGATTGATCCAGATCTTTCAAGAACATCTGTGCTTCTTCTGAAGAGATATCCTGACTGCGCAATAAGCTGATAATGCCACGGATCCCTGTCATCGGTGTGCGCAGTTCATGGCTCATCGTCGCTAAGAAGTTGGATTTTGCCTCATTGGCTTTTTTCGCCAGACGGGAGGCTTCTTGCGCCTTTTCCTGCAAGGCTTTTTGTGTGCTGATATCAGCCAGAATACCAACGATATGGGTGAAGTTGCCATCTTCGTCAATCACGGGTGAAATGGCAGAGGTTGTCGGGATCAAGTCATTAGATTTTGTTTTATTCAAGAATTCCCCTTGCCAGGGTTGTCCTTGTCTAATGGTGTCCCAAAGGTCTTTATAGACCTCATCGTTCGAATGACCGCTTTTTAACATGCCGGGCGTGCGTCCTGCCCAGTCTTTTTCTTTATAGCCAAACACGGTTTCAAAAGCGGTATTGGCATATTGAATGATGCCGTCACGGTCTGTGATCAGGATCGTGACCGGGGATTGGTGAACGGCGGTGGAGAGCAGTTGGACTTCTTTTCGAAGACGACGATTGCGATGGAAATCGAGATAGAGAAAGAAGACGAAAACTAAAATAGCAACCGTTGCCAGACCCAATGCAAGGATCAGATGTTTGTTATTTTGAACCCAAATCCTGGCAGTATGAATATGATCTGCGGACACGACAATCGCCATAGGGTATTTGGGCGACAGGCGCATGGCGGCATGATAGGTCAAAAAGCCATGTTTTTTGATTTCAATAGTGGTTTCATCCCGCCCATCGTCCACAAGCTTGCTTAGGGCAGCATGGATATGGTCATATCGGGATAAATGATCCTGTTGCAATAAATGATGACCGTCCAAACGCATCAGGTGATGTTCATCCAGATTACCCACGTCCAGACGTTTGAAAATCCGTTCAATGTGACTGGCGTTCACAGCAACCAGAATTGAATACTGGCCGACTCTGTCAATAAACTGGCGTTGCAGATGGATGGGGATCAGATTGCGGTTATTGTGGGGGGAAACGGTTTCGCCTTTAATCGGCAGGAAACGTCCCTTGACCCGATTGCCAATTCTTAAATTGACAGAATAATGGCTGACTTCTTGTTGTGGGAAATTCAGTTTAGAGAGATCAACCTCCCCTTTGGAGAGATGATTGCTGTCAAAAATGGGTTGTTCGTTTTTTAAAACGACGATCTGGCGGATATGCGGGGCGAAAAAAATCTGATTACTGATCCGCTTTTTAAGATTTTCAAGGTCTGATGGTGTGGTTTCTATTTCATTGAGTTCCATTAATAAGGGAAAGAGACTGTTTTCGACCGATTCAAGCGTGCGTGTAATGCTGCCTTCGATCATGCGGGCATAGACTGTATTGAGCTGATTTTTATTTTGGATTTCGTTGTTTAGATTGGCTGCCAGCATAGTGAAGACCAGAAATACAATACCCAGTGAAACTAGGCCATATTGCAGATACGGCGGACGGTCCCGCTTTAATATCCGAAATTTTCTGTCTTGCACGTTTTAACCTTATTGATATTTGTCGTAATAGGGGGCAGTCTAAGTTAGAAAATCGCCAATCGTTATTGTTTGTGGTTCTATTATACTACTCCTCGGTTATAATATTCAAAAATAAATAAGGGGTAAATTATGCTTAAGATTCTTAGCACGCTTATTCTTTCAATTTTTGTGACAAGCACGATCCATGCTGCCGAGATGTCACGATTGGAAAAAATCAAACAAAATGATGAATTGAAGGTCTGTATTTGGCCGGGATATTTTGCCATTTCCTATCGCAATCCCAGAACAGGGGTGCTGGAAGGGATCGATGTTGATATGGCAAAGGCTTTTGCCAACGATTTGGATGTTCGTTTAACCTTTGTGGATAGCTCTTTCGGTAAACTTAAAGAGAATATGACCAATGGCGTATGCGATATTTCCATGCATGGTGTTGGTGTTCGCAATGATCGAAAACCCTATATGGATTTTTCTGAACCGCATCTGGTCAGTGGAATTTACGCCATTTCCATGAAATCTAATGAGGCAATTAAAGTATGGGAAGATATTGATCAGCCAGGCAATGTTGTCGTTGTGCAAAAGGGAACCTATATGGAACCGGTCATGCGCGATTATTTGAAAGAAGCGGAACTATCCGTTGTCGATAACTTTAAAGCCCGCGAACAGGAAGTTGAATCCGGGCGCGCCGATGTTTTTATGACCGATTATCCTTACGGCAAACGCATGGCCGCATTAACCAATTGGGCCCATTTAATGGAACCGAAAGAGGTTCTCGCCCCGACACCATATGCTTATGCCGTGCCGAAAGGCGAACCGGATTGGCTTAAGGTTGTGAATGATTTTCTGAAAACCGTCAAAACGGATGGTCGTTTACAAGCGTCTGCTGAAAAATATGGTTTGACCCCTATTGTTGCAAAATAATTTCAACAAATTTTAAGCCCTGAAATGCCAGAATTTCAGGGCTTTTTCTATATTTGTTAACTTTTCGTTTACCCTTTAATAACAACAGGTTAAACATTTTTTAACCCGATTCGGCCCATAACTTGGGTCATGAAAACGCTAAACACATTACCGCTTAATCAAATCTTGCAGGGTGACTGCATTGAGATGATGAACGCCTTGCCGGAAAAATCAGTCGATCTGATTTTTGCGGACCCGCCCTATAATCTTCAACTCGGTGGTGATTTGCACCGCCCCAACAATACAAAGGTCGATGCCTGTGATGATCATTGGGATCAGTTTGACAGCTTCAAGGCCTATGACGAATTTTCAAAAGCTTGGCTGAAAGCGGCCCGGCGTGTGCTTAAGGACGACGGCACCATTTGGGTGATCGGTTCTTATCATAATATTTTCCGTGTCGGTGTGACGCTTCAGGACTTGGGCTATTGGATGCTCAATGACGTGATCTGGCGCAAGACAAACCCGATGCCAAACTTCCGGGGCCGTCGTTTTACCAACGCGCATGAAACCATGATCTGGTGTTCCAAATCGGAAAAGAGCAAATATAACTTCAATTATGAAGCCATGAAGGCTTTTAACGATGATGTTCAGATGCGTTCTGACTGGTTGCTGCCGATTTGTAACGGTGGGGAACGCCTGAAGAATGAGGAAGGCGAAAAAGCCCACCCAACGCAAAAACCTGAAAGCCTGCTTTATCGGGTAATTATGGCCTCCAGTAAACCCGGTGATGTTGTGCTTGATCCGTTCTTCGGCACAGGGACAACGGGTGCTGTTGCCAAGAAACTGGGCCGGAACTTCATTGGTCTGGAACGTGAAACAGATTACATCAAGGTTGCGGAAAAACGCATCAAAGCGATCAAAGCAGAGGTCGACACAAGCCTATTGATGACACCAGCCAAACGTCAGGCCCCGCGTATCCCGTTCGGTACGCTTTTAGAACGTGGCCTTTTAGAGCCGGGCACCACATTGACCGATGCTAAAGGGCGCTATCAAGCCAAGGTCCGCGCCGATGGTACACTAAGTGCGGCTAATTTCCGCGGCTCCATTCATCAGGTGGGAGCCAAGGTGCAGGAAGCACAGGCCTGTAACGGCTGGACCTTCTGGCATATGGAAAAAGCGGGTAATCGCGTCTGTATTGACGAATTGCGCGAACAGGTCCGTGCCGAAATGGCGTCCTAAGACCATATTAAATAAAATTCAAGGCATCCGTGCCGTGCTGGCGTTTTCATAAAAAAGCGCGGCACGATATAAAGGGGATCCGACAGACGTGTCGGGTCCTCTTTTTTTGATCACGTTTTTTTGAATTGGCCTTTTGGGTGCAGTTCGGTAGTCTTTTTTATAAGAAAAGATAAAGGAAAGTTGCCCCGTGGACACGAACATTCAATATCAGAAATTTGAACATCCCGACATTACCGCTAAAGGCGAAGATCGCGCTCTTGTCGCGCTGACCCACCTTCATACCGTGTGGTTCAACACCGGGAGCCTGTGCAACATCACCTGCCAAGGCTGTTATATGGAAAGCAGCCCTAAAAATGACCGTCTCGCCTATATTACGGCTATTGAGGTGCGCAGTTATCTGAATGAGATCAAAGCTCATGATATGGATGTCAACGAAATCGGCTTCACAGGAGGTGAACCCTTCATGAACCCGGATATCATCGAAATATTGAGCGATTGTCTGGAAGCCGGGTTTAACGTTCTTGTCCTCAGCAATGCTATGAAGCCGCTGCACCATAAACAAGATGCGCTTTTGTCCTTGAAAGAACGCTTTGGCGACAAGCTTTCTTTGCGGGTTTCCATTGATCATTACATCAAGGAAGATCATGAAAAACTACGCGGTGCTGACAGCTGGGCGCCCATGATCAAAGGGCTGTCTTGGCTGGCACAGAACAAGTTTAATCTCGCCATCGCCGGACGCACCCTTTGGGGCGAAGACGAGGCTACGGAACGTGCAGGCTACAAGGATATGTTTGCTCGTGAAAACATCCCTGTTGATGCCGATGACCCGATGGCGTTGGTGCTGTTTCCAGAAATGGATGAACAGGTCGATGTCCCTGAAATCACGACAGCTTGCTGGGATATTTTAGGCGTGCAGCCGGATGCAATGATGTGTGCGACTTCACGCATGATCATCAAACGCAAAGGAGCAGAAAGCCCGGTCGTGGTTCCCTGCACCTTGCTGCCATATGATGAAAAATTCGAAATGGGAACAGAACTTTCCAAGGCTGATAAAGAAGTCAAACTCAACCACCCCCATTGTGCTAAATTCTGCGTTCTAGGCGGCGGGTCCTGTTCGAAAGCGTAACTTAGTTCAAATTTAAATTACGAAACATTTTGTTGAAATCTTTTTTGCGCACATTTTTGGCGCAATATAAGAAATCAATAACCGTATCTACATAATTCATATCATTATCATAGGCCGTGGGACGTAAGCGGTACCCACCGTAGGCGACAATACATTCCTCTTGCATGCCAACGACTGTTCCATAAGCATAATAGCCAATAGACTTTTGTGAGCGATGATTGATTTTTTGAACCGAGCTTTCATCAATATGGAGGGTGAGATTTGCGTTTTTTGCCAGTTTGTTTATGGCATCCTTACTGCGAATTTCATTTTCCGTTTGCACATTAAACCACGCCCCCATCACACGCTGAGCCTGTAAAATCCCATTTTTTCCTTCAAAATGATACTTGCTATTGCGCACCCGGTTATCTCGATCCTGTAAAGCGATCGAAGTGATCTTAACGGGCGAAAATTCTGCAATATTTAAGTCAGCATTTTCGGCGTCAACAGCACGCCATTCGCTAAATTCCATATTTCGTTGGGTCTGACAGGCACTTAGCGCGATAATTAAAGATAAACCTGTAATAATTTTTTTTAAATGCATAAAACTCCCTCCTGATTTGGAAGGATATTAACACCTTAAAACTGCAAATAAACCCTCTATTTTCTAAAAATAGCTGCGACTTCCACATGGGCAGACCAAGTGAACTGGTCTACCGGAACGACTTTTTCAAGCCTGTAACCGCCTTCGATCAATGCGGCCGCATCACGCCCAAAAGTTGCCGGGTTGCAGGAAATGGCGATGACCAGCGGGATATCACTACGGGCAATTTCTTCGGCCTGTTCTTTGGCCCCGGCACGCGGTGGATCGAACAGGACTGCGTCATATTTTTCAAGCTCTTTCCCCATCAAAGGCTGGCGCGATAGATCACGCACTTCGGTGGTGATGCGCCCGCCCATTTTGTTGCGTCCGGCTGAAAGTTCCAGCGTTTTAAGGGCAGCTGCGTTGCTTTCAACTGCATGAACGATGGCTTTTTCAGCTAGGGCAAAGGTGAAGCTGCCACAGCCCGCATAGAGGTCGAGGATCTTCTTTTCTTTGCCTGACAAGGCAGAGACTGCAAGATTCACAAGTGCATCCTCGCCTTGTTTACTGGGTTGCAGGAACGGTTGCGCCGGCAGTTCGACTTCGGTGCTGGCAAAGCGTGTGGTGACGGCTGTTCGTTGCAGGATCACCTCCGCTTCGCCCTTGCCATTTTCTTGCCAGGATAAACGTCCGATATCGTATTTATCGGCAAAACCGACCAATATTTCATGGGCTTTCAGTTCAAGGCGGCCGGGCAGGGCAAAAACGATGTCACAGGGGCCACCGGGGGCATTAATGATGACATCGCCGCGACCTTCCTGTTTCATAATATGGGGCATAAGGTCACGGAGAACCATGACCATTTTATCCAGTTCCGGAGTGAGTAAGAGACAGTGATCGATCTCTTCAATGCGATGGCTGGCGCGCGCATTAAAGCCAAATACAATCTTTTTTCCTTTTTTCATCACCGCAAAAGAGGCTCGGCGGCGCTGTCCCGGCCCCACCAAAATCGCAGAGTCGAGATCAGATGCAATCCCACTTCGACTTAGGCTTTCAGCAACGCGTTCTTTTTTCCATTGGCGATAAAGGATACTGTCAAGATGTTGCAGGCTACAGCCACCGCATTTGCCAAAATAAGGACAGGGCGGATCGATGCGCTGCGGACCCGGTGTGACGACTTTTTGGATTTCAGCAACATAATGATCGCCCCTTTTATCAACGACTTTGGCATCGACCACATCGCCCGTGATGCCGTAAGGGACAAAATAATCACGTCCGTTATCATCTTTGGCCAATCCGTCGCCCTTTGCCCCCACTGCCAGAATAGACAGTTCAATTATGCCTTTTGGCAGGTTTTGGGGTTTGGCTTTTGGGGTATGGCGGCCCCGGCGGCGGCGGACTGGTTTATTCGGCACAGGTTATCTCACATCGTTTAAAAATTCGGCGTATATCTCACCAAGGGCGATTTCAATGGCACGCACAGCCCCATTGACACCACTGGATGACTGATCCAATAGTCGATTATAGGTTTTCAATACAAGGATTTTATCATCACGAGTGCGTTTCAGTCCCAATTCCAGTTCTACAGCAACCTTGGTACCGTTGGCTAAATCGCGTTCAAGACGCATGATTTTTCCTGTCAGGAAATAGTCGGCATTCATGCGTAGTTCTGGTGTGACGATATGGGTTGCAACATTGGCGGTACGTAGATATTTCACCATCGCATCTTGCAGCATATCTACAGGGGGTTCGACCCAGAAGTGATAATGATATTCCGACAGATGACCTTTGCCTTCCGTAAAGGCAAGGGGACGACCGGAGATTAAACCGTCCGCGCGGAAACGATCCACTTCCAAAACGCCATCCAAGACAGGTGTGCTTGCAGTAGGTTGGCTGAGGTCAAGGCGGTAAAAATTATCTTGCGGTAATTCAGGCTGGGCACAGGCCGCCATCATCAACGCAATAGCGCCAAAAGAGAGGGATTTCAGGAAAGTTATTTTTTTCATCTGTTTTTGTCCTTCTTATTCTGCTTTGGCCGCAGGCGGTGTGCCGCCCAGCAACAGACCCGGGTTTTGGCGGATATGACGACTGAATTCATAAAGGTTGCGGCTGGTGCCTTCCAGGTTTTGTGAAATCGTATCAATATGCCGCGACAGAGTTTCCATCACAAAGCGTAAATCTGCAACAGCCTTTTCCAGTTCCGGTTTACTGTCGCTGACCAGATTATCCATATTGCCGATCATATTGTTAGCTTTTGAAATGGTCGTGTTCAGGCTGCCCAGATCATCAATGGTCGCATTGATTTTTTTGCGGTTATCCGCGGAAAGGATGCGTGACAGTTCCGCACCGGAACTATCCAGTGATTTGCTGAAACTATTCAGGTTGTTTGCAATGACGGGGGTTTTCTCCTGAATGTCGTGGAGAATGTTTTTCATAATGCCCGTCATTTCACTGCCGTCTTCAGCCAGAAGCATGGCTGCATTATCGACAGCGGTATTCAGGTTTAACAATAAGGGACGTACATCCGTTTCCATCAGGGAACTGATCTGTTCAGCCAATGAAGACATGGCTGCAAACATATCGGCATTCTCTATCCCCGCAATTGTATCACCCGGTTTTAAGACGGTTGAGCTTTCACCTGCGCGAATATTAATGGTCAGGGCAGATAGAAGACCTGCGGAAGACACGGAAGCAAAACTGTCTTGCGGGATGTCCCAGCCTTCGGCAATGCTGAGCTGAATTTTAAAACGCATGCGCCCATCTTGTTTTTCCGGGATGATGTCTTCAATTTGACCCACAGGATAGCCTTCATAGACCACTTGTGTGCCGTATTTGATCCCCTGAACCTTATTGTAAATAACATAATAGGTATCCACTGCACCGGTTCGCCCGGTGAGCAAGGCAACGGCGATGATCAGCCCGACGATACTGGCAACAACGAACGAGCCAACGATCATATAGTTCAGCTTGGCATTTTTAAGGGCGCTCATATTTGGTGTCCTCTCCGGTTAGGCGACGAAGATAGGCGTCGGGATCAAGTTCTGCTTCCTCGATCCTGCGGTTTAACAAATTCTGAATACGGCTATTGTCAGAGGCTTTCATCTCTTCTGGTGTCCCCACCATCAAGATATTTCCCTGATCCAGCATGGTGATGCGGTCCGCAATGCGAAAGGCGCTGTCTAGTTCGTGGGTGACGACAACGATGGACATCCCCATGGCATCACGCAGACGCAAGATCAATTCATCCAATTGTGCGGCAACCACAGGGTCCAGCCCGGCACTGGGTTCATCAAAGAATAATAATTTTGGGTCCATGATAATGGCACGGGCAACGGCAGCACGTTTTAACATCCCCCCTGATAGCTCGCTGGGGGTCAAATCTTCAAAGCCTGCCAAGTCGACCACTTCCAGCTTCATGCGCGCCATGATGTCCATGGTGAATTCATCCAGATCGGTATGTTCGCGCAACGGCAGTTTGATATTTTCCCCAACAGTCATAGAGGAAAAAAGCGCCCCGCCCTGAAAGGCGACACCGATTTTTTTACGCAAATCGTAAGTTTCCTTTAAGGACAGATCTGCAATATTTTTCCCCAGCAGGCTCATTTTCCCGGAAGTTGCCGATTCAAGGCTCATGAGGTGGCGCAACAGCGTTGATTTACCGGAACCCGACCCGCCCATAATCACCATGATCTCGCCTTCGCGCACATCCATGGAAATGCCTTTTAAGATCATGCGCTCGCCATAATGGGTGACAAGGTCTTCTACATCGATGACCTTGTCACGTTTCATGATTTCTTCTGCGGTTGGTTTTGTCATCGTGTCACCATGAAAGCAAAGAACATGTCGGTAATAACGATGGCAGAGATCGATTGAACCACCGCACGCGTGGTGACTTTGCCTACCCCTTCGGCCCCGCCTTGTACCCCAGCACCATTGGCAACGCCAATGATGACGATCAGAACCCCAAACAGCACACTTTTCATCAGTCCATGGGTTAAATCGCCATTGCTGATAATTTTCAAGATATCGGACCAGTATGCCGACAAGCTGATTTTCAGATCAAGCGCGACATAAAGCCCGCCGCCCATCAAGCCGACCACATCAGAAAGAAAGGTCAGGCACGGCATCATAATGAGCATGGCAAACATGGCCGGTGCCACTAAAAAGCGCACCGGGTTGATCCCCATGACGGATAAGGCATCGACTTCTTGGTTGATGGTCATAATTCCGATGCGCGCGGCCAGGGCAGAACCGGAGCGTCCGGCAACCAGAATACCGGTAATAAGGGGAGAAAATTCCCGCACGACAGAAAATGCAATGCCATAGGTAACTTGGGATTCAGCCCCAAAGATGCTCAGGGTATAAATCCCCTGAATGGCGAGCATCATACCCACAGCCAGTGCCAATAGCGCAACGATCGGGATGGCGCGGATGCCGATCTCCATCATTTGGTCCACCACAGCCCTGAGGCGGACCGGTTGCCCCATGGACTTGCCCAGCACAGCCCAATAGAGGCTTTCCCATACGAGGGTTGCACAATATCCAATAACGCCGACACCGACCATGGTGCGACGTCCTATATTTTCGACCCTTTGTGCGATGGGACCTTGCTTGGCCTCTTGCTCGCTCATATTTGTCATCCCCGAGTGTAAATGTGCCCTTAGGTGGTTAATTCACCCACAGCTGCATCGATTGTGTCATGGATGGTGAAAACTTTGTCCAATCTGGCCAGTTGCAGAACCCGCAGTGCACTGTCACTGATAGAGGCAAGGGCAAAACCTGTACTGTTGCGTCGCCCGCTCTGATAGGCTTCGACCAGACTGGCAATGCCGGAACTGTCAATATAGGCCACGTCTTTCATGCCAACGCAGACGGCTTTGCCCGCATTGACATGTTGCAACAAGGCCGCTCGTAACTGAGGTGAGGTTTCCAAGTCCACTTCGCCATCCAGTTCAAAGATCACAACACCGTTTTCTTCACGTGTCTCAAGATTCATTTTTTAGCCCTTATTTATGTCGATGTTTTTAACAAGTCTTAGCAGATTTCCTTCGCCTTGTGTCGGACGAAGATACCTTACGTCATCCATAACCTCTTGAATTAGGTGGGTCCCTAGCCCCCCGGGTCTGATATCATCCAGATCACGCGGTTTGATTTTACTTGGTTCTACCAGAGGGGCAAAATCACGCAAACGAAAGACTAAACGGCCCGGTCTATGACGCACGGTCAATTCTATTTCTTCATCGCTTGGCCCGCCGTAGGCATGGCGTATGACGTTTTGACAGGCTTCATCTACGGCCAGAACAACGTCATTAATCAGCCTGTCATCACAACCAACTTTGACACAGGATTCACGCACACAGGCACGCGCCAATTTCATCCAAGATGGTTGCGCGGGGAACTTGAAATCGATCAGCCAGTCGCCATCACTTTCTTCATCTTCCACATCGCTATGGTGCGCCTCTGTGTGCTGTTTATCCTCTAGGGGGCGCTGCGAATCGGTCAGGGCAAGAACGGTAACATCATCGCGTAGTTTCATGCCGGGATGGGAAACGGCCGAGACCAGACATTCCAGCTGGGTGGGCAGACTCGCGTCTGAATGGTCACGTAAAATTTTTTGTACGCCCTTATCTTCCAGCGGGTCCCCGCTTTTTGTATAACCTTCGGTCAGCCCGTCGGTATAGATATAGAGCGATCCGTGATTTGGGAAAATCTGTTCTTCTTCATAGGCACCATCTTCACCGGGCAGGGGCGGAACGATCCCTAAGGGCGGGCCACTGGCGCCAAAGGTTTTGAATTCATCGTCACAATAAAGCAACACGGGTTCATGTCCCGCATTGGAAATACGGATCATGCCTTCACATCCGGGTCTTGGATCATAAAGGCCTGCAACCATGGTGACGAACATACCCTGGGCCGCCGTTTCACACAGTTCAGCATTGATCCGGCCCAAAAGTTTGCCGGGGTCGCGTACAGTTTTGCCCAGACAGCGAAAAAGTGAGGCAGTCTTTGACATCAATAATGAGGCGTTAATGCCTTTTCCCGACACATCGCCTAAGGCAAAATATATCCGCCCGTCAGGCAAGGTAAAATAATCAAAGAAATCCCCGGAGACACCGCGCGCCGCCTTGTTGACACCGCAAATCTGCGATTGGTCATTTTGTGCGTTGCTGGGATCAGGTAGGAAACGGCGTTGAATATCGGCGGCCAGTTCCAATTCCCGTTTTACCCGTTCCTGTTCGACCAACGCTTTGGCCATGCGCGCATTGATTACGGCCAGCGCAGCAGATGCTGATAAGGTTTCCAAAATTTTGAGATCGGTTTCTTCGAACAGATCATCCTGATTTTTCTTATTGACCAGCTCTATTGCGCCGACACAGCGGTCTTTCACGCTAAGGGGGGCACACAGTATAGAGCGGGTGGTGAAACCTGTCTGATTATCCACAGCGCCATAAAAATCGGGATCATTTTTGACATCTCGCACCAACGCGCCTTCATTGGTGGCAACGCATTTGCCAACGATGCCTTGTCCATATTCCAGTGTCAGACCAGTGATTTCGGTTGCACCATAACAAGCTACACATGTGATGACCTGTGTGGTTTCATCTAGCAGGAAAACGGCTGATCCTTCCGCCTTCAGATAATCGGTGATTTGCGGCAAGGCGCGTTGCAGGGTTTCGTCTACATTTAAGGTGTTGGCGAATTCCGCTGTCATGCTGGCCAACAGGTTGACCTGATCCTTGATGCCGACGGACATCGATTCGTAAACTATCTGTTCCATGCAAATACTATGAACAAAATATTTGCAAAGGCAAAGGAGAAGTTTAGCTATTTATTTAACCTGTTGGGGTTCAAGTTCTAACAGTTGTGTTTCAATTTGATGAAACTCTTGTGACATGCCCCCTTATTCTGTTGACCCCGATGTGCATTTGAACATTCTTAGGGCAGTTTCACGGCACTTGTAGAGGCTTAAGTTGGACTTTTCTGCGCGCAACCTCATGGATGTTCATATGTTTGATTTTGACGATATTGCGCCATTAGGCCATGAAAATCCATCAGATGAGGCAAAAGCTTTTCTGGAAAATGCCAAACGGGTTCTGGATTTTGCCTTTCAGCCTATTGTGGACATCCATAATGGTACCGTCTTTGGCTATGAAGCCTTGTTACGTCATCATGCCAAGATGGATGTTGCGACAATCTTTGCCTTGTTTGATCGTGCGGATGAACTGAAAATCTTACATCGTTTCGATATGATGATCCGTGCACGGGTTATTGCCAAATTTTCCAAACTGCCGCGCAATCACCGCACCCGCTTATTTTACAATTTGGATAACCGGATCATTACGTCACCTGATTATTTTCGGGGCGGCACCAAGGCCCTGTTAAAACAATATGATTTGCCGGCTGCGATTTTGTGTCTGGAAATTTCTGAACGCCATGAAGTGTCAATGAAAATGGCAGAACAGAACCTCGCACGTTATCGCGGGGAAGATTACAGCACGGCGATTGATGATTTTGGCTCGGGCTATTCCGGTTTGAAATTGTTGCATGAACACCAGCCAGATTACATCAAAATTGATGGTGCTTTGATCCGCGGAATTGACAAAGATAAAAAGCTAAAGCTAATGGTCTCTACCATTACAGACCTTGCCCATGTGCTTGGCATCTTTGTTATTGCAGAAGGCGTGGAAACTGAAGATCAATTGCGCGTTTGTAAAGAAATCGGCTGTGATCTGGTGCAGGGTTTCTTCATCTGCTACCCGCAACTGGACCCGCAGGCTCTGCAAACACAGTATCAGGAAGTGTTGACTCTTGGACGACGTCAGAAAACGGGCGAAAGCGAAGAAACCAACATTATTTACGAACAGATTGAATATCGCCCGCCTTTACGGATTGATGACGATATGCAGATGGTTTTTGAAGCCTTTCGCAGTAACAAGGATTTGACTTTCTTTCCCATCGTGGATGAAAGTGGTAGCCCGTTAGGGATCGTGCATGAACATGCGCTGAAAGAATACACTTATTCGCCTTTTGGCAAAGATTTGATTGCCAACCGTGGCGCGGGGCTTACTTTACGTAAATTCCTAAGCCCTTGTCCTGTCGCGGATATTCAGGCCGGAACCGATGCAATCTTGAAAAATTACAGTCTGTCAGAAAATCCGGAAGGGGTCATTCTGGTTAAGGATTTCAGCTATCTTGGTTTCTTGTCGGCGTCGTCATTACTGCGTGTCATTAATGAAAATAATCTGGCACAGGCCCGTGATTGCAGCCCTTTGACCAAATTACCGGGCAATTCTTCCATTTCCGATTTTGTCAGTGACGCGGTTTCACAATGTATGGAGCCGAGCGTTCTTGTTTATATGGATCTGGATAATTTCAAAGCCTTTAATGACGCCTATGGTTTTCGCCAAGGGGATCGCGCGATCTTGTTGTTTGCAGAACTGATGCGCAAAACCTTTGTGGGCGAAACGGCCTTTTTGGGGCATGTCGGCGGGGATGATTTCTTTATCGGTATCCACAGCGAAGATTTTGAAGCGGTCAAACGGCAAGTGACCAGTTTATTGGCTAAGTTTGCCGATGATGTGGTCAGTTTTTATGATGCTGTGGCCCGTGAACAAGGCTTTTTGGAAGGCAAAGACCGTGACGGGAATCCGCGCCGTTTCCCGTTGATGAGCTGTAGTGCCGCCCTGATCGAACTAAAAGTCGATCGTGCGGAAAATACCCCGAGCTTTGAAGAATTGGATAACGCCATCGCACAATTGAAAAAGCAGGCAAAATCCGATCCCAGCCACCTTGCTGTTTGCTGTTTCTAAAAACATGGGTTACTCTTTTATGACAAAGGGGTATCCAAGGTTTTGGAGGGGTAACATGTTCGAAACTGCAGAATTAGGTCGTTCAATCAGCAAGAAAGACTATGATGAAAAAGTCCAGTCGCTTCGTATTGAACTACTTGAAATACAACAAGAATTACGCAAATGCGATTTTCCCGTCATCATTGTGATGGCTGGTGTTGATGGCGCAGGTAAAGGCACAACGGTTAATCTGTTGAACGAATGGATGGATTCGCGCTGGATCGACAACAACGCCTATATTCGTCATAGCGACGAAGAAGCCGAACGGCCACGTTATTGGCGTTATTGGCGCGATTTGCCCCCGAAAGGCAAGATCGGTATTTTCCTGAGCAGTTGGTATAGTGCCCCGTTTATTGACCATGCCTATGGGGAGATTGATCAGGCGGATTATGATGAACGTCTTGACCGGATTAAAATCTTTGAAAAGACATTGGCCGATGATGGGGCTTTGATCCTTAAATTCTGGATGCATCTGGGTAAAGATGCACAGAAAAAGCGCCTGAAAAAGTTGGAAAAAGATGATTTGCAAAAATGGCGGGTGACCAAGACGGACTGGAAACATTGGAAAATGTACGACAAGTTCGTTGAAGCTGCTGAACGTTTGATCATGCGCACATCAAAAGGTCATGCACCTTGGTCTATTGTTGAAGGGGCAGACATAAAATATGCGTCCCTGACCGTGGCTGAACAGGTGCGCGATGCCATTGTGCGCCATAAAGCCCAGCGGACCATTGAACTTGAAGCTCAAGATGCCTTGAAACAGGCGCAAAAGGCAGAGAATAAACCTGTTAAAAAGAAAAAAGATAGAGATGCCCCGGTTGAACAACTGCCGTATCCGACGGTTCTAAGTCGTCTGGATATGACGAAAACCGTTGAAAAAGCCAGCTACAAAAAAGAATTGAAAGAACTGCAAGGCCGCCTCAATCAGTTGGCCCGCAAAGCATCGGATCAAGGGGTTTCTAGCATTCTTGTCTTTGAAGGTAGTGATGCTGCGGGCAAGGGGGGGAATATCCGGCGTATTACCTCTGCCCTTGATGCGCGCAGCTATAAGGTTTTGCCCTTTGCCGCCCCTAATGATGAAGAACGTGCCCATCATTATCTTTGGCGCTTTTGGCGGGATATGTCGCGCGCCGGGCGGATTACGATTTTCGATCGGTCCTGGTATGGCCGGGTTCTGGTCGAACGTTGTGAAGGCTTTGCCCGCGAAGATGAATGGCGCCGGGCTTATGGCGAAATTGTGGATTTTGAAGAACAGATTGTGGATCATGGCACAGTGTTGTTGAAGTTCTGGATTCATATTGACCCGGATGAACAACTCGCCCGTTTCAAAGCGCGCGAAGTTACCCCTTGGAAACAATGGAAACTAACAGACGAAGACTGGCGCAACCGCGAAAAATGGGCTGAATATGAGGAAGCTGTCAATGATCTGGTGGAAAAAACCAGCACGACCACAGCCCCTTGGACCTTGGTTGAAGGCAACGATAAAAAGTTCGCCCGCTTAAAAGTCCTGCGCACCGTTTGTGATGCGTTGGAAAAACGTTTGGAAGAAAAATAAGCGACAAAATGTCATCCCGGCCTGAAAGTCGGGATGACATTTTTTTTTAAGCCAATTCATTCATATATTTTGCAAGCATGATATCTTTGTCGCTGACACCACCCGTATCATGGGTGGTCAGTGTGACTTCGACCTTGTTATAAACGTTGAACCATTCGGGATGATGGTCCATCTGCTCGGCCTTGAGCGCACATTGCGTCATAAAGGCAAAGGCTTGTTTGAAGTCTTGAAAGACAAAGGTGCGGGTGATGGCGTCCCTGTCTGTGACGGTCTGCCAGTTTTCTAGGGTAGAAATATCAATCATTAAATCTCCTGTTTCTATTGAAATAGGTTATGAAACGGTTTTATCAACCCAATAATCTCCTTGCTCTAGAGTGTTCCAACCGCTACATCAATGGGCGAGTGGTTCGATGCTGTAGGGCAGGGCCAGTGATCTGATGCTGTAAGGCAGGATTTTTTTAGGAATAGGAGACTTTCATGTCCGATACCCCCGCAATTATGATTTGTGGTCATGGCAGCCGCGATGATGGCGCCGTTGAAGAATTTAACCTCTTGGCAAAGAACCTGCGCGAACGTTTTCCCGATCGTATGGTCGAAAGCGGTTTTTTGGAATTTGCCACACCGATTATCCGCACAGGGCTTGATAAGCTGGTGGAACAAGGGGCCAAACAAATTCTTTGTGTACCGGGTATGTTGTTTGCCGCAGGCCATGTGAAAAACGACCTGCCGAGCGAGATCAATAATTTCGCCGCCGAACATAAAGATCTGGATGTGCGTTTCGGGCGCGACCTTGCTGTTGATCGCCGTTTGCTTGAAGTGTGTAAACAACGCATTGAAGAAGCCGAAGCTGCCTGTGATAGCGAAGTGGATCGCAAAGATACATTGTTGATGGTTGTCGGGCGTGGCACCAATGACAGCGATGCCAATTCCAACGTGCATAAAGTCATGCGCATGTTATGGGAAGGCATGGGGTTCGGCTGGGGTGAAGTTTGTTATTCCGGCGTGGCATTTCCGCGCGTCCCAGAAGGGATAGAGCATGCGACAAAACTGGGCTACAAACGTATTCTTGTGATCCCTTACTTCTTGTTTACAGGTATCTTGGTGCGCCGTATTTACGATCAAACAGATGAAGTCGCTGCAAATCATCCTGATATTGAATTTGTTAAAGCGGGGTACTTGAAAGATCATCCGTTGGTGATCGATACTTTTGTGGATCGCGTTGAAGAAATGCTGACGGGTGAAAACAATATGAACTGTCAGCTTTGTAAATATCGTGAACAGATCATCGGTTATGAAGGTGATGTGGGGACAGCTCAAGTTGGTCACCACCATCATGTGATGGGGATTGGCACAGACGGGGACCACCACCACCATCATCATGGTCACCACCATCACCATCACCACGACCATGGGCATTCCCACGATCATGGGGATGACAAATAACACCTGTGTCCCTGCGAAAGCAGGGATCTTTTCAGGTTCTTCACTTTAGGAAATTCCTGGTTACGCAGGAAAACATACGGTCTAAGGTGAATATGAACTGAGGTGATAGATGCCTTATCTATTTGACAGCTATGTCATGGTCGACTGGTCGGCCGCATCTACCCCTAAATCTGGGGCAGACAGCATCTGGTATTGTCTGATTGAACGCTTTGACGGCAAGTTGGTTGAACGGTTTCTGAAAAATCCAAAAACCCGCGAAGAAGCAATGACCGACTTAGCTGATCTGCTGAGTGACATGGTCGCGCGCGGGCAAAAGGTGTTGGTCGGGTGCGATTTTGCCTTTGGTTACCCCAAAGATTTTGGCGAAAGTCTGGGGCTTCGTTGGGACGGGGTGTGGAAACAATTGGGCGCACGCATCAAGGATGGGGCGGATAATCACAACAATCGTTTTGAAGTCGCGGCTGATTTTAATAAGAAACTCAGCGGAACGGCAGGTCCCTTTTGGGGGTGCCCGAAGGCGCAACAAAGTGAATTTCTGGAAAGCAAAAAACCTTACATGAACCCGCTAACCAATGAAATGCGCCTGTGTGAACAGCGAATTTCTGGTGTAAAACCTGTATGGCAGTTGCTGGGCACTGGCTGTGTTGGGTCACAAACTATGATGGGTATTGCACGGCTGGAAGGGTTGCGCCGTCACCCCTGGCTGGCCGATCACATAAAGATCTGGCCTTTTGAAACGGGCTTAAGTGCGGATCATCTTGGCGATATTACGCTGGCAGAAATTTATCCTTCGCAAATTAAAGTCATGCCCCACCCTGATCTCCCCAAGGATGCCCTACAGGTGCGTACTATGGCGCGTCATTATGCCCAACTTGATATGCTGGGTGAATTGGCTGAACTGTTTTCAGGGGCCGAAGATATTGGGGCTGATGATGTGGACCGTGTCGTTCATTTTGAAGGCTGGGTTCTGGGCGTTGGGAAATCTGACAGAGATCAGGCGCTGGAGTGGCTTTCCAGTTACATCAAAAAACCCAATGATATTTACAAAAAATCCCAAGAGATGATCGAGCAGGATATCGATGTATCTGGTTTTGATGATGACATGCAGGATGTCGCCATTCGCATGATCCATGCTTGTGGGGATGTGGATGTGGGCGTTGATATTGCCTATAGTGACAGGGCGGCGACTATTGGGCGCAAAGCCTTGGCAGAAGGCTGCCCGGTTCTGGTCGATGTGGAAATGGTTTCCCATGGGATTATCCGTAAACGTCTGCCTAATAATAATGCCGTCATTTGCACATTGAACGATGCCAGAACACCGGCTATGGCAGAAGAAATCGGCACCACCCGATCCGCAGCCGCTGTTGAATTTTGGGGCGACTGGCTGGCAGGGTCTGTTGTCGTGATCGGCAATGCACCAACGGCACTTTTTCACTTGATCCAAGGCATATTGGACGGACGGTTTGAAAAACCAGCTTTGATCGTGGCCTGTCCGGTGGGCTTTGTGGGCGCGATGGAATCGAAAGAAACATTGATCGCATTGGCGGATGATCTGGGCGTACCATACATTACACTGCGTGGGCGTCGTGGTGGCAGCGCCATTGCCGCATCGGCTTTAAATGCATTGGCGAAAAAGGGGATTACACAATGATCCATATTATCGGCATTGGTGAAGATGGTCTTGAAGGGCTTAGCCCCGTTGTGAAAAGTCTGATCGATGGCGCTGACATTCTGGTTGGCGGGGAACGTCATCTGGAGATGATCGAAAGTTCTGTGCGTAAAATCTCATGGGGGGTGGGGCTGAACCATGGAATTGACGAGATTAAGGCCAATAAAGATAAAGAAATCTGCGTTCTGGCAACGGGGGAGCCTTTGTGGTTTGGCATCGGCACAACCTTATTGCGCCATATTGATAAGGATGACATTCAGGTTCACCCCACATGCGGGGCCTTTTCACTGGCTGCGGCACGAATGGGCTGGGCGATCCCGGATTGTGTCTGTATGACCATTCATGGTCGCGCGTTGGAAACGCTTAATCGTTATGTCGCACCAGGTGTAAAAATAGTAATCCTCAGCCGGGATGGTAAATCTCCGCTGGAAGTGGCAGACCTTTTGGCAAAATATGGCTATGGACAATCCAAAATTACTGTCTTTGAACATATGGGTGGGGAGAAGGAAAATAAATTGTTCGGCACGGCGACAGGATGGACGGCCAAGACAGCAGATTTAAATACCATCGCACTGGAATGTGTGGCCGAAAAAGGTGCACGCCGTTTGCCCCTAACCACAGGTCTGGATGATGATTTGTTTGAACATGATGGGCAGCTCACCAAGCGCGAAGTGCGCGCCGTGACCCTATCAACACTTGCTCCGCAACCCGGTGAATTGCTGTGGGATGTCGGGGCTGGTTGCGGATCAATAGCGATTGAATGGATGCGTAGTCATCCAACTTGCCAAGCCATTGCCATTGAACAAAATGATCAACGCCGATCTATGATTGCCCATAACGGTGCGGCCTTTGGTGTGCCGACATTGGAAATTGTGGATGGTCGCGCACCTGATGCGCTGGATGGTTTGCCCACACCGGATGCCATCTTTGTTGGGGGTGGGATTTCGATACCTGGCCTTTTGGAAAGTTGCTGGAATGCCTTGCTGGTCGGGGGAAGATTGGTCGCCAATACAGTAACACTTGAGGCTGAGCGAGAAATGTTGCATTTTCAGTCCAAATTTGGCGGGCGGCTGGTGCGCGTTGCAGTCTCGCGCGAAGAAAATGTCGGCAGACTGACGGCCTTAAAACCCATGGCCCCTGTCTTGCAATTATGCATCGTGAAGGAATAAGTCAAAATGGTTGGTACGCTTTATGGTCTGGGCATCGGTCCGGGCGATCCGGATTTAATTACGCTTAAGGCGTTAAAGATCCTTCAGGCAGCTCCGGTAATTGCTTATCCTGCGCCGGAAAATCAAGATAGTCTGGCCCGTTCCATCGTGGCAGGGCACCTTCTCGGTGAGCAAAAAGAGATTGTGATTGAAACCCCCATGGTACCGGGGCGCTATCCGGCCAATGATGTGTACGATAAATATAGCGCCGAAATTGCCAAGGAATTGGATGCAGGCCGTGATGTGGCTGTGTTGTGTGAGGGTGATCCGTTCTTCTTTGGCTCTTTCATGTATATCTATGGTCGTCTTGTCAATGAATATAAAACGGTCGTGGTTCCCGGTGTATCATCAGCGATGGCCAGTTGTTGCCAGATCGGTATGCCGATAACCTCGCGCTATGACGTTTTAACCGTGCTGCCTGCGCCAATCCCGTCTGAAGAATTATTAAGCCGCCTGCAAGTGTGTGATGCGGCCATTGTCATGAAGGTTGGCCGCCACTTTACCAAAGTGCGTGATGTGTTAGGCGCCCTTGGTTTGATCGAAAACGCTTATTATATCGAACACGCTACTATGGAAAATCAGGTGATGATGCCTCTATCTGAGGCAACGTTCGATAAGGCGCCTTATTTTTCAATGATTATTGTCCATAAACGTGCAGAGGCATGGAAATGAATATGAATACCCCGGTTATTTTATGTCTAAGCACAGGCGGCTATCAATTGGCGCAGGAACTGGCTGCATCGATGGATGATGTGGAAATCCATGGGCTGAAAAAACGCCTGCCTGACTGTGCGATTACATTTGAAAACACCATTGCCCATGTGCAGTCCCTGTTTCGTGTGGGTCGTCCTATCATTGGGATTTGTGCAAGCGGTATCCTGATCCGTGCGCTTGCCCCTTTATTGGCTGATAAATGGAAAGAACCTCCCGTTGTTGCGGTGGCTGAAGATGCCTCTTGCGCTGTCCCTCTGTTGGGCGGACACCATGGGGCGAACGAGCTGGCACGCTGGATTGCTGATATTCTGGATGCTGCCGCTGCTGTGACAACGGCAGGGGAACTGAACTTTGGTGTGGCCCTGGATGAACCGCCGCGTGGCTGGCAGATCGCCAATCCGGATCAGGCCAAAGACATTGCCGCAGCCTTGTTAAATAACGACCCAGTTGCCATGGAAGCCGAAGCAGGCGAGACTAAATGGTTGGATGAAAAAGGCTTGTCTTTTATTGATGAGGGTTTCCCGCGCATTCGTATCTCGGATCGCGATGTGGAACCGGATGGCAATGAATTGCTCTATCACCCACCTGTCCTTGCTTTGGGTGTGGGGTGCGAGCGGGGCTGTCCGGCAGATCATTTGATCGAACATGCGTTGAACACACTTCATGGTGCTGGTCTATCGCCCAAATCTGTCGGCTGTGTTGTCTCCGTTGATGTTAAGGCGGATGAAGATGCGGTTCATGCACTGGCTGCTACCCTTGGCGTGCCTGCGCGTTTTTTCACCCCGCAAGAATTGGATGCCCAACAGCCGCGTCTTAAAAACCCCTCTGATGTGGTCTTTAAGGAAGTCGGCTGTCATGGTGTGGCAGAAGGCGCTGCACTCGCCGCTGTTGGTGGCTTGGGTGAACTGGTTGTTGAAAAGCAAAAGACAGCGAAAGCCACTTGTGCTGTGGGCCGTAGTCCGGTTGATCTACAGCCAGATGCTGTGGGTCGTGCCCAAGGGTATCTGTCGGTCATCGGGATAGGTCCGGGTTCTGATGAATGGCGATCACCTCAAGCCACCCAAGCGTTGCGTGATGCGACAGATGTTGTGGGCTATGGGCTTTATTTAGATCTGGTCGAAGATTTAATTGTCGGTAAGGATCGTCACGAAAGCGGTCTTGCCAACGAAGAACGCCGTGCCCGTATTGCCCTTGATCTGGCAGCAGAAGGTAAACGGGTCTGTCTGGTCTGTTCAGGCGATGCCGGGATTTATGCGCTGGCGACTTTGGCGTTTGAGCTGCTGGATAAAGAAAATAAGCCGGAATGGAATCGTCTTAAAATCGATGTGGCCCCAGGTATTTCGGCGCTGCAAGCATGTGCAGCCCGCATTGGCGCGCCAATCAACCATGATTTTTGCACCATTTCCTTATCTGATCTGCTGACGCCTTGGGACGATATCCAGCGTCGTTTGAAAGCCGCAGCCGATGGGGATTTTGTGGTGGCTTTTTATAACCCGCGGTCTAAACGTCGGGTGACGCAGATTGAAAAGGCGCGCGATATCCTGCTGACAGGGCGCCCACCAGAAACACCTGTTGTTCTGGGCCGGAATTTGGGCCGGGCAACGGAAAGTCTGGAGGTGATTACGTTAGGGGAACTGACCTCGGATCATGCCGATATGCTGACCATGGTTCTAGTTGGTTCCAGCCAAAGCCGTGTGATTGATCGTGGGGTGAATAAGTGGGTCTACACACCGCGTGGATATGAAAAGAAAATGAAAGTAAGCTCATGACCGTTTATTTTATTGGCGCTGGTCCCGGTGCCCCGGATTTAATCACTGTGCGCGGATTGAACATCGTCAAGACAGCACCGGTTTGTTTGTTTGCCGGTTCTCTTGTGCCGGAAGAAATCGTTGCCCAAGCTGACAAGGCGGTGGTGGTAAAAGACACTGCCCCGATGCATCTGGATGAAATCATCGCCGAGATTGAAGTTGCCCATAAGGCGGGTCACGATGTGGCACGTGTTCATTCCGGTGATCCCTGTCTTTATGGTGCTATTGCAGAACAGATGCGCCGTCTTGATCGTTTGGGGATCGATTATGAAGTTGTCCCCGGTGTGTCCGCCTATGCAGCGGCGTCGGCAGCGCTCAACAAAGAACTGACACTGCCGGATGTGTCGCAATCCATTATCCTGACGCGCACTGCGGTTCGCTCTTCCAAGATGCCGAATAATGAAGATCTAGAAACTTTTGCCAAGTCAGGTGCGACATTGGCGATCCATCTGTCGGTTAATAACCTGAAGCATGTGGTTGATACGCTGTCACCTTATTATGGTGAAGATTGCCCGGTTGTAGTGGCCTATCGTGTGTCATGGCCAGATGAAGCCTTTATTCACGGTCAATTAAATGACATCCGTGCCAAAGTGAAAAAAAGCGGTATCACCCGTACCGCTTTAATTCTTGTTGGCCGCGTCCTGGCAAGTGAAGATTTTACCGACAGCAAGCTTTATGACGTGGACCATACCCATGTCTTGCGTGAAAAAAAGTAAGTCTTATTCGCCCACGCAGATTTCGCATTTGACCAAGGCAATGGCTGTTCGAATGAACATGCCAACGATGACGCATGCTGTGATGACATAAAGCCCAATCGAAAGATATTCAAAGAAGGCATGGCCTGTCAGCGTCCCCATCAAATGTGTGGCAATGGTGAAAGCGGCTAAGGGGAAGGTGAAGGCCCAGGAGGCCATGCTGAATTTTAAACGCATCATGCGATGGATACGGCTGACTAACAGGAAGAAGAAAAAGGCAGCCAAATAATAAAGAATTTTACCAAATGAATCCAAGCCACCTGTCAATTTGACATAGGATACAAAGCCGATTGAAGGCGGTGCAAGGAAGATAAACAGGGTTGGTAACAGCTTTTGTGCCAAGGCGCCATGGAACATCAAGCGGTTCATAATCAGGGTCAAAAGGATGATCCAGAACAGCATCCCCCATGCAAAAAAGAACCATGAAATTTCATGTGGTGCATGTTCAACACCGACAACGGGGACAATGATATTCCCGACCACAGGGATAAACCAGGCTGGTGTACTGTGATTGATCTCGTAACGGGGATGGTCGATCCAGCTGTTGATAATCGCCATGGATAAAAAGAACTGGAAAAAGCCACCGGTTGCCCAAAGGAAAAAGGAAACATCTTTATCGATGGTGAAAAAGACAACGCCGAGCAAGAGCAAGCTGATACTTGCAGCCGGGAAAAAGCTGATCTTGATGGGGTGTGACCAGTCTGCAAGAACAGCCTGTGGGTAACGTAGAGATTTGATAGTATAAGCCGCCAAGACAGCGATATAGACGCCAAGCGTCAGATAAGCGAGGATGTGAAAAATAAGATCGCCCGTGTTTTCACCGAAAATCCAGCTTAATTTATGTGTCGCAATTGTCAGCCCTGACAAGCCCATTGCTGTTGCAAACATGGGAATAGGGAAAAATTGTAACGAACTGCCTTGTGCTTGATCGTCTTTCATAGACCACCTTTTATTTGAACGAATTGAATGAGTTGTTGGGCATTATATAAGCATTTTATAAAATATCTACATTGAGAATTGTCAGTTCATAAAAAAAGAGGCCTCCATAAAGGAGACCTCTTTTTAATCGCGATTGTCGATTTGATGCTTAGTTGCTGAGTTGCTTAGGCAATTCAGAAATAGCAGCATCGATCATAGCGTTGGCTTTCTGTGCAGAAATCTTGTCAGCCATGAGCTTTTCAGCTGCAGAGATGGCGACAGATGTTGCAAAGGCCTGCACTTCTTTGATAGCAGTTGCTTCAGCTTGTGCGATACGAGCTGTGGCAGCGGCTTCACGACGTTTCAGTGCGTTTGCCAGATCGTCTTTCGACTTAGCTTCTAGGCGAGCTGCTTCGTCTTTCGCGCGTTGCAGGATTTTAGCAGCTTCTTCTTCCGCTTCCTGTTGTTTGCGCTTGTAAGAAGCGAGCAATTGCTGTGCTTCTTCACGAAGGTTTTCAGCTTCGTCCAGCTGTGCCTTAATCGTTTCGGCGCGATCGTCCAATGCAGTGGCCAGAATACGTCCAACCGGTTTCGCTGCAAAGGCAATCAGAACGATGAATGCTAAAGCAACCCAGAAAGTCGGGTCGTGAAGCAATCCACCGCTGTCGTGTGCGGCAGCTTCTGATGCTGCGTGTGCGACAGAAATCATCAGTTTTGCTCCATTGCGTTAGCAACAGCGGCTTCCACCGCTGCATCGTCTACAGAGACACCAGAGAGTTTTTCAACAGTTGCTTTCGCAACTTCGCCGGAAACTTCTTTGATGTTTGCGAGCGCCTTGTCTTTTGCTTCCGCGATGCGTGCTTCTGCGGCTTCCAACTCTTTATTAAGTTTGGCAGCCAGCTCATCCTGCTTTTTAGCCTGTTCAGCGTTTGCAGCATCAATGACGGCTTTAACCTCGTCTTGAGCTTTTGAACGTGCTTCAGCTAAAGAGCTTTCATAAGCAGCAGCAGCTTCTTCTGCTTCTTTTTTCAAAGCAGCAGCTTTTTCCAGATTATCGTCGATACGTGTTTGACGTTCGTCTAAAACCTGAGCAATGCGCGGCAGCGCCACCTTGGCCATGATGAAATACATCGCCAAGAAGGTGATGACTAACCATACGATTTGCGGGGCAAATGTGGTCACATCTAACTGTGGCATATTGCGCTCCTTCCTTAGAAAAGTCTTAAAAGGTCATCGAATGGGTCGATGACCCTTAGAAACTTAGATTATCGACTTCTTAGGTGAAGAGGATAAGGAAAGAGATGAGCAGTGCGTAAAGAGCAACCGCCTCAACAAGTGCGAAGCCAAGCATAGCCAAGCCGAATACTTGTGAACGTGCAGCAGGGTTGCGAGCAACTGAGCCGATGAGTGAAGAGAAGATGTTACCAATACCAGCACCAACGCCAGACAGGCCAATTACAGCCAGACCAGCACCGATCATTTTAGCAGCAGCGAGTTCCATAGATCTAAGTCCTATATGAAAAGTAAAAAGTTAAGACCAAATGGGCCGAGCTTCGACATTACCTGAAGTCAACAGCCCATCACAGTCTCACGAAGTCCTGTACAAGGTTGCTTAAGCCTTAGTGCAGGTGGATGGAGTCGTTCAAGTAGATGCAAGTCAGTACAGCAAAGACATACGCTTGCAAGAACGCCACCAAAAACTCGAAACCTGTCAAAGCAACGTCAACGGCAAAAGGTGCCCAACCGCCCAAGAAACCAAGCGGTACGATGAAGGCAGCGAATACTTTCATCATGGTGTGGCCAGCTGTCATGTTTGCAAACAAACGAATGGACAGTGAAACCGGACGTGACAGGTAAGAAATAATTTCAATCGGCACCAGAAGTGGCAGCATAACAGCCGGCACGCCACCAGGGACGAAGAAAGTGAAAAAGTGCAATCCGTGGCGCGCGATCCCGATCAGCGTCACACCGATAAACACAGCCATTGCCAATGTGAATGTCACGGCAACGTGAGATGTGAAGGTGAAGCTGTAGGGCAACAGGCCAAGGAAGTTGCCGAATAAGATAAACATGAAGAGAGAGAAAATGATCGGGAAGTACTTGCGACCTTCGTTCCCGACGTTATCTCGAACCATGTCCGCTACGAATGAGTAGCTTAACTCTGCCATGGACTGCCAGCGACCCGGAACGAGCGAACGACCGCCCATGCCCATGATCAGGAAAATACTAACAACGGCAACGGTAGCCACCATTGCAACAGCAGAGTTTGTGAAAGAAGCGTTGATGCCAGCGATTTCTACCGGCACGATCTCAGTGATCGTAAACTGGTGTAGCGGATTGTTCGACACAGTGCCCTCATCTTTGCCCGAAAAACGGGCTAATCCTTTAAATTATCGTCTTTTCCGGCCCGTTCGATATAGTCCTCTTTATAGCCTGCGGCTATGCCGAGTCCTTGAACGGTCCGAAAAACGTTCATAATTCCGGCCGCTGCCCCTAAGAAGAAGAACAAGACCATCAGCCATGGTTTGCTGTCAAACACGAAAGTGTCTAACGCATAGCCAATTGCAACGCCTACCGCGATCCCCGAAACGAGGTCCGCACCACAGCGCAATGCAAGCCCTAACCCTTTGGGCGGTTCGTTGGTTGCTGCCTTCAAACCGCGCGGCGCTGTAGAATTATCTTGCGCCTGCTTTAACCGGGTATCGAACTTGTCCAGTTCGGAACGTTTGTCTTTATCACTCATCTTCAAAATCCCAAGGAATTCGGGGATAAAAATGAGAGAGAACAACCGTTTCCCCCACTTCTCGACACATAAGCCGAATGTGGGTCGGAACATATATATGCGCACCCTCTCTGTCAAGGCCCGAAAAATGCTTTGTAACCCATTGAAATACAAAGTGAAAAAGTGGGAATACCACTCGACTTTTTGATGATGTGGCTGGGAATCGGTAAAAACGCGTAGATTTGGGGGACTGTGATTCCGAAGAAGCTATGGTATGATTTTCTCAAATTGAAATTTTTGAAAGAAAATTATACTCATGGATGAGATCGATAAGAAAATTTTACGCATTCTTCAAAAAGATGCTTCACTCAGTGTTGCCGACGTGGCGGAGCGGGTCAATTTATCCACGACCCCCTGCTGGCGACGGATACAGAATCTCGAAAAAGAAGGCGTTATCGAAGGCCGGGTTGCCTTGCTGGGTGAACGCGCCTTAAACCTGAAAACCACCGTATTTGTTGCGGTTAAAACAAGTCATCATGATCTTGGTTGGTTTAAAACCTTTAGCGAGGCGGTATCATCGATTGATGAAGTGGTGGAATTTTATCGTATGAGCGGGGATGTGGACTATCTTTTAAAGATTGTTGTGCCCGATATTGACTCATTTGATCGGGTCTATAAGCGATTGATCCAAAAGGTGGAACTCAGTGATGTGTCGTCCTCTTTTGCGATGGAAAAAATTAAATGCACCACCGAGCTGCCACTGGATTATGCCTAGCTGATCCAGATACCGGATGCTTTCAACGGTTCTGATTTGTCGTTGATGGTAAAAGTGATGGTGAAATCATCATCGCTGCCATCAAAACGGCATTTGTAGATCAGCGCAACCAGACCCTGACGATTAAGCGTTGTGAGAAACTGCTTTTCTTTGAGTTTGCCCATGGTTTGCTGAATGTTTTTTGCGTTATTCTCAAAGTCTTGCTGGGTGATTTGTGTGCGCAATCCCCCTTCGAAAAAAGAACAGAAAGCATCATAATCAATGTCATCCTGCGCTTTAAGAATGCCGTCAATTATGGGTTCTACTTTTGCTAATGCCTCTTTTTGTGTGGCGCCTAATTGTCCAAAGTTATTTTCAATCATAAAAAAAGCCTTTCATTTCGTTCCTACGGTTATGAAAGGCTTTGTCTTGTTTTTCAAGTTTTAGATGGCTCGCGAAACTGTGAAAGGGAGTGATTGGCGGTTTTTAGAACGTCTGTCTATTTTGTCTGCAACGAAACTATTTCAAGGACGAAAAATATGTCAGACGTTTTGATTGAACCTGTCGGAAAAACCGTAACAGCGACCTATAACGGTGAAGTGATTGCCAAATCGGATAAAGCTTTGAATATGACCGAAGGGTCGTTTAAGCCGGTTGTCTATTTCCCAAAAGAAGACATCCGTATGGATCTTTTAATCCAAACGGATAAATCCAGTTTTTGCCCGCGCAAAGGGGATGCGTCTTACTGGTCGATTGCCTTAAATGGAAAAGAATCTGAAAATGCCGCTTGGGCTTATGAAGACCCGAGTCAAGAAGACGCGAAACCCATTAAAGGCTATGTGGCTTTTTACAATTTTATGGTCAAGGTAGCTTAACGCATCACCTTTTGACACAAATGGTAAAGCCTTTGAGTTCCGGGTTCATGCTTATTGTTGTTTTAGGGGATAAGCTTTTTTGACAGAAAGTTAAAAAATCATCTGGGTCCGCGTAGAAAAGCCATTCTTCTTTCATGCTTGTTTCTGGATCAAGCAGATTGAAACACATGGCTTTTTTTGTTTTTTTAAAAAATTCGCGCAAACACGCTTTGACGTAAAGGGTCCAGTCTTCAATCGGTTGCGGCCCGATCAGGTTAAAGGTACCGGAAGCAAAGGAGTAATCTGCCTCAAACAGAGCTGTGTTGCTGTGATGAAACTGGGCACGTGGATCATGAATCTTCGTTTGGGCTGCTTTTATAAAGTCCGCGCAAATGTCATAACCATAAAAGGTTCCTTGTTCAAAGGCCGGATGATTTTTGATGAAATGAAAAAAAGCCCCATAACCGCAGCCAAGATCATTGATACTGATATCCTGCCCTGAAAAATCACGCTCAACGGGGGCAAGAAGCATTTGGAAACGTTTTTTCTGGTCTTCCTCACTCGCCCACAAGACTCCTTCGTGGGTGGCACCTTTTTCTTGAAACTGCATGGCATAGCCTGTTGCGATCAAATCAAGCAGCGGGTTATCCATCCTTTTTTCCTTTCATTTTTTGCCGTTTGGACCAAGCTCATCTTATCTTGGTTTCCCTGTGTCCCTTTGAAAGAAGGGACCTCTTCAGGGCAGAGACAGATATTAAAAGGTTCCTTTTTTCAAAGGAACACATAAAGGGGTTAATTATCCACCAATTCTTCAGCTTTTTGCAGGTCAACGGAAACCAGTTGTGAGACACCGCGTTCTGTCATGGTGACACCGAACAGGCGTTGCATCCGCGCCATGGTCATGCGGTGGTGGGTGATGATCAAAAAGCGTGTGGTGCCCGCACGGGACATTTCTTCCAGCATGGTACAGAAACGGTCCACGTTGGCATCATCCAAGGGGGCATCTACCTCATCCAGCACACAGATAGGTGCGGGGTTAGTCAAAAAGACACCAAACAGCAAGGCAAGGGCGGTCAGCGCCTGTTCCCCACCGGACAGGAGAGATAAAATCTGCATGCGTTTACCCGGTGGCGAGGCCATAATCTCAAGACCGGCTTGCAAGGGGTCTTCATCTTCAATCAATTGCAAATGGGCCTGACCACCACCAAACAGGCGGGTGAACAGGTCCTGAAAATGCTGATTGACTTCGTTAAAAGATGTCAGCAAGCGATCGCGACCTTCACGGTTGAGCTCATTAATGCCCTGGCGCAGTTTGTCAATGGCTTTGAGCAGGTCATCGCGTTCTGAGTTCATGGTCTGGACCTGTTCGTCCAGTTCAGCCAGTTCGGTTTCTGCACGCAGGTTGACAGGTCCCATGGTGTCGCGTTCGCGCAGCAGGCGGTCCACACGTTTTTCGGCTGCCTCTAGGTCGGGTAGTTCCGAGCCTTCATCAATTTCGGCAATTGCGGACAGTTCTTCCGGCTTGCAATCCAGTCGATCACGGATACGCTCAGCCAGTGCCATACAAAGTTGCTTTCCTTGAGTGACATGGGCTTCAAAACGCACCCGTTCTTCGCGACATGTGGCCAGTTCAGCTTCGGCCTGACGGGTGTGGGCATCCACATCACGCAAATGACTTTCTGCTTCGACAAGTTTATCGGCGCAGAAGGTGCGTTTTTCTTCGGCCCGTTCAATCCCGTCGAGTAAGGCCTGACGCTTGGTTTCTATCTCTTGCGGGGCTTCGGCTAAGGTCTCTAGTTCTTCCAGCAAAACACTGCGTCGCTCGGTCAAATCGTCGATATGGCGACGGGCGCGTTCAGATCGGTTTTTCCAGGATGTCAGTTCTTCGGTGATTTCGCTTAAGCGACGCCGGCGGTTTTCTCCATCGCGCTTGATCCGCTCGAAAGCAGACTGGTGATCCATTAAAAGATTGCGTTTATCGGCCAGTTCTTCACGCAATAAGGCCAGTTGTTCACGCCCCTGGTCACCTTCGGGCAGATCTTCAAGGGCGGTTTTACTTTCCAGCAGATTTTCAGCAACGTCTTCGGTTTCTTGAAGGACCCTTTCCAGGGTTTCATTCAGGCTTTCCAACTTGCTTTCAAAGCTGTTGATGCGGTTTTTAAGTTCGTTTAAATGTGCACGTGCGGTTTCGATCTGGCTGTTGGTTGCACGCAAATCTTCGCGGTAATTTTTTTCCGTTTCATCGGCTTGTGTTTCACGGTCTTTTGCCTGTTCTAAACGGTTTTCGGCTTCGTCGGCTTTTTGGCGGGCATCTTCCCAAAGGGTGCGAATGTCGTTTAAACGGTTTTTTTGTTTCAGGCGAATGGCGGCGGCACTGGGAGCACCGGGGGCCGTCACAAACCCGTCCCAACGCCACATCCCCCCTTCAAGGCTGACCAGACGTTGGCCTTGTTGCAAGGAGGCTTGCAGCCTATGGGCCTGATCGGGTGTATCGACAACGCCAATCTGGTTTAAGCGGCGTGCCAGTTCTTTCGGTGCTTGCGCAAATCCTGACAATGCCGTGCTGCCATCAGGTAAAGACAGATAGGTTTCAAGGTCTGGTAATTCTTCCCAATGTAGGGCGGCCGCCTGATCGCGCGAGGCTGAGAGATCATCGCCTAAGGCCGCACCAAGCGCGGCTTCATAGCCAGCCGTTACACTGACATCATCCAAAATGGGGTGGCCGACATCTTCCCCCTTGGGGTCCAGAAGTTCTGCCAAGGCATCTTCTTCGGCTTCCAGCTTGGCGATGATGGCTTCATGTTCACGCACGTTTTCTGTCGCTGTTTTTACAGCTTCGCGCGCTTCCATGCGGGCCTGTTCAGCCTGTTCGATGGCTTCTGTCTGGACCATCTTGCGCTCGCTCATTTCTTCAAGGCGGGCTTCAGCCTCCATCAATTCATCTTCATCTGGTCGGGTGGCTTCCAATTCTTCTTTTTGACGTTGAAGCTCACTTTGACGGGTTTGCAGTTTTTGCAACTGTGTTTCAAGTTCCTGCAAACGGTTTTGCAAGCTGGTGCGTTTGGCTTCGCTTTGGGCGACTTCTTCGGTCAGGATATTAATGCGTTCTTCGCGTACCCCGACCTCTTCTTTAACGATTTCCAGACGTTCCAGGGCTTCTTCGCGCAGCATTTCATCATCTTCACCCTGCATCAGGATATTTTCACGTTCCTGTTCCAAACGTGTGTGCGCGGCTTCAGCATCCTTGGAGAAATCGCCTTCGCGTTCCAAATCTTGTGTGGCCTGACCAATGCGGCGTTTCAGTTCCGCCTTCATCTCATCCAGGCGTTTTTCTTCGCTATCCAACTGTTCGCGCGCAATGGACAGACGATGGAGTTCGGCTGCTGCGGCTGCTTCGGCTTCCCGTAAAGCCGGCAAATGGGTAGAGGCTTCTGCTTGAACTTTAGATGCTTCGGCCGCACGTTGGGTCAGGTCATGGACACGTTTCTCGGCTTCTTTATAGGCGTTGCGCGCCCCGTCCAATTCATCCAGTGCATTGTTCCAACGCATATGGAAGAGCAAGCTTTCTGCTTTTCGAATACGGTCTGAAATAGTTTTATAACGGCTGGCCTGACGGGCCTGTTTTTGTAAGTTTTTTTGCTGGGCTTCCAGTGTTACCAGCACGTCATCAAGACGCCCAAGGTTACTTTCAGCCCCGCGCAGGCGTAGTTCGGCTTCATGACGGCGTGAATGAAGCCCCGTGATCCCGGCGGCTTCTTCCAGAATAACACGGCGTGCTTGGGGTTTGGCACTGATGATCTGACCGATTTTGCCTTGCGACACCATGGCGGTGGATCTTGCCCCTGTGGCTGCATCGGCAAAGAGTAACTGAACATCGCGCGCACGTACGTCTTGGCCGTTGACCTTGTAATTTGACCCTTTAGATCGTTCAATGCGGCGGGTGACGTGCAGTTCTTCTTCATTATTAAACAGGGCAGGGGCTGTACGGCTGGTGTTGTCCAGAATTAGGCCAACTTCGGCAACATTGCGCGCGGGGCGGTTGCCGGACCCGGCAAAGATGACATCGTCCATTTCTCCGCCACGCATCTGCTTGGCAGAGGTTTCGCCCATGACCCAACGCAAGGCCTCAACCAGATTGGACTTGCCACAGCCATTGGGCCCGACCACGCCGGTTAGTCCGGTACTGATCAGTAGCTCACTATGATCTACAAAGGATTTAAACCCCGTCAGGCGAAGTTTCTTGAATTGAATCAAGGTAGAGATAACCTATCCAAAAAGAAAAACGACCCCGAATATACGAGGCCGTTTTCAGATAGGCAATTTGAAACTGAGAAGGTCTTAATCCAATTTGCTTTCGATGATGGATTTAAACCGTTCATATTCCCCTGCACCGACGACTTTCTCGCCATTTATCAAAAAGCTGGGGGTGGAATCAAAGCCATGTTCGTCCATGGCGGCCTTGCGAACGGCGATGATTTTATCGAGCAGTTTTTCATCTGCCAGACACGAATCGATTTTTTCCTGTGACATGCCGGCCAGTTTGGCCAGTTTGAACAGACCGTCAATCGGGTTTTTAGAGTATGCCCATTGCTGTTGCTGTTTCATCAACAGGCTGTTGAAACCTAAATAGCGCATCGGGTCAACACAGCGTGATAGAACAGCGGCGGTCGCACCCAAACGTTCAAAAGGAAAATCACGGAAAATCACTTTGACTTTGCCAGTGTCGACATAATCTTTTTTGATTTGGGGCAGAACATTATTGTGAAAATCGGCACAATGTGAACAGGTGTAGGATGCATATTCAATAATGGTCACCGGGGCATTTTCATCCCCCATGACAGCTTCTTTATATTCAAAGTCAGCTTTTGCGACAGTGCTAAAGCCAATTACCGCAAGGCTAAGGGCAATAAAACGAACAAATTTCTTCACGGGGGCCAAGCTCCAGATAAGGGGTTATATCAATCGTTATGGGGAAGCTAGAGCTTGATTGTGGCAAAAAAAGGATAAAATTGTAACAAAGGGTCAGGACCCTAACCATTTCTTGCTTTAATAACTTTTCCTAAGTCTTCGAAAGCTTGGCGCAGTTCAGGGTCTTTGATGCCTTCTAAAAGTTTTGCCACATTAGGGGATAAATTGGCGGCAGGGGTGACGCGTGTTGATAAAATCCGTTTCGCCACCCGGTCTCCTGTGCTGTCAAAATCTTCGAAATAGCGCTTGGAAATACGAATTTCTGAAATGGCGCTAAAACCAAAATGACTGTTGATGCGAAAGATAATTTCTTGGCTGTGATGTTGGATAATGGTGTTAAATCCCGCACGCGCCTTGATGAACAAAGTGCCTTTGGTGCGGGTTTTAGGTGGGAACGTGACTCGTTCTGCCCGGGTGTTCTGTGCAAGTGTTGACCCGACGATTTCTTCCCAGTTACGCACGATGCTGGCACCGACAAGCCCCATTTGGTTTAAGCCCGGTTCAATCACATCAAAGCTTAAATCTTCCACCCCTTTGGCGCGTGCATGACGCACAGGACGAATGCGGGTTTTTGATGTGTCTTTATAATCATCAGGTAAAAGGTGTGGATTGGCCCGGGCAAAGGCTTTTTCGGCATCTTCCTTGGCAATTTCACGCAATTCCGCATTTTTGGCAGAATGAATTTCATCGCGATAGATTTGTCCTTTCTCGCCGTTTAACCAATCATCAAAGGCGACCTGAAACTGTTTTAAGGATTTTTTGCGTTTATTGTCCTGACGGCGATAGGCATCATCGGCTTTATAGGCTTCTTCACAGTTACGCAAAATATTGGATGCTTTGGCTTCTTGACCCGATTTGGCAAGGCAATGTTCCAATTTTTCAAGATGCACACGCGCTTTTTCAGAAGCCAGCCATGTTCTGAACCGTTTGGAAAGAGAACGGTTTCTGCGGGCTTCTTCGCGATTGAGGAAATCTTCTGCATTTTGGTTCATGAAAGGGCCTTGTATTCTTTGCGCGCCAAGCATACTCCTAGTGCAGATAAAAAACACTAGGTAAGTTTATGTCAACACGCGCTGAACAATTATTGGACTGGTATGATCGTGACAGACGCGATCTGCCATGGCGTATGGCACCGGGGGAAAAGGCTGATCCCTATAAGGTGTGGATGAGCGAGATCATGTTGCAACAAACCACAGTTGTGACCGTGAAATCCTATTATAAAGCTTTTCTGAAAAAATGGCCGAGCGTGCAAGATTTGGCAGGTGCTGATCTGGATGAAGTTCTGCATGCATGGCAAGGTCTTGGTTATTATGCGCGCGCGCGAAACCTGCATAAATGCGCACAGGTCGTGACCCGCGATCATAACGGACGTTTTCCCGAAAGTGAAAAACGACTGTTGGAGTTGCCCGGCATTGGGCCTTATACGGCAGCGGCGATTGCCTCTATTGCTTTTGGGCTAAAAGCAACGCCTGTGGATGGGAATGTGGAACGGGTGGTGTCACGCCTGTTTATGGTCGAAGAAACTTTACCTAAAGCCAAAAAACAATTGGCAGAATTGGCACAAACTTTAACGCCAACCACGCGTGCGGGTGATTTTGCCCAAGCTATGATGGATTTGGGCGCGACGATCTGCACCCCGAAAAAAGCCGCTTGTGGGATTTGTCCTTGGATGAAAGGCTGCGTTGCCCGACTTGAAGGTGAACCAACGGATTATCCAAAAAAAGAAGCGAAAAAACCTAAACCGACGCGTAAAGCTTATCTGTTTTGGATTGCACGTCAGGATGGGTCGGTTTTATTGCGCAAACGCCCAGAAAAAGGCTTGTTGGGCGGAATGATGGAATTTCCGTCAAGTACATGGCGACAAGAAGAAGTGTCACAGGCAAATGCCTTGCGTGAAGCACCACTGGATGCCTTGTGGAAGAAAAAAGAGGGCATCGTCAAACATACCTTTACCCATTTTCATCTGGAATTGACGGTGTTGGTCGGGCGGGTCAGCCGCAATCCGCCGGTTAATGGCATTTGGGTCAAGCTGGAGGATTTAAAAGACCATGCCCTGCCAACCTTGATGAAAAAAGTCGCTAAACATGCCATAACCCATTAGGATGCATTTTAAAATTGTATATCGGTGCATTTTTGCTAAATATAAAGGCGCTGATGTTTAATGGGAAAAGGGACAGCAATGCTTAAGGGGTTAGTTATTGTCGGGCTGCTTATGACGTTACAAGCCTGTCAAACGACGCAGATGGAATATCATAATATAAATCAAGAAGCCGTCTATTCCGTCCATGAGGTTGAAAGATTAAGTCGTCAGATATCCTATAACCCGCGCGATGGACAACCTATTAACATGCGTCAATACAAGTTCTTTACGGATAATACATTGGCACAAGAGTGGCTTATAAAACAGCGCCATAAAGCCATTGCCATTGGTTATCCTGAACAATGTTCACGTTATTATTCCACTTGGCAGTCCGCCACTCCCGTAAAAGCAGTTCGCAAAGTGCTTCTGAAGTGCCTGTCCTATATGCGGACATTTTCCAAACATATCGGTCGAACCTGTGGCTGCAAGATTGCCGCTGTAAATGATCGGGTCTTTTTTACACCGCAAGAACTTCCCTTTCGCAGGCGTCTACCAGCTGTTGCTCTTGTGAACGACCATCGCGGTCGACAAGAGATTAATGGGTATGTTGATATAGTCGGGCGCACGGGGTCCGAACAGCCATTGCGTTTCTTAACCGCACAGGGAAAAGAAGTCTGTACAGGCACATATACCCTTCAATCCAACAGCAAACAGGGACGTGCCTATCTGGATTGTTTTGATGGCCGGATCAAAGGTCCGGCGGCTTTTGAAATTGCAGGTATATTGGAAAGTCAGGCATATGGCACCGCTTTGTTGAATGCAGGTAAGGATAAGCTGATCATGGTCTATGGTCTGACCCGTGAAGAATTTGAAAAACGCCGTACACAGTTGCTGGGTGGCAAGGAATAACGCGAGGATATGGGCAGGTGGTTGTGAAAATCATATCGTTTTTGTTTGTCTTCTGCCTGTTGCAGCCCCTTTCTGCCCAAGCACAAACAAGCTTTATGGATTTATGGTGTGAATATGGCGGCAAAGGTTGCGAAGAAGGGGTAAGTCACAAAACGCCCTATAGCTCCCGCCCAAAAGCGGCACCTGCACCTGTCCAGCAAAAAGTTCAACCCAAACCCGTCGTGAAACCCCAAAGCGTTGTGGCCCCCAGTCGACCCACTGTCCCCTTGATCACGCGCAATGCGGGGCTTGCTCAGGCAAAAGGGGTGGTCTTTGGACGTTATTATGCGTTGGTGATTGGCAATAATCTCTATCCAAAGCTGCCAAATCTAAGGACAGCGACGGGGGATGCGCGAGAGGTTGGGCGAATCTTAAAGGGATCATACGGTTTTTCTGTGACCAGTTTAATCAATGCCAGTCGCGATCAGATTATTACGGCGCTGGATGAATATCGTAAAATTTTGAAAAAAGATGATAACCTTTTGATTTATTATGCAGGGCACGGCTGGCTGGATAAAGAAAGTGAACGGGGGTATTGGCTGCCGGTTGATGCGGATAAAAATACACGTTCACGCTGGGTATCCAACGCGGACGTGACCGATACGTTAAAAGCATTGAAAGCCAAACATGTAATGGTGGTGGCTGATAGTTGTTATGCCGGCACATTGACACGCTCTGCTGACGAGGATTTATCCGGCACGCGCGGACTTAAGCTGACAGAACGCCCCGCAGGTTATGTCGAAACACTGGTGGGGCGCAAATCGCGCACGGTCTTGTCATCAGGGGCGTTGGAACCTGTGAGCGATCAGGGCGGGGGCAAGCATTCGGTTTTTGCCTATGCATTTTTGAAAAGTCTGCGTGATAATAAGGATATGATGGATGGCACACAATTATTTGGCAAAGTGCGCGAGCAGGTCTTGCTGAATGCACGTCAGACCCCACAATATTCCAATATCCGTTTTGCCGGGCATGATGTGGGCGGGGACTTCGTCTTTTTAAGGCGCGATCAATAGCTTGCCAAATGGCTAAAAGGGCTTACCTTTTAAGAAAAGTGATTGATGGAGACCTTGGATGACAGACAAAATTGAAAAAACCGATGAACAATGGCGCGAAGAATTGAGCCCCCAAGAATATAATGTCTGTCGCGGTCACGGTACAGAACGCGCTTTTACCGGACAATATTGGGACACCAAAACGCCGGGAACCTATACCTGCAAAGGATGCGGTACACCATTATTTAGATCAGAAACCAAATATGATTCCGGCAGTGGCTGGCCGAGTTTTTATGAACCGATGGTCGCTGAAAATGTGGAAGAAACCCGTGATGAAAGTCTGGGGATGGTGCGTACAGAAGTCCATTGTGCAGCCTGTCAAAGCCACCTTGGTCACGTTTTTCCGGATGGACCACAGCCAACAGGTCTGCGTTACTGCATCAATTCCTTGTCTTTAAATCTTGATGAAGACTAAGCAATCGTTTGCACAGGTTTGGGCTTTAGCTTTTCCCATTATCCTGTCCAACATCACGATCCCGCTTTTGGGGGCTGTGGATGCTGCCGTCATGGGACATATGGAAACAGCGGCTTATTTAGGTGCGGTTGCTATTGGGGGGTTGATCTTTGATTATATTTATTGGGGATTCGGCTTTTTAAGACTGTCCACGACGGGGCTTGCCGCGCAAGCTATGGGCAGAGGCGATGGTGATGAAGCGCGCGCAGTTTTTGGTCGCGCAGCTTTTATTGCCCTATGCGGTGCGATGTTTCTATGGATCAGTCAGTCCGTTCTATTTGAGATTGCGAAATCTTTGTTAGAGGCCAGTGATGACGTGGAACATTTGGCCGAAATTTATTTCGATATCCGCATCTGGTCGGCCCCGGCTGCCTTGATGAATTATGTGCTGATGGGCTGGATTTTGGCCCATAAAGACACCCGCAGTGTGTTGATTCAGCAAGTCAGCATCAATGTCATCAATGTGGTGTTGGATTTATGGTTTGTCATCGGGCTGGGACACGGGGTGGAAGGGGTCGCTCTGGCAACAGTGATTGCGCAATATTGCGGTCTGTTGATCGGTCTGATTATTCTACGTCGCAACTTGAAACATCTGACAGGCAGATGGCAGTTCGCACTTATCTTTAATCTGGTGCGGTTAAAACAGGTGATGGGCATGAATGTGGATTTATTTATCCGCACCATCTGTTTGCTGACGGCATTTGGCTGGTTTACAGCCCAAGGGGCAAAGTTGGGGGATGTGACGCTGGCGGCCAATGCCATTTTATTGCAATTTCAGCAATTTACCTCTTATGCGCTGGATGGGTTTGCCCATGCGGTTGAGGTTCTAAGCGGCCATGGGGCGGGCAAGAAAGACCGAACAGCCTTCAAAGAAGCCGTCATTAGCTCAACAAAACTGTCAGGGGTTTTTGCCTTGGGGTTTGCTGTTCTTTATTTTGTCACAGGCGATTGGGTTATCTCTTTGTTTAGCGATATTCTGGTGGTAACAGAAAGGGCTGAAATCTACCTGATATGGGCTGTGATGCTTCCTGTGGTGTCGGTTTGGAGTTATCAACTGGATGGCATTTATTTTGGGCTGACAGAAACTCGAACCCTGCGCAATATGATGATTGTGTCTTTGATTCTTTATGTGCCGTTGAGCCTTTTTCTTATGGATCAATTTGGAAATCACGGTTTATGGGCGGCGTTTACCTTTTTTATGGGATTACGCGCTATAACCTTAGGTTTGAACTATCGCGCAATTGAAAAAAAGGCCTTTGCATGATTTCCAGACGTACATTTTTGGCAGGCTGTCTGCCCGCCGCCTTAACCGCTTGTTCTAGTCGTGAGATCATCAGCACACTGGAAAGTGCTGCGCGTGGGGGATCGCTGACAGGTGCGATTAAAAATGTTGCAACATCGACGGCTTCTGGCTGGGCCCGTAACCCCAAATCTTTGGTGCGTGATTTTGAACGTCTTGATGATTTTCTTAAAAAATTCCTTGGCGACGTTGTGGAAGTCTGGGGCGAGGAAAATGCCGAAACGCCGCAGAAAAAAGTCTATGTCAAATATAGCGATCACTATAAATCGCGCGGAATTATTGATTTTGACAAATCTATTGTGCGGGTGGAAACGCTGGTTCCCGCCCATTTAAAAGAAGCGATTGTTACAACCGTTCTGTCACCGGATGACCCCACAAAAGTGGATTTGTTTTCTGATAAGTCGGTGCAGTTGGGGGGAGAACCGTTTCTTTTTAATCAGGTCAAAGATCAGGATGGCAAGGCCATACGTTGGAGCTGGCGGGCCAATCGGTTTGCTGATTATTTGATTAAAACAAAAAAACAGACCCAGACCATTAAGCTGGATGCCAAGACAACGGCGCTAAAAACTTTTGTGGAATTTCCATTGGTCAGCGTTCATGCGGCCACTCGGAAAAACCGTTATAGCCCGCTTGTGAATCGATACGCGGGCCAATATGGGATTGATCGTGCGTTGGTCTATGCCATCATCCAGACCGAAAGTAATTTCAACCCCTATGCCGTGAGTTGGGTGCCAGCCTATGGACTGATGCAGATTGTGCCGACAACAGCCGGACGTGATGCCTATCCGTTGATCCATGGGCGTGCAGGGACACCTGATCGGCAATATTTGTTTAATGTTGAAAATAATATCCGTATGGGATGTGCGTACCTAAATATTTTGCAAACCCGTTATCTGGTAGATGTCAAAGATCCAACCAAGCGGCTTTATTGTGTCATCGCGGCCTACAATGGTGGGGCGGGCAATGTCTTAAAAAGTTTTCATAATAACCGTTCCCGAGCCTTTTTTATAATTAATAAGAGTAGTACAGATAAAGTATATAACACCTTAAAGTCTAAGATGCCGACAGAAAGTCAGCGTTATCTGGATAAGGTGATCAAAGCCAGAAGTGCATATATTTAATCTGGTAAATAAACCATAAATTATGTAAGCTTTCCGGAATGAACAGGGGAGTATACATGCTGACACGATTGGCATATTCATCGGTCGCACGGGCTGATTTGAAGGAAGATGATCTGCAACGTATCATTCAGACATGTCGAGACTTTAATGCGGCTGAAGAGATTACTGGCGTGCTGGTCTATACCGGGGAAAGCTTTATTCAAATTCTGGAAGGGACAGATCGCATCCTTGATGTGGTGCTGGCAAAAATTATCGCAGATGATCGTCATTATGATATAGAAATTTTGATCAGAAGCGAGATTACAAAACGGGCTTTCTCTAAATGGTCTATGGGTTTTTTAATTCTGCAAGACCCGGATGCACGAAGGTTTACAGGTCTGTCAAGCTATAGCGAAATCCTCGCCAGCCTGACAGATACCTGGGAAACTCAAGACAGTTTTATCACATCCTGCATTAAAATGCTTAATCATCAAATGTGCCTGAATTAAGTATAGCTGCGGTTTTCACGCAGGAATAAAGTGTATCAGAGTGACTTTGTTGCCATTTCGTAGGTGTCTTTGGATAATCCATCTGTTTTTGAAATACGAATAAGCTGTTCTTTCATCAACGTTTGACGCGCTTCATCAAAGCGACGCCATTTGCCAAGGGGGGCGATCATGCGTGCGGCGATTTGCGGGTTAATCTTATCCAGCTCCAGAATGCAGTCAGCATGGAACTGATACCCTTGGCCACTTTCATGATGGTAATTCAGCTGGTTGGCATGGGCAAAGACCCCGATCAGGGAACGTACCTTGTTCGGGTTTTTCATGGAAAAGGCTTCGTGATCCATCAATGCTTTGACCTGATCTAACGTATCAGGCAGGCTGGACATGGCCTGCACGCTAAGCCATTTATCCACCACAAGTGGGTCATTATGATAACGTTTGTAGAAGTCATCCAGCACATCCTGACGACTTGGCCCTTCCTTATTGGCAAGAATGCTTAAGGCTGCCATGCGGTCTGTCATGTTATTGGCGTTGTGGTATTGGGCGCTAATCAGGCCTGTGCATGCTGGATCATTCAGTTCCCCCAGATAGGCAAGACAGATGTTTTTCAACGCGCGCATCCCTGATGATGTGGCATCCGGGCTATAGACACCATCGCTGCGCAAATCACGGAATGTTGCAGACAAATCGTCGTTTAGCTTTTCTGCGATCTGCTTGCGCAAAGTTTCGCGGGCCCGATGAATGGCAACAACATCGACAACTTCCATCTGGTCAGCCAGATAGCTTTCGCTGGGGAGTTGCAGACAAAGTGCGATGAAGTCTTTATCGAGGGTGTCATCTTTCAGGATGGCACGCAGTCCATCAATAAAGCGCGCATCTTCGCTAACCGTGCCGGAAATCATATCCAACAACAACTGACTGCCATAGGTTTGTAAGGCTTCCCAGCGGGCAAATTCATCACCATCATGGGCAATGAGGAAGGCAAGGTCATCTTGGCTATAGGTCGCTTTTAATTTGATCGGAGCAGAAAAACCACGATTTAGGGAAACAACCGGGGCCTGATCGATGTTATCGAAAGTAAAGGTCTGGCTTTCTTGGGTGAGTGATAGCACATCTGCGCAGACTTCTTTCCCATCCGGGGCGATCAAGCCAACAGAGATTGGCATATGCATCACTTCTTTTGCATCCTGTCCCGGTGTGGGGGCCAGCTTTTGATTTAAGGTCAGCTTAAATTGTTTGTTAGAGGCATCAAAGTCCCAGCTTGCACGGACTTCGGGTGTGCCTGCTTGGGAATACCACAGTTTAAATTGTGTCAGATCGATGCCGGACGCATCCATCATGGCGGCGGCAAAATCATCACAGGTGACGGCTTGGCCATCATGGCGTTCAAAATAAAGCTGCATGCCTTTTTGGAACTTTTCTTCGCCTAAAAGCGTATGCATCATTCTGATCACTTCGGAACCCTTATTATAAACGGTCGCAGTGTAGAAATTATCAATGGCGATATATTGATCCGGGCGTACGGGATGGGCAAGCGGCCCGGCATCTTCAGGGAATTGTGCGGCACGCAGGATTTTGACGTTGGAAATTCGTTCTGTGGCGCGTGAGCGCATGTCCGACGAGAACTCCTGATCGCGAAAGACGGTGAGACCTTCTTTTAAGGAAAGTTGGAACCAGTCCCTGCAGGTGACCCGGTTGCCCGTCCAGTTGTGGAAATATTCGTGTGCAATGACCGCTTCGATCCCGGCGTAGTCTTGATCGGTGGCTGTGTCGGATTTTGCCAGCACAAATTTTGTATTAAAGACATTGAGCGATTTATTCTCCATCGCGCCCATGTTGAAGTCACTGACGGCGATGATGTTATAAAGATCGAGATCATATTCCAGCCCGAAACGCTCTTCATCCCATTTCATGGAGGCTTTCAAGCTTTCCATTGCCCAATCGCAGCGATCTTCATTGCCTTGTTCAACAAAAATGCGCAGATCGACTGAACGACCACTTTGGGTAATAAAGGTATCTTCAACGCAAGCCAAGTTCCCTGCAACCAGGGCAAAGAGATAGCTTGGTTTGGGAAACGGGTCTTCCCACACGCAAACATGCTTGCCATCTTCCAGATCATTTTGTTCAATTAAATTACCGTTGGATAGCATGACTGGGCAGGTGTCTTTATCTGCAACGATGGTCACGGTAAAACGGGTCATCACATCCGGGCGGTCCTGAAAATAGGTGATACGGCGAAAACCTTGTGCTTCACATTGGGTGCAGTAGTTTCCGCTGGTTTGATACAGGCCGGACAGTTGCGTGTTGCCTTTGGGGTCGATCTCACTTTCCACCACCAGCTCAAAGCGTTCTGGCAGATCTGTTAAGGTCAGTTTGTCACCATTGATGGTGTAATCGTTTTCAGAAAGAGTGCGTCCATCAAGGGCAATATTCAACAGTGTGAGGTCTTCGCCATCCAGCACAAGGTCTGAACCTTCCCCCACCTGATAATATTGCGCCGATGAAATTACCCGCGTGGCATCCGGTTCCAGATCGAAGACCAGATCAATATGGTCGACTTGAAAATCCGGGGCTTGATAATCAGCAAGGCGAATGGTTTGGGGCAGTTCTGTTTTCATAAATTTGGGCCTTTAGCGGGTGATGTGGGCGCGGATCAGTTCTTTATCTTCATTATTGGTCAAAAGAACGAGGCTTTCTTTGGTGTTGAGTTGTTGAACTTCGGCTTCGACACGGTCGTTCAGACGACATTCATGGCGAAAGACAATATCGATGGCACGCGGTTGAAAGGGATGTCTGCATCCTTCGGCTGCTGAGGTTAAGGCCCATTCGATCAAGCGGGTATTGTTGACATGATTATAAAGGTCAATGTCGCCTAGTCTCGGTTTGATGCTGGGCTGGGGGATGCCGATAAATGGTTTATCAATGATCCGGCGTTCAAAGTCGATCGGCTTGGGGCCACTTTCCGGCATACGCGCGCTAATAAACTCCGGCCAGTCCGCCATGGTGCGTGTTTCCAGGTCAAACAGGGCAAAAGTAGACAGGGCTGTGGCAATGACCATGTTGTTTTCATCTCGCAGACGATAAAAACGAAGTCCAAAATGTCCTTGTTGGCCGGCGTACCATGTCTCAACCGCAACAGCATCCCCTTTGCGCGGATAGTGGCGCACAAAGACGGCAAGGCGCGCAAGAACCCAGGCAAGGCTGGCCCCTTGCATGCTTTCCATCCCTAAATTCAATAAGGAGGAATTGCGAAAAGCGGCTTCCTGTAAATATTCGGCAACGTTGCAGATTGAAAAAAGACCGTTCGGGCTGATCTCGGAGACCCGAACATGAAAGATTTCCTGACCTAACGTCGCCGGGGCTTTTGCGCTTGTTACTTTTGCCCAATCAATCATATGGTATTCCTAAGTGTTTCTTGTTATGTAGGAAGCAAATTCCAGTTAAGTCAAGGACAGATACAATGACGACCAAAGTAAAATGGGTTGAAGACCGGTTATTCTTGGGCACCTCCGCCAGCGGCCACGGTGTCGTGATGGAAGCCAAAGGTCCCGACCAAGGCAGTGTTGGCCCCAGCCCGATGGAAATGCTTTTACTGGGGATGGGCGGATGTACGACCTTTGATGTCGTTCATATTTTGGGGCGTATGCGCGAAAATGTGGTGGATTGCGAGGTCGAAATCGATAGCACCCGCGCGGATGAAGACCCTAAGGTCTACACCAAAATTCATGCTCATTTTAAAGTTACAGGTCATGGTCTGAAAGAAAAGAAAGTTAAACAGGCCGTTGAAATGTCGGCTGAGAAATATTGTTCAGCCTCCATCATGTTAGGCGCGACGGCTGAGATTACGCATGATTTTGAAGTGATCGATTTGGATGGGTGACCTGATTGTGCTCCTGTGAAAACAGGAGCCTTTTTCACCGCGTGCGTCATTTCAAAGGTCCTTGCTTTCGCAAGGGACACGGTGTTTTACCCCACCAATTCATGCCAGCCTTCTTCTGTGAGGACAGCAATCCCAAGCTCTTGCGCTTTTTTCAGCTTGGAACCTGCACTTTCCCCGGCGACAACATAATCCGTCTTTTTGGAGACGGAGCCAGATACTTTAGCACCTAAGCTTTCTGCTTTGGCTTTGGCTTCGGCGCGGCTCATGGTGACGAGCGTTCCGGTGAAGACGACGATTTTGCCTGCAACCGGGCTGTTTGTGGTGTCGGGTACATCGAATTCTTCAATTGTAAGCTGGTCTTTAAGGTCGTTCATGACCTTGCGGTTATGGGGTTCATCAAAAAAGTCGATCAGGTCTTGCGCCATCGACGTCCCAATTCCGTCGATATTATTTAAATCTTCATAAGCCGGACTGTCCACATCATGGGCTTTGGTCATGGCGTCATACCAGCCTTCAAAGCTGAGATAGTTTTTGGCCAATGTGCGTGCGGTGGCTTGGCCGACCTGACGGATGCCCAAAGCGTAGATAAAGCGATCAAGGGGGATGGTGCGGCGATCTTCGATGGATTTTTTCAAATTTGCGATGGATTTTTCTTTCCAGCCTTCCCAAGTGGCGATGGTGTCGGTGTGTTCAGATAATTTGAAAATATCCGCAGGCGTCTTAACCAGACCTTCTTGCCAGAATTTTTCAATATTCTTCGCACCTAACCCATCCATATCAAAGGCATTGCGCGAAACAAAATGTTTTAAACGTTCGACCGCTTGGGCCGGACAAATCAGCCCACCTGTGCAGCGAATATCCACTTCACCTTCTTCGCGCACGGCGTGGGATCCACATTCTGGACATTCGTGGGGAAAGACAAATTCTTCACTATTGTCCGGACGTTTGTCTTTGACGACTTCGACCACTTGCGGGATCACGTCGCCCGCGCGCTGAATGACGACCGTATCACCAATGCGAACGTCTTTGCGCTTAATTTCATCCTCATTATGAAGGGTCGCGTTGGATACTACCACACCGCCCACGGTCACAGGGGTTAGACGGGCAACGGGGGTAAGCTTGCCTGTGCGGCCTACCTGAATATCGATCTTTTCCACCACAGTCTGGGCTTTTTCAGCTGCAAACTTATGGGCAATCGCCCAACGTGGGGAGCGCGAGACAAAACCAAGACGGTCCTGCCAGTCCAGTCGATTGACCTTATAAACCACCCCGTCGATGTCATAATTCAGGGCTGCACGATCTTCATTGATCTGGTTATAAAGCGCCATAATATCGGCAAGGCTTTTGCAGACGCGCGTGTAGGGATTGACCGGAAGGCCCCATGATTTAAAGGTATCGATCACGCCCATCTGGGTGTCACTTAACGGTTTGCTGAGTTCCCCCCAAGCATAGGCAAAGACACGCAACGGTCGTTCGGCGGTAATGTTGCTGTCCAACTGGCGTAATGATCCGGCGGCTGCATTGCGGGGGTTGGCAAAGACTTTGGCCCCTGCTTGTTCCTGCTTTTTGTTCAGTGCCATAAATTCATCTTTCGCCATATAGACTTCACCGCGGATTTCCACCACATCGGGCACACCTGCAGGAAGTTCTAAGGGGAGTTCTTTCATGGTCAGGACATTGCGGGTTACGTCTTCACCGACCCGACCATCACCGCGTGTGGCAGCTTGTATGAACTTGCCTTTTTCGTAGCGTAATGAAATGGACAGTCCGTCAATTTTGGGTTCGGCGACAATCTCCAGACTTTCTTCGTCCTTCAATCCAAGGAAACGTTTGATGCGGTCCAGAAAATCCTGCACATCTTCTTCAGCAAACGCATTGCCCAAAGATAACATCGGCACTGCATGGGTGATCTTGGAAAAACCGGATTGAACGGGTGTGCCCACTTTATCTGTCGGGCTGTCTTTACGTTTTAAATGAGGAAATTTTTCTTCAATTGCTGTGTTGCGTGCGCGCAAAACATCATAATCCCCATCCGAAATGGTCGGGGCATCATTTTGATAATAGCGTTTGTCATGTTCGGCAATTTCTTTTGCGAGGTTTTTTAACTCTGCATGAGCTTCAAGCTCAGTCATGTCCGTAACAGGGATCTCTCGAAAAGCACTCATTCTTATTTATCTCTTATGTTCACCTGCGTTAGGCAAGTGTCTTTTTGGGGAGCGGGGTTTATACCGCGTTTAATAGTGTATCTGCCGCGGCGCGGGCTTCGATGGTGACATGTTCACCGGAAATCATCCGTGCAATCTCTTCGGTGCGTTCATTTTCATCCAGTGGCCGGATGGTAGAAATGACCGTACCGTTTTGTTCGCTTTTAGAAACACGCAAATGATGGTTGCCGCGCGCGCCAACTTGCGGGGAATGTGTGACCACCAAGACCTGAACATCCTGAGCCAAAGCGCCTAGGCGTTCCCCCACGGCTGCGGCCGTAGCGCCTCCAATTCCGGCATCCACTTCGTCAAAGACAAGGGTAGGGATGGGATCGGCTTGGGCCAGAACGACTTTTAAGGCCAGCATAAAACGGGACAGTTCCCCGCCAGAAGCGACCTTGGCAATGGGACCAAGTGGTGCACCGGGGTTAGTGGAAATTTCAAAGGCGATACGATCACAGCCAGTTTCGTTCCAGTCAGCCTGATCAAGCTTGATAATTGTTGTCCCAAAGGTGGCACCACCTAATTTTAAGGGGCCAAGTTCATTATTAACGGCTTTATCAAGCCCTTGGGCGGTACTGCGTCGTTTGGCCCCAAGCTGTTCAGCGATTTCGATATAGGCATTGCGGTTTTCGATTTCACGCGCACGTAAATCCTGTAAGGCATTATCACCTGCTTCGACCGCATTTAACTGGGCTTCAAAACGGTCTTTCAGGCCCGGCAGTTCGGTAATGGGAACATCATGTTTTCTGGCAGCACCACGCAAAGCAAACAAACGTTCTTCGATGGCTTCGAGGTGCCGTGGGTCAAGGTCGACTTCTGTACTGGCGCGTTCTAACAGCTGGATACCAAGGGAGGTGTATTCCGAGGCTTTATCCAGCGTTTCAATGACTTCATCCAGTCGGCCTTCGGCTTTTTCAGCGATCCGTTCTAGATGACGCAATGAATTACGCAGCATGGTTTCCACGCCTTTGTGGTTATTCAGTTCCCCATGGGCCTGTTTCATTCCGTCTAAAAGCTTTTCCCCATGCATCATCATCTGACGTTGGGCCGCAAGGTCTTCTTCTTCCCCTTCTTGCGGGGCAAGCTGGGTCAGTTCTTCGACCACATGACGCAGATATTCTTCATCCGCGCGATCTTTTTCAAGGGCGGCTTCGGCCTCAATGCGTTCTTTCTCGATTTGTTTCCACACGCGATAGGCGGTTTTGGTCTTGGCGGCCAGTGCGCCTAAATTACCGAATGTATCAAGCAGACCACGATGTGTCGCCGGGTTCATCAGTCCTTGGGTATCGAACTGCCCATGGATTTCTACCAAGGCACGCCCGGCTTGCTTAAGTAAGGACACACTGACGGGTTGGTCATTGATATAAGCCCGGCTGCGACCATCGGCATTGACCACCCGACGAAGCACCAATGTGTCTTCGCGTTCAATGTCTGCGTCCTCTAACAAATCCCAAAAAGGATGATCGCTTGCCAGATCAAATTCTGCACTGACGCTGCCTTTATCACTGCCATGGCGCACAAGGCCACTATCAGCACGCGCCCCTAAGGCAAGGCCAAGACTATCAAGCAATATTGACTTACCTGCGCCGGTTTCCCCGGTGAGGACACACAAGCCGTTTTTAAAATCCACATTCAGCTTGTCGATCAGGACAATGTCACGAATTGAAAGGCGATGTAGCATCTTGAAACACGCTTATTCCCAGATTTTCCACCAAGAACTGTCTTTTTCTTTTAAGGGGAGGTCCTCTTCTTCAAGGATTTCTTCCTCTGCCTTGATGCCGTCCTGTTCTTCCAGCATTTCCAGAGTATCTTTTTCTTCAAATGGCCAATACCAGCTGGGCTCTTCCTTATCGACCAGACGTTTGCGTTCTACAATCTGATAGGAATCGAGATACCATTCAGACCCGGGAAAGTTATGGCCGAGAACAGCTGCCGTGCGTTTTGCTTCATCATCCAGGCCAAGCTGGATATAGCATTCGATCATGCGGTGAAGGGCTTCAGGCACATGGGTTGTTGTCTGATATTTTTGGATGACGTTTTTAAAACGGTTAAGTGCGGCAATACATTGGTTACGTGATGTATAATAGCGCCCGATTTCCATTTCCTTACCCGCCAGGTGGTCAATGGTCAGGTCCAGTTTAATACGGGCATCACGGGCATATTTACTGTTGGGGAAACGTTTGATCAGATCTCTGAAGGTTTTTTGCGCTTCATCCGTCATCAATTGATCGCGACCGACATCGGAGATTTGTTCGTAATAGGACAGGCCTTTTAGATAAGTCGCGTACGGTACATCCTTATTGGACGGATGCAGCTGGATGAAACGATCAAGCGCAATCACGGCTTCGTCATATTTTTCATTTTCATAATGGGCGTAGGCGGCCATCAGTTGCGCCTTTGTTGCCCAAATGGAATAGGGGTGCTGGCGTTCAACTTCATCAAATTTTTGGGCTGCGACTTCATATTCTTTGGCCAAAAGCGCATTGTGGCCATCGTTATAAAGTTCTTCAACCGGGCTTTCGACATAGACATCCTCTTCACCATCGGAAGAGCAAGCCGTCAAAAGAGAAAGCGCCAGTAACGGGGCAGCGAGGGGAAGGAAAGAACGTTGAGAGAAATATTTCATCTAAAACTGTCATCTGTGGCCGTGATTTGAAAGTCTGGCGAGACTATACCAAGAAAGGTAGTTTTGTCTCTATTCAATTGCAAGCTTGCCACAAAAAAGACCCCGAACGAAGATTCGGGGTCAGGTGTTTTAATGAGTAGTCAGATAATTAGGCAGATTTGTTTTTACGTTCACCAACGTAAGCAGCATCTTCATCTTCGACTGTCATGGGGACGATGGACCAGGCATCCTGATCGGCCATCAAAGTGCGTAGAAGCTGGTTATTCATGTAATGGCCTGTGCAAATTCCGGTGAAGCGACCAATGATCGGCATGCCAGCCAAGGCAAGGTCACCAACGGCATCCAGAATTTTGTGGCGGACACATTCGTTTTCAAAACGAACGCCACCTTCATTCATCACGCCATCGGCACTAACGACAACTGCGTTATCGAGTGAGCCGCCCCGCGCCAGACCATTGCTGCGCATATATTCAACTTCTTGCAAGCGGCAGAAGGTGCGTGCACGGGATAATTCTTCTTTAAAGACACCGCGGCCCATGTGGACGACATGTTCCTGACGCCCAATAGTCGGGTCTTCAAAATCGATCGTGACATCCAGAACGGAGCCTTCACCCGGTTGGTAACCTGCAAAACGACCGTTGTCTTCAACGCTGACAGGTTTTTCAATACGGATGGCTTTGCGCGGGGCATCCAGTTCTATGGTGCCAGCACATTCGATCAGGAAAACAAACGGGGCAGCACTGCCGTCCATGACGGGCATTTCCGGGCCGTTAATTTCAACGATCAGATTGTCGATCCCGCAGCCAGCCAAGGCAGCCATCAGATGTTCGATTGTGGCAACGGTGACACCGTCTTCATTGCCGATTTTAGTGCATAGGACAGTTTCAACAACATTGTCGTAAGTCGCTTTGATCTCAGCGCCTTTTCCGGCAATATCGGTGCGTTTGAAGATAACGCCTGTATCAGCATTGGCAGGTTTTAAGGTGATGGCAACTTTTTCACCAGAATGCAGGGCAATGCCGGAACAGTTGATCGCTGTTTTTAACGTTTTCTGACGCAAAACTTTCACCGCCTTCTGGTTTGAAATCATAGTCATGTTGCCTCTCATTCATATCCTGAGGGTTTAATCCCCGTATTTCCTAGGTTGTAGTATTAACCAAGCCTTGGGAAGAACTCAAATCAAGCTTTATTACGTTTTGTTACAATGCAACAGATATATAAGTTATTGAAATAAAAAGCCGACCCCATGTGTATGCGAGCGATTGCAACATACGGGATCGGCTTTCAAGTCACGTTGTTTTTGAAATAACCATGGGTTACTTCAAAGGAAAGGCCAAGGCTGGCCGATCCTTAGTTTGCCTGACGGCGCAAAAAGGCCGGAATGTCCAGCAGGTCATCTTCGGCTTGTTGCGAAGAAACTGTTGTACGATCCGCGGGTGAAATATCCAGACTCGGCTGTGACATTTCATGGATATCAGCCGTTTCTTTCGGTTTTTGCGCGCGTGTTCCACGCCCTGTTACACGGTCAAACAGGGAACGGGCTGCACTGGGGGCTTCGTCCTGTTCTTCAGTTGTTGTCACACTTGAGAACGGGTTATGAGCCGCAACAGGTTCTTCTGTTTGCGCCGCTTCTGCAGCGGCAGGCGGGATGAACGGCGCGCGTTCTTCCTGTGCCGGGGCTGCGGCCTGGTTTTCGCGCAAGGTGTTTTGAATGCGCATGGCCACTTGTTCCGCATTCACAGCAGTATTTTCCTGTGCTGGTTTTACAGCAACAACGTCTTCTTGTTGCTGAACGGGTTGAGCGACAGACTGCATGGACAGAACTTTGGACGCAACCGTTTGGGCGACGCTCAGATTCGGATTAGAATTTGCAGCAGGTGCTTGCGGTTTCGGTGCAGCTTGCGGGGCAACGGCGTCGGTGACTGTATCCAGAACACGCGGTTCCGGTTTCACGTCAGCTTGGGCGTCAATGCCTGTGGAAACAACAGAAACGCGCATTTTACCAGCCAGGTTTTCATCCAATGTTGTACCGAAAATGATGTTGGCATCGCCGTCAACTTCTTCACGGATGCGGTTGGCAGCTTCGTCTACTTCAAACAAGGAAATATCCATGCCACCGGTGATGTTGATCAGAACGCCTTTGGCGCCCTTCATGGTGCTGTCATCCAGAAGCGGGTTGGAAATGGCAGCTTCTGCAGCTTCAATTGCACGACGTTCACCTTCGGCTTCGCCTGTGCCCATCATGGCTTTACCCATTTCCATCATCACGGTTTTGATATCAGAGAAATCAAGGTTAATCATACCCGGACGAACCATCAGGTCGGTCACGCCACGTACGCCGGAATGCAACACTTCGTCTGCCATTTGGAAGGCTTCGGCAAAAGTTGTGTTTTCCGTTGCGATGCGGAACAGGTTTTGGTTTGGGATGACGATCAAGGTATCGACATATTTTTGCATTTCTTCAATGCCCGCTTCGGCCAGACGCATACGGTGTACGCCTTCAAACTGAAACGGTTTGGTCACAACACCTACGGTCAGGATACCAGCTTCGCGCGCTGCATGTGCAATCACAGGCGCAGCCCCTGTCCCGGTACCACCGCCCATGCCGGCAGTGATGAAGACCATGTTGGAACCAGAAATTTGCTGCATGATATCTTCGATGGATTCAAGCGCAGCATCGCGACCAACATCCGGTTTGGAACCAGCACCCAGACCAGCGGTCAGGTTAGCGCCCAATTGGATACGGTGATCGGATTTGGATTGTGTCAATGCTTGTGCATCTGTGTTGGCAACGACGAATTCAACGCCTTCCAACTGTGCCTGGATCATGTTGTTGACGGCATTGCCACCAGCGCCGCCAACTCCAATGACGGAGATACGTGGTCCGGGTTGTACGGGGGCCGGTTGGTGTTCCGGTGCTTGAAAATTAATGGCCATAGTGAAGTGCCCTTTCTAAAAACAACGTGTGTGACTTGTTTTGTTATCGCTCTTTCCGCTCCATCTTTTTTGGGATGGTTAACGGGGTAGTCTTGGTAGTTTATGTTCTAAATCTAAAAATTTTGTTTAAACCAGAAGCCTAATTTTCCAAAAAGACTGTTTGGGTCCGGTCCGGACTGGGTTGCGCCCATGGGCCACATCCCCTGTTTTTCGTATGCGTATTTCAAAAGCCCCACGCATGTAGAAAATTCAGGACCGCTTGTTGCATCTGCCAGACCGGGTAGTTTTTGTGGACGTGCCAGACGAATTTTTTTATTGAGGATACGCGCAGCCAGTTCCGGCACGCCGCGCAATTGCGACGCCCCGCCTGTTAGAACAACCTGACGGCCGACGGTTTTATCAAAGCCGCTATGTTCCAGACGCTCGCGGACCAGTTCAAATGTTTCTTCAAGGCGCGGTTGGATAATGCTGACCAGCATGGAACGTGACGCCGTTGTCCCTTCGGCATCATCTTCTTCCCCCAGGACGGGGACGCGCAAAATTTCATGATCATCACTGGGCGCAGGCAAGCAGCTGCCGAATTTGGTTTTCATACGTTCTGCATGCGCAATCGGGGTGTTCAGCCCGCGCGAAATATCGTTTGTGACCTGACTTCCGCCCACCGGAATACTGTCAACATGAACCAGTTCACCTTCAACAAAGACAGCCAGATCAGTGGTGCCCCCGCCCATATCTACAACGCAGACACCTAGGTTTAATTCATCTTCGACCAGACAGCCAAGGCCACTGGCATAGGCGGCAACAACTTCTTCATCCACATCAAGGTGGCAGCGTTCCAGACAGGTTTTCAGATTTTGTACAGCCGAAGAATTGGCTGTAACCAAATTCATTCGTGCGCCCAGTCGGTCACCCGCCATCCCGCGTGGGTCACGTACACCATGTTCACCATTGATGGAAAATTCTGTTGGCAGTGTATGCAGCAACACATGATCTTTGGGTAATTGACCATGGGCACGCGCCTGGCTAAACAGACGTTGCACATCCGGGTCTGTAATTTGAGCCGCATGCACATTTGTTTCAACGTCATGCAGGTTGGTTTGGGCATGGCCGCCGGAAAGGGAAACGATCACACGATCAATGGTGTCGTCCGCCATTTCTTCGGCCACATGGACGGCGCTGCGAATTGATTTTTCTGCGGCTTCCATATCCACGATCACACCACGGCGCAAACCATTGGCAATTTGATGAGACAGGCCGACAATTTCAAGGTCTCTGCCCGAGCCTCCACGCGCGACGAAGCATGACACCTTGGTGGTGCCAATATCCAGGGCTGCGATCAGGCCGTTTCTGGTTTTTTTCGTCACGTGTTGCATTCCAAAATTATTCAAAACAAGATCAGATTTTGAATACTGATCTATGTATCTTGCCCCGGTAATGGTTTACGAATGGTTTCCAAGTCGTCGATTTTGATTAAAATTCTATCTGGAAGCCGCATATCGACGGATGCTAGCTTTTTTTCAAACAGTTCATTTTCTTTTGCGTAGAACGCTAGTCGCGACCATGCTTTCTCTGGGTTGATTTCTGGTAGGCGGATGGTGAAACCGTTTTCCATCACCACATCCCAGCGACGATCCGACACCCGAACGGCTGCTTTAACTTTTTTATTAAGTTCAGGTTCACTGCGTAAGATGGCTAAGACAGTTTGCGCATGTACCGGGGCACCTTTGCCCACGACCAATGGTAAATGAGCAAAGACTTTAATGTCATCGCCACCGGTCAAAATGACCTCGCCATCCTTGTTGATCAGGGAAAAGGTTTGATCATGTTGCCACATGGCCATGGGGCGGTGTTCATTTAAACGGATATAGATGACGTCGGGCAGTTGACGTTCTACCAATGCGGTTGCCACCCACGGCAAAGCTTCGATGCGTTCACGCAAGACCTGTGGGTCGGTGCTGAAAATAGGTTGATCCAGTTCCAGATTAACCACAGCCCGTAAATCTTTAAGCGGTGTATTTATGCGCCCTTCAACCAGAACATCATTTAATATAAACCCGGAAGAGGCGGTTGCATGAACGGTGGTTTCCTGCATGCGTTGGGTTGCACGTTCGGCCCATCCCGTTTTCGCGCCATAGGTTATTAAAGCGGCGATCAAGCCAAGACATGCGCTTAGGAGGAGCGGTTTAAAAGCCGGGCGCTTCCAGATCGGGGAGTTACGTTTGCGTTTGTTTTGATTGCTGGAAGTTACGCTTAATTGTCGCATTGAGCTTCCTCCACCATCCAGGCCACCAGTTTGGGGAAAGAAATATCAGCCGCTGCGGCCTGTTCCGGCACCAGTGAGGTTGGCGTCATGCCGGGCTGGGTGTTGACTTCCAGAATGTAAAGCTCGCCCTTTTCATCGTCATAACGGAAATCAGCGCGCGATACGCCACGGCATCCCAATGTTTCATGGGCTAATTCCGCCATTTTTTTAACTTTTGCAGTAATGTCAGCAGGAACATCTGCGGGCACCACATGGTAGGATCCACCATCGACATATTTAGCGTCATAGTCATAAAATTTATGCTTGGTGCAAATCTCGGTCACGCCCAAGGCCCCGCGATCCCCCATGACAGCAACGGTTAATTCACGCCCCGGAATAAACTGTTCGACCATGACGTCTTCGCCATAAGGCCAGTCATCATGGGTGAAGGGACCTTCATTATCGCCTTCTAAAACAATCTTAACCCCAACGCTTGAGCCTTCATTGGTGGGCTTGATCACATAAGGGCGTGGCATAACATCGCCTGCCAGCACCTCATCGCGTTTGGCCATCATATGTTTGGCGCATGGAATGCCGACCTGTTCAAACAGGCGTTTTGCCATGGGTTTATCCATGGCAATGGCTGAGGCCATGACACCGGAATGGGTGTAAGGAATATTGATGATGTTCAAGAACCCTTGCATACAACCATCTTCACCGTAAGGGCCATGAAGTGCGTTAAAGATCACATCCGGTTTTGGGTATAGACGGGTCAAAAGCGTGCCCATATCGCGCTGGATGTCTACGGTGGTGACGCTATAGCCTGCCTGTTGTAACGCTTTTGCGCAAGCTGCCCCGGATACAAGAGAGACTTCGCGTTCAGACGACCATCCGCCCATTAATACGGCTACATGTGTGCTCATGATCTCTCCCCTTTTTCCAATCCAATGCGTTTGATCTCCCAACGAAGTTCTACGCCGGATGTGTCAAACACACGTTTTTTAACCTCTTCGCCCAATCCTTCCAGATCTGCTGCGCTGGCATCTCCGGTATTGATCAGGAAATTACAATGTTGTTCGGACACTTGTGCCCCACCACGTTTTAAACCGCGACATCCGGCCTGATCGATTAGCTGCCATGCTTTATGGCCGGGTGGATTTGCAAAGGTGGACCCGCCGGTGCGTGAACGAATGGGTTGGCTTTCCCCGCGGGCATCCTGAATTTTTTGCATTTCTGCCCGAATTTCTTCTGCCTTGCCGGGCTGACCTTCCATGGTCGCAGACAGTAAGACCCAATCTTCGGCCAGATCACTATGGCGATAACTATAGCCCATATCTGCTAGGCTTAAGGTTTTGACCTCCCCTAAAGGTGAAATGGCTTCTGTCTCTATCAACACGTCTTTCATCTCCCGACCATATGCGCCTGCGTTCATTCGCAAGGCACCACCTATTGTGCCTGGGATACCACTAAGAAATTCTAAACCTGCTAAAGAATTATCTAACGCGACCTTGGCGACATTGCCATCAAGGGCACCTGCGCCAGCAATGATGCGGGTTTCGTCAACGTCAATTTTGGCAAAGTTACGCCCCAAACGAACAACCACACCGGGGATGCCGCCATCACGCACCAACAGGTTTGATCCCACGCCCAAGAAGGTCAGGGGCACGTCTTTTGGTTTGGCTTTTATGAAATCGGCTAAATCCTGTAGGTCTTCAGGGCGGAACATGACTTCAGCCGGACCGCCAACACGGAACCATGTCACCTTATCCAAAGGTGCATTGGCACTGAGACGCCCGCGCACGTTGGGCAGGCGATCCAATAATCCGTTGTTAAAGTCCATGGATGACGTCACGATTATTTAGGCTCCCTTTACTTTGCTTAACTGATCGGGCAGGGCATAGGCCCAGGCAGAAATGCTGCCCGCCCCGCAACAAACCACATAGTCGCCGGGGCTTGCGATTTCATTGACCACGCCTGCAAGGGCGTCTTGATTTTCAAGACCGATCACATGGCGGTGACCATGACTGATCAGGCTGTCGACCAGATGGTCTTTATCAATACCTTCAATGGGTTGTTCGCCTGCGGGAAAAACGTCGGCAACAATCACGGTGTCAGCATCGTTAAAGCAGGTGGAAAATTCTTCAAACAGATCCCGCAGGCGGCTGTAGCGGTGCGGTTGGACCACTGCATGCACCTTGCCGCGACCCGCCCCACGTGCAGCTTTTAAGACAGAACCAATTTCAACCGGGTGATGGGCGTAATCATCAATAATGGCAATGCCATCGACTTCGCCTGTTTTGGTAAAGCGACGCTTTACCCCACTAAATGATGATAGGCCTTTGCGGATGGTGGCGTCACTCATGCCCAATTCCAGACCAACGGCGATGGCGGCAAGGCTGTTTTGCACGTTATGTTTTCCCAACATGGGAAAATGCAGGCCTTCAATGGTGCGCGGTTCGGCCTCACCACGCGGGGTGATGGTCACATCAAAACGCACGCCATCGGCGCTCATATCCACGTTGGTGGCGCGCACGTCTGCTTGGGGTGAATAGCCATAGGTGATGATTTTGCGATCAGATACACGCGGGATCATGGCCTGAACCTCACCGTGATCAATACAAAGGGCGGCAAATCCATAAAACGGAATGTTCTGAACAAAGGTGTCAAAGGCTTTGCGCAAGGTATCAAAATTACCATAGTGGTCCAGGTGTTCAGGATCAATATTGGTCACGACAGCGCAAGCTGCAGGCAGTTTGATAAAGGTCCCGTCTGACTCATCAGCTTCAGCCACCAGCCAGTCACCTTCACCCAAACGGGCATTGGTGCCATAGGCATTGATGATCCCACCGTTGATAACGGTTGGGTCCATTTCAGCCGCATCCAACAAGGTTGCGATAATGGTGGTCGTGGTTGTTTTACCGTGCGTACCGCCCACCGCGATGGACGCTTTTAAACGCATGAGTTCGGCCAGCATTTCAGCGCGGCGCACAACGGGTATCAGATTGTGACGGGCGCGTACCACTTCGGGGTTATCAGGTTTGACGGCAGACGAAATGACCACTACAGTAGCGTTATTGACGTTTTCTTCGCGATGACCCACAAACACATTAATGCCAAGATCACGCAGACGTTTCACGTTGGCGTTATCGCTTAAGTCACTGCCTTGGATTTTATAGCCGAGGTTATGGAGGATTTCGGCAATCCCGCTCATACCGATACCGCCGATACCGACGAAATGGATGGTGCCAATGGAAAGGGGAATGGATTTCATGTTCTTAACTCTAAACCTCGATTAATTCTTCTACCGCGTCCGCAAGGTGCGAAGCGGCATCCGGGCGTCCCGCGTTTAGGCTGGCAGCGGCCGTGTTGACTAAGGTTCTGGGTTCGCTAAACAGCGCCTCCAGACGATCGGCTAAAATTTCAGGCTTGAAGGCCTCTTGCGGCATCAGCCAGCCGCCCCCGACTTCATCAATCGCATGGGCATTTCTGGATTGATGGTCATCGATGGCATAAGGGTAAGGCACCAAAATGGCCGGACGGCCCACGGTGGTGGCTTCGGCAACCGTGGAAGCACCTGCACGTGCGATTAACAAATGCGCTTTGGCCAAACGGTCCGGTACATCGTTGAAGAAGCTTTCCAACGTTGCATTCAGTCCATTGCGTTTATAGGCCTCGCGCGTCTGGTCCAGTACTTCCGGGCGGCATTGTTGGGTGATATGCAAACGACTGCGTAATTCCGGGGGCAGTTTGGCAAAGGCTTCAGGTAAAACATCGCTGAAAATTTGCGCCCCTTGGGACCCACCGAGGACCAGAATTTCAATAGCGCTGGTGTCATCAAGAACAGGATAGGCTTGATCACGCACTTCAATGACATTTTGACGCACAGGCATACCGGTAAAGTTGACCTTTTGGGCATCAACTTCCCCGATAAAATCCACATGCTGATAAGAGGTGCAGATGCGTTTGACCTTGGGCGCAAGCAAGCGATTAGCCCGACCCAGAACAGCATTTTGTTCATGGATCATGGACGCAAACCCACCAAGAGAGGCTGCAATCATCGTTGGAACGGATGCATAGCCGCCAAAACCGACCACCACGCGCGGCCCCATTTTATTGAGCAGGCGTTTGGCTTGGAACGTTCCCCATGCAAGGGAAAAGGCCGAGATGACTTTACCAAAAAAACCACGACCTGCGACACCGCCTGCGGAAATATGTTTTGTTTCCAGCCCGCCAAGCACACCGCTGTAGTTGCCACCGCGTTTATCGGTAAACAAAGCCAAGCGATAGCCGCGTTTTTGTAATTCGCTTGCCAAACTTTCTGCCGGGAAAACATGTCCGCCTGTGCCGCCTGCGGCCAGAATGACAAGGGGTTTAGTGTCGCTCACAAGTCACCTCCTGCGCGGCGTCGGGTTAAAGAAAGAAGCATGCCCATCCCGAGTGCAAGGGATAAAAGACTTGAGCCGCCATAGGAAATGAACGGCAAGGTCATGCCTTTGGTGGGCATTAAATGAGTGGTCGAGGCCATGTTAATAACGGCCTGTAAGCCAAATTGCGTGACCAGCCCGCCAACTGCCAGCAAGACAAACAGGTTGTCTTCGCGGAACATGCGGGCAAAACCACGCAAGACGACAGTGGCAAATAAACCGATGATGAATAGACAGGCAATCATGCCGAATTCTTCACCGGCAACGGCAAAGATAAAATCGGTGTGGGCATCGGGCAGCACATGTTTAATTTCACCTTCGCCCGGGCCTGTGCCGAAGATGCCGCCGTTCTGGAAAGCCTCCAGCGAGCGGGTGATCTGATAACTATCCCCGCTGGTTGGGTCCAAGAAACGATCAACCCGGCTTTTGACGTGATCGACTGTCATGTAAGCCACCATGGATCCGGTCATAAAGACAAAAGCGACCAGCACTACAAAGAAAACGGGCAGACCCGCTAAGAAGAACTGAATGCCCCACACGGCTGAAATAACCGCAGTCATTCCAAAGTCCGGCTGTGTAACTAGTAAACCAGCGACCAAGGCAAATAGGGCGATGGCAATGAAATGACCGGGGAAGCTGGAATCTTTGCGCCATTCCGAAAACATCCAGGCGGCAACTACAGCAAAGGTCGGCTTTAAAAATTCAGATGGCTGGATACTAAATCCGGCAAAAGACACCCAACGTGCAGCCCCTTTAATTTCGGCACCCAAGAAATGTGTGCTTGCCGTTAAAATAAGAAAGACGCAGAAGGTTACGGTTGCCAGACGACGCACCATGACGGGGTTCATCAGCGAGACCCCGATCATCACGGCCAGAGCCATGGGTAAATATGCAAATTGGCGCAAGGCAAAGTGATAGGTGCCCAGATGCAGCCGTGCCGCCACAGGGGGGCTGGCGGCCAACGTCAGGATGGCACCGACCGCGACGATTAAGAGTAAAGAAGCCAACAGCCAGCGGTCTACCGTCCACCACCAGCGTCCCATGATGCTTGTATCAACCCGTGAGAAACTAATCATTTATGCGGCCTCCTCTTCATCCAGAGTGTGCACAATTTCCTTAAAGGCATCACCGCGCGCTTCAAAGCTGGCAAATTGATCCCAAGAAGCACAAGCAGGCGAAAGCAAAACCACGCCGCCTGTTTCTTTGGCGTCTTTAAAGGCCGCTTTTGTGGCGACATCCAGGGTTTGGCAGCGTTGATAAGGCAACAGGCCGTCCAGTGTCTGGGCGAAATCATCTTCTGCTGCGCCGATTAGGTACGCTTTTTTAATGGTTGAAAGTTGGTTTTTTAATTGTGCAATTCCGCCTTCTTTAGCCTGTCCACCGGCAATCCAGTAGATATTTTCGTAAGAAGACAAGGCTTTGGAGGCGGCATCCGCATTGGTGGCCTTGCTATCATTGATAAACTGTACACCGCACAGGGTCGTGACAATTTCCTGGCGATGGGCAAGACCGGGGAAGCTTGAAATTGCGCGCACAATCCATTCCGGTGCCGCGCCAATGGCCATGGCCGCCCCATAGGCGCTGGCAGCATTTTGTTGATTGTGGCACCCTTGCAAGGTCTTGATACCAGACAGGTCCATAATCTGTGCGCCATCTATATCAAAAGCTTCATCAATCAGGATATCTTCGTCGGTGAAAATCCCGTTGGCAACCGGACCTTCAGCAGAAATGGCAATGCGTTTGGCTTTGGTCAGCTCGCTTTCTTCAAAGACGCTTTTGCTATGGGGATCATCCACCCCGATGATGGCGAAATGTTCATCGCTTTGGTTGGCGAAAATGTTTTTCTTTGCCGCGATATAGCCATCCAGCCCACCATGGCGATCCAGATGGTCGGGGCTGATGTTCATCCACACAGCGACATCGGCACAAAGAGAGGGGGTGCGTTCTAACTGATAAGATGACATTTCCAGAACATAGACCCCGTCTTCATCTAATGGGTCAAGGTCAAGCACAGGCACACCCAGATTTCCACCGACCTGAGTATCAAAACCGGCAACATCAAGAACATGCGCGATGAGAGCGGTTGTGGTGGATTTACCGTTGGTGCCCGTAATGGCGATATAACTGGCCTTGGGTTGGGATTGGACCAGTAGTTCCACATCGCAGACGATATCCACATTGTGCGCGCGCGCCAGATCTGCCACCGGATGTGGTTTGGGGTAGGTGTGCGGGATGCCCGGGCTCATGACCAGCAGGTCGATTTGGGACCAGTCGGCTTTGGTTAAATCCACCAGATCATTACGGTCTGATTTATCATCCCATGCCCACACGGTTGCCCCTGCCTTTTTCAAGGCATGCAACGTGGATAGGCCGGATTTACCCAAGCCCAGAACGGCAATTGTTTTGCCCTTATATGTGGATGGAATGATCACGTTTTTTCTATTCCCTTAACGCAATTTCAAGGTGGCAAGACCGACCAAAGCCAAAATAACGGCGATGATCCAGAAACGAATAACGATGGTGGGTTCGGCCCAGCCTTTTTTTTCATAATGATGATGCAGCGGGGCCATTTTAAAGACCCGTTTGCCTGTCAGTTTGAAAGAGGCAACTTGAACGATGACGGAAACGGTTTCCAAAACAAACAGACCGCCAACAATGGCAAGGACCAGTTCGTGTTTTGTGACAACGGCGATGGACCCTAAGGTGCCACCCAGTGCCAATGATCCTGTATCGCCCATAAACACCATGGCAGGCGGGGCATTGAACCATAAGAAGCCAATACAGCCGCCAATGACAGCAGCACAGATGACCGCCAGTTCCCCCGCGCCGGGGACATAGTGAATTTGCAGATAACCAGAAAAGACCGCGTTCCCGATCAGATAGGCAATGATGGCGAAAACGCCACAGGCGATGATAACGGGGACGGTTGCAAGCCCATCCAGCCCGTCTGTCAGGTTCACCGCATTGGAGGCGCCGATCATGACGAAGATGGCAAAAACGGGGAAGAACCAGCCGAGGTTGATTAACAGGTCTTTAAAGAAGGGCAAGGCCAGATGTGTGTTTAAGCTGTCCGGTTGTGTCGCAGCGATCAGTGCCGCAGCAATACCGGCAAAAACCAACTGTCCCAGCAGCTTTAATTTGCCCGGCAGACCTTTGGTGTTTTTCTTGGAAACCTTTAGATAGTCATCGGTAAAACCAATAGCCCCATACCCTAATGTAACCAGCATAACAGCCCAGATATAAGGGTTGGCTAAGTCCGCCCATAAGAGCACAGAAATGGTCATGGATAGCAAGATCATGATGCCGCCCATTGTGGGTGTGCCTTGTTTTTTCAAATGGCTTTCCGGCCCATCGTCCCGGATTGGCTGACCCTGACCCTGCCATTGGCGCAGCCAGCGGATCATTTTTGGTCCGATGACAAATGCGATCAGCATGGCTGTCATGACGGCTCCGCCTGTGCGGAAGGTCAGGTATTTAAACAGGTTGAAGACCGTAAACTCGTCGGCCAGGGGAAAAAGGAGGTGATATAACATGTGTTTCTAGGTCTCTTTCTTCACATCCAATTCCAACAGGGCATCCAGCACCAGATCGGTGCGCGAGCCACGGGAACTTTTAATACTGATAACATCACCGGGGCGCACGGATTGCACCACCAGCGGGGCGAGGTGTTCTGAACTTGAGGCATGGACCGCGCGCTTTTCAGCAGGCAAGGCACGATGCAAATGTTTCATTAATGAGCCACAGGTAAAGACAAGATCGATTTTGTCAAACGCATCCTTGAGGCCTTGATGGATATCCACCTCATCGGGGCCAAGTTCCAGCATATCGCCAAGAACAGCGATTTTACGCCCGTTTTGATGGTTTAAAACATCAAGGGCCGCGCGCATGGAGGCTTCGTTGGCATTGTAGCTTTCATCAATCACCTGAATGGATCCGCCATTAATGTCAATTTCATGAACCGCACCGCGCCCTTTTAGCTGAGTTAGATGTTCCAGATGCGCAGCAGCTTTTTCAACATCCGCGCCCAGAGCTTTAATCCCTGCTAAAACAGCCAGACTGTTGTTGATCCAGTGTTTGCCGCTATGGGCGATGGTGTAATTAAGTTTCTGACCTTTAAGGTCTGACTGAATGTGAGAGCCAAAAGGCGTAATATCGGCAGACAAGGCTTTAAAATCAGCCATTTCGTTTTGACCAAAGCTATACACTTTATGATCGCCTGCGGCGGTTTTCATCAGGTCGAAATAGTCATTATCGGCATTTAAGATGGCGATACCGTCTTGATCCAATCCTGCAAAAATTTCACATTTGGCGCGGGCGATATCGGCCACACTGTCAAAATGTTCCAAATGTGCCGAGGCAATCGTGGTGATCAGGGCGGCATGGGGTTTTGCCATGTTTGAAAGCGGCGTTAATTCGCCCGCATGGTTCATCCCCAGTTCAAGTACGGCATATTCACACTCTTTGGGCATGCGCGCCAATGTAAGAGGCAGGCCATAGTGATTATTTAGATTGCCGATGGTGGCATGGGTTTTTCCCTGTTGTTTAAGGACCGATGCCAAAGCTTCTTTTACACCTGTTTTTCCCACACTTCCGGTCACAGCAATGATTTTTGCGTTGCTACGTGCACGCGCGGCATGACCTAAATCTTCCAATGCTTTTGTGGTGTCATGAACCAACAACAGATTGTCATGCTGGCGGCATTCTTTCGGGATGTGTGACACCATGGCGGCACTTGCACCCGCTTTTAGGGCAGCGAGTACATAATTATGACCATCAAAGCTCGGGCCTTTAATTGCGATAAACAGATCACCTTTTGAGATGTTGCGGCTATCAATTGAAATGCCTGTGACGTCCCACGCCCCAAAAGGAGTGCCATCGGTTGCTTTTGCTGCTTCGCGATCTGTCCATAAAATATCAGCCATGGATCACCTCGTGTGCCAAGGCGCGATCATCAAAGGGGTGGACCTCATCGCCAACGATTTGCCCGGTTTCATGACCTTTGCCCGCAATGACTAAAATGTCCCCATCGTCCATTTCAGAAATAGCGGTTTTAATGGCTGTTTTGCGATCCCCGATTTCGCGAGCGTCCGGACAGGCGGCCATGATTTCATGGCGGATCTCGCCTGCATCTTCAAAGCGGGGGTTGTCGTCACTGACATAAATTTGATCGGCCTGTTCTTTGGCAATACGGCCCATTTCAGCGCGTTTGCCTTTATCGCGGTTGCCACCACAGCCAAACAAAACTGAGAGTTTACCTGTTGTATGGGGACGCAAGGCCTTAAGGACAGTTTGCAACGCATCCGGTGTATGGGCGTAATCCACATAAACGCCCTGTCCGATCAATTCAAGACGACCGGGCACGCCTTCTAATTTTTCTAAAAGCGGCACGACGTCTTTGGCGTCGAATTTGCTAGCAAGCACGACACCTAATGAACACAAGACATTTTCAACCTGAAACGTGCCCGCCAGAGGCAGGGTGATGTTATAAAGCTTGTCCTGAACCAGCATTTTTAAAGCCTGACCGTTTTCTACGGCCTGAACGTCTAGCAGCTGAATGTCTTCACCTTTTTCACCATAGCTGATGATGCTGTGCCCGTAGCTTCCGGTGGCTTCTTTAAGGACGTCAAATTCATCAATATCGGCATTTAATACAGAGACACCGCCCATGCGCAAAACATCGCTGAATAGACGTTTTTTGGCAGCAAGATAGCTGTCCATATCCGGGTGATAATCCAGATGATCGCGGCTTAAGTTGGTAAAGGCGGCAATACGGACATTCACCCCATCCAGACGATATTGATCCAGCCCGTGGCTGGATGCTTCCATGGCAAGGTGGGTGACGCCATGTTCGTGCAGTTCGGCCAGACGTTCATGTAACCCTGCCGCATCTGGTGTGGTCAGCCCGCCTGCAATTTCAACACCCTGTGCGGTTATACCAAGGGTGCCGACACTCGCGGCTTTTTGTCCCAGCATGGACCAAAGCTGACGGATGAAGGTCACGCAGGAACTTTTACCGTTTGTCCCGGTGACAGCGGCAATACATTTGGGTTGGGCGTCATAAAAACTGGCTGCTATATCAGCAAAGCGCAGACGTGGATTAGGGTCATAAACCACGATGACACCATCGGGGACGTCAATTTCCTGATCGTTTAAGGTCAGGATCACACGTGCGCCCGCATCGATGGCTTGCGGGATAAATTTGCGCCCATCGACCTGACTGCCGGGCAGAGCAGCAAATAAAAATCCGGGTTGAACTTTGCGCGAATCAACCGTAATGCCGGTGATTTCCATATTGTGATCGAATTCTGGGATGAGGTCTTGTAACATAATCATGGCCTTATCCCTTCACCGTGATGAATAATGGATCGCCCGGCTGATAGACCTGTTCTTCCACATTTGATGGAGTCAGACCGAGCATAGGACCAATACGATCAACCACTTTTTTGATGATGGGGGCGGCCACCCAGCCCGCAGTCGCATAACCAAACGTCTTTTTGTTGCCCACAGGTTCATCGACCATGGCTAAGACGGCATATTTCGGATTTTCGATCGGGAAAACACCTGCAAAAGAAGAAATACGTGCCCGTCGGTTATAGCGTCCGCCTTGTTGCTTATCTGCTGTGCCAGTCTTGCCGCCCACACGATAAAATTCGGAATTGGCTTTTTTGCCGGAACCTTGCAGAACCACAAGGCGCATCAGTTTGCGCATTTGGTCAGAAACATCTTCGCGGATGACGCGTTGGCCGGGCAGGCGGCTTTCAGCGTTGGTTTTTAACAAGGTGGGTTGACGCAAAATACCGCCATTGGCGACAGCACCGATAGCGCTGGTCAGCTGCAAAGGTGACACCGCGATACCATGCCCATAAGAAATGGTCATGGTACTGGCTTTGCGCCATACGTCGGGCAGCAATGGGGCGCCAACTTCGGGAATTTCGATAGAGGCTGTATTCAGCAAACCAAAGCGGCCAAGATAATCGCGCTGCAAATCGCTTCCGGCTTCAAGGGCGATTTGGGCAGAACCGATATTGGAAGAATAGACCAAAACTTCCGGTACCGTGAGAACGCGGTTTTGTCCATGAAAGTCATTGATGCGGAAACGCCCGACTTTCAAGGGTTTGGTCGCATCGAATTTGTCTTTGATGTTGACCACACCACTATCCAAAGCCATGGCGGTATTTAATAGCTTAAAGATGGACCCCATCTCATAGACGCCTTTGGAGGCGCGGTTAAACCCGGCATCTCCCTTGATGGTGTTGGGATCGTTCGGGTCAAAATCAGGCAATGAAACAAGGCACAGTAATTCGCCCGTTTCAATATCCATGACAAGACCGGCCCCGCCGATGGCTTTGAATTCATCAATGGCTTCCATCAAAGCGCTACGCATAACGGCCTGAACGCGCACATCTAGCGAGAGTTGTAGGGTGCCATCGGGACCAAGCAGTTGTTGATCAAAACTTTTTTCAACACCTGAAATGCCACGGCCATCTACATCGGTATATCCTAAAACATGGGCTGCCAAGGGACCTTGGGGATAGGTGCGACGTTCTTCGCGTTGGAAATGCAGGCCCGGAATGCCCAGCATATTGACGCGGTATTTCTGTTCAGGTGTGAGGTTGCGCACCAGATATTCAAAGCGTTTGCCGGATGATAATTTCTGTGCTGCACGGTTCAGGCTTAATTCGGGTAAGATGCTGGCGAGCTTGCGTGCGGCCATGGTGGCATCTTCGCCCGTTTCCATGAAAGCTTTGGAATCGACAAATAAGCTATCAGTAGGCAAAGAGGTTGCAAGCAAGATACCATTGCGATCCACGATATTAGCGCGCGTGGTTTCAATCTCGGTTGCTGTTTCTGTTGTGACAAGTCTTGGTTCCTGATGACCGTTGAACATGGAAAGATCAACAACACGCCCAGCTAGGACTAAAAACAGCACGGCAAAGACCGCACCAGCAACCATGGTGCGATTATGTCCTGTTTCGATGGCGCGTTTGTTACGCTGTTGTTTGAGTTTTGCCCCGCGAAGTTCCATGGTTTATTGCTCCAACTTCGCAGGTTTGGTGTTGGGGTCTTGCGGGATGAGCAGTTTTTTATCGAGCTGATCCAAATTGATTAACTGACCGCCCTTCATTTCTTCGAGGTTCAGATAACGTTTCGCCAAAGACTCAAGGCGTGCGGGATCGTTCAAGTAGCTCCATTCAGCTTTCAGGATGTGGATGGTTTCCTGTTCATCGAGGATTTCTTTATTCAGGCTGTGCAGTTCTTTTTCTAGCTCGTCCACCTGATAAGTGATACGAAATACCCCGATGGAGAGGGCAAGGGCCAGAAAAGCGGTCAGGGCAATGGTTAAACGAGTCATGCCTCACCTCCGGCGCGCGCTGGCGCCTCTGTACGCAAAGCTGCGCGCAATTTGCTGGAGCGAGCACGCGGGTTGCGGCGATTTTCTTCATCGCTTGGTGCAATCGGCTTGCGGTTGATGACATTAAAGGTGGGTTCTGGTCCCGCATCGCCCGCATCGGGCATATAACGGTTGCCGCGTGCGACCTTGCCGGAACGATCCTTGATAAATTTCTTTACGATCCGGTCTTCTAAAGAATGGAATGTTACAACCACCAAGCGCCCACCGGGTTCTAGAATCTGCTCGGCGGCTTCAAGTCCACGTTCCAACTCCCCCAATTCATCATTTACATAGATGCGCAACCCTTGAAAAGTACGAGTCGCAGGATCGATTTTGTCCTTGGCTTGCCAGACGACGGATCTTACGATCTTTGCCAATTGGCCTGTGGTCGTAATTTCTTCTTCTTTTCGTGCCTCAACAATCGCTTTGGCGACACGGCGTGAATGACGTTCTTCGCCGTATTTATAGATAATATCAGCCAAGTCTTTTTCGCCATAGGTGTTGACCACGTCAGCCGCGCTTTCCCCGCTTTGGGCCATGCGCATATCTAACGGGCCATCTTCGCGGAAAGAAAAACCACGATCAGCTTCGTCGATCTGGAAGGAAGATACACCTATATCCAACACGACGGCGTTCACCTTTTGATTCACAAGGGCCGCCATGTCGCCATAGCAGCCCTCAACCATTGTCAGTCGCTGATCCAGTTCTTGGGAAAGCTTTTTTCCCCGCTGGATCGCGTCCGGATCACGGTCGATGGCAATGACACGGCAACGCGCTTTATCCAAAATCGCTTGGGTATAGCCCCCACCGCCGAAGGTGCCGTCCACAACCACATCCCCGTCTTTCGGGTTAATGGCTTCAACGATTTCGTCTAAAAGGACCGGGATATGACCGTTCATGTCTCATCCCCCGTGACTTTTAACTTCAAGGTGCGTTTGGTGGCTTTTGCGCGTTCAAAGGCAGCTTTGGAATGGGCTTCATAGGCGGCAGGTTCCCATATGAACATTTCACGCCCGCGCCCGACAAACAGGGCCTGATCCGTAATTCCGGCATGATCCAGCAGATCTTGCGGGATAATCACGCGACCTTCGCCATCAAAGCTTAATTGTGTGGAATTTTCTAAAATGACAGTGGCCAGATCGTCTTGGTCATCGGAAAAGAAATCGGTTTCAGCCGTTAAGCTGTCCGACAAAAGGGTCATGAACTCTTCACCACAAGCGGCGATAGCGGGGAATTTAAAGGAAGGATAGGCATACATCCCGCGAAAAGACTGATCGTCAAAAGACGCGCGGAAGGGCTTGGGAACACTGGTGCGTCCCTTTTTATCTATTTTATTTAGATGCCTTCCGACAAACAGGGCCATGGTGGCTTTTGCCTACAAAATAAAAGTTCATACCAACACCCATTGAAGACTGACCTCAAAATTTGTAGAAAATCAATTCGGTCTGGGCGCACCTCTGTCAAAGAGATGGGATGCCCGTATTATTCGATGGGATAGTATGGGATACCATGGGATTTGATGGGAGGTCAACGCAAAATCATGGGGAATGCCGCAGAACACAAGGGGTTTTGACAAGTGAGGGTGTCAATATATGGGGTTCTAAGTTTGTAGAGTATCTATATATAGATGCCGCATTTTGACAAATTTTAGGGCCTGTATACAAAAAGTAAGCAGGATCAATGACTTTGCGTTTATTGTCTTCTTTTGGGGAACCGATTTGTTTTTTTTACAGCTTAATCGGGATTTCTAATGTCGTATTTAGTAAAGATTTCATTCAGACGGCCAGATGCGCGGATTTCTTTATAGGCCTTGACCAGTTTATCCATATGGGGGTAAGGTTGTTGTTTATTCGTGGCCAGATAGGTGTTAAACGTCTGGATCGGATCGCTGTAGGTAAAGCCCGGGTCCTTGAGAGGAACAGTGACACCATTGCCGATGATTTGATCTGTAAACCAAGCATCAATTCTGTCGTTGCGTAATAATTTTATCAGGCTGCTGCCGTCACCGGGCACACGATAGATATTTTCGTAGCCTTGTTCGGTTAACCAGTTGTCCCAGCTTGATTTTAATTGCACGCCAATGCTTCGTTTTCGGGCAATTTCAGCATCCATTTTGGGGTGCTTATAGGTGATGAAATGGGTATGGTTTTTGAAAAGGAGCAGGCTCCAAGAATATTTACTATCCCGTGTTGGGGTCCATGATAAAGGGAAAATCAGGGCTTCGGGTGTATTTTGTGCCATATATTGTGAACGCGCCCATGGCAAAGGTTCGATCTTTGCCTTTAACCCCGCCTGTTTGAACAGTGATGTGACCAGTTCATAGGCAAAACCGGGACGGTCCGGATTATCTTCGACTGTGCGGGCAAAATAGGACGTATAGACCATCGCCACATCAGAAGCTTGGGCCGTTTTTGTATTAATGCTTACAAAAACGAGCAAGCACAATATGTATGCAATTAAACTATACATGCTATCCCTTCCACAACTAAACAATCCTAAATGGATATTTCTGAAAGATCAAGAAACCTTGTTTAGTAAATGAACAGAAAGGGATAGATTAGTATGTATGTATTCTTAAAGTAGTATTTTTGATGTCGATGTTACTTCATTGTCGGCATAATGAAATCAGCACCGCTTCGAATTCCTGTCGGCCAGCGGGTCGTGACTGTTTTAAGTCGGGTGTAAAAACGCATGCCTTCTTCCCCATGAACCGAGTGGTCGCCAAACAGAGATCGTTTCCAGCCGCCGAAGCTATGAAACGCCATGGGCACGGGGATGGGGACATTGACACCGACCATACCGACCTGAATAAAGCTGCTAAAGGTTCGTGCAGCATCACCATCTCTTGTAAATATGCACGTCCCGTTTGCAAATTCATGGGCATTGATTAAATCAACCGCTTCATCAAAGCTCTGGCAACGCACAACACTGAGGACAGGGCCAAAGATTTCTTCTTTATAGATACGCATCTCCGGGGTTACCCGGTCAAACAGACAGCCGCCCATAAAGAAACCGTCCTCATGACCGTCTATGGTGACTGTGCGGCCATCAACCAAAAGCTCCGCGCCTTCTTCAACCCCTAAGTTAACATAACCTTTGACCTTATTCAGGTGGTCTTTGGTTACCAGTGGACCCATTTCGGAGGTTTCGTCTAGGCTAGGTCCTATTTTTAGTTTGGACAGGGCATCTTTTAATTTTATATTTAAACGATCCGCAACGTCATCGCCGACGCAGACGGCAACGGAAATGGCCATGCATCGTTCCCCTGCCGATCCATAAGCCGCACCCATTAACGCATCACACACTTGATCCAAATCGGCATCGGGCATGACAACCAGATGGTTCTTTGCCCCACCAAGGGCTTGAACCCGTTTACCATGCGCGGTACCTATTTTATAGATATGTTCAGCAATGGGGGTGGATCCAACAAAGCTGATTGCAGCGATATCTGGGTGTTCAAGCAATTCATTCACGACCTCTTTATCGCCGTTAAGCACGTTAAACACACCATCGGGTAGGCCGCATTCTTTTAGAAGGTTTGCCATCCAGAGGGCGGCGGAGGGGTCGCGTTCACTTGGTTTCAAGATAAATGTATTGCCACAGGCCAAAGCGAGTGGGAACATCCACATCGGCACCATCGCTGGAAAGTTAAACGGTGTAATGCCCGCGACGACACCGAGAGCTTGTCGCATGGAGTGGCTATCAACACCCGTTCCGACATTTTCGGTAAAGGCGCTTTTTAAAAGATGGGGAATGCCGCAGGCAAATTCGACAACTTCCATTCCGCGGGTGACTTCGCCCTTGGCATCTGAAAAGACTTTGCCGTGTTCATTGGAAATAATTTCAGCCAGTTCATCAATGCGATCTTCCAATAGCATTTTAAACTTAAAGAGAAGGCGCGCGCGACGCAAAGGCGGTGTGCTCGACCAGGCGGGGAAAGCCTGTTTCGCCGAAGCGACAGCAGTATCCAGCTCTTCTTTATTTGCGAGTGTAACGTTATTAGTTTTTTTGCCTGTAGTTGGGTTGTAAACTTCAGCAGTGTTGCCGGAAGTACCTTCACAGAAGGTACCGTTGATAAAATGTCCGATCATTTGTTTTGCTTTCTTTGTGTCTTTTCTAGTCGATGGTGTTGAGAACACGACGCATGGTGTCCATTATCTGGTCTATTTCGCCCTTTTCGATGATGAAGGGTGGGGAAAATGCAAGGATATCACCAGTTACCCGGATCATCAGGCCCTGCTTATAGGCTTCAACCATCGCATCATAGCCGCGCTTGCCCGCCATGGGTTCAAGTTCAATGGCACCGACAAGGCCGATGTTGCGGATATCGATGACGTTTTTCTCATCTTTCAATTGATGCAGGGCGTGTTCCCAGTAAGGGGCAAGATCGTTTGCGCGCTCAAACAACCCTTCTTCGCGATAGGTTTCCAGCGTAGCAAGACCAGCTGCTGCCGCAATCGGATGGCCGGAATAGGTGTAGCCATGAAATAGTTCAATCGGGCTGTCGGCCTTTTCCACCATGGTGTCATAGATATAATCTGCAACCACAACACCGCCCATGGGGACCACCCCGTTGGTCAATCCTTTGGCGCAGGTGATGATATCGGGTTTAACTCCAAAATAGTCAGATGCGGTGGCAGTGCCTAGACGGCCAAAGGCAGTAATGACCTCATCAAAGATCAGCAAGATCCCGTACTTGGTACAAATTTCGCGCAGTTTCTGCAAATAGCCTTTAGGTGGCATGAGAACCCCGGTCGATCCGGCCATAGGTTCCACAATAACGGCGGCAATATTGCTGGCATCATGCAAGGCAACGATTGTTTCAAGTTCGTTCGCCAGTTCTGCGCCATGTTCCGGACAGCCTTTACTAAAGGCATTTTTTGCAAGGTTATGGGTGTGGGGCAGATGGTCGGCGCCTGTTAAAAGGCTGCCAAAATACATTCTGTTTTTGACCAAACCGCCCACTGTAATGCCGCCAAAGCCCGTGCCGTGATAGCCACGTTCCCGTCCGATCAGGCGGGTGCGTGTCCCTTGCCCGATGGTGCGTTGATAGGCAAGGGCGATTTTAAGGGCGGTATCAACCGATTCAGACCCTGAATTGGTAAAGAAGACATGGTTCATGCCTTCGGGGAACAACTCGGCCACTTGATTGGCAAGTTCAAATGCTTTGGGATGACCAAACTGGAACGAAGGGCAGTAGTCCAGTTCTCCCACTTGATTGGCGACAGCTTCGCGGATTTTGGGGCGATTGTGACCTGCGTTCACACACCAAAGGCCTGCAGCTGTATCCATGATCTGGCGGCCATCGTCGCTGGTATAATACATACCATCGGCGCTAACCAGCATACGCGGGTCTTTTTTAAACTGTTTATTGGCCGTAAAAGGCATCCAATAGCTATCAAGATTGTTGGGACGAGTTGTCATTCTTGCATAATCCTCATGTCTGAACTGTATGGAGTGTGATGTGTTTCCAATTTAACAACAAGTCTGTTTCTTTTGTTTGTTAAGTAATTGAAATTTATAGATATGATGTCTAGACTGTTCAGAATATTGAACGTTTGAACAAGGGGTTCATAAAAATGGATGATCTGGATGTGGGGTTACGCCTGAAAACCGTACGCGAAAAACACGGACTTTCCCAACGCGCGTTGGCCCAAAAAGTCGGGGTGGCGCACTCCAGCTTGTCGCTGATTGAATCGGGGGGGGCCAATCCATCTGTGGGGGCTTTGAAGCGGATTTTGGACGGGATCCCCATGGATTTATCGGAATTTTTCAGTTTTGAGCTGGAAAAACGTGAAAGTCACTTTTTTCGCAAAGATGAACTGCTCGAAATCGGTAAGGAAGGTATTTCTTACAAGCTGGTTGGCGCACAGGTGAAAAACCGCACCATCCAGATGCTGCACGAAACATACGCCCCGGGCACAGATTCAGGCCGGGTTATGCTGACCCATGAAGGCGAAGAATGCGGTGTTGTGATCCGCGGGGAGCTGGAAGTCACCGTTGCGGGCAAGAAAAAGATTTTGCGTGCGGGCGAGGCTTATTATTTCGATAGCTCCCTTGAACACCGTTTCAGAAACACGGGCAAAGACGTGTGCGAGCTGGTGACGGCCTGTAGTCCCGCGACGTTTTGATATCGTGTCCCTGTGGAAACAGGGGCCTTGTTGAGCTTATGGTTATGACAAAAGACATAAAGCGTTTCCGAGAAGAATAATCTCAGGAACGTTCAGTCGTTGAATAAACGATTGCACATAACTTGTGCACGAAATGTCGTAAATTCTTAACTTACCGTAATGGCCCGATAAATCTGATCGCGGTGCTCTTTCGGGGCGTTGGTCACCAGAATTTCGAGCATGTTTTCTATAAGGTTACAAGGTGCCGTACAGGTTTTAAATTCCTTGGAACATTGTGTGCAATGTTTTTGGATTGCGGATAGAAAAGGGGGTTGTGTGTACATGGTCTCTCTCCTGACAATGGAGATATATTAAGAGATGTGTGCACGCGCCACATCACCCTTATTGGTGAGACAATGCGACAAGCTTGTCATATAGGCGTTTTTTTTATTGACCGTGCGATCAAGTTTTTCTTTGTCTGCGCAACAATTCAAGGTATGAGCGTGGGTAACTTGTTTGATTTTGAGGTCTGAGTTGATCGATTTTACCCTGTTGGCCCTGTTTTTACCGACGGCCTTTTTTATCTCCATCACACCGGGGATGTGTATGACCTTGTCTTTGACTTTGGGTCTGACCATTGGGGTGCGCAAGACCTTTTGGATGATGTGGGGGGAATTGGTCGGTGTCGGGCTGGTGGCTGTTTGTGCCGCTATTGGGGTGGCGACGATCATGTTGCAGTTTCCGGCCTTTTTCACCGCCTTTAAATGGATTGGTGGGGCGTATCTTGCTTGGCTTGGCGTGCAGATGTGGCGTTCACGCGGGCGTATGGCGATCTCGTTAGGGGATCATCCGCAAAAAGATATTTCGCGCACAGGCCTTGCCTTGCAAGGGTTTGTGACTGCAATTGCCAATCCAAAAGGCTGGGCCTTTTTTGTTACGTTGTTGCCCCCGTTTCTTGATACAAGCCGTCCTTTGACCCAACAATTGATCGCCCTTGTCACGGTTTTGCTGACAGTGGAGTTTTTATGTTTGTGTCTGTACGCAGGGGGCGGGCGTTCCATGCGGCATTTCTTGGAAAAAAGCGGCAATGTGAAAGCCATGAACCGGGTGGCCGGGACGTTGATGATTGGGGTCGGTATCTGGTTGGCGACAGGCTGAGCACTTTAGGGAAAAGAAAAATCAGGTGGTCTGTAAGCCGGGTTCTGTCCCGCTGTTTGCACAGCATAGATGATCATTCGTCTGGGATGACTGTTGCCAGCCACCTCGCGCGACACACCCGGATGCGTGATGTGAATATGCATCTGCGGCCCGTTTAATCCGCCGTCCATCCCTATTCGGTCTTGCTTCCGGTGGGGTTTACCGTGCCCCTCCTATTGCTAGGTGGGCGGTGCGCTCTTACCGCACCCTTTCATCCTTACCACGCGTTACGCCGAAGCTTGCGTGGCGGTTTGCTTTCTGTGGCACTTTCCCTAAGGTCACCCTCGCCGGACGTTATCCGGCACCGTATATCCATGAAGCCCGGACTTTCCTCCGACTGTTCGTTACCAAACAGACAGCGATCATCCAACCACCTGATGGGCTTGACTTAAGGCTATTTGTCGATGAGGTCAAGCAAAGCGCATAATCTTTGCTGTGTTTTTTCCATATCTCTATTGTGAAGCGCGCGACGATGGAAATGCCTTTCAAAGGCCATAAGGCTTGTTCCTAAGTCGCGGGTGTCATAGCCAAAACGGTGCAGCATGGCTTCGATGTCTTCATCTTTTAAGGGGCTGTAGTCAGCTGTCCACAGTCCCACACCTTCTGCGGCTAATTGTTCCCAAGGGAAGAGTTCACCCGGGTCTTCTTTGCGAGCAGGGGCGACATCGCTATGTCCAACGACATTGCGTGCGGGGATCGGGTGACGTGACAAAATGGTCTGACATAGTTTAATGACTTGTGCGATTTGCGCATCGGGAAAAGTACGATAGCCCCATTCATGACCGGGATTGACCATTTCAATGCCAATTGAACGGGCGTTTACATCTGTGTGCCCGCGCCAAGAACTGACCCCGGCATGCCAGGCGCGCTTTTCTTCATCGACCAGTTGAAAGACCTTGCCATCTGTTTCCACCAGATAATGTGCGCTGACTTTGGCTTTTTCATCACACAAACGATCAAGCGCTTCCTCGCCGGTTTTCATGCCTGTGTAGTGCAGGACCAGCATATCGACAGGCACGCCATCAGGGCGGTCGTCAAAATTGGGCGATGGTGTTTGCGTAATGGTCATTGGTCATATTGGTCCCATGGTGGAATGGGGCTGAGCTTTTCCAGCAGGTAATCTATAAAAACACGTAATTTGGGCGCGACATAGCGATTTTGTGGATAAATGGCCCAAAAAAAGATTCTCGATGGTGGTTCATAGTTACGCAAAATCTCCACCAGTTCGCCTGATTTGATCTTTTCTCCGCATAAAAGAGTCGCTAATCGGGCGATGCCCAGTCCTTGTAGTGCGGCATAGTGATGGGCTTCGCCATTGTTACTGATAAAGCTGCCTGTGGCGCGGATAAACTTGGGTCCGGGGCAGTTGATAAAAGGCCAGTCGTTCAAGTAATCTGGTTCGTTATAGGAGATACAATTATGGTCAATCAGATCATCCGGATGTTTGGGTTCGCCATGTTTTTCAAGATAGCTGGGCGATGCGTAGACAATACGACGCAATTTGCAGATTTTGCGCGCAATCATGGATGAATCATATAATTCTTCACCGATTCGCAAGGCCAGATCTTCCCCTGTTTCCAGCAAATCCACTCGACGGTCCGACACATTCATCTCAACGCGGATTTCTGGGTAGCGTTGCTGAAACTCAACGAGTAGGGGGGAAATTTGGCGTGCTCCCATAACCACAGGTGCGTTTACACGTAACAGGCCGCGCGGAGTATCGCGCATGCCGCCAACTTCGATTTCTGCATTTTCAATTTCACTGAGGATGCGTTGACTATGTTCAAGATATCGCGCGCCAGCCTCGGTTAAATTAAGCTTGCGGGTCGTGCGATTGAGCAATCGTACCCCCAAACGGTCTTCCAAAGCGCTTAATTGTTTGCTGATGGCCGATGGCGTGAGGTGTAAAACCCGTGCTGCACCAGACAAACTGCCATGCCTAACCACTTGAGCAAAAATGGACATTTGGCTTTCAATGCTCATAACTGGTACGACCTTTTCCTAAAATTCACAAGTGATGTGATAAAATACCATATTATCATTTTAATGGAAAAAACATATATTCTTTTCAATCGGAACACACCGAAAAGATTTTAGGAGACAGACTCATGAATAAATACATGATTTTAGAAGCTGAGCCACTTACCCGTGATGAGATCGACGCTGCAATCGTTCGGGCCCATCACATGCGTTCTGAAGAAGCTTGGAATGTATTTGTTAAAATCGGGTCTTGGGTTTCCAAGTTTTTCCATTCGAATGCGTCCGGTGGTTCCGGTCTGGCACATTCGTCTTAATAGGCTAAAAGCAAACCTCCCAAATTTTGCTTTTACCAACTGACTTTATACCGGAACAGACGTCCCCAAACGAAAAAACGCCTTTTTGTTGCTCCTCCCAAGCACAAAAAGGCGTTTTTCTTTATCTGACGTCTTGTTTAGTTCAAGACACAGCTTTTCGCAAAGTCAGCAGCTTCATTGGCTGACCAATCGCCTTTTGGTTTTTCTTTCATGTCTTCGCACCATTCTTTTGATCCGACTTCAGGAGAACAGGCTGATAGCGTTAGGGCGCTGAATGCAAAGACGGTCGCCAGAAATAAGGCTTTTGCTGTAAATTTCATAATCGATCTTCCTATTTTATAAAAAATTCTCTGCCACTCTAACCTAATGCAGAATATAGGTCTACATACCTGAGTTTCGCGCACGTCCTTCTATGGAATCGCCATCGCTGGTCAAAAATTCTCGCATGTGATTGGCCGCCCCGGTCCCGGCTTCGGCGTAGATGTTAAAGACCCGGTCAATCCCGGCTTCTTTTAGTTTTTCGACATCGCCCTGGAATTTGGCCGTTGCGACCATAGGGCCGTTATAGCCGCGTGCGCGCAGATGTTCAGCGGCCAGTCGGTTGGCTTTCGGGTTCGGCATGGCAAGCAGGATTAGCTTGATATCGGTTTGATCTCCGGCAACCCGGGACCAGAATTCCGGGTTGGTGGCATCCCCGCGCAGCACGTTACGTCCGCCTTCAAGCTGGCGGTCAACCTCGCGGTCATCTTGGTCAATACCTAGAATTTTTCCATCGACCATAGCATCGATTTGGTCATAAGCGGCACAGCCCACACGCCCCATGCCAAAGACCAGTACCTGATTGCCGTGCAAGGCAATATCTTCATCGCCTTCCAGTCGTTTGGTGATTTCATGTTTTTTAAGGTTTAGGCGGTAGCGGTTGTAAATTTTATCGGCAAAAGCATTAAAGGGCGCGGATAAAGCAAAAGAGGCAGAAAGGGTCAATGCGATAACGGTCAGCCATTCATTGCCAAGCCAGCCAGCGGAAATCGCAATTGCCGCCACGATCAAGCCAAATTCACTATAGTTGCCAAGGCTGAGAGCAGCCAAGGTGCTGGAACGAGCACGCACTTTAAAGAGGGTGAAGATTTTAAAGAACAGGATCGTTTTAAACGGTACCAGTAACAATAAGATCAAGGCGGCGCCTGCTGTTTCCCAAGTCGGCAGTCCGGTCAGGCCAATGGTCAGGAAAAAACAGACGAGGAAAACTTCTTTAAAGCCCAATAGGGTGGAGGCCAGCTCACTGCCTTTATGGTGATTGGCAAGCAACACACCAAAGACCAGAGCGCCTAAATCCCCCTTCATCCCGACGACTTCAAAAAGGGCAGCGCCCCCTAAGGCCATGACAAAGCCAAAAACGGTAAGCAGTTCTTTATGCCCGCTGAGTTCCATCAGCTTGCCCAACAGATGACGCCCCGGGATTAACAGGAGTAAAGCCAACGCCCAAGGGGAGGGCATTTTTCCGGCAGATATGGCGAGGAACAGAACGGCCGCGATATCCTGCATAACCAATACACCAATGGCAATTTGACCATAGCGTGAGGTTAACGCTCCGCGATCTTCCATGGTTTTGACGGCAAAAACGGTACTGGAAAAAGACAGGGCAAAAGCAACGATCAGGGCGGTGGTCAGATCCATTCCGTCAAAGACCAGCACACCCCCAACGCTTAAGCTCATGAGCAAGGCACCTGTGACCAGAACGGAAATGCCCATATGCACACTAGTGGAGGCCCAAATTTCAGCCTTTAACAAACTGCCGATACGCAGTTTTAACCCGATGGTAAAGAGCAGAAGTGTTACACCAAGGTCAGCGATTTTACGCAGGAAATCGTCGCCTTCTGCCCCCATGAGGTGCAGGATAAAGCCCGCGACCAAAAAGCCGACCATGGGGGGCAGTTTGATCTGTTTACACAGCAATCCAAAGATAAAGGCGATGGCAATCCAGGCCGGATCGCGATAATCAATGGCGATAAGAAGATTGTCCATCCCGCATTTCCTCTCAAGGGTGTTTTCTTTTTGTTATATCTGGCCTTTGTTGGTTAGAAACGCTCTGACACCCAAATGGCAAATTTTGATCCGGTTTTGATGGCTTTGCTCAAGATGTTGTAGCCCGGTGCCTGTTCGGCGCCATGTTCATAGCCGATGTCGCGATGTTCCAGTTCTTCTTCACGAAACTTGGCAAAGGTTTCTTTTAATTCGGGCTCGGTCTCCCCCAGTTCTTTCATCTGGTCGGCATAATGACCATCAATGGTTTCTTCCACCGCAACCGTACAGGCCATAGCAGCCTTTTCCCCCAACAAGGCAGTCCCGGCCCCGAGTGCAAAGCCTGCGGCATGCCAGATCGGGGTCATAAAGGTGGGGCGAACCCGGCGTTTGGCGGCCATTTTATTGAAGGTATCCAGATGGACTTCTTCCTGTTCCAGCATATGTTGGAGCAGTTCTTTTTTATCGCCTTTACCCAAAATGGCCAGCTGCCCTTTATAGATACGCACAGCGCCATATTCCCCGGCCTGATCGACACGGATCATTCGTTCAATCATCTGGTCGTGATTTAGATCGCCGGGCATGCGGCCTTTGGAACTGCTCATGATAACCTTCGTCCTGATTAGTGGCTTGTGTTGGCTTTTAGTTTACGGATGATGACAAGGCTCGTAAAGCAGCTTGCTGCAAAAAACAGGCTGGCAATGGTATTATAGACTGTGACAGAAAGGCCAAGCATGACCCAATCACGGCTATCGCAGGGTTTTAAAGGTTCAGCCATAATGGAAGCTTTTAAGTCTTCAAGGCTCATATTCATGGATTGCGCGCCGCTGCAGGCCGACTGCCACCAGCCTTCTTCAACACCGAAATGATAAAAGGCAAGGGTTGCACCGCACAAAAAAGCTAGTCCGCAGCCTAATAGGGCGGCCTGCTGGGTGAAACTGCCGGGTTTTCCAATGATGGCAAAAAGTGAAAAGAACCCAGCAGCCACATAAGGGATGCGCTGATAAAGACACAGGATGCAGGGTTCTATCCCGACGACATATTCAACATAGAAGGCCGTTGAAATCGCCAGCAGGCAGATCACAAAGATCGATAAACCCGGCAGGCGGGGATTGTTCGAGATTTGATTAATTACAAAGGTCATCATGTTTTAATGCCATAATTTCAAAAGGGTAAAACCGCCAACCAGCACAAGAACGAAGATCAGAGTAAGTTTACCCAGATGCTGTTCAATAAAGGTTTTGATCGGTGCGCCAAATTTCCACAACAATGCTGCAATCAGGAAGAAACGTAAACCCCGCCCGATCAGGGAGGTTATCGCAAATGAAGTCACATCCATTTGTGTCACCCCGCTTGCAATGGTGAAGAGTTTGTAGGGAATCGGGGAAAAGCCAGCGGAAAAGACAATCAGCACCCCATGTTCATTATAAAGGGCTTTTACGGCTTCGAATTTGTCCATCGCGTTATAGAATTCGAGAATGGGCTGGGCGACGGTTTCAAACAGGCCATAGCCGATCCCGTATCCTGCGATTCCACCCAAAACAGAGGCCAGCGTGCAGATAAAGGCAATTTTCCACGCTTGATCGCGTGCCATCAAGACCATAGGGATGAGCATAATATCCGGCGGGATCGGAAAGAAGGAACTTTCCGCAAAAGCGACCACAAACAGAATCAGCAAAGCATGACGATGTGCCGCCAGGTTCATGGTCCAGTCATAACATCGTTGCAGCACGTTTTTGATCCTGTTTTTAACGGGTTAATTTACAGCTGTTTAGCAATGCTTTGGCCGCTTCGCAACGTGTTATGGCGCAAGAAAATGAAAAAATTATGTCAAAGCGACTTTACATCAAGATTTTCTCTATGCTAAAGGACTGCGCACCAATCAAACGGCCTTGTTTTAAAGAGGGGTTTGGCAGGTAGATAAAGATTTCACCTTCTTTTACAAAAAAGCCTTGCACCCATGCGGACATGGCACTAAAAGAAGGCAACCGAACCAGTGAATGGCTGCTATGGCGGCGTGATGGAATTGGTAGACGTGAGGGATTCAAAATCCCTTGTCCTTACGGACGTGGCGGTTCGACTCCGCCCGCCGCTACCACATTTTCAGTTCATTCACTTGGTTCGGTTTTTTATTGCCTGATTTTTATCCGTTTTTGTCAGCATGTTGCGAATTTGATGTTCGCCAGCAAAAACAACCTTGCCTCATTTATTTATGCTGACCTATGCTTCGGCCCTATTCACAGATCTTAGGTGATGGACGTAACGGCAAAAGACTTTCCTAGAAAGGACTGAATATGAAGAAAATACTCATCATTGGCATTGGGGCAGGTGATCCCGACTACGTTACCATGCAGGCCGTCAAGGCGATGAATGAGGTCGATGTTTTCTTTATCATGGACAAGGGTGAGGATAAGTCCAAGCTGACGGATATCCGCAAAGATATTTGCCAGCGTTATATCACGAATAAAGACTATCGTTTCGTCGAAGCGCATAGCCCTGAGTGGAATCGACGTAACAGCGATTATCACAAAACAATCGGGACTTTGAACAATGACAAGCAGGCCGTCTTCGAAAGCTTGATTGCAAATGATCTTAAAGATGGCGAGATCGGTGCTTTTCTTATCTGGGGAGAGCCATCGCTTTATGATAGCACGGTCCGTATTATGGAAACGATCGTAAGCAGCGACAGATATGATCTGGATTTTGAGGTCATTCCCGGTATCAGCAGTATTCAGGCCTTGGCCGCCAAGCATAAAACAACCCTGAACACGATTGGCAAGGCCGTTCAGGTGACGACAGGACGCAAGCTTTTACAAGGTTTTCCCGAGACTGCCGACAGCGTTGTTGTGATGCTGGATGCCAACGATGCTTATCGACAGTTTATTGACGAGAACATAGATATTTACTGGGGTGCTTATATCGGCACGTCTGACGAAATTCTTGTTTCGGGTAAACTCCATGAAGTTGCTGATGATATCCAACGGATCAGAACCAAGGCCCGTGACGCCAATGGCTGGATCATGGATACATATATTTTACGAAAAAATGATGACCCGACGGGTTAACTGAATCAAAAGAGGGTAAGGTGATTTAGTTTCATTTTTAAAAATTATATGGTAAGTTTATGTAAATAAAGTAAAATTATAATATAGTTGCAAAAGCAACTTTAAATTTTTACAAATATGTTGCAAAGCAACGTAATTTTGATTACAAAATTTCCAAGGATAAATTGAATAATAAAGCGAGTGTGAACGTCTTAGGAGAGCGAGATGGACCCCCAAATGGTTTGGGATATGATGGATGAGTGCGATAGTGAAGTGGATACCCACATGACCCTTTGCCAATCTATTGAACCTGAAGTCGATAAAGAAAGCTTTCAGGAAAAGCCAAAAACTTCTGCCAAACGTGGATGGATGGGCTTCCCTGTTTATGGGCTTAACCGTTAATTTCCTTTGTTATTTATGATGTGCCCGCCTCGCTCCTGTATCTGAGCGGGGTTTTGTTGTTTCAGGGAGGGAAAAGATGCAGCCATCAGATTGGGTCATCCGTTTTGCCCCCCTACTGTCACCGAATACTAGTGTATTGGATCTGGCTTGTGGGGCAGGGCGTCACGGGCGGGTGTTTTTAGAACGCGGCTGTCAGGTACAGTTTGTTGATAAAGACATTGCAAGCGTTTCAGATTTGGATCAATTGAACACTGCAATCCTGACGGAAATGGATTTGGAAGATGGGCGCAGCTGGCCTTTTGAGGCGGGTGCCTTCGATGCGATTGTGGTGACGAATTATCTCTATCGCGCACACTTGTCCGATCTGCTGGACAGCCTAAAGCCACAAGGTGTGTTGATATATGAAACATTTGCGAGAGGAAATGAACGGTTTGGTCGCCCAAAAAATCCTGATTTTTTGTTGCAAGAGGCAGAGCTTCTCACCCTTGTCCAGGGACGATTAAGTGTTATCGCTTTTGAACAAGGGATTGTGGAAGAAAAAGTCGTGCAGCGCCTGTGTGCGATCAAGGATTCAGTCCCGCGGAGACTTTATCCCTGAAACTGATAGTCGCGATCATGTTGTAGAGAGGGTACTTTGGCGTGGGCGGCTTCAACTTCATCCATGTTGAGCTCGCTGACCAGGACGCAAGGATCATCTCCGCCTTCACTTAAGACTTCGCCCCAAGGGTTGATGATCAGGGAATGGCCGTAGGTTTCACGGTCCCCTTTATGAACGCCACATTGACCCGGGGCAATGATGAAACAGCCGTTTTCAATAGCACGCGCACGTAACAAGACTTTCCAGTGGGCGCGCCCTGTCTGGCGTGTAAAGGCAGCAGGCACCGTCATAATCTTCGCGCCGGCTTGTCCATAATCGCGATACAGATGTGGGAAACGCACATCGTAACAAATGCTCATGCCCAGCTTGCCCCATGGGGTGCTAACCAATGTGGCTTGATCGCCTCCATCAAAGGTATTGGATTCGCGGTAACTTTCTCCGCCTGCCAAATCAACATCAAACAGATGAATTTTATCATATTGTCCGGCAATCTCGCCCTGATCGTTTAGCAAGAGGGACCGATTTGCAACTTTACCATTATCCAGTTTGATCGCCAGTGACCCCAGTAAAAGCCAAACCTTGAGTTCCTGTGCCAAGGCCTGAAATGCTTTTAAGGCCGGGTGATCGTCCTGTGCGAAAGAGGCAGCAATAACATTTTGTCCGCCAAATTCCATCATGGAGACATTTTCCGGCGTGCAGATCAAGCTTGCACCTTTGGCGGCCGCATCACGGATCATCGTGGTGGCTGTTTGGATGTTTTTATCCATATCTGCACTGGCGTTGACCTGAATGCAGGCAGCTTTCAAAAGAGACATAACTGGGGGCCTTTATCGTCTTGAATGAGTGTTAAGCAGCGGACAATTTTTCGTCCAGCAGCCCATTTCGTTCTAAGGCATAAAGTTCGTTACATCCACCGATATGTTCACCGTTAATGAAAATTTGCGGCACGGTATATCCACCGTTGGCGCGTTTGGTCATTTCAAAACGCAGTTTGGGATGCTGGTTCACGTCAATTTCTTTAAACCCTGCGCCTTTTTCCTGTAACAACATTTTGGCACGCATGCAGTAGCCGCAGGTTTGAGTGGTGTAAATTTCAATCATTGCCATGGGGGTGGCCTCTATTTGTCGCGGTTAAAGTATATAGCTTAATTTGGATATAGCATGAATTGTGCCGATTTCCAGTTCAACTTATCGTGCTTAGGCGTGAGTGGCACGCGCCAAGGTTATAATGAATACATCTTTTGCGCCTGATTTCAATAACAGGTTTGTGCAATTCAGCAGGGTTGCCCCTGTTGTCATGACATCATCGATCAATAAAATAGAGTGACCTTGCACAGGTTTTGTCACACGAAATGCGCCCTTCAGGTTCTTTTGTCGGGCCATGCGGCTTAAATGTCCTTGGGGTGGGGTGTGTCGTATTCTTTTCAAAATGGCGGGATCAAACGTCAAGTTTGTCAGTTTTGCCACTTCCTGCGCCAAAAGCCCGGCTTGGTTAAATTGCCGCTTGGCAAGACGGCGCCAGTGTAGCGGAACAGGCGTGATGACATCGCATTGTTTAATCAGGTCTGCACCACTGCGCACCATCCAGCCCGCAAGAGCAGGCGCAAGGTCGGTCCGGTCCCCATGTTTGAAAGACAGGATCAATTTTTTTGAAAAATCATCATAGGGAAAGACACTGCGTGCCTTTTTAAAAGGTGGGCGAACGCGTGCGCAATCCAGACAAAGTGCGCCATCAGGAACATCAATTTCAAAAGGTAGGCCGCAACAGCTGCAAAAAGGTTTGGTGATAAAAGCGGCCCTGTCCCAACAGTCGAGGCAAAGTGTTTTAGGGTCAGGGACGATTTTTTCACAGGATATACAGCGCGGGGGCAGTAAAAGGTCCAAAACTTGGCGAAAAGGGCTCATTTAGATTTGACGTCCTTTCATAAGGTGCGTATCTCTTTGTTCTGCTTTATGAATGGTCCTGAGAGTTTTTTATGTCCGATATCGAAATCATGAATGTCTTTGATCGCAAGCTGGTGCGGGCCCATCGCGACCGGGCGTCCAAAACATGGGAAGATTTCGACTTTCTTCACAAAGAAGTCGCCGAACGGATGTGCGATCGTTTGGATGATGTGGTGCGTGATTTTCCCATGGCGCTGGACATTGGCTGCCACGGCGGGGATATTGCCGAAGTGATCGGCCAGCGCGGTAAAGTGGAACACCTTATTCAGTGTGACCTGTCTGAAGGCATGGTCAGACGTGCTGATAAACAAAAAGCCATAAGTGTGGTGGCTGATGAAGAATTCCTTCCGTTTGGGTCAGAAAAATTTGATCTGATTGTGAGTAATCTCAGTCTGCATTGGGTGAATGACCTGCCTGGTGCGTTGGTTCAGATCTATAGAGCGCTCAAGCCGGATGGCTTGTTTATTGCCACCATGTTCGGCATTGAAACGCTGCGTGAATTGCGCCAATGCCTAAGCGATGCAGAACTGGTCGTTGATGGTGGCATGAGCCCGCGTATCTCGCCCTTTGCCGATGTGCGTGATGCGGGCATGTTGTTGCAGCGTGCAGGCTTTAACCTGCCTGTTGTCGATGCCGATGCCATTGAAGTCCGTTATGAAAACCCTATGAAATTGATGAAAGACCTAAAAGGCATGGGGGAAAATAACAAAGTGCTGGAACGGCGCAAATCATTCACCAAACGTGAATTGATCATGCATACCCTGCAACGCTATCTGGATGAATTTTCAGGCGATGATGGACGCGTTCCTGCAACGTTTCAGGTTTTATATATGACGGCCTGGAAGCCGGACCCCTCCCAACAGCAACCCTTAAAACCGGGCTCGGCAGATAAAAAACTGGCGGATGCTTTGGGCGTGCCGGAACATATTTTACAAGGTAAAGACAAACCATGAAGTTTGAAACCGATCTGATCAAAGGCAAACTGATTAAACGCTATAAACGATTTCTGGCCGATGTGACGCTGGAAAATGGCGAGGTTGTCACCGCCCATTGCGCCAATTCAGGTTCCATGCTGTCGGTTAAGGATGAAGGGGCAACCGTCTGGCTCTCCCCCAGCAACAACCCGAAACGTAAACTGAAATATACCTGGGAACTGATTGAAGTTGACGGCTTTAATGTCGGCATCAATACGGGTCATCCCAACAAAATCGTTGAAGAAGCCATCCTTGCAGGTCACATCAAAGAACTGACAGGTTATGAAAGTTTACGTCGCGAAGTTAAGTATGGTCAAAATTCCCGCATTGACGTTTTGTTAGAAGACCCGAACAAACCCAAATGCTATGTCGAAGTGAAAAACGTGACGCTGAAACGTGGGGAAAATGCAGATTTTCCCGATGCAGTGACTTCGCGCGGGGCAAAGCATTTGCGCGAGTTGGGCGATATGGTGGAAGAAGGCCATCGCGCTGTTATGTTCTATCTGGTGCAACGTGCTGATTGTAAAGTCATGGATATCGCGCGTGATATTGATCCAACCTATGACGAAGAATTGAAAACCGCCATCAAGCGTGGGGTTGAGGTGATCTGCTACCAATGTGATGTGGGGATCGACGAGATTAAAGTGACCACACCTGTTAACATTGCTTTTTTATAAGAACTAGACTAAGTAAAACGCTCAAGTAATTTAAAGATTCAGATTAAGGAAAGACCATTGGCCCGCGGACCGATTAAAATTCATACAGCAGAAGATTTTGAAGGCATGCGTAAGTCAGGTAAACTGGCCGCACAAACGCTGGATTTCATTACCCCTTACGTAAAGCCGGGGGTGACCACAGGGGAACTTGATAAGCTGTGTCATGATTTTATCACCGATCATGGGGCGATTTGTGCACCGTTGAACTATCGTGGTTTTCCAAAATCCATCTGTACCTCCATCAACCATGTGGTTTGCCATGGTATTCCGGGGGATAAAAAACTGTTGGAAGGCGATATCGTTAATATTGATGTCACCACCATTCTGGATGGCTGGTATGGCGATACATCGCGCATGTTTCCGGTGGGGAAAACCAAGGTCAAAGCCAACAAGCTGATTGATGTCACCTATGAATCTTTGATGCTGGCGATCAAACAGGTCAAACCGGGTGTGCCGTTAAATTTGATCGGCCACACAATCCAGACTTTTGCAGAAAGTTTCCGTTATTCTGTCGTGCGTGATTTCTGCGGTCATGGTCTGGGCCGCGTTTTCCATGATGCGCCGAATGTTTTGCATTATGCCGATGGTAACAAAGACCAAGGCCCGGTCCTGCAAGAAGGTATGTTCTTTACCATTGAGCCCATGATCAATGCAGGTAAATATGATATCAAGATTTTGTCTGATGGCTGGACGGCTGTGACACGGGACCGTTCGTTATCTGCACAGTTTGAACATTCCATTGGTGTAACTAAAGATGGGTGTGAAATCTTCACTCTGTCTGAAAAAGGTTGGGACAAGCCGCCTTATGATTAAAATTATTTTACTTCCTTATGGACTAAGGGGTTAATTGACTGCTCTGTAAGATTGTATAGCTTTCTGGAGATATATTATTTAGTTGCGTTCCTGCGTTTAGATAAGCTAAACCATTTCTAAATAAATACGTTTCTATGGAGGGGATACATGTCTAATAAGGACTGCGTTAAAGCTTTTACATCATATCTTTCGAAGAATTTGGCTTGGAATGGTGCTGAAAAACTTCGTCAATTGAAAAATATGACGTTTTGGTGTGGTGCTGGTTTTTCAAAAAGTTGGGACCTTAGTTATCCTACAGGCGTGGAGCTCTTTAATATTCCAGAGAAAAATCTTTGTGGAAATGAAGATTTAAATGCTTTGCGGGCACAGCTAGGTTATGATCCGCACGCGGATTTGTCACTAGATGAGATTAAGTCGATCATCTATTTTTTGGATATGAATGAAAAATACCCTGACATTCAGTCTCGATATATTGATCGTGAAAATGTTCGTATTCTAAAAGAAGAAATATCTCTTCTCATTAAAAAGTATTTCAACACGATTACTCCTGAGATTTTTTTAAATAAAAATTCATATAAATTTGATCAAAATGGACCATTGAGTGGTGATCAAAAAGATATAATTGGTTTTTTTAATAAATTCAGTAGATATAGCACTGGAGCAGAAGGTGTTGCTGAAGGTATTCGTTTGAATTTCATTTCTACCAACTATGATTTTTTGATTGAGTATATTTTAGATAGCTGTATCGGCCCTGATGATACATTGTTTAATTATACTTATCGGGGGATTACACCTAAAAAAATCAAAGGTTTTCAATTAGATACTAAAATTCATGACCATTACCTAGTTTCAAATTTAATTAAATTGAATGGTGGATTTGAAATCATAAAGAAGGGGAAAAGTTATGAGTTTGATTACCGTAAGGTTACGGCCAAAAACAAATGCATGCCTCCTAAGTTGATACTGCCTTCAAGAGAGCAAGATTATACGGATCAATATTTTAAAGAAATTTTCTCAAAAGCTATTCGCGTTTTGAGAGATAGCCAAGCATTAGTTATTGTTGGCTATAGTATGCCAGAAGAAGATGCGTTAATTCGCTATATCTTGAAACAATTCTGTGAAACTGCAGAAGATGGTTTGCAGAAAGAAATCTTTTATATTGATTTCATTTCAAATAAAAAAGGGGCGCAGAAGCACTTGCAGGATAAGGTGCAACAAGTCTTTCCTTTCGTCGGGATGCACAAGTTGCCTAAAGTTTATACTTATGACGATGGATTTGTGAATTTTGTAAAAGATACGCTTCCGAGTATGAAATAACTTCCCAAATCTGTTCATAGCCTTTTTCAAATAGAAGGAGGCATGGACGTGAGTGAGAAACCCCATTATATCGGCCATCGCAAACGGTTGCGTGAACGGTTTTTAAAATCGGGCGCCAAGGCGCTGCATGATTATGAATTGATCGAATTGTTGCTTTTCGGGGCCAAGCCACGCGGGGATGTGAAACCGTTGGCAAAACGGCTGATCGAAACCTATGGCAGCTTTGCCGATGTTGTCAGTGCTGATCCTGCAACTCTTGCACTGGAAGATGGATTAGGCGAGGCGGCGGTCTGTGCTTTAAAAGCGGCCGAAGCCTCTGCCCATAAATTATTGCAGGAACAGGTGATCAACAAACCGGTGCTGTCCAGCTGGCAGATGCTGCTGGATTATTGCCGTGCGAGCATGGCATACCATGGCGTGGAACAGTTCCGGCTTTTATACCTTAATCGCAAAAACGTTTTGATCGCTGATGAGCTTCAACAACGTGGCACCATCGATCACACACCTGTTTATCCGCGTGAAGTCATCAAACGCGCTCTTGAACTGGAAGCCAGTGCCTTAATTATGGTGCATAACCATCCCAGCGGCGACACCACCCCATCTTTCAGCGACATCGATATGACCAAACGCATCCGTGACATTGCCAAACCTCTAAGCATCGAACTACACGATCATGTCATTGTTGGGCGAAAAGGCTATTACAGTTTTAAGAGTACGGGCTTGTTGTGAGGCGTTTTGTCTATCTGATGTCTAATCGGTGGCATGGGACGCTGTATATGGGGGTGACAAATATGTTAACCATCACCCCTGCAAAAACGGATTGCTGCGTTTTTCATCGCCAATTGTTGAAAGCGGGCCGTGGCCAGGGATGAAGACGACGTCGTCGCCTAGGGGGAATAGCTTGGTTTTGATGGCGTTTATCAGGTCGGCGTGATTACCTTTGGGGAAATCGGTGCGTCCTATGGAACCCTGGAACAGCACATCGCCAACGATGGCAACGCGGGTTTCTTTATCAAAAAATACCACATGACCCGGTGTGTGGCCGGGACAGTGCAGGACCTGCAAGGTGACGTTGCCAAACGTGACTTCGTCCCCATCGTTGAGCCAACGGGTCGGGGTGAAGCTTTCGGATTTTGGGAAGCCGAACTGTTGGGCTTGATCTGCCAGCCCATCAATCCAGAAATCATCACCCTGATGGGGGCCTTCAATGGGTAGGTCTTTCTTTGCGGCGATTTCAGCGACCGCACCGACATGATCCAGATGGCCATGGGTGCAGAGGATTTTTTCCAGCGTAATGCCTTCTTTTTCAACGGCATCCATCAAGGTATCCATGTCCCCTCCGGGGTCCACTAGGCAGCCCTTCATGGTGTCTTCACACCAGATGAGAGAACAGTTTTGGGCAAAAGAAGTGACCGGGATGATGGTAGCTTTCATGGATCTCTCATGTGTTAGATGTATTGTCAATTGCGCGCAGTATGGAAAGAGCATTGATAGAAGTCAATGAACTCATTTTAAGGCACATTTAAATTCGGTATTATATCCCCCAAAATTGTCGTTAAAGTGAACCAATCTATGTCGCAGACATCCTCCCCTATCCACGAGCCTGTTCAGAAATATCAAGGGCCTACTATTCTTTCAGCAGGCCATCGACCGTTTTTTTTGCTGACGGCTTTATCGGCAGTTGTGTTGCTGCCCCTGTGGCTCTTGGCATTTGAAGGCGAGATAGAGCTTGGCAGTCAGTGGCACGCCCATGAGATGCTCTATGGATTTGCAGGTGCGGCAATTGCCGGGTTCATGATGGCAGCGGTGCCCAAATGGACCAATGTGGACAGTCCCGTCGGTTTGAAATTGGCCTTGTTTGTTTTGCTTTGGATTGTGGGCCGGATCGGTATGTTCATGGCAGAACTGGACAAGCGGTTTGAAACGCTGGCTTATCTGGATGTGTTGTTCCTGCCCGTTCTTACCATTATTGTTGCGCGTATGATTATTACGGCGCGTAACGTGCGAAATTATGTCATCTTGGCCATCTTTCTGGGATTGGTCGCAACAAATCTGGGCTATCATTTTTATGAGCCTAATAATGCCTTGCATGCGGGGATTTATATGATCGCCACACTTGCCGCTTTGATCGGGGGGCGTGTTGTCCCTGCATTTACACAAAATGCCCTGCGTCAACGCGGTGATCAAGACGCAATCTGTGCCACACCTGCTTGGACAGACATATCATTACTGATGGTAATGCCCACCCTTGCCGCAACCCAGCTCTTTGGTTTTGAAGAAAGTCTGACTGGCGGTTTATCCGGGTTTTGTTCCTTGATTTTATTTATCCGGATGATTGGCTGGAAATCATTAAGCAGCTATTTTGATCCGATTGTGTGGATTTTACATGTGGCTTATATCTGGTTGCCCATTGGCTTTGGTCTGAAAGCGCTATCAGAATTAACCGGTACTGTTGACTCAATGGCTGGCATTCATGCGTTGACGACAGGGGGGATTGGCCTGCTGGTTCTGGCGGTTGCTTCACGCGCGGCATTGGGACATTCCGGGCGGGAACTAAAAGCCTCGGGGCTAACCGTTTTGTCCTATGTGCTGGTTATTGCTTCTGCGATTTTGCGTGTTCTTGCTGATACTTCTGAAATGATTGTGTTATCGGGTGCGTTATGGGTCTTGGGATATGGTCTATTTGCGATTGTCTATTTGCCGATCCTTTTGAAACCGCGCATTGATGGTCTTACTGGCTAGTACGTAATTATTGCGATTGAAACAATTTGGACAACCCGTCATATTCACTGCCCTGATTTTAACGGAGTATTGAGATGACGCACAGTCCGATGGCGATGGTCTTTAGGGTTTTTGTCCCTTTTGCATTCGGTTATTTCCTGTCCTACCTGTATCGTGTGGTCAATGCGGTGATCGCACCGGATCTGGTCAATGATCTGGGGTTGGGTCCGGATATTTTAGGGTTGTTGACGGCGTCTTATTTTTTAACCTTTGCCGCTTTTCAAATTCCGTTAGGGGTTTTACTGGATAAATATGGACCTCGTCTTGTGGAATCCAGCCTGTTGATCTTTGCTGCCCTTGGGGCAGTCTTTTTCGCCATGGCCGAAGATAGTACCAGCCTGATTGCAGGGCGTGCCTTGATCGGGTTTGGGGTCTCGGCCTGTTTGATGGCGTCATTCAAAGCCTTCACTGTGTTTTACGAGCCGGGAAAACTGCCGCTGGTCAATGGCTTTATCATGGCGGCTGGTGGGCTAGGGGCTTTGACCGGGACAGCACCGACCCAGTTGGTCGTGGCAGAAGTTGGTTGGCGCGGTGGCTTTTGGGGCTTGGCCGGGTTGACTATTATCAGCGCGGTACTGGTTTATTTGCTGGTTCCATCCAGCAAACGACCGGACCATAAAACCACGATTAAAGAACAAATGGCCGGGGTGCGTGAAGTCTTTACCAGCCGTTTTTTCTGGCGCGTGGCCCCCATTACGATGATGAGTCAGGCGTCTTTTATCTCGATCCAAAGTCTGTGGGCAGGCCCGTGGCATCATGATATTGCCGGGTTGGAACGAAGTGCGGTCGCCGGACAACTTTTCTGGATTGCCGCTGCCATGGTTGCCGGATTTCTTGGGCTGGGTGCGTTAAGTGAACGGCTGGGGCGTCATGGGTTTAAGACAATTAACATTGCGGGTCTTGGTTTGTTTATCTTTATGTTTGTGCAGGCCGGGATCATTTTTGAATGGGCCGCAGATTGGCCCGTGATCTGGATTGCCTTTGGCTTCTTTGGTACCACCGGAATTTTGCAATATGCCGTTTTGTCACAGCATTTTGCCACTCATCTGGCTGGTCGGGTGAATACGGCGATCAATTTGATGGTCTTTATCTCGATCTTTATCCTGCAATCGACCAGCGGTCAGGTGATTAACCTGTGGGAGGTGACATCTGATGGCGGCTATGCTCCTGAAGCCTATCAGGCCGCATTCGGCCTGTTCTTAGGCTTACAGGTTATCGCCTTCATCTGGTTTATTCTGGGGCGTCAGAGATAAGCGCCAATATTTACCGCAAACCAGACCACACCCGCTGAAATGGCAAGACAGATCAGGGCAAGAAGGGGCGAGCGTGGTTGTAAAGTTTCACCAGCGGGGACACTTTCAGCTTCTTTGTTCCCTGTGACCATAGGACGAATCAGATTTTCTTTTTTGACAAACAGATAAAAGAAAGCGGCAACTACGTGTAAGGCAACAAAGCCCATGATGACCCAAAAGCCGATGCGGTGCAGGCTACCGGCAAGGTCGACCCAGTCACTTGAGGCCAAAAAGACAAGTGGGCCTTCTACTAAAATTTCATCGGTGGTAAATAACCCCATGCTGCCTTGGCCGATAATTAAGGCCAGTAACACCAGGACCATCAAGGCACCTGCTGGATTGTGACCAAGGAATTTTTGTGGTGTGGCTGTGCGCGCCGATTTAAGATAACCAATGATCGCACCGGGGCCTTTGATAAATTGGCTAAAACGTGCTGTGTTGGACCCGATCAGCCCCCACAGAAGGCGATAGAGGCACAAGGTCAAAATGGCATAACCGTTCCACATATGATAGGTCATGGTGACATCGCCAAATTCATATGTCAGATAGGCCGATGCGATCAAGGCAACCAAAAGCCAGTGAAACAGACGTGTGGGGATGTCCCATGCAGGGATATGTTTTTGGGTCATGGCTATAAAGACCTCTGTTATTTACAGGAAAACAAAAATGCGGACAGAGCATATGCCCTGTCCGCATTGATAGCGTTATTTATTTCGCACGGTAGTTTTTGTGACAGGCCTTACAGGCACCGCCAAGGGCTTTAAAGGCTTCAATTTGTGCGCCTTTATCGTCGCCAGCTGTGGCTTCAACCAGTTTCAGAGTTGCGCCATATGCTTCTTTGCCTTTTTGCTTAAAACCGTCCATATCTTCCCAGATTTCGGCTTTGGCTTTGGTTTCGCCTTTATCAGAACCGGCTGGGTACGCATTGCCCATATGTTCAAAAGCGGATTTGATCGCGCCAGCATGATAGGCCGCATCACCAGATCCACCCAGGAACAAAATAGATTTTAGAGACCCCATATGACCGGCGACAACTTGATAGGTGCTTTGACGATGGACAATCGCCGGATTGTTTTCAGCAGCTACGGCTTCATAGCTATAAGAAATGCCCATACCCGTTGCAACGGTAACGCAGGCAGCCAAAAGTAATTTTTTCATGTTGATCCTCATGTCATCAATCGTAGTTCAGAACTTTATGATATAGGGATAATTCCATTTTTGCACCTGCGAAACAACCCAATTTTTGTGACAGATTGTAACAGAAGTGTGACAGAAAATTTATATGGTATGCACGGGATTTATAGGGCGCAGACAACCAGTTGCGGCTTTTAATTTCTTCCTGTAAAAATCTAATCATGAAAAATCAGGCATCGGGGAAAGAGCGTGAAAAGCAAAAACTTAGTTTTAATTGGGATAAGTCTCTTAGTTTCGTTAGTTTTGATTGAGCTTGGTCTTCAGTTTTATTTTCAGAACAAGACATTAAACAAGTACCTGCAGCTAAATAATGATGTGGTCGAATTTTATGAAACCTATCACAACAAGCTTCATCATCTAAAATACTTTGAAGGCCATGACAGTAATTATAACGACCATAAAACTGACCTTCTATTTAAAACCATTTACGACAAAGAACTCCCTGAAACTCTGCTGTTTCAAGGTGATTCATGGGCGGATCAGATCAACCATGCAGAAGGCGTTGATCTTTTGTTGAAACAGTTTGGGGCTGACAATAACCTGAATGTTATTAATGCAGGTATTCCTTCTTTTGCCCCGTCACCCATGACTGTACAGCTTCAGGTCTTGCGACAGGACTTTAATTTCAAACCAACATATGTCGCGGCCATCATAGATCAAACCGATGTTGGGGATGAACTTTGCCGCTATGCTTCTAAGCTCGAAAAAGAGGCAAATGGTCATCTTATTGCAGTAAAACCAGAAAATATTTATTCCAAGGAAATTTTCAGCACCCAACGCTATCTGGAAAACCAAAAAATTATGCGACAGGATGCTTTGGGGTTAACCCGTCTTTATCACATGTTGGCATTGCGACTGGATATTCGTGAACATAAGCAAAAGAAACGCTGTGGCTGGAATGAAATCATCCGTCCAATTGCAAAAGATATCAGCGAAGAAGAAACCCGTGCTTTTCAGGAAACTATTCAGGGGTATATCGATGAAGTCTTTGCTGGAAATGAGGTCAAGCATCTCTTTTTGATTTCTCATCCTCACCGGGGACATCTGGACGTTTTTAAAGACGAAAATTACAAGAATTATACGAAGGCTTTGTATGAAAGCGTTGTTCAGAGCCATGAATATAGCGACAAAATCACCCTGATTGATTTCTCAGAAAACTTTCAGCAGCGCTATAGCTCTTTCAATATAAATGAAATCTTTAGAGAAGATGATCGCGCTTCACATTTATCAAATACGGCCTATTTGAAAATTTTCATGCCTGAAATTCTTCAAAACATCACGAATGAATTGTCTGACGAGTGATGCCATTAGGGACTTTGTATTCAGGTGGTTAATCACTTGTTTCAGGCCTGTTCACAAAAACAAAATAGTTGCTCCTCTCCCATAATTGATACCAGCGAGGAGTCAGTGAATTAGGCGTGGCGGCATGTAACTACCGTTCTGTCCATCTTGTTCCGGGCCACCCCAGAACAAGATGGAGCAAATTCATTTGGCGTTGCCCAGTTCAGGGCGGAATGTGACTGATCTGTATTCTATTGTTTTCTCTATTTTTTTATGATCTCACATGTTTAAAGCAAATTACGCTGCACGTACTTTCGGTTTACCTCGGTATCGTTTCGATTTTGCTGGGCGCTTCGAGGATTGTCGTGGATCGCGTTTAGTCGGTTTGGACTCGTCTTGAGACGGTTGACCACCTACAACATCAAGTTGGTGCTGCATCAGTTTTTCAATATCACGAAGGTAAGTTTGTTCACCTGGGTCACACATTGAAATTGCAGCACCGGATGCACCAGCTCTTGCTGTTCGACCGATACGGTGGACGTAATCTTCGGCGATATTGGGAAGCTCGAAGTTAATGACATGGCTGACATTGTCGATGTCAATGCCTCGTGCAGCTATGTCGGTAGCTACTAAAACCCGGACTTCACCGCTACTGAAGCTTTTAAGTGCTTTTTGCCGTGCCCCTTGCGATTTATTGCCATGAATAGCTGCGGAGGTGATACCCGCCTTTTGAAGCTGTTGTGCTACACGGTTGGCACGGTGTTTTGTTCGCGTAAAGACGATGGATTTTTTTATGGACTTATCGCCTAAGATACCAGTCAACAATACATTTTTATCCGCAGCTGACACGTAGTATACACTTTGGTCAATGCGTTCAACCGGTGTAGATTGTGGTGTTATCTCAATACGGATAGGGTCCTTCAGTATGCTGTTGGCAAGTCCGGAAACTGATTTGGGCATGGTTGCGGAAAAGAACAGGGTTTGGCGTTCTTTGGGCAGCACAGCAATGATTTTTTTAACATCATGGATGAAGCCCATATCCAGCATGCGGTCGGCTTCGTCCAATACAAAATGCCAAATGTGTTTTAGTGAAATATGCCCTTGATTCATAAGGTCCAAAAGACGCCCAGGTGTTGCAACAACAATATCAACACCGCGATGAAGAGCCTTAACCTGGTGTTTTTGGCTCACACCACCAAAAATAACAGTATGTCGAACAGGGAGATGCCGCCCGAAAATTTCAATGGATTCACCAATTTGAATGGCGAGTTCTCGGGTAGGGGCAAGAATGATGCTTAAGGGAAACTTGGGCGCAGGTGGCTCCCAATCTTCGCCGAGTTCATGTAATATGGGTAGGCTGAAAGCTGCCGTCTTGCCCGTTCCGGTCTGTGCGATGCCTAATAAGTCACATTTATTTAAAAGAGAAGGAATTGATTGTTCTTGAATGGGCGTAGGCGTTTCAAATTGTTGTTCTTTTAGCGCAAGCAACAGTGGCTCAGAGAGGCCAAGCGCCTTAAAATTAATAGATTGCATAAAGGTTCTTTCGGCCGTGCATTGCATCCTGCATCTAAACAGGGATGAACTCCGGCATTTTTTAACATCCCGTAGCGCAAGCGGGTTATTTAGTGAGATTTTTCAGTTTCGAAATATGGTCACGCTGAAATTTCAGCGGAATTGCGCGATTTCGAATGAATACTGAAGGGATGATTTGTGCCTAAATTCGTTGTTCGTCAACCTACCTCATTCTACAAAATTCTGAGGAATGGCTAAACGACACGAAATAAAGACTGAGTGCCTGATGAAATACCTATTTTCTTAGCTTTACAATCGGGGCATCAAACACTCGTTGTAAGATATCGCGTCGAATTTGATTTAAGCCTTCGAAGCAAGGGCTTGTAGGGTATTAATAAATATACTTGTTTGATTTTTGTTTTTGTCCCGTAAGCGCCCACAATAAGGTCCTGCGCATGGGAGATCATTTTCTGATTTGTCGTTCGTTCGATAATGAAACTTGGTGAAGTGCCGTGACATTCAACCGTTACAAAATGATGCAGACGTACCTGACTAGGAAATCTTGTCCTTGAGGCATATTATTACTTATTTTTTTCTAAACCGCTTTTTCTTCTGATCTAGAATTTATCGATTTTTGCATAATGAAACCTGCCAAGTGAGAGTTTGACCGTCTCTTGTTCAAACGAAGAGACGGTCAACAATGATTCACTTAAGAAAGAACTGACAAATTAATTGCAGATGTCTTGCCGTTACGTCCTGTTTCCAGTTCGTATTCGACTTTTTGTCCGTCCTCTAATCCAGAAAGTCCAGCTTGTTCAACAGCCGAGATATGAACAAAAGCATCATCTCCACCATTTTCAGGTTGAATAAAGCCAAAACCTTTTGTCGGGTTAAACCATTTTACATTTCCAATAGCCATTACATTGTCCTTAAAATTGGAATGCCAAAATACACCTCCCACATCGTATGGAAAGGCGTTCAATATAAATCACAATGTATAGAGAGACTCGGAATATCAGATGAACCGAAAATAACAGTGACGCATAACTGTGCGATATTTTGAACGCTTCTTATGCACTTATAATTCAACAAAGTCAACATAAATCTAAATCGCTGGTTTTAAATCGGCAAATGGAAGGCTTTCTCTTCTCTGTTCTCGGCAGGTGTGTTGACTGTTACGTTGTAGGGCGAAATCAATAATATTTAAAACCAACGTATCGTAAGGCATCGCCTTCTCCATGTTACAGGAACGCGGGAAGTAGCTTGTTTCAGGCGTGAGCCCGGGGACAAGGTTAGCCTCAATAAAATGAGGAATGCCTTTTGCGTCCATTTTGATATCTATACGGCCGAAATCTTTTACTCTAAGAATTGAAAATACTTTCTTTGCCAGCTCGGATACACTGTCCGAAACTGCACTTTCAACAGCCAAGACACGTTCTTGGTTACTTGATTTTTCGAACGAACCTAGCACACGATCTCCTTTAGAGTTTTTGTGTGCAATAATCTCTACAGGGTAGGCGTACCGGGTATTTGTGCTAAGGTCTTCGAGTACAGCGACTGTGAATTCTCTTCCGGGCAAAATTTCTTCGACGATAGAACTCTCACCATATTGATTGAAAATTTCTTCAACTTTCTGAGTATAGCTAAGCCAGTCATGAACGATTGAGTTTTCATCCACGCCATTCCCGTTGGCAGCATTAAGGGGCTTAACAAATAATGGGAGTGGCAGTGGGAGTTGCAGCTCATTCTTTACGGCCTTTGGCTGTGTTAAAAAGAATTTTGCTGTGGCAATGCCATGTTCCAATAGTAAAGTTTTGGCTTTGCCTTTATTAGAATCATATTCAAGTGTCACTTCATCTGAGCCTGTATGGGCAATATTTTGCTTTTCAAAAAAAGCAGCAAGGTTGATTTTGTTTGGATCACAGATGTATTTGACACAAAGAACAACAAGATCAGGTCGACGCTTTACAATATCTTCCAAGTCCCCTTTGTTGTGTGCTTCTCGAAAACTAACATCCGTGTAATGCTGTTGTAGGATGTCCCTTATTATTCGACAGGTCTTTAACGACCCAAAACCAGTTTCTTTCATCGTTCTGGTATCTGTTGAGACAATTTCAATGCGTTTGTTTATTTTTGTAATTGCATGGTTGGTTTTCATTAATTGGTCATTTCATCGAATGAATAAGTGGAAAGGGACTTCCAACAAGCAGTAGTCGTCCCTCATGAATGGAGTTTAATAAGTTATGGGCGTAGGCACCTGTTGGCTGATTTGGTGAATGAGGCATCGCACTCCCAATCGTTACCTGAATAATCAAGATGGGCGTTTGCAGGAAGTATGACGGGGTTACATTTTCCCTGGTTCGCTTTGAAACCTCGCAGACATTTCCAACCAACCTTATAGCCACTGTCGTCAAGATAAGCGTTTTCAGGGACTTCTATTTTGATGCAGGCTTCATTTGTTGCTTGAAAACCGCGAACACATTCCCAGCCTTTTCCATATGTATCTGAAGACAGATAAGCATTTTTAGGGATATTAATTTTCGAACACGTTCCACTTCGCTCTTTATACCCCCGCTCGCATTCCCATTCATATCCAGCATCATTTAAAAAGGCGTTCTTTGGGATTTTTATTGCAATACATTTTTTATTGTCTCGTTTATATCCACGTAGACAGTTCCAGCCTTCACTATAGGATCGGCCTGTTAAAAAACCATGTTTAGGCGTTTGAATTTTCAGGCACTTGCTCTCTGTTTTCATATAACCTTTATCACACTTCCAACCAGAGCCATATTTCTCTGCATGAGCGTTTTTGGGGATCGTTTCAGCAATCGTTGGATAAGGCCAGATCAAGGTAAGGGCGAAAAGTATAACTGTTAAGTTCCGCAATAATCTTGATTGAGAATGATTGTTCATTTTTTGCTTTCATGTTTTCGTTTTGCTCGATCCATCCTGTATTGAGTGATGATGTTTTTTAATTGAGCGGCTAGTCCATAAATACTCAATTCATTTTTGTCAGAGCTTTCTTCTTCGACATCATCTAAGGTGTCGAATTTTTTGGGGGTATCATTTTTAGCAGAATGCTTTATCGTTTTTTTGTAGGACATCATTATCCTCAAAACTTATAATCAATGTGCAAGTCTTCCAGAATATTAGCACTGGCGAGCCGGTCATTTTGGAGGGCTTCTTTAAGCTCTTTTGCTGTGATGGTTAATGCATGGGTAAGTGACTTGACCTTATTTTTGCTGTGTAAGTGAATAACTGTCAGAACTCTCTTGTAAGCAATGAAACTCAGTCCTTCGATCAGTTCCTCATCTGTATCGACCTTATAAGAACCAGCTGGTTGGATTTCAGCTAAAGTACCAATTTTAAAGGGATGTTTGAAAATGACGAATTTAGAGTTTGTACGAATAGTCATAGCGGCCTCCTATCAAGGTGGCGTTACAATATTGTGATATACAAGAAAGAAAATGACTCTTTATTTAGGGAGTCTAAAAAAATATTGTATAATGCGATTATCAGATTGATAAATTATAATATTTAAAGGGCTAGTCCCGTTAAATATCGCATATTTCATTATAATACATTCTGAGTAAAATAGATATTTTTATTATTTTTACCATATGAGGTAAATTCCTGAATATTTCTACTCATTCAAGAAGGAGGGGCCTTCAAGTGTCTGATGAGGGTAACAATCAACAAGACTTGATTGAGTGCATTTTAGAAACAATCAGGGAACCTTTTTTGGTTTTGGATCGACATTTTCATGTGATCAAAGCCAGTAAGAATTTTTGCCATTCTTTTGGTCTCAGCAAAGCTGATGTAGAAAACCAGCTTCTTTTCAATGTGGGAGAGGGTGAATGGGATATTGCTAAATTGAAAAGGCTTCTTGATGAAGTACTGACTAAAGGGACGACAATTGAGGCGTTTCTTGTTGAGCATCATTTTTCAGACATTGGCGATAAAGTATTTTTGCTAAACGCTCGAACAGTTATTGCTCAGCAAGAAAGCGATTTAAAAATTCTACTCGCGTTTGAAGACATTACAGAACGTAAAAAGAAAGATGATGAAATACTGAGACTGGCAATGACCGACCCACTGACGGGACTTTCAAACAGGAATAGTTTTATCACGGGACTTGACCGGGCAATCAAGCTGGCTCGACGTTATGATCATGGCATGTCTCTTTTAATAATAGATTTGGATAGATTTAAAGCTGTAAATGATTGTTATGGTCACCCAATTGGGGACCAGTTATTGCAACATGTTGCTGGTCTTTTAACGAGACGCGTTCGTGAAGTAGATCAAGTGGCAAGGCTAGGCGGGGATGAATTTGCAATAATTTTGAGTGGTGTAACAGAAAACGAAACTGTTAATCAAATTGCTCAAAAATACATAAACCAGCTTAAAAAAACATTTCTCATAATGGGGTGTGAGATTCAGATCGGGGCAAGCATTGGCATATCTCATTTCCCAGAAAATGCCGATAATACGGTGGAACTCATCAGGTGTGCAGATAAAGCTCTTTATGTCGCTAAAAATGAAGGACGCAATCGGTTTAAAGTTTATTGTGATGATATGGAATGATAAGTCGCTTGGGTCTCGAGAACTTTATCGTCAATTCCATGATCTGTTTCACGGGTGATATTGAAGCACCAGACTTTCATGATAACGTTCATTGTTATAATGATCGACAAAGGCGTTGATCTGGTTTTCCAGGTCGCCTGGCAAATAGTAGTTTTCCAACAGGATGCGGTTCTTCAATGTCTGGTGCCAGCGTTCAATCTTACCCTGAGTTTGAGGATGGTTGGGAGCTCCGCGCGTATGGCTCATTCCTTGATCTTCCAACCAGTCTGCCAGATCACCGCTGATGTAAGATGACCCGTTGTCGCTGAGCAATCTCGGTTTATGAACAACATCAACCTGATCGCAGCCCGAGGCTTCCAAAGCCAATTCTAGTGTTGCGGTAACATCCTCTGCTTTCATACCGGTGCACAGCTTCCAGGCTACGATATAGCGGGAATAATCATCCAGAATTGTTGAGAGATAGAACCAGCCCCAGCCAATGACTTTCAGATACGTAAAATCTGTTTGCCAGAGTTGGTTGGGGCGCACCGTTTTGTCCGCTTCAATTTTTGAGGTTTTTGGTTTTGTCTCATCTTCGTTCCTTTCAGTCACTACGATGAACCAGAACCCCTCTGTTAGCCCCAAATGCATTGCAATACCTTTTTGATGAGGTTCACTGATGAGGATGGAGCGTCCAACAGTTTCACATAAAACACGTTCAAAGTACGCGTTCCCGCCTTCCTTCGCATCAGGATGGAAGCGGTCACAGAAACGTGTTGTAGATGCTTTATAATCGTCTGGCGTACTTGTCTTTCTGTCGAACTCCATCAATTGACGAAGGGTCTGGCATTCACTTAACTCTTTAAAGGTGTCACCATATAGGAAGTAGCCCCCCGCAAGGCATACCTTGGCGATGAAGCGATAGTTCATATCCGTGTCTAATTTGAAGGTCGCTTCAAATGGCTTACCTTTAAGTTCCTCTTGCGGCAGGGTCCGATGGCTTTTTGCATCCCACGCTTTGATCTCATCAAGGCCGAAAGTCACCTGCATGGGGCGATCTTCCATAACGACTTTTTTCCATTGAGGGATTATTGGTTTCTTACTGTGGCCCTTTACACCTGCATTGCGAAGCGCAAAAGGCAAGGCGATGTCCTGCAACATCTTAGCATCGACTTTACTGCCCAGTCTGGAGTTGTAAGCGCAATCAGACCAGACCACGAATTCATTTGCTCCACCCAAAGAGAGGGGAATGATGTGGTCCATGTTACCGTTCTCAGGTGCTACGGGCTTGTCGGTGTAGATGCAGTACTGTTCAGTCTCGTTCATTTGGATCGTCCGGGTTTTCAACTTCGCATAGCTGCGCTGCATGATGGAGGTTAATGTTTAGGTTCTGATACCGTAACCCCGTTGCAGAACGACAATAGTTGGAAAGCGTATCACCACTCCAAACACGAGCTACTCGTTCCGCGAACTTCTTTCCTGCTTCCTTCCCGTCTTTCGGATCATACAGCCCTTGCTTTGCATCAGTCGCAATGTTCAAGCGAAATTCAATGGGGCCATTAGGGGCCTGCTGTACAAATGGGTTTTCACCCCCATCTTCGACGGCGTTTGCCTTCTTAACTAACTGGTCTACCTGCCCAAACGGGGTATACTTACAACCTGTTTGGTGGAACACTCCTCGCTTAAGCCTAAAGAACGCAGGGACTGTTCTTTCAAGTTCCGGATCATCCTTGCGAACAACATGTTCATTTACGAAGGATACCGATGTGCCACAACCGTCACAGCAATATCCATCTTGCCTGTTTGTAATGTTGGATGCTTTGACGTGCCTGCCATTCCATAAGGCTGTGGACATACGAATACCAGTCATCTTTTACCTCAACCTATAACTGTTAAATGAATGCTCCTTTGGTGCGATCAATACAGGCATGACAGTTCGTTCCGCACAACTGAGAAGAAGCTGATCTCTTTATCCACGTTGGCGTCCTCAAGTTTCCCGATATTGATGTAGTGGTGAAACTTGTCCATTGTGGTGATATATGAGGGGACAAAGCTCTGTCTAACTGACCCATCCGAGAACTTAGTCTCAACATCAAACGCACCCTCGACGATTTCATCAATGACAACCGATTGGTAATCATGCTCTGGCACACCCGACCACATGACTTCCCCACGGTGCAAGATCGAGGTAACCGCTTTGTCATCCATGTGCGTTCTACTAACATAAAGCTGATGCCCCCGACAGTCTTGCACAGTCTCAATGCCTGCCCATGACGCAATAAGAATAGGGGGAACAAACAGAACCATTAGTCCTCTTATTATCCACTTTTTAATGTTGCCCATATCTGTTCCCCTAAAAGGTTAATTTCCAAATGGCGACGGCACGTAATCTCGCTCACCAAGTATCTTAAACGGAGAAGTCCTTAACTTACCATCTTTGATTGCTTCGCGAATGACTTCTTCTGCTGGACGACCTTTGTTCTTTGGGTCCAACGCCAATTGACGCCCAATACGATTGTTGTACAAGTCCATTAAACGCTCACCCTCGGTGTTTTCTTCTGTGATCTCGTGACTATTTCCAGCATGCTTGGCCTTATCTGCACCAATATTCTGTGTCATGAGATAACTCCAGTAGGCATGACGAAAGGCATCTGCTTCGTTATTGTGTGGTTTCACACCCTTAAACAGTTTGCTGGTCACCTCATTAGCTGTGTTCGCATCTAGATACGCTCGACCACCATCAATAGGATTTTTCACTCCAAACATTTTTTGACCATCTCCTCGTGGATCAAAGTCAAACTCTTCATATGCATCATATGGCGACATCGGTTCATCCGTATTTGCTGTCATTCGCCGTTCTTGTTCCTGATATGGACGACCCAGAGGCGTTTTTTCCTCCCCGTCTGATACAGTGTATGTCACGACCTCTTCATCCTGCGCTGCTGCCGCGGGCGCAAAGGCATATGTATCGTTTGCTGTGGCAGCAACTGACCATCTGGATCAAAGGGTTCGACCTCTTCCGGCTTAATAGATGCTACGGGCTGAACCATCTTCCCCGTCTCGTCATATTGAACCTGACCGGGGTAAGCCTTCTCAAACTGCTGTACGACATGGTCACGTAAGCGGGTGTCGTTCTTGTCGCCATAACGGTTATCTTGCATCATGGACTGAATACGTTTCTGCACAGTTTCCCCTTGTGGAATTATGGCAGCTTTGGCCTTTTGCTTCTGCATCTTGGCGACCTCCTCCCACTGCTTTGCTGTTGGCATCTTCCCCTTAGGGGAGGAAGCCAACAGCAAAGCAGTCATCGGGTCAATTTTCGGTTTCGGGGGAGCCTTGGGTTTATTGGTAATAGTCCCATCTCCAAACGATGCCGAAGCTGTCCAGGACTTCTGGTCGGGCTTGGAGCTTGCAGGCTTGGATGCGGTCACATGGGGCGGCAAAGCCTTCTGTGCCGCTTTCATCGGATCAGTCGTGGACAGACTTTGTTGTTCTAACGCACCAGAGATGGCTTTCTCTGTCGGCCCACCTTTGTTAATGATCCCGTCCACCTTGAGGCCATGGGTATCCTGAAATGCTTTGACGCTGTTGGGTAGAGAGAATTCGCTCTCACCGTTCTGTCCAAAGTATCCAAGGTCCGACAAGGCCGTTCCTGTCTTGATGGCATCGGGGTTAGACATAGCGGTATCCGGTGTAACGGCATTATCTATGGAGAAGAAGTTACCAACACTGTTGGCAACATCGTCTAAGACCTCAAACATAGTACTTCCTTTCAATCAGGCATAAAAAAACGCCGCCCCCCAAACCTGAGAGACGGCGTGTAAACAGCAGACAACAAAAAACACCCGCACGAACTGGTCGCACGGGTGCTGTTGACTGTGGCTATATGTAGCTTAGGCAACGTTCTTCGTCAAGAACAAAGTTAGAACAAATACTGAAATGGCAGGAATAACATATACTTGCATTCACATACCATAATAGTGTGTACTACATGCACGCGGCTAAGAAGGATGCTATTCCAATGACAGGGTTAAGAATGGGGCCAATGACAACGCCCCCAACAGACTTTACCAATATGACGGGCGATGAAATTGTTAATGCGCTTGTCGAGTGGTTTTTCGAGAACTTCGAAGACCCGGCACATAGCACCCCACGCGATGAAGGGGAGTTTGTCTATATTTGGGGAGGCCCCTATGATGCTGAAGATCAGTTGGGAGATACATTCGCTGGCATTGTAGACGATGAGTATATCGCCGCTGCTATAGACGAGGTGCAATTGACGTGCCCCACTTTGGTGGTCCAACCGTTATGTTAGTTTCTGGCTTTTGAACTTGCCCCTATCTTTGGACGATCGGGCGTAAGAAAAT
>JABXIG010000018.1 GCA_013373205.1 Methylocystaceae bacterium | reverse complement strand
ACCGGGATTTTCTTACGCCCGATCGTCCAAAGATAGGGGCAAGTTCAAATACAGGAAAACTCTCTCTCTGAAAATGGTCTGATTTTTGGGGTAAGGTCAAAATCACCAAGGTGGCAAAATCATTTATAAACCTCTTGTTGACTTAAGCTGCGAAAGCGAATTGCAAGCGCATTTCAAAAGTATTTCAAGGTAGGTTAGCTATTGATTTCAGCCAGTTCCTGACGGCGCGGATGCGGGAGATATCGGCGATGTCTTTATGGGCGGAAAGCCAGAAACGGCGACGCAATGAAACTTCCCCGGGCAGGACCCTTTTTAAACCATGGCTAATGAAAAGGGGCAAAATGCCGATGCCAGCGTGGGTGGCGATCATTTGTTTTTGGGCATGGATGGATGTGCTGGAAAGGTCCGCTGTCAGTCCGGGCAGGATTTCATCGAGATAACGCAATTCCGGTGCGTAAATCTGATCATCGAGATAACCGATGATACGATGGTGGTTTAAATCTGACAGTCCTTTCACGCGGCCATGGTCTTGCAGGTATTTTTCCGAGGCAAACAGGCCCAAGGAATAATGTGCAAAAGGTTCCACATGAAGGCGGTTGTCAACGGGGGGGCTAAGCGTGATGGAGATGTCCACTTCGCGGGTAATGGCGGAAAGATATCCCGGGTTTGCTGCCAGTTCGATTTTGAGCTCGGAATATTTTTCACACAGGTCAACCAGATTGGGGGCGATGAAAGATCCGCCAATGGCTTCGGGGGCCCCAATTCTGACCGTGCCGGCTAACCTTGAATCCTGACCAATTTCTTCAAGGGACGTGACGATAGTTTCCATCTGTTGCCCGTCAGAGAGAAGCTGGCGACCCTGCGCGGTGAGGCTTAAGCCTTTACGGCTGCGCACCACCAAGGTGGCTTTTAAAGAAGATTCCAGTCGGGAAATGCGTCGGCTGACAGTTGCCACATCTGCCCCTAAGGCTTCTGCGGCCGCACTGAACGAGCCCAGTTTTGCGGCTGAGAAAAAATAGCGCAAGTCATCCCATTGGATCATTTATATTTCCATTCATTTTTGCAAACGTTCTTTGCATTTTTGCAATATCAATAATGAAAATATTCAAATATGGTCACAAAAGCAAAACATTTCAAATAACAGGAGGCCAACATCATGGCGACAGAAATTGGACATTTTATCGGCGGTCAAACCGTTGCATCAAAGTCAGGGAATACTTCACCAATCTACAATCCGACAACAGGTGAAATTCAAGCGGCCTGTGCCCTTGCCAGCAAAACAGAAGTAGAATCTGCGATTTCTGCGGCTGAAAAAGCATTTCCGGAATGGTCTTCCGCAAATCCGCAACGTCGCGCCCGTGTGATGTTCAAGTTCAAGGAACTTGTTGAAAAAGATATGGATAACCTGGCACGCATGCTGTCTTCCGAACATGGTAAGACACTGCCGGATGCCCGCGGTGATGTACAACGTGGCCTTGAAGTTGTTGAATTTGCATGTGGCATTCCACATCTGCAAAAGGGCGAATATACAGAATCTGCTGGTGGTGGCATTGACGTTTATTCCATGCGTCAGCCGCTTGGTGTTGTTGCCGGTATCACACCGTTTAACTTCCCGGCTATGATCCCGATGTGGATGTTTGGCGTGGCGATTGCCTGCGGGAACACATTCATTAACAAACCGTCTGAAAAAGATCCGTCTGTACCGATGCGTCTGGCAGAACTAATGATGGAAGCGGGAGCACCTGAAGGCGTGTTGAACGTAGTAAATGGTGATAAGTTGGCGGTGGATACGTTGATCGAAGATCCGCGTGTGAAAGCCCTGTCTTTTGTTGGTTCTTCTGACATTGCCAACTATATTTACGCAGAAGGCGCGCGTCACGGTAAACGTGTTCAAGCCTTTGGTGGTGCGAAAAACCACATGATTATCCTGCCAGATGCGGATATGGATAATGTGGTCAACCAATTGATCGGTTCTGCTTATGGTTCTGCGGGCGAACGCTGCATGGCAACGCCGGTTGCTGTCCCTGTTGGGGAAGGCACAGCAGAGCGTCTGATCGAAAAGCTGGTCCCGCGCGTTCAAACGTTGAAAATCGGCCCGTCCATGTCTGAAGATTCTGATCTGGGTCCGTTGGTCAGTGGTCCACACCGTGATCGCGTAAAAGCTTACATTGACATGGCAATCGAAGAAGGTCAGGAACTGATCGTTGATGGTCGTGAATTCAGCCTGCAAGGCTATGAAGACGGCTTCTTTATGGGGGGGACTTTGCTTGACCATGCCAAGCCGGAACATCGTTCTTATCAAGAAGAAATCTTTGGCCCTGTACTGCAAATTGTCCGTGCGGAAAATTTTGAAGAAGCGATCCAACTGCCGTCCAAGCACCAATATGGTAACGGTGTTGCGATCTTTACCCGTAACGGTTCAGCCGCGCGTGAATTCGCACAGCGTGTCAACGTCGGTATGGTCGGAATTAACGTTCCAATTCCTGTGCCGGTTGCGTACCACACATTCGGCGGTTGGAAACGTTCGGGCTTTGGCGATACCAACCAACACGGGCCGGAAGGCGTGAAGTTCTGGACAAAAGTCAAGACCATCACCCAGCGTTGGCCGGAAGATGTTCAAGGTTCTGAGTTCGTAATTCCAACGATGGACTAAAAGGGGCCTGTCATGTCTGAATATGAAACGATTGTTTTTAAGACAAAAGGACGGGTGGCCTATATTACGATCAACCGTCCGGACAGCCTCAATGCCTTGAATACAAAGGTTATGGAAGAGATTACGGCAGCAACGGCTGCCGTAGACTCTCATCCAGAACTGGCTGTCACTATTTTGACCGGCGAAGGCCGGGCGTTTGCGGCAGGGGCTGACATTAAAGAAATGGCAGACAAATCCTTTGCCGATATGTATCTCAGCGATTTCTTTGCCACATGGGATCGATTTGCAAGTTGCCGCAAACCTGTTATTGCGGCTGTAAACGGTTTTGCTTTGGGCGGTGGCTGTGAATTGGCGATGATGTGTGATGTGATCATTGCATCAGAAAAAGCCAAATTCGGCCAGCCAGAAATTAAACTTGGTGTGTCCCCGGGGATGGGGGGCTCGCAACGTTTAACCAAAGCGATCGGAAAAGCCAAGGCAATGGATTTATGCCTGACCGGGCGTATGATTGAAGCCAATGAAGCCGATCAAATCGGTTTGGTTAGCCGTGTTGTTGCCCATGACGATCTTTTGACAACAGCAGAAGAAGTTGCTGGGACGATTGCCGGTTATTCAATTCCGTCTATTATCGCGAACAAGGAAATGGTGTCTCAGGCGCTTGAACTTTCGACAACAGAAGGGGTTCGTTTTGAACGTCGTCTGTTCCATGGATTGTTTGGTACGCATGACCAAAAAGAAGGGATGGCGGCTTTCGTTGAAAAACGCAGCCCCGACTTCAAAGACCGATAAAGGAGCTAAGGCATGCTGACAGAAGAACAAAGTCTTATTGCTGAAATGACCACTTCTTATGCGCTGGACATGCTTGCACCAAATGCAGCGCGATGGGAAGAAGAACAAACGTTATCACGTGATGCGTTTAAAGAAATGGCTGAACTGGGTCTTGGTGCGATTTATGCCCGCGAAGAATTCGGTGGCTCTGGGCTGGGACGCATTGAAGCCGTGCTTGCCTTTGAAGGTCTGGCCCGTGGGTGTGTCTCCCATGCAACGATGTTGTCCATCCATAACATGATGACATGGATGACAGATCGCTTTGGGAGTGACGAATTGCGTGCCCGTTTTGTGCCGGGTCTGGCAACTTGTGATCTGGTGGGGTCTTATTGTTTGACCGAACCGGGGGCAGGTTCCGATGCGGCAAGTCTGAAGACACGGGCGGTGCGCGATGGCGACAGCTATGTGCTGAATGGCTCGAAAATGTTTATTTCCGCAGCTGGATGGTCTGATCTTTATTTGGTCATGGCCCGTACCAGTGATGACGGGGCGCGTGGCATTTCTGCCTTTATCGTCGAAAAAGGGACAGAAGGCCTGTCTTTCGGCAAGAAAGAACAGAAAATGGGCTGGCGTGCACAACCGACTGCGGTGGTGAACTTTGATGATTGCCGTATTCCTGCTGAAAACCTGATTGGCGAAGAAGGTCAGGGCTTTAAAATTGCCATGGCCGGTCTGGATGGTGGGCGCTTGAATATTGCGGCGGCCTCTCTGGGCGGTGCGCAAGAAGCGCTTGTGCGTTCAATCCGTTATGCGCAGGAACGCAAGCAGTTTGGTCAGGCGATCTCTGAATTTCAGGCTACGCAGTTTAAACTTGCGGACATGGAAACAGAACTTCAGGCCTCGCGCAGTTTTTTGTATGAAGCGGCACATCGTATGGATGCCAAAACAGAAGATTCGACAAAATATTGCGCGATGGCTAAACGTTTTGTCACGGATACCTGTTTTAATATCGTCAATCATGCCCTGCAAATCCATGGTGGCTATGGGTATTTGAATGAATATGAAATTGAACGCATCTTGCGTGATTTGCGTGTTCATCAAATCCTCGAAGGCACGAATGAGATTATGCGGGTGATTACGGCACGCTCTTTATTAAACGAGTATAAAATATGACAACAGACATTCAATTTAGTGAAGTTGGCGGTTGGGGGGTTGTCAACCTTAATCGTCCCAAGGCATTAAATGCTTTGACACTTGATATGGTTCTGGCTTTTCACGATCAGTTACAGGAATGGGCGGATGCATCACACATTCAGGCCGTTCTGATCGAAGGCGAAGGTGACAAAGCCTTTTGCGCTGGTGGGGATGTGATGGCTTTACTGGCAAGTGTCAAAAATGGGGATGACAACGCCTGGCAGTTCTTCCATGACGAATATATGTGTAATGCGACCATTGCAACCTACCCCAAACCTTATGTGGCTTTGGTGGATGGCATTGTCATGGGCGGCGGTGTCGGCGTTTCAGTTCATGGAGATTTTCGTGTTGCAACGGATAAAACCATGTTCGCTATGCCGGAAACAGCCATTGGCCTTTTCCCGGATGTGGGGGGGAGTTATTTCCTTCCGCGTCTTCATAAAGGATTGGGGCTTTATCTTGGTCTGACAGGGGCGCGTGTGCGGGGTTATGAAACAGTGGAAGCCGGTGTTTCAACCCATTATGTCACACAAGACCAACTGCCTGCGTTAAAAGAAAACCTGCTGAATATTGCCTTTGCAGGTAATGCATCCGATGCGATTAAAACCGTGCTGGATGCTGCACATTCTCAAGGTGAAGCCACAAAAGTCATGCCGCATCTGGCAGAGATTGAAGAGATTTTCGGACAAGCAGAGACTTTGGACGATGTCTTTAGCAATCTGGCCAATAGCGATACAGACTTTGCAAAAGAAACTCTGGATCTTCTAAAGACTCATTCGCCGAGTTCGATGCATGTCACCTTTGCAGCAATCAAAGAAGGGGCAAGCAAGTCCATCACGGATGTCTTGCGCATGGAATTGCGTCTGGCAACCCGTATCGTGCAACTGCCTGACTTTAGTGAAGGTGTCACGGCCAAACTGCTGGATAAAGGTAGAACCCCTGTCTGGTCCCCTGCTGAGATCAGCCAGGTTTCAGTCGCAGATATCCAGTCCATGTTTGATACGTTAGACGACAAAGAATTCAAATGGTCTGATTAAGTTCGGTCCCTGTGTAGAAAAAGGAATTTATTATGACAAATATTGCATTCATCGGCCTTGGCAACATGGGTGGCCCCATGGCGAAAAATCTCGCACAAGCGGGCCATACTGTTTATGTCTCCGATCTTTCAAAAGACGCGGTTGATCGTGCGGTTGAAGCGGGTTGCGTTGCGACCTCTTCCATTGGGGAAGCTGTTTCAAAAGGCGACGTTGTGGTTTCTATGCTGCCTAATGGCGCGATTGTTAAATCCGTCTATCTTGGTGACGGTGGCGTTCTTGAAAATGCTGCAAAAGGGGCGGTTCTGATTGATTGTTCAACAATCGATGTGGCAAGCGCCAAAGAAGTCATCGGCAAATCACAAGAAGCTGGCTTTGCGATGGTTGATGCCCCGGTTTCCGGTGGGACAGCTGCGGCTGATGCGGGTACATTGACCTTTATGGTTGGTGGGGAAAAAGACGCTTTTGAAAGTGCCAAACCTTACCTTGATATCATGGGCAAAAACATTTTCCATGCGGGTAAAGCAGGCAATGGTCAGGTTGCAAAAATTGCCAACAACATGTTGCTCGGCATTTCCATGATTGCGACATCCGAAGCCTTTAACCTTGCAGAACGTAATGGGCTGGATGCGCAAACCTTCTTTGATATTTCATCGACTGCTTCTGGTCAATGTTGGTCGATGACCAGCTACTGCCCGGCGCCGGGTCCAGTTGAAACAGCGCCAAGTAACCGTGAATATCAACCTGGATTTGCCGCGGCGATGATGTTGAAAGATTTGCGTTTGGCACAGGAAGTGGCCCAGCAATCTAAAACAGCGACACCATTGGGCGCACAAGCCGAAGCGCTTTATGCATTGATGGAAGCAAAAGGCAAAGACGGTCTTGATTTCTCTGGTATCTTTAAAATGATCCGTGGGGAAATCTAAAACAAATTTGTCCGATACATTGGAAAAGGGAGGATTGAGCGGCTCAATCTTCCCTTTTTTATGCCTGAAGGGCAATATTACAGGCCGCAAGGATAAGAAGACATGCAGCCAATCTGCGTAAGGTGAGGTCATTCATTTTTGGGGGATAGTTTTTGGCTAGAACTGTGAAGATGAAGGTCACAGGTATGCCGCATAAAGCTGTTGTCCAGACTATCGGCTGAATACCATCCAAACTGATACCAATTATTAAGCGCGCTGTTGAAAGGACGGCAAAAATCATTAGCAAACTATCACGGATTTGTGTGACAGGTAAATTCTGGCGGTAGAATTGAAAGATTAAAGGTGGGCCACTTGTTGCGAACAAGCCGCCTAATAGCCCTGCGAGTGAGCCAAAGAATGCAAAAACAGGGGCTGCGGAGACATCTCTGCCGGGTTTGGGTGGGGCTAATAGTAACAAACTTGCTAGAATAATGACTGTGCTCAGGATGTATTTAATCAGGCTGATATGGTTGGCATCTAGAAAAGTAAGTACCTTATAACCTATGTAAACAAAGGGCAGAGCGAAAAGAAGAATAATAAGGACCTGTTTTTTTAGGCTATGACGTTCTCGGCGGCCAAGGGCGACAACTGTATTGATTAAAGCGAGGAGACAAGAAATCATCGTGGCATTTTCAAGGTCAAGTGTGTTGAGTGTTGTCACACAACTGATAAAGACCAATCCAAAAGCAAAACCTGTGATAGTTTGAATGTAGCTGCCAAGTGCAATGGCGCACAGCAGGGGGAAAAGGACGGATAAATCAAAAATCACAAAGCTTTCCTTTAAGGGTTTTGCGTTCGATAGTCGGTGACGCATGTTGAAAACCATAAATTTTCTTGTTCAGTGACGTAAAAAACATGGGCAAGATTGTATGATTTCTAATGCATTGAAAATAATAGCTTGTTTATGCCAGGTCATACCTTGTTTTAGCCATTTTTCAGGCCAAATAGATTATAACTGGATAATTTGGAGCGCTTTATGATCCAAAAAGGTTAAAAGGTAAACCTTTTTCGCAGTCCATCATAAATGAGGCCAACTGAAAGATCAGAGAGAGAGGGGGGCAAGATGGGTGTGTCTGTCGAAAATATTTCCCCCGACAGACAGACCTTGGATATTAGGGTTTTTGACCTTGAAGGAGGCGGTTGTTTATGTCTTCAACAATTGCCGGAACATCGGCAATGCTATCTACAACATAATGGGCCCCTCCAGCGGCGAGTTTTTGTTTAGCGGCTTTTATTTTGGGTTCGACTTCTTCGCGGGGCATGGTTTCAAAGTCTTCACAGCTGAGGCCAACTTCATTGCCGCGTGCAGCAACGGCAATGACCCAGGTACCGGCATTTAAACCTTCATCAATGTCTGCAACGGTGTCACCGATTTTAACGACAGCTTCCGGTGGGTATACATCCAGTTTAATCATATTCGCCAGCAACAGGGCTGGGCCTGGTCGACCTGTTGGTACGTCACCGGCACAGAAAACCGCATCTGGTTCATATCCAGCCTTTTTGGCAGCCTTTAGACAACCTTCAAGAATGTCAGGGGTATATCCGGTGCAGGAGCCGATTTTCATCCCTTTTTGTCTTAGGGTATTAAGGGTTTCAACCGCGCCGGGGATCATATCATTATATTGAGAAATGATTTTGATTTGTAGAGGAAGGAATTCATCATAAAGGTCATCAATATCCTGATCTGTAAAATCGCGACCAAATTTATCTTTCCATTGGGCATTCACACTCGCAAGCTGTCCAATCATTTTGATATGATCCCATTTGGGCAAGCCCATTGGACCGCGGGCTTCGCTTTCTGTGACGACGATCCCCTTCGTTCTGAAAATTTCCTGAAAGACAGCAGCAGGCGCACGACAGCCATGGTCAATGACTGTCCCTGCCCAATCGTGAACTGCTGCTTTTAAAGGCCCTTTATAAATTCTTTTATACTCAAAACTCATTGTTTTCTTTCCGTTATTAACTGAAGGGATGGACACAGAAAACAGGCTATAGGCTCAAATACATAAAGTGCCTAATAACTGTAGATATGATCTATAGCATGGCGAAAGACGGCAGATAATATGGAGATTTGAAAAGATTAGTCGAAAACTGGCCTTATCTCTAACTCGAAACTGGATCTCTCGATTGTGCCTCTAAGGGTAGGGGATGTAAGGGGTGAACGAAAATCACTCTAACGCATTGAACAGGCTGATATATCCGTTCATCGCGTTTTGATGATCAGGGAAGGTGTCGGCATCTTGTTAGGGGGATCTATCATCCTCGTTAAGAGGACGCGAAGACTGATAATATTTTTATGTTTCTTCACGAAGTATATTGGACAGTTTCTCGGCGGCATTGCGTAAAGTGGGCAAATGCTTGATTGCTTCATTTAAGCTCATGCGTGGTGTCGGCGCGTGAAAGGCAAGATAAGCAACAGTTCGTTCATTTGCATCAACAATTGATGTGCAAACGGCGATCAGGCCTTCCATGAATTCTTCATTATCTGTGGAATATCCTTGTTCGCGGATTGTCTGCAATTCTTTGCGAAGATCTTTGGGGTCTGAGAACGTATTTGGTGTAAATCGTTCTAATTCATTTGCCTCTAAAAGTGCTGTAAGGCGAGAGCTTGGCAGAGTGCTGAGGTATAGTTTTCCACTGGCGGTACAGTGAAAAGGAACATGGGTGCCCACAGAAAGTTCAACCCGCAAAGGCCAGTTTGTTTCAATCCTGTCCAGATAGACCATCGTATGACGGTCCGGGATAACGAGGTTGACGGTTTCACCGATTTTTTCAGATAGGGCCTGCATGACGGAAAGGCGGGCGGCGCGGGTGTGAGCAGAAGACATTGTCCCTAAGGACATTGTTCTCATGCGCGGGCCCGGTGAATAATGCCGCCCATCAATTTCCCTTTGAAGAAAGCCAGCTTCTTCAAGGGTTGTAAATATGCGATGAATTGTTTGCTTGGGTAGGCCAAGAGATTTGTTTACTTCTGTTGGTGTGACGGGGACACCAAGACGGGCCACTTCTTCCAAAATGAGCAGAAAACGTAAGCTTCTGGAGGTGGCTTCTTCTTTTTTATCTCTTGGCTCAGCTGACAATTCTTATTCTCCAATTTTCAAGCTGTCTATAGAAGTATGGTCGACAATGCCGGTACTATTGCTACCAATATCCATACAAGGATTAATGCAATTAGATATGGTACTGTATACTTCAATAACCTGAAATATGGAACCCCTGTCACACCACTAGCGACGTATAAGTTCAAACCATATGGTGGAGTAATGAAGCCAATAGATCCACCAACAAGGAAAATTACCGCAAAGTGAACCGGATCAATACCGATTGAATGGGCGATAGGTGCTAAAATTGGGGCCAGAATAATTGTGTTCGGCAGACTTTCCAGAACCATGCCCGCGATAAAGACAATCACCATGGCCGTTAGAAGGACAGCGTAATACCCGCCCATCCCGGTGACGAATTCCTGAATCGTGTCTTTTGCCCCCAATAGAGACAGGATCTGTTGCATTACCACAGAAATCGCAATCATTGGTGCCAGAATGCCCGTAATTTGTGCGGAGCGAATAACGATGCCCGGGATATCACGCAAGGTAAAACCTTCGACCAAGATCATTTCACTGTACGATTTCTTATTGATGTCTTGTTCGTTCTTTTTTGCAAAACCTGCCATACGATAAAGCGGCAAAGAAATAAGACCAACGATCATGCAGAAACCAACAGTTACGCCGGCGGCTTCCGTGGGTGAGAATTTACCCGTATAAATCCCCCAAAGGACCAAACCGATAGCAAAGAAACCAAGCCAGGAACCGAATGCTGTCTTAAGAATACGGTTAAGGTTTAAGGGAATAAGGTGCCCCCAGCCGTTTTTTCGGCAAATCAGCCAGCAGGCGAACTGCATCCCCATGACCATCAGGGCACCGGGAATAATACCGCCGATGAACAGGTCCGAAATAGGAAGGTTCATCAAGAAACCGTATACGATAAAAATGATGGATGGCGGGATAATAATACCAACGGTCCCCCCAGACGCCGCTGTTGCAGCAGCAAATCGTTCATCATAGCCATTTTTAACCATTTCGGGGTGCATCATCGCCCCAATTGTCGCTGTCGTCGCCGAGTTGGAGCCGGAGATCGCGGCAAACAGGCCACAGGCGCCAAGACTTGCCATGGCAAGACCACCGCGCAACCAGCCCAAACAGGCATAAGCGAAATTGGACAGTCGCTTTGCAATGCCTGACCTTTCGATAAGGTCCCCGGTGAGGATAAATAATGGCATGGCAAGAAGGGCAAAGCCATCTGTAAACACGTCAGAAAGTGCAACCCCGATATTGTCAAGCGTTAGCCCTAGGACGAAGCTGCAGAATACAACCCAAAGGCCAATGACCAGAAAGATAGGAACGCCGAGCATGAACAGAACAGTCACGCCGCCGGAAATTAAGGAAATTAAAGTAGCATCAGTCATGTTGGTTCTTAGTCCCCACCAATAGCAGAAAGTTGAATGAGTGGTTCGTCATTGCGATAACGTTCAATGTCTTCCGCCAGGTTTTCCATGATACGGGCACATAGGATGAGCCAGCTGAATGGCACAACGGCATAAAACCACCACTGCATAACATTGTCGGTGCCTAACAGAATTTGAAAGTTGGCACCTGAATTTGCTGTTTGTTTGAGGGAGGTCACAATGACAATGAGCGAGAAACCAAGCCAGAGAACAGCATCCAGAAAAAGACAGGCTAACTGGCCTTTGCGGGGAAGCTTCAATCGAAGTTCTGAAAATGAAAGGTGGCTTCTAAGTTTTGTGTTGTATGCACATCCGGCCCACGCCATGACCAAAAACAGGTATGGGGGCAATGTTGTTGACCAAGGGGCCTGAACTTGAAAAACAAATCGCCGAATTACTTCAACAAAAATAACTGTGGCAATTGTTAAATACGTACCAACTAAAACTGTGCGTTCGAAGTATTTATCAAGGAACGGAATGGAACGTAATGCCAGCATAAACACGTATCCACCAACTAACACTACTATTGCGCCGAATAAATAAGCAGCGTCACTATTGAGAGCATCTGAAATATCAAACCAGTCGAGCGATGCGATGGCTTGGAAAATTGTTCCGAGCTCATTTAATAACGAAGACATAACGTCCTCCCTGTGTTCAGATTTTTTATTTTTAGTGTATGTCCCGTTCGGGTGAACGGGACATACCATCTTTGTTAATTCTCAGATTAACTTTTCCACCAACGACGAGGTTCAACGTTTTCGGGAAGCATATCTTTAGGTACTTCGCGTGCAATACGGTGAAGTTCAGTATATGTATCAATGCCGCCAGCCCACTTGTTCAGTCGTTCGCGCCATTCTTCCCAAGGTTTCGGGTTGAATTCTGGTGAGCACATTTCTTCGGCCATCTTGATTTCAGAATCCGGCAAGAAAGCTGGACGTACATTATGTTTATCAAACAGTGTGCCCGGCAATACAGGGTCAGAGAAACCAACAGTTTTCACCAGTGCAGCTTCATTCGCAGCCTGGACGTGAACTTGTGCCAGATAAGCAGATTCCATTACGGCTTCTTGCAGGTGAGGCTCAAGGCTATCGAAAACTTTAGAGGACATGGAGGTATGTTCAGTACCGCAGAAGAATTTCAGGTCGACAGATTGGGAAACCACTGGGGACATGTTTGCATAGCCAACAGCAGAAGCCCATGTTTCAGCGCCATCAATCAGGCCTTGTTTCAGGCCATCAAGTGTTTCTTCCCAAGCAACCGGAACGGGGTTCAGGTTAAGTTGTTGCATTGCGATCCGGCCCAACTGTGTACCTGTTACACGGTTTTTCGTGCCAAACAGCGTTTCTAATTTGTTGACAGTTGGCTTGTCTTTCCATTTCAAGCCCAATTGAATGCCGCGAAGTTCGCAATGGCTGAATAGGAATTTCAAACCGTGACGTTTTTCCAACGGATCACGCAGGATTTTTTGGCTTTCAGGGCTGTAAAGGAAGTGATACTGGGATGCGCGACCCGGGAAGACATATGCGTAATCAAGTACGTTCAGGTACGGTGCGCCACCTGCTGAGTTTTGTGTCGATGCGGCATAAATATCAACAATACCCTGCTGCGTTTTCTTTACACAAGATAGCTGACCACAAATTTGGTTGTCACCAATGAACTCGATGCGAATCTCACCATCTGTGCGCTCTTCAAGGTCTTGCGCGAAGAAAAGTGCACCGGCACGTTCGATAAGCAAGTTGCGAGAATTAAAGCCAGATGCGCCAAATTTTAATGTGTGGCGTGCTGTTTTACCGAAACGTTTTTTATAAGTGGTTTCAGCTGCGTGGCCCAGGCTGGATGTTGTGATTAATCCGCCTGCAGCACCCGCGGCCATGAGTGTAGATGAAAGCCCATAACGTCCAGCGACTTTAAATAAGTCTCTGCGTGAAATGCTATTTATTTTGTCAGACACCTTCATGGTGGCCTCCCAGTTGTTTGTTAATTTAACGAGATAAAGTCTCATTATCAACTCAACAAAAATTAGAGTCAAGGTTAAAATGGGACTTGCAGTCTCATTAAAATTCATTTATATCTATATCCGCCATCACTAATGAGACTTTTAGTCTCGTTTACTTATCTTTGTGGCGACGAACAGGAAGTGTATCTGATTATCATTCCTGATTGAAGCTGGAAGATTTGATGTTTCTGTATCTGTGACTTCTAGGGGCGCAAATACAGAAGAATCAAAATTATTAAAAGTAGGCTGCGAGGTTGAAATTGCGCAGTTAATAGAAAGGAATAAAAAAATGAACGGGCAGAATTCTTCGCCTAGTGAAGCGGGGGCATATGACTATATTATTGTCGGCGCTGGGTCTGCGGGTTGTGTTTTAGCAAATCGTCTTTCTGCGAATCCCGATAATCGGGTCTTGTTACTTGAAGCTGGGTCAAAGGATTGGTACCCCTGGATTCATATTCCTGTCGGGTACTTTAAGACAATTAACAATCCGAAATGGGACTGGTGTTATGAAACTGAGAGTGACCCGGGGTTAAATGGTCGCTCTATCAGTTGGCCTCGTGGCAAGGCGCTTGGCGGTTCCAGTTCCATTAATGGTCTTCTTTATGTTCGGGGGAACAAGAAAGATTATGATGATTGGGCGGCGAAGGGGAACCCTGGCTGGTCTTATGAAGATGTGCTGCCCTATTTTAAAAAGTCTGAAGACCAAGAACATGGTGCTGATAAGTATCATGGGGTAAAGGGTCCGCTTTCTGTGACAGATGCCACGTTTAAAACAGATTTAAGTGACCGTTTCATTCAGGCAGCGGGTGAGTTGGGCCTGCCGACAAACAATGATTATAATGGCGCTGAGCAAGAAGGTGCGCGCTATTTTCAGTTAACCGCGAAAAATGGTCGTCGTTGTAGCACTGCTGTTGGGTTCCTAAATCCCGTCAAAGATCGTTCGAATTTGACGATCGTTACGAATGCGCCCGCACAAAAAATCTTGTTTGAAGGCAAGCGTGCGGTTGGCGTAAAGGTTTCCATTAAAGGCAAAGAGAAAACTTTTAAAACAAATGGCGAAGTCATTTTGTCTTCGGGTGCTTTAGGTTCGCCTCACCTCTTAATGGTTTCTGGTGTTGGCCCCGGTGATCAGTTGCAGAAAATGGAAATTCCGATCGTTCATGAAAGTAAAGGGGTCGGTCAGGAGCTTCAGGATCATTTGCAAATCCGTATGGTTTTCAAGATCAAAAAACCGATCTCATTAAATGACCATCTGAGCAATCCGATAAATAAAATGCTGGCGGGCATGAATTACTTTTTCCGCCGCAAAGGACCACTGACGTTGGCAGCAAGTCAGGTTTGCGTGTTCTGTAAAAGTAAAGAAGATGTAGAAACGCCAGATATCCAGTTCCACTTGCAGCCTTTGAGTGCTGATAAGCCCGGTGATGGCTTGCATCCGTTTTCGGCATTTACATCTTCGACCTGTCAACTGCGTCCGGAAAGTCGTGGGTTTCTGGAGCTTAAGTCACCAGATCCATCTGTCTATCCGGCTATTCATCCGAATTATCTTTCTGCAACGGCAGATCAGGAAAATGTTGTTGCCGGTATGCGCTGGTCACGGAAGTTTGTGAACACAGACATTTTGAAGCCCTTGATTGATGAGGAGCTGAGACCCGGACTAGCGGCGGCAACAGATGAGCAGCTTTTAGATGCAGGTCGCAATTTGGCTCAATCCATCTATCACCCTACAAGCACATGCAAGATGGGTCCTGAAACGGATCCGACAGCGGTGGTTGATGCCCGTTTGCGTGTTTACGGAATTGAAGGGTTACGTGTCGCTGATGCATCCATTATGCCGGCAGTCGTTTCCGGAAACACCAATGCACCGACAATCATGATTGCTGAAAAAGCAGCGGACATGATCCTTGAAGATGCAAAAAAATAACTTCCTTCCAACCTAAACTAACTAAAATTTTTTCTACAGGAGCACCTTTCGTCATGGTTAAGATGACTACAGAAGAAGCGTTCATTAAAGTTCTACAAATGCACGGGATCGAACATGGGTTCGGTATTATTGGATCGGCAATGATGCCGATTTCTGATCTGTTTCCCGAAGCAGGCATTAAATTTTGGGATTGCGCCCATGAAACAAATGCCGGCCTGATTTGTGATGGCTATACCCGTGCAACAGGTAAAATGGCTATGGCGATTGCCCAGAACGGACCGGGTATTACAGGTTTTGTAACACCGATTAAAACAGCTTATTGGAACCATACACCAATGTTGCTGGTCACCCCACAGGCGGCCAACAAAACCATTGGCCAAGGTGGTTTCCAAGAAGTTGAGCAAATGCGCATGTTCGCCGATTGCGTTTGCTATCAGGAAGAAGTTCGTGATGCCTCTCGCATTCCCGAAGTGCTGAACCGCGTTATTGAAAAAGCTATCCGTGGGTCTGCGCCTGCACAAATCAACGTACCGCGTGATTTCTGGACGCAGGTGATTGATGTTGAACTCCCGCAAATCGTTCGTCTGGAACGTCCATCCGGTGGGGCACAAGCAGTTGCCGAAGCAGCTAAACTGCTGTCTGAAGCTAAATTCCCGGTTATTCTGAACGGTGCGGGCGTTGTTATTGGTGGGGCGATTGAAGCCTCTAAAGAATTGGCAGAACGTTTGGATGCACCTGTCTGCTGTGGCTACCAACATAACGATGCTTTCCCAGGTAGCCACCGCTTGTCTGTTGGCCCGTTGGGCTATAACGGTTCCAAAGCTGCCATGCAGCTGATTTCCAAAGCCGATGTTATTCTTGCATTGGGCACACGTTTGAACCCGTTTTCAACATTGCCGGGCTACGGCATTGATTACTGGCCACAAGATGCCAAAGTGATTCAAGTTGATATCAATTCTGACCGGATCGGTTTGACCAAGAAAGTAACTGTTGGCATTCAGGGTGATGCCAAACTGGTTGCTGAAAGTATTCTGGAACAACTGAGCGAAACGGCGGGTAATGATGGTCGCGAAGCGCGTCTGGCTGACATTCACCAGACAAAATCAGCTTGGGCACAGGAATTATCCAGCCTTGACCATGAAGAAGATGACCCAGGGACCGTCTGGAACGAAGAAGCCCGTCAGCGCGATGCTGATCTGATGTCCCCACGTCAAGCATGGCGTGCCATTCAGGCCGGGATGCCGGATGATGTCATTATTTCATCCGATATTGGTAACAACTGCGCCATCGGTAACGCATATCCAACCTTTGAAAAAGGTCGCAAATATCTGGCGCCGGGCCTGTTTGGTCCGTGTGGTTATGGTTTCCCGGCAATTTTAGGGGCCAAAATCGGTCAGCCAGATACACCCGTAATCGGTTTTGCCGGGGACGGTGCGTTCGGGATTTCCATGAACGAGATGGGGTCTTGTGGTCGTGGCGATTGGCCGGGCATCACCATGGTGATTTTCCGGAACTACCAATGGGGTGCGGAAAAACGCAACACCACGCTTTGGTACGACAACAACTTTGTCGGCACAGAGCTGAACCGTGACCTGAACTACGCCAAAGTTGCAGAAGGTTGTGGCCTGACAGGCATTCAGGTTTCCACCCCTGAAGAACTGACCCAAGCCATTAAAGAGTCATGTGAAAATCAGGCTAAAGGTGAAACGACCTTTATCGAAGTTCTTCTCAACCAGGAACTTGGTGAACCGTTCCGCCGCGATGCGATGAAAGCACCGGTTAAAGTCGCAGGTGTAAGTATTTCTGACATGCGTCCGCAAAAAGGCGATGTTTAATTCCCTGAATTGGAGATGTCCATAGCATTTCCAAGCCTAGCCGGTCGGAAGCCCTCGATAACCTTCCGATCGGCCTCCCTACTACCTAACCCTAGGTAAGACTACCCTTGTGGTTTTGCATGAGATCAACCCTCGTGCAATGCCATGAGGGGCTTTTCTCTGGAGGAAATCCGTATGAAAATAAAACTTAATGGGCAGGACCTGATATTGGCGACATCTTGTAATGTCGCTGATCTGTTGAAACATATTGGATCTCAATCTGAGCACGTCGCCGTTGAACGTAATAAAGAAATTGTACCAAAATCCAAATATGGACATACACAAGTTCAGGATGGCGATGCATTAGAAGTCGTTAGGATTATTGGTGGCGGTGATCACGCAGATAAAAACCTTCAGGACATCGAAAGCGAAAAGCTGGTAATTGCGGGGCGTGAGTTTACAAGTCGATTGATTACAGGCACGGGAAAATACGCTTCTTATAAACTCAATGCACAAGCGGTTGAAGCGTCTGAATGTGAAATGGTCACCGTGGCTGTGCGTCGGGTAAACCTGACACAAACAGGTGAGCCTCTGCTGATGGATTATCTTAATCCAAAAAAATATATATTTATCCCAAATACAGCGGGCTGTTTCACGTCAGAAGATGCGCTGCGCACACTGCGTATGGCGCGTGAAATCGGCGGCTGGGATTTGGTCAAATTAGAGATTCTCGGCGATAAGAAAACTTTATATCCGCGTATGCCTGAAACATTGGAAACCTTGAAGGTGCTGAAGAAAGAAGGTTTTGATGTGATGGTTTATTGTTCTGATGACCCTAACTTTTGTAAAGCGCTTGAAGAAGAAGGCGCTGATGCCGTGATGCCGATTGCAGCCCCTATTGGGTCCGGACTTGGGATTTTAAACCCGGTTAATCTTCGCATCATTATCGAAAATGCAAATGTTCCTGTCATTGTTGATGCTGGCATTGGCACTGCATCCGACGCTGCCCAAGCCATGGAACTAGGCTGTGATGCAGTCATCATGAATACTGCAATTGCCGAAGCAAAAGACCCGGTGCGCATGGCAAATGCCATGAAACATGCCGTCATTGCGGGACGTGATGCTTATCTTGCCGGAAGAATGCCCAAACGGATGTATGCCGACCCTTCCAGCCCTTTGGCTGGTTTGATCTAAAAATAAAGAAACAGGGAATAGATAAGATATGAAACCGTTTTATGAATTGGTTCAGCGTGCCCAAAAAGCACCCAAGCATATTGTGATGGCTGAAGGTGAAGATGTGCGCGTCATAGAAGGTGCCGTTCGTGCTGTTAACGAAGGTATTGCAACAGTAACGCTTCTAGGAAACAAAGACAAAATCGCAGAGAGTCTTAAGCTTTATGAATATGAAAATGGCCAAATCCAACTGGTTGATCCATTAAATTCGAAGTTCGTACCGGGTTTTGTGCAGGAACTTGTTAACCTGCGCAAACATAAGGGGATGACTGAAGAAAAGGCCCGTGAAGAGATTAAGAAACCTCAAAACTTTGCCAACTTGATGGTGCGGATGGGGTTTGCGGATGGGTCTGTTGCGGGCGCGCAGCTAACAACGGCTGATGTGGTACGCTCTGCTATTCAAATCATTGGAATTGATAAGCGCTATGCAATGATTTCCAGCTTCTTCATTATGATGCTGTGTGAACCTTTTCATGACATGAAAGGGGCACTCATTTTTGCAGATTGCGGTCTGGTTGTAGATCCAAATGAGGAAGAGTTAAGCCAGATCGGTATTGCTGCTGCTGATAGTGCCAAAAGCCTCCTGCATCTGGATCCCCGCATTGCCATGTTGTCCTTTTCAACCAAAGGAAGTGCTGTGCATCCCCATGTGGAAAAAGTGAATCATGCAGCAGAACGTATCAAAGCTTTAAGGCCTGATCTCCCTGTGGATGGTGACCTGCAACTGGACGCCAGCATTGTCCCTTCTGTTAGTCAGAGTAAAGCGCCAGGTTCGGATGTAGCGGGCCATGCAAATGTCTTGATTTTTCCTGATCTGGAAGCGGGCAATATTGGGTATAAAATGGCGGAACGTATTGGTAAAGCTCATGCTATTGGCCCGGTTCTTCAGGGGCTTGCAAGGCCCGCCAACGATTTATCAAGGGGGTGTGATGCCGCTGCGGTTTACCGAATGATCGCTGTAACGGTTGCCCAAGCAAATGCGCAATTACTTTCTAAGTAAAATTAATTTTTTACGCCTTTTTATGAGACCTCATATCGCCGAATGGATTTAAGAATGACTGATACGACCGTAACTGCCGAAGTTGGCAAATTTGATAAATTCACCCGATTATTACCAGGCTTGTCCATCTGTTTGATCGTTGCTGCAGCCGCCAAGTTTCTATCTGAACATTATGGTGCACCACAGATGTTGTTTGCCCTCCTTTTGGGAATGGCACTTCATTTTTTGATGGAAGATAAAGCCTGTAAGCCGGGAATTGAAAGTGGCGCGAAAATTGTGCTGCGTACAGGTGTGGCTTTGTTGGGTCTGAGAATTACGGTTGATCAGGTCGTCGGTCTTGGCGCGGCCCCGATTATCTGGGTGGCTTGTGGGGTATTTGCGACCATATCCTTTGGCGCGATTGCAAATAAACTGATGGGTAGGACGGTTCGGTTTGGGATTTTAAGTGGGGGTGCGGTTGGTATTTGCGGTGCGTCTGCTGCTTTGGCTGTGTCTTCTGTCATGCCTAAATCTGATCGTCAGGAAAGAAATACAATTTTTGCAGTTCTTACAGTGACGACGCTTTCAACAATTGCCATGATTGCCTACCCAATTATCTGCACAGCACTTGGTCTGACAGATGAACAGGCTGGTCTGTTTTTAGGTGGCACTATTCATGATGTGGCCCAAGTGGTTGGTGCTGGTTATAGCTTATCTGATACAACGGGTGATATTTCCACTATTACCAAGCTGTTTCGCGTGGCCTTGCTCGTGCCTGTCGTGTTTGTTCTTGGTATTGGGTTTAAGGTTTGGGCTGCCAAGCAAGATGATGTGGAAATCGATAGCGGGAAACTGCCCGTTCCTTTCTTTGTGATTGGTTTTTGCATTCTGGTTTTCGCCAACACCATGGGCTACGTACCGGAAATGATCCAAAAACCGATGGTCAGTGCTTCTGGATGGTGTCTGGTGACAGCGATTGCAGCATTGGGCATTAAAACATCCTTGAAGTCCCTTGTTGAAGTCGGATTTGTCCCTGTTGCTTTGATGATCGGGGAAACAGCTTTTATCGCGATCTGGGTTCTTCTTGGCATTCTTTATGTGCTCTAAAAGCTTAATTCACCAGAAATAAGGTCAGGGATGACCCTGAAAAAATTCAACAATAAAAGAGAGCGAGCCACCAAACAGTTTTTGAAGATGGTGGTGTCGTGGATAAGGAGTTATTCCGATGGGGCAGGATTTCCACAACGTCAGACGTTTGCCACCTTATGTTTTTGCAGAAGTAGACGCACTTAAGGTCCCCGCACGGGCGGCTGGTGAGGATATTATTGATTTGGCTATGGGGAACCCGGATAGACCCACACCAAAACATATCGTCGATAAGCTAATTGAAACTGTTGCGGATCCAAGAACGCATCGATATTCCAATTCTCGAGGAATTCCCGGTTTAAGAAAGGCACATGCTGAATATTACATGCGTCGATTTGGCGTGGAAATTGACCCTGAAAGTGAAAATATTGTCACGTTGGGGTCTAAAGAAGGGCTCGCAAATCTGGCCAGTGCGATTTCTGCACCCGGCGATGTTATGCTTGTGCCTAATCCCAGTTATCCGATCCATCCTTTCGGGTTTATTATGTCCGGGGCTTCGGTTCGAAACATTCCGATTAAGCCAGACCAGAGTTTTTTTGATGCCTTAGAACGGGCAGTGAAGCATTCTGTTCCAAAACCAACAGCTGTTATTCTGAATTATCCAAACAATCCGACATCGGAATTGGCCAGTGTGGAATTTTACGAACAGGTGGTCGATTTTTGTAAATTCCATGGCATTTGGATCCTGTCTGATCTGGCCTATTCAGAAATTTATTATAATGACACGCCCCCGCCATCCGTTTTGCAGGTTAAAGGGGCAAAAGACATTGCCATTGAATTTACCTCCTTATCCAAAACCTACAATATGCCGGGCTGGCGTATTGGGTTTGCTGCCGGGAATAAAAAGCTGATCGGTGCTTTAACCCGCATAAAGTCATATTTGGATTATGGTGCTTTCACCCCTGTTCAGGTGGCAGCAATTGCTGCGCTCAACGGTCCGCAGGATTGCGTCGAAGAAATTCGCCAGGTTTATAAAGAACGCCGCGATGTTCTGATTAATGGGTTGGCTAAAGCAGGATGGGATATCCCGGCACCAGAAGCAGGCATGTTTGCTTGGGCACCGATTCCGGAAAAATTCGCGCATTTAGGGTCACTTGAATTTGCAAAACTCTTGTTGAGCGAAGCAAAAGTCGCTGTCGCACCCGGTGTTGGTTTTGGGGAACATGGCAACGGGCATGTCCGTATTGGTCTTGTCGAAAATACACAACGCATCAGACAGGCGGTCAGAAATATAAAAAACATTTATCAATACATAAAACGATAAAAATAAGTAGCGGAGGCGCAAAATGAATAAAAAGAGCGGGCGACTTACCCTTTATCAAAAATTAGGCAGTTATTTTGGTGTTCGCCAAAAACTCATTGGTGCTTTTGCAGCTGTCTCTATCCTTGCCGTTATTTCCGGTGGGGTCGCATTTGTCGCGTTTAATATTGCCGGGGAGTCATTGAGCGAGATTACCGATGGGCATATTCCCCCAATGATCTCGGCTAATGAGCTTATGATGAATAGCGAGAGATTGGGTGCAGATATCAGAGCGTTTACGACGATTGAAGACCTTGATCAACTTGTGAAAGAACGAAGTCGGATTGAATTTAGTTTTGCCAAGGTGCATAACAGTTTTAAAGCCCTGACAGAACTTTATGCCAATGATGACAGGGTGGGGCAGGCAAAAGGTCTTGTTGAAAAACTAAAGGCTAATTTCAAGCAGATTGCAGATGTGCAGAATGAGAAACTGGCAACAAACGAAAAATTAAACAAGATTTTTACCATCGTGGAAGAAACCCGCACCAAGATTTCAAAGAACCTGGCACCTGCCTATTCATTTTCGCGTGGGATCATTAGCAATGGCCGTACAATTGTAAATGAGCAAGACTATTTGTTGGATACGGTGAGTTCATCAAAGGGTGTTTTAAAAGAAATTATTGAGGCCGCAGAAGGCAGTATTCGTTATGCTCAGCTGGAAAGGACGATCTTGAGTTATGAGGCCAACTTGAAAGGGCTCCTAACTATAAAAGATGAGAAAAAAAGGGATCTGGCGAATATTCGCGCACAGGATTTGATTGTTTCCGCAGGTGAAATTATCAAACTTCTTCCTCCTTTAATGAGGGAGAATTACAAAGAGTCGATGGCAACATTGGAGTCATTTTCAAAGCCTAACGTTAAAGAGAAAAGCGTCCTCGCCTTAAGTCTTCAGGCATCAAAAGCCACAAGTCAGGCAGAGGAACAGGTTAAAGAATTGTATGATAACCTAAACCGTTTGGGCTCTATTATCAGTGGTCTGAATCAGAAGTTAAGCGCCAATATTCATAAGGCTGGCAATAATGCCAAGAAAGTGAAGACACAGATGCTTTGGGCTATAGGTGTCGCAACAACAACCAGTTTATTGGTTTCAATCCTGACTGTGTGGCTATATGTGATCCGCAATGTAGGACGCCGCCTACTTCGACTTCATCAAACCATGCGTGCTTTATCAAGTGGTGATCTGTCGGTTGATGTTGATACGCGAGGGAATGATGAAATTTCAAAGATGGCCGATGCGGTTGAGATTTTTAAAAGTAATGCGATTGAGGTTGAACAACTGAAATCGGATGAGCTCGCTAAAGAATATCAGCAGAAAAAAGACCTCGCTCAGGAAATGGACAAGCTCGTTTCATTATTATCTGATGAAGTGCTGGTCCTTGCACATGGTGTTAAAGAGGAGTCTGTATCTCTTCAAAATTCTGCGGATAAGATGAATAAAGTTGTGGATGACACTTTTGCGCAAAGTAATTTGTTGGATACAGCAACACAAGAAACGACACAGGCGGTGTCAACCATCGCAACCGCTGTAGATGAACTGGCGTCAACGGGTTCTGAAATTCAACGTCAGGCGCATCATTCCCTTGAAATTTCAAATACAGCCCAATCTCAATCAGAAGAGGCTAATGGCAAGGTTCAGGGTTTAACAACCGCAGCCGAAAGTATTGGTCAGGTGACGGATCTAATTTCAGATATTGCTGAACAAACCAACCTTTTGGCTTTGAATGCGACGATTGAAGCGGCCCGCGCTGGTGAAGCCGGGAAGGGGTTTGCTGTTGTGGCATCAGAGGTCAAAACATTGGCGGATCAAACAGCCAAAGCAACGGATCAAATCTCACAACATATTTCAGATATCCAGCTTGCCACACAAGGGGCGGCAGACAGTATATCCCATACGCTGTCGACAATTACACAGATTAATGAAATTGCAGGTGTCATCGTTCAAACGGTTGAAGAACAAAGCAATGCAATTTCTGAAATCTCACTGAACATGCGAACAGCAGCTGATAAAACGAGCGATGTGTCCAATGGTGTATCTTCGGTCCATCGCGATACGGAAGTAAATAAGAAGTTGTCTGGTGAAGTTCGTTTGGCTGCAGACAGAGCAGGTCAACAGATACTGACACTGGATCAGAATATTGAACAGGTTATCGCAACGTTGCGTCAATCCGCAGAACGCGAACATGAGGCTGCCAATAGCATGGCAATCGCATCTGAAAGCTTCAATGAAGAAGTTAAGATCGATAACAAGATCATTGCGGCTGAATAATAGCCATAACAGGGAAGGCATTCATACTCAATTTTTTGTCATTTTATCGAAAGAGTTGAATGCCTTTCTATTAAATCAAAAGGTGGACCCATGTTTCCAGAACTCTTTGTAATACTGCCTATTCTTGCCGCTGTTGCGCTGGGAAGCTATGTTCAGACGATCACGGGGTTTGCCTTTGGTTTGATTTTTATTAGCGCTGTTACGGCTTTTAATTTATTGGACATTGCAACGGCTGCTTTAATGACCTGTAGCCTGGCACTTGTGAATACTACGGTTGCTTTGAGAAAACGTGAACGCCATACGTTATGGAGGCCAGTTCTTACAGTCATCTTTTTTGCGGTTCCCGGTGTTTTAGTCGGTTATTATCTTCTGCAGTTTCTCGGTGCTAGCCATATTAAGTACCTTAAACTGACGTTGAGTGCAGTCATCGTTTTGGCAAGTTTCCTCCTGCTGGTTCCGCCAAAGGCTGGCAAGGGGGTATCTTCTTTACCTGTGTTTGCTTTTTTTGGTGTTCTTGGTGGGCTTGTTGGTGGTTTGTTTGGAGTAAATGGCCCGCCTTTGATTTTTCAGTTTTACCGTCAGAACCTTCCCGTCGTTGTGATAAGGGATTGCCTGCTAACAATTTTTGCAATTCTGTGCGCTGTGCGTTTGGTCTTCGTCGTTGCTGTTGATGGCATGTCGCCATTTGTTGGAATTATGATCTTATTGGCGATACCCGTCACATATACTGTAACGCTGCTTGCTAAAAAGTTTCCACCCAACATGAGTGATTTAACCTTACGAAGAGGCGCAGCTTTACTCCTGCTTTTTGCTGCGATCAGTATTTCATTACAGGCATAATTGTTATTGGATCAGCAAGAGGAGTTGCAAGATTATTGCAATCATAATGCTCGCCAATAAAGAAAAGGGACTATGCCATCTCCAGGCGATTTTGAAGTTGGATTGTTTTGTCACGCCTGAAAGATAGATAACGGTTGCAGAAAGGGGGGAGATGTTGGTGCCTTGCCCCCACATGCTGATCAGGCATAAAGCAAATATAAGGGGGGGGATTCCGGTATTCTCTGGTGATAGGATTGACGTTAACACAACCACATAGATTACAGGATGTAATCCTATGGCGCTTGTGAACAGAAATGACACCATGATCAGAATAAGGGTGACATGTGGCGAGAGGCTGGCGAGTGTGTCTTGAATATCAAGGGGGGTATGTTGGATGAAGCTTGAAAAACAGACCCCAAAGATATTGGCGCTCATGAATAAAAAAGTTTCACCGCGCAGGGAACGGAAATTTTTGAAGATGTCTTCATAAATAATTGTCGGAACACGCAATTTTTCTTTTGTGGAAATCGTCAATAGCCAGATAAGTGAAAATATCGGCGCAACAACAGCTAGGGAAATCGAGATTTTCCAGTGCAAAGTTTCCGAGACAAGAATGACAGAGGCAAAGAGTAGGCTTAAAACCAACAGGGTTTTCAGAAAAGGGGTAATCTGAAATCGTGCCGGGGTTGCAGTAGCTTGGTAGGCTTCATGATTTTTTCTGAAATATATCCTGTCGAACATCCAGCCTAATAATAACAGGACAAGACCAATTGAAATCCCGTAAGGGGCAACGTCTGTCCATGGAGCCTTGGGAACGAGACTTAGAACAATCACGGTTCCAACAAAAAAGGGTGACCAGCAGGTTGCCGTACCAAAACCAAAGGACATGGCGCGTACCAAACGTGATTTTGTGTTTGGATCATTGACGTGTTTAATCATGGGGCTGAGCAGGGAAAAGCTCGCTAGGTTAAACGCGGCACCAAGCAAGTGGGCAGCAAACGAAAGAAACAAGAACCGTCGACCAGAGGGTTGATTGACCACATAGCGACGTACATTTAATAGGGATGGGCTATAGCTTGACGGCGCCTGCAACCATGTGACCGAGGCAAAGAGCAATAAAAAAGGCAGGGTTTTGCGAAGACCAGTATGTATTAAATCTACGAGACTGTGTTCATAAAAAGCGAGGCCCGCCCCTAAGATAAGCAGACTGCTGCCGATGATTTTGGGCAATCTGCCTATAGACCTGAACTCAAGGACAAGAAAGCCCAAGGCTAAACAGATCGCGATATCCGCCAAGACTTCGAGCTCGAGAACTTCTGCCAAAATAGTCAGCAAGGACAAGCAGAAAAAGAGGCCAGATGATGTTTTTTCTTGGAGCATAAGTGCCTTTTAATGAGGGGGCTGATCTCAGGCAGGGTAGGGGGGAACTAGACGGCTGTCCAGCCCCCATCCATGGTCAAGGATGTCCCTGTAATTTGACTGGCGGCATCACTGCATAAAAACAAGCAGGTTTCCCCCAATTGTTTAGGGGTCGAAAAGGCTTTTGAGGGTTGTTTTTCAGACAGAAGGGCAAGGCTTTCTTCTTCAATGCTACGCCCGGATTTTTCGGCCCGTAAGTGAATTTGTTCTTCGACCAGTGGGGTGCGCACCCAGCCTGGACACAGGGCGTTGGCCGTAATACCTGTTTCGGCTGTTTCAAGGGCGCAGACCTTAGTAAAACCGATCAGTCCGTGTTTCGAAGCAACATAAGCTGCTTTATGGCTAGAAGCCACTTGACCATGAACAGAGGAGACATTGATGATCCGTCCCCAATTTTGTTGTTTCATATGGGGCAGCGCCAAACGAGTGGTGTGAAAAGCCGAGCTGAGGTTGAGGGCAAGGATCAAATCCCATTTTTCTGTCGGAAAGTCTTCAACCGGGCTGACATGTTGCATACCGGCATTATTGATGAGCACATCAATGGGGTCAATGTCAGCCATCATGTTTTCGATCTCATCCGGTTTGCTCATATCGCAGGCCTGAAAATGGATATGACCTTCCCCGAGTTGGCCGAGTTCTTCACATAAGGCGTCTGTCGCATCACTGCTTTTTCTTCCATTCAGGACAACGTTGTAATTTTCGCTTGCAAAGACCCGAGCAATGCCTAAACCGATCCCGCTTGTTGATCCTGTGACAAGAACTGTTTTTCCAGACGTCATCTGTTACTTTCCTTTTCCTAAAACACCCTCTGTTTTAAGGGGGGTACGTTTGTCAATGCGGGCAAGATATTCTTTATAGCGCGTATCATCAATCAATTCTTCGTTCTGTATTTTGCGCGTGAAAGTTGGAAAAGGCTAAAGCGCGCCCCATTCTTGTGTAAAGGTGATCTGTAATTCCTAAAAGCAAACAGAAAAAAGCTGGCCCAATGGCTTGGACCAGGATTTGATGTTTTCTCTTTTTTTTGAGCAAGAGAAGGGGACGTTACCTTCTCTTGCTCACTTTTTATGCGAACGCTTAAGCGCTTTTGACCAGTTCGTTTAAATGATAGTCACGCGAACCCAACATGGCGTTTAAGGTGGTCAGGCGTTTGAAGTAGTGACCGACACTGAGTTCATCTGTCACACCCATCCCGCCATGAAGCTGAACGGCTTGTTGACCCACAAAACGTGCAGCATTGCCGATGCGGACTTTCAACATGGCACATGCTTTTTCATAGTCATCGTTTTGCTTTGCTGTTTCAATCGCTGCGAAATAGAGCATGGATTTGGCCTGTTCTTTTTCCATGAACATGTCAGCACAACGATGTTGCAAGGCTTGAAACTTGCCGATGGGGGCGTTGAATTGTTCGCGAATACGCAGATATTCACCGGTTAAATCGACGAGCTTTTCCATGATGCCCACGGCTTCGCCCGCAAGATTGACGATCCCTTCCAGCAAGACTTTTTGAACTGGACCAAAGGCATCATCAAGCGTGCCCAAGACAGCTTCTGCACCTAGGGTGACGTTAACGAAAGTGACATCACCAGCACGCAGGCCGTCATTGGTTTCATAGCCACGGATGGAAAGACCGGGGTGATCTTTGCTGACAACAAAGACGGACAGTCCCGATTTATCACCTGTGTTGCCGCTTGTGCGGGCCACGACGAGCAATTCATCTGCATGTTGTGCGTTTAGAACAACTGATTTTTTGCCATTGATAACAAAGCCATTGTTTGTTTTTTCAGCAACTGTTTTAATCTGGCTGATGTCAAAGGGGCTATGACCCTCGCTATGGGCAAGGGTGATCTTTTTCGAACCTTCCAGGATCGGGCCAAGCAAGGCTTCTTTCTGTTCATCGCTTGCAAAGCTGTTGATCAGGTTGGCACCTAACAGGATGCACGGGAAATAAGGTTCAACAACCAAGCCTTTACCCAGTTCTTCCTGCAAGATGATGGTGTCCAATACGGTGCCCCCAATGCCGCCTTGGTCTTCGTCGATGGGCAGGGCCAGCCAGCCGAGTTCGGCGAAAAGTTCCCAGTTTTTTTGACTAAAGCCGTCTTCAGATTTGCTGAGCTTGCGACGGGTTTCAAAGTCATATTCTTTCTGGATGAATTTAGATGCACTATCGCGCATCATTTCCTGAATGTCATTGAGTGAAAAATCCATGATCCGTCTTCTCCTTAAAGCCCAAGAACCTGCTTGGAAATAATGTTCTTTTGAATTTCGTTGGTTCCGCCGTAAATGCTGACTTTACGGTTGTTGTAGTAAGTCGCGCTGGTTTTCGGGGCAAAGCGCGGGCCAACGGTGTCGCCTTCAAAGCCGTCTTGATATTGTTCCGGCACGTAAGGCAGGGCGTAAATACCGGCAACTTCAACAAACAGTTCGTTGAGAAGCTGCATAATCTCGGTCCCTTTGATCTTCAGGATCGATGATTCCGGACCCGGTGCCTTGCCTGTTGACACGGCAGAAAGAACGCGAAGCTCGGTATATTCAAGGGCTTTCAGTTCAATTTCGGCTTCAATCAAGCGGGTCATAAAGACAGCGTTGTCTTTCATGTTCATCAACTGATCGTTGTCGCTATTCACCATGCGCTTTAAAGACGCCAGCAAGGCTTTTGATTCTGCAACACGGGCAATGCCTGTGCGTTCATGCGTCAAAAGAACTTTCGCATAGGTCCAGCCTTGGCCTTCTTGACCGATCAGGTTTTCAGCCGGAACGCGCACGTCTTCAAAGTGGACTTCGTTCACTTCGTGGGTGCCGTCAATGGTGATGATCGGATGGACGCTGACACCAGGTGTTTTCATATCAATCAGCAAGAAGCTGATGCCTTGTTGTTTACGGCCTGTATCATCAGTACGGACGAGGCAGAAAATCCAGTCTGCATGTTGACCAAGTGTGGTCCATGTTTTTGTGCCATTGACGATATAATGATCGCCATCGCGCACGGCTTTGGTTTTTAAAGACGCCAGATCAGAACCCGCATTCGGTTCGGAATAACCCTGACACCACCACACGTTTGACGCCAGAATATCAGGCAGGAAACGTTGTTTTTGTTCGTCGTTGCCATAGGTGAAGATGACGGGGGCAACCATTGTCAGACCAAAAGGTACAATGCGCGGGGCATTGGCTTTAGCAGCTTCATTGGCATAGATATATTTTTGTGTGGCAGTCCAGCCTGTGCCGCCATGTTCAACCGGCCAGTTGATCCCCGCCCAGCCTTTGTTATAGAGCGCTTTTTGCCAGCGGATATGGTCATCCTTTTTCAGGTATATCCCTTTATCCTGCTTGTCTTTGATATCTTTGGGGAAATCGTTGGCAAAGAAATCTTGAACTTCCTTTTGGAAAGCCAATTCCTGTTCTGTTAAATCAATGTTCATGTTTCACCATAGTTAAATCGATTGTTATTTGATTGTGTTGGCCCGCGCTTGGCGCGAGGCGTCGGATTGCAAAAGTTGGTTAAAGATGACGGACTCTGTTTCGATCTGGTCTGCTGCGGCTTCAGTTGAACCTAGCTTCATCAGCTTTTTGGTTTCCTGAACGGCGCGGGGGTTTTGGTTTGCAAGTTTCTGTGCCTGTTCCCATACAAAGTCTGTCAGGTCGGCTTCTGAACACACACGATTACAAATGCCATGTTCGCGTGCTTCTTGCGGGCTGAAAAAATCACCTAATAGGAAAAGTTCAGCCGCCGCAAGATGCCCCGCACGTTGGGGCAGTAAATAGGTCGATCCGGCTTCTGGGCAGATACCCAGATTGACAAAGGGCATGCGAAGGCGGGTATTTTCAGCCACATAAACCAGATCACAATGCAAAAGCACCGTAACCCCAATGCCGATGGCAAGGCCTGCGACTTCTGCGATGACAGGTTTTTCAAACTTCTGGATCACCCGTAAAAACTGATGACCTTGTGAGGGGCCATCCTTGGGGCGATTGTTAAAGTCGTCCAAGTCATTCCCAGCAGTGAAAATACCGTCTTTACCACGCAGCAAGACCACATGCACATCGTCATTATGGGCTGCGTCTTCCAATGTTTCGCGCATCGTGGCGTACATGTCGCTGGTGATGGCGTTTTTCTTTTCAACGCGGTTAAATTCGATTGTAAGGATATGATCTTCAAGTCGTGTCAGAATAAAGGGGGATGTCATGACGTTGCCTCCTTTAGACGCAGCAATGCTTCACGGGCTTGAGTGTATAATCTATCCACTATCTCGCTTAATGGTTCGATCTTATCAATCAGCCCCAGAGTCTGTCCGGCGGACAGTAAGCCAAGGCGGGTGTCCCCGGTTTCATAGGCTTGTTTGCCGATTTGACCGGATACATAAGGCAGAAGCGTTTCAATCGTGATGTCGCTTTCTTCGCGTTCAATCTTTTGTACCTGATTGGTGGTTTGGTTGCGAAGGGCGCGCACTGTATTGCGGATGCTGCCCATGACAAGGGCGGTGTCGCCTTCATTTGCATCAATTAAGGATTGTTTATATCCGTCATGGGCCCAAATTTCCGTTGCACTTAAAAAACGCGTACCAATGACAACACCACTGGCCCCCATTGCAAGGGCGGCCGGGATTTGCGCGCCATGACCAATGCCACCCCCGATGAAATAGGGGATCGACAGGCGTTCCAGACCTAAGACAGTATTGACCATGCTGCCGATCATTTCTTCGCCGGGATGTCCGCCACATTCGGCGCCAACGATAGACACCGCATCAACGCCAATGGCTTGGGCTTTAAGGGCATATTTTAGGGCAGGGACCTTGTGAATCACGCAGATGTTTGCCGCTTTTAACATGGGCAGGTATGCTTCAGGATTGCGCCCTGACGTTTCCACCACCTCAACACCTTCGTCGATAATCAGCTGGAAAATATCGGTGGTTTTTTCCCCTTCGACCAATTTGGGCAGCATAGAGATATTAACGCCAAAGGGCTTTCCATCTGAAAGTTCACGACATTTTTTGATTTCTGCGCGCAAATCATCCAGATCGGGAAAGCTCGCGGCCGTGATGAAACCCAAGATACCCGCTCGTGCGCAGGCACTGACATAGTCGGCATCGGCCAACCACATCAACCCGCCCGCAAGGACGGGAAGACGCAGACCAAATCGGTCTGTCAAAAAGCTATGGGGAAAAAGGGCGGGATCAGCCATTATGCTGACCCTTTTCCCATTCATCTAGACTTAAGCCTTCAGTTACCAGTTTTTCCAACAAGGCAGAAGGTGTCCAATATTCATCCCCATGTGTTTGGCGATAGGCACAGATGTCCTCATAGACTTTTGTCAAACCGCGCGTTTGTGCCACAAACATGGGACCGCCGCGATATTTGGGGAAGCCATAGCCAAAGCAATAGACAACATCAATGTCACCGGCTTGTTGGGCAACGCCTTCTTCCAAAATTTTGAAGCCTTCGTTGATAAGCGCAAGGGAAAGACGGTTTAAAACCTCTTCGTCACTCATGGGCTTGCGGGTCACGCCAAAGCTTTGGGCTTCGCGTTCGATAATGTCCAAAACGCTTGGGTCTGCTGTGCGGGCTTTGGTTTCGGGATCATAGATATAATAGCCAGATCCTGATTTTTGACCGATACGACCCATTTCATAAAGTACGTCGGGAATGCGATAGCTTTTAGGATTACCTTTTTGTTCAGGCGTCAGGGCTTGGCGGGCCTTGTAGCTGATATCCAATCCGGCAAGATCGGCAACCATCAATGGCCCCATTGCCATGCCCCAATCCATCATCACTTTATCGATTTGTTCGGGGCTTGCCCCTTCGATCAGGCACATTTGCACTTCGCGCTGGTATTGGCGCAGCATGCGGTTGCCGATAAAGCCATAACAAACACGCGCAACCACCGGCACTTTTTTGATGGTGCGTGCAAGTTTCATGACGCTGGCCAGAACATCATGGGATGTGTGTTCACCGCGCACGATTTCCAACAGTTTCATAATATGGGCAGGGCTGAAGAAATGTAAACCGACCACATCGCCAGGGCGTTTGGTAAAGCCTGCGATTTCGTTGATATCAAGATAAGATGTGTTGGTGGCAAGGATTGCCCCCTCTTTGCAGACTTCATCCAGCTTGGTGAAGACGCTTTTCTTGACGTCAATGCTTTCAAAGACCGCTTCGATGACCAGATCACTGTCTTTCAGATCATCATAGTCTGTAGTTGCAGTGATTAGTGAAATACGTTGGTCGGCCTGTTCTGGCGTAATACGTCCTTTTTTCACCATACCCTGATAGGTTTTGGCAATAGTTGCCATGCCTTTTTCCAAAGCTTCGGCACTGATTTCCAGTACTTTGACAGGGATGTTGGCATTGGCAAAATTCATCGCGATACCGCCACCCATCAGACCTGCGCCAATGACGGCAACGTTCTGGATGTCGCGCGCCGCGATATCTCGGGGGAGGTCGTTTACTTTGGCGGCTTGACGTTCGGCAAAGAAAATATGACGCAACGAGGCAGATTGTTCAGAGGAACGACAGGCGATAAAGGCCTCGCGTTCTTGTTTCATGCCCTCTTCAAAGGTGACTTTGGTTGCGGCTTCAACGCAATCAATGATCTTTTGTGGGGCATCTTGATTGCGCAGTTTCTTGGCATATGTTTTACGGTATTCATCAAAAATACCGACCTCAAAACGTGCTGTATCGATCGCAATCTCGCTGGTTTTTCGAACCGGTGCTTCTTGCTTGATCAATTGTTGGGCATACGCAAAGCTGCCTTTAGCCAGATCGTCATCTTCAACAATATGATCAATAAGGCCGACTTCCTGTGCTTGGGATGCACTGATTGGTGTGCCGCTTAAGACAAGATCAAGGGCTGCTTTGATACCTGCAAGACGCGGGGTGCGTTGCGTGCCCCCTGCACCGGGGATCAGCCCCAGATTAACTTCGGGCAGGCCCACTTTTGCATTTTTGAGCGCAATACGATAATGGCTGGCAAGGGCGGTTTCAAACCCACCGCCAAGTGCCGTGCCATGAAGGGCAGCAATCACGGGCTTGGATGATTGTTCAATTGTGTCTAGGACTTCTGGTAAAATTGGATCCTGTGAGGGTTTGCCAAATTCCGAAATATCGGCACCTGCAATGAACGTGCGACCCGCACATTGGATCAGGATAGCTTTGCTGTCATCACCTTGGGCCTGGTTCATCGCATCAACCAGCCCGGCGCGTACCGCGTGGGATAAAGCGTTCACCGGGGCATTATCAATGGTGATAATACCGACATTGTCTTTAAGTTCGTATGTTACCGGGGACATTTAATTCTTTCTCCTACACACGTTCAAAGACAACGCAGATACCTTGACCGATACCAATGCACATGGTGGCTAGACCGTAGCGACCATTGCAGCGTTCGAGTTGACGAACACCCGTCCATAAGATGCGTGCACCACTGGCGCCCAAGGGGTGACCAACTGCGATGGCCCCGCCATTGGGGTTGATACGTGGATCGTCATAGGCAAGGCCTAATTGGTTCAGACAACCCATGGCTTGTGTGGCAAAGGCTTCGTTAAATTCCATCACATCCATATCGGCAAGGCTCAGGTTTGCGCGTTCCAGTGCTTTTTTAACCGCACCCACAGGACCAAGTCCCATGACGCGCGGTGGCACGCCAACGATGGCAGAACTGATAATGCGTGCGCGCGGTTTCAGGCCAGCTTTGTCGCCAACTTCTTGGTTGCCGATCAAGACAGCGGATGCGCCATCATTGATGCCGGATGCATTCCCTGCGGTGACAACACCATTTTCAAACAAGGCACGCAGCTTTTGTAATGAGGCCAGATCGGTTGCCGGGCGGGGGTGTTCATCCTCATCGACGATGACTTCGCCTTTTTTGCGCCCCATAAAGACAGGGATGGGGATAATTTCGTCTTTAAAAAATCCGGCAGCACGGGCAGCTTCGTATTTTTGTTGCGAAGCCAGTGCAAAATGATCGCTTTCTTCGCGGGTAATGCCAAGGTCATGGGCGATGTTATCGGCTGTTTCCGGCATGGAATGGGCACCGAACTGTTCAAGGTGCTTCGGGTTGCTGAAGCGTGCGCCCATTGTTGTATCGGCAATGGTCTGGTTGCGATCAAAGGCGCTATTGGCTTTTGATAAGACTAAGGGGGCGCGGCTCATGGCTTCAACGCCACAGGCGACAAACAAGTCACCTTCATCGACTTTGACGCAGCGTGCGGCATCTGCAACAGATGCAAGGCTGGACCCGCATAGACGGTTTATAGTAATGCCGCCAGTCTCAATAGGGAGCCCGGCAAGCAATCCGGCAAAACGTCCAACATTTCGGCTGTCTTCGCCTGCTTGGTTTGTACAGCCTGCAATAACGTCTTCGTAATCGGATAAATCGAAGTTGTTTCTTTCTACAAGGGTTTTGATAACGTGAGCCAGCATGTCGTCAGGTCTGAGAGGCGATAATGCCCCACCATGTCGACCAAACGCTGTTCTACCCCCGTCATATATATATGCATTTTTCATTATCTGCTCCAATTTAGTTCCGCTATGCGAAATGTAATTCCGAAAACTTTTATTAATTAAGTCAATTTAAGTGCGAATGTCCACATTTTTTTTCATAAATCAGCCATTTTAAAATAAATAGAGAAATTAAATTTCGCTGTGCGGTATTTATTTTTGTTTACAGTAGGGGTGGCCTGTTATAAAACAAAATCAAAATTCAGATTTGCGCGAAGATAGAAGGGCAAGCGTTATATGTATGAAGAAGAAAAAGTATTGGGACGCAATGTTGCTGATGTGATTGACGAGCTCCCCCGGCGTGTCAGTCATAAAGTCTGGGAATGGGTCGAAAAAATGCCCGAACGTTCAGCCCTTATGGATCCTGAACGCAAATGGACATATGGTGATTTAGGTCAGGCTATTGAAAATGCCAAAGCTCATTTAAAAGCCCACGGTGTTGTGCCGGGTGATCGCATCATGGTGGTGATTGAAAACTGCTGTCCGGTTATTGCCTTTATGTTGGCAGCCAGTGATATGGATGTTTGGATTACGGTTGTGAATGCACGTATGTCCAATGCAGAACTCGATGGAATCCGTGAAGATAGTGACCCGAAACATCTGATAGCTTTTGTCGATTATTCCCGTGATGCCAAACGGTATGCTGATTTCTTGCAATGTAACGAAGTTGAAGACGATATGCTCGGCACGTTGGCCTGTAAGAGCTATCCGCAGTCAAAAGCCGAAGCTGTCGAGGAGACAGCGCAAGGTCAGGTCTTTGCGATGATTTATACATCTGGGACAACGGGTAAGCCCAAAGGGGTGATGCTAACCCATCAGAACATCGGATTTATCGCAACTGTATCTGGTGCTCTGCGTGGCTTGGAAAAAAATGACCGGGTCTATGTCGTTCTGCCTGTCTCACATGTGTTTGGGCTGGCTTCGACCTGTATGGGGAGCTTGTTTGCAGGGGCTACCCTTTATCTGGAAGCACGTTTTGACGTGGAACATTGCCTTAAGGTTTTCCGAGAAGAAAAAATCACGGTGATGCAAGGAGTTCCTCCTATGTATTCTATGATAATCGATGGCTTGAAAAATCATGGACTGAAGGCGGATGACCTTTATTTGAGATATATGTCTGTAGGGGGCGCCCCCTTAGATCAAGAGACGAAAACAATCACGGAAAATTTCTTTAAACGCCCCTTGCACAATGGTTATGGATTGACCGAGGCAAGCCCGACGATTTCACAAGTGCGTTTAAATGAAAATCTATCTACCTGTAGTGTAGGACGCCCCATACCCGGTCAGGAATTCAAACTGTTAGACCCTAAAGGTAAAGAAGTTGCCCCGGGTGAAACTGGTGAGCTTTGGGTGCGTGGCCCAAATATTATGAAGGGCTATTTTAGACGCCCAGAAGACACGCGGGCCGTCTTGAAAGAAGATGGCTGGTTTAACACGCAGGATTTGGCCTGTTTGGATGAGGATCACAACCTTTTTATTGTGGGGCGTACAAAAGAAATGATTGTGCGTTCCGGCTTTAACGTCTATCCGGCAGAAGTCGAGGCGGCGCTTAACTCCCATGACGGGGTCGTCCATTCTGCCGTGGTAGGTGTTCCCGTTGAAGGGAATGAGGAAGTTCATGCGTTTGTACAAGTTGCAAAAAATAGCAAATTGACAGAAGAAGACATAAAAGCCTTTTGCAAAGAGCGTTTAACAGCTTATAAACGTCCAACAACCATTGTTTTAATGCATGAGCTTCCTGCGAGCTCTACGGGTAAAATCCTGAAGCAAAAACTCAAAGAAAGGGCGATGTCTAGCGTAGTCGCTTGATCTGAATGATCTATATAAAATCTTTTCTGTTGTTGCTGACATTGGCGGCGACAGTGCTTTTTAAAACACAGCATATGGATGTGATGCTGTATGTTGCCTCCTGCGCTGTCCTGATCTATTTGGCCTTATCTTGGTTCAAAGTGTCGCTACCGGGAAAGATATTTATATCCTTAAGTGGGGTTTTATTGCTGGCGTTCTGGGGACGTGGTGTTGACTTTACAGTTGTCGAGCAGGGCTTTAGTCGAGTGGCACTTTTTTCCGCTTTTATGGTGGGGCTAGTTTTTTTAAGGGTTGCTGCGAAACTTTCAGATGTCATTGCAAGGTGCGGACGGTTTTTAATTAACCAAAAACCGTCCGCACGATATGCGGTCTTGACCTATGGCAGTTGTCTTTTAGGCGCGGTCTTAAGCTTTGGTTCGCTTAATCTGATGGGCCAGGTTATTGTCAATGGGAATACGCTAGAAGCAGCAAAAGGCGATAGCCGTATTCATTTGGTCCGTAAGAAACGCATGGTCTTGGCCTTGCTGCGCGGGTTTTCAACTCTGCCATTATCTTCGCCATTTTCTATTTCAATGGCCTTGGTGCTTTCAATTGTCCCGTCGTTAAAATGGCAATCGTTGGTCCCCTTGTCCATTTCTATAGCGGTTGCGCTGATTGCACTTGGGTGGTTTATGGATTATCGCACCTATGCAAAGGCGCAAGCAGCGAATGCGCAGACATCATATGAAAGTCAACATGGGGGGGCTGTGTTGATTTTTGTTGCGATTGTCTTAACCCTTTTTGGTATGTCGGCAACGCTAAGCATGACGTTTAATTATGGCTTGCCAGTTTCGATTATTATACTGAGCCCCTTTTTTGCCGTTGGCTGGTTTTTGCTGGAAGAGATGTTTAATAAAGGTGTCTCTGAAACGGGGATCCTGATGTTTGCAAAATCAATGGCAACCGAATTGAATGCCATGTCCTCTGAAGTGGCTGTGATTGGCGGTGCAAGTTTTGTCGGAGCCTTATTTTCGGCGATTATTCCAATTGAGCTTGTGCAAGATTTTAGTCAGTTCTTGGGGTTGCACGGGTTTCCACTGGCTGTCTTTTGCATGCTTGCCGTTATGCTGACCAGCATTGTGGGGGTTAGCCCCTTTGTGTCTGTGACGATCCTTGCAACCACTTTTAGCGATGTCACTTTGTTTGGCTTATCGCCTTATGTGTTGGCAACAAGCCTCTTAGTTGGTTGGGCGCTTACGTTAAATGTATCCCCATTGACCATTTCATCTATCATTATTGGTCGCATTATTGAATGCCGTCCCAGCGATATTACATTACGCTGGAACGGCCTTTATTGCCTGATTGCCTTAGGTTTTATGGTGGCAACGCTATATGGTTTTCATCTTGCCTACGACTAAGACAGTCCTTGTTAGGCCTGTTTAACTCGCATCAGCCCTTCTTGGGATGTGCTGGCAACGTGACGTCCATCGCGTGTGAAAAACTTACCTATATTCAGACCGCGTGCCCGGCCGGACCATATGCCGCTATGCTGATAAAAAAGCCAATCATCGGCGCGAAAATGATCATGTATCCACAGGGTATGGTCAAGACTGGCCCCTTGAAGATTAGGTGACTGAAAGGTCAACCCATGGGGACGCAAGGATGCAGCATATAAGAATGTATCTGAAAAATATCCCAGTAAGGTTTGATGAAGTTTGGGGTCATCGCTAATTTGATCACGCGTTTTAATCCAAATCCCGGTTTCCGGTGACGCTTCAAAAGAGGTAAACCAATCAACAGGGCCGGTATGGCGGACATTTAAAGGACGAAAGGTGATTTTACGTTCCGGCATATTGCCAACGATGGGGTGATTATTCCAACGATCAGCTTCTTCGATAAACTGGTCAGGGCCATCAACTTGGGGCATGTCATGTTGAAAGGAAACGCCATCTTCAATGCGATGAAAAGACAGGGTGGCGGTATAAATCTGGCGCTCATCCTGATAGACATCCACTTGACGGACACTGAAGGAACGACCATCACGAAGTTTTTTTACGTGAAAATTAAATGGTTTATCTGTATGTCCGCGATCCAGAAAATAAGAATGAAGGGAATGAAGGCTTTTGTCGTCCTCGATTTCATTTAAGGCCGCGCGTATGGATTGAGCAACCACCTGACCTCCAAATACATGATTTGGAATAGCCGGTATATAGTGTCCGATATAATGGGCGTCTGATTTTTTCTCAAGCGACAGGCCTTCGATCAAGGCCAAAAGGTCTTTGGTCATAAAAAGCTCGGTTATGTTTGTTTTGGTAGGGGGGGGGAAGGAGGAAAAATTACAAGCCACTGTTTGAGATGTCACGCGAGACATGGATCAAGCGTGGTCCGATCACCTTTAAGAGAGTGTCGGTGGAAATCACGTAGTCAGGTCCGCCGCAGCTAATACAGAAGATACGATTTTCAGATAGTTTTAGGGGCACAGCAACAGTGTTGATATTGCGATCCCAATAGCCAAAAGATCGGGTGAAGCCGAATTCATCATAAAGGTCTAGGGCTTCAGCGAGGTTCTTTTCAACTTCGGGCCAGTCTTTGCCATGAATTTTGGCAAGTTCAGGCATTAAAACGTCGCGTTGTTCTTTGCTTAAGCTGGCAAGGTATGAACGGCCAATGGCTGACTTTGCCATAGGTAATTTACTTCCGATATCTACCAAGACGGATTTTAATAAATCACCACGGCAGTAATCGACAAAGATCATTTCATAGCCAACGTTGGTTGCCAGACCGATGTTGACATTAAATTCTTTTGCCATTTCTAACATGTGGGGTTTCGCGATTTGTCTGATCCGCAAATTTGCTGTATAGGCATGACCCAGTGTCAGGTTGATGGCACCAAGTTCGTATTTTTCGCTTCGTTCAGAATAATTTAGATAGCCAAGTTTTGTCAGCGTGTACGTCATACGCGATACGGTTGGCTTGGGTAATTTTGTAATTGCTGCAATTTCTTGGTTGCCCAGTGGGCCAGGGGTTTGGTCAAAGGCGCTCAAGATACTTAACCCTCTGGAGAGGGATTCAACGAATTTGCGGTCTTTTACCTGCTCTGATTCGGTCATTTATTATCTTCTTATCATGTTTTTGTGAAACGTTAACCGGGTGCATAAATACAGTATTTATGCAAGAACGAGTAACAATCATTGAATTCATATACCACAAATTAACTAGAGTGTGTAATTAAATGTACAATTAGTTTCGCATAGCGGAATTAAATTTTAATATTTGACATCTAAATTTCATTAAAATATAAATGCCACAGTCCAGTTTAAGCCAAAAAAGCTGAGGCTGGGATTGTAGAAAAAACACAAACAGGTTGAGGCAGAAATGAAAGTTTTGAAATTATCCAGCGTTCTTGCTTGCGCGCTTGGTGCGGCCGTAAGCTTTGCTCAGGTAGACACAGCTCATGCGGAAAAGTTTGTAATCGGCGAACATACACCTTTGACGGGGTCTTTGGCGCGCGTCGGTACAGGATCGCATCGTGGTGTTGTGACCGGGATTAAAGTGCTGAATGATAAATATAAAGGTCAGCATACATTTGAGCTGAAAACAATTGATGATGAAAGCAACCCTGCCAAAGCCGTAAGTGCGGTTGAAAAATTGGCGAGCCAAGGTGTGATTGCGTTTAGTGGTGGTTATGCGTCCGGCGTGATCGGCCCGGCTTCAGAAGCGGCGAATAAAGCGAACCTGCCTTATATCACATTTGGTGGTGTTGCAACCGCCCTGTCACAACGTGGTCATGAAGGTTTCTTCCGGATCAATAGTGCAGCAGGTTACGGTAAGGCTGTTGTTGGTCTTGTCAGTGAAATGGACCTGAAAAGTGTTTCCATCGCTTATTCAAATAAAGAAGCCACTCATAAAATGGCTGAGTATATTGAAAAAAAATTGGGTGAAAAAGGTTTGAAAGTATCAACGCATGAATATGATGCACATGTAAAAGACTTCAAATCCATTGTTAATAAAATCAAGTTGCGTGACCGTTCTGAAGCCATCATCATGGTTGGGTATGAAAGTGAATATGTCGGCATTTTGCGTGCGGCCAATCTGTTGAAGCCGAATGTGAAAGCGATGATCGGCGTATGGTCTTTGGCAACTGGTAAGATGGCTAAAGAATTTCCTGATTTGATGAAAAATGTATATGGCACAGCCATGTTGCCTTTCCCGGTTTCCTTTGATAAGCCTAAACAACAAACCTTCTACCAAGCCTATAAAGCAAACTATGAAGAAGAACCCAGCTATCTCGAACAGTTTGGCTATGTTCAAACCCGTCTGCTGGGCGAGGCGATTGTGCGCGCTTTTGATAAAGGTGACACCAGCTTGAAAGGTATTGCGACAGAATTGCGCAAAACTGATGAAATGACCATTTCCGGTCGTGTTCGCTTTGATGAAAAAGGGGATAACCCTGAATTTGTGCAGCGTGTCGGTCAGCACCAAGGTGGAAAAATTCCACTTGTTTGGCCTGCTGAAGAAAAAACGGGTGAGAAAGTGTTCCCCGGTACACCCTGGAATTAATCACGCGAAGATAAACCCCGGGCTTCGGCCCGGGTCACAAAGGAAGAAATAATGGAACTTACGGCTCAGGCGCTCTTTACCGGCCTGTTGATGGGGGGATTTTACGGTCTTATTGCCGTGGGGCTCGCTCTTGTCTTCGGGACGATGAAGGTGATTAACCTTGCCCATGGTGAACTGGTGCTTCTTGCTGCTTATATAGCTTATGCACTTGAAAGCCAGACCGGGCTTAACCCGATGTTGTCCTTGCCCATTGCAATGGCTGTGGTCATTGTTGCAGCGCTGGTGACTTTCTATTTAACCAACCAGATTAAGAAAGACCGCGAACTCAATTCATTGATCCTGACTTTTGGGTTGGGGATTGTGTTGACCAACGGTTTGTTGATGGTTTTTTCCGCCGATATTTATTCCACGCAATCTTCGTGGTTTATGGAAGGGGTCGTCATTGCGGACTCGCTCTTTAGCATGCGCAGTGAGATGATCGCTTTTATCGTCGGTATTGCCGCACTTGGTGGACTTTATTGGTGGTTAAACCACACTTGGCACGGCCGTGCGATCCGTTCTGTCTCTTCCAACCGTGATGCGGCAAAGTTGATGGGGATGAACCCAACCAAAGCTGAGCTTTGGTCTTGGGGTGTTGCTGGTGTGCTGGCAGCTTTGGCAGGTGTCATGTTATATGTCACAAGCGTCATTCATCCACCTGTCGGACATAGCCTGACCATTAAAGCGTTCGTCATCACAGTGTTGGCGGGTATGGGGTCCATTCCCGGTGTGCTGGTCGGTGCCATTATGATCGGTGTCATCGAAGGTCTGACAACTACTTATTTCCAATCTTCCTTGGCCGAACTTGCAAGCATGACGGTGTTCTTGCTGGTTCTTCTGGTTATGCCATCTGGTCTGTTTGGCAAGAAGGGGGCACATTAAAATGAACATTAAATTTAGTGCCGCATTCGCAATTGTGATGTATCTGGTTATCCCATTTACACTGGGGGATAACAACTATCTGATCGGCCTTGTCGCCTCGGCCTTGATTATTGCTGGTATTGCAGTTGCTTGGGCTTTGCTTGGTAATCTGGGCGGGATGGTTAGTTTTGGTCACGCGGCCTTTTTCGGGGTCGGTGCCTATACGTCTGCTGTCCTGACCATGGATCACGGGGTGCCTGTTTTTGTTGCCTTGGTCATGGGCGGGATCGGTGCCAGTATTTCCTCAATCTTCATGATGCCTGCCTTGCGTTTGCGTGGACCATATTTTGCCCTTGCGATTTTGGCTTATGCTGAAATCTTCAAAATTCTTGCCGTCGAAGCAACAAGCATTACTGGTGGTGCGGGCGGTCTTTTAAGTATCCCGACTTTACCAGTGTTTATGGGGATTGATTTTGGTACAAAACTGGGTGGGTATATCGTTATCCTGAACATTGTCTGCCTGACGTTGATTACCTATCATTTTATCCGCAAAAGCACCTATGGTCTTGCATTGAAAGCGATGCATGATTCAGAAATGGCAACCCGCATTGTGGGTGTGCCTGCAACTTACCTTAAGATCGTAATGTTGTTGGTATCTGCCTTTATGACGGGCTCTATTGGTGCGTTTAATGCGCATTACATCAACTTTCTGGAACCGGATTATGCTTTTAGCGGATCCTGGACGATTTTCCCGATTGTTGCTGCGATCTTTGGTGGTTACCGCACACTGAGTGGGCCTGTTTTGGGTGCTTTGTTCATCTATCTGGTGGATCAGCTTGTCTTCAAAAGCGTCATGCCACAAGGTCACCAATTGATTTTGGGCGCGATGTTGGCTGGGATGATTATCCTGAGCCCATCTGGTCTGTTGCCTATCCTGACCAAGTTTTTTGCACCGAAGAAAAACATCAAAAAAGCGGAGGGACAACATGCTTAAAGTCGAAGACCTGAGTGTCAGTTTTGGCGGGGTTCGTGCCCTCCAGAATGTGAACTTTGAAGTCCATAAACATGAAGTCCTTGGTCTTGTCGGTCCAAATGGTGCAGGTAAAACAACCAGTTTCAACGTTTTATCCGGTGTTGTGAAACCTGTTTCAGGCACAGTGACTTATGATGGTCATGATATCCTGAAGTCATCCATGCATCAGCGTGTTACCTATGGGATTGGCCGTACGTTCCAAATTCCCCAACCGATGCATGAATTGACAGTGCGTGAAAATCTGATCGTTGCTCAACGTTTTGGTCGTCCGGACGGGAAGGTGAAACAGGATCGCATTGACGAGATTTTAGAGTCTGTCAATTTGTCCCATAAATCCGAAAGTGATGCGGCAACGGAACTGGCCCTGACAGAACGTAAAGCCCTTGAGGTTGCAAAAGCACTGGCGACAGAACCGACCCTGTTGATGCTGGATGAAGTTTTGGCTGGTTTGGAAACCACCAGTAAAAAACTGTTTATGGAAACGCTTAAGAAAATTCGCAAGCAGTATAACCTGTCCATGATTGTCATTGAACATGATATCGAAACCATCATGAACATGTGTGATCGTGTCGTGGTATTTAACTTTGGTCAAGTTATTGCCGAAGGTGATCCAGAAGAAACATTCCGCAACCCTGAAGTCGTAAGGAGCTATACTGGTGAAGTACTTGCTTGAGACAGATAAATTAAGTGCGGGCTATGGGGCGATGGAAGTGTTTTGGGATTTGTCCCTTACTTTTGAATCTGGACGCACAACAACCATCGTCGGTCCAAACGGTGCGGGTAAAAGCACCTTTTTAAAAACCTTGATGGGCTTGATTGACCCCAAGGCGGGCGAAATCCGCTTTAAAGGCCAAAATTATGTGCAGGAACCAACATGGAACCGCATCAACGATGGTCTGGTGATGATCCCGGAAGGGCGTTTGCTGTTTTCTGATCTATCGGTTGAAGAAAACCTGATCATGGGGGCGTACCCCAAGAAAACCCGCAAATCCATGGAAAAAAACCGCGAACATGTGTTTCAGCTTTTCCCGCGTTTAAAAGAACGTCGTAATCAGCAAGCCGGTACATTGTCCGGTGGGGAAGCACAAATGCTCGCCATTGGCCGCGGCCTGATGGAAGAACCCGAAGTCTGCCTGATTGATGAACCTTCTTTGGGTCTGTCCCCTGTGATGACAAACGAGATTTTTTCAATCTTCCGTGAGTTGAAAGAAGAAAAAATGACCATTGTTCTGGTTGAACAAAATACAAATCAGGCTTTGAAAATTGCAGATCATGTCTATTTGATGCAAGCGGGCAAAATTACATTATCCGAACCACGCGAAGCCGTTGATTTGAAACGTCTTGAAGATTTGTATTTCGCCCGGACATCTTGATCGAATAAAGAGGATTTATAAAAAATGAAGGTTCTCGTCGCAGTAAAGCGCGTAATTGATTACAACGTGAATGTCCGTGTAAAGCCGGATAACACGGGTGTAGAAACAGCAAACGTCAAAATGTCTATGAACCCATTTGACGAAATTGCCGTTGAAGAAGCCATT
>JABXIG010000044.1 GCA_013373205.1 Methylocystaceae bacterium | reverse complement strand
CATCCCGAATTGATGGAACTGGGTTTTATGCAGTACTTGAAACAATTCGAGCGTAAACCACGTTCGAAATTATTCCCTGATATTCGTACTGGCACTACAGGGTATCGGTCCGATCAATTCTCAAAATGGTTTGTACGTTTTTTAAGTTTTTAAAAATTCATCCGCAATTTCAGCCCAAAGTGTTGCATGTAATTCGCCAGAACTCTGCTTCAATAAACCCGTATATCCTTTATTTTTTAGCCAGTCATGGAAAGCGGGATATACAGGCTGTAACAAGTTCATCATGACATCAGAATTTCCGCGTAGGATATCCTTATAATTTTTGTCATCATTCATTTCGCCGAGTAAATATTTTAAATATGGCATTACTATATCTCGTTCGAGTTGAGTAACATGTTCTCCCCCCTGCCCTGAAAATGGTTGAGGAATGTTTAAAATATCGATCTGATTACCATCATGGTTGATGCGAAAGCGTTTACTAAACAAAACATACGCTGTACCTAAAATACTACCAACAGCACTCATTCCAATAACAGATAAAATTTGCACAGCATTTTTGTTTATATTGTCATTTTTTCTTTCAAGTAGAGAAAAAACGTTGCCTGTCGGGATTTTAAAACTAACAAGAAAAGCTTCCCAGCCTTCTCTAGATTTTACTACCCCCGCATGAGGGGCATCACTTGTTCTTTTCAAAACACCGCCAACATAATCTTCTGTTGCTAAACGGATTGTTGGTTTTTCAGTAGAATCTGCATTGTTATCAAATGCATTTGAAGCATCCAATACCAAATCACCACCACTCCAACGATGCAGAGCAATAAATAATTCCAAAATCTTGTTATGCTCTGGACCTCCAGTTGTTACCAGTAAGCTATTTTGGTTGTCATGATCCATACGTACTGGAGAATTAGGTTGGGGTGGAGTTGTTTTTAACAACCAAGGAAGAAGAGTTGTATCACCAAGAACAGGAAAGAAACGCTGCAAAGGGATTTTGAATATTTTATACTTTTCTTTTTTATTTTTACCCTGTCGTGGAAAATGCCCATCCTCAAATCCCATAATAATATCTGCATCGTCTTCATCTTGAACGACTTCAACTGTTGCATGTATGATCTTAACACCTTCTGGATTTTTTTGTTCAATATATGAAGATGGTCTTGCTGCGAGAAAAATAAGAGATTGAAGTGCCCTTAAGGTATCTTCTTTCGTTGCCTTATCTCCTGCTGATGGATTTATTTGTCCTTTCAATAAATCATATTCTTTCGTACTGAACATGATTTTCAATGAACCACTGGATGCAAGATGTTTTAAAATAGGGGAAAGGGCACGTATCCCTTTTTTTGCTCGATGAGAACCAGCCTCTTTCATCGCGTCTTCAAGATTTCTTGCGATTTCTGGTTTTGTAGCACGAATACAAACATGTTTTAAAAACACATTGGAAATGTGAGGGTAATCTGAACGAAGTTGTTGGAATTGAGTCGGGACAGGCGACCTAGAAATCGCTTCAAAGAATAAGCCAGAAGTTGCAGCATCTGCCATTGATGAAAAATAAATTGGTGAAATGTGTTGTTCAAACTCAATCTGATTTTCATTTGCATTGAATCCACCATTATGGCTCGGACCAATAGCAAATTCCCGCAATTGGTTCTTATTAGGCGTCATTCCTACAATTTGATATAGATTTTGATAATCTGTAACTTTTTGAGCTTCTCTTTTTTCACGTCTCCTTTGACTGTGTAAATCATTAATGTCAGTTAATAGATTATGAAAAGTATCATCAAAAGTGATGATTTTCTCGTGTGCCTTGTTAAGTTTTATATATTTTTTTGAATCTACGGTCTCTGTTACAGGTATATAAGCAATCTTACCCTGTCCCATTATTTGAACTAAAGAACATAAAAGACCGATAAAATCATTATCTACTGATGGCTTGCCACAAATAAAGCTTAGAGAAAAACCGCCCCGATCATTTTCTATTCGATGGCAAACTGCATCTAAAATTATATCATTTATATTCGGGTCTTGTAATGAATGACCCGCAATCAAAATATCTCGAGAAGCAAAAAGATCAACTAAACTTTTTCGTAGCGAAGCTTCTTCTTCTTCTTGAAAATTACGTATAGTATCGCTGCTAGCATCTATTCGGCGTGTAGCCAAGTCACCATGTATTTTAAGCAAATTTAAAAGAGGAGGAGAATAATCTTCTTCAAATACTTCACTGTAATAGCTTGGTATTGTTACTTTACGATGATAGATCATAACGTCATGAGCAGGAATTTGAGCCGCTGCAAACGCACCTTCTACTAGAGGGTCAAAATTTGTTGAGATGATCCAGCGTAAATATCCCATTTTTGCAATTTTTCCCAGTTCTTGATAACCAAGGCTAGGTCTATGGGTTTCAAGATATTTCGCAAAAACGCTGTAGAGTTGACGACGTGATTTTTTCGAAATTATATCATCATACATATACTTTTTAAGAGTATTTATCCATAATTCACCCTGCTTATCCTTATCAAATTCATTAAATTCATTTTCAGCATAAGTTGGAAAAGGGGTGGTTGTTATTTGCTTTAAAACATTTTCTTTAAATCTTTTGAAAACAGGCTCTGGAATATTCAGAAACGGTTCCGCTAATGCTTTTTCCCACCTAGATTTAGGAAGATGAGCATCTTTTAAAATACTATCAATCAAATCCACAAAGAGAGGGGCTCCAGATTCAGCTGACGCCCCTGCTCCCAAAAGCAAGAGAGGATGTCGATAATTTTCTACGTCAGAACTGGGCCTACTGGCATAAAAAATTTCTGATGCAATTTCTTTGAACGAAACTTCAGTAAGCTGTCCGTAAAAAGGTCGTTTCATTCTTTCTGGCGAATATTGATTGGTGATTAGTTTTATAGTTCTTTTTATTTTATCAGTACTCGCTAATCCCCCCTCACAATGCTTTGCAAAATAGTTCAATTTCCCCAAAACATCATTATCCATTGTTTCCCCGCCAAAGCCAATTCATACAACCTATAAATTAAAACACGAATAAATTATTATCAAAAGCAGCATCGCAAAAACATACAATGCATTTGATAATGATGCAACTATTGTCGCTTGCACTCGGATACTCTCCTTGCACAATAAAACTGATAGAGACGAACTTGGCAGGGTTGCAAATACCAAAAGTACTAAAGCCCAATCAAATCCAATAAAGTAAACTAAAGCTATTGGAGAGAATATAAGTGCTCTAACAACAAAAAAATCTGTTAAATGAATAAACATAACTTCCTTTACAGGAGGTACATTTATCTGCATGCCTATCTGAAGAGGGACACTTATCTTAATTATTAATGATACAATGTTATCTATTGTATTTGGGATATGCTGGCTGTAGCCAGTTTCATAAAATAAAAAACCTATAGACAAAAAAACGATTGGATATATTGCTTTTATTAATGAAGATATATTCGTTTTTTGCTTTTGAAAGAACGTATATATAGTTGTTAAACTAGCAAAATTTGCTAAGTCAGCAACTATAAAAGCTGGAATTAACGAAGGTGCAAAAAAACTTAAAGCTAAGACTCCTCTGTTCCCCCCACCATAAGTGCCCCAAGTCCAAAAAGCCCCATTTTTTTCAGGCAATAACAATCCTAATAAAGTTGGAACAGCTTGAATAAAAAAACCGCCAATCGCTAAGATAAGCCAATGGTCAACATTCTTCTGTAAGTCTAAATTAGAGGCAATAATAAAAACAAATACATATAGCACCCACAAATTGATATTAGGCAAATAAGCTTGCAAAAAACTATTATTTCTTAATTTCCAACCAAAGATTAAAAAAAAGGGGAATAGGAAAAGAAAAATGTTTAATTGAAATATTTGAGAAGGCATCGACCTATGACCTAAATATCTACAGTACCGCTTTCACTGATCGTCTATTACAAACGAAAAGTTATTTTTTTTAAAGCAAATAATAATGTTGGCATTGTGAAACCTCTACCATAATATGCTTGTGATGCCATACTATGCGATTTGCTTGACCATCCGCCGAGTAACATTGCGATTTCATGGCGAACATTACTCTCACGTAAGGCATCACGGAAATTATGTCGAAACGAATGAAAGGATGTTCGTTCAGCATATGCGTCAATGGATTTCAGAAAACGTACAAACCATTTTGAGAATTGATCGGACCGATACCCTGTAGTGCCAGTACGAATATCAGGGAATAATTTCGAACGTGGTTTACGCTCGAATTGTTTCAAGTACTGCATAAAACCCAGTTCCATCAATTCGGGATG
>JABXIG010000047.1 GCA_013373205.1 Methylocystaceae bacterium | reverse complement strand
ACCCGAGCATGGCGGAACCCAGCTCTGGATGCACGATGATGGCACCGGCGATCCTGAGCATGTTATCCAATTCGTCAAACGCTGCGCGAAGGAGTTCGGTCTGACCGGCCTATGGGGGATGCAATACGCCAATAGCTGCTCACGCCCGAGGATCGACGGGTTCGGCGGCGGGGCGCACGTTCTCGATCTCGCTACCGGCGAGACGGTGGACTGGATCAATACCGATGGTTGGCTTTCCATCGTTCTGGAGGAAGGCAATCCCTATGAGTGAGGTCATCGAGATCACTGTCTATCGCCTCGAAGAGCTTTCCGATGCAGCCAGGGACAAAGCCCGCGCCTGGTATCGCGAAGGTGGCTTCGGCGATGACTGGTACGATGCCGTCTATGAGGATTTCCAGCGCGTCGCCGAAATCCTCGGGCTGAACCTCAAGACCCGCACCGTCCGGCTAATGGGCGGTGGCACACGGCAGGAACCCTGCATCTGGTTCCGGGGCTTTTCCTCGCAGGGGGACGGCGCGTGCTTTGAAACCTTCTATGCCTACCGCAAGGGCGCGCCACGGCGGATCAGGAAATACGCCCCTCAGGATACCGAGGTGCACCGCATCGCCGATGCCCTGAAGGCGGTCCAGCGGCGAAATTTCTACCAGCTTCGCGCCGAAGCCACCCATCGCGGCCATTATTGTCACGAATATTGCATGGGGATCTCGGTCGAGCGTGACAGTCCGACATATCAGGACATGACCGCCGATGCCGAGGAGACGATCATCGAGGCGCTGCGTGATCTGGCTCGATGGTTCTACTGCCAGCTTGAACGAGAATATGATTATCTGTCGTCGGACGAAGTGGTCGATGAAACGATCGCCGCCAGTGAATATACTTTTACCGAAGCCTGTCGCCGCTTCGGATGATCCCGATAAGGCACCGACAAGCGCCCCGCCGTCCGGTCAGAGCGCTTTTTTTATGCTGTGCTTTGAGAGTGAGAGGTGGGTCGAAAAGGGGCAGGTCCGGGTGGGCGAGAGAGAGCCGTCCGGGTCTTCCCGTTCCTGCTCTCCGAGGTTCCCCGACATGAACATCTCGTCTCCCGTGACCGATCCGGTCACGCCGCTCAGCGCCGCGCCCGCGATCCTGGCCGCCGCCAATATCCTCCTTCCCCATCTCGAACGCGGCCAGCGCGTCGATACTGCGATCCTGCGCGATGCGATGGAAACCGCTTTCGGCGCGTCCGACGCCACCGGCGCCTGGGACTGGAAGCTCGCCTACGAGGCCTGCGAGGTCGCCACGGTTCTGTTCCTGCGCAAATACGGAAAGACGCTCTTCCGTAAAGCCGCCTCTCCGGTGTCCCGGCTCGCTCCTCTGGCGAAGATCGCGGGGTTGCTGCCGACGCAGGCCCGCCGCTCCGAAGAAAGCCAGAGATTCCAGCAGTTCAGAACACCTCTGCCTCTTGGCCTTGCCGCGCTGGCGGCGGCCGCGATCACGCTTGATGACGTGGTGCTGGAACCCTCGGCCGGTACCGGCCTTATGGTGATCCTGGCCCAGAGCGTCGGCGGTTCGCTGATCCTCAACGAACTCGCCGAGACCCGCGCCGATCTTCTCTCTTCCCTCTTTCCGGCCTTTCCCGTCACCCGGTTCGACGCCGCCCAGATCGACGACTATCTGGCCACGGACGCCATGCCGTCCGTGGTTCTGATGAACCCGCCTTTCTCGGTCATGGCCAATGTCGAGGGGCGGATGGCGGATGCAGCCTGGCGCCATGTCGCCACGGCGTTGGCGCGCCTTACTCCCGGCGGACGGCTGGTCACGATCACCGGCGCCAATTTCGGACCGGAATCTCCTCCCTGGCGCGAAGCCTTCATGCGCCTGCAGGACCGCGGCCGCGTGGTCTTCACCGCGGCGATCGATGGCGCGGTCTTCGCCAGACATGGCACCAGCATCGACACGCGGCTGACGGTGATCGACAAGCTGCCCGCCGACGATCCGTCAGTCTTCCCGGCCTCGGCAGGAACCGCACCCGACGTTGTCACGCTGCTCGGCTGGATCGAAAGCCAGCTTCCGCTGCGTTTGCCGGTGTCGCTGCCGAAGGTCTCTTCTCCCGTTCCGGTGGCTGCCCCGAAGACCGTGCGCGGTTATCTCGCTCGCGCCACAGCGTCCCGAACCGCAGATCGTCAACAGCCGTATCCACCGGAACGTGCTGATCGTGGATCGCCTCTTCGGTGCCGCCGAGCTCCGTTTGGGAGCAGGAGGACGCCAGCAGGTGGTCCGGATCGTGCGCACGGAGGAGCGCGAGGCAGATTCGCGGACGGAGGGGGATGCGCGAAGGGGAGGGGCGTCATGAGTGACACCAATCCTGCAGCTCCGATGCGTCTGCGCCCCGATCCGCCGCGCGTGACCAGGCTGTCGCGTAGGGTTCTGGCCGGTGCCGGAGCGGTCGCGCTGTTCGGCATCGGGGGTGCTCTGATCTATGCGCTCCAGACCCATGAGGCTGGGCCGGGAGGTGGAGAACTCTATTCCATCGACAACCGACCGGCAGCGGACGGCCTGGAAGGGTTGCCTTCCGACTATACCGGACCGGTTCTGGGACCCGCACTGCCCGGTGACCTCGGGCGGCCGATCCTCGACGCGCAGGAGCGGGGAGTGCCCGTGAACCCGCCGCCGATTGTCGGCCCGAGCGTCGATCCGGAAGCGGAGCGCCGCAGGGCAGAGGAGGAAACCGCGCGTCTGAGCGGTGTCTTCTTCCAGACGGCATCTGGCAGGGCAACGACGGCCGGGGGCGGCGTGAACCTTCCGGGCCTGGGGGGCTCCGAGCAACCTGAGCGGAGCCTGCATACGGCTTTCCTCAACGGTCCGGTGGACCGGCAGACCGTCGCGTCGGATCGCATTCAGCCGCCAGCCTCGCCGTACATCCTTCAGGCGGGAGCGGTGATAACCGCATGGAGTCCGATGTGACTCCTTCACCGGCTGAGTTCTGCAACAACGCCGCTTTCCAGCCATGTCATAGTCCTCCTGTTCACCGAAATCCTGCGGACTTCGCGCATCCTGGCTGGAGCACTTTGGCGGGGCCGGCTCAGACGACGGTGTTCATGGCTCGGTTCATTCGGATCGCCAATGATGGTTAACGGCGGGGGTGCCTGGGACCCCGAAAAGAGCGGCCGACCGTAATTTGAGTTGCGACTTGGTCCTCAGCTTTCACGCTCTGGGTGCAGGGTCACAGGGACACCGTTCCGGGTGCGGCCCGGGCGTCGGACGGCAGGCTTTCGGAGGATTCCGCTGACCCGTTGATGTTACTCTAACATTTTGGAAATATGGCGAAATTGTGGCACTGTCCTCGTGCTTCACTTGAGTCGTTTCCACCCTGGAAACTGTCGGTTAGGTGGCGCGGTCTTGCCCAAAAACCCGTCATCTCATTTTATCATTCTGATAATTGCAGGGCTTACATTTAATTATTCTTAATGTCTCACCCGCCATCGTTGTGCGGCCAAATTCTTTCAGCAACGCAAAGGTGAGGTGACTCGACAGGGCCTTAGCGATCTATCAATCTGATAATTGTCCCGTGTTCGTCTAATGTCTTCGTGGCTCGTGAGTGGTGGCGTCCAGGGATCCTTCGATGAAAGCCAGAAATTTTCCTCTGGTGTCGGTGGGTCTGGGGCATCTTAGAAGTATGACTTTTCAGTACCTGTTCGCCCCGGTTTTGGCATCATGTCCGAGCCGGGGCGTTTGGTTTGAAAAGGCCGAGCTTT
>JABXIG010000021.1 GCA_013373205.1 Methylocystaceae bacterium | reverse complement strand
TGGAAAACAACATCGAAAAAACACCCTGTATTTTCTATATACAGTCTATTTTAACATAACTTACTGTTATCAATGAATTAATTTTGAGGAAGGAAAGAATTTGTGATGGATCCGGGTTAGACATTGAATAACTCCTTGCCTCATTTTGTAACCGACAAGGTGTCTACTTTTCTAGGGGCTATTCATAATGGTTTCAGTGGAGCCTAGCGAAATTCGAAGGCAGAAAGCTTTTTAAGGTTGGCATCAATTTTTAGAGGTTGTGTCATGGGGGGGAAAGCACGTGAGGTGCAGTTGTGTCGTTCACACATGCGACAGGTCACTCCGATGGGTGTCAGGATCGAAGACGTGTCGAGTTGTAAACCATCTCCATAGACGACCTGATCCGCATATCCAATTTCACAGCCCAGACTGATAGCAAGTTTACGGGGCGTTTCCGGGTGGGGGCCGCTAACGGTTTCGACGGTTCGCGACAGGGTTAAATAAGATGTTCCATCTGGCATTTGTACTGGCTGTACAATGATTTGTCCCGGTGTTGCAAAAGCATCATGAACGCGCCATTTGGGGCAGGTGCCGCCAAATTTTGCAAAGTGGAAGCCATCTGCTGAAAATCTTTTAGAAATGTTCCCTGCATTATCCAGACGTAATAAAAAGAAAGGTACACCTCGATTGTTCTTGCGTTGCAAAGTGGTTAAGCGATGGGCAACTTGTTCAATGCTGGTCCCAAAACGGCCAGAAAGGATAGATATATCATAACGCAGGCTTCTAGCTGATTCGATAAAGGCTGAATAAGGCATCATCAATGCGCCTGCAAAATAGTTCGCCAACCCAATCTGACAGAGTTGCTGGGCATCCTCTGTATTAAAACCAGCTTCTTTGGTTAGACGAGACATCACGTCCTTTTGTTCTTGTTGTGCGATCAAGACACCTATTTGAAAAATGCGACTTGGTAAGGGGAGGAGTTCTGATAGAAATAGTCTTTTGTTGTGATGGTCGTATCGTCGTTGTGTGTCCGGCATAGCATGAATGGGCAGAACACTGATGCGAATTCCGTGTTTTTCACTTAGGTGATTGCGTAAGGATGTAAACAGATTATCGGTTTGGTTTAAAGTGTCGTAAAGATTTTCGGCATGTTGGTCTAGTTCTTCAATAAAATTGTGGCGTGCATGAAAATAGTCGCGAACTTCTTCAATCGGGAAACGATTTTTTTCATCCGGCAGACGGCGATTACGTTCTGACAGGCTTTCATTTAAGGGATCGTTGTGGCCAATCTCGCGTTGATAGGTTTTGTATAAATGAAGCAAGGCAGTTGATACTTTAGGGCTGGAACTGGCAACTTCCAGAATTTCTCCCGAGCTGGGAATCGGTGTTCTAAAAACTGGATCTGACAGAACCTCTTTCAGTTCAGAAGCCAGCCTCTCTTCTCTATCGCCACTTAATTCCCTTAAGTCCAGATCATAGGTTTCAGCAAGTTTTAATAGTACTTGTGCTGTTAGGGGGCGCTGATTGCTTTCAACCAAATTGAGATAGCTCGGAGAAATTCCTAAATCCCGAGCCATTTGGGCCTGGGTGATGTTCAGCTTTTGTCGGGTTCTTTTCAGTCGGGGACCTGCAAATATCTTTCTTTCACCCATATTTCTCATCCTTTACAAAATTTTCAAAAAATATAAAAACATGTCAATCAATTGACTTTTATACCTTTTTTAAATTTTTAGCACTTGCAGCATTTGTCTGCAATGTAAATTATGTAAAGGCAAAGACGCGTTGAGGAAAGATGTTCTCGGCGGTGCAAAATGGAAAGGTAAATGACATGACAATGAGTGCCACACTTCAGAAACAAAATTGTGAAAACTTTATAAATCGCATTTCAGTTATGGTCGAGACCCGCTCCGCCCACGATCAAATTTTGAGCGAAGCGGCATTAGGGTTCGTCAGTATGCTGGAAGAAAAATTTGGTGTTCGTAGAAAATCATTGGTGGCTGAGCGTGCTGAACGCCAAAGTCGTCTGGATAAAGGTTTGGAGAAACTTGATTTCCACCCTGAGACTGCAGAAATCCGTGCAGCTGACTGGAGAGTGGCTCCTGCTCCGCAAGATCTGTTGGATCGCCGTGTGGAAATTACGGGGCCTGTTGATCGTAAGATGATCATTAACGCGCTGAATTCAGGCGCTAAAGCTTTTATGGCCGATTTTGAAGATTCTTCGACACCGACTTTTGACAATATGCTGGATGGTCAGGTGAATATTTATGATGCCGTCCGTCGTACCATAAGTTTCACAGATGAAAAATCGGGAAAGCATTATGCATTGAAAGAAGACGGGCTCGCGGTTTTGATTGTTCGTCCCCGAGGTTGGCATATGGAAGAAGCGCATATGCAGCTTGATGGACGTGCGCTTTCTGCGGCGTTGGTCGATTTTGGGCTTTTCGTTTTTCATAACGCAGATGAATTGATCAAGCGTGGAACCGGGGCATATTTTTACCTCCCTAAGATGGAAAGCTATCTCGAAGCCCGTCTTTGGAATGACATTTTTGTTGAAACAGAAAATGTGCTTGGTCTCCCGAAAGGAACCCTTCGAGCAACGGTATTGATTGAAACACTGCCTGCTGCTTTTGAGATGGACGAAATCCTGTTCGAACTGCGTGACTATATTGTGGGTTTAAACTGTGGTCGTTGGGATTACATTTTCTCAATGATAAAAACACTGGGTAAGCAACCGGACTTTCTGGTTCCCAACCGTGAGCAAGTAACGATGACGGCACCGGCATTGCGCGCCTATAGCCAGTTGTTGATTAAGACTTGTCATCGTCGCGGGGCACATGCCATGGGCGGAATGGCAGCACAAATCCCGATTAAGGGGGATGAAGCGGCAAATCAACAGGCGTTTGCAAAGGTGCGTGCCGATAAAGAGCGCGAAGCCAGCAATGGTCATGATGGCACATGGGTTGCCCACCCCGGTTTGATCGACACGGCATTTCAAGCCTTTAATTCGTATATTGATAAGGACAACCAGCTTGAAAGGCAGCGCCTGGACGTCGAGGTGAGTGCCGCTGATCTGACAGCGTGTCCAGAAGGTACCATTACCGAAGAAGGATTACGCGGTAATATTCGTGTGGGGGTTTCTTATATGGAAGCATGGTTGCGCGGACAAGGGTGTGTCCCGCTCTTTAATTTGATGGAAGATGCCGCAACCGCGGAAATCTGTCGCACACAGGTCTGGCAGTGGTTGCGACATGGGGCATTTTTTGCGGACACAAACCGCGGCCTGACCCGTTTTCTCTTGGAGCAAATCGTTGAAGAAGAAACCAAAAATTTTAAAGGAGGAATGTTTGAAGACGCAATCAAACTGTTCTTGGAATTGTGTCTTTCAAGCGAGCTAGAACCTTTCCTAACCGCCCCCGCCTATAAGATTCTGCTGCAAAAAGCAGATTGGATACAAGCCATTTACAAAGTTAAGGAGATATCATAATGAACAACCGAAAAAAATATAGCCAAATTCGCGAAGAACTTCAGAACCGTTATCCTAATGGTCAAACTTCTGGTGGGATTTTCGTTGATGAAATCGCGCAATTAAAAGTTCAAAATACGTATTCTACGCATTTGGATATCGCTAAAAGTATGGCAAAAGTCATGCGTTCTGATATGGCTGCTTATGATGCTGACCCGAACAACTTTACTCAATCTTTAGGTTGTTGGTCCGGTTTTCATGCTCAACAGATGATTAAATCGGTTAAACGTCTACGAGGTACGACAAAAGGGGCCTATGTCTATCTTTCCGGTTGGATGGTTGCCGGCTTGCGTAATCGTTTTGGTCACTTGCCTGATCAAAGCATGCATGAAAAAACAGCCGTTGCAGATTTGATTGAAGAAATCTATGTTTCTTTGCGTCAGGCTGACGAGGTTGCCTTAAATGACCTGTTTAAAGAACTGCGCAGCGCCCGTGAGAATAAAGCAAGTGAACAGGCGTTGAATGACATTATCATGCGAATTGATAATTTTGAATCTCATGTTGTGCCGATTATCGCTGATATTGATGCAGGGTTTGGCAATGAACATGCAACATATCTGTTGGCGAAAGAACTCATCAAGGCTGGTGCATGTTGCCTGCAAATCGAAAATCAGGTTTCAGATGCAAAACAATGTGGTCACCAAGACGGTAAAGTTACGGTTCCTCGTGAAGATTTTATTGAAAAGCTGCGTGCTTGTCGCCTTGCCTTTGAAGAATTGGGGGTCGACGACGGTGTGATTGTTGCGCGCACAGACAGCTTGGGAGCAGGTCTTACGCAAAAAATTCCGGTCTCACAGGAAGCTGGTGATCTTTCTTCAGAATATATCAAATGGTTAAAAACTGAAGAAATTTCGGACCTGAACCCGGCTAAAGAGAATGAATTGATCATTATTCGTGATGGTAAAACGGTACGTCCGGAACGTCTGGCCAATGGTCTTTTCAAGTTTAAGGAAAACACAGGCCGTGCCCGCGTGATCGAAGATTGTGTCGCTAGCCTGACACAAGGTGGAGCAGATCTGTTGTGGATTGAAACCGATACACCAGATGTGGCTGAAATTGCGGGTATGGTAAATGAAATTCGCCAAGTCGTGCCCAATGCAAAGTTGACGTATAACAACTCACCTTCCTTTAACTGGACATTGAATTTGCGCAAGCAGGTACGTGCGGACTGGATTGAACAGGGTAAAATCCACGAAGAAGATTATCCTGAAGGGACTGAGTTGATGTCACCTGAGTTTGATGAAACTGATCTTGGTCTTGAAGCAGATGCAAGATTGCGTCGCTTCCAGGTGGATATCTCAACACAAGCCGGTGTCTTCCATAACTTGATTACCTTGCCGACGTTCCACATGACGGCAAAAGCGACTGATGAACTGGCTCGCGGGTACTTTGGTGAAGATATGATGTTTGCTTATGTGAATACTATCCAACGTGAAGAAATTCGCCGTGGTGTCAGTGCCGTGAAGCATCAGCATGAAGTCGGGAGTGACCTTGGCGATACATTCAAAGAAATGGTGGGTGGTGATCGTGCCTTGAAAGCGGGTGGTAGTAAAAACACCATGAACCAGTTTGGTTCTGCGGCAGAGTAAAGAGGTCTGTAATGGATGATGAACAAATTTTGGCAATACCGGGGGCAGGCACCTGCCCTCAACCAACCGATCCACATGTCGCTTCATCTTGGGTGACTTATCAGGTGGATCAATTAAACCTAGCGGTCAAAAAATTGGTAGAAGCCGGTGTCACCATCGAGTTGGTTCGGGCCTCACGATACCATAATGGGAACGGGAACTGGGGTGATCAGTTTCGTACTCATATAAGAAACGATAGCCGTTAATTTCATACAGTTAAAACGTAGAGATTAAGAGCATATCCAAGCAAAGCGTGCTTTCTTCCATTTGGATGAAGGCACGCTTTTAAATGTTTTGTCAGGAAAAAATTGATGCAGCAACGAACTCAAGAAACACATCTGGTTGATATAGTTTTCCCTAGTGTGATGAACCACCATGGTACGTTATTTGGGGGGCAGGCTTTGTCTGAAATGGATAAAGTCGCTGCAATGACTGCAGCGCGGTTTGCTCAACGTCATTTTGTAACTGACTGTTGTGCAAATGTGAAATTCATGACACCGGCAACCTCCGGGCAGATTATTGATTATGTCGGACAGGTCATTTCTGCGGATTGTCATAGAGTATGTGTCAAAGTTAATATGTATGCTGAGGATTTATTGATCCCTAAACGCATTTGCTGCACGAGTGGTACATTTCATATGGTAACGGCTGATCAGACTTTGCCGGAAATGGCTAAATATCAGGCAGAAATCATAGATGACGACACCCTGGAAAAGCCTAGAGAATGTCAATTCGTTGAGATGGTCTTAGCTGACCAGGCCAACCATTATGGCAATTTATTTGGGGGAAATGCGTTAAATATGATGGGCAAAGCGGCATTTATCACTGCTACCCGCTATGCGCGAAAGGTCTTTGTCATGGCGTCATCCTTGCGCAATGACTTTACGTCAAAGGCGTATGTGGGGGAACTTGTGGAGTTAACCGGTAAAGTGATTAAAACCGGTCGGACTTCTTTAACCGTCTCTGTTTTGATGGAAGCCGAAAATCTTTTGACAGGCGAGCGTCGCCTGTGCGCAAAAAGCGATTTTGTCATGGTTGCCGTTGATGAAGATGGGCGCCCCGTCTCAATTGACTAGGGCGCGATTTGGTTAAGTTTCTTCAGGGTGAGGATAAAAGATCGCGCCTGCGAGGTAGTGGTTAGGAATTTCCATCCCAGCAGGCATTGTTCTCTCTGTCATAATATGGTCTGGCAGAAAATGGGTATGGGAGCCAGGAGTTGTCTTTTCGTCCGGCATGGGAATTTTAGAAGCGATTTCCAGACGCCCTAATGCTGTTTCTACCACCCGTACTGGGGAGTAGGGGATCATTTTTGGGGCGATCTGGTTGTAAATTTCGAGAATGTTTTGGCCCTCAAACTCTCGAAGGAGGTCAATGAGTTCGGGATGTGTCGTTTTGATGCAAAAACGGGCCTCCTTGCGCCCCAACCCCAAATCAAACAGGATCGGCGCAGGTCCTTTATCACAAGGACTGAGTGGGTCCGGACCAAGTTCCGTGATCGTATCTTGGGGGAGAAAGCCGACTTCTTTGCGATTGTGGGCGATGATTATCGTTGGTCGCTCTTATCTCCTGTCGCAGAATGGGTGAGTGCGCGTACATCATCACTGAGGGTAAAACGGAGTTCAGCACCTACTGTTGAAGCGCGGACTGTCTGGTCTTCAAGCTGAAGGTCAATGTCATGGGGGGCTGTCGGCATAAATTCTGCGACAGCGCCCACTACGCCTAACATCCATGTGCCTTTTTTTTTCTTTTAAGCTGGTGTGAACGAAATTTTCAATTTCATTACGGTTCCAAGGGAGGCGACGACAGGAAATGCCTAACTCTTCAAACCGCTGGGGTAAGGTGTCCCAAATTTTTTGACGATAGGCCCCGTCTTCCTGTCTCCATTTGGTGATTTCATCACGTGTTCTTGCGCAACCTTGGCAAAAACCGGTTGTTTCATCGATGCCGCAAGCCCCAATACAGGGGCTTACGGAAGCCGCATAGGCATTCATGTTTTTGTTACTCACTTGGATTTAAGCCATACGTTGAGATTTGGAATTTTGGCGTTCAAAATTATCCCAAACCCCTTCATCTCCATCCCAGCTACCACGGCTGGCGCCTTTGGAATATTCGGTTGCTCGTTGTTCAAAGAAATTGGCATGTTCCACCCCATTGAGGATCTCTACGAGCCAGGGTAGGGGGTGGGGCTTTAGGGCTTCATAGGCACCATGGTTTTCTTTGAAATAGCCAAACAGGGTGGGTAATTTCAACTGAGTTAAGCGCCAGTCAGCGATATAATGGACATAAGAGATGATGTCTTGCGGGGTCATTCCTTCGACGGTGCCGAGGTTAAAAGCAAGTTCAACAAATTTTTCTTCAAGTCTGACCATTGTCTTGGCCACATCAAGAATGTCGTCTTTGACAGCTTTGGTCAGTGCGCCAGTTTCTTGGTTCCATTGATGGAACATTTTAATGACGCCTTCGCAATGTAAGCTTTCATCACGGACCGACCACGTGACAATCTGTCCCATGCCTTTCATTTTATTATGCCGGGGGAAGTTCAAAAGCATTGCAAAGCTTGCAAAAAGCGCCATGCCTTCTGTAAAGGCACCAAACATAGCTAAAGTGCGTGACACATCAGCAACAGTATCCACCCCGAAGGTATGCATATAATCGGCTTTTGCCTGCATTTCTTCGTAATCACGAAAAGCCTCGAATTCTGTTTGCGGCATTCCGAGCGTGGTTAACAATAAAGCGTAGGCGTCAATATGGACCGTTTCCATATTGGTGAAGGCGGCCAACATCATCTGAATTTCAAGCGGTTGGAAAATGGGTAAATACCGTTTCATGTAGTTGTCGCTGACTTCCACATCAGATTGGGTGAAGAAACGGAAAATCTGGGTTAACAGCTCACGTTCATTTTCGGTGACTTTGTCAGATGTCCAGTCTTTAATATCCGAACCCAGCGGCACTTCTTCACCCATCCAGTGAACTTGTTGCTGCTTTTTCCAATATTCATAAGCCCAAGGATAGCGTTCGACATTATAGGTGCCAGAGCCATCGAGGAGCCCTACCTGCCCCTTATTGATCAAATCTCGTGGGTCCATATGCCCTAGGGAGATTATTGACATGCCAAGCACTCCTCATAGTCTGTTTTTTCTTCAGTAGCCTGAATAAAGTCGGATTTTTCCTGTTGTCCGGCAAAGGCAGCCCGTTGAATGGATTTAGAGCGGCAATAGTATAGACTTTTTAAGCCACGCTCCCATGCTGTCCAATGCAGCATATGTAGATCCCATTTATCGATATTACCGGGCAGATAGATGTTGATGGACTGGCTTTGACAAATGAAGGGGGAGCGATCACCCGCAAATTCAATGATCCAACGTTGGTCAACTTCAAATGCTGTTTTGAAGATGTCTTTCTCATTCTGTGTCAGGCCCTCCAGATGTTGAACTGATCCTTCATGTTCAAGAATGGATTGCCATGTTGTAGGGTGATTTAAGCCTTTTTCTTCAAGGATTTTCTCCAGATGGCGGTTACGGACAGAAAAAGAACCAGATAAGGTCTTATGGGTATAGATGTTGGCGGGAATTGGTTCGATGCAGGCACTTGTACCGCCACAGATAATGCTGATAGAGGCGGTGGGTGCAATCGCCATTTTATGCGAGAAACGGGCTTTCATACCCCGTTCTTGGGCATCTAGGCAGGGACCTCTTTCTTCAGATAAGATGACTGAAGCAGCATCGGCTTGACGGCGAATATCATTAAAAATTTTTATATTCCATGATTTCGCCATGGCGCTTTCAAAAGGAATGTTACGCGCCTGGAGGAAGGAATGAAACCCCATAACCCCGAGCCCGACCGAGCGTTCGCGCAAAGCAGAATATTTTGCTCGGGCCATGCTGTCAGGTGCGTTTTCAATGAAATAGGTGAGCACATTATCCAACATGCGCATGATATCTTCGATAAAGTTTTCTTCCCGATGCCATTGGTCCCATGTTTCAATGTTTAGGGAAGACAAGCAGCAAACAGCGGTTCTTTCTTTGTTATGTTGATCTGTTCCTGTGGGGAGGGTGATTTCGGCGCACAGGTTGGAAGAGGAAACCGATAGATTGAGCTCTTTTAAATGTTTTGGCAGGGCTTTATTAACCGTATCAATAAAGAGCAAATACGGCTCCCCTGTTTGCAGACGGGTTTCCAAAATGCGTTGCCAAAGCTGACGGGCATCAACAGTACGTTGCTTTTCCCCGCTTTTCGGGCTGATCAGGTCAAAGTTGCTGCCACTGCGTACGGCTTCCATAAAGTCGTCAGTGATGTTTACCCCATGGTGTAGGTTCAGTCCTTTACGGTTAAAGTCACCGGTAGGTTTACGGATCTCTAAAAATTCTTCAATTTCTGGGTGGTGGACATCCAGATAGACGGCAGCAGAACCACGGCGCAATGAACCTTGGGAAATAGCAAGGGTGAGCCCATCCATCACATGGATAAAGGGAATGATGCCAGAGGTTTCGCCGGTGCCTTTTACTTTTTCCCCGATCGAACGCACTTTGCCCCAATAGGTACCGATCCCACCGCCGTTGGAGGCTAATGCAACATTTTCGTTCCAAGTGTTGACAATACCATCCAGATTGTCATTTACAGAGTTTAAGAAACAAGAAATCGGTAGCCCCCGTGTTGTTCCACCGTTGGAGAGAATGGGGGTAGCAGGCATGAACCACAGTTTGCTCATATAGTTATAAAGGCGCTGGGCATGTTCAATGTCATCTGCAAAGGCGCAAGAGACGCGCGCGAACATATCCTGATAACTTTCTCCCGGCAGAAGATAACGGTCTTCAAGGGTAGCTTTTCCAAAAGGAGTGAGTAAATCGTCACGACGTCTGTCTAGTTTTAGATTCTCAGGCTTGGGAGGGGGCATTAGAGGTGCAGGTGCGGGTGCCTTGTGAGCTGAAGCGGGTTTAGCCTGCTGTTTAGCCTTATTAACATCGGAAAAACTGAGTTGCTGTTGTAGATTGTTGGGTGTAGGGACTAAGTGCCCGTTTTGATCGAAATCGAACGCCTGATATGTCATTTTGACCCCGTGACAAAAGGACGGAGGCACGTTGTCAAAGTGGGGACACTTAATCCCCTCTAAGCAACCATCGGCACACCCCGTCCGAGTTTACAATGTTGTCAATGGCAGGTCTCCTGACTTGCGCTTCAAAGCTTCTGCATGCCCTTCCCAAGCTAGTTTTATGGCTCAGTGGTTTATGTGCAGTGGCTCTGCGCTTACAGTTGCGGGGGCAGTATTGGTCTCTCACCAATTTCCCTATTATCCCACATGTTGTATTTATGTGGGAACCAAAGACACTTCATATTGCGCAGTGAAATGAAAATTTGTCAATAAACAAAAATGCTTTTAAGGCGAAGCGAAGTAAGAAACCGGAGTTTGAACTCACAGTGGGTAATTGAGAGTTATTTTATTCAGTCAAAATGAAATTTTTGATGAAGGCTCGATCGCAATTCTTTAGTCGAATCTGATGCCGATCTTTATAAAATGTGTTTCGAAACTTCTAAGAGGTCACGGCAGGTTGCGTGCGATGCGCATAAAATCCTTGATGTAATCAACTTCCGTGTCTCCTTCTCGAATGCCGAGGTGGATTTGTTTGTGAATACCAGCTTTTCCAAAAGAAGCGGCATGTATTTCCAGATGTTTCTCTTGTCTATATTGTTCTACCAGCCAGTTTGGAAAAGCACCGACCCCACGATTGGCGGACACCATTTCAAAAATAATATCTGTGTTTTCTAGTGTTTTGTGCTTTTTAGGTCGGCAGTTTGCAGGCAATAAAAACGAGTTAAAGATATCAAGGCGGTCGGCCTCTACGGGATAGGTAATCAGGACCTCTTCTGATAGGTCATGGGCATCCACATATTGCCGGGAAGCCAGAGTGTGGGTGCCCGCAACGACCAACACTTGCTCGTAATCAAAGACGGGTATGAAATTGATACCGGATTTAAAAAGAGGGTCCGGGGTAATGAGAATGTCAATATCATAGCCATATAGCGCTGCCATTCCACCAAACTGGAAGGCTTGTTTGACGTCGACGTCTACATCAGGCCATTGTTTTAAAAAAGGTGAAACGGTTTTGAGGAGCCACTGATAACAGGGATGACATTCCATACCTACGCGGAGAGTTCCCCGTTGACCCTGGGCATATTGCCCCATGACTGTTTCTGCGTGTTCGAACTGGGGGAGAAGGCGATTGGCTAACCCAAGAAGATATTTTCCTGCTGGGGTGAGTTTGAGTTGTCGACCTTCTTTGGTCCAAATTGGGGTGCCTGTATGGTTTTCCAGTTTTTTGATCGTGTGACTTAGGGCCGATTGGGTCAGGCACAATTTATCGGCAGTCTCCGTTAGGGTTCCTAGCCGGTCAAGTTCTCGCAGAATATTCAAATGAGTTCGTTCAAGCATACTGATACATGATTTAAATTAATGAATTTATTATTTATTATCATTTTTATTCATGATAGGTAAAGTGTAAAGCTCTTTCTCAGTTATTTATGAGATGGAGACTAATTATGGTAGTGACTCACAATCTTGGCTTTCCCAGAATAGGGGCTAAGCGAGAATTGAAATTTACATTGGAAAAGTATTGGCGTGGCGAAGTAACGGAAAGCGAGCTGTTAAAGCAGGCTGCCACTTTGCGTCAAATTAACTGGAAAGTGCAGGGGTGTTTGGATTGGCAACCTGTCGGCGATTTTTCTTTATATGATCAGGTTTTGGATCTGAGTGTGGCGTTGGGCAATTTACCCAAACGTGTTACGGATCTTGGCGGTGATGCTTTGACAGCTTACTTTCGTACAGCGCGCGGTCGCGCACCAGTTGATACAGCAGAAAACATTGTTTTCGCCGGCGAAATGACGAAATGGTTCAATACCAACTACCACTATATCGTTCCCGAATTCGATAGCGATACGACGTTCGAGTTGAATGCTGAGCGATATGTGTCACAAATTCGCGAAGCGCAGTCTCAAAATAGAACCGTTAAACCTGTCGTGATCGGTCCGGTTACATACCTCTGGCTTGGCAAATCAAAAGATGGTAGCGATCGGCTCGACCTCCTTTCGTCCCTTCTTCCTGCCTATCAACAGTTGTTGAAGGAGATTGCTTCGACGGGCGTTGAGTGGGTCCAGATTGAGGAACCGGTTTTAGCAACGGAACTTCAACCAGAGTGGCTCTCTGCTTTGAAGACAGCATATGAGGCATTGGAAGGTTTTGGCCCGAAAAAGCTTCTAACCACCTATTTTGGTGCTTTGGGGAATAATTTTGAGGTTGCCACTGAGTTGCCTGTCGAGGGTTGGCACGTTGATGGCCTCGCGGATCGTAATGAGGTTGCACGTTTTGTCGAGAAGCTGGCCTCCGGCAAAGTCCTTTCCCTTGGTGTCGTCGATGGTCGCAATATCTGGAAATCAGATTTAAACGAGTTGTTGGAGTGGTTAACGCCTATTCATAAGGTGTTGGGATCTCGTCTGTGGCTTGCGCCCAATTGTTCTCTCCTTCACGTGCCTGTTGATCTTGCAAGTGAAACGAAACTAGATGAAGAGATTAAAAACTGGCTGGCGTTCGCCCATCAAAAAATTGGGGAAATCAGTGTTCTGGGCCAAGCTCTTAACGTTGGTTTACAAAGTGTGGAAAGCGAGTTGATCGCTAATGGTGAAGCGGTTCAGGCCCGTCGCGTTTCAGATCGTGTTCATAAAGCGGCTGTACAAGAGCGTTTGAAAGAAGTTGATGAGAGCTGGGGGCATCGAAAAGCACCGTTTGATGTACGCATAGCCAAGCAACAGAGTGACTTGAAACTCCCAAGTTTTCCGACAACCACGATCGGTTCATTCCCGCAAACGCCAGATATTCGTAAAACGCGTCGGCAATTTCGATTGAATGAAATTGAGGAAGCTCAATATCGAGAAAAAATGCAAGCCGAAATACGCCATTGTATCCAGTTACAGGAAGACCTTGAACTTGACGTTCTGGTGCATGGGGAAGCTGAACGTAATGATATGGTTGAATATTTTGGGGAACAGCTTGAAGGCTATGTGTTCAGTGAATTTGGCTGGGTGCAATCCTATGGGTCTCGTTGCGTGAAGCCGCCGATCATTTTTGGTGATATCCAGCGTACTCAAGCGATGACAGTTGAATGGATTCAATATGCGCAGTCTCAATCTCAAAAGCATGTCAAAGGCATGTTGACAGGGCCTGTTACAATTTTGAACTGGTCGTTTGTTCGGGATGATCAGCCGCGTGCTGTGACTTGCAAGCAGCTTGCCCTTGCTATTCGGGATGAGGTTCTTGATCTGGAGAGAGCCGGGGTGAAAATCATTCAGATCGATGAAGCCGCCCTACGCGAAGGTTTGCCTTTAAAGAAATCTGAATGGCAACAATATCTGGATTGGGCCGTGACAGCTTTTCGAATTGCAGCAAATGGGGTGAGGGATGAGACCCAGATCCATACCCATATGTGCTATTCAGAATTTAATGATATTATTGAAGCGATTGCGGATATGGATGCGGATGTGATTACGATCGAAACCTCTCGCTCTGACATGGAGCTTTTGGATGTGTTTGAAACGTTTAACTATCCAAATGATATTGGTCCGGGCGTGTACGATATTCACTCTCCCAATATCCCAAGCGTTGCACAAATTGTGAACTTAATGAGTAAGGCTGGACAACGTATTTCGAAAGACAGGCTTTGGATCAACCCTGATTGCGGTCTGAAAACTCGACGGTGGGAGGAAGTTCTACCAGCGCTAAAAAATATGGTTTCGGCGGCAAAAGAATTAAGAGCGCAAGCATAATGCTTTCGGGCTAGGCAAGGTGTGGAGAGGGGGCTTTGCTCCCTCTCTTTTTTTGTGCCTGAAATATGGATTGTATTTGCAATATCACACTGAAGTGGGTATTGTTTAACATATTGAAATTAATGAAATTTTGTAATTTAATTACTATTTTGTAAACTTTGCAAAGGTTTTCACTATGCGTAAAGCATTTATGGGGGGAAGATTATTGCGTTTGCGTGAGGAGCGCGGTCTAACGCAGGCTGCCCTTGCAAAAATGCTTGATCTATCCCCTAGTTATTTAAATCAGATGGAGAGAAACCAGCGCCCTTTGACAGTCCCTGTCCTATTGCGCATCAACAAGGTCTTTGGTGTGGATGTACAGATGTTCTCGGAAGACGAAGAGGTGCGACTAATTTCTGACCTTCGCGATGCGCTCAGCGATATGGGGACGAACAGCGGGTTGTCTTTGTCTGAGATTAAGGACCTTGCTGCAAACATGCCCATGGCCGGACGCGCACTGGTTACCCTGCACCGTAGGGCTAGGGCTGGGGAGGAACGATTTCAAGCTTTGGCCGCCTCTTTAGATCGCCCGGTTGATCAATTATTTGGCGCGCTTCCGCTGATGCCTTATGAAGAGGTACGCGATTATTTTTACGCCCGCCATAACCACGTCGCAGAGTTGGATGAGGCGGCTGAGGCGTTGTTCAAACAGGAAAACCTGGAAATCGGAAACGTTGAACCGGGGTTGGAACGGCTTCTCCAAACCAAATATGAAATTCTGATCCGCCAGGAAGACGCGTCTCACATCGGTGGGCACAGGCGCTATGACCCTGCCAATCGGGTGTTGCATCTGTCTAGAACGTTAAGTCCAGGACAACGCGCTTTTCAAATGGCGACGCAACTTGCCTTTCTAGAACACGCAACTGAGTTGGATAAACTGGTCGATAGCCCGCGCCTGACAAGTGATGAATCGAGATCTCTCGCACGGATCGGTCTCGCTAATTACTATGCGGGAGCACTTGTCCTGCCATATGGCGCTTTTTTGACCGCAGCGGAATCTTTACGGTATGATATTGACCTGCTTGGTGAAAAGTTCGCAGTTGGATTTGAAACGGTCTGTCATCGCTTGTCTACGTTGCAACGTCCGGGGGCACGAGGCGTGTCCTTCTTTTTTGTACGCGTTGACCGCGCAGGAAATATCTCGAAACGACAGTCGGCAACAGATTTCCATTTTTCTCGTGTTGGTGGGTCCTGTCCCTTGTGGAACGTTTATGAAGCTTTTGCCAGTCCAGAACGTATATTGACGCAACTTGCCCAAATGCCTGATGGACGGACCTATCTGTGGATGGCCAGAACGATTACCCGTGGCTATAGTGGATATGGGGCACCGGGGAAAACTTTTGCTATTGGTTTGGGGTGTGATCTGCGCCATGCTGATCGGTTAGTGTATTCTCAGGGCCTAAATCTTGATGACCCGTCTGCAGCCACCCCCATTGGTACAGGTTGCAAAGTTTGCGAACGTCCCAACTGTCCGCAACGCGCCTTTCCGCCGATTGGACGGCAGTTGATCGTCGATGAGAAACACCTCCCCTTCGAACCGTATCCAGCAACTTAAGTTCATGATCTTTTGATTGAGATGATCCATGCCTGAAGATTAAGAAAATCTTCGCAAACTTTGCAACTTCGCAAAACAAACTTTGCAACATCACACTTTTTCACCCCTGCCCACGTTTTCATGTTCGGATTAATGTCCCTCACAAGACGTCTTTCAGGGACAGATTTGGTCGAAGAAATAAACGAAGAAGTGATCCGACTGTAGCAGTCCTCATCCCTGAAAGAGCGTTCAAGAGTCTCGCGAAAGACTCTCCCATTATTGAACATAGCTTTCTCTTAAAGGAGACAGGACCATGAATGCTCTTGCTGAAACCGAAATTGCACCGAAACCAAAAGCCAAGAAATCCGTTGCCCTTTCTGGCATCACCGCTGGCAACACTGCGCTCTGTACCGTTGGACGCAGTGGTAACGACCTGCACTATCGCGGCTACGACATTCTGGATATTGCCGAGCACTGCGAGTTTGAAGAAATAGCCCACTTGCTCATTCATGGCAAATTGCCAAGTGCTGGCGAACTGCAAGCTTACAAAGCCCGCCTTCAATCCATGCGCGGCCTGCCAAACAATGTCAAAAAAGTACTGGAATGTCTGCCAGCTGCATCTCACCCGATGGATGTGATGCGCACAGGTGTGTCAGCCATGGGATCAACCTTTCCGGAAAAAGAGGATTGTAACATCCCTGGGGCCCGCGATATTGCAGATCGTCTTATGGCATCTCTTGGGTCCATGCTGCTTTACTGGTATCACTGGTCCAATAACGGCAAACGTATTGATGTCGAAACCGATGATGCCTCCATCGGCGCGCACTTCCTGCACCTGTTACATGGAAAAAAACCTTCAGCCTTATGGGAGCGCGCCATGCACACGTCACTTGTCCTTTATGCAGAGCATGAATTCAATGCCTCCACCTTTACCGGGCGTGTGATTGCCGGCACGGGTTCCGACATGTATTCGGCCACCACTGGGGCCATCGGAGCCTTACGTGGTCCTAAACATGGCGGGGCCAACGAAGTTGCGTTTGAAATTCAGAAACGCTACGACAATCCGGATGAAGCTGAAGCCAATATTCGACAACGCGTTGAAAACAAGGAAGTTGTGATTGGTTTCGGTCACCCTGTTTACACAGTTTCCGATCCACGCAACCAGATTATTAAAAAAGTCGCTCATGACCTGTCCGTCGATGGCGGTTCAACCAAAATGTATGATATTGCAGAACGCATTGAATCAGTTATGTGGGATGTGAAGAAAATGTTCCCTAACCTCGACTGGTTCAGTGCTGTTAGCTACCACATGATGGGCGTTCCCACGGCCATGTTCACGCCTCTGTTCGTTATCGCCCGGACTTCCGGCTGGGCGGCGCACATTATCGAACAACGCACCGATAACAAGATTATCCGTCCCAGTGCAAATTATATCGGACCGGAAAACCGTCCTTTCGTTGCCATCGACCAGCGCCATTAATTTATAAAGGTGACGTTATGAATACCGACTACCGCATAGCCCTGCCTGGCTTCAATTTGGACTATTATGATGCCCGGGCAGCAGTGAACGACATTAGCCCTGGAGCTTGGGATAAGCTTCCCTATGTTTCGCGCATTCTCGCTGAACAACTAGTTCGACGCTGTTCAAGCGACCTTTTGCAGGATGCGCTGTCTCAATTGATAGAACGCAGACGTGATCTGGACTTTCCTTGGTATCCGGCTCGTGTTGTCTGTCATGATATTTTAGGGCAAACAGCGCTTGTAGACTTGGCAGGTCTGCGTGATGCCATCGCTGATCAGGGGGGGGACCCAGCAAAAGTAAATCCAGTTGTGCCAACTCAGTTAATTGTTGACCACTCACTTGCCGTTGAGTATGGGGGCTTTGACCCCGATGCTTTCGACAAGAATCGCGCCATTGAAGATCGACGTAATGAAGACCGCTTCCATTTTATCGAATGGACAAAAAGCGCCTTTGAAAACGTTGATGTGATCCCGGCTGGAAATGGGATCATGCATCAAATCAACCTGGAAAAGATGTCCCCCGTCATTCAGGTTCGTGAAGGTGTGGCCTTCCCCGATACGTGCGTCGGAACGGATAGCCATACCCCACATGTGGATGCTCTTGGTGTGATTGCCGTCGGTGTTGGCGGGCTTGAAGCTGAAACCGTCATGCTTGGTCGGGCGTCAATGATGCGTCTGCCTGATATTGTCGGTGTTCGACTAACCGGAGCTCGCCAACCCGGCATCACGGCGACTGATGTTGTATTGGCTCTAACCGAAATTTTGCGACAAGAGCGTGTTGTTGGAGCATGGGTTGAATTTTACGGTGAGGGGGCCGAAAGCCTTTCCATTGGGGATCGCGCGACAATATCGAACATGTGTCCGGAATATGGGGCAACAGCAGCTATGTTTCACATTGATCAGCAAACAATCGACTATCTGTATCTTACTGGTCGGGAGCCGGAACAAGTCAAATTGGTTGAACGTTATGCAAAAACGCTTGGCCTCTGGGGGGAAGACCTTAAAACTGCGGAATATGAACGTGTTCTGGAATTTGATCTTTCCTGTGTCGTTAGAAATATGGCGGGCCCCTCCAATCCGCACAAGCGAGTGCCAACTACAGCCCTCACGCAAACTGGTCTTGCGGTTGACCTGGATAAGGCAAAAAAACAGGAAGAAAATGGTCAGTTGCCTGATGGTGCAGTGATTATTGCGGCCATTACGAGCTGTACCAATACTTCAAACCCGCGAAATGTTGTTGCTGCCGGGCTTCTTGCAAAGAAAGCCAATGCTCTTGGTCTAATCCGCAAGCCGTGGGTTAAAAGTTCCTTTGCACCGGGGTCAAAAGTTGCGCGCCTCTATCTTGAAGAAGCTGGACTTTTAACTGAATTGGAAAGTCTTGGTTTTGGAATCGTGGCTTATGCCTGCACCACATGCAATGGCATGTCGGGTGCCCTTGATTCCAACATTCAACAGGAAATTATAGATCGCGATCTTTATACAACGGCTGTCCTGTCTGGTAACCGCAATTTTGATGGACGTATCCACCCCTACGCTAAACAGGCTTTTTTGGCCTCTCCGCCATTGGTTGTTGCCTATGCTATTGCCGGGACGATCCGCTTTGATATCGAAAACGATAGTCTAGGCATAGACAAGAGCGGGAACCCAGTTACCCTAAAAGACTTGTGGCCGACGGATGAAGAAATTAATGAAGTTGTTTCCACCTGCGTGAGGCCGGAACAATTTCGCAATGTCTACGATCCAATGTTTACCCCACGTCATAAAAATGAAATTGAAACAAATCCCCTTTATGATTGGCGTGAAAAGTCAACTTACATCCGTCGTCCCCCTTATTGGGATACGCAAGGGGTCGGTGCATTGGCAGCGACACCACGCACATTAAAAAACATGCGTGCCCTTGCCGTCTTACCGGATAATATCACGACGGATCACCTGTCACCTTCCAATGCTATTCTCGCCAGTTCGCCAGCCGGTGAATATCTGACCAAGATGGGTGTCCCGGAAGAAGACTATAATTCCTATGCGACCCATAGGGGTGATCACCTCACCGCCATGCGTGCGACCTTTGCCAACCCGCAACTTGTCAATGAAATGGCCGTAGTTGATGGGATTGTTCAAAAAGGTTCCCTTACACGCCTGGAGCCTGAAGGTAAGGTCGTGCGTATGTGGGACGCAATTGAAACATACCTGCAACGTCGTCAGCCTTTGATCGTTGTCGCAGGAGCTGATTACGGGCAAGGTTCAAGCCGGGATTGGGCGGCCAAAGGTGTTCGTTTGGCTGGTGTCGAAGCCATCGTTGCAGAAGGTTTTGAACGAATTCACCGCACGAACCTGATCGGGATGGGCGTTCTTCCGTTGGAGTTTCTAGCGGGTACGACTAGAAAAACGCTCAAGCTTGATGGAAGTGAAAGTTATGATGTGACAGGGGAATTCACCCCCGGTGCCACGCTTTCTTTAATCATTGAACGCACGACAGGTGATTGCCTGGAAGTTCCTGTCATTTGTCGCCTTGATACCGCCGAAGAAGTCTTAATTTATGAAGCAGGCGGTGTCTTACAGCGTTTTGCTCAAGACTTCCTATCTTCTAGCAAGTCAATGAAGGAGATTGCCTGATGTCCTATCCTTCACAAATTCGCATCCTTGCAACTTATATGCGCGGGGGAACCAGTAAAGGTGTCTTTTTTCGTTTAGAGGATTTACCGAAAAACTGTCGAGTCCCGGGCGAAGCAAGAGATAACCTGTTTTTGAGGATTATCGGTAGTCCTGACCCCTATGGTAAACATACGGACGGTCTTGGTGCAGCGACTTCGTCCACTAGCAAATGTGTTATCCTGTCAAAAAGTACTGTGAAGGATCACGATGTAGATTACCTCTACGGACAAGTGTCAATTGACAGTCCCTTCGTTGACTGGTCCGGCAATTGCGGCAACCTCTCGACTGGGGCGGGAGCTTTTGCGATCCATGCCGGACTAGTTGATCCTGAACGTATTCCCGAAAACGGAATTTGTAAGGTCCGTATTTGGCAGGCGAATATTGGGAAAACCATTGTTGCGAACGTGCCAGTGATTAATGGACAGGTTCAGGAAACAGGTGACTTTGAACTTGATGGGGTCACTTTTCCTGCGGCTGAAATTGTTCTTGAGTTTTTTGATCCTGCTGATGATGTCGGGGTTTCCATGTTCCCAACAGGTCATCTTGTTGATGAGTTGGATGTCCCAAGCTCAATCACCCCTTCAGGTAAGCTAAAGGCAACGCTAATTAATGCCGGCATTCCAACCATTTTTGTCAATGCTTCAGATATCGGCTACAGCGGAACTGAATCTCAGGATGTCATCAATAACGATGCCGAGGCCCTATTGCGTTTTGAAACCCTTCGGGCGATCGGGGCGGTGCAAATGGGGCTGATTGAAAAGCCAGAAGATGCTGCCAAAAGACAGCATACGCCTAAGGTTGCTTTTATTGCACCACCAGCGGGCTATGTTGCGTCAAGCGGCAAGGTCGTTTCGGCTGATGATATCGACCTGTTGGTCCGTGCCTTGTCCATGGGAAAGTTGCATCATGCCATGATGGGCACGGCTGCGGTTGCCATTGGAACCGCAGCCATGATACCGGGCACATTGGTAAACACCGCTGCTGGTAGCGCCGTGCGCAAGGCTGTTCGGTTCGGCCACCCCTCCGGCACCTTGCGTGTAGGGGCGGAGGTCAGCCAAATCGATGGTAAATGGAAAGTGTCCAAGGCGATCATGAGCCGCAGTGCCAGAATTATAATGGAAGGCTGTGTCCGTGTCCCGGCAGACTCATTTTAAACACAAAAAAGGAAAGATTATGTTTACTCGCAATAAACTTAGAGAAATCGTTGAAGCGCGCCGGGGTGTTTTAGTTCCGGGTGCATTTAACGCCCTGTCTGCTAAAGTCATTGAGGACTTGGGTTTTGAAGCTATTTATGTGACGGGGGCCGGGGTTACAAATATGTGGTTTGGTATGCCTGACCAGGGGTTTATGGGCTTGGCAGAAATTTCGGATCATACCGCACGTATTCGTGATGCCGTCGAGGTCCCTTTGATTGTTGACGCTGATACGGGTTTTGGCAATGCGCTAAATGTCTATCATACAGTTCGCACCCTTGAGCGCGCAGGCGCAGACTGCATCCAGCTTGAAGATCAGGTTATGCCTAAACGTTGTGGCCATTTTGCAGGAAAGGAAGTCATTGCGACAGAAGAAGCCGTAGACAAAATCAAAGCTGCGGTTGATGCGCGTCGTGATGAAAATTTGCTCATCATGGCCCGTACTGATGCTGCAGCTGTTTATGGTTTTGAAGCAGCGGTCGAACGTGCAGCACTGTTTTCAGAAGCAGGTGCCGATATTTTGTTTGTTGAAGCAGTTACAAGCGAAGAAGAAATTCGTGCCCTCCCTGTGCGCTTGAATAAGCCGCAGTTAATGAACATGGTCATTGGCGGCAAAACGCCAATTTTCAATGCAGATGAATTGGGGGAACTGGGGTTTGGAATTGTGCTTTACGCAAATGCCGCCCTTCAAGGCGCAGTTGCAGGTATTCAGAACACACTGTCCATTTTACGCGACGAAAAAGAAGTAAAGGAAGACAGTGGCCTTGTTATTCCTTTCACCGAGCGTCAACGGCTCGTTGGTAAACCTGAATGGGACGCGTTGGAAAAAAAATACAAACAGTAGAAAACTCTACCCTACTTTAAATAAACGGGATATTACCTCCGGCGAAACCATTGATCCATTTGAATATAGTTAGCGGGATTAATGAATGCGATAGAAAATACATTCTTAAGAGGATGGTAGCGCTTTCAAATAGCTAAAAATTTTCGAACAATTACGTAATGGTACTTTGGTGAAATCTAGAGATACAAAAACGACAATTATATGTGCATACAAATAAAGCTTTTTTTGGTTATAAAAAAGGTCATCAAAAGGTAAACATGTTAAAGTTCTCTTAGAAGGATCAATGAGCACTGATGCATATATGTTTGTAAATATAGTGTATTGAAAAAGGACAGTAAATCATCTTGATAGAACGGATGAGCCTTAGGGATAAAGATTGGATTTCAAACTCATAACCTGAAGGTCGTCAGTTCAAATCTGGCCCCCGCAACCAAAATTAAAACGGCCCTGTCCTTTATGGCAGGGCCGTTTTGATTTTTATTGCTGGGGGATCCAGTTTGACCCGGATAATTCACAAACTGATTTGTTGGGCGCTTTTTCCTTTCAAAATACCAAAATTTCTCTGCCAAAGGGCTGCAACTCATTCGCGGCCAGTGGG
>JABXIG010000002.1 GCA_013373205.1 Methylocystaceae bacterium | reverse complement strand
TGGAAAACAACATCGAAAAAACACCCTGTATTTTCTATATACAGTCTATTTTAACATAACTTACTGTTATCAATGAATTAATTTTGAGGAAGGAAAGAATTTGTGATGGATCCGGGTTTAACCCCGCCCAAAGCTGGCGGCTTCATGCCACAGGTTAAAGTCATGTATCTCTGTTGCGCATAAAAATGCCGCAGGCCATGCGGATTTTTAATCTTTGCCTTGCATGCTTCACGATAATAAACACGTACAAACTGAATATAGTTTTTATCTGTTGGGACTAATGAACCATTCCCAGCCATTGTATGAACAGCGTCTAACAATTTACGTTGATATTCGTTTGTAATTGGAATTTCACGGCCTCGTCTTCCCTTGGTCCATGCAGGATGAAGCACAAGTTTTTCGCCAAATACAGCAACAGACGGGCGAAACTTCAGCGCCTCTTCTTTGCGCAAGCCAAAGGTTTGTTGTAGTTGCAGCGCCAGCCTTACCCGATCATTGGTGATTTGATCAAGCATCTCAGTAGACAAAGAAAAAGCGCGAGGGGTGTAATTCTTCTTCCTCGCGCCTATGCCGTATTTGGCATTTTCTTTTTTCAATATTCCCGGTTTGCCGACTGTTTTTGCCCACCATCTTAAATGTGATAGACGGTTTTTTATTGTACCAGTGCTTAAGCCTTCTTCCTTCCATTTACCCAGCAAAGATTCAACGTGTTTGGGTTTGAGGCTTTTTGCAAAATCCAGCTTGTAGCCCAGATCAAAAAGCTGATTTGCTGAAATTTGCAAAATGCTATGCCTGTTTGCTCTTGAAACATAGCTACCGTGTTTGATGTTACGGCACATATTTTTGAGTTCAAAATTTAAATCCCTCATTTGGTCCTTTCCTGTCTGTGTTTATTAATTTTAGATTGCTGCGCTTGATTGCTTAGTGTTGATGGCTCTTTGATGAATCACGCAGATAAACATCAAAGTGGAATTAGCCGGGTAAAGTCAGTTGATTGTTGAAACCTCCTGTTCGTTATTGCCGACGAATAAAAGCCTGTAGGCACAAAAAAACCGCACAATGTGCGGGATATTTAAAAACTGTCCTAATGTCTTTGATTGAGATTTTGAACGCTGCTTTGTGGAAGCCAAAGCGTTCAAATGTGTGTATCGCTAACTGAGCATGTTTTATGCCCCTCCTTTCATGGTCAAAAAATAAAAATGCCCACAAGCAATGCTTTGGGCGGTTTGATGTATCAGTTTATTTTGCAAATTCTAGCCGTTTGCGAAGCTCCTTTTTAAAAAGGTTGGTCCTTTGCCAATTGTGGTGAAATATAGCATAAACTTTGGGAAAATGCAATTGGAACCTGATACATACCTCATTGAAAAATAATCATATTTTGTATATGGGGCATTAAAAATAACTCTGCGGACACTGTGCGATTTTAATGTCTATCGCAGGTGGAGTATGGGTTTTGGAAGCTGTAACTATCTTCTTGGGATAGTTACAGCTTCGCTGTTTGAAACGCCGCACGGCGACGTGGAAGGGCCAGCCCTTCTCAAACCCGCCAAACTTGACTTAGCGCACTTTTGGATTTCTAGCCGTGAAAACTGGCCCGGTTGAATCTTTAATCGTGAAGGCCAGTTTTGCTGTCCCCTTTACAACAACCTCACGCCATAGACGGTCTATCATGGTTGCGACCTCTGGCGTGAGGCCTTGTTGCTTCGGGAACAGTGGATTGGCTTTCAGCCAATCATTGGTGTGTGGGTTTACAAAACGCCACACAAGTTGCCAGTTGTTTTTATGCCCATCCTGCTCTTGCTTTACGAAGAGCGTAGCATCCGCAGAACTGGTTGAGGTTTCTGAGCTATAATGAGGGCGATGAACTTGTGTATTCAACGAGCGCACCAGTGAATACACCTTGCCATCATCACCGCTAAACTGGTTCTCAATCCCCATGATATCCAGAAAACCATTTTCTAGTTCTTCACTTGAAAAGAAAACGCTTGCCTCAACGCCTGAGAATTTACGACCTTGCATGGCAAGGCCGCAATCTTTTTGGAATTGTCTGTTGTCTAACGTTGAACCAATCCCATCGGCTTTGCATTGCTTAGTTATTGATTTCACAATTTCTTTAATATTATTCTCAAACTGGGCATATTCAAAGGCCTGAGCATACCCAGTAGAAAAGAAAACCAATAAACTTACGCAAAACAATTTTTGCATATTGGTCATTCTATGAGTCTTTTTTCATACTTTTTTTGATAACAATCCCTGCTATCAATGGAACAAGCCCCAAATATAAAAGGACTGGAGAATAATCATCAGCCCAAGAACAAGAATTAGGGTTAATCAAACATCCCCAATTACTGGCAGTAGGTTTTCCATACCGGGTCATTTCTATGTACCACCACGCGAAGGCAATGATGCTGATGATGGAACCAATTAAGGTCAATAGGTTGGAAAGTTTACGAAAATCCATCTTAAACCCCCACTGTAACTTTTTTATCGCCTACAATCATCAAGGCGATATAGGCAAGGAACCCGAAGAAAAACCCCATAATTGCCCAGATAAATGGATCACGATTTTTATTCTGAGCCCCCTTAAAGCACAGAAAACAAAAAAGAACGGCAAAAAATAACCAGATAATGACCATTGAAAAATATCTCCCTGACACAGAATGAAAAACCGCAGAAAAATGCGGACATCACGAAAAAGTGAACAGTATGTTGTATTCTGTTCACGCACCTCTTGAGGTTGATTTAATATCTCTGCCTGACCTATGTATTGTGTTAAGATTTAAAGTCAGTGCGGGGATAGGTTGTTATGTTAATTTTAAAAGTTTTCGCAGGTGTTACAGCTCTTATTTCGGCCTGTATTACATATTTTATTCAGCAGACAGATCAAGAATGGTTGTTGTTTCAAAAAGATAGGAAATTTTGGAGCAAGATTGGATTTGGCTTGTTATTTTTATCATCAATTTCTTTTATTGGGTTAGATTATTTAGAGGAGAAAGAAAAACAAGCAACTGATATAAAATTCAGAACTGTTATGACCGAAATTTCTAAGGATATATTGAAATCTAGTCACCCGTATGCGCCTAAGGAAATTTATATTGAGTACTGCTTTGAAGAAAGCATTATAAGCTCAATAGGTATCCAGAAGTGGGGAGAAAATAATCTTCATAAAGTAAAAAAATTAATTGCACGGGAAGGTAATAAGGGCTTTGAAGAAATATTTGGTTCAACGATATCAATACACTTTAGCAAGAGTAAAAAATTTAGAACTTCTTTTCATCGGAATACTGAAGATGATATTGCCAACCTTTTGATAGAACCTAAACAGATTAGAGCAGTTACCCATTTTGGCTATCCAGTAACAATTAAAAATACCGATAGCAAAGAAACCCCGGCGTTTTGTCAGGCTGTTTTATTTGATATACCTGAAACAGGATATAATGTTTTTGATACATTCAACGCAATCAGTGCAAGATCATACTATGATTTGGCTGGCACTTACGTTTTCATATACTTGAAAACAACAAAAGATGCGCAGTCTTTTAAGGTGAAATCTCCACAGCTTAAGAAGTTTTATATTCTCTTTGGTAATGGGGTGAAGAAATTTTATTTAGACAAAAATGATAAGTTTGAGCGTCGTGTCTTTGGGGATGAAACTGGCATGGCATACAGGCAAAACGCAGATATACCAAGGATTGAAATGGACTATAAAAGCCTGAGCACAAGGTTCGATCTTAAATGAAGTTTATAGTATATCTTCTAAAGCTCTAGGGGCAGATTTTCTCTATTTATAAGAAATATACGGCTTTATTAGAGCTCTTATTACCAGAATGGGTAGTGCAAAGATGCGGTTTCTACTTTAGAATGTAATCGAGAAAATATTTAGGGGGTAAATAGCGTGAAAATTCGCCACGTTTTAATCAAGAATTATCGGGGTATTCGAGATTTTCAATGGTATCCATCTGAGGGAACTAATTGCCTTATTGGGCCGGGGGATTCATGTAAGTCGACAATTCTTGATGCGATAGATTTGGCATTGGGGGCAAGAAATGCTGCAAGCTTTTCTGACTCAGATTTTCACCTGTATAACACAGCAGACCCAATCCTAATTGAAATTACGATTGGGGATTTAAATGATGATCTTCTTAATATGGAAACATATGGATATTTCCACCGTGGTTTTGTTTCACAAACTGGAGAGTTCGTTGATGAGCCGGGTCTGAATGACGAGACGGTTTTGACAGTTCGCTTGATTGTGAATGAAGACCTTGATCCTCAGTGGGGTTTGTATTCTGACCGTGCCTACGCGGAAGGGCGGGAGCGCAACTTGATCTGGAAACACCGTCAATTGCTTGCTCCTGTTAGATTGGGAACGGAGACAAAGCATCATATGGCATGGGGAAGTCGATCCATCCTTAATAAACTGTCCCCGAATAAGGCAACAGCCGCAAATGCGTTGGCTAAAGCAGCAAGACAGGCTAGAGAGGCTTTTGCGAGTGAGGGGTGTGAAGGTGTTGATGACGTTATTGAAATATCTAAAAATGTCGCAAATTCACTAGGCATTCCAGTAACGGAACTTTATGCGATGCTGGATATGAAAGGCGCTTCATTTTCTGGCGGTGCAATTGCTCTGCATGATGAGAAGCATATACCGTTGCGAGGTTTAGGTACTGGCTCATCTCGTCTGTTTGTTTCTGGTTTACAGAAGCATATCGGGGTTTCTCCAATTACATTGATTGATGAAGTCGAATTTGGTCTGGAACCATATCGTATTGTAAGGCTGTTAGATGCACTGGGAGCGAAAGATGCAGATAATAATCAGCAATCATTTATGACATCACATTCGCCGTTTGTGTTGAAAGAGCTAAAGGCTTCTCAATTAAATATCGTTAGGTGCAACCTTTTGAATAGGCCTCAAGAATTAGATGAAGACGGCAACTTACTTCCTATAGAACAAGAGGTTATAAATAGTATTGCTTCATTGGGAAATAGTGAAGAAAAACAAAAATTGCTTCGTACTAATGCTGAAGCTTTCTTATCGCCAAATGTAATTGTTTGCGAAGGGAAAACTGAGATTGGCCTAATCAAGGGGATGGATGCATACTTTTCTTCAAATGGAAATAGAAGCCTTGTATCACATGGTGCCTTTTGGGCAGATGGTGGAGGTGACCCGAATTTATTTGCACGGGCTGCAATTTTTACAAGCTTAGGGTATCGAACATACATATTTATGGATTCTGACAAAGTGACAGAAGCTGAAAACCTGCAAAAAATGCAGGCAGGTAATGTTCCGATTATTCGCTGGCATAACAATAACTCAACAGAATCTGTAATTGTTCGCCATGTGCCTGCTGGGCTAATACCACAGTTGCTTGAAATAGCTGAAGATTGGAAATCAACAGAAACTATTAACAATCACATAATGCAGGCCACTGATAATGCTTTAACTTTAGATGTGTGTAAGAACAACTTCGATGAAAGTATGAGAGAGATTTTGGTTCAATGCGCTGGAGAGAGGAGCTGGTTTAAAGATATTACCCCGGCTGAACGTGTAGGTTCGGAAATCGTTGCTCCTAGATGGCAGGATTTTGGAAATGATTTCTCTGAAGTTATAAGTAAATTATGGGACTGGGTTATTATTTCACCAACAGCACAGCCAAATCCTGTACAGGGTGAGCAGTAATGCCTGAACCTCAAGACGTTCTTAATTCGCAACGCGGTTCTGTTGTGGCCCCTGCCGGGTGTGGTAAAACACACCTAATCGTAGATACACTGCTCGCAAGTAGTGATGAAAAACCTATCTTGGTGTTAACGCATACTACTGCTGGAGTGGCTGCGCTAAAGAAACGTTTGATAGGAAACGGTGTTGCTAAATCGAAATATCGTCTAACGACGATTGATGCATGGGCAATAAATGTAATCTCAATGTTTCCTCAACGTGCGGGTTATATCATTGATAAGCTTGCTCCGCCGGATTACGCAGAAATTAAAAATGCTACAAACCGCTTGTTAGCTAGTGGCTCAATTAACGATATTATTAAAGCTACTTATTCAAGGTTGTTAGTTGATGAGTATCAGGATTGTTCTCAATCTCAACATCAACTGGTAACCCGTTTAGCGCAATTATTACCAACTGTTATCTTTGGTGACCCCATGCAGGCGATCTTTGGGTTTGGTCAAGATACTTTACCCAATTGGGATAACGAAGTAATTCCCTTCTTTCCTGTTATTGGTATGCTGAACACCCCTTGGCGATGGGAAAATAGAAATGCTAGGGCATTAGGGGACTGGTTACTGAATGCACGCCAAGGCTTACTTGCAGGGGGGAATATCGATTTACGAAGCTGTGTGGGGCATATCTTTTGGAATAGAATTACTGACGTTGTAGCGCAGGATTTACAAAATCAAGTGAATGCTCAATATCAGATTGCACAAGATTATCCCGACGATACGCTTCTTATCATTGGGGATTCTATTCAGGTTGGTTCTCGTCATCAATACGCAAGTCGATCGCGTGGCGTGACTGTCGTAGAAAGAGTTGATTACCCTGATGTAGTTCAATCTGCTTCTCGGATGGCAGGGCAAACGGGGGCAGCATTGTTTGCAGAAGTGATAGAATTTTTGAAAAAAGTAACGGTCAATTTATACAGTGACCGCTTAATTCAAAGAATGGATTCCATTGAAGCGGGTCGGAATAGAAATCCCGCAACAGAAGATGAACTTTTAGCAATTAAACTTCGCCGTAGTGGTGGGTTTCAAGATGCTGTTTCCTTCATGGCGACAATACTAAAAACTCCAGATAGGAGGTTGTTTAGGCATAGTGCTTATTCAGTGATGATTGAAGCTCTAAAAAGTGCGGCTTCTGATACTTCTATGTCTCTTGATGATCATGTGGCATTTATTAGAGAGAAGCACCGTCACGCTGGGCGCAGTGTTATGAATAAAGCTGTAGGATCAACGTTGCTTTTGAAAGGATTAGAGGCTGATCATGTTTTGATCTTGGATGCAGATATCCCTGAACGTAACCGCCGTATGAACAGAAAACATTTATATGTTGCACTCTCAAGAGGGGCTAAGACAATAACGATTTTCTCTCGGAACCCCGTATTACCTTGAAGCATTGGAGAATTACCACATTCTTTGGGCAATTAATCTTTCTTCGGTTCCATATGCATTGGCATATATAGCTGTGATTTCCAGTGAAGAATGTCCCAACCATTTAGAAACCATATTTAGCGGTACTCCTGATTGCAGGGCATTGATTGCAAAGCCGTGACGTAGACCCTTTGCTGTAGCTTGTGGGCCATCTGTTTTATTTATTGCCATTACTGATTTGACTTCTTGCCAAGCTTTCGTGCGGCACCAATGCCATAAGCGTTGGTCTGGTTTGTGGGGGAGGGCGTATCGTGACAGCCTGCTTATTAAGAAGTCTGGAATTGGTACGGCCCTGAAAACGCCCCGATGACGTTTTTTTAAAGTCTCAAAAACGATAACGCCATTCTCAACATCAATGCGCTGGGGAGTTAGGTTGAGAACTTCGCTTATACGCGCTCCGCTATAGCATAGGGTGAGGCAGAAAAGTTCAACATCAATAGGGCGGTTTTGGGCTTCTTTTAGAAAGGCTTTGCGTTCATCGGCAGTGCAGTAGAGGCGACGGCCTTGCAGGTCATAAAGTCCTGTAGACATGGCGGTTTACCTCATATTTTGTGGTTGTTGTCTGCCTTTTTATAAATGCACCCTTTACAATTTATTCAATGAACATTATACAACATTTTGTTTATTTGACAAATGTGGCATGTAATATTCAACTTGCTTTTACATGCGAGTACTGTGATTGATATATAAAAAACATACATCTTTTGATTGATTTTTTTGTAAATGTTAGTGTATTTTTCTTTGTGATCCTTTGAATGAAATCTTGGAGCAGAATAGTGCTCATAGTCGGTGCATACCCAGATTCTCTGGCTTCTAGTTGTAACAAGACAAGTCCAATTTCGGAGCTTTCAGAGATATTATCTGAATTCTTACCTTCTGAAATATGTTTGCATTTATTACCCTTTTATCCGAGCTCTGGCGATTTTGGCTTTGCGCCTAATACACTTAGGAAGGTTAGGTCTGACTTAGGCAATTGGTCCGACATTGGTAATCTTGCAAAAAAAAGAAAAATAATCATTGATGGAATATATAACCACGTAGGTATAGAGCATGAATGGGTAAAATCATTTTTGGAAAAACCTAGCATAATATCAAATGTTCTCTTTGCTTATAAAGGTTTACAACCAAATCAAGGTCCTCTTTCTCCAAGGGGGGGCTTTGCATTAAGAGAATACCATATTGAGGATGAATGTTGGTGCTTGTGGCAAACATTCTCTGAGGCTGCTGCTGATGTCAGGCTAGATAGTGTAATTGCGCAAAAGGAAATTAAAAACCATTTGGAGGTTTTGGCATCTCATGGAGTTTGGGGTGTTCGATTAGACGCGCTGGTTTACTATGCGAAGAAATTGGATGGAGATATCCGGCATAACCCCGGTGTGTATGAGAAAGCAGAGATGGTTGCGGATTGGGTATATGAAGCTGGTCTAAATCCAATTGCTCAATTGGATTGTGATGCGATGGGCGTGACTTACTTCGCTGAAGGAAAATATAAGCAAATTCCAATAAATGATTTTTCATTTTCTACAATTTTAGCGTTAGCATTTATTGAAGGATCTGCAAAAGGATTGGAGCATCATCTAAAATTAAACACAAAACTCCAGAGAGTAGTTACATTAGCTCCACGAACGCATGATGGTATTTTACTTAGGTCTGAAAAATTATCTGATGTTGATAAAGCTCAGATAATCAAGTTTGCACAACGAGAAAATCTAAAAGTTAGAATTAGTAATGGTACTCCATATGAGCTCAATTGTTCTGCTCCTTACTTTTACTCTAAAGCAGTAGGAGTAGATAATACATATAGAGCAATAGTTATTGCTTTGTCAGTTGCTTCATTTGGTGGAGGTCATGCCTATTTCTATTTGCCTTTTTTAGTTGGCTATATGCCGGAGTATTCTGCAGAAGTTCAGGATGAGGATCCTAGAGCGTTAAATAGGTCTAAAATACCTATTGAACATATTAATGATTTTTTAAAATCAAAAGACGGAGACCTTTTGGCAGATCTTTTGAATGTTCTTTGCGTGGTAAACACTGACAACGGAGTTTCTCATCCGAAGGAAATACAGTCAGGCAAAGATATTGATAGTGGATTACTTGTTATTGAAGATAAAACATGTATGCTAAAGCTGTATGTGAATTTTAGTAATTCTGTTAGCACTGCTATAGGTGTTTGTGAGAAAGAAGCTATATTTACAAATGGTTTGACAGAAAATGGTGTCCTAAAGCCTCTATCAGTGGCAATAGTAAAATCGGACGAAGAAAGATAATTATTTTAAACATTTTACATCTGAGATGGAAATGAAAGGCAACTAAGAATGGCTAAATCGATTTTGGCAATTGATATTGGTGGATCATCTGTGAAAAGCTGTATTTTGAGCTGCACTCCAGAAAGTTTTGAAATTAATATCAGGTATTCAGCTGTTAAACTACCATCGAACGATTTTAGTGATTTAAATGAGATTGTTTGCGAATTAGTGAGTAAAGCACTTATGGATGTCACTGATATCTCAGCCATAGGGATAAGTACAACTGGGTCGGTTGATAATCAGGGCACAGTAATTAGTGCTGGGCATTTTAACGGCTATGTAAATGTTTCATGGAAAGAAATCTTGATGTCGGTACACAACTCAATTGAAGAAGTTGTGGTATTAAACGATGGTAGAGCATCTGCTTGGGCCGAATATGAAGCTAATGAAGAAAATGTGTCTTCTCATGTTCATGTGGTCGTTGGGACCGGTGTCGGAGGAGGGTTGATTTATAAAGACGAACTCCTTCAGGGAGATAGTGGGCAGGCAGGATATATAGGCCATTTGAAAATATCTTCCGGGAAAACAGCTGTTTGTAGTTGTGGTAATATGGGATGCGTGGAAGCTTTGGCAGCTGCACCTGCAATATCCGGGCATTATAATAGTCTTGAAAAGGAAGAAAGTAGCATCTCTTTCGAAGATGTGGTTAATCTTGCAAGTGATAATAATCCAAATGCAATTCAAGCGATTGAACTTGGAGGGTATTATTTAGGGGTTGGTTTAGGTAATGCAATGAATGTCTTAAACCCATCTCAAGTTACTGTAGGTGGGGGGGTTCTGGTGGCTTCCGAAAAAGTGCTAGATGAAGATGGGCAGGAAGTTTATTTTTCTGCAATCAGTAAGGGGATTAAATTTGCCGCGCACAAAAGGGTTTTTGCTGCAATAAAATTCAGGAAAGCTAAATATGGAAATGATGGCGGAATGATAGGGGCAGCACTCTTAACATACAGAAAAATTAGTTAATTATTCTGATGACAGTTTGCCAATTTTGTTCGCCGCTAAACCAATCCAGAGGCCCAGAGTTATCAATCCCATACATTTAGATATTGGGAGCATTAGAGTTTGTCCTAATGTCGGGGGAAGAGTTAAAGGATTAGAGAACCCTAAAAAACCTTTACCCATCAGTATGCACTCGTTGATAATAGTATTTATGTTTGCGGTTAAAAAAATATGAGGCGTTGCAGTTATTTTATCATCAATGATAATGCTTACAATTGCAGATGCTAAAATACTAATGCATGCTGTGCAAACAATTCGAGAAAGACTTTGTCCAAACGATGAAGTCATTCCCCATAATCTAAGGATTAGTCGATCAATCCAGGAAGTAGATATCTGATGTTTCTCCTGTAGATACTGGGCATCTGCTATTTGCCTTCTCATTATAGGAGTGATCCCTTTTAGGTCTTGGACTGGTTGTCTAAGCAGTGATGCGGATTTGTTGTATCTCCCCAAAAGACTTACATTGCCTTTCTGCTCAGGCCATTTACACTGAACAATTGTAGTATCAAGCATTATAGAATTTGCGAGGTCGAACTCATCTAGATCTGAGTCTCTTATGGTCGTGTGACTGAAATCTAAACCAGTTTTTTCCATCATGTGTAGAGACATGAGTTTCAGGCTGCTATTTAAAAAGCATGAGTTAATTATTTTACCATTATTTAGATATACTTCTATTAAGGAAGATCTTTTAATGTCATTATTTATAAAACTTGTTTCATCAAGAGTTGAATTTATTATAGATGAGTTTTGGATAGTTGATGACGATATTACTGTTTTTTCAGATGAAATATTCGAAAAAATAGTTTTATCGATATTTACCCTTTGAAAGTTTGCTCCATTTATCTTTGTTTTTTCAAATTCGCATCTACTAAATTCGCAATAATCAAACTCAGCATTATCTAAGTTAGCCTCATGAAATAGAATGTAGGTAAAAGATGTTCCGCGAAGTATGGAATTTGTAAAGTTGCAATTTGTCGCATCTATCTTTACGAATTTAGCTTCATTAATACTTGTGTGTTCAAGAGAGGCGTGTCTTAGTTCACAGTCAATGAATTGAGATTTGTCCAAATTCGTATAATCGAGATCAATTCCTGACATATTGCAATTTCTAAAGGTAAAGCCGGAGAAATCTCTATCACCTAAATCTGCATTGGTTAAGTCTATTGGTTTTTCTATTGAAGTAGAATAATCTTCCCAGCACTCAGGACCTTCAAGTAATGCGCTAACTGCTTCAGATGATGCCAATATTATTCTCCTGTGAAAATACTTATATCAATTGACCATATGTGGTGAGAACCATTTGGTTTTTCAAAAACCATTGTTCTATTGATAATTTTTTTAAAGCTAAATACTCAACTTCTCTTGAAGAGGATACAGAAGAAATACTAGCAAGTTCATTGTCATAGAACCCTGGGTGGGTGACTATTTCAATATAACCTTCCATTGGGAAATTTTCGATACAAGACATTATATCGTTTTTTAAAGCTTCTTCATTGAGAGATTTGGTAGTCCAGTTTTTCACTAATGCTACCGTGCACGGTACTCCGCATTCTCGTATTTTGTGCCCGACAGTACCTAACGCCCCTCTAACTGGGATTTTATATTTTTTTGCAAGTTTAATATAAATCGGAGTTAGTTCTGGTCTGCGGTGCATCCCATGGTGACTGTCTAAATGAGATGGGGTACAGCCTAGTAAGTCAATAGCAGTTTTTATCTGATTATCCCATTCAAGCTCTACCTCATCTATATTGGGTCTTACTGCGGTCGATCTAAAATCCTTAAATAGCCCTGTTCTTTTGTCCAGTAATGATGGAACATTAGATAAAGGGCTTAGAGGCTTACCACCTGTTAACTGTAAGTGAACTCCGACTTGTTCAGGGAGTATGGAGAGATTATACTTAGAAATTCTATCGACTGCCCCAATTGCTGCAGTCATTAAAGTCGTGCTGGTGATTGCTTTGATCTCAAAAAGATCATAAATGGCGTCACAAATTCCATCTGTTAATCCAAAATCATCGGCATTGATAATTACCTTGGGCATTATATTACCTTTCTAGCCATCTTTCATTGGAGTGTTGTTTCCATAATTCAACAGCACCATATATTTGAGCTTCTCTACCTAATTTTGATATTGAAATTGAGGTGTTGTTCCAAGCAAGAGGCCAAGAAAGTTGACGTGTATGCCGTATAACAAGATCCGAAAAATTCGGGAGCTCAGTAATGATGCCTCCGCTGAGTATAATCTGTTGAGGGTTGATAATGGATAAAATTGAATTAAGTGCAAAGCCTAAATATCTTGCCGCTTTATCTAATACGTGTAATGCAACAGGGTCTTGTGTATTCAAACCATCTGCAATTCTATCAAGAGTAAGACTTTCTCTATCATTTTGAGCCGCGACTTTCAGAGCTTTTCGGAACTTGGAATCTAAAATAATGTGCGTGTTTTCTGGGAACTTTTTATCGATCTCAGATAGATATGTAGATACTAAACTTTTGCTTATCCAAGGGCGGCTGGTGAATACTTCTAATGAACCGTTGGATCGTAATGCTTCGTAATATTCTCCATCAGGTTGAACAACCATACGGCCAATTGACCCTGCTAATCCTGCACCCGTATAGGGTTTGCCATCAATAATGATTTTTGATCCAACCCCTTCATCTACAAAAACATATACGAGGCATTGTTGTTGATGGGGTGTTGCATTTCCTGTGCATTGATATTCACCAAGTGCCAGACATTCAACATCGTGAAAAATCAAACTTTCTTTTGAAAATGTTTTGTTACTCCATTCTGCTACATTGAAAGGGGATCTAATTCCTAGTCGGCTAGAGCTCCTAATGAGCTGGTTATTATCTAGCGACCCAGGCATTGAAATGGCAATACCATCAGGTTCAAAATTTCTTTTGCTCCAAAATTTAGTTGTCTGTCTTGAGAGTTCATCAAAGAAGCGCTGCCCCGATGAATCGTTTAGGTGATTTTGTGGGTCCCAGTTATGTTTATCAAGGAAATCAATTTCCCCATTTGGACCAAGAGAAATAGTCTGATGGGTAACTTGTCTAGTTTCTAGAATTAAGATCGATAGAGACTGTGAACTTGGCAAAACTAATTCCTCCCTCCGTATGACTATTTAAAACTGTACACACTTTAGAGGTTTTTGGAAGATGGATTTTGAGGGAACTGGATAACTTACGCAACTTTCAGAACTGTATAACTCATTTCTGTCCAACGCTGGCAGCTCACCCCCGCAACCAATAAAATAGGGTCCCCATCGGGGGCCCTTTTTTATTGCTTACGGTGGTACCAGCTTGAACTGGGCAAGATGCGCCGAAAGGCGCAGATTGCAACAGTTCGGCCAAAGGCAACGACGCAGCAAGCGTAGC
>JABXIG010000005.1 GCA_013373205.1 Methylocystaceae bacterium | reverse complement strand
TGTGAACCACGCTGAACGTATTCAGTTCGTGCCCTGTGATCCAACCCGCTGTAACCGATCATCCCGATACCGTGCAAATACACCCGTGGTCAAACGATCTAACGTCAACTGTGATATCGGCTGTTTCAGGATATAATTCATACGCGACGTTTCTTGGCGGGTGATCAGTTCAGCCAATGTGATTTGCGACAATGCTGATACATCGTCCGGGGTCATCTTAAACACGTTCATGGACGATGAACGAACCCGTCTTTATCCAATGTAAAGTCCTTCATGATCTGCTTCATCAGGCGTTTACCGTCCACATGGGAATAGTGGTTTTCGATGAATGCATATGAAGTCCCCGCCAGTCGCGACAGGTCTTCCATAGATACGCCAGCATATAGTCTGGCGGTGATGCCGAAGTGTCGTAGCGAATAAAATGACAACTTCCGGCCTTCGCGGGATATTCCTGCACCGTTCAGGATTTCATCCCAAAGCGTGTAGAACTTTTTCTTCGAAATAATTTTACCCGTGCGACGATCTGTGAAAATGAAGTCTTTATTACCGGTGAAATTCGAAGCCTGTTTCAATCTTGTGAAGTGCTGGCCTCCGCGTGCCATAACCGTTCGGGATTTTCTATTTTTAGCAATTTCTTTGGGTATCTGAATTTCAACAAAGGTTTCGTCCGGGAATTCATCTTGTGTGAATATCCGAATATTCTCCCATTTGAGTTGCCGCAGTTCCCCAAATCGCATGAAGGTATTAACTTTGATGATGCAAAAATCCCGGATCAATTTCTTGAGGATGTTGATATCATCGCCATCATCACGGTTAATCCAGTCCTGCTCTAAATAATCGTAAATTAGCCGCCATTCTTCAAAGGTAAACGTATCGCGTCGATCTGCGTTGCGTATCCGAATTTCTTCAAAGTCCACGGTTTCAAAATGAATATAGCCATTGCGATATCCCCACTTAAACAATGCGTTCAGCGTGGTTTGTTCGTTTCTGATGGTAACATCTTTAACACCCGCTGACGTTAATCGGCGATGCTGTGCAAAATTATAGAATTTCGATTTATCAATTTCGTTGATCTGCCGGTTCGAACCAACTTTAGGACTACGATCACCAAGAAATTCATAGAGATGTTTGGTCAGTTGGGTCTTGATCGTCAGGTATCGACCGTGGGTGATTAGCCCCGTAGCAACCCGTTGTTCCTGATACTTCAAGAACTCTTCAACCAATTCACCGACCTTCAACCCGAACAGTTTACGTCCGGTTCGTAGTTGTAACTGAATGTCATAGAATAACTGTTTACCGCGTTCCAACGCCGTGTCGAGATCACGGGTCTTTAACGTCTTACGGTAATATTTTTTCTCAGCCGGTATCCATGTGCGGAATTGGTAGATTTCACCGTTCTGTCGGGTGCGATAAACGATAGCATCCCCGCCGAGAATGGGGTGCTGATCGACAAACGTCTTGGTTGCGGAGCACTTATGTTGAGCGATAATCACCAGAGTATGTAATTCTTCCGTCAGCTAAATTTCTAACTTATTGAAAAATAACATACCCTGAATGACCATGAAAAGACTGTGTAAAATCTAAGCCTTTGTTATGCTTATGTTTTAAAGGCGGGAATTATTCCCACTCAATCGTCCCCGGTGGTTTGGATGTGCAATCATAAACGACGCGGTTGATGCCGCGGACTTCGTTGATGATGCGGTTGGTCACGCGTCCCAAGAATTCGTGATCGAAGTGGAAGTAGTCGGCGGTCATGCCGTCGGTTGAGGTGACGGCACGCAACGCGCAAACGTAATCATAGGTGCGTGCATCGCCCATCACGCCAACGGTGCGTACAGGCAGCAGGACAGCAAAGGCTTGCCAGATGGCGTCGTAAAGGCCTGCGTTGCGGATTTCTTCTAGATAGATGGCGTCTGCTTTGCGCAAGATGTCGCATTTTTCACGGGTCAAAGGTTGACCCGGGATGCGGATGGCAAGGCCCGGCCCGGGGAAGGGATGGCGGCCGACGAATTTTTCGGGAAGGCCCAGTTCACGGCCCAATTCACGGACTTCGTCTTTAAAGAGTTCGCGTAGCGGTTCAACCAGATCCATATTCATTCGTTCTGGCAGACCACCAACGTTATGGTGGGATTTGATGGTGACGCTTGGGCCACCTGTGAAGGACACAGATTCAATCACATCCGGGTAGAGCGTACCTTGGGCAAGGAAGTCGGCCCCGCCTGCGGCTTTGGCTTCTTCTTCAAAGACATCAATGAATAGACCGCCAATTGTTTTGCGTTTTTTCTCAGGGTCAATTTCGTCACCCAATGCCTTAAAGAACATGTCGGAGGCATCTTTGTGGATCAGCTTGATATTGTAATGGTCTCGGAACAAGGTGACAACTTCTTCGGCTTCGCCGGCGCGCATGAACCCCGTATCCACAAACACGCAAGTCAGCTGTTCGCCAATGGCTTCGTGCAACAGGACGGCAACGACGGAGCTATCAACACCACCGGACAGGCCACAGATGACTTTGCCATTCCCAACTTGTTTACGCACCGCCTCGATGGCTTGATCTTTGAAAGCCGCCATGGTCCAGTCACCGGAACAACCTGCAACTTCATGGGTGAAGTTTTGGATCAGTTGCGCGCCATGGGGCGTGTGAACCACTTCGGGGTGGAACTGTACGGCATAGAATTGTTTTTCTTCGTTGGCGACAGCGGCGTATGGCGCGCCTTCGGATGTGGCGACAACTTCAAAACCAGGGGCCAGTTTGGTGACGCGGTCACCATGGCTCATCCAGACTTGTTCTTTTGCGCCTATGTCCCAGATGCCTTTAAAGATGGCGCATTCTTTATTCACATCAACAAAGGCACGGCCAAATTCGTGGTGATCGGATGTTTCGACCAGACCGCCGAGCTGTTGCATCATGGTTTGCTGACCATAACAAATGCCCAGAACGGGAACGCCCATTTCAAAAACTTTTTCAGGTGCACGTGGAGATTCTTCCCAAGTCACAGAAGCCGGACCACCTGATAAGATGATTGCTTTGGGGGCATAGTCATCTAAGAAGTCATCGGTGATGGAATTGAAGGGGTGAATTTCAGAATATACACCGCTTTCGCGCACACGGCGCGCAATCAGTTGTGTTACCTGAGATCCGAAGTCGATAATAAGAATGCGATCGGTCATTGGGCCACCAGTTACGTCTTTTGAAAGTGGGCGCAACATACATCAAGGCTTAAGTGGCTACAATAGGCTTGATATGAAAGTGCAATATATCAGGACAATCAGGGCTGAAGTCAGGGACAAAAAGGTGGCTGTCATCCCCCATATGCGCATTTTCAGGATGCCTTTCACCAAAGAGATGCTATGCAGGATGCGCGAAATCAAGAGAATCGCCCCGGTGATATGGACCGTCCAGTCGCTTGCGCCATTTAATTCCCCAAAGGCCATAAGCAACAGGCAAAGGGGGACATATTCTATAAAGTTACCATGGGCACGGATTGCACGGGTCAGTTCATCGACCCCGCCATCCATGAAGGAAACTTTATGAGCCCAGCGCGCTTTAATAATGCGAATGGTCAGAGTTATGTAGAGCAAGGTGAGCAAGACGGCATAAATTGGGGTGACATTTAGCAATAGGGGGGACATGAAAAAAGCTCCTGTAATTAAATATGATAACTGTCATATTTAAAATATGATGTATAACATATTTAGAAAACTGTCGAGTAATAATATGAGAGGCAACCCATGGGATATCCTGAAGGTCATAAGGAACGCACCCGAACCCGCATTGTCGATGCCGCACGTCGCCTGTGGAAAACAAAGGGATATGGTGGGGCAAGTGTGGATAAGGTGATGGAAGAAGCCGGGCTGACCCGAGGGGGGTTTTATGCCCATTTTAAATCCAAAGAAGACTTGTTTGAAGAAGTCCTTTTGGAAAATAAAGTGCGTGATGGCTTGGAACTTTTAAAGGAAAAAGGGATTACGGACACAAAAGCCCAGATGAATGCGGTCATCGACTGGTATCTGGATGAAAACCACCGCGATCATCCGGAAGAGGGCTGCGTATTGACAACACTAAGTCAGGAAATGAGCCGCCATCGCGTTAAACCACGCCAACGGCTCAGTGCTCTTGTGACACGCTTTGGTCAATGGCTAGGCGGTGAGACAAAGCAGGACAAAGGGTATGCGGCCCTTGCCATGATGGTGGGAGCCGTCAGCTTAGCACGCGCACATGAAAATCCGGAAGTTTCGGCAGAAATCCTAAAGCAGGCCAAAAAGGAAGTTAAACAACTTATTGGGCTTTCAGGCAATAATCCAACGTGGCCTGATTAATCAGAAAGTCATATTCCGGCTGTTCAGGTTTAATGTTAAAAATCTTTTCGCCAGCCTTAAGTCTCAGTAGTTGTTGGGCCATTGTTTCACCTGCACTTGACAGGCGGGGCGCACTGGCTGCAACGGCCCCTTTATCTACGTTGACATCTTTTTCAGAGAGGCCAAAAACCGGTTTGTTGGTTTCGCGGACAATCATTTGAGAAAAGGCGGGCTGAATGCCCATTTGATCGTTTGGCGACAGGTAGACATCGACTTGATTTTGAATGTCGATCACATGTCTTTTGGCCATATGGATCATGTCTTTTGGACCGTTTTCATAAGGCAACATGCCAATGCGGCGATAGACAAAATCAAGGTCTTGGAACTCGTCTTCTGCTGCTGCTTCATCCAGCCATTTTTTAAAGCTGACCGATTGTGGCATGGTGGAATAGATCACACCGATCCGCTTGGCATGCGGAAGAAGTTTTCTCAAATCGCGCAGACGCGTACGTATGTTAATGGCAAAGCTGATGCCACTGATGCTTTTTTGCGGCAATTTATCAAATGAATCAATTACCCCTTCACCAATTGGGTCACTGACCATGCCAAATAGAACCGGTATGTTTTGATCAAGGATATGTTGATAGCGAACAGCGCGTAAGGCAATTGTCCCGATAGCAAGGATAATATCAGGTTGGTCTTTGTGATAGTTATCAAGAAGACGACTTAAAATTTTTTCGCGGTTGTTGAGGTTGATTGTGTCAAACTTCAGATCAGGAACATATTTTAAGCTTTGGTGAAAATGCCACATAAAGCTGGTATAGGGTTCCGCGATTTGGGAATAGACAATCAGGACTTTTGTTTGTGCGGCTTGTAATGGGTTAATTAAAATCCCTGTCATAAGAATTGAAAGAAAGAAAAATAGACGTATTCTTTGCATTAGGTTCTTATGCCCCTAAGTGATAGCCTTACAGTGTGATTTACATGTATATGACTTTGAGTTGATTTCTTAAACTACGTAAGAATACGTAGTTATGCAAGGGCTAACTATCCAAATAGAGCCGAAATCCACTGATTAATCAAATGATCTGGTGTCGACCAGACCAGTTTTGCTGTCATGGCAAAAGAAATGACAACCAGCAAGGGGCGGATGATTTTGGCGCCATGTTTCATGCTCATGTGTGAACCGACAAAACCACCGATCATTTGTCCCATGGCCATTACCAGCCCAACAATCCAGATAACTTGCCCACCCATGATGAAAAAGGCCAGAGAGGCGATGTTACTGGTAAAGTTCAGAACCTTGGTATGTGCGGTCGCTTTTAAAAGGTTAAACCCCATCAATGCGATAAAGGCAATGGCGAAAAAGGATCCTGTACCGGGGCCAAAAAATCCATCGTAGAAACCGATGCTGAATCCGCAAATAAAAGAAAAACCCCAAAGGCCAATACGATCTTTGCGGTCTTCCTGTCCTATTTGGGGTTGAAAGAGGAAGTAAAGCCCGACGCTCAATAATAAAAACGGAATGATATCGATTAGGAAAGATGGTTCCAGGTTTTGAATGAGGATGGTGCCCAAGGCTGACCCGATAAAGGTCAGGGCAATCATGGGCCAGATATCGATCAGATTTAAATGACCTTTACGCAGGAAATTGGCTGTAGCGGCAAAGGTGCCAAAGCTGCCTTGTAATTTGTTGGTGGCAAGTGCTTGTGCGGGGCTTAATCCTGCAGACAGCAGGGCAGGTAGGGCGACCAGCCCGCCACCACCGGCAATGGAGTCAATCCAGCCGGACAGGGCGCCGATGGCAAACAGAAAGGCCAATGTTTCCAGCGAAAGAAATTCCATCAGTTTGTCCGTTCCAGCACAGCGCAGAAGAACCCATCACTTTTATGAATGTCCGGGCGCATGGTCATAAAATTACCATCAAAGGGGCAGTCTGTGTTGAAACGGTCAGACCAGGAATCCTTGATTTCTATGATGGCAAAATTGTCATTCTTTTTCAGGAATTTCTCGATCTGGTCTTCGTTTTCGCGTTTCAACAAGGAACAGGTCGCATAGATCATAAGACCACCCGGTTTGACAAGCGGGGCGGCATTTTGCAGGATGCGTTCTTGACGTCCAAGCATATCGTCTAAAAGTTCTTCGCTTAGTTTCCAGCGACTTTCCGGATTGCGCCGCCATGCCCCGATACCGGAACAGGGCGCATCAATCAATAAACGATCCACGCGCAATTCAAATTGTTTCAGCCAAGGGTCAGCTTCGCTGCGGATCGGATTTAGAATAACATTGTCAATTTTTGCACGTTCAAGACGACGTTTCATCTTGTAAAGCCGGGTAGAGGAAATATCGAGGGCATAAAGATGCCCCTTATTTTCCATCTCGGCCGCCAGTGCCAAGGTCTTACCGCCCGCACCAGCGCAAAAATCCATCACCAGTTCGCAATCTTTGGCTTGGGACAAAAGCGCAATCAGTTGGGATCCTTCATCCTGCACATCTACAAGCCCGTCTTTATAAGCCTGAATGCCCCCTAATTTGACTTTTTTGGCACTGCGCAAACATAAGGGAGAAAAAGTCCCTTGTTCTGTTTCAATGTTTTGTGTGGCGAGCAGGTCTTTTGCACGGGCAGCATCGTCATGCAAGGCATTGATGCGCAGATCAAGCGGGGCTTCTTCATTTAGGGCAATGAGGATATTTTCAAAATTGTCGCCTAAAGAGTCCTTTAAATCATGATCCAGAAAGGCGGGATATTCAAGACGGACATCATCAGGTGCATCGGAAAAATCGCATTCTGCCAAAAGCGGCAGGATTTCCAGCTCTTTGCCTTTTAGGGGGGCGGGTGCATATTGATCACCTGTGAAAAGCTGATCGATGTCCATTTCTTTGAAGATACAATCCATCAACACCAGAATGCGCGGGCTTTTAGAAATTTCAAACCTGTCGGCCAGCCAGCTTAGTTTGGCGCGTTTGCGTAAAATTCCATAGACAGTCTCGTTAATTGATCGGCGGTCTTTCGACCCGGCATAGCGCCGCGCTTTAAAATAATCGCCAATGACCGCATCGGCGGGGCGTTTACCTTCAAAAACGGATGTGAGAATTTCAATAGCGGATTGGAGACGCGCGGCTGGTTTCATGAAAATATCTGACCTGAAAAGGAGTGAACCCCTGCCTCCCGAAGACAGGGGTTCTAACTTACAATGCGGTTACCCCTTTGAAAAGGGGTTAGGAGCGACCGCTATAGTTCGGGGCTTCGCGGGTGATGGTCACGTCATGGACGTGGCTTTCACGAAGACCTGCGTTTGTGATGCGGTTGAATTCGCAGTTTTTGCGCATTTCTTCGATAGTGGCACAGCCTGTGTAGCCCATAGAAGATTTCAACCCACCAACCATTTGGTGAACGATGGCGCTGGCTTCGCCTTTATAAGGCACGCGACCTTCAATCCCTTCTGGGACATATTTCATGTCGTCTTTTACATCGGCTTGAAAATAACGATCCGCAGAACCACGCGCCATCGCGCCCATGGACCCCATACCGCGATAAGATTTATAAGAACGACCTTGATACAGGAAGACCTCGCCCGGGGCTTCATGTGTGCCTGCCAGCATGGACCCGACCATGACGCAGCTTGCACCGGCTGCAATGGCTTTTGCGATATCACCAGAATGTTTGATCCCGCCATCGGCAATGACCGGAACCCCAGCCTTATCGGCTTCTTCAACCGCATTCATAACAGCGGTTAATTGCGGGACACCAACGCCGGCAACGATCCGGGTCGTACAGATAGAACCGGGGCCAATGCCGACTTTAACCGCATCCGCACCTGCATCAATCAGGGCTTTCGCCGCCGCCGCGGTTGCAATGTTACCACCGATAACTTGTGTATTCGGGTGTTGCTTTTTGATACGGGCAACCTGATCGATCACACCGCGTGAATGACCATGGGCGGTATCAACAACCAGCACGTCAACGCCAGCATCGATCAAAGCGATGGAACGTTCCCAACCGCTATCGCCTGTGCCAGTCGCAGCAGCAACGCGCAAGCGGCCCTGGTTGTCTTTACAGGCATTCGGGTTTGTCTCGGCTTTGTCGATATCCTGTACAGTGATCAGGCCGATACAGCGATATTTATCATCCACCACCAGCAATTTTTCAACACGGTGTTGGTGAAGTAGGCGTTTGGCTTCGTCGCCTGAAACACCTTCTTTTACGGTAACAAGACCGTCTTTAGTCATCAGTTCAGAAATTGGCTGGTCCGGGTTTTCGGCAAAACGCATGTCGCGGTTGGTAATAATACCGGCCAGTTTGCCTGTGCCACGTTCCACAACCGGGAAGCCGGAAAATTTGACTTCTTCTTTTTTCGCCAAAACTTCTGCAAGTTTTGCATCTGGCGGGAAGGTCAGCGGGTCGACAACCATACCGGATTCAAATTTCTTGACCTTGCGCACTTCGGAGGCCTGTTCTGCGATATCAAGGTTTTTGTGGATGACCCCGATGCCACCAAACTGGGCCATGGCAATCGCCAAACGGCTTTCTGTCACTGTATCCATGGCGGCAGAGATTAACGGAATGTTCAGACGAATGTCTTTCGTCAGGGATGTGGTGGTGTTCGCTGTTGCGGGAAGGACGTCGGATTCTGCGGGTACGAGCAAAACGTCGTCGAAGGTCAAAGCTTCTTTAATAGTCACGGCCATCTCCATGTGCACGGGGTGTTATCGGATTTGGCGCGTTATATATACACAGGTCTTACCAAACTTCCACAAGTTTGTTTGCAGATTTGATATTTTATTTCGCCCGCAAGGTTATCCAGATACCGGTCGTCACCAATCCCATGCCAACCCATTCAGAAATATGGGGAATATCACCCAGAAGCGGAATACCCATGAGCGCGGCAATGGAAGGCACAAGGGCAAGAATAGCCGCCGTCGGTGTAGCGCCAAGATGCTTGATGGCTAAAAAGAAGAAGACGAGTCCCAAAAGACTTGGCCCTAAGCCTTGATAGAGCATCTGAAGCAAGATGTCGAACGTGCTGGCTTCGCCCATATTGCTGGGCAGGAAGAAATACCAGATCGGTAAAAACAGGATGGCGTTGACAAAAGGTACAAGGCTTAACAGTTCTTTTAGGGTCAGTTTCCAGATTTTGGTTGCGGGCATATAAACCGCCATGACGAGTGCAGCAGCCATAAAGAGCAGATCGCCAATCCAGCTGTCCGACCCGCCGAGACCGTCCTTGGCAAAGGCGGTCAGCCCACAGCCGATCAAAATGACAAAGATGGCAAACCAGGTGCGTTTGTTCGGGTAGGCTTTTAACCAGACAAGGCTGACGATGGTGGTGAAGACGGGTAAGGCTCCGTTAATAAAGACACCGCCGTGGGAAACTGGGGCAAAAAGGAAACCGGCATAGGCAAACAAGGCATATGGTACACCCGTTCCTGCAGCAAGGATCAGGATTTGCCAGATATTCAGGCGAAAAGGCCACCATAGGTAGGTGGCAGGTAAAAGAATTAATCCGGCAAAGCCAAATCGCAGGGCCGCCATGTCATAAACCGTCAACGGGCTTTGTGCCCCCATACGTGAAACCACGATGAATCCAGACCATAAAGCGGCAATAAACAGGGCACTTAAGATGCCAAGACCCGGAGAAACCGGGTCTTTCAAGGGGGTGTCTTCAGTTTTCATAGTGCTGATCTTAAAGGAAAAAATCAGGAAAGCCAAAAAAAAGCAAAAAAACTTCTTGCAAATGATAATGATTATTAATATCGTTTCTTTGCTTCACCCAGAAGCACTGTGAAACGACAACTTGGGCCTTCGGTCATTTTCTTCTTCTCCTTAAGGTCGCAGGCCCAAGTTTGTTTTTGAAGGTTCGGAGTTTACTATGTGTGATGCATTAGCAAAACATATCATCAAGGAAGGTGACCTTAAGGTGCGAACGAAACGTCGCAAATTATGGGAACTGGAGATGCATTTACATTGTCCGGTCGTTGGCACATGTTTGACGCAGGCCGATATCAAAAAAATTGCAACAAAATGTCAGGCTCCTGACTTTGAAGGTCGTACGGCAAATTATAAGCTTCATTCCTTTTTTGTGTCACAAGCCCATTATAACAATGGGGTCGGTAAGCTTTTACATAAATATCTGGATCGCAAATTCAATCGTACCATCAAGGCTTTTTCCCGTTTGAAAACATCACAGGAACTGGAAGAAAAATGGGCAGAAGCCATGAACGAAGGCGATATCTCTGGCGCTTTTTGGTCTATTTTGACGCACCCCAATTCATCTACCGATCTGTTGGGACAGGTTTACGGCGAAGTTCACATGCTGTCTCATCTGGAAGGGGCGGCTAATCGGGCCGATTACCGCGAGATCGCTTCTCTTCGTTCAGAAAATGAGCAGTTAAAGGCCGAGCTCGATATTTTGCGCAAAAGCAGTCGTAAGGCACAGGTTAAACGCGATCAACTGATCGGCCAATTAAAAGTGGATTTGAAAGAAGCTGAAATCAAAGCCAGCAAATCGGATGAACTGGAAGCTCGTTTGTTGGCTGAACGTGACGGCGATACCATCGCTCGACTTGAAAAACGCATTGACTGTCTGACCATGCGCGTTTTGCAGGAAACGGATCGTGCCAATGAGTTACAGGATAAGTTAACGCAGGCGCAAAATGATAATCAAGACTTAAAAGCCAACATCAAACAACAAGTAGTCGCAATGCCAGAGATTACAGCTTGTATGCAAAGTGAAGGCTGTCCTGTGGCAAATTCCGATCTATGCGGGCGCTGCATAGCTTATATTGGCGGACAGACCAAACAAGCAGCATTCTTTCGCAAAAAAGTTGAAGAAAAGAACGGTCAGTTCATTCACCATGATGGGGGGTTGCATGACGGACAGGCCCGTTTGCAAAGCATTCTTGCACAGGCAGATGCAGTCATGTTTCCCGTTACTTGTGTGAGCCATGAAGCCACGCGAGAAATTAAACGAATTTGTATTAAACAGGAAAAACCATTCATCCCGTTACGGAGCCAAGGTTTGGGGGCCTTCACCAAAGGGTTGGAAAGTTTGGAAGGCGAATATTTCGAAAAACAGGTCGATTAATTCGAATATTCATTCTTCCCGCGAAAGCCACTGGCAATCACGTAAGTTTCTGAGGAATCTTTGCGGCTTGCCGGTGGCTTTGCATGCCTGACACTGGTGAAAATTTTCTTCATTGTTTGCAGCAATTCGGTTTCAGTCCCGCCAGCCAGGACTTTGGCAACAAACCAGCCATCTTTTTTTAGAACTTCTTCTGCAAAATAAACGGCTAACTCAACAAGAGCCGTAATACGCAGATGGTCGGTTTGGGGATGACCACTTGCAGCAGCGGCCATATCGCTTAAGACCACATCAACACTGCCGCCGATAACTTCTTTCAGACGGTCCGGGGCATCATTTTCCATAAAATCACCGACCAGCAAAGTTGCGCCCGGGATATCTTCGACTTCTTGTAAGTCAATACCAATGACATGACCATTTGGGTTTTTCTCTGCTTGGATACGTTCTGCCGCAACCTGAGTCCACCCCCCCGGTGCGCAGCCAAGATCAACGATCTTCTGACCCGGTTTTAAGAAATTGAAACGGTCATCCAGTTCTATCAATTTAAATGCCGCACGGGAACGATAGCCCAGACGACGTGCTTCCTGTACATAAGGGTCATTAAGTTGACGTTGCAGCCAGCGTGTAGAAGAGCTTTTGCGCCCGCGTGCGGTTTTCACGCGCACAGTTTTGTCGCGTCGGGCTTGTGGGGTTTTCCATTTTTTAGTCTGAGACATGGCTGCACATATATAGATAAAGTAAAGGGCTGGGCGCTTATTTAGTCTTCTTTATAGCAGAAATAAAGGGATTAGTCTTGATCACGCATAAGTTTTAGCAAAATACCTTCGCGAATACCGCGGTCTGCAATGGTCAACTCACCCACCGGCCATAGTTTACATAAGGCTTCGAGAATGGCACATCCCGCCAAAACCAGATCGGCGCGACTGGACCCGATACAGGGATGGGCGGCGCGTTGGATACAATCCATCTTGATCAGTTTGTCAGAGACACGATGAATTTCATCAAAGGGCAGGCGCATACCATCAACCTTGGATCTAAGATAACGTGGCAAACGCAGATGGATAGCCCCTAAAGTCGTCACGGTCCCGGAGGTGCCGAGCATTTGCACCTGACCTGCATCCACATGGCCGGGAATGTTATTTTTCAGGCTGAAATCCTGAATGGCTTTGGTCACATGGTCCTGAATGATCTGGTAGTTTTCAGGGGTAACATCATCGTCTTGGGCATATTTTTCGGACACGGTGACAACGCCAATGGGCAGAGAGATAACATCAATCACCTGTGGATCGCCTAGACGGTCCAGTTCAATCCACATAATCTCGGTACTGCCACCACCAATGTCAAATACAAGGGCTTTGGGTTTGTGGAGACTAAGAAGGGAGGCACACCCCGTTAAAGCGAGCTTGGCTTCTTCTTCAGGCAGGATGGCTTCTAATAAAATGCCGGTTTCTTTTTTTACGCGGTCCAGAAATGTGTCTGCATTGTCAGCACGGCGACAGGCTTCGGTTGCGACGCTGCGCACAAAGTTAACATTGCGGCTTTTGAGTTTTCTCGAACAGACGGCCAAGGCTTTGATGGTGCGTTCCATCGCATCTTTACTTAAACGACCGCTTTGGGCCACATCTTCGCCCAGACGGGTAATACGGGAAAAAGAATCAACCACGCGAAAGCCCTGGGCGGTGCGTTTGGCAATCAACATACGACAGTTGTTCGTCCCTAAATCAAGGGCGGCATATAAAGGGGTCGTGTCCCCATTTTCCTGGCGGCTCGTCAAGGGACGCCGCTTTTTATGCTGCATATGATTTGATGCCAATTTTATATGTCCTGTTAGATCGATATTTTCATATCACCCAATGCTTCTTTTCTTTTTATACGAAAGAACTGAATTGAGGAAGGACAAAGACACAAAAATGTAACTTTAGAGATCTATCTTCTTGAAGTTGGAGTTTAATTATCTATGTGTAATGCATAAAAAATTATGTATCATTTTGTGTGGGTTCAGGTACACAGTGAGGGAGACTGAATATGTGGGGCAACTTACCTTTAAGTGGCAAGATGACGGTGCTGTCATCAGTAATTGTCACAATCTGTTTGGTCGTGGGGATTTCAATTTCTGCTAAACAGGCATCTAACGAAACGCTTCTTCTATCATTGCAAAGTGCTTCGGAAATTGGGCGAAAGCATGCTCAAGAAGTGAAACAAAGACTTGATAATGCGATGCTTGTGGCAAAAGAGTTACAAAAAACTTTCATCTCTTTACGACGTTCCGATGTGTTGGAGCGTACTGTGTTTAATGCGGTTCTTGAAGATACAATGCATGCGCACCCTGAATTGGCAGGGGCATGGGCTGGGTTTGAGCCAAATGCTTTTGATGGCAAAGATGATTTATATAGAAACAAAAAGCCCTTTAATGAAGAAAGTGGACGATATGTTACATATTTTTACAATTTTGGAAATGGAGTTAAACCTTACCATTTGACAAGTTTGGATAAGGGACCCGATGATCCAACGGGAGATTACTATAATATCCCGATGAAAACGGGAACACCTTATCTTTTAGACCCGACGATGTATGAAATTGAAGGAGTAAATATTTTGCTGCCTTCATTCGTATATCCGATCAGGAGCTCTGCTGGTAAAATGATTGGGGTGGTTGGTGTTGATACATCCGTAAATGATTTGGCAGAAGAGTTTTCAAAATTAAAGCCAATGGAAACAGGAACGGTTTCGTTAATTTCTGCGAAGAAAACATGGGTGGCCCATCCAAATAAAGAAAAGATCGGGCAAACCTTAGGTGAAGATGATGCTGTTCAGCTTAATGTTTTCAAAAAACTTTCTGACAATGAGATTGTTGTGGAAGAAATTGGCGATGCTCATCACATTTTCCTGCCAGTGTCGATCATGGATGTGGATACTCGTTGGGTGGTTGAAGTTACGATTCCAACCGTCACACTGACACAAGCCGCCGATAACATTGTTTCTGATATGGTTATTGTGGCTGTTGTGTTGGTGATTGTGCTGAGTGCCTCTTTACTGTTGATTGGGCGCTCGATCATTCGAAAACCGCTGACCGCATCCGTTCAGATGATTGAAGAATTGCAAAAGGGCAATTACGATCTGGAAATTCGTGGGCGTCGGCGCAATGATGAAATTGGCAAAATGAACACGGCGTTGGAAACGTTTCGCGATAATGCAAAACGCATGTTGGAATTGGAAGCTCAGCAACAGGAAACCTTGCGTGCAGCCAGCATTCAACGGGCCCAAGACCGGGAACGTATGGCCGAACAATTAGAAGTCACGCTGGGTAAAACCATATCTGCCATGACCCAATCTGCAGATAAGATGAAAACGGATGCCAGTCAAATGGCTGAGATTTCCAAAAGCTCCATCGATCAGACGGTGGTGGTGGCTTCAAGTGCGGAAGAATCATCAAGCAATGCTAATGCGGTGGCCTCTGCAACGGAAGAACTGTCCGCATCAATTAATGAGATTAGCTCCCAAGTTCAGCTCTCTTCAAGCACGACGCAAGAAGCGGTCAATGAGTCTGAACGGGCCAATGAAATGGTTGGACGCTTGGCCAGTTCGGCTGAAAAGATTGGCGAGGTGGTGAATTTGATCAATGATATTGCCGCACAAACCAACCTGTTGGCTCTGAACGCCACCATTGAAGCTGCACGTGCGGGCGAAGCGGGTAAAGGTTTTGCCGTTGTGGCGACTGAAGTGAAGAACCTAGCCAACCAAACCGCACGGGCAACCGAAGAAATTGCCATACAAATTAATTCTATTCAGGAAGAAACCGCTGGCACGGTTCAGGCCATTAAAACGGTGGCTGAGACGGTGGAAACGGTCAATGAAATTGCCTCCACCATTGCTGCCGCCGTGGAAGAGCAAGGTGCTGCGACCAGCGAGATTTCCAACAATGTTCAACAGGCCGCAGCGGGTGCGGCTGAAGTGACCAGCACCATCGCGCAAGTTCGCGAAGGGGCGCAAATTTCAGGGGATCAGGCGACGCATTTACAATCATCGGTGGACCAGATGGGTGATGCGATTACCGGGCTGGACCGGGAAGTGCGGGACTTTTTACGTATGATCCGTGAAACCCGTGAAGACGGCTGATATGATTAAAAAATAGGCACGTTTTGCCGTTGAAAAAAGGGTTTTTGTTTCTGCGAAAATCCTTTTTTTATACAGATTTCTTAAGATTCTTTCGTCGAAGCTATGCGAGATTCTCGTTTCTGGCATGAAAAAAACGCATATTGCGGCGCAGCAATGCAAAAAAAATAGTCGGTAATACCAGAAACCGCAGAATTGTGCCATTTACGCATTGACTTCTCGGAGGGCAGCAGAAAATAAAGGCTGAGTGCATGGGGATAAAATTCGAGGGTCTGTTCGCACTTGCGAGATTATGTTTGTAGCCCATACATTTTTTTAATTTTTATAAATTTTTTTTGCATTGATGACTGGACCATGGGGGAGTTATTAAGGTACAAAAATGCGGGTTACAGCGCTTCGGTTGAAACAAAGTTGCTGTATGAATATTTTGTAAACAAAAATATCCGCTCCAAATAGGGGCGGAAGCTCTCGATTAGTAGGGGAGGCTTTTTTTAATGAGTGATCATGACGGACAAGGCTACTGGGCAGCAAACATTCGCCTCGTAACTTGGCTTCTTGTCGTATGGGCTATTTGCTCTTACGGTTTTGGTATTCTCCTGCGCGACGCGTTGGACACAATGGTACCGTTCGGTGGTGTTGGACTGGGCTTCTGGTTCGCACAACAAGGTTCAATTTATGTTTTCTTGGCTCTGATTGTTATCTATTCCAAGAAAATGGCACAAATTGACGCTGATTTTGGCGTACGCGAAGACTGATTTCGTCTGGGGAATGACTTAAAATGGATTTATCAACACTTACGTATATCTTTGTGGGCGGCTCTTTTGCGCTCTACTTTGGTATCGCTATTTGGGCCAAAGCTGGCTCAACGGGTGAATTCTATGCTGCGGGTCGCGGTGTACACCCTATTGCCAATGGTATGGCAACTGCAGCTGATTGGATGTCAGCGGCATCTTTTCTTTCAATGGCGGGTCTGATCGCCTTTATGGGGTATGACGCCTCCATCTTCTTGATGGGTTGGACCGGTGGTTACGTGCTTTTGGCACTGTTGCTGGCACCTTACCTGCGTAAATTCGGCAAATTCACTGTGCCGGAATTCGTTGGGGACCGTTTCTATTCCACAACCGCACGCGTTGTTGCGGTTGGCTGTCTGATTGTTGCGTCTATCACATACGTTATCGGTCAGGTTAAAGGGATCGGCGTTGCGTTCGGTCGCTTCCTGGAAGTGTCCTATGAATTAGGCTTGATCATCGGTATGATCACCGTGGCTTTCTACGCTGTATTGGGTGGTATGAAGGGTGTAACTTACACTCAGATCGCGCAATACTGTGTATTGATCCTTGCTTATACTGTTCCGGCGATCTTTATCTCGTTGAACCTGACAGGCAACCCGCTGCCGCAAATCGGCTTGTTTGCTGCCACATCTGATGGCACAGCAATGCTGACAAAGCTGAACAGTGTTATCACAGACCTTGGCTTTGCTGAATATACAGCGCAAAAAGGTAACACGATTAATATCGTCTTCTACACATTCTCTTTGATGATTGGTACAGCTGGCCTGCCGCACGTTATCATTCGCTTCTTCACAGTACCGAAAGTACGTGATGCGCGTGCGTCTGCGGGTTGGGCGTTGGTCTTCATCGCGATCCTGTACACAACAGCCCCTGCTGTTGGTGCTATGGCTCGCTTGAACCTGATGAACTCAATCCAAGTTGGCGAAGTTGGTGCACCTGACGGTAACCTCGCTTATGACGAGCGTCCGCAATGGTTCAAAAACTGGGAAGCAACCGGCCTGTTGAAGTTTGAAGACAAGAATGGCGATGGCAAAATCCAGTATTATAACGACAAAAATAAAGAGTTCGCTGCTAAAGCCGCTGCATGGGGCTGGAAAGGCAATGAAATGGTTAAAGTTGACCGCGACATCATGGTTCTGGCGAACCCTGAAGTCGCTGGTCTGCCAAACTGGGTCATCGCACTTGTTGCTGCGGGTGGTCTGGCGGCTGCCCTGTCTACTGCGGCGGGTCTGTTGTTGGCGATTTCTTCGGCCGTATCACACGATTTGTTGAAATCAACCTGCATGCCTGAAATTTCAGAGAAACAGGAACTGTTGTATGCACGACTGTCCATGATCGGTGCGATCATTCTTGCTGGCTACTTCGGTCTGAACCCACCGGGCTTTGCTGCACAGACTGTGGCACTGGCGTTTGGTTTGGCTGCTTCTTCGATCTTCCCGGTCTTGATGATGGGTATCTTCTCTAAGAAAATGAACAACGCAGGTGCGGTTGCCGGTATGTTGGCCGGTATCACATCTACATTGTTGTACATCTTTGCATACAAAGGTTTCTTCTTCATCAAAGGGACGGAATTGTTGGCGAATACACCTGCAAACCACATGTTCGGTATTTCACCGGAAGCATTTGGTACTGTTGGTGCGATCATCAACTTTGCTGTTGCGTTCATCGTGATGAACATGACGGCGCCGGTTCCGGCTGAAATCGAAGCAATGGTTGAAGACATTCGTATCCCGAAAGGGGCGGGTGCTGCACAAGATCACTAAGATTTATCTTAGGTCTTAAGCGACCATTCGACGAATAAAGACGGGCCTTGCCGATTGGTGAGGCCCGTTTTTTATATGGTCTATAACAATAGGGTTGCGCTTGACCTTTCCTGATTAAAAGGCCAAGATCAAAGAAAATTAAGATATCTAATGGGGGGCTTTATGGATATTGAACTGATTGAGATCAGAGACTTTTTAAAGATACATCATCCCTTTGATCTGTTGCCCGAAGAGGCGTTGGAGACGTTGCCCAAAGCCATCGAAGTTCGATACGCCCGTCGCGGGACAGTTTTGTTTGAACCGGGCGAAGAAAACAAGTTTTTATGGGTTGTACGCACTGGTGCGATTGAAACCCTGGACCCGGATGGCAATCTGCTGGCCCGCCTGTCCGAAGGGGAATGTTTTGGCGTGCGTGCCATCATGCGCGGCGTGGCGGTCAATCGCTGTGAAGCTATTGAAGACAGCCTGCTTTATCTTCTGCCCGTCGAAGAATTCAATAATTTAAGAGATAACCATCCCCAGTTTGCCTTTTTCTTTGCGCCCTTGGGGGGGGAAAGGTTGCGTAGTGCACAGGCCCATTCCAAAGGTGGGACGAATGAGGATATGGGGCTAGTTTCAACCAAAGTGCGCGATATGATCCGCCGTGCAGGGCCGGTCACGATTGCCCCAACGGTCAGTATCCAAGAAGCCGCAGGCGTCATGTCGAAAGAAGGTGTATCCTGTCTTTTGATTACCGATCAGGATAAAATCGTCGGGATTGTGACAGATAAAGATTTGCGCAATCGTGTTGTTGCCAAAGGCTATGATATTGCCCGCCCGTTAAGCGATATCATGACGGCTAATCCCATCTGTATTGATGCGGAAGATTATCTGTTTGATGCCATGCTGCTGATGTCGCAAAAGAATATTCGCCATTTGCCTGTTATTGATGGCGGTCAAACGACTGGCGTTATCACCAATACAAATATTGTGCAGAAGCAATCGACTTCCATGGTGTTTCTGGTCGGTGACATTTATAAACGCGAAACCATTGAAGGGCTGCAAGAAGTTGTCAAGCAGGTCCCGACCATGGTAATGAATTTGGTCAATGGCGGGGCAACAGCACATAATATCGGCCATGTGGTTTCCACCGTAACCGATGCGATTGCCCGGCGTTTGCTGCAAATGGCCGAAGAAAAACTGGGGACTGCGCCGATCCCATACGCTTGGATCGTTATGGGGTCAGAAGCGCGTCATGAACAAACCGCGCTTTCGGATCAGGATAACGGGATTATTCTGGATGACAGTTATGATGAAGCCACACACGGGGATTATTTCCGCACCCTTGCGAAATTTGTCTGTGATGGTTTAAACGCCTGTGGCTATGTCTATTGCCCCGGGGATGTCATGGCCACCAACGATAAATGGCGCGTGACCTTGCACGGATGGAAGTCATATTTTTCAAGATGGATTGACACGCCTGAGCCGGAAGCTTTGATGTTATCGAGCATTTTCTTTGACATGCGCGCGCTGCATGGGGACGAGAGTCTTTATGAAGAGTTGCGCAAATATGTGATTGAAAAATCCACAGGCAACCGGATTTTCCTGTCCTTTATGGCGGGGAATGCGCTGTCACATCAACCGCCGCTCGGCTTCTTTAAAAATTTTGTGCTGATCCGGGGGGGAGAACATAATCATACCTTTGATCTGAAACATAATGGCGTGGTGCCGATCATTGATCTGGCGCGCACCTATTCGCTGGATGTCGGATTGAGTGAGATTAATACCGAAGACCGCCTGAAAGCAGCTGTGGAACAAAAAGTGATTTCACAGGATGGGGCAAACGATCTGCTAGATGCGTTGGAATTTATCAGCATTACCCGTCTGCGCCATCAGGCTAAACAAATCCAGAATGGTGAAAAGGCAGATAACTTTATGGCGCCGGAAAATATGTCTCATTTTGAACGCAACCACTTAAAAGATGCCTTTAATGTGGTCAAAACCATGCAGTCTGCTCTGGCCTCGGCTTACACATAAGAAAAAGGGATATGGGGATATGTGGAAGCGCCTATTGGGGCCGGACCTGCGCCGTGAATGGTACTTGATCCGGATGCCGGACGGACCAATGAAAGATTATTACAGAAAACCGATCCCTTGGCCGGAAACGGATTATAAGGAGCTGGAATTTCTGTGCATCGATCTGGAATTGACCGGATTAAACCCGCAAAAAGATGAAATACTGAGTATTGGTTTTGCCCCGATTGTTAATCAAAATGTGGTTCTGTCTGAATCTGCGCATTATTTGGTGAAACCATCACATGCCCTGCCGGAAGATAGCGTGATTGTGCATGGCCTGACCGATGACCGTCTGGCAGAGGCTGAACCGTTGGAAGAAATTCTCCCCCATGTATTGCTGGCGTTATCTGGTCGGGTGTTGCTTGCTCATCATGCCCCGATTGAGATCGGATTTTTAAATGCGGCTTGTGAACGGATTTACGGCTATCCGCTGTTGACCCGTGCGGTGGATACGCTGGAGCTTGAAAAACGTAATCGCCAACAACGCAACCAGCCCATTGACGGCGGTGTGTTGCGTCTGGCCAAAGCACGTGAAGGCTATAACTTGCCGCGCTATCGTGCCCATAATGCCTTGGTTGATGCGGTGGCGTCCGGGGAATTATTTCTCGCCCAGCTTGCCCATAAAGCAGCGAAAGGCGAACAGATCACGTTACGCGAGATTATGTTTCGAAATAAATAACCTTTTAGGTGGTCAAAAGATTGACAAACCCTAAGTTTTCTCGCATTTTCACGGACCTTTTGTAATCTCTGGATAAAAGAAGATTTCCTTATGTGGACAATTTTGATTGCCGTCTGTCTGGTCTTTGTTGTGTGTGGGCCAATTTGGGCGATTGCACGATATTTACGTGTGCAACTCCCTAAATTCCTGTTGCCGATGATCGCGGGCATCACCTTGTTTTCATTTAATATCTATATGAGCTATAGTTGGTTTGATCGTATGGTTGCCAGTTATGATGACGATATCATTGTTCAACAGGAATATCGCACTTCCAGCATCTTTGCCCCGTGGACGTTCCTTGTTCCACGTGTGTCTCATTTTGTCGCCATCAATGCCAAGAAAGAACCTTACCAGATCCCTGAAACGGATGTTGTTGAAGGGGCCTTGGTGATGATTCAGGAATATGCTGATCCGATGAACCTGACGGTTTATGCGGATTGCGCAAATGAACAGGTGGGCATGCTACCGACAAATCAGGTGCCAACGGATAAAAACCCGCTTGATGTTGTGCAATGGACGGCGAAAAAAGAGTTTCCATATTTGATTGAATATTACTGCAGCAAGTAATTAAAGCCCCTGCAAGATATATTCTTTGATCTCCAGATCCTGCTCAACCATATGTTTGAGCACGAGTGCGCGCAAAAAATTAGCCGACGCCAGTGTATCTTTTGGACTATCGCTGTTGCGTAATTCTTCCAGGACTTCACTGGCATCTTTGGCCAAGGTTTCGTGATGCTGTTTATGTTTAAGATATCCTGTGAACTGGATATTCTTCATCATTTTTTCTTCAAAGGCAAAATGACGCAGGATCTCGTCGATCATGTCCTGAAACATATCGCATAGTCTATCCGTTGACTGTTCATCGTGGATGGCCTGAACGAAATCGTTAAACGCTTCAATCAGGTTTTGATGATCCTTGTCAAGGGTGCATAACTCGGTTGAGAGCTTGTCGCTCCAATATACTTTGCGTATGGGCACGGACGTTGCTTTCGTGTGTAGTTTATATTTTTATAATGTTCTGGCGGTTTCTATTCAAGAAGAAAGCGTTGTTAAGCCTCAATCAATTCGGCTGCTTTTTGCAGGACTTCAGGTCCGGCATTTGTTTCAAACATATGTTCGCTGATATAACGTCGCCAGGCTTTCGCCCCGCGCAACCCTTGAAACAGGCCAAACAGGTGCTTGGCCATATGGCGTAAATAAACATCCTTGCTGACTTGTTCTTCCACATAGGGCAGGAACTGTTCAAGCGCAGCCATGCGATCTGTAATCGGGGTATCACACCCGAAGATTACCTGATCAGCATTGGCCATGATATAAGGCGTCTCATAAGCTGCGCGCCCGATCATGACACCATCGACTTTATCCAGATGGTTTACGGCTTCTTCAACAGTTAATATCCCGCCGTTGAGGATAATTTCAAGATGGGGGAAATCTTTTTTGACCTCATGCACGATATCGTGGCGCAAGGGTGGGATTTCGCGGTTTTGTTTTGGGCTTAGACCTTTCAGCCAGGCCTTGCGTGCATGAACGATAAAGGTCTCACACCCTGTTTGGGCCACTGTATCAATAAACTTGGCCAGCAATTCATAACTGTCCAGATCATCAATCCCGATGCGGTGTTTCAATGTAATGGGCAGATCACAGGCATCCTGCATCGCCTTGATACAGTCAGCAACCAAGTCCGGTTCGGCCATCAAACAGGCCCCAAAACGTCCGGCACTTACCCGATCACTGGGACAGCCTGCGTTCAGGTTAATCTCGTCATAGCCCCATTTTTGCGCGATTTTGCAACATTCTGCCAGTTGGTCTGGATCACTGCCGCCCAGTTGCAGGGCAACAGGATGTTCAATCTCGTTATAATCCAAAAAACGCCCGGGCCCATCCTTGCCAAAGATAATCGCCGGGGCGACCACCATTTCGGTATAAAGCAAGGTCTCTTTCGTCAAGCCACGCATAAACACCCTCTGATGACGATCCGTCCAGTCCATCATGGGGGCAACGCTCAAGCGGCGATCAAGTTTTTTGGTTTTATCTGACATGGCGCGCAATATACGCGCGATTTTTATTTATTCAAGGCGAAAACCAACTTTGAGGACGACTTGGTAGTGGCCGACTTTGCCATCAACGACATGGCCGCGGGTTTCCTGAACTTCAAACCAGTCGATATGTTTCAGGCTTTTATGTGCCTTGGCGAGGGCTGTTTCGATGGCATCTTCGATGGATGTTTTGGACGATCCAACAAGTTCGACTTTTTTATAGACATGATCTGACATGGTTAACCCCTTATTTAATTTTGTGGCCTAGTGTAAGATATGGGGTGGGGTGTGAGGAATTCATGCAAAAAATGAAAAAAAATGATTTCCTGTATGAAAAAAGGGGGCTGATCGGTTTCATTCTGATCGGTCTTTTTGGTGTTTTTCTGTCCGTATCTGTTGGCGGGGTCATGCGCCTGTGGCTTGAAAATGAAGAAGCGGCCTATCACAGCCAATGGGGAAAGGCGATGGGTGGGGAGATTAAAGGCGAGATTTTGTCTGCCACCGAAGTGATGCACACGCTTAAAAACGTTATTCTGGCGAGTTCCGATTTTTCTGAAGTCAATTTTGAGGTTTTTGTCTCAACAACGTTGGTGCGTTTTCCAAGTTTAAAACGTATTCACTGGATTTCTGGTGGTGTGGATGAGGATGGGGAAGGCCGCTATAAAGTGATGATGAGCCATCCCACAAATGATGAGCGATTTGCAGAAAAGAATGTGTTGAACCTGCCGGGCATGCAAGGTTTTTTAACCGCAGCCTCACAAAACCGTCGTTTGCTGATGCGCCCTGTCAGCTCATCGCTTTTGGCGTTTGATAAGGGGGATGAAAAAAGCTATTGGGCAGCCCTTTCCATTGAGCGATTGTATGAAGGTGCAGACGTACCGGTCAAAGGCGTGGTGTTAGGGCAGTTTGATTTTGGGGATTATATTGACCACCTTTTGAAAAGCCGCATCACCCAGATTGACAGGTTGCAACTCGTCGATACCACAGGTTCACATGATAAAGTCCTTTATCAAAAAAACTGGGAGCCGCCCAAAAATAATCAAGACATGACTACATCGACCTTTACGGTTGCCGGGCGCGCGATGGAATTGTCCTTTCAGGCCACTCATCACCAGCAATATTTTTTCATTTGGGCCGGGGTTTCTTTTTTGGGCATGTTGGTAACTTTGATGGTGTTGGTGGTCCTTATTCAGCATCGCCAATATCAATATGGACTGGAAGACAGTATCTATCGAAAAACCCGTGACTTAACAGATCGAAACCTGTTTTTGAATCATTTCATGAATGTGACTTTTGATGCGGTTGTGACTTTGGATAAAGGGTGTTTTATCACATTCGGTAATCAAAAGGCGCTGGGTTTATTTGACAAGTCCGAAGCTGAATTTATAGGGCACCATCTGGCTGAATTGATGGGCTCGCGCATATTTGACCAGTTGATCTTTCCCCTTAGTTATCGCCACTCAAAAGATACGGACCCGTTTGCCGAGCCGCAGATTATCGAATTAGCGCAGAAACAAGCCCCAAGCGTGTTGGTCGAAGTGCGGATTGTTGCTGTTGCAGATCTGGACGATAAATCCTGGATGGTCATTTTACGCGATATTTCCAAACAAAAGGAAACCGAAGAAAGACTGCGCTATACTGACCGACAATTTAGGCAGGCTTTTTTACTTGGCGCTGTTCCCATGGCGATCATAGATGCGGAAGCTTATGTTCAGGAAAGCAACAGGGCCATGCAGCAACTGTTGGGCTATCGCTCCAGTGAACTGCACACCCGTCATATTAAAGAATTCCTGCATCCGGATGTGCGCGATGCCTTTCTTGATTGGTTAGATGGTGTGCGCCACCGCCCCATGGATACCTTTCAATGTGAACAGCGCATGATCGCGGGAAATGGCGCTGACCTTTGGCTGATGTCAAGTTATACGGCGATTTACAACAAAGCAGGTAAACTTGAAAAAATCATCTGTCAGTATCTGGATTATACCCAACGCAAAAAGGCTGAGGATGAACTAAAAGACCATCACGATAAACTAGCGCAATTGGTTGAGGAAAGAACCCGTGAAGTGCAGGACACGCGTGAGAGCCTGATTGCATCAATCAATGCGGCAGATAACGCCATTTTAGTATATGACAATCAACATCGACTTGAGTTTTCAAGCGGTCAAGTGAAGAACTTTTTTCCGGAAATGGCGCCAGAACTAAGACCCGGTGCCTCTGTTGAACGTTTGATCGAATTGCAAAGCCTGCGCACAGGTGAAGATGAGATAGAACGCCAAAGACGACTTGCCCATATCCATGCCGGGATCAGTGGGGATGAAATCCAACTGACCGATGGGCGCTGGATTCAGACGCGGCGACGTAAAACCCCGTCAGGCGGGACAATCGTGGTGCATACAGATGTGACATCGTTTAAAGATCAGCAGGAATTGTTAAAACGTCAGGCTGAAGACCTCGCCTTTGCCCTGCAACGCCAACAGGAAGTCAACGAACAGCAAAAGATTTTTGTGTCTGTGGTTTCCCATGAGTTTAAAAATCCGCTGGCGATTATTGATAGCGCTGCCCAACGTTTACTGCGTCGTAAAGGCAAGCTGGATGATGAGGATGCCGTCAAACGATTGCACGGCATTCGCGACGGTGTCCGGCGGTTGTTGAAACTGATCGAAAATACCATTGCTACACAGCGGATTGAAAACCGCAAACTGGAATTCAAACCCCAAAAAATCAATGTGTCTGCGGTTATCAAAAAGGTATGTGACAAGCAACGCGAAATCGTAAAAGATCACCCGATCTGCCTGATGGATATTCCGGATGAAATAGAGGCGCCGATTGATCCGGAATTGTTTGAAATTGCTTTATCCAATCTAATCAGCAATGCGGCGAAATATTCGCCGAAGAGAACAAATATTGACGTCACTATGACCCAGGATGATGACTTTGTCACTATTGGGGTTGCCGATCATGGGATTGGGATTTTAGACGAAGATGTGCCGCATATCTATAACCGCTTTTATCGGGCACAAGGGGTGATGGATGTGGAAGGGACAGGGCTGGGGCTAAGTATCGTCAAGCAAATCGTTGAAATTCATAAAGGGGAAATCCTTTGTGAAAATCGCGAAGAACAAGGGACGCGCTTTTATATGTGCTTGCCATGTGATGAAAGATTGTCAGAGGTAGCAGATTAGGCTTACACTTAGGTGTGAAGCAAGCAAGTCTTTAGACATATACTATAGGGAAATAGGGGAAGGGCGATGGATTATTCTGTAAAAGAGGATCAAACAGGTGTCACCATTGATTTAAATGGTGAATTGACAGTTTCTGATGAAGAACAGTTTCGCAGCTTGTGTTTTGATGTGACCAAACGTGCGGGCCAAAAGTGTGTCGCTGACCTTAGCCAGTTGTCTTTTCTTGACTCTGCCGGACTAGGGTTGTTGCTGGTCTTGAAAGAAATGTGCGAAGACGTGGACAAACAGCTGACGTTACGTGTTGGGAACAGTGCTGTGCGCGATATTCTGGATATATCAGAATTTAGCAGTCTGATCCCTTATGAAACATCTTGATGTTTAAGGAAGAAGATGGCGGACTATCACCAAAGTTGTTTTATTCTGGAAAATGACACAGAAAACCGAAAAGAACTTTTTCGGATTATGGAACGACTTGGTTTTCATGCTCAACATTGTACAGGGGCTTTCGTCTGCGAAACCTGTCATATGGAACCTGATTTGGTCGTCGTTGGTCAAGAGTATGATGTGCCCGATAGCCGTCAAGTCTTTGGTAATGTGGAACTTCTGATCCGCGAAAGTCAGGCCCCTGTTCTGACACTTGCCCATCATAAAGAAGGTTTTCTATCTCATTTCGACAATGTGCAGGTTTATCCCGGCAATGATATGCTGGAGGAAATGGCCTGGTCACTTTTTTCCAGCCATTTAAAACGCCGCACCCTTCGTAATGAACTGGTCAAGACGGTTCGGGGCATTCAGCATATTGATGAAGGCGAATTCCATTTCAAGACATTGGAAGAGGCGCAGGCACTTGCCTTGTTATTGGCTGCGCTGGCACCACACAAGAAGTTGTTGCGTTTGGGGTTGAGCGAACTTTTTATCAATGCGGTGGAACATGGCAATTTGGGGATTACTGCCGAAGAAAAATTAAAGCTTAAAAAAGATGGGGGCTGGCTGAATGAAATCGATCGCCGCCTCGCACTGAAAGATCATCGCGATAAATTTGTCCGTTTGATTGTTAAACGTGATGCAGAAATGTTTTTTCTGGATATTGAAGATCAGGGAGACGGCTTTAACTGGCAGGAAACCCTTGAACAAGCCACAGCACAAGTTGGTTTTGCCAAGGCTGGTCGTGGGATAGCGATTGCGAAAAAAGCGGGACTGGACGAGTTGAATTTTATGGGCAAAGGCAATCAGCTCCAGTGTGCCTTTCGTTTAGCCGGTGAAGGAACATTGCTGTGAAACGGATTGTTTGCATTGAAGATGAAGCCTCCCTTCGAAGAGATATTTGTGAGGAATTACAGGAAAACGGCTATGAAGTGATTGAAGCCAGTGACGGGGTGGAAGGGCTGCAACTGATCCGTACCAAGTGTCCCGATCTGGTCTTGTGTGATGTGCGTATGCCCAATATGGATGGGTTTGAACTGTTAAGGCAGGTGCGCGAAAGTTCAGCCACTTGGGGGACGGTGCCGTTTTTGTTTCTCACCGCTTATGGGGAACGCGAGCATATGTTAAAAGGGTTGCGCGATGGGGCAGACGACTTTTTAACAAAGCCGATTGATTATGATGTGCTGCTGGCACGGATTGAAACTTCTTTACGACAGGTCCATAGGGTGAAGGAATATGTCAAGAAGACCCAAGGGACGATGCAAAAAGAACTCGATCGCGCCCATATTATGCAACGAGACTTGTTACCATCGCATGAATTTCAACGCGCTATCGAAGCGGCCTGTAATTTAAAGCTGACCAGTCATTACGAACCATCAACTGATTTAGGCGGTGACATTTGGGGGTTACAGTTGATTTCTGCGACAAAGGTCATGTTTTATTTGGTGGATTTTTCAGGCCATGGCATTGCAGCGGCGATGAATACATTTCGTCTTTACAGTAAAATTGACAGTGAACCGATTGGGGACCTGAGCCCCGCGCGTTACCTTGAACGGATTAATTCATGGTTATGTAAGCAATTACAAACAGGACAATTTGCAACTGTTCTGATCGGTATTCTTGATCGCGAAAAAAGTGAATTTCAATATGCAGCTGCCGGGACACAGCCACCGATCAAAATTGATTTTCAGGATAAAGAAATCGAAGTTGGCGATGGTAAAGGTGTGCCGTTGGGGGTATCGGACGGGGTAATATATGAAGATCGTATTCTATCGCTGAAAAAAAATGATGCTTTGTTTTTTTATAGCGATGCGCTGATTGAACATGGCCGTAAAGAAAAGCTCAATCTTGGGCAAATCGGACTTGAAGCAATGGTCTTAAAGGTTGCAGGTCGCAAAAGCCTGTTAAGCGTGGAAGATATTATTGCCCCCTTTCTTGAATTGGCACCAAGACCATTGGATGATGATTTGACAGCGGTTTGTTGCGTCTGGAAAGGCTGAATCCTACTTTTCTACCTTTTTTATACGTGAAATAAAAACATGACTTGTCATACCGATAATTTATATGAGACTTTGTAGTGTTCTCCTATTTCACAATGATTGAATGTGAAATAGTTAAGCTATAAGCTATGACTTGCCTGTGTATTTGAGATTTAATCAAATTTTAATTTGGCATGATCTATGCTGTAAATGGGTAAGTTTTACCTAACGATCCTGGTTGTAATCAGTGGGGGGAAATTAATGGTTACAGATGCCGTGTCTTTAACAGGTGTTGAACGCACCTTTGGTAAAGACGAAATTATTGTCAGTAAAACCGATATTAAAGGCCGTATGATTTACACAAACCGGACTTTTTTGCAGGTGGCTGATTATACGGAAGCCGAATGTATCGGCCAACCACATAGCATGATCCGTCATCCGGACATGCCAAGATGTATCTTTAAGCTTTTGTGGGATACGATTTCACAAGGCAAGGAATTATTCGCTTATGTCGTAAACAGAACAAAATTTGGTGATCATTATTGGGTTCTAGCCCATGTAACACCTACATTTGACGAAGATGGAAAAACCATCAAAGGGTATCATTCAAACCGTCGTGTACCTACCCCCGAGGCACTCGAAGTGATCAAACCCCTTTATGCAGAATTGAAAGCCGAAGAAGACCGTCACGCCAATCGCAAGGATGGCATGAATTCTGCCCATCAATTATTGCTGTCAAAACTTTCTGATGCAGGAATGGAATACGATGAATTTATTCTCTCGCTCTAAATCTGAACGCTATGCGCTGATCGCTTTGATCGTTTCGCTCATCGTTTCCGGCTATTTGTTTATGTCTTTTGGTGTCGTTGCGGGCGCTGTTGCGTTGATCAGTGTGTTGATGCAGGCGTTGGCTTTGCGCGCAAATATCAATGCCAACAATATGGTTGAAAAAACCCGTGCGACAATGTCCATGGCGGCACAAGGTCGCTTGGATGTGCGTGTTCTGAATATTCGCGGCAATAGCAATATTGCCAAGCTGATGCATGACACCAACCATCTTTTAGACCAGATGGAAGCTTTTGCACGTGAATCTGGTGCGGCACTGGAATATGCGGCACGTGGTAAATATTTCCGTAAAATTCTGTTGTTCGGGATTAAGGGTGACTTCATCCATTATGCGTCTGTGGTCAATGATGGTCTGGATGCGATGGGTAAAAAGACCAAAGACTTTGTGGAAGGTGCCAGTGCAATCGGTGCCAACATCAAAGGTGTCGTGCATAATGTTTCTGCTGCGGCACAGGAATTGGAAGCATCCAGTTCTTCTTTGGGCCAAGTTGCCCAACGTACCAGTGAACAGTCAGAAACTGTAAGTGGTGCAGCAGGCAGTGCATCCAATAATGTGGAAAGTGTGGCAGCAGCTACAGAAGAATTTAACGCATCTATCAATGAAATTCATTCACAGGTCACACGATCAGCTGAAATGGCGTCTGAAGCTGTGGGCCGTGCCGATGACGCGAACGAAGTGATTGAAACGCTTCATGAGGCGGCGTCCCGGATTGGCGAAGTGGTGTCATTGATTAACGATATCGCGGATCAAACCAACATGCTGGCCCTGAACGCGACAATTGAAGCTGCACGCGCTGGTGAAGCAGGTAAAGGGTTTGCTGTTGTGGCGGGCGAGGTGAAAAATCTTGCCAATCAGACATCCAAAGCAACCCATGAAATTTCATCGCAGGTCAAATCCATGCAAAATGCAACGGATTCAGCTGTCGATGCCATTCATAAGATCTCACAGACTATTGAACAAATTGATGCAACCGCGGGGCATATCGCCGCAACGGTGGAACAGCAAAGTGCGGTTGTAAATGAAATTAGCCAAAATTCACAGCACGCCGTAAGTGAAGTGCGCACGGTAGCCCGTACCATTGGCGAGGTGGCAACAGGTGCATCTGAATCAAGTGCTGCGGTGGGGGAAATTCAGTCGGCATCTGCCGAGCTTGCCAAGCAGGCGCAGGTCTTGTCCGATGATGTGAACCAGTTTGTTGAAAGCGTTGTTCGCGGTTAAAACATCTTCCTAATATCCAAAGAAAAAGGGAACCTGGCCTTTATGGCAGGTTCCCTTTTTTCGTGAGAATTTAGGTTTAATCTTCTTCTTCTTTATCGCAGTCTTCTTCCTGATTGAATTCGCCATTAGCAGCACGTTTTTTCCATGCTTTGTGGGATTTGAAACTCAAGGGGAAGCTGCCAAGATAAATCGCACCGATCACAGATAGCATGGCCCAGGGGGCACTGACCAAAAAGGCGACCATCAAGCCGACGGCGATCATGACTGGCAGCACATAAGCCTGGGCAACCTTGGCTTTCTTAAAGGAAAAAGTTGGCATGCGGCTGACCATCAGGCCACCGATTACGGTCAGGAAAATGGCAGCCATGGCCGGATTACGAAAGAAGTCATCGCCAAATAAAAAGGATAGAACCAATGGGTACATAATCAACAGGGCGCCCGCTGGTGCAGGAACGCCTGTGAAGAAATTATTTTCCCATGGTTGTTTGTCAGGGTCTTCAAGGGCGGTGTTGAAACGCGCTAGACGCAGGGCCATACAGATGGTGAAAAATAAGACAAAGACCCAGCCGATGCGTCCGGCATGTTCCAAGGTCCAGAAATACAGGATCATGGGGGGGGCCACACCAAAACTGATGAAGTCTGATAAAGAATCAAGTTCTGCCCCGAATTTGCTTTGGGCATTGAGCATGCGCGCAACTCGTCCGTCCAGACCATCCAAGATAGCTGCGACAACAATCGCAAAGACGGAAGGTTCCCACATTTCACGTGCTGCAAAATTAATCGCCGTCATCCCGGCACACAAGGCAGCCACCGTCAGCATATTGGGGATCAGACGGTTAATCGGCAGTCTTTTTAAACGGGGGGAGCGCTTCTTTTTCATTTTTTCTCACTTCACCTTATCGAACTTCGCCAACGCGTACAGCTTCTGTCGTATTCAGATCAGCCAGCACGGTTTCTGCCGCTTTTGTTGTTTGACCTAAGCAAACCATGGGTTCCACCCCTTCCGGGAGATAGACATCTACACGGCTACCAAAACGGATCATACCAAAACGTTCCCCGGCTTTCAATTCGTCGCCTTCTTTTGTCCAGCATACAATGCGGCGTGCCACAAGGCCTGCGATCTGCACAAAGGCGATTTCAGTACCGTTTTTGGTTTCCAGTGACAGGCTCATGCGTTCGTTATCCACACTTGCTTTATCAAGGGATGCATTCAGGAATTTACCCGGGCGGTAGGCCACTTTTTTAACCACGCCATCAAGGGGCGAACGGTTAACATGGACGTTGAAAACGTTCATGAAGACACAGACGCGGGTGCGTTCTGCATCGCCCATACCCAGTTCGGCTGGTGGGGCAGCGCGATCAATCAGCTGAACAACACCATCAGCCGGGCAGATTACGAGGCCGTCCCGAGTCGGGGTGACGCGATGGGGGTCACGAAAGAAACAAATACACCAGACGGTTAAGATACCGCCGATCCAGGCGATGGGCTGAACGGCAGAGGTCCAGTCCAGAGCATAGGCGCCCGCCATAAGCGCAAGGGTTAAAATCGCAAAAATCGCGATAAAGGGCCAACCTTCACGGTTGATCGGCACAAGAATTACTTTCAGCACGGTCTTCTTCCAAATTACCAGATAAATCGTTCTGATCTTCGTAACAGGATACGACAAGGGCGTAAAGACGGCTTTTTCTTTTGTTTCGCTGTAAGACCGTGATAGATTGGCAAAAAGAGGGATATCAATAGGGTAAATACATTGAGCCTGCACGCAGATCATCCAACCAAAGCCAGAAGTCTCGTTGAATTCACGAACGAGAAAACAGGTGTTTTGTCGCTGACAGATAAAATCGAAGCTGACAATAGCCACCTGACCAAAGCGAGCTGCCGTACCGATATTGATTTTATGGTGCAGTATAAAGGCTATTGGTTTGCAGTTCATGCCGATCAGGTTGGCACGCAAGCGCTTTTGCGGGTCCATGGTATCATTGGCAATTTACCTTTTTCTTATCAAAGTTCATTTGCACGCAATAACATCATGGCGGTGGTGAGCCGGGCAAGCCGGGCCATCAAGGGCAAGGTTCGAGTGGATGATCAGCAGCGCATTTTGTTGATTGATGAAGTCCGGGTGGAAGGCTCCCTTTCACCCAAGCTTATTTTAGCAGAAACCACCAAGGTATTGTTAAAGCTAAAGCCTTATCTGGAACTGGTTAACACACTGCGTCCTCCGACAAGTGCGAAGTTCAAGGCTCCAACCAATTATCGCAAGCAGGAAGTCATTCAGCCTGAGCCGGTTGCAAATGACCCTGTTATAGAGCCGCATAGCCACCCTATCGTCAAAGCCAGGATCAAGCTTAAGCCTAAACCTAAGGCTAAAATGAAGCTGATGCCGAAGAAGAAAAAGGCAATGACCTTAAAAGTGAAGCCGAAAGATTAATTTTCTTTCTGCACAGTTTCCGGAATTTCGAACACTTGACCAGGATAGATTAGGTCGGGGTCACTGATCTGCTCTTCATTCGCGCGGTAAATCACGGCGTAGTCAAATCCAGTTCCGTAAACGCGACGGGCAATGCGCCACAGGCTGTTGCCCGGCTGTACAACAAATTTGCGATCTTCGGGCACATGTTGCATGTTTTCTGCACGTGAAAACGGGATCGTGACCCGGTTTAAGACTTTTTTATTTTCATCAACATGGTCGGCACGTAATTGATAAACGCCAGGGGCCACAGTTACTTTCGGGGAAATAGACCAGCTGCCACGATCATCCGCTGTGGTATTGCCAAGGAATTCATTATCAAGATACAGGAAAACCGCGGCCTCTTCCGGGGCGCTGCCAGACAAAGACAGGTTGCCGTTTTTATCATAATTCACCGCATCAATAGATAAGGTCAGCGCTTCGCCGCCGGGAGTCTGTAAGGCCTTGATCGGCCCTTTGCCATCCTTTGACATTGCTAATGCCAGTGTCTCACCTTTTTGTTCAGGCACGACAAGAATGACGACATCTTCTGATGTCATGATGCTGTCATCCGGGTTGGTGGCACGCAGGCTCAGTTCGCGTTCGCCGGGTTCTAAAGGCGTGGTGGGCAGAAAGACCCATTCGCCGCGTTCATCAGCCATAACCGAACCCAGTACGGTTTCACCGCCATCAATGACTTCAACGGATGCTTTTGGGGTTGAACGTCCGGCAATGACGGCATCACCATCCGGATTGATTCGCACCACATCAAAGCTGGGACGTACATTTACGGTTTTTTCTTCAGGTTGCTGTGTTTCTTTTTGAGCGGGTTCAGCCTGTTCGGTCTGTTCCTTCTGGACATCAACCGTTTCATCATCAAGATATAGCGTTAAAAGAATTGCTGCGAGAACACTGATTAAGCCAAGGGCGATAAGGACAACTGAACGCATATTTTTCCACCATATTCCTACGAATTGGAAACCAGAGTAGACTTATTTTATTACCAACGCAATTCAAGATGCCTATAAATTGCGCAGGATATCAAAAAAGAGCAGGCTAAGACCGGCAGGGAGGAGCCCCATGAGGAAGAGAACGCCATAATAGGCTTTTTGCAGGTAACGCGGGGCATTCCCTAAGACATGCACGCAAGCCGATCGGGTAAACAGGACGAGAATCAGGCAAATCAGACTGATGATTGGCAGATGACCATTCAGCCACAAATCCCACACCACCGCAGATACACAAAGATTTAAAACAACCACGGCATTTTCATGGAAGGTGAAGGTGATCTTTTTAATGGTCCAGAACAGGGCTGAAAGAGAAATTCCAGTAAGTCCGAGTGCAAATGGTTGAATGTGGGTATCCTGTGCAAGCAGGGCAACTAACCAGGCTGATCCTGAAATGACACTTAAAGAAATAAGGTTGCCGGCAAAGGAGCCGTCGGTGTTGACTTCCCATCGGCTGCGAAAGACAAAAAGCGTCGATACGGTCATCAGTATTGTCCCCGCATAACTGGCCTTAACCATCATGCCCAGATCATATGGCATGCCAAGCAAGGACCATTCCCACAAAAGCACAACGCCCAAAGCCGTGATAAATCGGATGATGGGATTATCTGATAGACTGACACAGATCAGGGTTAATATGCTGGCAGCCCCGATGGTGTATGAAAGGGCACCTGTTCCAAACTGAAACGGATCAGTTGGACGGCCAAAGGCGATCAGGGCTGCAATCAGGCACGCAAGCCCAATGCTGAGCGAGGCAATTTTATCGGTTTTTTCCCCTGAAACGGCCCACCTCAGTAAGGCAATGGTAACCATAAGGGCAAGGACAGGGAAAATCAGGCTTAAAACCTGTGGACTGTTCATTAATTCTGACATATCCCTAGGATAATCTTAAAGAGTTACCAATCAATGAAAGTTGGACAAAATGAGCTTTAAACCAAAATCCCTGTGTGTCTTTTGTGGATCGAGAAACGGACACGATCCGGATTATGTTCTGGAAGCCAAGAAGCTGGCCAGACGTATGGCTGAAGAAGGTATTGAATTTGTCTATGGTGGTGGTTCTGTTGGGATTATGGGGGTTCTGGCCCAAGAGGTTCTGGCCCATGATGGACGTGTCACAGGCATTATTCCTGACTTTTTGCAAAAGCTTGAGGTTGGTCATCATGGCCTGACAGAATTGATCGTGACCGACAGTATGCATGAACGCAAACGCACGATGTTTGAACGCTCCGATGGCTTTATTGTCTTACCCGGTGGTTTGGGGACGTTGGATGAAACCTTTGAGATCATGACCTGGAAGCAGCTTCGTTTGCATGACAAGCCGATTATCGTGTTGGATTGTAAAGATTACTGGCAACCTTTTGAACAATTGGTGAATGCCACAATCACAGGCGGTTTTGCACATGAAGGGGTGAAAGATCTTTATAAACTAGTCAAGAATGCCGATGCGGTTTTTGACAGTTTCAATCATATCCCTGCCGTTAAAGAAGAAGTGCTGACAAGCCACTTATAGGCGAGTATGGATTGATTCTGCATTTTTTCCATGCCATAAAGGCTTTGGATAAATTGCGGGGATAAGAAGGTGAAACAAGAATATCTCGATCTCACACGGATGATTGAGCGGCTGCATCGGCGTTTTCTGGATGTTTTGCGCGCAGAATTAAACCGTTTGGACATTAAAGAACTGAACGCTGTGCAAGCTTTGCTTCTTGCCAATATTGGCGAAGAAGAAATTTCCATCCGTGATTTGATTGAACGGGGCTATTATCAAGGCTCCAATGTTTCTTATAACATCAAAAAACTGACTGAAAGTGGTTATCTGGAACAAAAACGTTCCCCGCATGATCGTCGTTCGGTCAATGTGAAACTGACAGAGCGTGCGCTGGAATTTACCCAAAGCTTGAAAGCAATGGAAGATCATCACGCCAAAACCATGGCGGCTTTCGGTTTGAACCCCGAAGAAGTCGAAGTCACCCTAAAAGCCATGAAACGGCTGGAGCGCACCTGGACCGATTATATCCATTACGGTCCGAATGATTAAAAGATGATCTTCAGCCCATCGCGGATACTGTCTGAAAGATGAACCTGAAAGCCGTCGGTTGCGACGGCTTTTGCTTTTTCAGCTTCGTCTTCATCACTGCCATGACCTGTCAGAACATGGATGCCGCCTGTGATTCCGGCATTACGCCCGGCTTTTAAATCTCCGGCTTTATCCCCGATAATCCATGACCCTTCTTTTTGAAGGGGTAGGGCTTTCATCGCACGAAGCAACATACCAGGATTAGGTTTGCGGGCTTCATGCTGTGGGTGGTTATAGGGGGATATGCCGGACTTGTGATAGGGGCAGGCATAGACAGCATCGATAAAGGCGCCGTTTTTTTCTTGCAATAGATCCAGCATGCGCGCCTGCACATTTGCGAATTCTTCCCAGCCAAACATGTCGCGGGCAAGGCCGGACTGATTGGTAACAATAATTACCGGAATATCTTTTTTGTTTGCTGTGGCGATCAGATCGGCAGCACCATTAATTATAGTGACATCTTCTGCCTTATGAAGGTAATGGACCTCTTCAACGATGACCCCATCGCGATCAAGAAATAGGGCGGGTGTGCGTGTACGAAAGCGTTGGGCACTATCGAAAAGCTGGCACCATATATGATCATCGCCAAGGTTTACGTTTTTGGGCAGGGACATTGGATGGTCATCTCTTTATTTTTATGTTGGTAATTTCCCTAACATGTTGCGACATGTTACGCCAGCTTATAATATAAGGACCTCTGACAAAAAGGATTTTTCGATGCCTCTTACCCGACGCAAGCTTTTGCAAATGGCCACTTTAGGCGCCAGCGGTTCGTTTTTTCCCAATTTGGTTCAGGCCAGAGAGAAGCCTATCGTGATCGGGGAAATTAATAGTTACGTTGATACGCTTGATGACATTAACATCCCATACCGCAGAGGCTTGTTGCTGGCAACAGAACAAGTCAACGACAATGGCGGTATCCATGGTCGGCCATTAAAGGTGATATCCAAAAATGACCGGGGCCGTGAAGAGGATGCCTTGCATCTGGCTGAACATCTGGTGAAAGAGGAAAAGGTCAGCCTGTTGTGCGGCAGCGTTTTTTCAAATATCGCCCTTGGGCTTGGAAGAAAGGCACAAGAGCTGGAAATCCCTTATATTGTCGGTTTGGCCATGAGCGATAGTTTAACGCTGGAAGAAGGAAACGCTTATACCTATCGTTTAAATTCCAGTACTTACATGCAAACCCATACTTTGGCTCTGGAAGCTGCAAAACTACCGGTGAACCGTTGGGTTTGTGTGGCGCCGGATTATGAATATGGTTACTCGGCCGTGGCGAATTTTAAACAGTTCTTAAGTAAAAAAAGACCGGATGTGGAATTTCAGGATGATCTGTTCATGCCTTTGTTCGGGGCCAATGCAGACCTATTGGAAAATCGACTGAAGAACACGTCTTTTGAAGCTGTTTTTAATGCAACCTTTGCAAAGGACTTGAAGGCTTTTGTCGATGTCGGTCAGAATAAAGGGGGTTTTGATGGCAAGTTGGTGACCAGTATGCTTGCTGGACAGCCGGAAAACCTGAAATATCTGAATTCTCATATATGTGAAGGTTGGCTGGTGAGTGGCTATCCGTGGCAACAAATTGTCTTGTCCAGTCATGTTAAATTTATTGAAGCCTATCAAAGACGGTTTGATGAAGACCCTAATATGCCGGCTTTAATCGGTTATATTCTGATTGGCGCAATTCAGGCTTTGTTCAAGAAAGCACCAGATACACAGCCTGCTACATTATTATCGGCCCTGCGTCATTTTTATTTCGATAGCCCGCTTGGTACCTTGCAGATACGTGATCTGGACCATCAGGTCAATCTGGGCAGTTTTGTTGGTCGTCTGACGTTTAATGACAAAAAAAACGAGATGGTTAACTGGTTCTATGCTGACGGATCTGACCATTGGCCGCCCGTCAAAGAAGTCATAAATCGTCGCCCGGATAGGGGATGAGTCTTCATGTGTTCCAACTTTGATACAGTGATGAACCTTGCTTTGATGCAAGATTATTTTGCCTTGTCTGTTGTGCCAAAAACTTTAGGGGATAAAGCCAACCGACGCCCGAGCGATGACGTTTACCTTGTGCTCCCCCGACAGGAAATATCACTAAAAGGTTGGGGACTTAAGGTGGATTGGTCGAATAAACCTCTCATCAATGCCCGCATTGAAACCGTTAATCAGAAGCCTACCTATCAGGGGCTTTTGCAAAACAGATGTCTGGTGCCTGTTAGTTGCTGGTATGAATGGCGACAGGATCATGGGCAGAAATACAAAAATAAAATTCAGATAAAGAATGCCGGCATTTTTGCTTTTGCCGGGATTTGGCAAGAGGACCGTTTCACCATCTTGACCCAGGAAGCTTCGCCGGAAATCAAGGAAATCCATCACCGAATGCCCGTGGTGGTGAATAGGGATGATTTTGCGGATTGGCTTAATCCAGACAACAAAGGGTTGGAGGTGATTGCCAGCATATCACAAAAAAAGGCGCCCACCTTCCAATGGGAAGAAGAGCGCCCGAAAAATGAACAGTTTAGCCTTTTTTAGCCCCCTGTTTTCCTGCGAAGGCAGGAAGTTTGAAATGTTAATGGCCCATCAAAACAGGTAAGCTGGCGGTTTCAATCACATCGCGGGTGACGCCGCCTAGGATCAGTTCGCGCATCCGGCTGTGGGAATATCCCCCCATCACCATCATATCAGCGCCCAAGCGTTTACTTTCTTGCAACAAGGCTTCCCCAACCGACTTACCTGCCGGGCTAAAGAAAACCGATTTTGCTTCCAGTCCATGCCAGGCAAGATACTTGCTGAGATCGTCACCAACCGGGCTGTCCGTATCCGAGGTATCAGCAGTAATAATATGCAGACTGTCTGCAAGCTTTAAAAAGGGAAGGGCAGCTGCAACAGCACGTGTGCCTTCCACCGACCCGTTCCAGCAGATCGCAATGGATTTAGGAAAAGCGCTTATGGCTTCTTCGGGCAACAGCAACATGGGTCGCCCGGTTTCAAAAAGTGCAGCATTCAAAGCAAGTGTGCTGTAAATTTCATTTTCTTTTACGGGTTTGGGGACAAGAATAAGGTCGCTCAAGCGGCCATGATGGGCGATGACTTCGTCTTCGCGTCCCACATCTTCGACCCACTGAACCGTCAACTTGTCGCTTTCGGTCGGCACATCGCTTTCCACAATATTGCTGTCAGCAATGACGGTTTTAAAAAAGTCGCGTGCTTTTTTGCGTTGCTCTAATCCTTCTTTTTCCGCCATCTCGATCATATCTTCGATCATGGCCCCGGACATGCCTTCGCCCAGCAAGGGGATCGCGGCTTTCGGGTCGGCCAGAACATGCAGCACATTAATGTGGGCATCAAATCCCCGCGCGAGCAATAAAGCGCAGTCTAGCACCGCCCGGGATGATTTTGCTCCATCGACCGGAGCAAGAATTGATTTCATACACATAATAGCCTCCCATATCACTAACTGATTATCAGAATACGCTTCTTTTTAACGTTCATAAAGTAAAATCGCTTAATTTTTTAATTTCTTTAAGTGCGGTTTCATAAATAATTTCAATAGTTTGACTTGCGTCAATTTGCATCCAGTCAATTTGACCGGGATCGTATTGGCTTTGCATTTCCACGATTTCTTCGGTGGCATCAGAAATATCATTTTCGCGCTGTCTCACCCTGTCTTTCAGCAATTCAAGCGGGGCATTAAGCCAAAACCCTTTAAATGGGACTCCATGCTTTCGTGCTAAGTTTTCAATATGGCGACGTTCCCCGCTGCGTGAAAAGACGCCATCAACAATGACAGATTGACCAGCCTTTAATGCAATTTCCATTTCGCTGTAAAGTTGGCTGTAAGTTTTTTGGGTGATCTCTGGATCATAAGCTTTTTGAGGAAGGCGTTCTTCAGGTGCGACCCCCATCAGGCGCTTTCTGATCATGTCGGTTCGCGCAATATAGGCACCGGGTAGACGTCCAAGATTTGGGGCGAGATTTTGTGCTAACGTAGATTTTCCACTGCCAGACAGTCCTGCAATGGCAATCAGCATAACCGGGTGGTGTGTCAGGTAGCCAAGGGCTTCATCCAAATAGGTTCTGGATTCTTCTTCCCATATGGTGCGAGTGGCTTGATCCGGTTGGTTTTGGGAAGCAACAGCATTTACATGGGTGCGGATCGTAGCTCGTGACGATAGAAAAAGCCCTGAAAGTGCCAAAGCTTCTATATCTCCCGTGCGTCCCAGGTATCGGTTAAGTGCCGCATTGGCAAGGACTGTTTCCCCACGATGGCACAGATCCATTAGCAAAAAGGAAAAATCATAGAAGATATCAATCAGGGCATAATCCGGTTCAAATTCGATGGCATCAAATAGGGTCACTTTATCTTGAAACTGGCAAATGTTGCGCAAATGCAAATCCCCATGACAATGACGCACAAAACCATCTCGTTGTCGTGTCTGAAGCAGGCCTTTATGTTGGCAAAGTGCGCTGGTGACCCGTTGTTTCAGGTTGGTGACTTTATCGTTGTTTAGTACATCGGGCGGACAGTTATCTATGGCTTTATAATGTCCGTCAAAAGCCCGATTGATCCCGTCAAATCCGCCATAGTCGGTGTCTGTTTTTGCCTCCTGATAACAATCAACAATCTGATCGACCAGTCGAACGATCATGTGTGTGCTCAGTTCCCCTTTTGAACAGAGCGCATCATAAAGTTGGCTCTGGTCAAATCGGTGCATTTTTACCAGCCATTCGACAATTGTGCCGGGGCCGTCAAGACTGAGTGTGCCTTGGTCATTTTGAAAAACAGGAATAACATCAAGGTAAAGATGCGCGCTGGCCGCTTGATTGGCCTTGAGTTCCTGCTGGCAGAAATAGGCCCGGTCTTCCAGCTTGCGAAAATCGACAAAAGGCAGTTTGATTGCGCGCTTCAGTTTATAGGCAAAGGGGCCTGCTAAAAAGATGACAGAGATATGGGTATCAAACCGTTTGACCACCTGTCCACGATCCAGTCCATAGCTTTGCGGCTGGTTTAAAAAGTTGATTATGTCACTTTGATGCATTTTGGATTGTCCTTGGGCTGAACAGGGGGTACTCTCTCGGCTATGACACAGGATACAGAAAAAACAGTTGTGATTACAGGGGCATCTCAAGGGATTGGGCATGCTTGCGCCAAGTATTTTCTAAATAAAGGCTGGCGGGTGATCACTTGTGCCAGAAAGGACCTGACCGGGACGGACCTTGACGGGGTTGAAAACCTGTTTCATTTCCCCACTGACCTGGCCAATGATGAAAGTCTTAGCCACTTTATCAAAAAGGCAAATGAATTGCTGGGGGATGATCCCTTGCATGCGCTTGTCAATAACGCAGGGATGTCCCCAAAAACTCCATATAAGGAACGGCTCGGCTGTTTGAATGGGGATTTAAATGCGTGGCGTCAGGTGTTTGACCTGAATTTTTATGCCCCTTTAAAACTGTCACGCGGTTTTGCCCCGGCACTTCATCGGGGCACTGGTGCGATTGTCAATGTGACGTCAATTGCCGGGCATTATATCCATCCTTTTGCGGGATCGGCTTATTCGATTTCAAAAGCGGCCCTGTCTGCCTTGACCCGTGAAATGGCTAATGAATTTGCGGCGATTGGGGTGCGTGTCAATGCGGTTGCCCCCGGTGAGATTGAAACCGACATGATCCAGCCGGAATATGAAACACTGATCCCGCGTATTCCCTTGAACCGTATGGGCACCACCGAGGAGGTCGCCGCCAGTATTTATTATCTGGCAGGTGATGAGTCCACATATGTGACGGGGACGGAAATGTGGCTGACGGGCGGGCAGCATCTGTTTTAAGAAAAAGGCCCTTTAAGAATTAAGTAAAGGGCCTTTTGTTGACGGTTATTTTGTGTAGCTGGAAGATATATCCAGGCGAGCGGCTAGTTCCTGCGGCATCATCATGGCGAGTGCGGCGGCTTCCATGATTTTTAGGGTTTCGCCTTCTTTTGTTTGAAGATTTAATCCAAACGAACCACCATTTTGCAGGATCTCAGAAAAGTTACTACTGATTTGGCTCGCTATTTCAGGGCCTGTTATTGGTTCAAGCTGTTGTTGCGCAACCATGGCAAACCCCATGGCAAGCATTTGCTTGCTGGTGTTTTTCTCTTTTGCACGAGCTTCCAACATTTTTGAGATTAGGCTTTTGTCTTCAATATTAATGGACAGGCTATTAAAGCTAAGCTCTTGCAAAAACGCCATGAAATCAGGGGGGATGTCGTCCCCTTGTTCATAGAACATAACAATTTCTTGAAGTCTTTCAATTTCTTCTAGCTCTGGAATATTACCAATGCTGGCGGCTAGGTTTAATTTCCAAGCATCTTTTAATTCGATCATGATGTCTTCGTAATTAAAAGTCTTTTTGTTCATATCGAAGTTAACGGCAAACCGGCTATTGAGTGAAAATTCATCCAAACCCGTTAGTTCTTTAAAGGCAACGAGTTTTTCCGGTGCGTCTTTTTCCGGTATAATGAGGTTAAACGCGTTCATTTCCAAAGAAGCTTGGGTGGCAACATCCTTGATGAATTTATCACTTTTATAGGTGATGTCATTCAACGTGATAACTTCTTTAGCGTCCTTGAGAACAGTTCCCCCTGCGATTTTAAAATCGCGCAAGGTGCCAGAGAAAATGTCATTGAAGGTAAGAGTGTTGAATTTGAAATCGATCTCTTTGGCCTGAGCGGACATATTGTTAAGCACGACCTGATCGATTTTAATTTTTTTTAGCAATTCAACGGTCTGTTGAGCATCAAGGTCATCGATTTTTTCCAGTTCAGGATTTAGACTGCCGAGGTTTGAACCTGTAATTTTTGCGTTTTCTACGGTGAATATGACTTGCGTCGGTTTTCCGTCCTTGTCTTTTCCATCAAGAATGGCTTTGATCTCTGCGATTTCCACAAGGTCAGCATCAAACGCATCCGGTGCTTGAAATACTTGAACGATATCAAAGCCGCTTGCGGTAACTTTACCGACTGAGATATCCATTTTTAGGTCATCATCAGCTTGGAATAGAGTGATCCCGTCGGCCGTCATTGTTTGCGTTAATAGGTTGACGCTGACATCGCCGAACGCAAGATCAATCCCTTCTTCTTTTGATATTTTGATAATGCGGTCATTTTCTGCACGAAGAATTTCTTCGGCTTTATATTCCGCTAGTTTTAAACCCCCAAATGCCAGCACGCCGAGGCCGACAATGGATAGAATGATTTTTGATGCTTTAGACACAATCTATTCCCCTTATTCTCTGTTATTGGGACGGTAGTCTATTTAAGAGTGCATTGTCTATGGTTAATAGGCCAAGATCTTGTTTTTCAACCTTTTAACCAGGAAAGTGGATTTTGCCTGCGTCTGCCTGTTGGGGGCGTTAAGGCTTTTCATTGAACTGTTTCTTTTTGTTGACCTTAGGTTGGTGCGTTACCTTATAGGTATTATGTCTAGGTTTTTATAACGTGAAAGTGATGTTAAGATTGCAATGTTTACAACTTGTTTTAATTGATTGTATGAGGGCGGGACAACGCGCATGAAGGTCTTTATTATCCCCCTTGTTGCTTTAGTCATGGCCGTCTTTGTGTTTATGGATGCCCGCGCCGATGATTTAAAAGTCAATTACGCCGATGTTTATCCGCCTTTATCCTTTGGGAAAATGCATGACGTTCATGGTGTTTTGCCTGATCTTGTTCATGAAATTATTGAAGTTGAAATGGGGCAGGCCGTCTCGCATCAAGGCAAGGCGTGGAAACGTGCCCAGGCTGAAGTCTGGCACGGAGAGGCTGATGCTTTGGTGACGTCGCCTAACCCTGAACGTAGCCGTCATGCTTATATTTCAAAATTACCCGTTTTTCAGCTCGCTTTTCGCCCCTACACCCGCAAGTTTTCCAGAGCATATGAAGCCTTTAAGGCTGCGACTGACCTGTCAGGTTTAGAAGGGTTGCGGTTTTGTGACGTTCATGGCAACGGATGGGCCGCGCATTTTTATAAGAAGCACAATATCTCTTATCATTTGACCCGTTCTTTTGATGTCTGTTTAGGGATGTTAGCCATCGGGCGCACGGATGTGGTGATCCATGCTGACTTTATTATTCGCGAACTTCTGCGCAAAATTAGTCTGGTTGAGCATATTTACGAACATGATTTGATCTTTCCGGAAAGCCCCAACTTTCATTTGATGGTGTCAAAGAAATCAGATTTCGGTCAGGAATTTCTCATGTCGTTTGATCAAACGTTGGAAAATATGAAGCTGTCAGGAAGATATGACGAAATAGTTGCACGCGCGGTGCAGGCATATGGCGCGAATCAGACGGCGGATTAAAGCTCATCCATGCTTTCATAAAGCTCATTACGTAAGCTTTCTAGCCACTCGAGACGTTTTTCAATCAAATCGAGGTCGTGATCCAGCCAGTTGGTAAGGTATCCGGTTTCTTCGCAATGGTTATCACGCAAATCACCCAGACGGGACAATTCAGCTTGTGCCGCATCACATAGACTGTCGACCTGATTACACTGTTCCTCTGTCGGTAGAAGATGCAAAAAGCGGAACTTCAGGGTGATGATGAGCTTATTAAGGTCGGAGCTATCGGCACGTACCCGGGCCATCAATAGCTTTTGCAGTTCGTCGCTGCCCTTTTGGGTCAGTTCCATCAAGGCATCATCTTCCATGCCTTGACCTTCGCTGGGCTGAATCAGGCCTTCAAACTTTAAAAGTTCCAGCGATGTACCCATCAATTCCAAGGAAGGGCCGGTAACCCGGCTCATAAAATGGCGCGCATCGTGGGCAAGTACACTATAACGCATGCCTTCACCCGCCAGAGCCAAGGTCCCAAGCGCACATAGTCTGACGGCTTCTTTTGGTGTTAATGTGTTATCAGCGTACATGAAAGTGATGATATTCGTTTGCGAGTGATTTGCAACTATATTTATCTGAAAAAAAAGAGACAGCAAGGGGAAGGCTGTCTCTTTCTTTATGCGGTTTAAGGTTCTTTTAAGCTGCGACTTTTTTAAGTCCCAAAGTTGCCCATACTTTCACCAGACAAGCGACCAGTTCGTCCATCATTTCTTCAGTGTGGAAGGGCGAAGGTGTGAAACGTAGACGCTCGGTTCCCTTTGGCACTGTGGGGTAGTTGATAGGTTGAACATAGTGGTTATATTCCGACATCAGCATGTCACTGGCTTGTTTACACAAGACCGGGTCACCGACCATGACAGGGATGATATGGCTGGGGTTTTCCAGATGCGGAATGCCGACACTATCCAGTTTTTGACGCAAGTATTTTGCACGGGCCTGATGTCGGATGCGGATTTCATTATGTTGTGACACATATTGAATGGAGGCACGACACCCAGCCGCGACAGCTGGCGGGATGGAGGTTGAGAAAATAAAGCCCTGACCAAAAGATCGGACAAAATCACACATGGCTTTGGACCCTGCGATATAGCCGCCGACAACCCCAAAGCCTTTTGCCATGGTGCCTTGAATGACAGTTAGACGGTCCATCAAACCATCGCGTTCGGCAACACCGGCACCATGTTCGCCGTAAAGCCCTACCGCGTGGACTTCATCGATGTAGGTCATGGCATTGTATTTATCGGCAAGATCACAGATTTCTTTGATCGGGGCGATATCACCATCCATGGAATATACAGATTCAAAGGCGATCATTTTAGGGCGATCAAGCGGCTGTTCTTTTAAGATCCGTTCCAGATCTTCCAGATCGTTATGTTTAAAGACGACTTTTTCACTGCGTCCAAGGCGAATGCCTTCAATCATGGAATTGTGGTTCTGGTCATCGGAAATGATCAGCATACCCGGCATTTTCGAACCCAATGTGGAAAGGGTCGTGAAGTTTGCGACATAGCCTGAGGTAAAAATCAGCGCGGCTTCTGTGTTATGCAGTTTGGCCAGTTCTTCTTCCAACAAGACATGATAGTGGTTGGTGCCTGAAATGTTACGTGTGCCACCTGCACCAGCCCCGCATTTGTCCAAAGCTTCGCGCATGGCAGCAAGCACTTCTTCATTCTGCCCCATGCCCAGATAATCGTTGGAACACCAAACGGTGACTTCTTCGGTGCTGTTATCGCGGTAATTTAAAGCGCGTGGAAAATGCCCTGCTTTTCGTTCCAGATCAGCAAAGACACGGTAGTTGCCTTCATCCTGTAAATCAGAAATACGTTCAGCAAAAAATTCTTCATAATTCATTTTATACACTCCGTCCGTGCATTTTCATGCACGGTTCCCCTTAATCTCTACGTAGCTTTTAACCAAACATTGTGACCTGAATATGTCCAATAATCGCAAGCGGGCTATAAAGCATTCTTTCTTGATTAAAATCATTCCTTTACTTGCAGTGTTTGTATTATAAAGGTATTACCAAAGGAGGCGTGGAAAATATAAAAACGCTTCATAGCTTTTCTGTCTCTCATAAATTAAGGACGATTCATAATGTCCCTCAAAGATATCCTTGTACATGTTGATCACAGCCGTAGCTGTAAAGAACGCATCAGCGCCGCATTAAAGCTGGCAACTCTGCATGATGCACATCTGACGGCGGTCTATGTACTTACCAAACCGATGATCCCCGGTTTTATCGAAGCGCAATTAAGCCAAGATGTTCTTCAGGCGCAGGTGAATGCCACGAAGGACGCGGCCAAGGAAATCGAGTCTCTGTTCAAAGATATGGCCGCTAAAACCGATGTCCAAACTGAATGGCGCTGTGTTGAAGGTGATCTGGTAGATCAGGTGATGTTGCATGCACGTTATTTCGACCTAACCGTGTTGGGTCAAAAAGATCCTGAAGGTGACAATGTACCGGGTTCGGAAGAAATGCCGGATCAAATTTTGCTGCGTTCAGGTCGTCCGGTTCTGATTATTCCTTATGTTGGCACCTTTGAAACCATCGGTCAGCACATCATGACCGCATGGGATGGCAGCCGTCTTGCCGCAAGTGCGATTAACGAAGCGATTCCTCTGATGAAAGGGGCGAAGAAAGTCGAAGTTCTGGCGGTTGATCCCCATAAGGGTGAAGGTTCAAAATCACATGGTGATATTCCCAGTGCAGATATGTCCCTGCATTTGGCCCGTCATGGGATCAAGGCTGAAGCAGACCATCTGGCGTCTGGTGGCTTGTCAGCAGGGGACACGCTTTTGTCCTATGCGGCTGATAACAGCATTGACTTGATCGTTATGGGCGGCTATGGCCATCGCCGTTGGCGCGAAGTTGTGCTGGGTGGTGTTACTCGCCATATGCTTCAACATATGACGGTTCCGGTCTTTATGACGCACTAAGTCATACTCAGGTTAAAAAAGAAGGCCTCGTATGGGTGAACCATGCGGGGCCTTTAGTTTTCGGGGGAGAGTGGGGGGCAATGAAAAACTTGAAGTGCGTTTAGCGTTGCGGGAAGTGGGCACCTGTCTTTGGGTCAACAACGAAGGTTTCCACAAGTGAATTGTCTTTGGTTACCAGTTGAGCGATGATTTTGCCGTCTGAATTGGTTGTGACGTCACCGACTTTTAAGTTGTCGTTGCCCATCCAGGCGATTTTGCCTTCCATGATTTCTTTGACACGGTCTGTGGTGAGTTTAAGGTCGAAATTGCCATCTTTCATAAAGCGACCCATGTGGCGCCCACCGCCCATCATGCCAAAGCCCATGCCACCGCCATGATGGCCTCGCATCATTTGGCCTTGTTGGCCGCCACCTTTCCCGCGTGGGCACCAGTCTCTTTGAGCCGGGTCAGCGGCCATTGCGAAGGTTGTTGCACCAACCAGTGCTAAAACACCAAGGGCGGGAATAATCATTTGTGTGCGTTTCATAATAAGTCTCCAATGAGTTAAGTGTGGCGAGCTGTTCGCCTTGAATGACTCTATTAAGCGCCCTTTTTGTAACGCCCTCATGTCGCAAATCGGCTTTTAAGGTGACGCAATGTTTCTATAAGCATTTTGGTTACAGTCTGTTACAGTAATCATCTCACCTCATACATTGTCTTGGGTTATAGTCACTTTATGGATAAGCAAGCACATATATTGGTTGTCGATGATGATCGCGAAATTCGTGATCTTCTCGCAAAATTTTTGAAGCAACATAACCTGCGTGTCACCACTGCCCAAAACGGGCGGGAGATGAAACGCGCGCTCGAAGACTGGGCCATTGATCTGGTCGTGCTGGATGTGATGATGCCTGGCGAAGACGGGTTGACCCTGTGCCGCAACCTGCGCGCTACGTCCGAACTTCCTGTAATTATGCTCACGGCCATGGGCGAAGAAACCGACAGGATTATCGGGCTTGAAATGGGGGCAGATGATTATGTTGCCAAACCATTTAACCCACGTGAGCTTTTGGCCCGCATCAAGGCTGTGTTGCGCCGTATGTCTGTTGTTGAAAAGGCTGCGCCTACTTTGGAAGGTGAAAGTTTTAGGTTTAACGGTTGGGATTTTCGCCCCGATCAACGCGAACTTTATAGTGATGAAGGCGTGCTGGTCTCTCTAAGCCGGGGGGAGTTTGAATTACTGGATACATTTGTGCGTCATCCCAACCGGGTTTTAAATCGCGATCAGTTGCTGGATATGGCGCGCGGACGCGAAGCCATTCCGTTTGATCGCGCCATTGATGTGCAGGTGAGCCGTTTGCGCAAGAAATTAAAGGATGACCCGAAAACGCCGCGTCTGATTAAAACCATCAGGGGCGGGGGCTATATGTTTTCGGCAAAGGTTGAAAGCTGATGCGTCTTATACCACAAACCATGTTGGGTCGGACCCTTGCCGTTGTGATCGGCGGGATTTTGTTGGTGCAGATCCTTGGCGGTGTGTTGCATTATCGCGAGTGGCAGCAATTTAGCGAGAATGCCGAACGTACCAAGCTGATCGAACGTATGGCAACCTATGTGCAATGGATGAATGCAGCCAACCCGTTACAACGCGAACTGTTACTTCGGACCAAGCGGCTTTATAAAATGCGTGCCTGGCAATCAAGCCAACCCGCCATTGAAGAAGCCAACAACTGGTTTGGCGTGGAAGCTTTCGTGCGTAACCGTCTGGCTGATACTTTGGTTGATGTGGATAAAATGCGTGTCCGGGTGGAAGAAATCCCGCCGCGCGGTCCGCATCATCGTGAAGGTGACAAAAGGCGCTGGCGTCCCAGCCTGTTGGTCGCTGTCCAGCTTGATGATGGCGCTTGGTTGAATATGCAATTGCCCAGCATCGGTTCGGATCAGCGCCCGTTTTTCCCCTTTATTGGTCTTTTGACCATAATGACGTTAGTTGTCGCTATTGTGGCTGTGCTGATTATGCGCAGTGCCAATAAGCCGCTTGCGCGTATGGCAAAAGCTGCAGAAAGATTAGGTCGCGATGTGAATGCGCCGCCCATGAATGAAGATGGTCCGCGTGAAGTACGTGAAGCAGCGCATGCTTTTAACGATATGCAAACCCGCCTGCGTCGTTTTGTTCAGGACAGAACCCATATGCTGGCGGCAATTTCACACGATCTGCGTACGCCGATTACCCGTATGAAATTGCGTGCTGAATTTGTTGAAGATGATGAAGAACGTGACAAAATGCTGGCCGATCTGGATGAAATGGAATCCATGATCGCGGCAACTTTGTCTTTTGCCCGCGATGATGTCGCAAATGAAGAGGTTAGCGACCTTGATCTTGCCGCCCTTGTGGAAAGTTTATGTGAAGATATGGGCGAAGCGGGCGGCCCTGTGACCTATCACGGCCCGGATGAACTTTCCTTCAAAGGTCGTCCCGTCGGTCTGAAACGCGCGATTTCCAATCTGATCGGCAATGCCCTGAAATATGCAGGGGGCTGTGAGGTGACTTTATCAAGCAAAGACGGTCAAATCATCCTGTCTATCACTGATGATGGCCCCGGCATTCCTGAAGATGAACTGGATGAAGTCTTCAGACCGTTTAGACGGGTCGAAACATCACGCAATAAAGAAACTGGCGGCGTCGGCCTTGGCCTTGCAGTCGTTCGCTCCGTCGCCCACGCCCATGGCGGCACGGCTGAATTGTTTAACCGTGACGCAGGCGGGCTGGAAGCCAAACTGGTTTTGCCGGGATAAGTGATGTGAAAGATCCCTGCTTTTGCAGGGATACGTAGGCAGGTAATAATTTGTTTTCCTGCGAAAGCAGGAATCTTTCTTTTTCCTATATCCATATTCCCCTTCCAGCAAATCGTAAACTTTAGTAGGTTGCCTGAAATCGATTTCACAGAGATAGAGGCAGGCAAACATGACTGACATGACCCTTACCATTCGCCGTCCCGATGACTGGCATGTGCATTTTCGTGATGGGGCCATGTTAAAGGCGGTCGCGCCTCATACAGCCGTTCAGTTTGGTCGCGCGATTGTGATGCCTAACCTTGTGCCACCTGTCACAACCGTAAAAGCGGCAAGTGATTATCGCGAACGCATCTTGGCGGCAGTGGGCGAGGGGGTGAGCTTCCAACCCTTGATGACCTGCTATTTGACCGATCAAGCCGAGGCGGATGAAATTGCGTTGGGTTTTGAACAAGGTGTCTTTTCGGCTGTGAAGTTTTATCCGGCAGGCGCGACGACCAATTCTGATAGTGGTGTCACTGACATTAAAAAAGTTTATCCGGTCTTGGAGCGTATGCAGGAAATTGGCATGCCCTTGCTGGTGCATGGGGAAGTGACCGATCCCACAACCGATATCTTTGATCGTGAAGCCCTTTATATCGAACGTGTCTTGAAACCGATCCTAAATGATTTTCCGACCCTGAAAGTCGTGATGGAACATATTACAACTAAGGATGCGGTGGATTTTGTGCGTTCACAGGCCGACAGCGGCCGTCTTGGCGCAACGATCACGCCGCACCATCTGGTGATTAATCGTACTGATATTTTTAAAGGCGGGATCAATCCGCATCTTTACTGTCTGCCCATTGCCAAACGCGAAGTGCACCGTCTGGCCTTGCGCGAAGCAGCGACATCCGGCGAAGCACAGTTCTTTTTGGGCACCGATACCGCTCCACATGCACGCCATGCTAAGGAAAGTGGCTGTGGCTGCGCCGGGATTTTCAGTGCCATGACGGCGTTAGAAATTTATACGCAAGTGTTTGATGACGAAGGCGCGCTGGATAAGTTGGAAGCCTTTGCCTCGCTCAACGGTCCGGCCTTTTACGGCATGGCCCCTAATGAAGAGACCGTGACCCTGAAACGCACAGACTGGAGCCCCCAAGAATTTGTCACCACCGAAGATGGCGATCCTGTTCGTGTTTTTGGCAGTGGGGAGACCTTGGCTTGGAAGTTGGTTTAATTTACATAAACGCGTACCTGTCATCCCGTATTTATTCTGGGACAATCGGATCGTGCGAATTTGATCTATGATCGTTTATGCTTCAACGGGTTATCCCGCAACTCGTGCGGGATGACAGGTAATGTTTCGTATTTTCTCTCAAGGCATCAGCATGGGGACGACGAAATAGCCAACGGCGCAGAGAACGCAGACTTTAACGCCGATCCAGAAAGCAATCTTTTGCGGACCTGACATCGCTTATTCCCCACCGTTTTGTTTTGACCAGCCGATTGGGTCTTCCAAGAAAGCGCGGACACCGTCGAGTTTTTCTTTCGAGAAATATTCGCCTTTTTCAGCAACGGCCATCACGTCCCACCAGTTACACAGATAGTGCAGAGTGACGCCTGCTTGTTCCAAAGTTTCAAGCGCACCGGGGATAACGCCGTAGAAGAAGACCACAAAAGCATCATCACATTGCGCCCCTGCATTGCGGATTGCATTAACAAAATTCAGTTTGGACCCCCCATCAGTTGCCAAATCTTCCACCAGAAGAACGCGTTTACCTTCTTCCATATGGCCTTCGATTTGGGCGTTACGGCCAAAGCCTTTGGGTTTTTTGCGCACGTAAAGCATGGAGGCTTCCAGCTGGTCTGCCATCCAGGCTGCATAAGGAATACCTGCTGTTTCGCCACCAGCGACATAATCAAACACTTCAAAACCTGCATCTTGTTGCAGCATGTCTTTGGCAAGGTTCATGACAGTGCGGCGCGCGCGGTTAAACGAAATCAGTTTGCGACAATCGATGTAAACCGGGCTGGCTTTACCGGAGGTCAGGATATAAGGTTCTTCCGGACGGAAATTGATGGCTTCGATTTCCAGCAAAATCTTGGCGACGGTTTCGCCTGCTTTTTTATGTTCCGGGCTGCGCAAAACAGTGCTCATGGGTCATATATCCTTAACGATGTCCTAGATGGGTCTTTCTAGAATCAAATTTCTGGATTGGCAACAAAAGAAAAGGGTCGCTCCCGTTGGGGAGGCGACCCTTTTGTGTAGCAATCCGGCTTATTTGTAGCCTTGGATCTGATCGATCAAGTCCGGCAGGAAGAGTGAGATCTGCGGGATGTAGGTAATCAGGATCAGGAAGAATAACAACAGGGAGAGCCACGGCAAGGCAGCCTTGACGGCCCAGCCGATGGAATGTCCTGTGATCCCGGCGGTTACAAACAGGTTAAGCCCAACAGGCGGGGTTATCATCCCGATTTCCATGTTTACCACCATGATGATGCCCAAATGGATCGGATCAATGCCCAACTGCGTGGCAATCGGGAACAGGATCGGTGCCATGATCAGGATAATCGCGGAGGGTTCCATAAAGTTACCAGCCGCCAGAAGCAACAGGTTCACCACGATCAGGAAACCCCACCAAGGAAGACCCCAGTCAACGATTGTCCCGGCAATGGTGTGCGGGATACGTTCTGTTGTCAAAACGTGGGCAAACAGCATGGCGTTTGCGATGATGAACAACAGCATCAAGGAGACTTTGGTTGCATCGACCAAGACTTTGCGGACATCCGGGTCATTGATACATTTCGGGATCGCGATCAAAGACTGCAGGATCGCACGGCTGATGATGGAGCCCGTAGCTTCACCTTCTTTGGCCCATGCTTTTTCTTTTAATGGACCCATGTCACGATAGACAAAGACGGAAACGAGGAAGGCATAGACCGCAGATACGGCCGCCGCTTCGGTTGGCGAGGCAACCCCACCGTAAATGGAGCCCAGAACAATAACGATCAACATGATACCGCCCATGGCGCTCATCATGGAATTGAAGAGTTCTTTGAAACCGGGGAAAGGTTCAGACGGCAGCTTCATGACGCGCGCTGCGATATAGATGGCGATCATCAAGATCAGCCCCATCATGATCCCCGGCACAAACCCGGCCATGAACATTTTAGAGGCTGAGACTTCGGTTGCCGCAGAATAGACCAGCATCACGATGGACGGCGGGATCAAGATCCCCAAGGTCCCTGCGTTTGCAATGACACCTGCACCAAATTTTTCAGGATAACCGGATTTAACCATGCCTGCGATGACGATAGAGCCAATGGCCGCCACGGTCGCAGGTGATGAACCGGACACAGCGGCAAATAACATACAGGCCAGAACCGAAGCCATCGCCAGCCCACCTTTAATGTGACCGACAAGGGCAATGGCAAAACGGATCAAACGTTTTGCGACACCACCTGTAGACAAAAAGGCAGAAGACAAGATGAAGAACGGGATCGCCAACAGCGTATAATGTTCAGATAAGGCTTCGAACAGTTTGAGCGCGATTGAGGCAATGGAATCATCTGAGAATAACAAGATTGTGCTTACAGAAGACAGACCAAGCGCAATTGCGATCGGCATGCCCAAGAACATACAGCCAAACAGGGAGATGAAAAGGAATGCAATGGTCATTATTTTTTCTCCCCTTCGTCATCAAGCTTCACGTTTTCTGAGCTAAAGCCAGCATCTTCTAAGGCTTCTTTACCTTCGTCGGCCATATGCATTTCCATCCATTCCCCGGTGATGAGCTTTTTCAATACTTCCAAGAAGCGCACAGTTAAAAGAATAAAGCCAATTAACAACGGACCGTGGGCAATCCACATAGGAAGCAGAGGTTCTTCTTCGTCGATTTTAAAGACATCCCACATCATGTCTTCCGGGATCAGTGCCATGAAAATAGCAGGTGTCGGTGCATCCTCCATAGCAAGGCCGATGGCATAGACTTTTTGCAAATAAACCCAAGCACCGATTAGGATCAGGCCACAATAGACCAAGCAGAGCAGGACTGAAATGATGCTGAAAACACGTTTCAGTTCCGGGCTGAGTAGACGAATAACGGCGTCCACACCGATATGGGCCCCTACTTTAACGCCATAGGAAATGCCGAACAGGACAAACCAGGCAGACGCATGTAGCGTGACTTCCTGTGCCCAGTGAATGCCGGTGTTAAAGCCAAAGCGCAAGACCACTTCGACAAAGACAAGAAGGGTCATGGTGACGAGCAGGAAGCTCAACACACCTTCTTCAAATTGGCGACCAAATTTTGCAACCATCACATTGCCCCGAGTTTATGGTACGAAAATAGAAAGTAGATAAGGAAACCCCTTAAGCATCCATATTAGAAACTTAAGGGGTTTTTCAAGCAGACAGCTTAGTTATTGGCAGCAATTGCTGCGTCGAGCAGGTCTTTACCGACCGCATCTTCGAATTTAGCCCAAACCGGCTTCATAGCTTCAACCCATTGCTGACGTTCAGCATCAGTCAGGTCGATCACTTTAGAACGGCCAGAGGCTTCGATGGCTTTACGATCGCTCATGGCTTTTTCAGCAGCGATGTTGTTACCGAAGGCAAGTGCTTCATCCAAAGATTTTTTAACTACCGGACGAACGTCGTCAGGCAGGCCATCCCAGAATTCACGTGAAGTCACAACCAGATAGTCGAGCAGACCATGGTCAGAAGCAGTGATGTATTCTTGAACTTCGAAGAATTTCTTGGAATAGATGTTGGACCAGGTGTTTTCCTGACCGTCGATCGCTTTTGTTTGCAGCAGGGTAAAGACTTCAGAGAACGGCTTTTTCAACGGAACAGCGTCCAGAGCTTCAAACTGTGCAGACAACACGTCAGAGCTCATGATACGGAACTTCTGGCCTTTGGCATCAGCCGGTACACGCAGCGGGGTAGAAGAAGACAGTTGCTTCATACCATTATGCAGGTAGCCCAGACCAACGATGCCTTTTTTCTTCATAGAACCAAGAAGCTTTTGACCCGCTTCGCTTTGTTGGAATTTCTCAGCAGCAGCCATGTCTTTGAACAGGAATGGCAGATCAAAAAGTTGCAGTTTCTTTGTATATTTTTTGAATTTGGACAAAGATGGTGCCGCCAGTTGAACGTCGCCCAACAGCATCGCTTCAAGAACTTTGTTATCCCCATAAAGCTGAGAGCTCGGGTATACTTCTACGACAACTTTGCCGCCAAGACGTTCTGCAATCAAATCGCGGAATTTGTTAGCCATTTGGCCTTTCGGTGTGTTTTCAGCCACAACGTGTGAAAACTTGATGACGATCGGATCAGCAGCTTGTGCAACTGTTGCAGTCATCATAGCAGCAGCCATGAAAAGGCCAGCGGTAAACTTACGCATAAGGAAATATCCTCCCAGATAAAAAATACAAACGACGGCTGATTGGATGAAAGATCATCCGTTTTCCCAGTGCCGTCGCTTGTGAAGTCAAACTTTAAGCAAAGAAAGTAGGATCAAGATTCCAAATTTGGCTCTGAGGGAGAATTGAAAAAATCAAAAAAATAGTGAAAAACCTATAGGTGCAGTGCAATATTAGATATTTTCTTGCGTTTATGAGTTTTCATGTGCGGATTTCCGCACATTGTAAAAAATGTGTTGGCGGGTTTTCGCGCATCAATTTGTTTGGTTTTCAAACAATGTGGAGAGGTATGCATAATCCGCATATCTGAAATGAGCGATTCTCAATAGTGGTATGACCACTAGTTTTTAACAAAGTTCATTCGATCAATGTCATATTTTTTCATTTTATCACTTAAGGTTTTTCTTGGGATATCCAGAATGTCCAATGCCTCTTTGATAGAGCCTTCGGTTTGTTCGAGGGCCTGCATGATAAGGGCTTTCTCATATGTTTCGACTTTTTCGGCCAGACTCTTTGTACTTTCGCGAGAGGCTGGTGGCTGAGCCATGTCTGATTGTAACGGGTTCTGACCCTGACTAAGGATAAAACGTTCTGAGGCGTTTTTGAGTTCGCGCACGTTACCGGGCCAGTTATGTGACATCAATGATTCCGTTTGGGCATTTTTCATGTCCGGCAAGGGGCGGCCAAATTTTTCGGAAGCTTCGATGGCGAAATGTTGGAAAAGGGCGGGGATATCTTCTTTCCAATTGCGCAAAGGTGGGGTGTGAACCATGACAACGCTGAGGCGATAATAAAGATCCTCGCGGAAATTTCCTTTTTCAACCTCGTTTAAGAGGTCGGCTTTGGTGGAGGCAACAATACGCAGGTTTAAGGGCAGGACCTGATTTGACCCTAGCCGTTCAATGGATCGTTCCTGCAAGACACGCAACAGTTTGACTTGCATGGAAAGGGGCAGGGTTTCAATCTCATCTAGAAATAAGGTCCCGCCCGATGAATATTCAATTTTACCAATGCGGCGGGTGTTGCTGCCAGGAAAAGCGCCGGGTTCAAAGCCGAAAAGTTCGCTTTCAAACAGATTTTCCGGCATGGCGCCACAATTGACCGCAACAAAATGGCCGTTATGGCGGTTACTGTTTTCATGCAGGCACCGTGCGACCATTTCTTTGCCTGTTCCGGTTTCCCCTGCGATCAACACATCGGTTTCCGTATTGGCGATATTGGCGATTTGGCTGCGCAAATGTTCAATGGGTTTGGATTTACCGAGAATGCCGCTGGCAAGATCGCCCTGTTTTTGCAGTTTGGCACGCAGTTCGCGGTTTTCTTTTAACAGAGATAGCTTTTCCATCGCCCGCGAAGCCACATCACTGAGCAAATCAGAAGGGAACGGTTTTTCAATGAAATCATAAGCCCCATCGCGCATGGCCTGAACAGCCATGGTCACATCGCCGTGACCTGTGATCAGAATAACAGGCAGGTCTTTGTCGATTTTCTGAACGCGAGCCATAAATTCAAGTCCGTCCATATTGGGCATTTTGATATCGGTGATGACGATACCGGGCCAGCCTTGTTCAATCTGTTTTAATGCTTCTTCAGCAGTTTCCAGACAGACCACGTCAAAACCGGCCAGTTCCAGTGTTTGTTTTGCGGATAGACGAATGTGCATTTCATCATCAATGAAAAGAACCGGACCTTTATACTGATAATCAACCATTTGGGGCCTGCAGGAGTTCGAGTGTGAAGACAGCACCGCCGTCTTTGTGGTTATGTGCTTTCAAAACGCCACCGAAATCTTGAATGATCCGCGAAGAAATGGAAAGGCCCAATCCCAGACCCTGCCCGACTTCCTTGGTGGTGAAGAAAGGATCAAAGATACGGGCCATGTCTTTTTCATCAAAGCCGGGTCCATTGTCACGAATGGTCAGGCTCACACGACGGTTATTGGTGGAGGCGGAAATCCAGATTTCAGCTTTTTCTTGTGCGCCCATGGCATCCAGTGCATTGCGCAGCAGGTTAATCAAGACCTGTTCCAGCCGGATGGTTTCACCCAGCACCATGATGCTATCATCGTTAATGCCATTATGGATTTGAACCTGTTCCAGTTTAGCACTGCTGGAAAGCAGGTTTATCGCCTCAGTGACGACTTTGGTCAAGCTGATCGGGGCTTTTTCGGAAGGGGTTTTGCGTGAAAAGACCTTGAGCTGTCCGGAAATTTTACCCAAACGGCTACAGAGATTGGCAATCTGTTCCAAATTGGATCGGGTATCTTCCAGACGATTTCTTTCCAAAAGGATTTTTGCATTATCGGCATAAGAGCGAATGGCGGTCAGGGGCTGGTTCATTTCATGGGTGATGCCCGCAGCCATTTGACCAAGGGCAGCGAGTTTACCGGCTTGCACTAGCTCATCCTGTGCCATGTGCAAATCTTCTTCGGCCTTTAAGCGTTCTTTGATTTCTTCTTCAAGCCGCACGTTGGCTTCGCTTAACGCTTTGGTGCGTCGTTCAACGCGGCTTTCCAGCTCTATTGCAGCCTGTTCCAGCGTTTTTTGGTGTTGTTCCTGAAAATGTAGACGGTTGTTGATCATGTTTCTGCGCTGCATAAAGTATAAAAAGCTCAGGATCGCAATTAACCAGGCAAAGGCGCCAATGATGATACTGTCAATTGCATCTTCACGCAGGCGTGATTCGCGAAAGACATAATGCAGGTTCCAGTCGGTTCCTAAAATCTTGCGGGTGCGAATATAGACATCTTCCCAGTTGGGGGCATTTTTATCCCAGCCTTGTGGATGGCGGATGGTCAGCCGTTTGGTATGGTCATCAATACTGTTTTCACGACCACTTTCAATGGGGGCAAGCGGGGAATTCAGATATTGCTGGGATTGAATTAACTGGTCGCGTTTTTCTTTCGCAATGGGTTTGAAAGTACGAAATTTCCAATCTTCAGTGCTGGAGATAATGATTACGCCATTGTTGTCTGTGACCACCACTTCTTCTTTTGAATTGGACCAAGATTCCTCAAGCCGCGCGACACTGACTTTGACCACCACGACCCCTTCGATCTGTTGACCATTTTCGATGGGGTAGGATAGGTAATATCCTGGGACTTTGGTGGTGGTGCCCAAGGCAAAATAATGCCCGACCTTGCCGAGCATGGCATTTTTGAAATAGGGGCGGAATTGAAAATTTCGCCCGACAAAGGACATGTCTTCATCCCAGTTGCTGGCCGCCAGTGTAATCCCGCGCGGTGACATGACATAGACAACCGAGACTTCAGCTGTTTCGCGGATGGCGCTGAGGTGACGATTGGCACGGTCTACCTGTTCGGGTGTGGCATCCGGAATGAACAGAGCTTTTAAAATGGGATCGCGCGCCAGAATAATGGGTAGATATTCGTATTTTTCCAGCTCGCTGACGATGTTGGATGAATAAAGGTTCATCCGGGCATCAAGTTGCTGGCGCAGATCATCCAGCCCTTTTTTATGGGTCCAGTCGGCCAGTCCCCATAAGGACAAGGGCATCGCAATGGAAATCAGGATGACCAGCAACAGACGCACGGACTTTTTTTGTAAAAGGTCCTGATAGGTATCTGTCTCGGGGCTGGTTGGATGATCCTGTGACATTCTTTCTTCTTAAAAGCGGCGATGCGGTCTTGTTTGTCATGGCAATAAAAACTGTGTAATAGAATAGCTTATATTTGGCAAGTTGGGTGAAGAATGACGAATAAACCAAAAATATGGGCTTTGTGTGATGACCGTGCAGGCAATGTGGGGCAATGTCTGGGCGTTGCAGAAGCACTCGGAATGGAATTTGAACGCAAAGATATCGCCTACACGGCATGCGCCAAACTGCCGAATTTTATATTGGGGGCTTCTTTGCGGGGCGTCGATGCAAAAACGAAAGCCAGTCTGAAAGCCCCGTGGCCGGATTTGGTCATTGCCGCTGGACGGCGTACAGCCAGCGTTGCCCGTTACATTAAAAAAGAAAACAAAGGGCAGACGAAGCTTGTCCAGATCATGCATCCCGGTGCAAGCGGGGCAAAGGATTTTGATCTAATCTGCGTTCCGGCCCATGATATTCATGACTTGCAAGAAAATGAAATCACCATGTTAGGTGCGCCCCATCGGGTCACGGATCGAAAACTGGCAGAAGCACGCGATCATTGGTCCCCTGTCTTTGAAAATCTGCCACACCCGCGCCTTGCATTGATTGTTGGCGGCGCGACAAAGAACAAGGTTTTCGATAACGACATGGCGCGCACATTGGGACGGGATTTAAATAGGCTGGCAAAAGAACAAGGGGGGAGCCTGTTGGTCACTACGTCGCGCAGAACAGGACAAGCCGCAGAGGCGGTGCTCGGGGAAATTGATGTACCTGCCCATATATTTTCTTGGGGACAGGAAGGGGAAAACCCTTATTTTGGGTATCTTGCTTGTGCCGATCATATCATTGTGACTGGCGATAGCGTGTCTATGTGCTCAGAAGCATGTGCTTCAGAAAAGCCTGTTTCTTTCTATGCTCCATCCGATATGATTTCAGATAAGCATCAACGTATGGTTAAGAGCCTGATTGATGCAGGGGCAGGACAGCTGTTTGAGGGCAAAATAACGCAGCAAACAGGGAAAAAGATAAATGCTGCAGTTGCAATATCAAGCCATATTACCCGCCTGATAAAATCGACTTACTAAGCAGTTTACCGGATTGCGCAAGTGCGTTTTAGTTGAGATAAATGTAATGTTATTTTTTTCAGCTGGAATAAGTAGGTAGGCATTAAAATGAGTGTCGGCTTTCTCAAAAAAAAAGACTTCGCTGAGATATATGTCAAAGGAAATGTGTCGTGCGCTGATTTTGTTGCTATGTATCATCAGTTATTTGCGGCGTATGACAAAACAGATCATCTCAAACTGCTGATCAACATTCTAACATATCAAAACCAGTTATCGGTTGAAAATTTTACCGAAATACTCAGTGACGCTGATCGGCATTCGATTAACAAGATTGACATGGTCGTTGTCTCACGCGATCCTTCACGTCCTCTCATCGGTCAAATGATCGAAGCCCTGGCACAGAACTTTCATGTTGCCGTGAGCGTTCGATTTGCCCACGATATAGGGCAGGGGGAACGTATGACCTTAGAGACCAAATAAGAACGTGTAGGCCCCAAATAGGAAAATCCCTATGGGTAGAACCAGACTCCAAACCCAAACAGAAGTTTGAACGGGTTCTAGGCTGTTATCATCACAAGTAAGCGATTTGATTTCAACATAAGGAACAGGTGCGCGCCGATACCAACCAATGATGGTGACTTCCTTGCCGATGTATTTTTTACTTTTGGTCAGGCCAAAGAAAAACTCCATGATGGATAAAGGGGTGCGGTGATCAAGATAGATCATCCCGGTTTTATCCTGAATGTAAAAATCGTCACTGAAGTAAGATCCCGGATTACCTTTGCCGATGATGGTGCCTTTTATGACGCAAGGCACGGGACGCATGGCGGAAACCTTTATTTTTTTAAGCAAGGATGCAATGCTCATATCCATGAACTTACGTTGGGGGTAAAGGAAAAGGGAGCGGATGAACAGTCCAATGCCAAGTCCAATCAAGCCTAACCCAAATGTTTGGTCGCCATGGAGTTCAAGGGCAGCAAAAATCGTGTGGAAACTATCAAATCCATATCCCGAGGTTAAGACCAACGCATGTTGTATGATATGGGCAAACGGCAGCCCGATAAATGCGATCAGAGGGAGGAGGTGAATGGTAATATCAACAAGAAATTCATCCCAATAAGATTCAGGTTTGTTATGAGGGAATGTGATGTAAGGCGCTTGGCCCATGCTTCTTGATTGTTCCCCCAGATAACGCAGACGTTTTGCGATCAGTGGATGGGTCGATTGTAGTTCGTACCAACTAGACCAAGGGTTCCACAAATCCCATTTCATGACCTCTTGCAAGCCCTCTTTATCCGGGGCGCTGGTATCGTCTTTTGGGGGAAGCATCAGGCTGCCACCAGAATTGATGCCCATAATGCTCAAGGCTTCAAAGTGTTTGCTTGTTTTTTTATTTTCATCTTCCGTTTCATCCCTTTCGCCATGGATCAGCCCATAACCAATTTTGACAAGGGCAGAAGAGAGATAATGCGGATTTCTTTGAACCTTTGCCGCAAAACGGTCCGCATGAAGTTCGCGCACCCGTGAAAGGGCTAGAACAATATATTCCGAGATCAGATAAATCACATAAATAAGGGCACTGATGCGTGCGGATTTAGAATCGCTATCTGATTTTTTCGACCTTGATATCTGATAAAGATGGTAAAAAAGCGTAGGATAAACTTGCGCGCAGCTCATAAAAGCAATGTCCCAATGGACCGCATGTCCTATTTCATGGGCAACGACGGCTTCAAGTTCTTTTTCGCTGAGTAGTTTAATCAGACCTGTTGACAGGACAATGCGCGCATTGCCAGGTGTGTGACCATAGGTAAAAGCTTGTGGGGAGCCATCGAGGATAAGGTGAATGGTCGGCGTTTTTATCCCTTGCGTCTTTGTTGTTTGATCAATGAATTTTTGTAAATGGTCAGGCAAGTGTGCAAAGGCATGTTTTTGCGTCTTATATAACCAGCTTAAGGTTAAATCCAGTATCCAAGGCGAAATGATAAAGCTGAACAGACTGATGACGAGGGCAATACTGAGCGCAGACCCTAATGCAACATTCATATCCAGATATTCTTGGATCAGCCATATGGGCAGGAAGAGAAAAAGGTTTAGAAACCCAAAGATTAACGCTGTTCTCAACCAAAGACTGGGCAGCCTTTGATAGCTGCTCTCATCAGGGACATATGTCTCTGGCTCTTGTTCGACCAGCTGATAATCCAATAGTGGCGTCCAAGCTTGCAATGTCGCCCATTGTTCTTGGTTAAACCACAAGCCGCCTGTATCTGGACATTCGTGAAACTCGACAATACCGTCAAGTTCACGTATCACCATGGGCGTAGCTGTGCGCGGCGAAGCAAGGCCCTGACCGTCTTTTTTGCGGTAATGTTTTTCAAAAGCCAGTTGCAGCAAGCGTGGTTTTTTCGCGAGTAAAAACAGTTCCCCCTTATCCAGCCAGATACCTTCTGTCGTTGGACATAAATCTACCTCGACCCCGCGTGTTGTTGAACGCACGATAAGGTTGCTTTTTGGATCAAGTGGTGACTGCATCAATTCCGCCCCTGTTCTTGGTAAAATACCCTTTATGATCGTATTAGGGCGTTTTTTTCTCAAGGGGGTTAATCCGTAGGTAAAACTTTTTTTGGATTTAAGATAGCGTTGGGGTCGAGGCAGGCTTTTATTTTTTTCATGGCGTCCAGTTCGGCCCCGCCTTTAAAGTGGGACATTTCTTCGGTTTTGATCAGGCCGATGCCATGTTCGGCACTGAAAGAGCCATCATATTTATCCACCATGTCATAAACGATTTCGTTAAAATCGCGGGTGTGGCCGATGAAGGCGGTTTTATCCATATCAACAGGCTGACTGATGTTGAAATGGATGTTGCCATCGCCCAAATGCCCAAAAGGGCACAGCCGCGCATCCGGCATCACGTTGTGCAGCATGTGGCAGGTTTCAGAGATGAAATCGGCAATTTTTGAAACCGGAACGGACACATCATGTTTGATGGAGGCACCTTCATGTTTTTGGGCATCTGACATATTTTCACGTAAATGCCAGAAATTTTCTGCTTGGATCAAGGTTTCTGCAATCAGCACATTTTGTAAGATATCGCGTTCCAGCAAAATTTGTAACTGCTCTTCTAGTTGGGCGCGCAGGTTGGTGTCGGTGCGGGTGGCAGATACTTCAACAACGCCGTACCAGCTATAGGGTTCATCAAAGGGGTCGCGCAGATATTTATGATGCCTGCAGACCATCTCTAACCCAAAGCGGGGCATGATTTCAAAGGCATTGAGTTCGCCGGAAAAATGATCGCGCAAATGGGCAAATCCGTCCATCATATGGGCTACGGTTTCGCCTGCGACAAAACAGGTGACGGTTTCTTTCGGCTTGGGGAAAAGCCTTAATGTCGCAGCCGTGATGACACCAAGAGTACCTTCTGCCCCGATGAAAAGCTGTTTTAAGTCATAGCCGGTATTGTCTTTTCGAAGACCGCGTAACCCTTTAAAGATTTGTCCATCAGCCATGACGACTTCAAGGCCCAAGGTGAGTTCGCGCATGTTACCGTATCTTAAGACATGCACGCCGCCTGCGTTGGTCGATAAATTTCCGCCGATTTGACAGCTGCCTTCAGCAGCAAGGCTTAGGGGGAACAGCAGGTTATTTTTTTCAGCTATTTCTTGAATATGCTGCAAGATACAACCCGCTTCCACTGTGATGGTGGCATTGAGCGGATCAATGTTGCGAATGTTATTGAGCCGCGACAGGTTCAGCAATATCCCGCCATTGGGGACCGCCCCGCCGCAATGACCCGTATTTCCCCCTTGCGGGACAACGGGAATATCTTCGTCATTACAAAGAGATAAGACTTCTGAGACTTCTTTTGTAGTGGCAGGTTTAATCAGGATATCGCAATGCCCGTGAAAGCGTCTCCGGCTTTCGATCAGATAGGGGGCGATTTCTGATTGATCGGTAATGAAGCCTTGGTCGCCAACGATGGACTGTAAAGATTGAAGTGTTGCTGCAGAAAAGGGCATGGTTGGGCCTGTCTTATTCGAAAGTTTTTGTACACTACCTCTTGTTTTGCTAATCTGCCAGTGCTACTTTCCGCACCGCTATTTTTCACATTATTTGTAAGCCCCGTCTTTGGGGTGAAGAGGGACGTAATCGTCATGTCTGCATTAGACAAAGATACCGTCAAGAATATTGCTTTTCTGTCACGCCTAGAAGTGCCGGAAGAAAAGCTTGAGCCGATCGCACAGGATCTGAGCAAAATTCTTGAATGGGTAGAACAACTTTCAGAAGTTGATACCGATGGGGTGGAAGCCATGTCTTCCGTTGCTGAAATGTCGCTACATTGGCGCAAGGACGAAGTCACCAGCGGCGACCAGCCGGATTTGGTTCTTCAAAACGCACCCGATCAAGACGATCATTGCTACCTCGTACCCAAAGTGGTGGAATAATCATGACGAAATTAACACATTTAACGCTGGCTGAAGCACGCGACGGTCTAAAGTCCGGTGACTTCAGCGCGGTTGAGCTGACCAAAGCGCATATCGATGCCATGGAAGCCAACAAAGATTTGAACGCTTTTATCACCGAAATGCCAGAACTGGCTTTGGAACAGGCCGCTAGCTCTGATGCCAAGATTAAATCCGGTGATGCGGGCGCGATGGAAGGTCTGCCCATCGGGATGAAAGATTTGTTTTGTACCGAAGGTGTGCGCACGACCGCTGCCTCCAAAATCTTGGACAACTTTATCCCACCTTATGAATCCACTGTGTCTGGCAATTTGAAAAAAGCTGGCGCGGTTATGGTGGGTAAAACCAACCTTGATGAATTCGCCATGGGGTCTGCTAACATCACATCCGCTTTTGGCAATGTGAAAAACCCTTGGAGCGCGGATGCAGGTAAAGACCTCGTCCCCGGTGGTTCGTCTGGTGGCTCCGCTGCAGCTGTCGCTGGTGGCCTTTGTTTGGCCGCAACCGGGACCGATACGGGTGGCTCCATCCGTCAACCGGCATCTTTCACCGGGATTGTGGGCTTAAAGCCGACTTATGGGCGTTGTTCACGCTGGGGCATCGTGGCCTTTGCGTCGTCCCTAGACCAAGCTGGCCCCATGACCAAGACCGTGCGTGATAGTGCCATCATGTTGCAATCCATGGCAGGCTATGATGTACATGATTCAACATCTGCCCCGATGGATTTGCCGGACTTTGAAGCCGCGCTGACAGGCGATATCAAAGGCCTGAAGATCGGTATCCCGAAAGAATATAAAGTCGACGGCATGCCGCAAGAAATCATCGACCTTTGGAAAAAAGGCGAAGATATGTTGAAAGATGCGGGTGCGGAAATCGTTGAAGTTTCTCTGCCTCATACAAAATATGCGCTGGCGACTTATTATATCGTTGCCCCTGCCGAAGCCTCTTCCAACCTCGCACGTTATGACGGTGTGCGTTATGGCCACCGCGCAGAAGGTGAGCTGGAAAGCTTGGATGATCTTTATTGTAAGACACGCGGCCAAGGCTTTGGGGACGAAGTCCAACGCCGGATCATGATCGGGACTTACGTTCTGTCAGCGGGTTACTACGATGCTTATTATGCCAAGGCACAGAAAATCCGCACACTGATCTCGCAAGACTTTAAGAAAGCGTACGAAACCTGTGACGTGATCCTGACACCGACGTGTCCGTCTGCGGCCTTTGGCATCGGTGAAAATGAAGATGATCCGGTGAAAATGTACCTCAATGACGTCTTTACCGTACCGACATCGCTGGCGGGTCTGCCGGGCATGTCTGTCCCGACGGGCCTGTCTGAAGGTGGCTTGCCGCTGGGTCTGCAATTGATTGGTCGTCCGTTTGACGAAGAAACACTCCTGCGCACCGCAGGTGTCCTTGAAACGGCTGCCGCTTTCACGGCCAAGCCGAAGATGTTGGGAGCATAAATCACCATGGCTTACATTATCAAAGGTGAAACAGGCGATTGGGAATTGGTGATCGGGCTGGAAGTCCACTGCCAAGTGATCTCTAACGCCAAGCTGTTCTCTGGTGCCTCCACCAAATTTGGCGCCGAACCAAACCATAACGTTGCCTTTCTGGATGCGGGTATGCCCGGCATGCTGCCTGTGATCAACGAAAAATGTATCGAACAGGCTGTTCGTACAGGGTTGGGTCTGAAAGCACAGATCAACGAATATTCTGAATTTTCGCGCAAGAACTATTTCTACGCTGACCTGCCGTTGGGCTATCAAATCTCGCAATTTGATAAACCGATTGTGGGCGAAGGCACCATGGTTCTTGACCTTGAAGGTGGCGAAACCAAAGAAGTCGGCATTGAACGTCTGCATATGGAAATCGATGCGGGTAAATCCCAACATGACCAGCACCCCAGCAAGTCTTACATCGACTTGAACCGTGCAGGCGTGTGCTTGATGGAAATCGTGTCCAAACCGGATATGAGCTCCCCTGAAGAAGCCGGGGCTTATGTGCGTAAATTACGTTCCATCGTGCGTTACTTAGAAACTTGCGACGGCAATATGGACGAAGGCTCCATGCGCTGTGACGTGAACGTTTCTGTACGCAAAGTCGGTGAAACAGAACTGCGCACCCGTACAGAAACCAAAAACGTAAACTCCGTTCGCTTCGTCATGCAAGCGATTGAAGCCGAAGCTGCACGTCAGGTTGAAGTCTACGAAGATGGGGGCGAGATCGTTCAGGAAACCCGCTTGTTTGACCCGACCAAGGGTGAAACACGCTCCATGCGGTCCAAAGAACATGCCCATGATTACCGTTATTTCCCGGACCCGGATTTGCTGCCGCTGATCCTGCCAGAAGGCTTTGTTGAAAATATCAAAAAGACCTTGCCGGAACTGCCGGACGAAAAGAAAGACCGTTTCATCAACGAACTTGGTCTGTCTCCCTATGATGCTTCCGTTCTGGTTGCTGAAAAAGACAAGGCAGATTTCTATGAAGAAGTTGCGAAAGGTCGTGACGGCAAGCTCGCGGCTAACTGGGTGATCACCAACTTGTTTGGCGCGCTCAATAAGCTCGGTAAAGGCATTGATGAAAGCCCGGTTTCTGCTGAAAACCTCGGTAAATTGGTGGAATTGATTTCCAACGACACTATTTCTGGCCGGATTGCCAAAGACGTCTTTGAAATCATGATCGAAACAGGCGATGACCCTGAAAAGATCGTGGAAGAAAAAGGCCTGAAGCAAATCACCGACACCGGTGCCATCGAAGCCGCCATCGACGAAATCATCGCGGCTAACCAAGACAAGGTTGAAGAAATTCGAGGTGGTAAAGGCAAAATGCTCGGCTGGTTCGTCGGCCAAGTCATGAAAGCCACCCAGGGTAAAGCCAACCCGGGTATGGTGAACAAGCTGCTCCGCGATAAAATCATGGGGTAGGGTGTTTTTAAGAGCATCACATGATGAAGAAGGCGCTTTCCTGTGAAGGGAGCGCCTTTTTTCTTTTCTATTTTTCCGTCATCCCCGCGAAAGCGGGGAACCAGAACTCTAGTTTCCCGCCTTCGGGGGAATGACGATGAATAAAATACCCAGCATCTCTTATGGCGATGTGTTGCGTCATCATGGGTTAAATCAAGTAAATGGCGTTTACCCATTAAGCTGCAACGAGTGCGGCGTGAAGCATCCTCTTTATCTCATTGATTTAAATCGAAAATACAACTACATGTCATCCCGGATTTATTCCGGGATCATCGGTATGTGCACACTGGATTTGAAATAATTTATGTTGCAACGGTTTGTCCCGGAATAAATCCGGGATGATAAGAGGGGGGAATAACTTACCGCTTCAACCCACTCTTGGTGCGGCCCAGAGGCGTAATGGTTGTCTTATGGAAGCCTGCGCCGAATTGGCTACGTTGGACCCAGCCTTTTTTTTCACATTCTTCGACTGTGCGTTCTAAAATCGTGCCAGAGATATCATCGGCCACAGCGATGTCGCCAGACATAATCAGCAGTTCGAGGAGTAATTTTTGCTGGGGGAGAACGTCGCTCATCACCCTGTTCCTTTTTCTTTAATAATTTATTATGCTTAGTCATAATAACATTAAAACTGTGAGGTCAATCATATTCATGACCTTCTTTTAGTTTAGATTAACGGATATTGCTTAAATTTCAGTAACGAAAGCCCCCCCTATGATTGATTTATATTCCTGGCCAACGCCCAATGGGCATAAAGTACATGTGATGTTGGAAGAAGTCGGGCTGGATTATCGAGTGCACGGCATCGATATCGCCAAAGGTGATCAATTTACGCCTGAGTTTTTGAATATCAGCCCGAATAATAAAATTCCAGCCATCATCGACCATGACGGCCCGGATGGAAAACCCATGAGCTTGTTTGAAAGTGGTGCGATCTTGATTTATTTGGCGGAAAAAACGGGCAGTGACCTGCTGCCAAGCGATCCAGCTAAACGTTATGAGGCCCTGCAATGGTTGATGTTCCAGATGGGTAGTATAGGCCCGATGTTGGGACAGACCCATCATTTTCGCATCTATGCCCCTGAAACAGTGGAGTACGGGATTGAACGCTACACAAAGGAAGCCACGCGCCTTTATGGGGTGATGGAAAAACGTTTAGGTGAAGCTGATTATCTGGCGGGGGATTATTCTATTGCTGATATCGCCTGTATGCCGTGGATCCGATCTTACAAGAATCAGGGTCAGGAACTGGACGATTACCCCAACCTGAAACGCTGGTTTCTTGCCATTAAAGAACGCCCTGCCGTGCGTCGCGGTTTGGCAGTTCTAGATGAACATACCCGCAAGAAAGCATACTCAAAAGAAGAGCTGAAATTGCTCTTTAATGTAGAGAAAAAATAAAATTCATTAAAATGCGTTTGAAGCGTTGACAGGGCCGTCTTCTATTTGTAGAAACCCTGTCTACAAACGCTGTGGATAGCTGGCCGAGTGGCTGAAGGCGCTCCCCTGCTAAGGGAGTATGGGTTAATCGCTCATCGAGGGTTCGAATCCCTCGCTGTCCGCCAGAATTTATAAAGCGAACCGCTGGTTTTCAGCGCGTTCGCTTTTTCTTTAAAGCCGCTTGGCGGCTTTATTTTCCAAGAATGGCTTTTTGCAAAAGTGCGGTTAATTTCTTCTGTTCCCCCTCATTTAATGAGCCAAAGATATCATTTTGCAACGCTTTCACAATTGGTGCTGTTTCTGCGTAAATGTCTTTACCTTCTCGGCTTAAAGAGACTTCTCGGGCTCTGCGGTCTTTTTTGCTTACATTCCTGATAATGAAGCCCTTCTGTTCAAGACGATCGATGACGCCGCCAATGGTGGCGCGGTCATAGCCGATAATTGAGGCAATCTGAGCCTGTTCGATGCCCGGATTTTTTTGTAGCGCTTCCAGAGTTGCATATTGGACAGGGGTGATTTCATGTCCGGATTCTTGCATTTTCTGTTGGAAGATGTGTGTTGAAATTTGATGAAGTCGTCTGATTAGATGACCGGGCATCTCTGTAAGTGACATCTTGTAACTCCCTATTTTCTTTTGAAACACCACGAAACTTACAATGCATCAAAGGAATTGATAAGTATACATATTTTTTTATTGACGCGAAATGATAAGTATAATTACAATAAGTATACATAATATATTCCTGAAATAGGAATTTGGCTTTACGAATGGAGATAAACAAATGCAATACTATGTTGATGGATTTCGTGGTGGGAACCCTGATAAGAAAAATGCGGCAGAAAAACGCCGTGATTACAGTGCCCATGCCCCCCTGCCTGAAAAAGTGGATGTGTTGATTGTTGGGACGGGTCCTGCGGGCTTGTGTCTGGCTGCGCAACTGTCACAGTTTTCTGAAATTTCAACCATGATTGTAGAAGCCAGTCCCTGTAATATTGAAAAAGGTAAGGCCGACGGTATTAATACCCGTACGATGGAAATGTTTCAGGCGTTTGGCTTTGCAGATACCATCAAGCGTGAAAGTTATTGGGTTAATCAAACAAATTTCTGGATGCCGGACCCTGAGAACCCAGCTCACATTAAACGTGCGGGGCGCGTTCAGGATGTTGCTGATGATTCTTCAGAAATGCCACATATCCTGATTAATCAGGCACGTATCCATGAGTTGTTTATCGAAGTTATGAGAAACTCGCCGACACGTATGGAAGTCGATTATAATTTTTCCCTGGAAAACCTTGAAATTGATACTTCTACCGAAGACTATCCCGTTACGGTGACCTTGAAGGATACTGGCGTAAACTGGGGGGAAACCAAAACAGTTCGTGCCAATTATGTTGTTGGTTGTGATGGGGCACGTTCAAATGTGCGCAAGTGCATTGGCGGTGAATTGCGCGGTGATGCGGCAAATCAGGCGTGGGGTGTTATGGATATTCTGGCGAACACGGATTTCCCGGACGTGCGTCAGAAATGTTTGATCTCATCCTCCCATGAAGGCAACGTTCTGATCCTGCCGCGCGAAGGTGGGCGCCTGTTCCGTATGTATGTGGAATTGGATAAGCTGAATGAAGGGGAACGTGTAGCTAATCGCAAGCTGAGCGTTGAGGATTCGATTGCCGCAGCAAATCGCATTATGCAGCCTTATTCAATTGATGTGAAAGAGGTTGTGTGGTGGTCGATTTATGAAATTGGTCACCGCATGACAGACCGTTTTGATGATGTGCCAGAAGGTGAGGCTGCCACACGCACACCGCGCGTTTTCACTGCTGGTGATGCTTGCCACACCCACAGCCCGAAAGCGGGACAGGGGATGAATGTGTCCATGCAGGATACGTTCAACCTTGGTTGGAAATTGGCACATGTGCTCACAGGACGTTCAGATAAGAGCCTGTTACACAGCTATTCTTCAGAACGTTGGTTGGAAGCCAAGCGTCTGGTGGATACGGACCGGGAATGGGCGCGTATTATGTCTGCCCCAATCGGTGAGTCTGAATTGGATAACGGGGATGAGCCGCGCTTTGTTCGCCAATTTAAGGAAAACCTCGAATTCACAGGCGGGCTGGCTGTTAAATATGATCCGTCTGATCTGATTGGACCGGATCGCTATCAACACCTGGCAACGGGCCAAGAAGTCGGGCGTCGTTTCCATTCTGCACCAGTTGTGCGTGTGGCTGATGCGAAACAAATGCAATTGGGGCATGTTGCTGAGGCGGACGGCCGTTGGCGCATTTACGCCTTTGGCGGTAAAAATGACAGTTCTGATGCCGGTTCGGCCATTCACAAGCTGGCAGATTGGTTGGAAAAAGATGCCAAATCACCTGTTATCAAATATACACGTGATGGCGAAAATATTGATGGCATCATTGATTTTCGTGCGGTTTTCCAACAGACATTTGATCAGTTAAACTATGGTGACATGCCTTATCTTTTGACCCCGAAAACCGGAAAATTGGGGACGCAGGATCATGAAAAGGCATTCTGTGTCGATCATAAAGGTGTCGGTGATATCTTTGATATGCGCGGCATTGATCGCGAACAAGGCTGCATGATCGTCGTCCGTCCCGATCAGTATATTGCCCATATCCTTCCCTTGGATGCATATGATGAACTCTCAGGGTTCTTTGATGGTTTTTTGTTGGAACAATAAGCAGTAAAAGTAGAAAGAGGCTTCAGGGAAACTTGAAGCCTCTTTTTTTATGTGTAGCCCATTGAGGTTAGACCTGTTGTGTTTTTTGCCATACCCAACGTGCAAAGATGGGGATTAACCCGACGATGATAAAAAGCCTGATTAGGTGATGAAGGGCGACATAGCCTGTGTTTTCCCCCAAAACGATGGCAATGATACTTGTTTCGGCTTGTCCACCGGGCGCATAAGCCAACAAGACGGACAGGAAGCTAAACCCCGTGATTTGGTTAACCGCCCAGGCGCATGCCCCTGTTAAAGAAAAAAGGACAATTAAAAATCCGACGCTTTTTAAGGCGGTTATGAACATTTGGCTTAAGGAATAGCCGATGAAAAAGCATCCGATTGAGGTGCCGAGTAAAAGCTGAGCGACTTTAAATAATTCGTCTGGTGGTTCTTGGGGGAGCAAGCCGCTGATAGATAAGGCGGCAGAAAAAATCATAGGGCCAATGATTGGGCTGCCGGGCAATCTAAGCTTTGAAAATGACCACCAGCCAATCATGCCGATCAGGGCGAGAAGAATAATGGCGAGTGGCGTACTTTCTACGATGGATGGCATAAATTGCTTTGTTGCCCCAACGTCCATGTCTTTCATATGCCCTGCCAAAAAGGGCAAGGTGTAAACCACAATCAGAATTCGAATGCCTTGGATCAGGGCCAGCTGTGGGACGTTGGCTTTTATATCTTCCCCTACCAGAACCAGTTCGGCAATCCCGCCAGGTGTTGAGCATAAAAATGATGTCCGTGGATCAAGTTTCATCAGATAGTGAAAATAGATCCAGCCCGCACCTGTCACAGTGAGAATATAAATCGGTATAAAACTGAGGCTAGTTGCGTATGCGCCGAGATCATCAAGCATGTCTGGTGAAAACTGACTACCGATGGCCAAACCGATAATGACGCGCGCGACGTTAAGGTATTTACGTGGAAATTTTGCAGAAGGAAGATTGGTTCGGGTTAAGCAGATGACGCCAAAAATAGAGCCAAGAACCCAAGGTAACGGCATGGAAAGATAATTGAAAAAAATTCCCCCCGACAAACCTGCAATTAAGGTGAGTATGGTAGGGTGAATTTTTGACACTTTTTTATCCTAAAACCTTTTCGACGGCGGCGTTGGCAATTTCAATATCCTGTTCTTCCAACGCACCTGCAATACCTATGGCACCGACAACTTGTTCGTTGATGATGATGGGAACGCCCCCACCTATTAAAACAATATCAGGGTGTTGCACAAGGCTTGTGGCGACATTTGGCTTTTTACTGACCTTTGATGCCCAGACATCGGTCGGGGTTTTATAGTTTGCAGCGGTGGATGCTTTTTGTTTTGCAATGTCACCCGCCGGTAACGGTGCCCCCGGCATGCGCTGATAGGACAGAGTTTCACCTGTGTGATCTACAACATGAACATGAATGTTTACATTCATTCTCTGTGCTTGGGCAATGGCGGCATCACTAAATTGTATCGCCCCTTCCAATGACAGGGTGGAGATGGAATGTGTATTGACCATATTATCCTCAAAATAAAAGAGGGTGGCCTGTTGTTAAACGGGTTTTAGGCCACCCTCGTCTAGGGAACTTCTTTTATTCAGCTGCTTTTGGCTTAAGCAGTTGTTTCGAGGCAAAGAAGTCCGGCACCAGTGTTTGAAATTGGAATGTGATAGTTCTGGTGAACAACTTTCGGCGTTGTTTTCATCGCTGCGCGCATAATCAGCCACAGAATGAATTCAGAACCTTGTGCACCAGCAAGTTTCACCAGTTCATGAATGCTCATGTCCTTATAGTGATAAGGATCAGTTACAATCTTTTCCATGCATTCCAGATCAAATTCCTTATTGATGTGGCCGGCACGCTCCCCATCAAGTTGGTGAGAAAGACCACCAGTTCCCAAGATCACAACCTTTGTGTCTTCCGGGTAGCTTTCAATGGCGCGGCCCAAGGCTTCACCGATTGCAAGGCAACGTTTAGGCGAGGCAACAGGGTGTTGAACAGTGTTGACGCAGAACGGAATGGTTTTGATCTGATCTTCACCACGTTCAGGCCAAAGCAGAGACATAGGCACAGTAAAGCCATGATCGACCAACATTTCCTGACATGTGCAAAGGTCGAATTCTTCGTCATGCAGTGAGTTGATGATGTGCCATGACAGTTTTGGATCGCCTGGGAATGGCGGGATCGTCGGGATCCCCCAACCTTCATCGTCATTGCGGTATTCAGGCGCGGCGCCAATTGAGAACGTTGGCATTTTATCCAGGAAGAAGTTCAGGCCATGATCGTTATAGACAACAATCGCCACGTCCGGTTTGACTTTATCCAGCCATTCACGCACAGGTGGATAGCCGTCAAAAAACGGTTTCCAGTATTCGTCTTCGAAAAGTTCATTCGCAATGGCATTGCCGATTGCCGGAATGTGGGATGTACAGATACCACCTACAATTTTAGCCATGATTATTTCCCCGCATCTACAAGCATTTGTTTGAAATCTTCGACAGTTTTGCCTGTCATCTGTGCACCAACATCCTGAACGCTTAGTCCAAGGATACCTGCCAGTTTGGCGAGGTAGTAAATGTTGCCACCTTCAGCGATCATGTCCAAAACGATGCGTTTGCGGCATGCTTCTTTTTGCGCTTCGGATAAGCCGAACTTATCGTAGTAAGCTTCTTCGTCGCGCAGAAATTCCTCACGGTTTTCTGCTTTGTTAAATGAATAGCACATCTTATTAAGGCCGTAGCCTTTCATGGCCATTTCGCCATCAAAGAATGTCGTGCCAAAAATAGGTTCTTGGGTATTAGTCATCATCTGCCCCCATTGGTCAGTTGCTAATTAAAAAGTTTACGAAGCCCTTCTTGATTGAGGGCCTTAGGTTTTAATCCCAGTAAAGCTTCATTGGGTTATCAATGAGCAGGGCTTTTTGCTCTGCTTCGCTTACTGCGATCTTCGGGATCACATCTACGAGAACCCCCTCGTCCGGTGTATGTGATTTCATATTTGGGTGTGGCCAGTCTGTCCCCCAAAGTACACGGTCGGTAAATTTTTCAACCAAAGTACGGGCATAAGGAACAACATCGTCATAGGTTGGACCTGCAATTGTTAGGCGTTCAGGACAGGAAACTTTCACCCAGATATTCGGATTGTCTTCCATTAGCTTGATAAAACGCTGGAAGTCTTCATGATCAACTCCTTTGCTCACATCGGGGCGGCCCATATGGTCAACAACGATGATACCCGGGAGTTCGTTCAGGAAAGGAATAAGGTCTTCAAGGTCCTGGGCTTCAAAATAGACAACAATGTGCCAGCCCAGTTTTTTGATTTTTTCTGCGATCCCCATAAAGACTTCTTTGGGTGTTGCATCGACCAGACGTTTTACAAAATTAAAGCGAACGGCGCGCACACCTGCTTCGTCCATTTCCTTCAATTCTTCATCGGAAATATCAGGGTTCACAATCGCAACGCCACGCGCCAGATCATTTGATGATTTCAACGCATCTACAAGGGCACGGTTATCTTTGCCGTGGCAGGACGCTTGTACAATCACATTTCTTTCGAAACCCAGATGGTTGCGCAGTTCAAAAAGTTTTTCTTTCGGCGCATCACAAGGCGTGTATTTACGCTCCGGTGCATAAGGGAATTTGTCTGCCGGACCAAACACATGGCAATGGGCATCAACGGCACCAGCTGGCACTTTAAAGGTCGGTTTGCTGGGGTTGGGGTGAAAGGGAAGGTAATCTGGATCCATAGCCATTTGTTTCACTCTGCAAAAATTTCGCCGTCGAAAAGCTTTCTTGCTGTACGCACGATGGCAGCACTTTCAACGGCATTATTGTTATCAAGGTTCAAAAGGACAGTCGCCTGCCCGGTGGGATGTTCAATTTCCAAGGTCTTACTGCTGCCGTCAGGGATATTGGCAAAATCAGCTGCAGGTGAGCCTTTCAGCATACATGCTGTTGCGACACTCACCGCGCCAAGCACACCGATGGAAGCGTGACAGCGATGGGGGATAAATGTTCGCGTTGAGATCGCCCCCCCTTTTTGTGGTGTTGAAACCATGGTCATTTTTGGGACAGACTTATCTGTGACGTCGCCAAGATTCATCATCGGCCCACATTTTAAGCGAATGGCCTCTAACTTTTCACGTAATTTTGTATTGGCTTCCAGTTCTTCGCGGCTTTCAGTGCCAGAAATTCCCAGGTCGCAAGCCCGCATGACAACAGTTGGCATACCGTTATCAATCATGGTGACTTCAATGCCTTCGACTAGATTTTTCGTATCGCCCGTTGGCAGAAGTTGTCCACAACTTGATCCGGCTGTATCTTGAAAGGTGACAGCAACGGGGGCTGCGGTTCCAGGAACCCCATCAATTGCTGTGTCACCGCTATAAGTGACTTTGCCATTTGGAGTCTGGATGTCAGCTTTGGCAATTTGACCGGTATTTTCCATGTAAATGGTGACGGTGGTTATATGACCCGTTATCTTGACAAGGCCGCGTTCAATGGCAAAAGGACCAACACCTGCAAGGATGTTGCCGCAATTTTGCATATCGGTTACGGTGGCCTTGTCGACAAAGACCTGCAAAAAGAGATAGTCGATGTCAACGCCTTCGCGTGCAGATGGCTTAATAACGGCGACCTTGGAGGTAAGGGGATCAGCCCCACCCATACCATCAATCTGGCGATCATCAGGCGAGCCCATGATGCGCAAAAGAAACGCATCACGTTCTGCCACATCGCTCGGCAAATCTTCGGCTAGGAAATACCCACCCTTAGAGGTGCCGCCGCGCATCCACATGCAAGGGGCTGATTTAGACATATTTCAGACCTTTTTCTTTCAGACGGGGGCGCATATTATACATATCCAAGCCTAATGTACCGGAGGCCAGTGTTTTGCGTTTTTCTTCTTCCAAAGCTTCGCGGGCACGCGCTTTTTCCAGCACATCTGCGGCTTCTTCGCGGGCCACCACACAGACCCCGTCATCATCAGCGATGACCACATCGCCGGGGTTGACCAACTGATCGGCACACACAACAGGGATATTGACGGACCCCAGCGTTTCTTTGATACAGCCCTGTGCATGAATAGCTTTTGACCAGACAGGAAAATTCATTTCTTTCAGGTCTTTGACATCACGCACACCAGCATCAATCACCAGACCCACGCAACCACGCGCCTGTGCGGAAGTTGCAAGTAAGTCACCAAAATATCCAGCATCGGAAGGCGACGTGGTGCCAAGGACCAGAATGTCACCTTCTTTAATTTGTTCAATGGCGACATGAACCATCCAGTTGTCACAAGGTGGCGCGAGAATAGTTACAGCAGAACCGGCAACACGTGCCCCTTTATAGATCGGGTTCATATAAGAGGCCAAGAGACCCTTGCGTCCCTGTGCCTCATGAACGGTCGCGACACCACATTCCCTCAACCCATCAACAATGCTTTGATCTGCGCGTTCGATGTTTTGGACAACAACTCCCATGTTAATCAAGCTCCTCTACCGTGCGAGGGTAAATCGCTTGAAAACCTTCTGCATATTCGGCTGCTTTACCGCCCGCTTGCCCACCGGAATTACGACGGAAGTGGTTGCCGCGGTTCTCGCCAACATTTTCATAGAAGTGCCAGAGATGTTCTTGACCTTGCATACATTGGATCGCATTCCATTTATTTTCCCATACCTCAGAAATATCTAGGAAAACGTTAGGTTTCCATTCCATTTGTTCCGTTTGATGAGGTTCAAACAGATACAATTGTGGCGCACCCAGAACTTTCTCACCTGGGTTATGGCCCCAGGCTTGCGCGATCATGCGGCATTCAATAGCAAGCTGGGTCGCATACATGTGGTCCGTGTTGTAGGGGTCCCACTTGGAATGGCTGAACATGAAATTGGGTTGTACCTTGCGGATAAGGTCGACAATTTTGAATTTACCATCTGTATCCACAGATAGGGGGTAATCGCCAAAGTCAAAAAACTGGATATCATGTGCATTAAGAGCTTGGGCAGCTGCTTCGGCTTCTTTGCGACGTTCGATCTTCACTTTTTCAAGCGTCATATCACTGCCTTGTTTCCAAAGCTTGGCAGACTCACCGCGCTCACCATAAGACAAGCAGGCAATGGTAACATCATAACCTTTTTTCTGGTGTAAGGCGATGGCCCCACCGCAACGCCAGACAAAATCGGCAGAGTGGGCGCTGATGACGAGAGCAGTTTTCTTATCGCTCATGTGAAGAGGCTCCTTCGTGAATTGTGAATTTGAACAGGTGTAAGATCGCTGTTCGTGATTTTCTTGACGATACTCTTGAATAAAAAATGTTTAAACGCTATTTCAATCCCTCCCCAAGGTTATAAGTTTTTGCTATAGTCCATATAGTTTATGTTTATTGGAATAGCTAAAATGAACCGCTCTGTCCCCAATCTTCGTCATTTGCGTGCCTTTAGTTCTGTGGCAGAATATCGAAGCATTTCTCAAGCGTCGCGAGAGATTTATTTGTCCCAACCCGCGATCACTCAGGCGATTGCCAAGCTGGAAAAAGAATTAGATGTCCAACTTTTTGATCGTCGCACGGATGGTATGTATCTGACCGAACCGGGGGAGCTTTTCATCGACAGGGTGAATAGGATGTTGCGGTTTTTTAAAGCAGGTGCAGATGAGGCGATGGCGCATGGCGGGAAACGTAAGTCCAAGGGGTTTCAAAATCTGGAGCAGTTGATGACAGGGGTTCAGGTCCGTGCGTTAATCGCTTTATCCGAAGCTGGAAATTTCAGTCTGGCCGCACGCATGGTTGGGATTTCCCAGCCATCGTTGCATCGGGCAGCGCGAGATCTTGAACATATGTCCGGAGTCGTGCTGTTTGAGAAATCGCGCCGTGGGATTGAGTTAAGCAAAGCCGCGGATAGTCTGGCTTTTTGCTGTCGCCTTGCTGTGGCAGAGCTTGAACAGGGGTATGAAGAACTGGATGAATGGAAAGGGAATGATACGGGGTCTATTGTTGTTGGTAGCATGCCGCTGGCGCGTACTTTTATGTTGCCCACGGCAATAAATGCCTTAACGCGGGAAAAGCCCGAAATTCATATGAATATTGTAGATGGGCCGTATGATGATCTGCTTCATGGATTGCGTTATGGGAATATTGATTTTCTAATTGGGGCATTACGTGATCCGATTCCGGTGGATGATATTGTTCAGGAACCTGTCTTCGAGGATCCCTTGGCAATCGTTGGGCGAAATGGGCATCCTATGACTCTCAAATCTGATGTCACATTAGAAGAATTGTCCCAGTTTTCTTGGGTTGTGCCGAGAAAAGGGGCGCCAACACGCTATTTCTTTGAGAAGATGTTCGAAGGGACAGGGTACTATCCAAAAAGTGTCATTGAAAGTAGTTCCCTTATTCTGATTCGAAGCCTGTTAACGGCCAGTGATCGTCTGACGATTATTTCGAGGCACCAAATTCGCCATGAAAAGCAAATGGGGTTATTGAGGGCCTTGCCGGTTGAGATGGCTGAAACAAAAAGAGCCATTGGATTTACGATGCGAAAAGACTGGCGACCCACGGCGACGCAAGCCAAGTTTATCCAGCTTTTAAGAGATGCCGGGCGTGTTGTGCATTCATCTTAATATGACACCTTTATAGCAAAAATGAATAGGGTGTAGAATCATTCAATTTCCACACAGATTATGAGAATGGTACCACAATAAATATATAGGTCGCGACTGACCTGCCGTTACTTTTAAACCGTGTGGACCGTTTATGTCTGTTTTTGAAGATTGCAAAGTTGCTTTCATTGGCTTCGGTGAAGCAGCATCTGCCTTTGTTAAGGGGTGGGAGCTGTACGCACTGGGTAAGGTGCTGGCGTATGACATAAAGACAGACAGTTCAGATGATGCCATCACTAATGGGAAATGGACGGATTATCAGAAATCAGGGGTGATCGGCAAAAAAACACTGTCTGATGCAATCTCTGAGGCTGGTGTCATTTTTTCACTTGTGACTGCAAACCAGGCGCAGATTGTTGCGGAGGAAGCTTCGCATTATATGTGGTCGGGTGCTTTTTACTTTGATTGTAATTCCTGTGCACCAGAAACAAAACGTCTGAATGCGGATGTTATCCATTCTGCTGGCGGGCGTTATGTTGATGTTGCTGTGATGGCACCGGTTTATCCCAAATTGCATAAAACACCGATAAGCATGAGTGGTGTTCATTCTAAAGATGCCAAGGTTGTCTTTGACGCTTTTGGAATGAATGCCACCCTCGTGGAAGGTGATGTGGGGGCGGCCTCTTCCATCAAGATGATACGAAGCATCATGATGAAGGGGATGGAGGGACTGTTTGCTGAATGTGTCTTGGCAGGTCGTAGAGCGAATGTGGAAGAGGTTGTTTTAGACAGTCTCGATAAGACTTATCCCAATTTCGATTTTAAAGCCAAGGCGGCCTATATGCTGGAACGTTCTATGACCCACGGCGTGCGTCGTGCTGCAGAAATGCGTGAGGTCGTTAAAACTGTGGAGGGGCTTGGTCTGCAAGGTGATATGGCCAAAGCAACAGTAGAATGGCAACAGCGAATTGGAGATTTACAGCTTACAGCATGTGAGTCTGAGGGCTATTCGGTGCGTGCGGATAAAATTTTATCCGCACTTCAAAAGGATTAATGATGTCAAATAAAGACTACGATGACATTCCCGGCACTTATGTGTTCGATGGGGAGCAGAACAGAAAAGGCTATCACCTGAATATGTTTTGCATGTCACTTAACAAGGCGGAAAACCGCGAGCAGTTTGCAGCAGACCCGGAAGGGTATCTGATGACTTTTCCGATGACGGACCAACAACGCAAAGCTGTTATGGACCGTGATTGGATTGGTATGCTGCGCTTGGGCGGGAATATTTATTACACGTTCAAGATTGCAATTTTCGATGGCATGACCATGCAGGATGCCGGTGCAGCGATGTCCCATGTGACAGTTGAAGAGTTCAAGGAAATGTTATTGGGCGGTGGCAGAAGCGTTGAAGGTAACCGTTTTAAGTCGGAGTGGGAAAAGTAATGGCTAAAATTATTGCAGGTGTTGGCACCTCTCATATTCCGTCTGTCGGTGCCGCGATTGACAACGGAAAAACTCAGGAAGACTACTGGAAACCGCTTTTTGATGGGTATGGTCCTGCGCGTAAGTGGATGGAAGAAACGAAACCGGATGTAGCAATCATTGTGTTTAACGATCACGCTTCGGCTTTTTCTCTGGAGTTGATCCCCACATTTGCGATTGGTGTTGCCCCTGAATTTCAACCTGCCGATGAAGGCTATGGCCCGCGTCAGGTCCCTGTTGTTGAAGGTCACCCCGCACTTGCTTGGCATCTGGCAGAAAATTTGATTCTGGATGAGTTTGACATGACAATTGTCAATGAAATGCCAGTGGATCATGGTCTAACAGTGCCGCTTTCGGTGATGTGTGACCAGCCTGAAGAATGGCCCTGTAAAGTGATTCCCTTGGCTGTGAATGTGGTGCAGTACCCGCAACCAACAGGCAAGCGTTGTTTTGATCTTGGAAAGGCAATCGCCAAGGCAGTTGAAAGTTTTGATGAAGATTTAAATGTGGTCATTCTGGGAACCGGTGGCATGTCTCACCAGTTACAGGGTGAACGAGCCGGGCTTATCAATGCGGATTTTGATAAAGCGTATTTGGATGACTTGACGGCAGATGTAGATCGTTTGGTGAAGATTGAACATACCGAATATATGCGTGAAGCCGGCTCGGAAGGCATTGAGCTGGTCATGTGGCTGGTGATGCGCGGGGCTCTTAGTGAGAACGCAAAGGAAATTTATCGTAGTTATCACGTACCTGCGTCAAATACAGGTGCAGGTTTGATTATCTTGGAGAATGAAAAATGAGAATTTGTGTAGCAGGTGCTGCCGGTGCCTTTGGGATGAAACACCTTGATGCGCTGGCCAATATTGACGGCGTTGAAGTGACTTCCGTTGTTGGCCGATCTAATATTGAGGAGTTTGCCAAAGAACGTGGTATCGGGCATGCAACCCAAGATCTTGCCGAAAGTCTTGCGCGTGATGATGTGGATGCCGTTATTCTTTCAACGCCAACTCAAGTGCATGCTGAACAAGCCATTCAATGCCTTGAAGCAGGAAAGCATGTGCTGGTTGAAATCCCTATGGCTGATAGCCTTGAAGATTCAACACGTCTGCTTGAAACTGTAAAACGTACAGGTCTGACAGCAATGGCGGGGCATGTGCGTCGCTTCAATCCATCACACCAGTGGATCCACAACAAGATCAAAGCGGGTGAGCTGAAAGTTCAGCAAATGGATGTGCAGACTTACTTCTTTCGCCGTGAAAATATTAATGCAAAGGGTGAGCCGCGTTCTTGGACAGATCATCTGCTTTGGCACCATGCCTGTCACACGGTGGACCTGTTCCAGTATCAAACAGGGGAACAAGCGTCTGAAGCATTTGCGCTGCAAGGTCCAAAACATCCGGATCTTGGGATTGCAATGGACATGTCTATCGGTTTGAAAGTTCCTTCAGGGGCGATTTGTACATTGTCACTGTCATTCAACAATGATGGTCCGTTGGGTACTTACTTCCGCTACATTTGTGACAATGGAACATACATTGCCCGTTATGACGACCTGTTTGACGGGGCCGAAAACCAAATTGATCTCTCTGATGTTGCTGTTTCCAATAACGGTATCGAATTGATTGATCGTGAATTTATCTCCGCCATCAAAGAAGGTCGTGAGCCAAACGGTTCTATCCAGCAATGTTACGCCGCAATGGAGACACTGGATAAACTTGAACAGTGCTTCGGCGACGATAAGTAAATTCAAATAAAGGAAATGTCCATGTCCCCCCGTAACCTTGGTCCTTATAAAGTTTCAGCAGTCTCACTTGGGTGTATGAATCTGTCTCATGCGTATGGCACCCCACCATCGCGCGAAGATGCCTCGCGTCTTCTCAATGAGGCTTTGGACCTTGGTTACAGCATGATGGATACAGCCGCCCTTTATGGTTTTGGGGCGAACGAAGAACTTTTGCGTGATGCGATCATGCATCGCCGTTCTGAATTCACCCTCGCCAGTAAGTGCGGCATGTTTAAAAATGACGAAGGGGTTCGTGCAATTGATGGACGTCCGGAAGTCATTAAGAAAACATGTGAAGATTCATTACGCAGATTGGGTACAGATGTGATCGATCTATACTATCTTCACCGCTGGGATAAGAAAATCCCGGTAGAGGACAGTATCGGTGCCCTTTCCGATTTGGTTACAGAAGGCAAAATCAAACATATCGGTATTTCGGAGGTGTCTTCCGATACTTTGAAAAAAGCCCATGCCGTGCACCCAATTACGGCACTACAGACAGAATATTCTTTATGGAGCCGGAATGCGGAAATCAGCGTTCTGGAAACCTGTAAAGAACTTGATACTGCCTTTGTTGCGTTTAGCCCGGTCGCCCGTGGCTATTTATGTGGGGTTTTGCAGGATCCGTCGCAGTTGGAAGCGAAAGACCTGCGTAATCAAATGCCACGTTTCCATGGTGATGATTGGGAAAAGAACAAATCATTGTTGGTTGAATATGCTGATATTGCAAAAGAAGTCGGCTGTACCATGGCGCAACTGGCACTGGCCTGGGTATTGGCACAAGGTGATCATATCATCGCCATTCCCGGCACGACGAATATCCAACATATGAAGGATAACTTTAAGGCGGCTGATGTCGTTCTGAGTACAGATCAATTAAAGCGACTTGATGCTTTGATTAATCAAAATACGGTTTCAGGTCCGCGTTATAACGCAGCGACACAAGCGGAAATTGATACTGAAGAATTTGCTTAAGACCCAAAAAAAGATGCGTGAAAACGCACAAAAAATCTAGTCAAAACAATTAATAATTTCTTATGGGAGGCATTTTTATGCTTAAGAAAGTTACAATGACCGCCATAGCTGGTTTAATGGCTATTGGCGCAACAACACAAACACAGGCAGCTGACGTAACGCTGCGTTTTGCACATTTCTGGCCATCGGTCGCAGGTGTGCACAAAGAGCTGTTCCAAGTATGGGCTGACAAAGTTAAAGAACAGTCCGATGGAAAGATTGAAGTACAGATTTTCCCATCTTCGACACTGGCAAAACCACCAGCTCAATATGAAGCTGTTAAGAACCGCATTGCGGATGTAACAGCAACTGTTCAAGGTTATACGGCCAACCGTTTTCCTTTGACCCAAATCGTTGAACTGCCGGGTCTGGTACAGTCAGCCAAACAAGGTTCTTGCATCATTCAGGGCTTGTATGACGAAGGCCTGATTAAAAGCGAATATAAAGATACAAAACCGCTGTTCTTCTTCACACATGGGCCTGGCCACATTCACACGGGTGATAAACTCGTGAAGGAGCCAACTGATCTTGCAGGTTTGCGTATTCGCCGTCCTACAGCAGTTGTCGCGAAGATTCTTGAAGAATTGAATGCAAAGTCGGTTGGCATGCCTGCACCACAATCTTATCAGTCCATGCAACGTGGTGTTATTGATGGGGTGGCCCTGCCTTATGAAGGCATGGTGGCTTTCCGTCTGAATGAGCTGGCGAAGAAACATACAGAAGTTGGTGGTCTTTACACATTGTCTTTTGTCGTGACCATGAACAGCAAGGTTTATGACAGCATGCCAGCGGAACTTAAAAAAGTTATTGATGACAATTCTGGCCTCAACTGGTCAAAAACTGCGGCTAAAGTCTTCGATAAGATGGATGTGATCGGACGCGATGCTGCCGTTAAAGAAGGTCATGAAATCCATACAGTTGAAGGCGGTGTTAGCAATCCTGTTTGGAAGCCAATCCTGGATAAGGCGACTGAAAGCTATTTGAGTGAGCTTGAAGGCAAAGGTTTGCCTGCACGTAAAGTCTATGCTCGCGCTCAAGAACTTTCAAAAAGCTGCGTAAAGTAAGTACGTATGTTTGAAGGAGTAAAGTTCAAATGAGAGCGGTAAGGGATGGCGAGAAACGCATTGCATTTTATGTGCATTGGACGAACGGTGTACTTCTCATTGTCATGATGGTGACCGTTTTGATTGATGTGATCTCCAGAGCAGTGGCCTGGGTATCGGCACAAGGTGATCATATCAACGCCATTCCCGGCACGACCAATATCCAATTCAGGCCCGCATTATAACGAGACCACGCAGGTGTAAATTGATACTGAAGAATTCGCTTAAAACCTAAAACAAAGAAGCGGCTAACGCACAATTCATACGACATTGAACAACTACTAGTTTCTTTGGAGGCATTTTTATGCTTAAGAAAATTACGATGACTGCCATTGCCGGCTTGATGGCTATTGGCGCAACCACACAAACACAGGCAGCTGATGTAACACTGCGTTTTGCACATTTCTGGCCTGCGGTCTCAGATGTGCATAAAAATCTGTTCCAAGTATGGGCAGACAAAGTTAAAGAAGAGTCTGGTGGAAAGATTGAAGTGCAAATTTTTCCTTCTGCAACACTGGCAAAACCTCCAGCACAATATGAAGCTGTTAAAAACCGCATCGCGGATGTGACAGCAACTGTTCAGGGCTACACAGCCAACCGTTTCCCTTTGACCCAAGTCGTTGAACTGCCGGGTCTGGTTCAGTCCGCCAAGCACGGTTCTTGCATCATTCAGGGCTTGTATGACGAAGGCCTGATTAAAAGCGAATATAAAGACACAAGACCGCTTTTCTTATTCACACATGGTCCAGGCCACATTCATACGGCTGATAAACTCGTGAAGGAACCGGCTGATCTTGCGGGCTTGCGTATTCGTCGTCCCACCGCCGTTGTTGCGAAACTTCTTGAAGAACTGAATGCAAAACCGGTTGGCATGCCTGCACCACAATCTTATCAGTCTATGCAACGTGGTGTGATTGATGGTGTGGCCTTGCCATACGAAGGCATTGCTGTTTTCCGCCTGAATGAGTTGGCTAATAAACACACAGAAGTGGGTGGCATTTACACATTGTCATTCATTGTGACGATGAACTCCAAGGTTTATGACAGCCTGTCACCGGAACTTAAAAAAGTGATTGATGACAATTCTGGTGTCAACTGGTCTAAAACTGCGGCTAAAGTCTTTGATGATATTGATGTTATCGGGCACGATCTTCTCGTTAAAGAAGGTCATGAGATATATAAAGTAGAGGGCGGTGTGAACAACCCTGCGTGGAAGCCGATCGTTGATAAGGCGACTGAAAGCTATTTGAGTGAGCTTGAAAGTAAGGGGCTACCGGCACGTAAAGTCTATGCTCGCGCTCAAGAACTTTCAAAAAGCTGCGGAAAATAAGTACGTATGTTTGAAGGAGTAAAGTTCAAATGAGAGCAATAATGGATGGCGCAAAACGCATTGCATTTTATATGCATTGGACGAGCGGTGTACTTCTCATTGTCATGATGGTGACCATTTTGATTGATGTGATCTCCAGAGCAGTTTTTGGAGCAACAAAAGGAAGTGTGGACTTTACCTTCAATGGTGGGGTTGAGATCGTAAGTTACAGCCTTTTATTCTGTATTATGTTCGCACTACCATATTCAGTGCGCCGTGGGCAGGTCATCGTCGACCTGTTCACGGGCGCGATGAGCGAACGTTTAAAAGGTATTCTTGCCGGTATATATACATTGGGTTTTGCTTTGCTTGGTTTTGGCATGGCGACTGAATTTTATAAAGCGACAGGCCGCTTGTACCAATCCGGTGAAACGACTCAAGACCTGCTCATTCCGATGTTTTACATTTTTGCGGTTGCGACATTTGCTGCGGCGGTATTGGCCGTGCGCGGCGTTTTGGTCGCAATTCAACAATTTATCGATAGTGGGAGATAAGCATGAGTGCCGCACTAATTGGATATATTTGTGTCGGTGGCATGTTGGTGCTGATTGCACTTAGATGTCCCATTGCCCTTGCTATGGCAGCAACCGGTTTTGTCGGTTTTAGTTTGATCGTTGCCTTCGAACCAGCCGTATCCCTGTTGGAATCCGGGCCGATTGAAACCATGTCAAATTATAGTTTCAGCCCTATTCCAATGTTCATTTTAATGGGTGTTTTTGCCTCCAAGGCACGTATGTCAGCTGAATTATTTGGTGGTGCCAGAACCTTGTTTGGGGCATGGCGTGGTGGTATGGCGCTTGCGGCTGTTAGCTCTTGCGGTGTGTTCTCTGCCATTTCCGGTTCAAGTTTGGCAACTGCGGCGTCCATGGCACGTGTTGCACTACCTGAAATGAAGAAGAACGGCTACGCGCCATCTCTTGCAGCTGGTACATTGGCTGCTGGTGGTACTTTGGGGATCATGATCCCACCTTCAATTGCTTTGTTATTGTATGCTTTGATTACAGAGCAATCTGTTGGCGATATGTTTATTGCGGGTGTCATTCCTGGTGTTCTTGGTCTTGTTTTATACTGTGGGGCGATTGCGGTCACCGTATGGCTTAAGCCCGATCTGGCACAGCCCGGTGAATCAACAACGATTAAAGAAAAAATTGTGGGCCTGAAAGGCTTGCTTCCATTTGGGGGGATTTTTGCCCTGATTATTGGTGGCATCTATGGCGGCTTCTTCACACCAACTGAAGCTGCGGCCATTGGTGCGGCAGGTGCGTTGGTGATTGCCTTGGTGCGGGGAATGACATTTGCTCAGTTCAAAGAGTCGATCGAAGAAACCTTATTTCTGGCCGCTATGATCTTTTTCATGATTGTTGGGGCGGAAATCTTTGGGTATTTCCTTTCTGTATCGCGTATTTCCTTCGATTTGGTTGATCTCGTTGCCAGCTGGAACCTGCCGCCTTATGCGGTCCTGTTATGTGTCCTTGCTCTCTTTATGCTGCTTGGTTGCGTTATGGACAGCATTGCCATGTTACTGTTGACAGTCCCTGTCGTTTTTCCGGTTATTCAGGCTGCGGGCTTTGATCCGGTCTGGTTCGGCATCATTGCAGTTATCACAGTAGAACTCGGCTTGATTACACCCCCTGTTGGGATGAACGTCTTCGTTTTGAAGTCTGTTGCACCGGAGATTCCGATTTCACAAATTTTTAAAGGGGTCTTTCCATTCGTTCTTTCTGATCTTCTACGTCTTGCTCTGTTGATCTTGTTCCCGTCTTTGGCTTTGGGCCTTCTGTAAGGAGAAACAAAAATGTCTGAATTTAAATGGACAAATGCCCTGAGTGTTGGGGATGAAAGCATTGATCATGATCATCAGGAACTCTTTGCTCTAATGGATGAATTGGCTGATGCTGATTTAAGTGACAGTTTTCTTCTCGGGATTATTGGCCGATTGGAAGATTACACTGAATACCATTTTACGCGCGAAGAAGAATATATGAAACTTCATGACTTTCCAGACCTTGAAGAGCATATTGAAAAGCATAAACTTTTTGTCGAATGGCTTAAAACAGTGGAGTTTACCTATCGTCGTTCTGCCGAAAGTCCGTTTCAAATTGGTGATTTGGTCAATGAGTATCTGGGGGTTTGGTTGACCGATCATATCATGGTTGAAGATATGAAATATCGCGACTTTGTTATTGAGCAAATAAGACAGTCAAAAAAGGCTGATTTACCAATTAAAGAAGAATAGTTCATTTCGGTATGAAATGGACAATCTTTTCTCGTACCCGATTACGTACTTCCCTAGGACGTATCGTGTAACTTTGATACCCGGGGTGTGAACCCCTTTTTATTCCTGCATCTCGGGTATCTTTTTTTGGAATGCTTGCAAAATTATTCGCTTTTATCCTGTCTGAATTTCTTGGGTGTTTGGCCAGAAAGTTTTTTAAAAAAACGGCAGAAATAAGCAGGATCATTAAAGCCAAGTTCGTAGGCAATTTCTGCGACTGGGGCTTTTGTGTAGATCAAAAAGCGTTGTGCTTCCAACATGAGGCGGTCCTGCACCATTTCAAAAGCACTTTTCCCTGTAAATGTATGGCAAATTCGATTGAGGCGATTTTCTGTTATGCCCATGTGATTGGCATAATCAGGAACTGTCCATTTAGCTTTATAATGCTCATCGATCAGCGATCTGAAACGAATAAATACCGTTCGGCGATAGTTTTTCTTTTTATCCCTTTCGTGAGGAAGCACCATTTTCCGCCTGACTTGCAACAGTAAAATACGGATGAGAGAATCAAACATCATGGATCGCCCGGTTTGCGGCCAATGAAATTCCGTGAAAATAGTACGGGCAATTTCCTGGACTGTCTGAAAACGTCCTGGTGAAGTTGAAAAATCCACAATGGCGGGAAAATGCATCACGTCATGCAGTGTTTGTGCATCCGCTGGATTAGGCCGCATACTTAAAAAATCGTTGGCAACACTAATGACAACCCCTTTTGTTTTGGGGGAGAATCTAAAACCATGAACGACGCCTGATGGTATCGAAATAATACAAGGGCCGTCAATTTTACTGGAATGGCTATCAAGTTCCACCGCCACATGACCTTCAGCAATCAAAAGAAGTTGTAACAGGTTTGCGTGCGTATGGGCTTCAATTTCCCAATCATAAAGGCTGCTGCGGCTTTCAATCTCTTCAATATGGACAAACTCAGTATCTTCAACCGGTGCTTCTTCCCCATAAAGGGCATAAAGTGGAATTGTTCTTTGAGGGCTATTCAATTGCTGCACCGCACATAAAAAAGTCTTAATAATGCAGAAATAATACAATTTTTGTTCGGGATCGTCCATTCATTTCCTGCACTGCGATAACGTATTATGCATTCATCAAAACAAACAAATAAACCTTAACGACTTAACAGGAAGGAGTACATGTCATGCTTTTTAGTCTCCTGATCGGCTGGGTTTAACTTTTAAGAAATGACTAAGTGTCTTCAAGTATTTGGGAGAAAATAATGGCTCGATTTAACCTCTATTCGGCAGAATTTGATGCGAACCCTTTTGATAGTTATAAGGAGCTTCGCGATAACCATCCTTGTTTTTGGAGTGAGGATGCACAGAAATGGGTGCTCACACGTCATGAAGACGTTGTAAATGCACTTAATGACTGGCAGACCTATTCCTCTGCGAAAGGCAACCTGGTTGATGAATTCCCGGGCCGAGCAGGAAATACGCTGGGGACAATGGACCCCCCAAAGCACGATGAAGTGCGATCAATCGTACAGTCCGTGTTTATGAAGCGTAACTTGAAACACCTGGTCGAACCTATTCAGGAAATTGCACGCACCGCGATCAAAGATAATATAGCTGATCGTAAAGTTTTTGATTTCGCAGAAGATTTTGCTGGTGAGCTGACCTACAAGGTTTTGTTTGCTTTGCTTGGGTTACCTGAAAGCGAGGATCCAGAAGCGGTTAAAAATAATGCTCTCTTGATGGTGCAGACTGACCCGGAAACCCGTGAAAAGGGGCCGGAACACTTGAAAGCCTTTACCTGGATGCAAGACTATTCAACAGAGGTTATCAAGTTTCGTTCTGAAAATCCGGGTGACGATTTGGTGTCACAGTTGATTACTGCGGAAGTGGATGGTCGCAAGCTTGATCTGATTCAGGTGCAAACAACCGTTACAACGCTAATTATGGCGGGCATTGAATCTTTGGCTGGAATGCTGAAGGTCTTTGGTTACAACTTGGCCAAATATCCGCAAGAACGCCAAAAAATATTGGATGATATGGCGCTTCTGCCTAACGCGATTGAAGAGTCCATGCGCTTTAACAGTTCCGCACAGCGTTTTCGTCGTTGTCTGACCAAAGATGTGACGTTGCATGGTAAAACCATGAAAGCGGGCGACTTTGTTATTCTGGCCTATGGGGCTGCGAACCGGGATGAACGTAAATACCCGAACCCGGATGTCTTTGATGTGAACCGCAATCCCAAAGGTCATGTTGGTATGGGAGGTGGTACGCACACCTGTCTTGGTAACTCCATTGCACGCCTTGCCATGAAGACAGCTATGGAAGTCTTTTTGGAAGAAATCCCGCATTTTTCATTGGCTGAACCGGAAGACCGTTTGGAGTGGGTTGCCTCTTCCAACTTCCGCAGCCCTGTGAAACTGCTATTGGTTCGTGACTAAAAATTAAAAATAGGGGAGGCAGTTGTCTCCCCACCCCCCCCCCTAATAAAAATATCGAGGAAAAGAAAATGGCAAAAATTACTTTTGTTGAAGCCGATGGCACAGAGAATGAACTTGATGTACAAGACGGCTGGAGCCTGATGCAGGCTGCGGTCTCTAATGGTATTGACGGGATTGAAGCAGAATGTGGTGGATCATGCTGTTGTGCGACCTGTCACTGTTATGTGGATGAGGCCTACGCGGACAAAATGGATGCGCCAACCGATAATGAATTGGGTATGCTTGAAGAAACGGTTGCAGAGCGTAAAGAAACGAGCCGTCTGGCCTGTCAGATCAAAGCCTCTGCCGCATTGGACGGGATGAAAGTATATTTGCCTGAGGTTCAAAGCTAATGGCTCGTCCCATCGTTATAATTGGTGCCGGTCAGGGCGGTTTGCAGGCTGCAGAGTCCTTGCGAAGCGCCAAATATGACGGCGATATTTTACTGCTGGGTGATGAGGCTCATGCCCCCTACAACCGCCCGCCTTTAAGCAAAGCTTTCTTATTGGGGGAGATGACGCAGGATCAATTGACCATTCGCCAACCCGCAGTCTTTGAGAAAAAACGTATCGAGCTGAAAACAGGTATGCGTGTTGAGGCGATTGATCCAAAAGCACAGTCTCTGGTCTGTCAGAAGGGGGACGTAATTGAGTATGAGAAACTGATCATTGCAACAGGTTCTCGTGCGCGCATTCCCCCCATTCCAAATGCACATGCTGAGGGTGTGCATTGTATTCGCACCCTTGATGACACGCTTACAATTGCAGATGAAATGGACAGTGTTGAAAACCTTGTTGTGATTGGCGGTGGTTTTATCGGTCTGGAAATGGCAGCCGTTGCACGAAAATTAGGGAAAAATGTTACGGTCGTTGAGTTCGCAGATCGCTTGATGGCCCGGGTGGTTTCACCTGCCGTGTCAGCATATTATAAGTCCCTGCATGAGAAAAAGGGGTGCATCATCAGACTGAATGCTGCGGCTGAAAAAATTCTGCTGGATCAGGGAAAGCTTTCGGGCGTTTTGCTGAATTCGGGTGAGGAACTGAAATCGGATATGGTTGTCCTTGGTGTTGGTGTTCTGCCAAATGAAGAGCTTGCGAAAACAGCGGGTCTGGAGTGTGATAGCGGTATCATTATCAATAACAAAGGCCAGACCAGTGATCCCAATATATATGCGATTGGTGATTGCACAGCCCAAGTAACTGCGGATGGCAGCTTGCGCCGTCTTGAATCGGTACAGAATGCTGTTGAAATGGCAAAAGCAGCTGCAAATGACATAATGGGCTTTGATAAGCCGTTCACGGCTGCGCCTTGGTTCTGGTCGGATCAATATGATGTGAAATTGCAGATGGTGGGCTTGTCGCAAGGCTTTGACGAGATGGTTTTGCGTGGGGATTTGGAAAGTGGAAGTTTTTCCTATTTCTATTTTTCTTCGGGCAAGCTGATTGCTATCGATAGTTTCAATCAATCGGCTGATCATATGGCGGGGCGTAAGTTATTGAGCAGTGACAATAACCTTGCATCACAACAAGCAGGTGACCTTGATTTCAATCTGCGCGATGCTGTACTAAATTGATCTTTGAAAACGATTTCTTGAATGGCTGGGGCTGTATTCAGCCTTAGCCATCCGTTTGATCGAGTAGCTGAATGATGTTGCCTTCCCTTTATATTTCTCATGGCTCACCCATGCTGTTGTTGCAGCCACAAAGTCCGGGGCATCAATTTCTCAAAGATCATGGGGCACTTTATGAAAAACCAAAGGCTATTTTGGTCGTCAGCGCCCATTGGGAGACTGATGAACTAAAGGTCACGACACGTCAGGAACAGGAAATTATTTACGATTTTCGGGGCTTTCCGGACGAACTTTATCAGAAAGAATACCCCATTTCAGGCGATGTTCGACTTGCTGAACGCATATCAAAATTGACGGGGGCGAAACGCGAGGAGTATCGCGGGATCGATCATGGTGCATGGGTGCCCCTTTATTTGATGTATCCAGATGCGGATGTTCCTGTTTTACAACTGAGCTTACCCTACAAAGCCCCACCTGAAGACCTCTATAAGATTGGTGAAGGCTTAAGTGATCTTCGCGAAGAAGGTGTTCTCATCATCGGTTCTGGGGCGATGACGCATAATTTAAAACGGATGCAACGGTTTTCATCTGAAGTGGATGAACAGGCGTTGGCCGCAGAAGATTGGCTGGTCAAATCAATCGAAGATCAGAATTTTGACAACTTACGAAATGCAATAGAGCAAATGCCGTCTTACAAAGATTGTCATCCAACCAATGACCATTGGTTTCCAATTTATGTTGCTTTGGGTGCGGCCCATAGCGAGATGCATTTGCTGCATAGAGGTATTGAGCATAAATCAATCAGTATGCTTGCTGTGCGATTTGATTAAAGAAATAAAACTAATCCCTGATTAAGCCTAGGGGTGTCTTTGTGTATCTCCATAGCTAACGATTAGCTAACGGTGTGTAGGTTAAAGTGTTCCTTTGATAAGTTAAAAGCGTGTCTGCCCACATTCAAAAAGGCGGAACGAAGCACCTTGCGTGTGGTGTTATAACGAAGAAAAAAGGACCATATTATGCTGAAGCTCGTTCGCGTCTTGTTTTTTTTGAGTATTGCTTTGTTCGGTGGAGAAGCATTGGCCTTTGCTGAGAGTTTGGAAGACCATATTCCCGGTGCCACCAAGTTTAAGGTTTTGGAAAAGTTTGTCGTCCAGCATGTTCAAAAGAAAAATGATCGTGTTGAGATTACCGGGGCGCTGAACCATAAAGTGATGCGCTTTACACAGATTTTGAGCAAGGATACGCACGAGTTTTATGTTGAAGCACAGGATGGTCATCTGATCGCTTCGGACTTGATACATAATCTAAGTGATTTGCCCGGTGTTGATGAGGTTGCTATCAGTCGGGTGACCTTCAAAGAACGTACCCGCCAAGGTGAAGCCGATGTTTTCATTGATAAGGCCCCCATCACGGCTTTGTTTGATTTTCCAAAAGAAAGCCTGACCTTACGTTCAGAGACACCGGACAACCGGGCCCAGTTGGGAAACGTAATTTCCCTGTTAAGGGATGTTCCTTTAATGAAAAATCTGGTTGTTAAGCAATTGAGCTTACAGGGGCGTACCCATTCTGTTGAACTTGAAGGCAAGATCAATAAAGCTGATGCGACTTTAGAGCTGGACGTGAGTAAAGGGCTAAGGGCGGGTGTTGTTTCCCTAAAGGCAAAGGATCGTCCCCTTGCATTGGGTGATCTGATTGTGGCCTTGAAAGACGCTCCTTTGGTTAATGATCTGGTGTTTGACGCTTTGAGCTATGATCTCCATACAAAAAAAATGGCGGGCACCGGGTTGTTGAACAAGGCTGAAGCAACGGTTAGTCTAGACCTTTCGAAAGGGGTGAAAGCTGCCATCCTTGATTTAAAGGCGACAAAAAAACCGCTTACGTTCGGCCAAGTGATCCCAAGCCTGAATGATGTGCCTCTCGTTAATGTTCTGGGGCTGGTTGATGTCAGGTATGATAATCAAAGCAAAGTGATTTCGGGCGAGGCACAATTGCATAAGGCTGTGGGCATTTTGAGCCTGAATGTGAAAGAGGGGCTGGACAAGCTGACGGTTGATTTAAAGGCTAAAAGCAAAATTATCATTTCGGATCTGTTAACAGACCTTTCAGACTTGCCCATCATTAATGATTACGCATTTACGGATTTACAATATCAAAGGGCAGATAAAAAGATTAAGCTCAGCGGTGAATTAGGGAAAAAGAGTGCCGTTTTAAGTCTGATAGCAGACGAACATCGTGAAATGAGAGTAGACGCAGACCAACCGATTGGTTTGGCTGATGTGTTGGCACCGCTGAAAGACATTCCCGGTATTGGGCTGTTTTCTATAAAGTCATTAGGCGTGAGCAATCGAACCCTTTTTGCAGATTTAGCATTTGGCAAAGAAACAGCCAAATTGAGCCTTAAAACAGACGCACCGCGCGGGAGTGGGCTTTCTAAAGCGCTTCAGTCCATGGAACTGAGCATTACGCCGGACACATCCAATATCACCATTGCCCAATTATTCCCGGAGCTTTCGTCCGTACCAGGTCTAAAGGGGGTGAGCTTGGCGACCTTGAAATTTGCGGAAGAAACCAAGGCACTTGTGTCTTCGATCAATTTCCCAACGGGTGCCAAGGCAACCTTATCTGTCGGCAAGGAGCCCTCGCAAAAAGGCACCAAAGGCGAAAGGCTGTTTAAGCTTAAGAGTGCCGCTTTGTCGTTGGGCGATGTCATTCCATCGCTGAAAAGCATTGCATTGCTGAATGACTTAAAATTTGAAGAGTTGGATATTACGAAGTCGTTGATTGAAGCAACCGTCGAAATCGGGGATGAAACGCTTAGGCTATCGGCAGGCATTGGCAAGGGCTTTGTTGCTTTGGATTTTGGGTCGCTGGACATTGCTTCGTTGATCCCGGGTGCGGGCGAAACTGTGTTAAATGGGGTGAAGATGGCGCGTTCCGTCTTTGTCCTGACGAATACGACAAATGTCACAGATGATGATCTGCCGGATGATATGAAAGACGATCTGGGTGATAGTATTTCTGGCAAGGCCTTTAAGAAAGGATTGAACTTCCTTGCCTCCATTCGCAAGGAAGATTTGGGTCAACTAGCAGGCATGTTGAAGAAACTGTCAATCGACGCGCCGAGTTTACCAATGGCTGCCACTTTCCCCACGGAAATTTTTGATTTTATTAAAGATGGGGCAGGGGAAGCGAAAAAAGAAATTGTTGCAGCTGTTTTAGACAGTTTGGATATTGTTATTGATGTCCCTATCCCCGATATCAAAGGGCTGGATAAAGTTATGACCTTTGATGATATTCATCTGGCGATCAACGGCAATCAGGGAAATGACGCGTTTTGGACTAAGCTGCCTTCGACAATGCAGGCGAAAAAACCGTCGGGGCGTTTGGATGTCAGTCTACGAAGTGGTGTGAAATTACATCTGAATGCTTTTGGGGCGAAAGCGCCAGAACCGATTGCCTTGACCTCATTGGTGGATATGAATGCAGGCGGGGATAAAAAATCTGTTTCTATGTTAGGTGTCGTGAATGGTGAATGGGACCGCCCCTTCGGCATTAAGGGACTAACCTTTGAAAAAAGCGGCTTTGACCTTGCGCTGGCCGATGGGGACGCGGGTGCAGAGGTTGATCTTAGCTTCTTCAGTGATGCCAAGCTACATGACAAGGCCGATGTGAGCATCGATGCGAGTTTTGTTGAAAAAAGCGGATTGCCGCATCTGGAACATTTTGTCCTTCAGGGGCCGTTGGCCTTGTCCGATGTGGCAGGACATATCCCGAACGGTGGTAATTTCATCCTGAATGAATTAAAAATTTATCCTGATGGCATAGAGGCCAAGGTTGAGGCAAAAAACAAGTTATTTGATGAAACGACAAACCTGTATTTGTTTGAGATAGAGACACCAAGCGGTAAAGAATTCGTCGCTGCGGTTGATCTTGGATTTAATGCAAAAACCAATAGCAAGCAGCATTTTTCACTTGGGCGATTGGCAAAAGTCGCGGGGTTAAGTGGCGATAAAGCTGGGGTTATTCAAACAAACCTGAATGCGATGGCCGTCGCAAATGCGGCCCTGATCCTGAGTAACAAGAAAGTCTATCCATTGATGGTGGATAGTTTGCAATCGGGTGTCGCAAAAGATCTGTTTGCAGATATTTTTGGTAAGTCACAAGTTCCGGTCAAACTGGATAACGTGACGTTTCTTTCCGATTTCAAAGCGGATTTGATGGGGGATGTCGGGGATAAACTTGTCCATGGCGTCAAAGGCATCAAATTGGGTCTGACGGAACAAGCCATCATCAACGGGGCGATTGGGGGATTGTTTGATAGCGATCCGTTGAATTTGGACCTTGAACTCTTAATGGCGCAAAGCCTAAGTTTTGATGATCTTCAAAAGACAGGAATGAAACTGCCCTCATTCCTTAAGGCGAAGCCTAAAAAGGCAGGAACGGCGGAAAAAGTCGGTTTCTTTCTCAAGGTTGTCGATACAACGTTTGAAGTTGGATTGCTGGCTGGTTTTGATGTGGCCTATAACGATACAACATTCGATTTTACCGGAACGTTAGGTATTCAGCTAGCTGAAGAAGAAATTGGCCTGAGCCTGAGTGGGGCCATGAATGACACCTGGAAAAATGCCTTGGGGATACAAGGCTTTGAGCTTGAAAATGTGACTGTTAGCGGTGAAATCGAAGCGGACCCGCCGTCTATTAAGTTTGGTTTGGGCGGTGATGCTGATTTTATGGGGCACAATATGCTGACTGCCGGGGATCTTATGATTGGTTTGGCGGGTGAAGTCCCCATTCCTGAAGGATTGGGGGTAAAGACAAAAATCAGCACGCTTGATGTTGAAATGTACGAAATCATCGACACGGTTGCCATGGCGTCTTATGTCCCGAACATTGTGGTTTCGCCATATTTGTGGCCGGCTATTTTAGTGGGCGTTGTCGGTGATGTGGCTTTGTCTGAAGGCTATACCATCATTTATGATGAAGTTAAGGGTAAGAAAGTCACGGCAAAAGATTTAGCCAAAGCACCTTTCGAAGAATCAGCGCGATTGATGAAGGACTTTGCCAAACTGCAAGGCTGGATATTCGGTGGCAAGGATATCTACATGTCCTTTGCAACGCCGGGTGCGTCCGATGTAAATTTAGGGATCCCGGACGGCATTCATTTCAGTGGGAAAATTGAACTATTAGGTGGATTGATTAAGTCCCCTGCCATTAAGCCTGATATCGGCTGGATATATAAAATCGTAGAAGCGATCCATAAGGCTGAAACGGGCGTTAAGAAAGGAGTTTCTAAAGTAGGAAAGGCCGTGAGCCATGGGGCATCGCAAACAAAGGCGCTCAGTGAAGGTGAATTTAAGAAAATTAAAAAGGACCTTAATCTCTTGCGCGATATTCTGACCCATGAATTGGGGATTGCGAAAAAGAAAATCGAAATTTCTTACCCCAAACCAAGCAAAAAAGAAGTTGAGGATTTTCTGGCAACCATGAGCTTCACCCAGTCAAAACCGTTTAAGTTGGGCGGGCTGGAATTTCGTGACAATCATGTTTCGATGATGCCGTTCAAGATCACGTCAAAAACCACCTTGTTTGGGAACGAAGAAGAAGTGGAAATGTCTTTTAAAGGTGGAAAGCTGGTCTTGGAAGCAAAGACCAAACTAGAAGTGATCGGTGAAACAGATTTGTTGCTGGAATTCGACTTGAAGACAAAAGATTTTATTGTCGCGGGTGAATATTCCAATAATACGGGCCTGCAAGATTGGCTAGCAAAAGAAATTCAAAACGGCATTAAGCAAATCGCCGGGACGGCAGACACCAAATTCAAGACATTGGAAACGGATTTAGCCAAGGTGCAAAAGCTGAATGATGAAGCCCAAAAGGAACTTAAGCTCGCACAAAAAGCCGTGGATGGGGTTAGTAAAGATGCGGTTGATCGTTTACGTGCCACGACACAAAGCTATCGTCGCGATTATGAACATGCCAATGACAAATATAACGGCTGTCATGGTTGGAAGAAATATTACTGCAAAACCAAATGGTGGCCCCGTAAAAGCCTTGCATGGGATACGTGGAAAGCCAGTGACGAATTGCTGAAAGATGCAGAAAAAGCCTTGAGTGAAGCAAAAGCATTAGCCGTGGCCGTTCACAAGGCCGAGATCAAAGTGACAGATGCCGCAACCAAGGTGGCCCTTGCGGCGAAAGATGTTGCGGCGGCAACCGATATCCGTTCGATCATTTCAAAAGGGTTGAGCAGTTTCGCCAATGATGCCGGGCGTATGGCAAATGTGTTCAAAGTCGAAAAGGCCTTTGTCGGGGGGAGTGTTCAGGACGTCCTCAAAGGAAAGCCTCTGGTTATGGAGCTTTATTTTGAATTGGATGGTAAAAAATACCGCGAATTTTTAGCTTTTAGCCCGTCAGACCCTGAATTTAATGCACTTTCTTTTGGTTTGCTGCCGATTATTAGCGCAGAACATATTGTACATGATCTGGAAGGCAAGTTGGAAAGTGAACTGAGTTCTTTAAAATCCCTTGGTAATCTTGCTGATAAGCTGACAACCTGGCTTCAGGCACATATCTATGAACTTGTCGGGGGCTTGCGCGAAGGATTGGAAAAACGCATTGCCAACATCGAATATGAGTTAAGTCAGGAAGAAAGTAAGTTTCAGAGAGTTTTTGACAGTCTGGACGGTCATGGGGGCAAATTCCTGAAAGGGTATCAGGATTTGACAGACCAGACCAACGCGATTTTGTCTACCTACAAAATGACGGATTTCATGCCGAAAAGTGAGGCTTTCACCAATCGCTATTTGGCTGTCGGTCATAGTGCCTTGTGTTTGGGGGTGGCGGCAAATGGTGTCGATGTCTATCAGGAAAACTGTAAGGATATGGAGGCTGAACGCTGGACGGCCGAACCGATTAAGGATTTCCAAGGCGGATATATCATGCTGAAAAGTAAAGGGTTGTGCCTGCAGGCACGTGACCCTAAAGCGAATAGCGGTCAGCCTTTGGTTCTCGCGGCTTGTAGCGGAAAAGATGATCACGAAAAGTGGAAGTTCATCTCTAAAGACGAAGTGTTCAGCAAGTTTGTTAATCGTTTTTCACAAAAGTGTTTGCACTTTGATACGGTCAATGCAAACGAAAAGAAAGGCTATGCGGTATGGACGTCCTGTTTTGGGGCGGACAGTCAGGCTTTTCGTATCGTCGCAGATGCTGAAAAGCCAACCTATCATAAGGTTGAGCAGGAAATTAAAGCCCAGAACGGTTATTGTTTAGAGGTGGATAAGGACTTCGAAAGCTATTTCAGTAAAACCAAGCGAGGATCAACGACGTCCAACCGTCAACATTTGTTAAATATGCAACACGACATGGATAACATTTTATGGGTGGGCAAGTGTTCTGGGAATGAAAATTCAAAGTTCAATTATGTCGAAACCATCAAAGGTGATCTGAAACTTGTGCACGAACAGTCTGGTTGGTGTGTGGTGCCAGGGGTTGAGGGTAAAAACTTGACCTTAATGCCTTGTGACAACGGTCAGGATATGTTTTGGCAAATTCATGATATGAGTGAAAGCACCTTTACTTTACGCAATAAATCGACGACAAAATGTATCGACTTAGGGGTAGAGGATGCAGGAAATACAGCGCAACAGGCGCGTGTGGCTTCTTGCCAAAGACGTCCGGAGCAAGACTTGGAGTTCCTGAAACCATGATGGGCATTCAACGAAAAAAGCAACAGGCTGTGAAAATGAAATCAAGAAAAACAGATGGGTGTGATTGTGTGTTGGCTTTGGTGCGTCCCAAGTTAAACATGATGTTTGCCGGTGTTTTATCCACACTATTACTTGTTGGGTGTGTAACGCAGCCAGTAAAGACGCAATCAGCACAATTTGTTGTTAATCACCGTTCCAGCCAAATTGAAACAATGCTGTCGCAAATGACAGCACAAAATGAGTTGCAAAAACTGGTAAAGGTGGGTTTGGAACATATCCATAATGGGGAGTTTCAAAAGGCGGGCAAAGCATTTGAGGCAGGCCTGCGTCTGGAACCTGACAACGGGCATTTACATTTTCTCAATGCGTTGTCCTATCACCTACGCGGGCAATCCGGGGATTCACAGATGATCGCTTTGGCGCAGACGGGTTATCGCACGGCATTGATGTTTGATGAATCAAATGCGATGGCGGCTTATTTGTTGGGGCAAATTCATTTTCAAAAACGGGAATATGTCGCCGCACAAAACCAGTTTTCCTATGCTTTGATGTATGACCCCGATAATCCTGATCTTTTAAATGCACTGGCAACGGCCTCTTATTATTGTCGTGATGCTGAAACATTGCGTTGGGCGTCTGAAAAAGCCTATGACTTGGCACCTGAACGAAGCGATAGTATTCGTAACGTCCTGTTTTCGCAAGCTGCGATCGGGCATTTTTCGGACACGCCGCGCTTGATGGGGGAATATGAGGCCCAAGTCAGAAAATCTGTGGATGGCGGCAACGATTATTGGGTTGATGAAAAGATCAAACAAACACAGAAACGTGTCAAAGATTGGCAGCGTTTTTATGCCCAAGCAGGTGACACGATCTTTGGTGCGCCGTCGTCCGATATTGTGACCTATGGTTCAGGGGGGGCATCCAAGGATAGTGATGATCTAACCCCAAGAGCCGCCCCAGTCCCTTCTGTGAGCACGGCAGATATCAACAAGGTTGAAACATCTGGTTCTCAAGCAGCACAATATTCTGAACCTCAGTCGCAGCAACCGAAAATGACCCTGATTGATGTGGTGATTATCCGTACAGAAGAAGTCCGTGCCCAATCCAAAGGCATAAATATTCTGGATGGTTTACAAACTACCTTGGGCGGCGTGTTGGTGTCATATTCCTACGATACGTCTTCAGGGGCGAATTCAACTGAAAAAGTATCAGGCGCGCCTGCTTTAACGCTGAAGGGCTTGGAATATAACCTTAATATTTTCAATAATGAAAATAACAAGGCTGAAATAATTGCGCGTCCTTCTTTGTTGGCTGCGGAAAATGAAACGTCTAAATTTTTTTCCGGTGGTGTCTTACATGTGCAATTGTCCAGCAATCAATATGATGGTGGCATGGAAGATGTAAATATCGGTATTACGTTAAGTGTCACACCGACATTTATGGGTAATGACGAGTTAAGTATTCAGGTGCAAGCTGAACATGAATATCTGGAAATGCAGTCAGAACATGTGGGCTACGACGCCTTTTCACAAACCACGAAAACATCAGTTCAAGCAAAAGCAGTGATGAAATTTGGAGAAACCCTGATCCTGAGCGGCCTGAGTGAGCGTGGACGCGACAATAGTGAAAACGGGGTTCCCATCTTGGAGGATATCCCTGTTGTGCAATATCTGTTTTCACATAAGGAAGAAACCGAAACCAAAAAGTCAACTTTGATCCTTTTGACACCCCGCAAACCGTGTTATGCCAATGAAACCCTAAGTGACGTTGAACTGGGTCAGGGGTTGGATCTGGAACGAATTTATACGGATAAGCTGAAAACATCAGAGAAAATCGTTAATAGTAACCTCAATAGTGTGATGTCTGATCTGCGTGAAAATTCGCAGTTTTACCGACAGTTTAGAACCGGTGATGTGACATTGGGCTTTTTTGAAGATGATGATTCCATTTTTGGTGCTATCAAACGGACATTGGGCTTTTTATATTATTAGTCAGCCTTTGAACGCTTCATCAATGCTTGGGCCTGTTTCAGTTCAGGTAACCTGGCCCCTTTGGGCAGACGTGTGACAATATCTGTCAAAAGATCTTGTGCTTGTTTGTTTTGATTGGTTCGGTGACACTGATCGGCAAGGGAGATGGCAGCGCGGAGTTCAAAAAGTAAGGCGTTTTGCCGCCGTGCAATCTGTTGGGCTTTTTTGAAACAGGTGAGGGCAGCCTCTTGTTGACAGAAAGGCTCACTTAACAGGCAAAGGCCCTTTAGACGGTGTAATTCTGCTTCAGCGTGACGATCATCCATTTGTTCAGCCACACCTAGTGCTTCTGTGATTACGGTGTGACATTCTTCGATCTGTCCGGCGTGGTATAGGGCGTCGGCCAAGATTTCGAGGAAGATGACCGAAACGCCGCCCATTAGGGCACGCGCAGCTTTTACAGGGGCGCGCATCTCGTCCAAGGCCTGTGGATCGCCAAGCATGACCTTTGACCAACCCCGCATTAAAGACCCGCTGGTTAGCCATAAAGGGAACCCGTATGTTTCAGCTAAGGCAATGATTTTTTCGGCCAGCATCTGGGCCTTAGTGGGGTTTTGTTTCAGGCGTTGTAAGACCGTGGCAAAGGTCAGAGCATAACCGAGGCTAAAGGGGTGTTTGATACGGTGGGCTTCATTCAGGGCGTCTTGACTGGCTTTTGTTGCCGCACGTTCATCCCCCATTATATGAAGTGTCCAAGACAGGTATGATGCGCTGGTGACATAGCCATTTTCCCCAAAAGATTCAACGTGAACAGGATTTTGCGCTGGTGTGTAAAGGGCGATCGCTTGGTGAAGGTGATCTTGGGCTGTTGTAAATTCACCGCGCCAAAATTGTGTGTTTCCCGCTGCAAAGGCGGCTTGCTGCTGAAAGATAGGATCGGTGATTTCGGGAGCCATAACGCCCAGACGCTGCGTAAGCACTAAAGAGGCCCGCCAATCCGAATGCGAACTGTGGCCCGCCCATAACCCCCATAATGCCTTAAAAGTTTCAACATTTCCTTTGGTGTCAGACATTAAAGCTAAAGCGTTTTCAAAGGATGCAGCCCCCTGTGTTGAGGCATAACCTTCAACGGCGTAACAAGCGGTTCCTAGACCCACATGAAGCGCAAATTCCATATCTGTTCGCGATTGTGTTTGTGGCAATTGTTGTAAAGCGTCCAGACCTGAACGGTAATGACTGATCGCTTCTTCTATGGCGTTTTGCCGCATGGCAAGTTTACCTGCTCTGATCCAATAGGAAACGCCATGTTCAAATTCTTCGCCCTGTGTCCAATGTTGGGCCAAGAGCTCAGGTCGGCTGTCGGCTATCTTTGAAAAACGATCTTCGATGGTTTGAGCGACACTGCGGTGGATTGCGACACGATCTTTGCGCGCTAAGACGTTGTAGGCACCATCTTTAAAAAGGGCATGGCGAAATTGAAGTGTGGTGTTTGATTGAATTTGGGCAATGCCGCTTTGTTCCAGTTGTCTCAAGGCCAAATCCAGACTTTCTTTTTCAAGGCCTGTGACTTTTTCCAGCAGAGGTAAAGATACGGTCCGTCCGATAACAGCCGCAGTTTGTGCAATCTGTTTGGTCTTTCCTAAAGCGTCCAAACGAACGGCCAGCAAATCTCTTAAGGCTGGGGGAACGTTAAAGTCCTGTTCTGGGGTTGTTGTGCCACAGGTTATCAATTCTTCTGCAAAAAGTGGGACGCCATCTGCGTGACGAATGATTTGACGAATGACATTTTCGTTTAGGCTTTGATCTGACGATAAGATCATGGCACGGACTTCATCGTCTGACAGCGGCGATATTGTCATCGAAAGAAAAAGGTTTTCTGTCCATGGCGGGGTGAACTCAGGACGAGCCGTCATAATGATCATGTAGCTTGATTGACGTTGATTTCTGAGTAAGCGGCCGATCAATTCCAATGATGTCGGGTCAATCCAGTGTAAATCTTCAATAATAAGCAAAGTGGGCGCTTGTGCGACATAATCCAGCCAGTAGACCAGCAAAAGGTCCAGTATTTGTTCACGTTGATGGTGTGGCGATGCGCCTGAAGACTGGTAAGGTTCAATTATGGGCAGGGATAAGAGTCCTGCTAATAAGGGGATTGCTTCTTTTGCCTTGTTTGGTATGGCTTTTTCTAAATGATCTACAATAACTTGAAAACGGTGCTGGGCGGTGTCTTCTGAGTGGAAACCTAAAATGTTTTCCAGCAAGGTAAGGAGGGGCTGAAGGGGGGAATGTTTGTATTCCTGCGCGCATTGAAGCTCTATAACCCGTGTATGAGGGGAAAGCTCATTCTGACGTAAGGTATGAACTAAACGTGATTTCCCAATGCCGGGATCACCGCAAAGCAGAACAGCGCTGGCTCTGGCAGTCATGGCATCGCGCCATGATGATTTTAAGACCTTGATCTCGTTTTTCCGTCCAAAGAGGGGCGTTAAATCGGATTGTGCCTGTAGACGGTTTTTTGCACCACTGGGGGCCAATATGCGAAATGCCTTAAGGTCGCTGCTTATTAAATTTGTTGGCTCTGCTAGAAAGTAGCCTTCGACCAGCTTATGAGTTTCTGAGCTTATTAAAATATCATTAGATAGGGCACTGGATTGTAAGGTCTGAGTTAAAGCTGTGACACGGCCCAACGGGTCAGGAAGACGCGGGTCATCACCGACGATTACCAATCCTGTATGAACACCAATGTGCGCAGTCAGTTCGTTCATCTGTGATTTTGAAGCTTTCATAGCGGCTTCAACAGCGAGTAGAGCGGTGTTTTCCCGTGGGTATGGGTAACCAAAGTAGGCAAGAAGCGTTCCGTCATGGCTACGTACCACGTGCCCGGCATATGAAGCTAGAATACTATGATGGAAATTGCGGGCTTCATTCAATTGTTCCAAAGACTTTTCGATATCTTTGCTTTGCAGGGTAAAGCCAATACAAACAACCGAGATTTGCCGATATTCAATTGACGGTGATGCCGGGGACAGGGCTGACGGTGATATCTTATCGGTATTGCGTAAATTTCCCGATTGAATACGTTCGGCTAACTGGCGGGTTTCATCTTCCGGCATCACCCCTAATTCGTGATGAAGGGATTTCCTTAAGGCTTCGTAATGTCCTATGGCTGTTGCGCGTTGTCCGCTTGCGGCCAAAAGCAGCATGGTGCGGCGCTGGGCTTCTTCGTTCCAGGGATCGATGTCACACAAGCGCAGAGCAAAATGCACGGCATTTTTGTTTTGTCCCTGATTGTTATGACATTCCACCAGTTGTTCGAGTATGAAAACAGCACGCCTGCGAAGGGATTCCCGTTGCACACGTAACCAGTCATCAAACTCAGGAGCGTTTTCAATGACCAAACCTTCCAGAAACTCACCACCGTATGCGCTGGCCATGCTTTCCAAATCGTGAAGGCAGGACCCGCAGGCGGGTGAGGGATCTTTGATTTTATCACATTGGGGAAGCGCGCTTAAAAAAAGCGATAGATCAAGGAAACTATTGGCGTGTGCGTTAAATGTAAGGTTTTCCCTATTCGCAATTATAATGGGTTCGCTTTCATCCAACGTGAGTTTGCGTTGGATAAGCAGCACCACCTGACGTAAGTTGCTTCGTGCAGCATGACGCGATAAATTTGGCCAAAATATTTCAGCGATTTTATGCCTAGAATGGGCGACCCCCGGTGTGATAGCAAGGTAGGCCAAGACCGCACGGGCTTTTTGTTGCAGGGTTGATGTGATGCTCTGTCCATCCACAAGGATGTCCATTGTGCCAAGCATGTATATGGAAAGTGCTTTAGGCTGTTTGACGCGCATCTTTTTTCGCAAAATATAGCAGAGGGTTCTGTCTTATCAGGTGGGTAATTATGACATGGGTTGTTCATGACGCAAGGGGCGTTTGCGTGTTGGCATAAAGCACGCAAAAAAAAGTCGGCTATAACACATAACCGACTTTTAAAGTTTAAAGGGGCAGGCGTTTGTTAGGCGACAAGTTCTTGATTGTCTTCGTCATCTTCAAGGGTCAGCAGATATTCAAATGCCGATAAAGATGCTTTTGATCCTTCGCCCATCGAGATGATGATCTGTTTGTAAGGTACGGTCGTAACATCACCACAGGCGTAGATGCCATCGGCAGATGTCTGGCATTTTTCGTCAATGATAATTTCACCAAAGCGGTTGCGTTCAACCACACCTTCGACAAATTGGCTGTTCGGAACAAGACCGATCTGGACAAAGACACCATCTAAAGGCAAGTCATGGACTTTGCCACCATCACGCTCTTCAAATTCAATTGAGCTGACTTTGCCATTTGTCGCTTTAATTTCTTTTGTGGCGACATTTTTGTGGATGGTGATGTTGTCTTTGCTTTCTGCTTTATCGACAAGGACTTTATCGGCTTTTAATTCCGGCATAAATTCAAAGACGGTCACGGATTTGACAATGCCTGCCAAATCAAGCGCAGCTTCGATGCCTGAGTTTCCGCCGCCAATTACGGCGACGTCTTTTCCTTTGTAGAACGGGCCATCACAATGGGGGCAGTAAGCGACGCCATTACCGATGTATTCTTTTTCACCGGGAACCCCCAGTTCGCGCCATTTGGCACCCGTTGCAATAATAACAGTTTTGGTTTTAATGACTTCGCCAGAAGATAGGATGACTTTTTTGACCGAGCCCTGTTCGATACGGTCCACCTTGAGATGTTCTTTCAGTGTCACGTCATATTGGTTCATGTGGGCCAGTAAAGCACCAGAAAGTTCCGGTCCAGTCGTTTTGATGACAGAGATCAGGTTTTCGATATCCATGGTGTCTTTGACCTGCCCGCCGATACGGTCGGCAATCATGGTCACGGCCAGTCCTTTACGTGCACTGTAGATCGCAGCACTTACACCTGCCGGACCGCCACCTACGATGGTCACATCCTGTAAGGGGAGTTCTTCGCTGACAGCTGCATTGGCAAGATTTGGATTGCGCTCCAACAGTTTTTCAACAAGGACAGAGGCATCGACTTTCCCATTGGCGAAAACGTTACTGTTAAGATAAACGCTTGGTACGCCCTGAATTTCACGATCTTTAATGATGTCCTGGAACAAACCGCCATCAATCATTTCCGTGGAAATATTGGGGTTAAGCAAGGCAAACTGGTTTAAAGCCTGCACGACTTCCGGGCAGTTATGGCAGCTTAAGCTGATAAAGACTTCAAAATGAAGCTTTTCTTCAATGGCAGCCACCATCGCTTTAAGCCCATCGTCAAGTTTTAGTTCTGTACCCGATGCCTGCAACATGGCAAGGATCAGGGAATTGAACTCATGACCACCGGGAATGCCGGAAAAGCGAATACCTGTATCCACACCATCGGCTTCCAAGGCAAAGCTGATCGGGCTTCTTAAGTCAGCGATATGGTCACTTTCTTTGACGTCAAGTTTGTCAGATACGTTCGAAATATCGTTCAGAAACTTAAGAAGTTCGTTTCTTTTTGTATGTTCGCCTGTCTGAACAACAAAAGTGACATTTTTTTTCATTTGTTCTGTATAGCCTTTGAGGGCTGTCAGTATTTCGTTTGTAATCATGACATTATTTCCATTTTCTTAGAAGATAAGTGGGGCTGAGGCGCCCCACTTGTTTCAGTCGCAAAAAAGCTTAGATTTTACCGACAAGGTCCAAAGACGGTGCCAGTGTTTCTTCGCCTTCTTTCCATGCTGCCGGGCATACTTCGCCTGGATTGTTGCGAACATATTGTGCTGCTTTGACTTTGTTGAGCAGGTTTTCAGCATCACGACCGATGCCTTCTGCTGTAATTTCCATGGCTTGGATGATCCCGTCCGGGTCCACCAGGAATGTGCCGCGATCTGCAAGGCCAACACCCGGGCGCATAACATCAAAGTTGTTTGTCAGTTGACCTGTTGGGTCGCCGATCATGGTGTATTTGATCTTACCGATGGTTTCAGAAGAATCGTGCCATGCTTTATGTGAGAAATGTGTATCTGTAGAAACAGAGTAAATTTCAACATCGCGTTTGGCGAATTCTTCATGAAGGTCAGCCAGATCACCCAGCTCAGTAGGACAGACAAAGGTGAAATCGGCAGGATAGAAGAAGAAAACAGCCCATTTACCTTTTACGCTTTCATCTGTGACTTCAATGAATTCACCGTCTTTGAATGCAGTTGCGGAAAAAGGTTTAATTTCTGTGTTGATCAAAGCCAATTTGGCCTCCTTTAATTTGAAACATCAAGGGTTCGTTGTTCGATAAGAAGAGTTATAGAAGGATAAGAGAGATGTGTGAAATTGATTATTTTTATACAAATAATTAATTTTAACTATTATTGTGATGGTGACGGATCATGCTTGATATGATGAAGTGTCATATTTCTTTGACGTTGATTTGGTTGGGTGGTGATCTATAATTACAGTCTGTGATATTATATTGTTTTGTGACGTAGTTTACAGTCATGTGCATAATTTAAGGCTATTTCTAATGTAATTTGTCCCGTATCATATCTTTCGGTGCGGGAATTTTTCTTTATTTATAGCCGCATATAATAAAAATTAAGGAGCATAGCCTCGTGTCTATTCGGCCATCATTTAAATTAATGGGTATTGCAACTCTGGCCTTGGCGCTGGTGTCCTGTGATTCAGAGCAACCGGCCGGGTCCGCCGCCCAGGCCCCGCAAAAACCGCAGGCAACCCCTGTAAATACTGTTGTGTTAAAAACAGAAACGATCAACCTGATTGAAGAAATGCCGGGTCGTACGGTGGCTTTTCGCGAAATCGATGTGCGTCCACAAGTCGATGGTATCATCGAAAAACGAACATTTGAAGAAGGCGCGCTGGTTGAACAGGGCCAACCTCTCTATCAAATTGATCAGGCCGTTTATAAAGCATCATTGGATGCGGCAAAAGCCGAGCTGGCAAGCGAACAGGCTAACCTTAATTATGCTCAAAAAACGCGTGATCGTTATAAAAAGCTAATTAAGACGCAAGCTTCCAGTCAGCAGAATTATGATAATGCTGTGGCTGATTATGCTCAGGCGCTTGCAGCAGTGGCAGAAGCACGTGCCAAGGTCGATCAGGCAGAGATTAACATGAACTACACCACAGTGGTTGCTAAGATCACTGGGAAAATCGGCACGTCCGAATATAATGAAGGCTCGCTGGTGACGACAAGTCAGACTCTGGCAATGACGACCATTACCCAGCTTGATCCCATCTATGTTGACGTGACCCAAGCCGGTGGACGTTTGTTAAAAATCAAGCAAGCCGTTCAATCGGGCCGTGTTCAAGGCCTGAAAGAAGGCGAGATCGAAGTTTCCTTGATTATGGATGCGACAGGCGAACAATATAACCACAAAGGTGTATTGAAATTTTCTGATGTGACCGTCAATGAAACCACCGGGACCGTGCGTTTACGCGCTGTTTTCCCAAATCCAAATCATGACCTTCTGCCCGGTATGTTCGTGCGTGGTCTGGTTAATCAGGGTGAATTGGAGGGTGCGATTGCCGTTCCGCAAAAAGCTACTATGCGCCGCCCGGATGGGTCGGCTTATGTGTATGTTGTTGAAGAAGGTAAAGTGGCCATTAAAGACATTGTGATTGAACAGGCTCAAGCGGGCAATTGGATCGTCACAGCAGGTCTAAAAGAAGGCGATCAACTGATCGTGGATGGTCTGCAACGCATCGGACCAGGCAGCCCGGTTGCGGCTCAGCCCCTAGAAACGGCTACGGCTGAGAAGTAAGAGGTCATTATGGCAAAGTTTTTTATTGACCGTCCGGTCTTTGCTTGGGTGATCGCGCTTGTGATCATGCTGGCAGGGGGGTTGTCCATCTTTCAGCTTCCCATCGAACAATATCCTTCCATTGCGCCACCATCGGTGAGCATCCAAACCACTTATCCCGGTGCATCTGCGAAAACGGTTGAAGATACCGTCACACAAATCATCGAAGAACAGATGAATGGTCTGGATTATTTGCGTTACATTTCTTCAACCAGCCAATCCAATGGCTCAGTTGAAATCAAGTTGACATTTGAACCCGAAGCTGACCCTGATATTGCCCAAGTTCAGGTGCAAAATAAAATGCAGTCAGCGCTTGCCTTGTTGCCGACAGAAGTGCAGCAACAAGGGGTCGTGGTGACAAAATCCAGTGGATCTTTCCTGATGGTTGTCGGCTTTGTGTCCAAAGACGGCAGCATGGAACGTAAAGATATCGCTGACTTTATCTATGGCACTATTCGTGACCCTATTGCGCGTACTTCTGGTGTTGGTAACGTGCGGGTGTTTGGTGCCAAACATGCAATGCGTATCTGGCTCGACCCACATAAACTGATCAGTTTCAACATGACCGTATCCGATGTGACCCAAGCGATCACAGCGCAGAATACGGAAATTACAGCTGGTCAAATTGGTGGTGCGCCATCTATTGAAGGTCAGCAGATCAATGCGACTATTACGGCCCAAAGTAAACTGCAAACCGTGCCGGAATTTGCCAATATTTTGCTGCGTGTGAATACCGACGGCTCGCAAGTTCGCCTGGGTGATGTTGCACGTATCGAAATCGGGGCAGAAAATTACAGTGTTGTTGCCCGTTATAACGGGATGGATGCTGCTGGTGTGGGGATTAACCTTGCGACGGGCGCAAACGCATTGGATACCGCCAATGCTGTGCGTGAACGTCTTGCCGATTTGCAAGGCCTGTTCCCACCGGGATTGGAAGTGGTTTATCCTTACGATACAACGCCTTTTGTAAAAGTATCTATCCAGGAAGTGGTGAACACCCTGTTTGAAGCCATCGTTCTTGTGTTCCTGGTGATGTTCCTGTTCTTGCAGAACTGGCGGGCAACTTTGATCCCGACGATTGCGGTTCCTGTTGTTTTGCTCGGAACCTTCGGGATTTTATCGGCTTTTGGCTATTCGATTAACACCTTGACCATGTTCGGTATGGTGCTGGCGATTGGTCTGTTGGTAGATGACGCCATCGTTGTGGTGGAAAACGTCGAACGTGTGATGCATGAAGACAAGCTTTCCCCGCGTGAAGCCACGCGTAAATCCATGGATCAGATTACGGGGGCCTTGATCGGTATTGCCCTCGTTTTGTCTGCGGTATTTGTGCCGATGGCGTTTTTTGCCGGATCTACCGGGTCAATTTATCGTCAATTCTCTATTACCATTGTGTCTTCCATGGTTCTGTCTGTTGTTGTGGCGATCGTTTTGACACCCGCACTTTGTGCGACCATGTTGAAACAAATCGACCATGACCCGTACAGCAAGCGCGGCTTCTTTGGCTGGTTTAACCGTGGCTTTGATAAAACAAATAATTTTTATCAAAGCAGCGTAAGCTATGTAACAAGTAGACGTTGGCGTTTCTTGGGTATCTATGTTGCGCTTGTTGCCGTTATGGGGCTCTTATTTTTCCGCTTACCCGGCGCCTTTTTGCCGGATGAAGACCAGGGGATTTTCTTCTCTATGGTGCAATTGCCTGCCGGGGCGTCACAAGAACGTACGGTCGAGGTTTTGCAAAAAATTGAGAACCATTTCCTTGAAAATGAAAAAGAAAACGTCAATGGCCTGTTTACCGTTGCCGGGTTCTCCTTTGCCGGGAGTGGTCAAAACGCTGGTATTGCCTTTATTAACTTGAAAGACTGGTCCGAACGTGAACGCCCAGATCAATCAGTTAAGGCTGTGATCGGGCGGGCTTATGGTGCTTTTGCCCATATCAAAGAAGCGATGGTATTTGCTTTTGCCCCTCCAGCAATCATCGAATTGGGCAGTGCAACAGGTTTTGATTTACAATTGGTGGATCAAACTGGTGTTGGTCATGATGCGTTGGTTGCAGCGCGTAATCAGTTGTTGGGTATGGCAGCACAAGACCCACGTGTGGTCGGTGTTCGCCCTAATGGCCTGAATGACATGCCCCAATTCAATATCAATATCGACCAGGAAAAAGCCAGTGCGTTGGGTGTGGACTTGACAACCATTAACCGCACACTTGCAACGGCTTGGGGGTCCAGTTACGTCAACGACTTTATTGAAAAAGGTCGCACCAAGAAAGTTTATGTTCAGGCTGATGCACCCTATCGCATGATGCCGGAAGATTTGAACTATTGGTACGTGCGAAACAATCTGGATGAAATGGTGCCAATTTCGGCCTTTACCTCGACCGAATGGAACTTTGGTTCCCCGCGTCTGGAACGGTTTAACAGTCTGTCGTCCCTGAATATCCAAGGTCAAGCAGCACCGGGTGTTTCTTCTGGTGAAGCGATGCTGGTGATGGAAGAACTGGTCAAGCAGCTACCCGGTGGTGTGGGCTTGCGTTGGCAGGGCGTTTCTTACGAAGAACGCGAAGCTGGTGAACAAGGTCCCGCCCTTTACGCATTGTCCATGGTTGTAATCTTCCTGTGTCTGGCCGCTCTTTATGAAAGCTGGACCATTCCGGTTTCGGTCATGATGGTGGTACCGCTGGGGGTCTTGGGCGCGGTGATTGCCGTGATGTTGCGCGGTCTTCCCGGTGACGTTTACTTCCAGGTTGCGATTTTGACGACCATTGGTCTGTCAGCGAAAAACGCGATTCTGATCGTGGAATTTGCCCGTGACCTGTACGATCAGGGGATGGACATGGTGGAAGCCACGGTGGAAGCCGCACGTCAACGCCTACGCCCCATCGTTATGACATCCATGGCCTTTACCCTTGGGGTACTGCCGCTAGCAATTAGTTCCGGTGCAGGTGCCGGGGCACGTATTGCGGTGGGAACCGGGGTGATGGGGGGGATGATTGCCGCAACTGTTCTGGCGATTTTCTTCGTGCCCCTGTTCTTTGTCTTGATTATTGGCTTGTTTAAACGCAAGAAACCGATAGTAGATTAAAGTCTAAGACACTTTAAAAAAAGCCGATCCCCGCATCTTCAGGGGGTCGGCTTTTTTGTTAGCTGCTGGTTCGTTGGCTAATTTTAAAAATAGAAAAGGACAAAAGCGCACAACCCATGACCGTATATGCCAATGGCTGCGCTGTGGCGTCATTTAATAGCGAGACCACATAACCAGCCAGACTGCCAATTCCAAACTGAAATAACCCAAAGACGGAAGATGCGGTCCCGGCAAACTGACCAAATGGATGCAATGTCCCGGAGATCCCATTTGCAGCCATGGGGCTGAGACAACCAACAAAGAAAAATAGCGGAACAGCCAATCCCCAAACCCCGCCAAAGTCTGTCAGGACATTGATGAGCATGATGGTGGCGCTTAAAATCAAGCCCCAAATAAGGAACGTCATTAAACGTTCAAGCGCAAATTTATGTGCAATGCGTCGGTTGAGGGCGGAAAAGCACGCCATAGAGACAATGTTGGCTGCAAAGAAAAGCGCATAACCGCTGGGGCTGACACCAAAAATATTCATGTAAATAAAAGGCGTTGCACTGATATAGGCAAACATGCCTGCAAAGCCTAAACTTGCACTTAATACATAGCCCATGGCTATTCTGTGAGTGAGCACCTGTTTTGTCGCATATAACAAGAAACCGGGTTTTAGTGGTGTGCGCCTTGAGGGGGATAATGTTTCTGGTACGAAAATAAAAATCAGGATGGACCACAAGCAGGCATAGGCACTTAACGTCCAGAAAATGGCGCGCCAGTCCCATAAATCCAGAACTTGAGCCCCGATTAAGGGGGCTGCCATAGGGGCTGCGGTCAGGACCAGCATCAACATTGATAGAGCGCGGGTCAGTTCCGGTCCTTGATAGACATCGCGGATGACTGCCCGGCCAAGGACAGAGCCAGATGCCCCGGCCAGCCCTTGGATCAGGCGATAGTTTGTAAGATCTGTAATGTCGCCGCTGAGGGCGCAAAAAACGCTGACCATTCCATAAAGGCCGAGGCCGATCAAAATGACCGGACGGCGCCCCAAACTGTCAGAAAGGGGGCCATAGATCATCTGGCCGATGGCAAAGCCCAGAAGAAAGGTTGCCATTGTTTTCTGCACCGCACTTTCGGCCACTGCAAGATCACTTGCAATGGCCGGAAAGGCGGGCAGATACATGTCTAAAGACAAGGCGGCATTGCCCGTCATCACCGCTAAAATCGGAATGGCAAGAATGCTCAGACGAACAGGGGCCGACATGTCGTTCGGTCCTTACTTGGTATTAAGCGCGGACCACATTTCCTGGTCGCGTTCATCCGTCCAGATTTGCGGACGTTCCATCCCGCCAGCTTCATCATAAGCGCGGGAAACATCAAACGGCATACAGTGTTCGTAAATCACCCAGTCGCCGTATTTCGGGTCCATGCGTTCTTTACACAGATCAAAGGCTTCTTTCAGGTCTTTGCCTGCATCGCGCGCTTCTTTGGCGCTTTCGTAAAGATCGGTGATAAAGGCTTGTGTTTCCGCCATGGCTTTTTCACATAGTTCAGGCGTTTCCAACGCATCACCACGACCCGGAACCAGTTTTTCAGGGTTCAGGGCACGCAAGGCATCTAATGTGGTCGGCCAGTCGCGAAGATGGGCATCGCCTGTGTAAGGTGTTGCACCAAATTCAACCAGATCACCAGCGTACAGGATTTTTTGTTCCGGCAACCATGCAATTGTATCGCCTTGGGTGTGACCACGACCCGGTGACCAAATCTCGACCGGACAGTTGCCCAGATCAATGGTGATTTTGCCATCAAACACGATGGACGGCCAAGTCAGGCCTGGGATGGTTTCAGCCCCTTGGAATAAACGGGGGAAACGACCCAATTCACTGTCATAGTCATATTGGCCACGTTCTTCGATCATTTCGTAAGTTGCGCGTGATGCAATGATGTTTTCGGCCTCATAAGCTGCTGCGCCCAAGACACGAACGGCGTGATAATGGCTCATCAGGATGTATTTGATCGGCTTGTCGGTGACTTCACGGATGCGTTTCACCACATCTTGGGCCATAAACGGTGTCGCTTGGGTGTCGATGACCATTACGCCATCATCGCCAATGATCACACCTGTGTTGGGGTCGCCTTCGGCTGTGTAGGCATAAGCACCTTCACCGAGTTTTGCAAAAGTAACCTGTTTATCACCGAGATCGCCTGTGGAGGCAAAAGTTTTAGTCATGGTGGTTTCCTTAAATCTATCTGTTCGAATTGTTTTCTAAGCTGAGTATTGAACGACTTTTTGATCAATCGCGCCAAAGATGCTTTGGCCGTTTTTATCGTTCATTTCTATGCGGATGGTGTCGCCAAACTTCATGAAGCTGGTTTTCGGTGCGCCATGTTCGATGGTTTCGATCATGCGAATTTCTGCGATACAGGAATAACCAACACCGCCTTCTGAAATCGGCTTGCCGGGTCCATCATTCATTTTGTTGGAAATGGTTCCAGACCCGATAATCGCGCCTGCACCAAGGGGGCGTGTTTTTGCAGCATGGGCGACAATAGTCGGGAAATCAAAGGTCATATCGACGCCACATTCGGCTTTACCAAAGGCTTCCCCGTTCAAGGTGGCAAGCATGGGTAGATGAACTTTACCGTCTTTCCAGCTTTCACCCAATTCATCCGGGGTAATCGCTACCGGAGAAAAGGCGCTGGATGGTTTGGATTGGAAGAAACCAAAGCCTTTGGCCAGTTCTGCCGGGATCAGGCCGCGCAATGACACATCATTGACCAGCATAAGAAGTTTGATGTGATCTGCTGCTTTTTCTGCGCTGACAGCCATGGGGGTGTCGTCAGTGATGACTGCGACTTCGGCTTCAAAATCGATACCGTAGTCTTCACTTGCCAGTTCGATATCTTCACGTGGGCCGATAAAGCTGTCAGATCCGCCCTGATACATCAAGGGGTCCGTCCAGAAACTGTCTGGTAATTCAGCATTACGGGCTTTACGAACCAGTTCCACATGGTTGACATAAGCAGAACCATCTGCCCATTGATAGGCGCGCGGCAACGGTGATTCACAGGCGTTTTCTTCAAACGGTTTGACATCAGCCAGTTTACCTGCGTTCAAATCGTCATAGATCGCTTGAAGTTTGGGGCTTGTTGCTTCCCAATCGTCAATGGCCGCTTGTAGGGTCGGACAAACGCTTCCGGCAGTGACGTAGCTAGATAAATCTTTTGCGACAACGACCAATTGTCCGTCGCGGGTGCCATTTTTTAATGTTGCAAGTTTCATGTGTCTTACTCTGTTTCCTTAGCTGAATTCTTTTTCATGCATCCATTTGGCATGTTCAGGGGCACGTTTGGTTTCGGCCCATTCGTTAAGCATGTCCCATTTGACAGCATCCAGTTTCTTTGACATCTCGGTCGTGCCTGTATTGGCGGCCAGTTCCAGACGGTGCCCGTTGGGGTCAAAGAAATAGATGGATTTAAAAATGGTATGATCGGTTGGTCCGACAACATCAATGCCGTCGGCTTCAAGCTTTTCCTTAGCAGCCATCAACTCGTCCATGGATTCGACCTGCAAGGCGAGATGTTGGCACCAGACAGGGGTGTTTTCATCCCGGCCCATTTCCGGTGAATTGGGAAGTTCAAAGAAAGCAAGCACATTGCCTGCACCCGCATCCAGAAAGACATGCATATAAGGATCGGGTTCTTTCGTGGAGGGAACTTCATTTTCTGCGATGGCGAGAACGAAATCCATATCCAGATATTTGCCATACCATTCTACGGTTTCTTTCGCATCTTTGCAGCGATAGGCGACATGGTGAATTTTTTGAATCGTCATGAGTGAGCTCTTTTCGAAAATGTCGAAAATTCAGATCTCTTGCAGCTGATCTCCATTGGGGGCTGCAATTGTGCGCGCTTCCTATAATAGTTACAACTGAAACTAAATCAAGTATTATTTCTGAAAAAAGATAATATTTTTTTTTATATATTTTTCAATAAGGTAAGAAAATTTATCGGAATAGTTTATAGAAAGTTCTTGATCTTAGTTTCAATTGAAATTAAATTTGTTTCAAATGAAACGGTTTATAAGTTTCAGATCATATTCACAAAGACGAAATTTGGATTTAGTGCGCAAAAACTGATTTCCATTTTGATTTAACAGGTCCCTTTAAGTTTGAGGTTTTACGACATGAAACGTCTATTTATCGCTGCACTTGCAGTGTTTGCTTTATCCGGTGCAACAGCTGCACAGGCCGAGGAGGTGATTAAGCTAAAGCTTAGCCACTTTTTGCCGTCTTCCCATCCATCTCAAAAAGATTTCATTGAACCTTGGGTCGCAGAGCTTGAAAAACGCACCAACGGTAAAGTAAAGGTGGAAATCTACCCGGCGGGGTCGGCTTTTGGTCATGTGGCAAAACAGTTTGATCAGGTTCGTGCCGGCGTTGTTGATATCGCCCATGGATTGACAGGATTCCCGCGCGGTCGTCTGCCACGGACGTTGGTCACAGATCTGCCTTTTTTGGTTAAAACCTCAGATGCGGCATCTAAAACATTGTGGGACCTATACCCGACTTATCTGGCTGAAGAATATAAAGGCATGAAAATGCTGGCTATGCATGCCCATAACGGTGGTCTGATTCATACGCGCGATAAAAAAGTCACTAAGATGGAAGATTTAAAAGGTCTGCGTCTGCGTACACCAAGTCTTGCGATTTCCAACATGTTGAAATATCTCGGTGCAACACCGGTCGGTTTGCCACCAACGCAAGTGTATGAAAACCTGCAAAAAGGTGTGATTGACGGGAATGTTTTCCCCTATGAAGCCGTTAACAGTTTTAAGCTTTACGAAGTACTAGGCTATCACCTGGATGCCAAGGCTTACACAACCTCTTTTTATTTCGCTATGAACGAAAAGAAATATAACTCCCTGCCGGAAGATATTCGCAAAGTCATTGACGATATTTCCGGTCAGACATTAGTCAACAAGTTTGGCGGTTGGTGGACCAAATGGGATCAGCCGGGTATTCAGGCCATTAAAGATAAAGGCAACGAAGTCACAGTCCTGACGGATGCAGAACGGGATGCGTGGCGTAAACATCTGGAACCCATGATCGATGCATATCTTGGTGACATGGAAGATAAGGGCATCAAGAACGCCCGTGAAATCTATGCCAAAGCCCAAGAACTGGTCGCAAAATACGAACAGTAAGAAAGACAGTCGAAAAAGGGCGTGTGCAATATCGCGCCCTTCACGACCCCAAAGGTATCAAGCAATGATGATCATGATCTTTAATAAAATCCTCTTTCGGATGACGAAATATGTTGCCTATGTTGGCATTTTATTTCTGTTCGGGGCTGTCTTCATCACCACAGCAGATGTTGTGTTGCGAAAGTTCGACGGGCAGGGGATTTACGGGGCAATTGATCTGATCCAGTTGACCGTACTGTCTGCGGCTTACCTGTCGATCCCTTATACTTTTATGTCACGCGCCCATGTAGCAGTTTCCATGATTACAGACAATATGTCGCGCAGGGCACAGGCAGTGACGCAAATTCTTGCCATGGGGCTGGCCTGTCTGTTTATGGCCGCGATCGCCTATTATGGCTATTTGCGTGCGATGGAACAGGCTGAATATGGCGATGTGTCCATGATCTTTGGTTTGCCGATGATCTATTATTGGGTGCCGCTGATTGTAGGGAGTTTTTTATCCACTGTGGCAACCCTGCATATTGCAGTCGAAAGCTTGTATGTCGCCATTACCGGCCATAGCGGGCATCAATTGGCGAAGGAAGTTTAAAAAATGTCAGCCGGTTTTATTGGCACAATCGCCTTTATTGCATTATTTGGATTAATGGCTTTGCGCGTTCCCATTGCGATTGCCATGGGTGTGGTCGGGGCTGTTGGTGGCTGGGCCATCAATGGATTTGACAGTGCGGCCTTTATTATGGGGTCTGTCCCATTTGAATCGGTCTTTCCCTATTCCTTAAGTGTAATCCCGTTGTTTATCCTGATGGGGGTCTTTGCGGCCCGTGCGGGCTTGTCACGCGCGCTTTTTGATGCTGTTCATGCTTTTATCGGACATTATCGCGGTGGTCTTGCCATGGCATCTGTCGGGGCATGTGCTGCATTTGGCGCGATTTGTGGGTCGTCTTTAGCAACGGCTGCAACTATGTGTCGGGTTGCCATGCCGGAAATGCGCCGTCGCAATTATGATGACGGTCTGGCAAGTGCGACCATTGCCGCTGGCGGGACCTTAGGCGTGTTAATTCCTCCCAGTGTTATCATGGTGATTTATGCGCTTTTGACGGAACAATCCATTGGACGCATGTTTGCGGCTTCGTTAATCCCGGGCATTTTGGCAACTGTGCTTTATATGTTGGCGATTTGGATCAAGACGGTACGTAAACCTGAATTGGGGCCTGCGGATGACAAGGTGGATTGGTCCGGGCGCGTCAGCGCGATGATGAACGTCTGGTCGGTTGTTTTGTTGTTTGGTGTGGTTATTGGCGGGATTTATGTTGGCTGGTTTTCCCCAACAGAAGCTGCTGCCATTGGGGCCATGGGTGCATTCTTACTGGCACTTGTCAGAAAACAGCTAAATTTCAAAGTTATTCTGGACTGTATGGGGGAAACAGCGACCACCAGCGGTATGATTTTTATGATTTTGGTGGGGACAGCCGTCTTTAACTATTTTGTGGAAACAACAGGTTTGCCACAAGCATTGGTCCAATCGGTTAGTAAACTGGGCTGGAACCCTTATATCATCCTTGTGTTGCTGGTTGTGTTCTATGTGATCCTTGGCTGTTTTATGGATGCTTTGTCCATGATCCTTCTGACCTTGCCTTTTGTCTATCCGCTGATCACAAATTTAGGCTTCGATCCCATCTGGTTTGGGGTGATCATGGTGTCTGTGGTGGAAGTGGGCCTGATCACCCCCCCTGTCGGTATGAACCTATTTGTCATTATGGCAAGCACACCTGGGCTTCGTCTGCAAGTCATCAGCCGAGGGGTGATTGCTTTCCTGCTGGCCGATGTCATGCGTCTGGCTTTGTTGATTTTATTCCCGGCACTGTCTTTATGGCTGCCGACCATCATGATGGATTAAGACGATGGAACAGATTGAATGGAAAGACGACTATAATATCGGTATTCCCCAAATTGACAGGCAGCATCAGCAACTGGTTGCCTTGATCAACCGTCTTGCAAGGGCCGAAGATGAAGGCGGTATGATCGCTTATGTGTTTGATGATCTTGATCTGTATGTCAAAGAACATTTTCGCGCAGAAGAAGACCTGCTGCGCGCCTTCGATTATGCCGACTTTCAGGCCCACAAGATCGAACATCGTACCTTTGAAGAATGGCTGAGCGCCGTTCGCCAGTCGTTTAATCTGGGCGGATCAAGTGCGCATCTGATTGCAGAAAGTATGAATGCCTATCTTCGAAACTGGCTGATTAACCATATTCTTGAATCGGATATGGCCTACCGCGACACGGTTGTGGGTAACAAGAAATAAAGTAAGAAAGAAAAGAGAATAAAAATGAAATTATTTGGGTATTGGCGGTCTTCTGCTGCTTATCGGGTGCGTATTGCCATGAACTTAAAGGGGCTATCCTATGAGGATAATTTTGTTCATCTGGTAAAAGATGGCGGTGAACAGTTAAAAGAGGCCTATAAAGCGATCAATCCACAAGGTCTTGTCCCGAGCCTTGAACTGGATAATGGTGATTATCTGACTCAGTCCGTGGCCATTCTAGAATATCTGGAAGAAACATTTGGGGGACATAAGCTGTTGCCTGAAACATCACAGGACCGCGCCTATGTCCGGTCTCTGGCTTTGTCTGTGGCTTGTGAAATCCATCCGTTGAATAATTTGCGTGTGCTGAAATATCTTTCCAATGATTTGAAAGCCAGTGATGAAGAAAAATCCATATGGTATCGCCATTGGGTCACTGAAGGCTTTGCCGCTTTGGAAGAAACCTTGGAAAAAAACGATCATACCGGGAAATTCTGCTTTGGTGATGAACCGGGGCTGGCGGATATTTGCCTTGTCCCGCAAGTCTATAATGCTCGTAGGTTCAATGTTGATCTAACGCCGTATCCAACAATTGTCAGCATTGACCAAAACTGTCAGGCAATCGAGGCGTTTAACAAGGCGGCACCAGAACAGCAAGGCGACGCGGTTTAAAGGTTCAATCTTCGCGGGGATAGGTAAAGGACGGGTCAGACCCGTTCAAGGCCACCCCTTTGATTAAGGCATGAACCTGTTCGCCCTCTTTCAAGGCGAGGGTGTCAAATGATTTACGGGTGATGCGGGCTATTAAGGGTTCGCCGTCCCCCTCTGCCCCTAGCTTCATCAGGATATTCATCTTAAAGGGGCCGGCCTGTTCGATGCGGATAATGCGCGCGGGCGGACCATTGATAATCGAAGATCCTTCTGTTGCACGGTTGCGGCACAGACCGACATCTTTGGCAGCGACTTTAAAACGATGAATGCTGCCTAGTTCTGTATAGTTTTTAGACACGATGATATCTGCGCCTTTTACCCGCAGTGTGGCAAGACCATATTCGGCATCAATATCCACCACTTTCCCGTCAAAGACACTGGCGGCTTGTGGGGAGGTGGATAGTGGTAGCGCAGGATTGCTGATCAGTTCACCAAGCGGGCCTTGTGCTTTAACAAGGCCACGTTCCATGTAGATCAACTGATTGGCAAGCCGTTCAATCTCGCTAAAGTCATGGGTAACATAGACGATGGGGATAGATAGGTCTTTTTGAAGCTTATCCAGATAAGGCAGGATTTCTTCTTTGCTGAAGCGATCAAGGGCGGATAAAGGTTCATCCATCAACAAAATCGCAGGATCACATAACAGGGCCCGTGCGATGGCGACACGCTGACGTTCCCCACCGGAGAGTTTGGCTGTGGATCGTTTTAGCAAATCAGTTAGTCCCAAAAGCTGGGTGATTTCATCCAGTGCCATGGTGCTTTTGGATCGCTTTTGCCCATAGAGCAGGTTTTGTTTCACCGATAGATGGGGAAAAAGGCTGGCTTCCTGAAAGACATAGCCAATGGCACGTTTATGTGGGAGGGTGAAGCTTTTGTTGTCCTGCCATATGGTATCATTAATGGAAAAATAGCCTTCATCACAACGATCCAATCCCGCCATACAGCGCAGCAAAGTTGTTTTGCCGCAGCCGGAAGGGCCGAAAATCGCTGTGATCCCGCTAGAGGGGATGGTCAGGTCGGCATAGAGGTCGAACTGGTCAAGCTTCAGACAGAATTCGGCACGGATCAGGCTCATGTGTTGGCCTTTCTCATGCGTTTTTCAACCGCCATCATGATAAAGATGACAAGGAAGGAAAAGATCAGCATACCAGCCGATAGCTGGTGGGCTTTATCCCATTCCATAGTTTCGACATAATCATAAATAGCGATAGAAAGAACCTGTGTTTCGCCCGGGATATTACCGCCGATCATCAAGATCACACCAAATTCCCCCACCGTATGGGCAAACCCCAAGACTGCACCTGTGATCAGACCCGGTCTGGCAAGGGGCAGGGCGATGGTAAAAAAGATATCAAGGGGCGATGCACGCAAGGTCGCTGCGACTTCCAAGGGGCGTGTGCCAATGGCTTCAAAAGCGTTGCGCACAGGCTGGACGACAAAGGGCAGGGAATAGATGACTGACCCCACTACCAAGCCTTCAAAGCTGAAAGGGAGGTTATGACCAAAGACCATATGGGCCATTTGTCCTATTGGACTGTGCGGTCCCAATAGCAATAACAGGTAAAAACCTAAAACGGTGGGCGGCAGGACCAAGGGCAGGGCCACGACCGCCCCGATCATTTCTTTATACCAGGCCTTGCTGCGCGCCAGCCACCAAGCCAAAGGGGTGCCGACGATCAGCAGAATGATTGTGGTGATCGTTGCGAGTTTAAGGGTGAGTGAGACTGCTTCACCCATTCCTTATAAATCCAGCAGCAAACGCTCGCTTTTCGCGCGCGAGACACAAAGAAGCATATAACCTTGATTGCGTGCAATGTCCGGCAAGACACTGTCGCGGTGATCAATTTCACCTTCCAGCACCTGACGGGCACAGGCTCCACACACACCTTTAGGGCAATTGCGCGGCACAAAGACGCCGCTTTCCTGCAAGACATCAATGACGCTGCGGTCTTCCGGTACGCTCAGGACTTGACCTGTGCTTTTGATTTCAATTTCAAAGGCGGTGTTTTCAACGGTCTTTTCTTCAAATTCAAAAAATTCTTTATGAATACGGTCTTCCGGCATGACCTGCTTGGACATGTCGATAACCATATTCATAAAACCGGTGGGTCCGCAGGTGTATACATGGGCACCTGTGGGTGCACCGAGCAGGATTTTTTGCAGGTTCAGTTGCGGGTTGCCATCGTTTTCATCGAAATAGGTTGTCACCTGATCGGCAAAAGGCAGGTCTTTTATCTCGTTGATAAAAGGTGCAGCGCTATGGTTGCGGGCAAAGAAATGCATGGCAAAGGGTTTGCCGGTTTCATGCAGGCGGTGCGCCATCGCAAGCATGGGTGTAATGCCGATCCCGCCGCCGATTAATAGGCTAAACGGCGCTTCTTCATCCAGTGGAAAGTGATTACGCGGGCCTGCCAAACGCAACAGGCTGCCGACTTCCACCCGTTCACAAACGGCGCTTGAAACCCCTTGTGGGTTGGGTGTTTTTAAAATTCCCAGAATGTAGCTGTTTTCAACGGCTGGATTGCTGGCGATAGAATATTGTCGGGTGAGGTCCTGTCCGGCAATGATATCGATATGCGCGCCAGCTTCAAAGCGGGGAAGGACGGTATCATTGGCACCGACCAGTTCAAAGGCAAAGGTATTTTCCGCGATGGGCCATTTGCGTTTTACTTCGGCAACAAAACTGTCTTGTGACATGGGGGGACCCTTTTCTTTTTAAATCATCATTTAAAAAGCCCACAGCGAATATTGTGCCAATAAATTAAATCATTGAAAAATAATGTATAAATTTATTTTTGTCGCAAAACCTACATGTTGCGTTGGTTGATTTTATGCTGCAATAGGACAAAATCGTAAAGGTCGCTCAGCATAAAATTACGCTTTTCAGGATCGGACATATAGCTGCGCGCTTCTGGGTCGCCCGACAGGATCTTGCGTGCGGTAATTTTAAAGGGGAGGGGAATTTTTGTGTTGAAGGAAGATTGTTGGATGAGCATGCGCAAAATCCGTTCAAACAGGAACTCATAGCGTCCCTCGTCATGATCCAGATACATTGTACGGATATCATCACCATATAAACTAAAGCAATGCAGATAATCTTCAGCACCGGGATAGCTCATCCAACCAGACCTTCTCAGGACGCTTTAAACAGCGCCGTGGATGGCACGTTTTGCACCTTCGATTTTAAAGCCTAAAGCGTCGTCATAAGACACAGTGTCATATTTGGGTTTAAAGTCTTTACAGGCTTCATACATGGTGACCAGTTTGTCTTGTGGGCTTTGGCCTTTCATGTCGGATTTTTCAACATAAAGGTCTTCCATCAACAATTGCCAGACGGTGCTGTCTTCATAGGTGTTGATGTAAAGCTGTTTGCCTTCATATTCGATGAACATGGGTTTGGAAGTATCAACAACATACAGCATAACTTTGACGTCATCCGCAATATATTGACCATAACGTTCAACAAAGGCCGGGATATCATCCAAAGACAACAAGCTGCCGGATACAAAAATAAATTGCTCTGCGTCAGCAAGAATGTTGGCACTTTCCAGAATGCATTTGGGTTGGTTGCGGGTGTTGGAAGCTTCGTGCATATCGCCCAATGTGATGGCAAGGTCGCCACGGAAAGCATATTTACCACAGCTTGTGTCACCACTGACGTTGGATTGCCAAATCAGTTCCTGATCTTTAAACGTATCGAAAAGCATTATGTTTATTCCTTCAAGTAAAAAACAAGAAGGCCCCTTCAGTGGGACGAATGAAGGGGCCTTTGTGATGGGTTATGCGCCACCCGGCTCACCAGTGAATTCAACCAAAATGTCTTCATCGGTGACGATGGTTTGACAAGCTAGGCGGTAGGTTGGCGGTAGATCGTTAACAGCAGCACGTTCTTCTTCTGATTTCGGCAATTTGCCGATAGATTTCAGAACGTTCTTCTCCTTATCCGTCAACATGATGCCTTTGATGCGCTCGCCATCCAGATGTGTAATTTTAACCAGACAGGAACCGCATTCGCCGTCGCGGCATTCACACGGAATTTTAATAGAATTTTCTTCGGCAAGACCCAAAAGCGTGCTGCGTTTACCTGCAACAGCTTCAACCTTTTTGTTTTTCTTCATCAACGGTGATGTGAAATATACGTTAGCCATAACTACCCCCTTGGTGTTGGCATTGTGAATCGACAAAGGGGTACCAGCAAAGAGTGGGCCAGAATTAAGCTATTGAAAATAAATAAAATTTCTTGTCACCAATGCGACAAACTCACTCATCTTCTGCATCATTGTCAACAATATCCAACAGATTAAGAACGGATGTCTGTTTGGCACTGTCTAATGTGGCGAGGAGATCAAGAACCTCTTTGCCTTCCTTCATTGTGCCTTGGCGCAAATGGCAATAACCATAAGCCATAATGGCGTTCATCAAAAAACGCAGTTCAGGATCAAATGTGTCAAAAGGGGCATCATCCGGTGTCAGTTCCAACATGGGTTTGTGGATTTGACGTTTTAAAAGGATTAGATCAATGCAGCTTTGTGCAGCAACGCAGGCTTTTTCGTATTGATGGGAATAGAACAGGAATTTATAGGTCGCAATATGAACTTGAAGATGGTCATCAGCCAACTCTCGTGCGGTGGCGAGATACTGTTCGGCTTTTTCCGGTTCTTCCCAATGCAGGGCAGCGGCACGCAAGGCTTGTTCTGCTTCTTCGGGAAGATCGGGATAATCGCGCCGATCCATCCAGTTGTCTGGAGCATTCTCAAACATCAGTCAGCCTGTATATCACGACGTTCAACGGTTTCAGGGTCGGCTGTGATCGGGCGATAAATCTCCACACGCTCACCGGCTTCCAAAACCCGGTCCAGTTTAGTAATGCGGCCAAAGACCCCGACTTTCTGCGTTTCCAGATCAATTTCGGGGAATTGTTCCAGAATACCTGAAATATCGATGGCATCCTGCACAGTGGATCCATCGGGAACTTCCATTTTTAGCCAGACTTGCTTGATGGCTGTGCCATAAACGATACCGACATTCATGCCAACGCCTCCTCAACAGAAACTGCAGTTTCTTCTTTTGCTTCACGTTTTTTGGTGACTTTGTTGTCGATCAGACGTTTCACAGCCAGAATAAAGCCCAGCATTAAAAAGCCCCCCGGTGGCAGGATTAACAATAAAAATCCTTTGTAATCCGGGATCAGCACTAGTTCCATAAAAGCAAAAGCGTCACCTAATAAAAGCGGGGCGTTGGCAAATAAGGTGCCGCTACCCAAAATTTCGCGAACTGCCCCTAATAAAGTCAAGGCAAAGGTAAAGCCAAGTCCCATCATCAAACCGTCATAGGCCGCAGCAAAGGGCGCCTGACGAAAGGCAAAAGATTCAGCACGACCCAAAATGGCACAGTTGGTTACGATCAACGGGATAAACAGACCCAAAACTTTATAAAGGTCATGCACCCAGGCATTCATCGCCATATCCACCAACGTGACGAGACATGCAATAATCAATACAAAAGACGGAATACGTACATGCGGGGTAATCAAGCCGCGCAGCAAGGAAACCACAAGGCCGGATGCCACCATTACAACCGTACTGGCCAATCCCATGCCTAACCCATTGGTTGCCGTTCCAGTCACAGCCAAAAGGGGACACAGGGCAAGCATTTGGGCAAAGACCACATTGTTGGACCACAGGCCATCAACGGTGATTTGTTTGTAATTGACAGTGTCACTCATTTTTTGACCTCCAACAGTTTTTCCTTGTTGTCTTTGTAGAAATTAAGGCCCTTCGTTACGGCAGAGACAACCGCGCGCGGTGTAATGGTCGCGCCACTAAATTGGTCAAAATGACCCCCGTCTTTTTTGACTTTCCATTTTTCTGGTACCAGATTATCGAAAGACAGGCCGGTGAATTTGGTAATCCAGTTGTTTTTTGCAACTTCAATCTTGTCGCCAAGACCCGGTGTTTCGGCATGACTAAGAACGCGCACGCCCAAAATTTCACCTGTTGCATCCACTCCCATAATGACCGAAATAGCCCCGGCGTAACCTTGTCCGACCATTCCGTATGCAAGGGCCGTGACTTGACCATTTTTCTGGCCGCGATAGATGGTGGCTTCGGTCCCATCGGCGCGCGGCAGGGTGATGATGTCTTCTAACAAATCATTGCTGTGGGTTTTTTGGGGGACGACTTCTTCCAGTGAAGACAGTAAATCTTCTCGCAGACGTTCAGCAATGGCCGCTTGTGTGCTTTCGTTTCCGGTTGCCAGCAAAGTCGATGCGGCCAGTGCAAACCCACCGAGCAGGATTGCCTGATAAGGGATTTTTTCACGAAATGAAATTTTGGGGGCTTCAGCTTTGGTGTCTTCTGTTTCTTCTTTTTTGACGTCTTCGTTTTCTTTTACATCATCGCTCATGATTTTTTCTCCCCAAATTCCAAGGGTGTGCCTTTGCGATCACGGCCATAGACGCGCGGCTTGATGTAACGATCCAGCAAAGGTGTGACAGCGTTCATCAACAGCACGGCAAAGGCCATGCCTTCTGGGTAGCCGCCCCAGGTACGGATGATGTAGACCAACACCCCGATGGCAAAGCCAAAGATAATCTGTGCCGTCTTGCTTACAGGTGAGGTCACAAGGTCTGTGGCAATGAAAAAGGCCCCTAAAAGGGTTGCTCCACCTAAAATATGCACATCGGCACCGGCGTATTTGCTGGGGTCAATGGTGTGGAAAATTTGCGCAAACAAGCCGACGCCCACAATCATGGAAAGCGGTATATGCCAAGAGATGACCCGCATCGCCAGCAGGAACAAGCCACCGATCAGGATCGAGATAGCTGACGTTTCCCCCAGACTGCCCGGTACATTGCCTAAGCTTTGGGTGATCAGGTCAAATCCGTTGGCAATCAGGTCTTGGGCGCTATGGCCCAAAGACACTTCTGTTTTGATATGGCCGAGCGTGGAGGCACTGGACACCCCGTCAATCGTAGAGGCTTGCCCAAAAGTCACATCCGTTGCGGCGGCAGCATCAGGGCTTTTTTCGCTGAACAGGGGGGTGGGATGGGTGAATTTGGTCATTTCCACAGGGAAAGAGATCAGCAATGCCACTCGTGCAACCATGGCCGGATTAAACAGGTTTTGCCCCAGTCCCCCAAATACATGTTTACCGATGGCGATTGCCAAAATAGCACCGACAACACCAATCCACCATGGCGCCCAAGGCGGTAAGGTCATGGCGAGCAACCAGCCAGTCAGGACAGCGGACCCATCAAAGATAAAGGGTTTAACCTTTTTTCCCGCCAGTTTCAGGCACGCCATTTCGATCAGCACACAAGCCGCGATGGTGGTGGCAAACAGATAAAGCGCGGGCAGACCGAATAGGTAAATCCCGTAAGCGGTTGCCGGAACAAGGGCCAAAATAACAAGCAACATGGTTTTTTGAACAGTGTTGCCTTTGTGAATAAAAGGGCCTGCGACGAGAGGAAGTTGTTTCATGAGGCACTCTTCTTTCTTTTGGCAGCCATGGCAGCTTTTTTGCGCATCATGGCTTCACGTTTGGCTTTGGCTTCTTTTTCCATGCGGATGGTTCGAGCCTCTGCCAGACGTTTGGTTTCTTCCTGGCGGTGTTGGGTGCGTTGGGTTTCTGTCAATTTCCCTTTGGCGTAATTGAATGTTTGAACCAACGGAATACGCGACGGACAGGTATAAGAACAGGATCCGCAGGAAATGCAGTCTTGTAAGCCCAGTTTGACAGCACCTTCCAGATCGTCAGCACGGATATGGGCCGACATTTCAAGCGGTACGAGACCGCAAGGGCAGGCCGCGACACAACTGGCACAGCGGATACAGGGCATCTGGTCATCTTGTTTGATATCTTCTTCATTCAAGGCCAGTACCCCATTTGCCCCTTTCACCAACGGGATGGAGGTGGACCGGATCGGCTGTCCCATCATAGGGCCGCCACTTAAAATCTGTTGCGGGGGTTCGGTATAGCCCCCGCAGAAATCGATCAAATCTTCAATGATGGTTCCAACCAGAACTTTCAAATTGCGCGGTGTTTTGATGGCGCGACCAGAAACAGTGACGATCCGTTCAATCAACGGAACCCCTTTGGACACGGCATCATAAACGGCCTTGGCCGTGGCAACGTTATGAACCACAACACCTATATCGGCTGTCAGGCCACGCGCGGGTGTTTCTTTCCCTGTTAAAGTCTGAACAAGATGTTTTTCCGACCCCATAGGGTAGCGGGTGGGTAAAGCAACAACGGTGATGCCGGGATATTCTTTGGCGGCTTCGGTCATTTTCTCGATGGCATCGGGTTTGTTTTTTTCAATTCCGATATAGGCTTTTCCGACCCCTAAGGATTTTGCCATAATTAAAATGCCTTCGATAACCTCGTCAGCCTGTTCCTGCATCAAACGGTCATCACAGGTCAAGTACGGTTCACATTCAGACCCGTTTAACACCAGTGTGTCCAGCTCGTAACGGCCACCAAGGTTCAATTTAACGGAAGATGGAAAAGTTGCCCCGCCCATGCCGACAACGCCACATTCACGCACGCGTTTGGAAATTTCAACAGGTTTGGCATTTTGCCAATCCATCGGGGCAGGCAGTTCGGCCCATTCATCCTTGCCATCAGCTTCAAGGGTGATGGTACGTCCCTGAAGGCCTGAGGCATGAGGGGCAATATAAGGACCAATGGCAGTAATTGTCCCCGAGGTTGGGGCATGAATATTTGCTGAAATCATCCCTCGTGCAGACGCGATCAGTTGACCTTTAAGCACACGATCACCGACTACGACTTCCGGTTCGGCAGGGGCGCCGATATGTTGTTGTAACGGGATATGATAGTAAAAGAACAAAGGCAGCGGGCTGATCGGCTTGTCTTCAGTTAAGTGCTTGTTTTCTTTTGGGTGAACGCCGCCACGAATACGAAAGAGTTTCATGTTTAGTGCTCCTAACCGTTATGCGGCTTGTTCTGGTTTAGGCCAATACCAAGTCTGTAACGTGACAGGCAGGGGCTTCATTTCAATACATTCGGTCGGGCAGATGTCGACGCATTTTTCACAACCGGTGCAGGCATCTTCGATGACCACATGCATTTGTTTTGACGCACCAACCAACGCATCTGTCGGGCAGCGTTTAAAACAACGGGTACATCCGATGCAAAGTTCTTCGTTTACAAAAGCAACCGTGGGGCCTTTATCTTCGACGGCGGATAAATCAACCTCGATGCCCATTTTATCAGCCAAGGCCTGCACCAGAGCTTTACCGCCGGGTGGACAGCAGGTGACTTCGGCCTCACCCTCGGCAATGGCTTCGGCAGCCGGAGTACAGCCCGGAAAACCGCATTGTCCGCATTGGGAACCGGGCAGCAGATCTTCGATTTCCTGAACCAGTGGGTTACCTTCAACTTTCAGCTTTTGAGCGGCAAATCCAAGTAGAATGCCCATACCCCCGCCCAGAATTGTCAAGCTACCGATTGCTTCTAACATTTTTGTACCCCTTTAATTCGTCACAAGACCGGAAAACCCCATAAAGGCCATGGATAAAAGGCCTGCGGTGATAAAACCGATGGGAATGCCGGAAAATGTTTTGGGAACAGCGGCCAGACTTAAACGTTCGCGCAGGCCCGCAAAGATTGCCATCACCAATGTAAAACCAAGGGCAGAACCAAATCCGTACAGCAGACTGTCCAGAAAACCGTTTTCTTCCTGAATGTTTAAAAGCGCAACGCCAAGCACGGCGCAGTTGGTAGTGATGAGTGGCAAGAAAATCCCCAAAACCTGATACAGGCTGGGCGAATATTTGCGAATGGCCATTTCAGTGAATTGAACGACGGCGGCGATGACAAGAATGAAGGTTAGGATGCGCAAGAACTGGATCCCCAAAGGTTCCAGCACAAAATATTCGACCATCCAGCCAGCAACGGCGGCAAGTGTCAGCACAAAGGTGGTGGCAAACCCCATGCCGATGGCCGTATCCACTTTATTAGATACGCCCATGAAGGGACAAAGCCCCAGAAATTTTACTAAAACCACGTTATTGACGAGCACGGTCCCGATCAGGATGAGCAAATAATCATTCATTGTCGTTCATCACCTATCTAGCTGTTGTTAGCAGGTGCAATGCATAGTTCATACCAAGCTTAGATGTAGCCTATAAAAAGGGCGTTCTTGCCTAAATAACGGGCTTTTCTGTTCGGTTTGAAAGGGTGTTGTATGTGCGACAATGAAAAAAATAAAACCTTGTCTTTGTAGTGTTTGCGACAATTCTACAAATGAAAAAAGTCCATAACTCTGCGGTTTTGTCTTTCGGCACGTTCTTTGCGTTGTGCTTCATATAGTATACGCGTAGAGGAGGTGTCATTGCAGCCGACATCGAATGTAGCGAAAGAGCGGATGGCGGAAGCCTTAAGCACTTTTATGAAGGCATTACCCGATGGTGTGCCACAAGAAGTTCTGGATGCTTTGGGTGAAAGCATCGAAATTCAGGACGGTATTTTGCCACCCAAACTTTTTTATGAAATTGTCAGGCAATTGGCCGTCGCCATTTCCATTGCCGATGTGAAAGGTAATATCCTTTATTGTAATCCGACCTTTGAAAGTTTGTCTGGTTATACAGCTTGCGAACTGGTTGGTAAACAGCATTCCATCCTGTCTTATAACAAGACCCCGGTTGAGGTTTACCAAGACCTTTGGCACAGCGTTACATCCGGGCGCAAATGGAACGGTACCCTTTTAAACAAGCGCAAAGATGGCACACCATATCTGGCCGACCTGACCGTTGCCCCTGTGTTTAATGCAGACAAGCAAGTGTCTTATTATTTGGGGATTCACCGTGATGTGACCCAGACGATGAAGCTGGAACGCAAACTGTCCAACCAAAAAGGCTTGTTGGAAAGTATCATTGATGATGCACCCATGGTCATTTGTGTGATGGATGAAACAGGCAAGGTCATGCTGGATAACCAGGGCTATAAGGTCCTGATGGCTGATCTGGATGGTGAAGAACCAGCGCGTTTTCTGTTGAAATCCATTTGTAAAACCATTGAAGAGGATTTCAAGTCCTTAGAAACTAAGAATAAAAACTTTGAAAATGTGGAAGTGCGCGTGGAGTTTGATGGTAACCGCACGCCAAAATGGTATTCCTGTTCAGGCACTTGGATCGAGAGTGTTAAAACCGAAGCCGATTATTATTATGATGATGTGAAAACCCGTGGGCTTTTGTTGGTCTGTAACGACATTTCAAAACGGCGCTATCATTTTGAACAGGCAAAAACGAATGCCATCAAAGCGATCATGGCTGAAAAGCAGATGATCCAGGGTATTTCAGAAGTTATCAGCGGGGCAATTTATCAATTGCAAGGTCCGTTGAATCTGGTTTCTGCGGCAGCTTCCATGGTGGAACGCGGTGCAAGTGATCCGTTGACCTTGAAAGAAATGCTCAAACAAGTGCAGCAGACCGGGCAGGAAGCTTTGGATAAGCTAAAGGCTTGTGTGCCGGAAATCTCACACGAAGTTCACTCGACCATTAATATCAATGAACTGATCCGGGAAGTTCTTGATATTTCCACTGAGAAATTCCTTACGGAAGGAATTGTGGTGAATTGGCATCCAACACCTGTGGTTCCGGCAATTGTCGGACAAGGCAATGCCTTGCGCTCCATGATCAAGCATCTTTTGGATAATGCGATTATCGCCATTAACGAACCGGGTGCTTTGGGGCGTGAAATCACAATCACAACCCATGTGATTGAAGGCGATGCCGTGCAATTTACCATTCAGGACAATGGTCCCGGTATGTGTGAAGACTGCGGCCATAAAGTGTTTGAACCCTTTTTTACAAATTGGAAAAAAGCTGGTGGCAGATCAGGGATGGGGCTGGCGATTGTGCAGCAGGTGCTGACTGAACATGACGGCACAATTGATCTCAGCCACCCTGTGGGAAGTGGTGCACGCGCGCATGTTTCCCTCCCCATCAGTGAAAATAGTTAATAAAAAAGCCGGAACTTTCTCATGCAAAATAATTCTATACAGCGCGGTGAATTGATTGAGAGCCATCTGGAAATATTGTTTCAGGTTAGCCAAATCCTGTCGCGAACCGCACACCCCAGCGAAAGTTTGAAGCAAATCCTCGCCGTTCTTCATGAAGTCGGTGGTTATCACTATTGTTTTGTGACGTTGGATACCGAACATTCCGGGGAATGTCAGTTAAGTGTCGCCCATAACGAAATTCCGACCCCACCAGAAAATATCACCTATAAACCGGGTGAAGGTGTGATTGGGCATATTCTTGAAACGGGCGAAACCGTTCTTTTGCCGCGGGTGAAAGATGAAGTAAAATTTCTGGACCGTTTGAAAGTTTTTAATCCAGAACTGCCTTTTATCGGTGCGCCGATTGTGGGGGATGACGGTTTGCCCATTGGTGCACTGGCCGCACAGCCGCCGGAAAATCGCGCCATGTTGGGGGAACGCACCCGTTTTCTGGAAATGATTGCAAACCTTGTGTCCCAGACCGTGCGGTTGTTTGAAGATGTGCAAACCCAAAAGCGCGAGATTGAAGATGAACGTGACAGCTTGCGACGTCGAGTGAAAAAACAACATGGTTTCAAGAATATTGTTGGTCGATCCGACGTGATGAAACAGGTGTTTGAACAAATTCGTCTGGTCGCCAAATGGAACACCACTGTTCTGGTCCGGGGTGAATCAGGTACTGGTAAAGAATTGATTGCCAATGCCATTCATTATAATTCGCCGCGCAATAATGCGCCTTTTGTAAAGCTCAACTGTGCGGCCATTCCAGACAATTTGCTTGAATCTGAATTGTTTGGTCACGAAAAAGGGGCCTTTACGGGGGCGGTTGGCATGCGCAAGGGGCGCTTTGAACTGGCCGATGGTGGCACCATCTTTTTGGATGAGATCGGTGAAATTTCAGCAGCCTTTCAGGCCAAGCTTTTACGTGTCCTTCAGGAAGGGGAATTTGAACGGGTCGGCGGCAGTCAGACTTTAAAAGTGGACGTGCGCGTGATTACGGCAACCAACCGGGATCTGGAAGAAGCCGTGTCCATCGGTGAATTTCGTGAAGACCTTTATTATCGTTTGAATGTGATGCCAATCATCTTGCCGGCTTTGCGTGAACGTTTGGGTGATATTGTCGATTTGTCGCGGTTTCTGGTGGAAAAAATAGGGGCGGCCCAAGGTCGTCCCTTGTCCATTTCTGAAACGGCAGTGCGTCAACTGCAACAACATCACTGGCCCGGTAACGTGCGCGAGCTGGAAAACTGTCTGGAACGTGCCTCCATCATGACAGAAGGCGAAGTTATTCAAAAAGAAGTCATCGATATGATGGGCATTAAATCACGTAGCCCGATGAAAGCACCTTGTAAGCCTGCCCCCGTACAGATGGAAAGCAGTGATGACGCGATTGAAGATATTGATCTGAATGACGACAGCATTTCAGAACGCGACAAAGTGATCTGGGCTTTGGAAAAGGCTGGATGGGTACAGGCAAAGGCAGCGCGTTTGTTGAACATGACGCCTCGTCAAATTGCTTATCGGATTCAGACATTAGACATCCAAGTACAACAATTCTAGGGCCGAAACCTGCCATTTGTCGGGTTTGTGACAATGGTATTTTAAGTAAAATCAATAACTTAATGAAGCGGCACGAGGATTGCTATTTAACTGTTAAGTTTTTGTAACAATCTTTTGGAGATGAATAATGACGGATATGGCCCCCCAAAATGATGCCACGAATGCGCCGTCTGGCGGATGTTCTTCCGGGAGCTGCGGCAGCTCTGATGATGCGATGGCGCATCTGCCCCAATCGGTTCGTGATCGTGTAAATAACCATCCCTGTTATTCAGAAGAAGCGCATCATTTTTATGCGCGCATGCATGTGGCCGTTGCGCCCGCTTGTAATATCCAATGTCATTATTGTAACCGCAAATATGATTGTGCCAATGAATCACGCCCGGGTGTGGTATCTGAACTTTTAACGCCAGAACAGGCAACAAAGAAAGTTTTGGCCGTTGCTGCCAATGTGCCGCAAATGTCGGTTGTCGGTATTGCAGGACCGGGTGATCCATTAGCCAACCCAGAACGCACTTTAAGCACGTTCCGTGCAATTTACGAACAGGCGCCGGATATCAAGCTTTGTGTTTCCACCAACGGTCTGGCCTTGCCGGATGTGGTCGATGATCTGGCTGAACTGAACATTGACCATGTGACCATCACGATTAACTGTGTGGACCCCAAAATTGGCGCGCAGATTTACCCGTGGATTTATTGGGACAACAAACGTATCCGTGGCGAAGAAGCCGCAAAAATCCTGATTGAACGCCAACAGCTTGGTCTGGAAATGCTGGTCGAACGTGATGTACTGGTTAAGGTCAATTCGGTCATGATCCCGGGTGTCAATGACAAGCATCTGGAAGAAGTCAGCAAGATTGTGAAATCCAAGGGCGCATTCTTACACAACGTCATGCCGTTGATTGCAGAAGAAGAACATGGCACGTTTTATGGTGTTATGGGGCAACGCAGCCCGTCTAAGGCAGAATTGCAGGAACTTCAGGATAGCTGTTCCGGTGACATGAACATGATGCGTCACTGTCGCCAGTGTCGCGCTGATGCTGTTGGTTTGTTGGGCGAAGACCGTGGTCATGAATTTACCATGGATAAAGTTGAAGAAATGGATATCGACTACAAGCAAGCCATGGAATTTCGCGCTGAAGTCCATCAATCCATCGAAGAACAGCGCACCGCCATGAAAAAGGTTGCAACGGTTTCCTTGGATGCGATTGCAGGCGTGAAGACTGAAGAAAAGAAAGCGACCCGTCCGATCCTGATGGCCGTTGCAACAGAAGGCCAAGGGGTGATTAACCAACACTTTGGTCATGCAACTGAGTTTCTGGTTTATGAAGCCTCCAGTGACGGTGTGCGTTTTGTCGGTCCGCGTAAAGTCGATCAATATTGCATCGGGTCTAGCGAATGTGATGAAGGTGAAAGCAAACTGGAACGCAATATTCGCACGCTGGAAGGTTGTGAAGCCGTGCTGTGTGCCAAGATCGGTCTGGAACCATGGGGGCAGCTGGAAGATGCCGGCATTGAACCCAACGGTGAACATGCGTATGAGCCCATCGAAGAAGCCATCGCCGCCGTCTATCTCGAAATGGTTGAAGCCGGAAAGGCTGATATCCAATCCGATAAAATCATTCAACAAGCCACAGCATAAGATAAGGAGCAGCCCTGATGTCTTATTCTATTACTGACCTTTGTGTGAATTGCCACGCCTGTTTTGACGTCTGTCCCAATGATGCGATCTATAAAGCTTCAACGCAGTTTATGATCAATAAAAAGACATGTACGGAATGTGAAGGCGACCATGATGATGCACAATGTGCCAGCATCTGTCCCATTGAAGGCGCAATCCTGACACCGGCTGGTGAACCTGCCAATCCGGCAGGCTCCTTAACTGGGATCCCGCCGTTACGTCTGGCCGAAGTTATGGCGGAAATTCAGGCACGATGAAGGTCGTTTTTTATGAAAAGCCGGGGTGTAAGACAAACACCCGGCAGAAAAAACTTCTGATCGCAGCCGGATTTGATGTGGATGCGCGCGATATGCGCAAGGAAAACTGGGAGGCATCGGGTCTTCGCGCCTATTTTGGCGATTTGCCCGTTGCGGACTGGTTTAACAAGGCGGCCCCGCAAGTAAAATCCGGTGATGTTGATCCTGAAAAGGTCGATGAACAGGAGGCGATTAAGCTAATGCTGGAAAGTCCCTTGTTGATCCGTCGCCCCTTGTTGATGACGGACTGGGGCTTGGGTTGTGGGTTTGAAGAAGCAACCTTGCGCCGTTTGGGTCTTGAAAATATCGATGCCGATGTTGGGCGCGAGGGTTGTTCAAACGATCACGCCCATGCGTGTCCCGAACCTGAAAAGGTGTGACAATGGATGGAATGCCCATAACCGGAACACAAGCGGTTGCCATAGGCTCTGATGTCTATTGGATCGGTGCGTTTGACCCTAGTTTACGTAGTTTTGACCTGATCTTAAAAACCGCCAATGGTACCAGCTATAATTCCTATCTGGTGCGCGGGGCTGATGGTGTCTGCATTGTTGATACAGTCAAAAAAGAATTTCAGGATATATTTTTCAAGCGTTTGGAAAGTATCTGTGCGTATGACGAGATAAAATATATCGTCCTGAACCACATGGAACCGGACCATACAGGCGCTTTGCCTGAACTGTTAAAGCGCGCCCCCAATGCAAAAGTCTATCTGTCTTTTCAAGCCCAAGGCATGTTAAAGGGTTTGTTGAAAGAAGGGGCAGAAAATCTGGATGTCACAGCTGTGACAACCGGGGACAGCATTGATCTGGGCAACCGTAAAGTTTCCTTTATCAATACACCTTTTTTACACTGGCCCGACACGCAATGCACATGGTTGGAAGACTGCGGCATGTTGCTATCCGGCGATTTGTTTGGCTGTCATTTCTGTGATGAACGGCTGTTTAATGATTTGGTCGGGGATTTCCGTTTTTCTTTTGAATATTACTATGCCCATATCATGCGGCCTTTCAAACATCATGTGTTGCAGGCCCTTGATTTAATTGAACCATTGGATATCAAGCTGATTGCGCCCGCCCATGGGCCGATTTTGCGGGAACATCCACGTGAATATGTGCGTCACTACCATTCCATGTCCGTCCCGCATTTACGTCGGGAAGGTGAAATCACAGAAAAGACCTTGCTGATTTTTTACATGAGTGCCTATGGCAGTACCGGGGATATGGCAAAAGAGGTTTTAAAAGGGGCCGAACAGGTCAGTGGGGTGAGGATCTCGCTTTATGATCTGGAAGGGGGCGAAATGCCGCCTTTTGTGGATTTGATCGAAGAAGCCGACGGTCTTGTTTTTGGCAGCCCGACTATTAATGGCGATGCGGTGAAACCGGTGTGGGATTTGCTTTCCTCGCTCTGTTCTATTCACACGCAAGGTAAACTGGGCGCGGCGTTTGGGTCTTATGGCTGGACGGGCGAAGCGGTGGCCATGATCGAGGATCGTTTGCGCGGGTTAAAGTTTAAGGTCCCGGTGCCCGGGGTGAAGGTGAAACTTATCCCAACCAATGAAGAATTAGAAGAATGTCGTGCCTTTGGCCGATTGATAGCAGAGAACCTGACCGGGACAAACGCCCCGCGGGTCATTGACTTTTCCGATTTATTGTAAGGAGTTAACGTAAAATGGCTAAAGCAACAGTGAAGTTCTCCGATATTGACTTGTCCGTTGTGGTCCCTGTGGGCACCCGGATCATCGAAGTGTCGGAAAAAGTTGGTTCCGGTATCGTTTATGGATGTCGTGAATGTGATTGCGGCACCTGTATCATGATGGTGGAAGAAGGGATGGAAAATCTGTCTACCCCGTCCATGCTGGAAGATCAGGTTTTGCGTGACAACATGGCGGGTAAGGAATTTCGCCTCGCTTGTCAGGCACAAGTCTTGGGTGATGTGACGATCTCACCTGTGTAAGAAAATGTGAAAGGGGTCTCAAAATGCAGCCGAGAACCGCTTATAAAAAACAGATTATGTCGTGTGCACGCGGTCATGTGAATGATGGGCCGCTTTCCAGCATGTTGGCAACCTGGATGGATGGGGATGATAAAATGCCCAACTGGCTGGGGTTGGATCGTCTGACCTTTCGCCGTTTGGTGCGTTTCCAGTTTCCGCAGCTTCAGATGCGCAAATTCAGACCAGCACGCACGGCCGTTTCTAATGAACGTGCGGTGGAATGGAGGGATTTGAAAAAATATCTTCTGAAAAATCGTGCCAGAAACTGTGCATCCGAAATTTGGATTGCGGAAATTGTCTCAAGCGCCTGTATGGGGCAAAACCATCTTTGGCAGGATTTGGGGCTTCAAAACCGCACCGAACTGACGGCTCTTATGGAAAATAATTTCCCCAAGATGGCCAAGCGCAATGTACATAATATGAAATGGAAAAAATTTATCTATCGCGAGCTATGCCAGACCGAAGGGATTTATGTCTGTCGCTCGCCCAGTTGTGATGTTTGTGTGGATTACGATGAATGTTTCGGTCCCGAAGAGTGAGGATGTGATCAACCGCGCAGCCGCTGCATATAAAGGGCTGGCAGTTGGTGACGCCTTGGGTGCGACGGTGGAATTTATGACCCCGCGCGAAATTCAGGCACAGCACAAAGTTCATCGTGATATTGTTGGGGCAGGTTGGCTAAACCTGAAAGCAGGTGCCGTTACCGATGATACGCAAATGAGTCTTTATCTCGGGCGTGCCATTTTGAAAGCACGTTTTGTTGATCCCTTGATGATCGCGCAATATTTCAGTGACTGGATGGCAAGCAAGCCTGTGGATATTGGCAATACGGTTCGACGCGGCATTGTTCAATACCGCCAAAAAGGTCAAATTCAGGTTGCGTTAAATGAATATGATGGCGGGAATGGGGCCTGTATGCGCACCTTGCCCATTTCATTGTGCAGTCTGGGACAAGACGAGGAACACGTTGGCGAAAAAGCACGCCTTCAATCACATGTAACCCACAATAACCCCTTGTCCGATGCGGGGACACTGGCTGTGATCAAGATGGTTCAGCTATGCTTGACGGGGCAGGGGTCTGTATTAGGATTAAAGACCATTGCCAATGATCTGGTCGCCAGCCATCCTGAATTTCGGTTTGATAAAAAACGACAGGAAAATCCAAGCGGGTTTATTGTTGATACGTTAAAGGCTGTGTTTCAAAGCTTGTTTGATACCGATAATTTTGAAGATTGCCTGATCGATGTGGTTAATCGCGGCGGGGATGCTGATACCACAGGGGCCATTACCGGGATGATTGCCGGGGCATTTTATGGTGCCCCGGCCATCCCGAAACGCTGGTTAAAAGTGATGGACAAAAAGGTGCTTGCTGAATGTGAAGATCAGGCTAGGCAACTGATTGGTCTGTCTTCTCTTTGTCGCGAAAAGCCTTGATGTGGGCGGCAAGCGCACTGTCGACCTGCCGGATATGAACGTCCAGAATTTCCGGTAAAGAGTCCTTAAAGAACATACGGGCGAATTTTATGCTGCCGCGTTTTAAGGCCCCATGAAATTGGACGATATCAGAAACAATGCGACCATGTTCGGCCTCATGTTCCGTAATGGCGGTAAAATCAGTTTCCAGCATCATTTGACGTTCGCGTTCAAAGTGGTCTTTGGTGTGGGTCAGGAAGACATCAACCATGGTCGAGAGGTCTTCATCACTGGCCGCATTGACCCCGTCTAAAAGTTCAAAGGCTTTTTGATGGGTGGCATCCATTTCCCACAGGGCAAGAATGGGGAAGGGGTTGTCGTCACGCCGTTTGATCATGCCGCAGCACCTTTAAGGTCCGGCGCAACAACATCAAGAAAATCGCTGATATCGGCATCAATCACTTCAATGTTCATTTTCTTACAGAAGCGTTTTTCTTTTTCCGATGCATCCGGCAACAAAGCCCAGCCTTTTGGGGTGCCGCCTGAATAGACGATATCGCTCATGACCATCCGTTCGGTATCGCGGTTAAGACGCAGGCCTATAAAGAGATATTGCTTTTCCTTGCGATATTCTTTTAACGGATTGGGGATGGCAAAGCCGCCCATCAGCTCGGTGATGTAATCCACATAATCTGCATCTGAAGCAATATAAGTGGCCGGTTCCGGCAGAGGACTACCCATGGGTTTAAACAATAGGGGCAGGGACATATCCATTTGTTCCTGTTTAATCTCTTTATATTCCTTGCCGTCATAAGCATGGATGATGAAGCGATAATCTGTTCCGCCCAAACGCGCACAGCCGCGCACCAGATTGTGCGGGGTGTTTTTGTAGGTGTCTTGTAACTGGGTGTCGCGGTTGATATCGATAACATAGGGCAACATCAGGCTTTTAAGCCAGTCGTGAACGACTGCGCGGGTCCATTGTTTTTCCCCATATGTTTTATTTAAAAAACGGGTGATGAAGCTGCGGCCCTTTTTCAGTTCCAGGTTCATGGCAGCGCGGGCAAATTCCCACATCAGTTTTGGTGCCATGGGACGGCCATCATTCATTGCCAGAATTAAACTGTCGCTATCGGCAGGGATGGGGGATTGATCTTCAAGACTGACAGCCCCTTCTAAAGCGCCAGCGCCCAGATAAGGAATAACTTGGCCGGATTTAATGTTCTCAAAGATTTCTTTAAACTGGTCCTGCGACATGATTTCACTCTCCAAAAATAAATTTGAATTATTCAAAGCAAGAAGTGAACCAGTTTTTAACTTATTGAAATTAAACAAAATGAATGATGAATGTCAGTAATACGACAATGTCACATCATACAACCCACCAATCACCATAAATTCATTTTCGCTGGTGAATTTTTGATCCAGCAGGGCCGGAAAACAGAGAATTTTCTCTTTAGGGACGCGTACCTTTATAATAATGTCGCCAAAAGCGCCTGCGGTTTCCTTATCTGAACTAAAGGAATTGAGGTTGTTAAACAGGACAACAGCGCGTTTGTCTTGTTTATGCAGGATGGTGAATTCTTCCAGACGATTGACGCCCCTATATAAAGTAATGGGAATGCGCAGCTTTGATAATTCATACTGACAATAGCTATAAAGCAGGTCCATTTGGGCTTCTAAAGCGTATGTCGCATATAAGCCATCTGCCCGCATCTGCATGAAATTGGCATAGAGGGCAGAGCTTTTGTCGTTTAAGCGTCCACGATGAAAGTTTGGCGACAATCCAAAGCGACTTTCGACCCATCCTTTTAAAACGGCGGCCTCTCGACTGTCTGAATCAAAGAACCAGCCTCGAAGAAGGCTTTGATAACTGGCTTTATGGCGTTTTGTCTGTTTACGTGCGGGGTCATTTGCCGCGAAATGCACATTCATATAGTCGATAAACTGTTGTTGTCTGTCTTCAGGATCAGGATACACATCCAGTTTGGTGAACAAATCTTTATGTAAGCTATGCACCCCATCCAGATGTAAGGGGCGCGGGTGGGCCTGAAAGCCAAGGCTCCCAAGGGTTTCTGACGGAATATTACATCTATTGATGGGCAATTTGGCCCATTTTGGTAAGGGAGCAGACAAAATGTCGTGTTTTGTGTTTTTAACCATACAAAAAGTATGGAATTGTTAGGTGTGTCACGTCAACTACAACTGACAAAAAAATATATTTTATTTGGAATCAAATGGTTAGGTCCAAATTTTAAAACTGGCACATCCCTTGCGGAGAAGGTCGGTGAGTATCTCGTTTTCAACTAACTGAACGCCAGTTCAAGGAGAATGCAAAATGGCTCTTCGTCAATGTGCTATTTACGGTAAAGGTGGTATCGGTAAATCCACCACTACACAAAACTTGGTTGCGGCTTTGGCCGAGTCAGGTAAAAAAGTTATGATCGTCGGTTGTGACCCTAAAGCGGATTCAACGCGTCTGATCCTTCACTCTAAAGCTCAAAACACCATCATGCAGATGGCTGCTGACGCTGGTTCTGTAGAAGATCTGGAACTGGAAGATGTACTGAAAATCGGTTACGGCGACGTTCGTTGTACTGAATCTGGTGGTCCTGAGCCAGGGGTTGGTTGTGCTGGCCGTGGTGTTATCACAGCTATTAACTTCCTCGAAGAAGAAGGCGCTTATGAAGACGACCTTGACTTCGTATTCTACGACGTACTTGGTGACGTTGTTTGCGGTGGCTTCGCTATGCCGATCCGTGAAAACAAAGCTCAAGAAATCTACATTGTATGTTCAGGCGAAATGATGGCTATGTATGCGGCTAACAACATCGCTAAAGGGATCGTGAAATATGCGAACTCTGGTGGTGTACGTCTTGCTGGCCTGATCTGTAACTCACGTAACACTGACCGTGAAGATGAACTGATCATGGCTCTGGCTGCACGTCTTGGCACTCAAATGATCCACTTCGTACCGCGTGACAACGTTGTTCAACGTGCTGAAATCCGTCGTATGACAGTGATCGAATATGATCCAAAAGCCAACCAAGCTGATGAATATCGTCAACTGGCTAACAAGATCGTCAACAATGAATTGTTCGTTATTCCGACACCGATCGCTATGGAAGAGCTTGAAGAGCTTCTGATGGAATTCGGTATCATGGAAGAAGAAGACGAAAGCATCATCGGCCAAACTGCCGAAGGTTAAGGCTAAGACGTGGCGCGTATTGTTCGCGCCACGGACACCCCCCAATTTCGTTTATTTTTGAAACATTACGTCAAAGGAGAAGGCCTATGTCTTCTATGACACGCGAGGAAACTCAAGCACTTATTCAAGAAGTTCTTGAAGTTTATCCTGAAAAAGCGAAAAAGGATCGTGCAAAACACTTGACTGTCAACGATCACGAAGTTGAACAGTCCAAGAAATGCATTACGTCCAACCGTAAATCTGCCCCTGGTGTTATGACCATCCGTGGTTGTGCATACGCTGGTTCAAAGGGTGTGGTTTGGGGTCCGATCAAGGACATGATCCACATTTCACACGGCCCTGTTGGCTGTGGTCAATATTCACGTGCAGGTCGTCGTAACTATTATGTGGGTACAACTGGTATCAACACATACGGTACAATGAACTTCACATCTGACTTCCAGGAAAAAGACATCGTATTTGGCGGTGACAAGAAACTGGAAAAACTGATCGACGAAATCGAAACTCTGTTCCCGCTGAACAAAGGTATTTCCGTACAGTCAGAATGTCCCATCGGCCTGATCGGTGACGACATCGAAGCCGTTTCTAAGAAAAAAGGCGCTGAATACGAAAAACCAATCGTTCCGGTACGTTGTGAAGGTTTCCGCGGTGTGTCTCAGTCTTTGGGTCACCACATTGCCAACGACGCTGTTCGTGACTGGACTTTGGGTGCTCGTGACGATGATGACACTTGGGAAGCAACTGATTACGACGTTGCGATCCTTGGCGATTACAACATCGGTGGTGATGCTTGGGCATCTCGTATCCTTTTGGAAGAAATGGGCCTGCGCGTTGTTGCACAATGGTCTGGTGACGGCACCATCTCTGAAATGGAACTGACACCAAAAGTGAAGCTGAACCTGCTGCACTGCTATCGTTCCATGAACTACATCTCTCGTCACATGGAAGAAAAGTACGGTATTCCTTGGATGGAATATAACTTCTTTGGTCCGACCAAGATGGCTGAATCTTTGCGTAAAATTGCTGCATTCTTCGACGAAAGTATTCAAGAAAAATGTGAAGCTGTTATCGCAAAATACAAGCCGGAAATGGATGCGGTTATTGAAAAATACCGTCCGCGTCTGGAAGGCAAAAAAGTCATGTTGTACATCGGTGGCCTGCGTCCGCGTCACGTTATCGGTGCTTACGAAGACTTGGGTATGGAAGTTGTTGGGACTGGTTATGAGTTCGCTCACAACGATGACTACGACCGTACAATTAAGGAAATGGGCGATGCGACCCTGATTTATGATGATGTGACTGGCTTTGAATTCGAAGAATTCGTCAAGCGCGTGAAACCTGACCTGATCGGTTCTGGTATTAAAGAGAAGTACATCTTCCAGAAAATGGGCATCCCTTTCCGTCAAATGCACTCTTGGGATTATTCTGGTCCTTACCACGGTTACGACGGCTTTGCCATCTTTGCCCGTGACATGGACATGACCCTGAACAACCCGTGTTGGAATAAACTGAAAGCGCCTTGGCTTGCTTCTGATGATGACGAAGCACCTGTGGCCGCTGCCGGTGAATAATTCTCAACTCGTGTAACCATCTTACCCGTACTGTTCACATTATTGTGGCGCGGGAGGAGTAAAGAAATGAGTCAATCTATTGACAATATCAAACCGAGTTATCCGCTTTTCCGCGATGACGACTACAAAGAGTCCCTCGGTAACAAACGTGACATGTTTGAAGAACGTTACTCAGACGATAAAATCGCTGAAGTCTTCGAATGGTCTACTTCTGAAGAATATAAAGAACTGAACTTCCAACGCGAAGCTCTGACCGTAAACCCGGCAAAAGCATGTCAGCCTCTGGGTGCCGTATTGGCTGCCCTGGGTTTTGAAAAGACATTGCCTTATGTGCATGGTTCACAAGGTTGTGTGGCTTACTTCCGCACATACTTTAACCGTCACTTTAAAGAGCCGGTTGCTTGTGTCTCTGACTCTATGACAGAAGATGCAGCCGTATTCGGTGGTCAGAAAAACATGTTTGACGGTCTGGCAAACGCCAAAGCACTGTACAAACCTGAAATGATCGCGGTATCTACAACCTGTATGGCTGAGGTTATTGGTGATGATTTGAACGCATTCATCAACAACTCTAAAAAAGAAGGTCATATTGACGAAGATTTCCCGCTTCCCTTCGCGCACACCCCGTCATTTGTAGGGTCCCACACAACCGGGTTCGACAACATGATGGAAGGTATCATGCGTTACTTTACGCTGAACTTCATGGATGACAAGGAAGTTGGTTCTAACGGTAAAATTAACGTTGTACCGGGCTTTGAGACTTATCTTGGCAACTATCGTGTCATCAAGCGTATGCTTGAAGAAATGGATGTGGATTACACGATGCTTGGCGATCCAAGCGAAGTGCTTGACACACCTGCAGACGGCAAATACCGCATGTACGAAGGTGGGACAACCATCGACGAAGTTAAAGATGCGCCAAACTCTGGGGACACTTTGTTCTTGCAACCTTGGCAATCAGTTAAGAGCCGCAAGTTCGTCAAAAACACTTGGAAACAAGCTGCAACAGACGTGACTATTCCGATGGGTCTGGGTGCAACTGACCAATTCTTGATGACTGTCTCTGAAATTACAGGTAAACCGATTGCAGATTGCCTTGTAAAAGAACGTGGTCGCCTTGTTGATATGATGACTGACTCCCATGCATGGTTGCATGGTAAGAAGTTCGCTGTATATGGCGATGCTGACTTTGTTCTTGGTATGGTTAACTTCCTTCTGGAAGTTGGTGCTGAACCGACCGATGTGTTGGTTAACCACGCGAACAAACGCTACAAAAAAGCTTTGGACAAAATCTGTGCTGACTCTCCTTATGGTCAGAACACACAGGTTCACATTGGTAAAGACCTGTGGCACTTCCGCTCACTGATGTTCACCAACAAGCCTGACTTCATGATTGGTAACTCCTACGGTAAGTTTATTCAACGTGACACCTTCCATAAAGGTGCTGAGTTTGAAGTTCCACTGATCCGTATCGGCTTCCCGATCTTCGATCGTCACCACACACACCGTGCAACGACTTACGGTTACGAAGGTGCGATGCAAATGCTCACAACTATCACGAACGCTGTTCTTGAGAAGTTGGATGCCGAGACGAAGTATATGGGTGAAACAGACTATAACTACGACCTCGTTCGCTAAGTTAGGGACGTGTGGGCTGGTCATTGGATTGGCCCACATTCTCTCTTCCATTTTAAGGAGAAATGCCCATGCCTAGCGTTATGATCCGTAAAGGTGAAGATGATGAACTTTTGTTTTATATCGCCAAGAAAGACCAGGAAGATCCGATCGAAAAAGTAGAAACCGATACGGACGATGCCTGGGGCGGTGTGGTCACACTGACCGATGGTTCTGAATGGTACATCGATCCGATCAGCCCGCGTCCGTCCTTTCCGACGACCTTGCGTTTTAAACGAGCCTAATTGACTTTATTATAAGGAGAAGAATCATGGCAGTAGCTATTGATGGGTCAATGTGTACAGCTTGTGGTGACTGTGAACCAGTCTGCCCGACTACCTCAATCTTTCCGCAAAAAGGCGTGTTCGCCGTGAAAGCTGAAAGCTGCACCGAATGTGAAGGTGAAGCCGATTTTCCGAAATGCGTGGAAGTCTGTATGGACGATTGCATTAGTTACGTAGAGAACTGATTTCTCGTTTCGTCGGTTTGTTGCCTTTCACACAATGAACCGACGAACGTTTCCCCCTTTCGCAGCCATAAGGAGGACTTTAATTATGAATGCCAATCCTGTTTCAAATGATATTGCCTTGCGCATTGGACTTGCAGCGCGTGAACTCCCGGATACAACGCCGGCAGCGGTCCTAAGCGTCCTTGAAGATATTATTGGTTTGCCCCCAACCCCGGCAAAATTAAAAAAAGTATCTGTTAAACATTTAAAGACGGCCTGTGATGGTAAATTTGCTGAATTTACAACCGCCAGCCTGAAAGAAGCTGCCGCTTATCTGCGCGGCGAAAAAGACATTGATTTTGACGATGACAGCCTGCCTGAGCCAGTAGCTTATGAAGAAGGCGATATGCCCGGTTCCATCCGTGTGGCGATTGCGTCGAATTCAGGGGAAAGTCTGGACGGTCACTTCGGGTCTTGTTCGCGTTATTTGATCTATCAAGTATCTTCTGAAGAAGTCCGTTTGATCGATGTGCGCACAGCCACAAATGAAGGTACGGATACGGAAGATAAAATGTCAGCACGTGCCAATGCGGTGGGTGATTGCCAGATTTTATATGTGGTGTCGGTCGGGGGGCCGGCAGCTGCAAAGGTGGTGCGCCGTAATGTGCATCCGATCAAACGCCCAACAGGTGGCGAAGCGCCTCAACTTCTGGCAGACCTGCAGGCAAACCTGAAAGGTAAACCTGCACCGTGGCTTGCAAAGGTCATGGGACAATCGACTGAAGAACGCGTGCGTTTTGAATTGGAAGGTGAAGACGCATGATCGAGCAAAGCACCATCACCGACGTGGCAAAACTGGTTCATGAAAAAGGGCCAAGTGAAGAAACGGTAAAAGAATTGCGTGCAAAATTTGGCGACATTCATTTTACATATTGTTTTGATGATGATGTCTGTGGCCCAAAGCCCGCCTATGAAGATGATGCCTTTAACATCTATCTTGTCGATGGAACAGCCCATTGTGCCACATTCACATCATACCCAGAAGCGGCAAGCGGTCTTGTGATTGCCGAACTGGACGATTTTTGTGCCTGACGGAAGGCTGCACCGTCAGGTATCTGGGGGGGATGGCGAAAGCGACCCGTTTCGTTTTCGCCTCTCTCCCCACCCGGATTTAGAAGTTTATAGGGGTTAGGACAGCCATGATTTTGGATGAAGAAACGCTTCAAAAAGCCTGTACAGATACACTTGTGCGTAAAGATCACGAAGCATTGCTACAAAGTATCGCGCACGTTTTCAGCGATAAAGATGTTTCGCTCGCCCACACTAAGGATGAATGGTACCGCGTAGGCGGTCTGGTTGATGAAAATGGCAACCAGATCAGCGATAATTTACGTGACTGGGTGGAAAGTCAGGATGTGGATGATATCCTCGGCCTATACGAAGCCTTTGGCGCTGATGCGCTTTATGTTACCCGAATTATTGGCAAGACACTGTATCTAGTGATCCCGATAGGAGAAGACCCGCTGAGCTATATTCAGTTGGAAGTGGATGAAGTGCAGGAAGTTGTTGATCGTCCGCTTTTTGATGATGAAAATATTGCTGATGATTTTGAAGATTTAATCGATCCGATTGATTATAAACGGGTGGAGCCACGCCAAATCGCCTTGCCGCGTTATGTGTATCGTACGGCCCGCAATATGTTTGATCTAAAAATGTCTATTAATCGGGCCAGCACCTTCAAACGGTTTTACGAAGAATGGAAAGTTTCAAGCGCGCAAGGTAATGGGCATTTTAGTGATTATTGGGTGCTGAACTTCACCAAACATAAAGGCGCGTTTGGCGAAGTGTCGACCGAAATTATTCCGAAATCGCGCCAGCTTGATCTGGCTCCCGATATTGATTTTGACCAAATTGGACAAGGGCAGCCCTTGGGACGCGCGATCCATGATTTTGACCGCGCAGTCGGTTATCCTATGGCCTGGTATTTCTTTATGCTGACGTCTAAGAAAAGCTTCCATAAATTAGCCGAAATGGTACATGACGATTTGATGGGGGCTTATGCGTATCTGCCAGCCAGAGACTTAAAAATTCTTAAAGGTTGGATTGCAGACCCATATTGTTTCTAAAGATATTCTCGTGTTCCTGTGTAAGCAGGAACCTTTTTTATGGTTCATTGTCGCATTCCCTACAAATATATAATTATTAAAAAACAATTACTTAGTCATGGCACGCGGCTTGCTACACCTTCTTTAAAGTCAACATTAAACAAAGTGTAGCCAGAATGAAATCAAAAGACTTACAAGCGCTCCTAGATGAGCCGGCCTGTTCCCATAACGACAAATCCAAATCCGGTTGTGCCAGATTAAAACCGGGTGCCACAGCAGGTGGATGTTCGTTTGATGGGGCCCAAATTGCTTTGTTACCCATTTGTGATGTGGCCCATATTGTTCATGGGTCCATTGCGTGTGCGGGTAGCTCTTGGGATAATCGTGGGACCAAATCGACGGGACCGACAATGTTTCGTATCGGCATGACGACCGATTTGACCGAACAGGATGTGATTATGGGACGGGGTGAAAAACGTCTGTTCCATTCTATTAAACAAGCCATCGACACCTATGATCCACCGGCAGTCTTTGTCTATAACACCTGCGTTCCAGCCTTGATTGGGGATGATATTCAGGCGGTTGCCAAGGCTGCTTCCGAAAAATGGGGTCGTCCGGTAATTACGGTAGATGCCGCAGGTTTTTACGGTACTAAAAACCTAGGCAACCGCATTGCGGGAGATAGCATGCTGAAACAAGTGATCGGCACGCGTGAACCGGATCCCGTGCCTGATGATGGTCGTGGCATCAAGGTGCATGATATCAACCTGATTGGTGAATATAACATTGCAGGTGAGCTGTGGAATGTCTTGCCCTTGTTGGATGAACTTGGCATCCGTGTTTTATGTACGCTGTCTGGTGATGCGCGTTATCGTGAAGTCCAGACAATGCACCGTGCAGAAGTCAATATGCTGGTCTGTTCCAAAGCCACGATCAATGTGGCGCGCAAGCTGGAAGAGGATTTCGGCACGCCTTGGTTTGAAGGCAGCTTCTACGGGGTTGAAGATGTGAATTTCGCGCTGCGTAAAATCGCCCATTTGATTGGGGACGAAGATTTAGTCAAGCGCACCGAAGCCTTGATTGAGCGTGAAAATAAAAAGATTAATGAAGCCTTGGAAGAATGGCGTATCCGCTTAACAGGTAAACGGGCATTGCTTTATACAGGCGGGGTGAAATCCTGGTCTGTGGTGTCAGCCTTGCAAGACCTTGGTATGACCGTTGTTGCAACAGGTACGAAAAAATCCACCGAAGAAGATAAAGCCCGCATCAAGGATTTGATGGGGGATGAAGCGGTGATGATCGAAGACGGCAACCCCCGTGGTTTGATCGATAAGGTGAATGATCTGAAAGCCGATGTGCTTATTGCAGGTGGGCGCAATATGTATACCGCGATTAAGGCCCGTATCCCGTTTTTGGATATCAATCAGGAACGTGAATTTGGCTATGCCGGATATGACGGCATGATCGAACTGGCCCGCCAGATGGTCCTGACGATCAATAACCCTGTCTGGGCGCAGGTGCGCGATGTGGCCCCATGGAAAAAAGGCAAAGAGGTGTGACATGGCAGATATCGTAAAAAGAAAAAAAGCATTGAGCGTCAACCCGCTTAAATCCAGCTCGACCATCGGTGCGGCCCTTGCTTTTATGGGGGTTAGTCGCACGATCCCAATGTTGCATGGCTCCCAAGGGTGTTCGGCCTTTGGGAAAGTGTTTTTTGTGCGTCATTTTCGAGAACCTATTCCGTTGCAAACAACTGCGATGGATCAGGTTTCTGCCGTTATGGGGTCTTATGATAATGTCGTGGAAGGGGTGAAAACCATCTGCGAAACATCATCCCCTGCCATGGTTGGTATTCCGACAACGGGCCTTTCTGAAACGCAAGGTGTAGATATTAATATGGCGGTAAAGGAATTTCGCACGAAATACCCTGGATATGAACATATCCCTGTCGTTCCCGTCAGCACACCGGATTATAAGGGGTGTCTGGAAACCGGCTATGCCGATGCGGTTCTGGCGATGTTGAAAGAACTGGTTAAGGAACGCAAAACAGCCAAACGCAAGAAACAGGTCACGGTCCTAGTGGGCTCCCACCTGACCCCGGGTGATATCGAAGAGATCAAGGATATTATCGAACTGTTCGGCTTGCGTCCCGTGGTTTTCCCTGACCTTTCGACCGCACTTGATGGTCACTTGCCTGAATTTGATTTTTCGCCCTTAAGTGTTGGCGGCACGCCTGTTGATGAAATTCTGTCCATCGGTTCTTCGGCGGCGACGATTGTCATCGGGCGGTCTTTGGTGCAGGCTGCCGATTGGTTAAAGGCTGAAACGGACATTCCCGATTATCGTCTGGATCATGTGTTTGGTCTGGAAGGCACAGATGATCTGATCATGGCCTTGCGTGAAATTGCGGACAAAGAAGTGCCGGAAAAGCTGGAAAGACAACGTGCCCAGCTGCAAGACGCCATGCTGGATACCCACTTTATGCTGGGGATGAGCCGTCTGGCCATCGCAGGCGACCCGGATCTGCTTTATGGCATGAGCAAGTTTTTGGAAACCATTGGCGGGGAAACCTGTGTGGCGGTTGCACCGAGCAATCAGCCGATCCTGACAGAAGTGCCAACAAAATTTGTGAAAATCGGTGATCTGGAAGACTTGGAACAGCTGTCCATAGGTGAAAATTTGGATCTGATTATCAGTAATTCACATGCGGTTGAAAGTGCAGAACGCTTAGGCGTGCCTATCCTGCGCTGTGGCTTCCCGCAATGGGATTTGGTCGGGGGCTATCAGAAAACCTGGGTTGGCTATCGCGGGGGGCGTCAGGTCCTGTTCGATCTGGCGAACCTGCAGCTTCAAAACCATAAGGGTGAAGTCAAACCATATGAATCCATCTACGGACAAAAACCGGAATATGCAAAGGGGCAAACAAATGGCACAACCAAGAAAGTTGACCATCATGGATACTGCCACTGATCAAAAATGGCTCGATAGCGCCATTCGTGTGGCGTTTTGTTCAACCGATATGCAACATGTGGATCAGCATTTCGGCTCTGCCTCTGCTTTCGTATGTTATGCGGTGACTATGGACCAATATAAACTGTTGGAAGTGGTTGAATTTGGCAATCTGGCCCAAGATGGCAATGAAGACAAACTCATCACCAAGATCAAGGCGTTGGAAGGTTGTGTGGCGGTTTATCTGCAAGCCGTCGGCGCATCGGCCATTAAAAAGCTGACCATGATCGGGGTGCAACCAGTGAAAGTCAGTCATGGTGCCCCAATCAACGAATTACTGGAAGCCCTGCAATCGGAACTGCGCGAAGGTCCGCGCTCCTGGCTTGCGCGTGCGCTAGATCAGGAAAAAAATATGAACCGCTTTGACGATATGGAGATGGAGGGATGGAGTGAATAACACCCCCACATCCTGCATGGAGGAAAAAGCCCAAGTGATTAGCATTGATGGTGCTTGGGTCTGGGTTGAAGCTATGCCCAAAAGCGCCTGTGGGGGATGTGCTGCCCATAGTGCGTGCAGCAATGCAGCCATGGCCGAATTGTTAAGCAGCAACAAGAAATTACGCCTGAGGATTCCGAACACATTCCACGCTGTTTTACGCGAATGGGTGGTGATCGGCTGGCATGGGGGATCGTTTTTGCAGACAGTTGCGAAAACGTACCTTTTGCCAAGTTTTCTGTGCGTTTTATTTGCTTGCCTGGGGGGGGTGATAAGCGAATTAAGTGCCGCTGCCGGGGCATTTGTTGGCCTGGGTCTTGGGGTGCTGTTGAATCTGCCGAGCCAAGGTAAGGAAGAAAGTTACGAAGTTGTCTTTTTACATCGCATAAAGGAACATGGATATGAGTGAAACCGCCCTGGAAATTGAAGCGGGTGATCCGCTTTTGAAAACAGATTTTATGGTTGAAATCCTGCGGCAGATGCGCGCGCTGGATACCTATGGCCAATATGATGGGGTGGGGCCGGAAACCATCCTTGATCCATTTATTTTGACCAAAGAAAGAAAGCGTGAAATCCCCATCGTGGGCGACCCGGATGAAATCACCATTTCTCGGGTGAAAGCTTTTTATAACGCCATTGCATCTTTGATTGAAAAAGAATGCAAGCTGATGGCTGTCCCGCTTGTGAACCTAAGCCACGAAGGTTTTGGCCGGGTGGTCATTACGGTTGGCAAGCTGGTGGTGCTGGATCGGTCTTTGCGCGATGTCCACCGTTTTGGGTTTCCAACACTGTCAAAAATGAAAGACGAAGGCGACAAGTATTTGTCTATCGCTCTCACATTGGTTGGTAAGCATAGCGAAGTTGCCGGATTGTAAGGAGGGTCAAATGACGGAAGAAGAACTTAAAGCCATTCGTAAAGCCGCGCGCAAAGCCAAACGGATTGCCACAGAACATGCAAGTGAACTGCATGATCTTGTGGAAGACCGTCTGCCCGCTGCGTATCGGGAACTCCCCGCGATCACCGAAGCGACGATCAAAGCTTGCGAAGCTTGGGAAAAGGCTGAGGCAGAATTGAAAAAAGCCGAAGAAGAAGCGGCTTAAGTTTACTTTTAAGGAGAAGAAAACAATGTCAGAAATTACAGGGATTACCTTGGGCGGTACCGAATGGACGCCTGAGTTTATTATGGAACTGGATCAAACCAACTGTATCGGGTGTGGTCGTTGTTTTAAAGTTTGTCCGCGCGATGTGTTTGATTTGGTTGAACGCGAAGCGGCCAATGATGACGATGATTATGACGATTACGATGACGACGATGATGATGGTTTTTCCGATGATACCTCTATGGTCATGAGCTTGAAAAACAAGCTCGACTGTATTGGTTGTACGTCCTGTTTCAAGGTCTGTCCGAAAGCCTGTATGTCACATGCCCCAAGTGCTGTGGCTGCTGAATAATCATTGTTCTAAAGAGAAGCCGTTTAAGATGACTGAGCCAAGATTTGTTTTTTTTCATAAACAACCCACTAGTGCGCGCATGCGTTTTATGGTGTTTGATAATGGCTCCGTCTTAAGCGGCCCTTCTTTACCTGTCCTGAATGTGGTGGAAGAGGTCGAGCGCGATTATGACGATGAAGATGTTGTCGCGTTTCCCGACAATGGTCTCGTCCTGATTTTGGACAAAATCGGTGTTGCCAAAAGTGATGCCACCATGGCCTTTCCCGATGTGGCCTCTGTTGATACGGCAGACGGTTTTGTGCCCATTCATGGGGTGAAGTTTACCGAGATTGATCCGCCCTTTGATCAAGTGGCTGAAGCGGGAGCTAAATTTATCGAAATGACCCAAGCCCGACAACTCTCTGCCACAGATATGGAAATCATCCGCCGTATCTATATTCATGCCATGGGCGGCTGATTGTCGCATTTGTGACAATGTATTTTATGCATCCCTGCGAAAGCAGGGATCTTTTTATGTAGAGTGTTGAATTTAAAAGATTCCTGCTTTCGCAGGAACACGTGGTGCAAGGCTTGCAAGAAGGACATTATCTATCAACAACGTGAGTTGCAGCCATGTTGAGAACCCTTTTAATCTTATGCCTTCTGTGCTTTACAGCCTGCGAGCAAAAGATACCTGAATATAAATCCACCCTTTATGTGTTTGGTACCCTTGTGGAAGTCACCTTACGGGATGTGGAAGAAGAAAAAGCCAAATCCATTTTATCAGAACTTCAACAGGACTTTCAAAAGCTCCATAAGGTTTGGCATGCCTGGAAACCGGGTGAATTAAGCCGTTTGAACGAAGAAATCCGAAAGGGCGAAGCCATAGAGGTCAGCGATCTTGTGGTTTTAGGGTTAAAAAAAGCTAAGCATTTTGAAAAAATTAGTGATGGTTATTTCAATCCGGCTATTGGTCAAATGATCGCAGCCTGGGGGTTTCATCAGGATGAACTGCCAAAAGGTCTTAAGCCGCCGCTTGATAAGATCAAGGCACTGGCCGCGCAAAAACCCAGCATGAATGATGTTGAAATCAAGGATCATCTGGTTTCTTCCACAAACCCGACAGTCAGTTTTGACTTTGGCGGCTTTGGTAAAGGTCTCGCCCTTGATCTGGCTGAAGAAAAATTAAAAGAAATGGGGGTGGAGCATGCGGTTTTAAATGCCGGGGGCGATATTAATACCCTTGGGGATCATGGGGATCGCCCATGGGTGATGGCCATCCGGCATCCTTTTGTTAAATGGGATGTAATTGCTTCGGTTGAACTTCAACCCGATGAAGAACTTTATACCTCGGGCAACTATGAACGGTTTTTGGAACATGAAGGCCTGCAATATTCCCATATTCTCACGCCATCCACGGGGATGCCGGTTAATCATATTGTTTCGGCAAGTGTAATTCATGAAAACGGCGCATTGGCCGATGCGGCTGCCACGGCATTAAGTGTCGCCGGGCCAAAGGATTGGTACCGGATTGCTAAGAAAATGGGGCTTAAATATGTGCTGTTGATTGATGAAAACGGCACGTTCTATACCAATCCGGCTATGAAAGAACGCGTGCGTATTTCTGAAAAAATTAAACCGCAGTTTGTCGTAAGTGACCCGTTATGATCGAACATTGTCGGATATCTGACAAGCTAAAACCATTCTAAATCAACGTTTTTCAGTTTGGCACAAGCTTTGCTGTTCATTGGTCAGATAGTTGTCGTCCCCCAGAGGCGACAAAAAATAAAGGAGCCAGCCATGTTAAAAATTACCCATGATGCCAAAGCTGCTATTCAGGAACTTCTGGTCGCGAATGACCGGGTCAATGGTGGTTTGCGTATTTCTGTACAAAGCGGCGGATGTGCCGGTTTGCAATACGGTATGAAGTTGGAAGAAAAACCCAACGACGACGATATCGTTCTACAGGCCGATTGGGGAGCGATTTATATCGAACCTGAAAGTGCGGCCAAACTAGACGGCACGACGGTTGATTTTACAGAAAGCGTTGCAGGTAAAGGGTTCAATTTTGAAAACCCCAATGCCGAAGGCAAATGCAGTTGCGGTAAATCCTTTGCTTAACAAAACCCCCTTTGCAGCCAAATAAAAGGAATGACAGACCATGTGGGACTATTCAGAAACAGTTAAAGACCATTTTTACAACCCTCGTAACGCGGGGGCCCTTGAAGGCGCCAATGCTGTTGGCGATGTGGGCTCCATCAGTTGTGGCGATGCGCTTCGCCTGACCCTGGATGTGGACCCGGAAACCGAAATCATCAAGGATGCGGGCTTCCAGACATTTGGCTGTGGCTCTGCCATCGCGTCGTCTTCTGCATTGACGGAAATGGTGAAAGGGAAAACGTTGGATGAGGCTTTGGCGATTTCTAACCAGGATATCGCGGACTTCCTTGAAGGCCTGCCGCCAGAAAAGATGCACTGTTCCGTGATGGGCCGTGAAGCTTTGCAGGCTGCTGTTGCCAACTATCGTGGCGAAGAATGGTCAGATGATCACGAAGAAGGCGCTTTGATCTGTAAATGTTTCGCCATTGATGCTGTGATGATCGAAGAAACCATCCGTGCCAATGACTTAAAAACTGTTGAACAAGTTACCCATTACACCAAAGCCGGTGGCAGCTGTTCTTCTTGTCACGAAGGGATTGAAGAAATCCTGACCAACATCTTGGCCGAAAAAGGCGAAAGCTTTGACCCTGACACGCCTGTGACCATTGATCCGGCAGAAGAAAAAGCCGCCCCGAAAAAGGGCAAGCTGACTGCTGTTCAGCGTATCCTTAAGATCGAACAAGTGATCGCCGAAGTGCGCCCGCAAATTCAGGCAGACCGTGGTGATATCGAACTGGTTGATGTGGAAGATAAGAAAATCTTCGTCAAACTGTCAGGTGCTTGTTCCGGCTGTCAAATGGCAACAGCGACACTTGGTGGCGTGCAACAACGTATCATCGAAGAATTGGGCGAATTCGTACAGGTTCTACCTGCTGAATTGCAAGCGGCATAAGGGAAGGGATAGATTATGACAAAAGGTATTTATCTCGATAACAATGCAACGACCATGGTGGATAAGCAGGTCGTTGACGAAATGATCCCGTATTTTACCGAACAGTTTGGCAACCCGTCTTCCATGCACCAATTTGGCGATAAAGTGGGCAAGGCGATGAAAACTGCACGCGCACAGGTGCAAAATCTGATTGGGGCGGAATTTGAATCTGAAATTGTCTTTACCTCCTGCGGGACAGAAGCAGATTCAACCGCTATCCTGTCCGCCTTGAAAGCTCAACCGCAACGAAACGAAATCATCACAACTGTGGTGGAACATCCGGCTGTCTTGTCCCTGTGTGAGTATCTGGAAAAAGACGGCTATAAGGTTCATTATCTGAAAGTGAACAAAAAAGGCCAGTTGGATTTGGAAGAATATAAATCCTTGTTGGGTCCCAAAACAGCGATTGTTTCTATCATGTGGGCCAACAACGAAACGGGCACCTTGTTTCCAGTTTTGGAAATGGCTGAAATGGCCCATGCCGCGGGTGTGATGTTCCATACCGATGCGGTTCAAGCTGTTGGGAAAATCCCGATGGACCTGAAAAACAGTAAAATCGATATGCTGTCTTTGTCCGGTCACAAACTGCATGCTCCGAAAGGCATTGGTGTGTTGTACCTGAAACGCGGCACACGTTATCGTCCGCTTTTACGGGGCGGTCATCAGGAACGTGGTCGTCGTGCCGGGACTGAAAATGCTGCCTCTATCATCGGTCTGGGTATGGCCTGTGAAATGGCGAAAAAACATATGGAATATGAAAATTCCTGCGTCAAAGCCATGCGTGATCGCTTGCAAGAAGGCATTATGGAAGAAGTTTCCAACTGTTTTGTCACAGGTGATCCGGACAACCGTTTGCCCAATACCTTAAACATTGCTTTTGAATTTGTCGAAGGTGAAGCCATCTTGATGCTGTTAAACAAAATGGGTATTGCTGCTTCTTCTGGCTCGGCCTGTACATCCGGCTCATTGGAACCAAGCCATGTGATGCTCGCAATGGATATTCCGTTCACGGCGGCACACGGTTCGATCCGTTTTTCTTTCTCTCGTTACAATACGATGGATGAGGTGGAAGAAGTCATCAAAGCGGTTCCTCCTATCATCGAAAAACTGCGCAAACTGTCCCCATACTGGGGCAACGGTAAGCCTTTGGAAAACCCGGAAGCTGCTTTTGCACCGACCTATTCCTAATATCAATACCTAGTGTCCCCTAGGTTTGTCGACGGTGGTTGATCTTCGGATCAGCCGCCGTTTTTTATTAGATATTCCCTGTGTAAACAGGGACCTTTGGGCCGTTAAGGTTTGATTTTAAGAGGCACCTGCTTTCGCAAGTGCGCAGTTCTTCTGTAGTAAACCCGACAATGTCATGTATATGATTCATTAATGCATTGTTTTTAATCATTAAAATAGTTGGCATGGGAGTTGCGATACCCGTTGTAGATAAGGAGTATTGTCATGCAGCAGCCAACTTTAATTATTGATGATACGACCCTGCGCGATGGGGAACAATCCGCAGGCGTAGCATTTTCTTTAGAAGAAAAATTACTGATCGCCCAAAAGCTTGATGGCTTAAAAGTGCCCGAGCTGGAAGTCGGTATCCCGTCTATGAGCGCCCAGGAACGTGATGCGATCCAATGTATCGCAAGCCTTGATCTGGATGCCAAGCTGATCGTCTGGGGTCGCATGTGTAATGCAGATTTGCTTTGTGCAGCGCCGTTAAACGTAGACATTATCGATTTGTCTGTCCCTGTTTCAGACGTGCAGATTTCCAAGAAACTGGGTAAAACACGCGATTATGTTTTGAAAGAAATTCCGATCATGGTTGGACGTGCCCTTGATTTGGGCTTTGACGTGATCGTCGGGGGCGAAGATTCATCGCGCGCAGACCCCGATTTTATACTGAAGGTTTTGGAAGTCGCAGAAAAAGCAGGGGCGCGACGTTTCCGTTTCGCCGATACGATGGGCTGTATGGAGCCATTTGGCGTCCGCGCGGCCTTTGAAAAAATGCGTGCACATTCTGGTCTTGAACTTGAAATGCATGCCCATGATGATTTGGGGCTGGCCACAGCCAACACGGTTGCCGCTGCCCTTGGTGGGGCAACCCATGCCAACACAACGGTGCATGGTCTGGGGGAACGCGCAGGCAATGCAGCCATGGAAGAAGTCGTGGTAGCTTTGCAATATCTGCATCAGATCGATACAGGCATCAATCTTGCCGAATATAAAGATGTGTCTGCCCTTGTGGCGATGGCGTCTGGTCGGGCCGTTCACTGGCAAAAAAGTATTGTGGGCGAAGGTGTCTTTACCCATGAAGCCGGTATTCATGTAGATGGGCTTTTGAAAGACCCGGAAAATTATCAAACCATCGACCCCAAATCATTGGGCCGTGAACATAAGCTTGTGCTGGGCAAACACAGCGGCACAAAGGCAGTCTTAAGCGCTTATGAGAAAATCGGGATTAAGCTGAGTAAGGTTGAAGCCACCAGCATTCTGGATATGGTGCGTAAATTTGCAACCGAGATGAAGCGCCTGCCTGAAAAAGTTGATTTGTTTAACTTCTACAATCAGGTGCACCCTAATGGCTAACTCTTTGATTTCAGAAGATATCGCCTGCGTTTTTGAACGTGATCCGGCAGCAAGAAATAAGCTTGAGGTATTGCTCACTTATCCCGGTGTCCATGCCATCTTGTTTCATCGCTTGTCCCATAAGCTGTGGCAAAAGGGCTGGCGTTTTGGGGCGCGGTTTATTTCATATATTAGCCGTTTGTTGACCAATATTGATATTCATCCCGGTGCGACCATCGGGCGACGTTTTTTCATCGACCATGGCGCAGGCGTTGTGATCGGGGAAACGGCCGAGATCGGGGATGATGTGACCCTGTATCACGGTGTGACCTTAGGCGGAACGTCCTGGCGCAAAGGTAAACGTCACCCGACGCTGGAAGATGGCGTTGTTGTTGGAGGCGGGGCAAAAATCTTGGGCCCGATCACGGTTCGTGAACATGCCAAGGTGGGGGCCAATTCTGTTGTTATTGAAGATGTACCCGCCGGACGCACGGTGGTTGGGATCCCCGGCAAAGTGGTTAATGTCGTGAGTTCTAACGTTGGATTTGATCCTAACCCTTATGGTGTGGATTTAAACCATCATTTGATCCCCGACCCAGTGGCCGATGCGATTTCATGTCTGATGGAACGTATTCGTATTTTGGAAAAAGAAGTGGCCCGTGCCCATGGCATCGTTGGCTTGGGTGAGCCGGGCGCATGTCCGCAATGTGACTTGCCCGAATGTATTAGTGAAGACCACCCCCCTTTAGAAAAACAGAAATCAAGGATAAGCAGCCATGTTTGATTATGATGGAGATTTAGAAGATGATATGCAAGATTTGGTCAGTGCCGAAGACTTTCTTCAATTCTTCAATGTTGAATACGACCCTTCTGTGGTCCATGTGAACCGTTTGCACATTTTGCAACGTTTCCACAATTATCTGAACGAAATTACCAAGCTTCCCGAAGATGAAGAGGCGCGCAAAGGTATTTATGCCGGATATTTGACCCAAGCCTATAATGATTTCGTCAAGTCCGACGCCATTACGGAAAAAGTATTTAAAGTCTTACAAGATGTGGATAAGCCGCAAGGGTTTGTCTCGCTTGATATGATCGCCAAGTAAGGAAGGAAATGCAGCCATGATTAGTGAATTCCAAAACGGTGATGAAGTTCGTGTGATCCGTAACCTGCGCAATGACGGGACATTCCCAGGCAAGGACCGTGGTGATTTGTTGGTGCGTCGTGGGTCTATCGGCTATGTACGTGATATCGGGACTTTTTTGCAGGACCAGATTGTTTATACCGTCCATTTCATGGAACAGGATTATGTGGTCGGCTGTCGCGAGCCTGAATTGATCGCTGCTGACGACCCTTGGACGCCTAGTAAGTTTGAAAGCCGAGAAAAAGTTGCCTGTAAGTTGCCATTAGGTATCAACGGGGAAGTGATCGTTGAACAAGGTGCGATTGGCGAAATTATCCGCGTTGATCGTGATAACCCCAACGGGGTCGCCTATGAGGTCAATTTTCCCGGTCGAATGTTGCTGGTACCGGAAACAGCGCTGGAAAGCACGGGTGAATCCCCCATCTATGAACATCAGGATGATGAGGAGTTGGAAACGAATGATGTCTGAATTTGTCGCAAATGACGCCGAATTGATGGCCTATCATGTACTGAAAAGCGCACAAGCCCATTTCGATCAGGCCCCAAGTGAATTGACGGCGCAGCAAAAGAAAACCGTTTCGCAAACAGCCAAACGTAGTCTGGAGCTTGAATATAAAATTCTGGCTAGCCCTGAAGCGAAGGAAGTGGTTATCCCGACTCATAGCATTGCCAAGGCTTTGGAAGAAATTGAAGGACGATATGAAAACCCGGATGATTTCTTGAAAAGTCTTTTGGCAAACGGGTTGACCATTGAATCTATGCAAACATCCTTGCGTCGCGAACTTTGGGTCGAAGCGGTTCTGGATCGTGTCTCTTCGGATATTGAAGAGATTGAAGAAAGTGAGATTATCGCTTTTTATCAGAAGAACCAGTCGAAATTTTATACTGAAGAAACCCGCTTTATTCGTCATATCCTGGTTACAGAAAATGATGATTATAAAGAAAATACCAAACAGGCCGTCGCCGCACGACTTGAAGAGATGAAAAAAGCGCTGGAAGACGGGGGTGATTTTGCCAAACTGGCAAGCGAAAATTCCGAATGTCCCACGGCCTTAAATGGTGGGGAAGTCGGCACAGTTAAACGCGGTCAGCTCTATCCTGAAATTGACGAGATTGCTTTTTCATTGGAAGAGGGTGGTATTGGTGGTCCGGTGGAAACCGAGATCGGCTTTCATCTGGTAAAATGTGAAGCCATTGCACCGGCCCGTCAGGCGAGCCTGTTTGATGCGAAAGAACAAATTGTCACGTATCTGACAGAAAAAAAACGCACACATGCCCAACGGGTCTGGTTGCATAAACTGTCAGCGAAATAGGAAACCTACCCCATGGCTAATGAGATTCATGAATGTTCCTTCTGCGGGGAACCTAAAACCCCGGAACGCCCCCTGATTGCGGGTCGCAACGGTCAAATCTGTGAAGCATGCACCAAGCTTGCCATTCAGATCGTTGAAAACTGGGGCCGTGCGGAAAAAGAAGACGGTCTTCTTGCACCACCGCCGATCCCGATGAAGATCAAGGAACTGATGGATCGCTATATCATTGGTCAACCGGGCGCAAAGGAAACTTTGGCGGTTGCGGTTTATAACCACTTTAAGCGGTTAGCGGTTGAAAGTGTCCCCAAACACAGCACGGTGGAAGATGAAAATCGTGTGGAAGTCGATAAATCCAACATTCTGTTGCTAGGGCCAAGTGGAACGGGGAAAACTTTGTTTGCCCGCACTTTGGCACGTATTGCCGGGGTGCCTTTTGTGATTGCAGATGCCACATCATTGACGCAAGCCGGTTATGTAGGCGATGACGTAGAAAGTATCATTGAACGTTTGTTAGAAGCCGCAGACGGCAATGTGGGCCTGTGTGAATGGGGCATTGTCTATATCGATGAAATTGACAAGCTTGCCAAGCAAGGCACATCGGCCCATGGCACACGTGATGTATCAGGGGAAGGGGTGCAGCAGGCCTTGTTGAAACTGGTGGAAGGTTCGACCGTGCGCGTTTCTTCGAAACAGGGACGCAAGCATGACAGCAAAGACCTGTCCATTGATACACGAAATATCCTGTTTATTGCAGGGGGGGCCTTTGATGGCATGGTTGATCTGATTAATGAACGTGACACAGGCGATATGCCGACGATTGGGTTCCATGCCGAAGTTGTTACGGTTGATGATGGCGATAAAAAAGTAAAATCCTACACAGGGGTTACGCCGGGGGATTTGAAGAAATTCGGTTTGATCCCGGAATTTATCGGTCGTTTTCCAATTGTCGCAACGCTGGACCCGTTAACAGTAGATGACATGGTTGCTATTCTCACCCAACCGAAAGATGCGCTTATTAAACAGTATCAATATCTGTTTGAACATGAAGGCGTTGATCTGGAATTCAGCGAAGAGGCTTTAAAAGAAATCGCCCAGAAAGCATTGGATATGGAAACTGGCGCGCGGGGATTGCGGGGCGTGTTGGAAGGTTTACTTCAACGCACTATGTTTGAACTTCCCTCCCACGAAGGTGTTGTTCGCTGTGAAGTGGACCGCGATGCTGTCATGGGGGAAGGCGAAGTGCGTATGATCTTTGAAGAAGATGAAGCGGGCGCAAAGAAAAGTGCAGGCTAGGGGATGAAACCCTAGCCTTGTTTGACATCCAGCAAGGCCAGATTGTTATGGGAGATCACACTTCTGACTTCCGTGACATAGGCTTGTTTGCGCTCAGAATAAGGCGTGAGGGCAACAGCCAATCTTTGACCGCTGATGGTTTGGCCTTTGGCACGCAAATTCGCACGAATTTCCCTAAGATCCGCATAAGCGGCATGGGAGTTCAAGTTCATCATGTAAGAGGCAACGCTGTCATAGACGGTATCGAAGGCCTCGACAGATACATGACGTGCATGTTCGGCATCCAAACCCAGCTCCTTGGACGTGGTATGTTCCCCAAACAAGGCATTGCCCTGAATGGCAAACCGCGATGTGCCCCAGCCACTTTCGATCGCGGCTTGTGACAAGGCCAGAGATGGCGGAATGATATCAACCCTTTTCAGCAGGTCGGCTACATTTGCTTTTCCGCCAAATCGATTGGCAAAATGATCCAGTTTGTCTTGAATCTGGGCAGGATAGGGACCTTGATCGCCATATTTTCTATGAATGGCAAGCAGATCAGCACGTTCTTCGAGCAAAGACGCGTTCACCGCTTTAATTGGCAGCAAGGTAAAAGCCAGAAAAGCTTCTTTCTTCTGGTCAACTGTTTGGATGTTGGCAAAGTCTTTCGGAACTTGACTTAACAAGCCTGTGGGCTTGAACGCTTTGCCTTTTAAGGCCTCGCGTGTGCTGATACCCAGACGCTCATAAAAGGCATGTACTTCTTCATAGCTTTTTGCGGGATGGGCACTTTGCCCATCAACAAGTTGGTTCCCACGCGAAAGTAAGGGGGTTTCAAGCCGTAAGCCTTCTTCATGGGTTACTTTTTTGATGCCGACGGCATCGCAAGCTGTCAGTGCTGTCAAAAGCGCGAACGCACCAAGGGCGGCAAATTTAGCTTTGATGGCCATAGGGTATCCTTTGATCGGTTACAAAAATGAACTTAATCCTTTGTAACCGACCTCGGAAAATAGTTATGTGAATTGCACCACAGTGTTGAAATTAAAGTTTTTTCTTCTTTGTGATCTGTTGTTCAAGGCTGGTGTTGTCGATCATGGGGAAGTTTTCAATCTCGCCGATGACATTTTCATGTTCTGAGAAGATCGGGCTGGAGAGCATATATTCCCCCAGAACACGAGCCACACAATCCAGTGATTTGGCATGGGTACGTTCATAGCCATGTGATGCATCAAGGGCAAAACAGACAAGCGCAGTTCGAATGTCATTACCCGCTTCGAGGGCAGCGGCTGAATCACTGCGGTAATACAAAAACACATCGCGGCTGAATTCAATAGATTTACGCATGCAGATATCGATCAGATGCTTGGTCAAATGGCGATCAAATGGTCCTGTTGAATCCTGCATGGCAATGGTTGCGCCATATTCGCAAGTATTTTGTAAAGGCGCGATGGTGCCGTTATCAACAGAAACCATTTCTGCCACATCCCCATGGAGCACGTGGGACGCGCCCACACCGACTTCTTCTGAAATGGTAAAAAGCAAGTGGCAATCAAGGGGCAAGGGTTGGCCACTGTCCTTAACCGCTTTGGCCGCAGCAAGGATAGAGGCAACACCGGCTTTATCATCAATATGGCGTGAATTGATAAAGCCATTTTCGTTAAATTCCGGTTGTGGGTCGATGGAAATAAAGTCACCGACCCGTATGCCCATATTCCAAAGAGTGTCCACATCCGCACAGACTTCATCAATGCGCAGTTCCAGATTATCCCAGGCTGATGGTTGTTCATCAATGCCTTCGTTGTAGGTGTGGCCGGATGCTTTTAAAGGCAGGATGGTGCCGCGAAAGGTTTTACCGTCATCACTATGGATGGTGCATTTTGCCCCTTCGGCGAAACGTGCAGACCAGTGACCAATAGGCACAACCGACAGGCGGCCATTTTCTTTGAGGTTTTTAACCATAGCGCCCAATGTATCCAGATGTGCGGCGACAGCGCGACGCGGGGAATAATGTGTGCCGGGCAAGGTGGCCCGGATGGCACCGCGGCGCGTCAATTCATAATGAATGCCCAGTTTATCCAGTTCTGCACAAGTAAAACGTACCACATCATCTGTCATGCCGGACGGACTGGGAGTATTGAGAAGACGTTCCAGTACGTCTTTGAGGTATTGCTGATCGATGCACAGGTTTTCTTGGGCCATTTTAGAGGTCTACTTTCTTGGTATAGGGAAATAGCATATCAATGAATTTTTCTGCTGTTGGTTGTGGTTCGTGATTGGCAAGGCCGGGACGTTCATTAGCTTCGATGATGACATATTCGCTGTCTTCGACATCGGGGACCATAAAATCAAATCCGACCAGCGGGATTTCAAGGGCAATGGCGGCTTTGACCGCAGCGCGTTCCAAAACGGGATGAAGTTTGTCTGTGACATCATGGATGGTACCGCCAGTGTGAAGATTGGCCGTTTTCCTAACCCGTAGCTTGATCCCGTCGGGTAGAATGTCATTCATATCATAGCCCGCCGCTTTTACGCAGCGTTCGGTTTCTCCATCCAGTGGTATTTTGCTTTCCCCATGGGTGGCAGCAGCGCGGCGGCGGCTTTGATGTTCGATCAGGGCCTTGATGGTCATATCGCCTGTGCCTTTGATCTGGGCCGGTTTTCGAATGGCAGCGGCAACCACTTCATTATCAATGACAATAATGCGTAAATCGTCACCACGGACAAATTCTTCCAGCAAGACCGTATCGCCGATTTCACGGGCGTCTTCAACGGCTTTTAAAACCTCGTCCAGATCGTTCAGATCCACGCGGATACCGCGTCCCTGTTCCCCGCGTGCGGGTTTGACGACAATGCGTTTGTTTTTGTTTAGGAACGCTTTGATCTGATCCGGGTTTTCCGCAACGGCCTGGTCTGGAACACGCAAACCTTCATGTTGCAGGATGCGCCGGGTCACGGCCTTGTCATCACAGCGGCTCATGGCAATGGCTGTGGTCAGTTCACTCAAAGATTCTCGGCAAGTGATGGTGCGCCCGCCAAGGGATAAGCGTAAGAACCCGCCTTGGGCATCCAGCACTTCGACGTAAATACCACGGCGGCGGGCTTCGTCTACGATGATTTTGGCATAGACATTCAGATCTTCTTCATGATCGGGGCCAATGAACAACTGTTCATTAATCGAATTTTTGTTTTTGATGCAATAAACCGGAACTTGCTTGAAACCCAGCTTAGTATAAAGTGCAATGGCTTGGGTGTTGTCATGCATAACCGACAGATCAAGGAAACGACGGCCTTGTTTGGCAAAATGTTCAATCAGGCTGCGCACCAGACTACCACCGACGGCGGGGCGCTGGCATTGTGGGTCAACGACAAGCCCCCACAAACTGCTGCCATTGTCCGGGTCATTAAAGGCCTTGGCATGATCCACTCCGGTGACCGCCCCGACAATTTCACCATTTTCTTCATCTTCAGCGATAAGAATGGTGAGCTCTTCAATTTCACAGGCTTTTGAATAAAACCCGTCATAGGCCGGGACCATACCGCGTGACATATAAATGCGGTTGATTTCTTTTTCATTATCATCGCTATTTAATTCACGAATAATAATGCCCGCAGGTTTTGCATCGGCCGTTTTATAGCGGCGAAAATCCAGACGAAAGGTTAGGGAAGGATCCAGAAACAAGTCTTGTGGGGCATAAGATACCACCACATGAGGGTCGCGCACATAAAGGGCAATGTCTCGTCGGCCTTCTTTTTCGTCACTTAAGACATCGGCAATGCGTTTGCTGTCATCATAGGTTTGGCCAAAAATCAAACGGCCCCAGCCGCAATCCACACTGACTTTTTGCCGCATGGCATCAATGCCATCACCTTCCACACGGCCACCCCAATGTTTGAGCGACGCCATACCATTGGGGTCCATGGGGTCAAGTGTATCTTTGGTTTCCTGGGTCATGGTCTTAAATCCCGTGTTTTTGTAACCAGAGTTCCAACAGAGCGACCTGCCAGAGTTTTGATCCGCGCAATGGCGTGATGTGGTCTTTCGGGTTATCCAGCAATGTCTGGATATAGTCTTCATTAAACAGGTTACGTGCGCGTGCCTTGTCACTTTGCAACACGTCGCGCACTAAATCAAGGTAGGGACCTTGAATATATTTTAAGGCGGGTACCGGGAAATAGCCTTTAGGGCGGTCAATCACAGCTGAAGGGATGACTTTGCGCGCTGCTTCTTTCAGCACCCATTTGCCGTTATCTTTGACTTTATATTCCGCCGGAATGCGTCCGGCCAGTTCACACAGCTCATGATCCAGAAACGGTACGCGTGCTTCCAGGCCCCAAGCCATGGTCATGTTATCAACCCGTTTAACCGGGTCATCTACCAGCATGATTGTGCTGTCCAGACGCAGGGCCTTATCCACATCCAGATCGGCACCGGGCATGGCAAAATGATTTTCAACAAATTCGCGTGAATAGTTGCGGGTGGCGTATCTTGCCTGAACGGCTTTTTTATAGGCCGCTTCATCCTGATCGAAGAAGGCTTTTTGGTATTTATCAATGGCTACACCATCTTTCATCATGGGCGGATACCAGTGATAGCCAGCAAAGATTTCATCTGCGCCCTGACCGCTTTGCACCACTTTCAAATGTTGGGAGACTTCTTGGGATAGCAGGAAAAACCCAACGTTATCATAGCTGACCATAGGTTCTGACATTGCGTTGATGGTTTTGGGCAAAGCGTCCAGAAGATTGGCCGAAGGGACAAAGGTTTTATGATGGGTTGTACCATAATGATTGGCGATAAGATCGGAATACTGGAATTCATCGCCTTTTTCACCACCAGCCTCTTCAAAGCCGACAGAAAAGGTGTTCAAATCTTTTTGTCCAGCTTCGGCCAGAAGACCCACGATCAGACTTGAATCAACACCGCCAGATAGCAATACGCCAACCGGGACATCGGCAACCATGCGGCGTTTAACCGCAAGGCGCAGGGCGTCCAGAACGCGTTCCTGCCATTCTTCACCGCTAATTTTGCGATCTTCATCGTTTTGATTGACGTTCAGCTGCCAATAGTTTTTTTCACTTGTCTGGCCATCTGCATCAATGGTGCGGATTGTGGCGGGCGGAAGTTTGCGCACGCCCTTGATGATGGTGTGCGGGGCGGGAACCACCGCATGCCAATGCATATAATGATGGACTGCCACCGGGTCCAGCATCTTGTCCACATCACCAGCAGCCAGAAGGGCGGGGAGGGTAGAGGCAAATCGAATGCCGTTGGGGCGTTCGGCATAATAAAAGGGCTTAATGCCAAAACGGTCGCGTGCCATCACAACGCGCCCTGTTTCATGTTCATGGATAGCAAAGGCAAACATACCATGGAAACGTTGGACGCAATTTGTCCCCCACGCGTGATAGGCTTTCAGGATGACTTCGGTATCGCCTGTGGAAAAGAAATTATAGCCTTTTTCCAACAATTCTTCACGCAGTTCCTGATAGTTATAGATGCAACCGTTAAAGGCAACTGTCAAGCCGAGTTCAGCATCTGTCATGGGTTGTTTAGCATGATCGCTCAGATCAATGATCTTTAATCGACGGTGGCCGAAAACGACCCGTCCGGCTTCATAAATATCGCCACTGTCAGGCCCGCGCGGGATCATGCTATCGACCATTTTGGAAACAGCATCTAGCGAAGCCGGGGTGGTGTTGAAATGAATGTCGCCACAAATACCGCACATGGTAATGATTTCGCAGATATATAGTATAAAATAGATGTTTATTAGAAAAATAAATATCTATTTATAGAAATAAATCCTTTATTTGATAAAATACTTTCAGTATTAACTGTCATTAATGTGTAATGGTATTTTATTTAAAAGGATATATCTGCACCTTTCTTTTTGTTAATAGGGGATAATGACTATATAATTTAGAGGATATAATTGACAAAACAAGATTGTTTCTGTTAAATTTTATTCAATGAACTCCTAAAAGGTATAGTTCTTTTTTCTTTCTAAAAAGCAGATAAAAAAAGGGAGGATAAAATCATCCTCCCTACTAAGACTGTATTTTTTTATTATTTTATTGAAGTGTGGCGAGATAGGCGGCAACGTCTTTTCTGTCCTGTACATCTTTTAGTTTAAACGTCATTTTGCCACGGGCTGATTTATCTCCGGTTTTTTCACGCAAGAAATTGGTCGGATTTTCCACGTATTCAGCAATCAGGTCGACTGTCCAGGGCTGTGCGTAGGCAACCATGGCATCGGAATACTTCGTAAAGCCATCTGCTTGACCGGCCGTGCGACCAACGACCTTAAACAGATTGGGGCCAACTTTGTGTTTGCCGCCTTCTTCAGCAGTATGACAGGCTTTACATTTTCTAAAGACTTTTTCACCTTGTGCAGCGTCAGCTGGTTTTGTGGTCATCTCTTCGACCGTATCGACTGTTTCTTTAACCGTTTCCACAACGGGTTGGGCGGCTTCTTTAACGTCTTCTGCGGTTTCATTCAGGGCTGCTTTTGTTTCTTCCACAATAGGTTCAGCTTGCTTTTTAACTTCTTCCACAACCGTGGTGGCGGCCTTTTCAGCCTTTTCTTTCATCTGTTCAACAGCGTTTTTTTGCTCGGGCGCGGCTGTTTCTTCTTTTTTGTCGTCGCCACAGGCTGCAAGACCCAAGACCAGAACGCTTGCGAGGGTGAGAGATAGAAATTTTTTCATGTAAATAGCGTTTCCATTGCTGTTGTTGTTAACGATAGGTCACAATTATGACGTAGTATTGAATGAATATCCTGCAAGGGGCGTGATTTGATAACACTTTCTATTTTTTGTTTTTCATGATGTAGGAGGCGTATTTTCGATCCTCTAAAAGAATATGCAGCAGCACCCACCTTTTCAAAAAACGCACATTTGCGTCAGCTTCCTGTTGTGAAAATGGGGTCGCGCATTTCTCATGGAGATCGTTCATTTGTTCGATCAATGATTGATGCTTGGCGATATGGGTATGGGATTCAGAATAGTCAGAGGCTAAAAAGATTTTTTCCTCGCGCTCACAATGGGTACGTGTGAATTCAGCCAAGGTTAGGCTGATGTTTTGCAAGTCTTTAGTCGGTTTCTTTTCATCAATTGCTGTAATCAGGTCTTCGGTCAGGGCCAAAAGCTGTTTATGGTCTTCATCAATCGCACGTAAGCCCACGCTGTATTCTTTGTGCCAGCTGAGCAAAGAATTATCCCAGTCTTCGGAGTTTGCCAGAATACGCATTTGCCGTGCGATGTTTTCCAGCAGTTTCCATTGCACCACGGGAACTTCTTTAATGGTGACAATGGGGATCATGGCGATGGCTGCATGCTCGGAAAATTCCAGATTAAAGATACTTTCCATGCCATAAACGGCATGATCTTCAAACAGGCTTTCACCCGGTCCCAATGTTAAGAAGATTTCATCCCCTAGTTTTAAATGGACGCTACCTTCCTTGATTAGGCCGATATAATCGCGCACTGTATCATAATCATGCAGAATGTCGGTATGTTTGGTGACATGCATGGTCGTTGCGATGGCATTTTTACGACCATCCGATATTGATCCGCCAAAGAGCCAGGATTTTTGCAATAATTCGCGCTTTTCAGCTAGCAAGGCAATGGATTGGAAGATGTCATTACGTTTGACGAACTCCTTATACATATCCATTGGCAGCTTTAAGGCTCTGACAAAACTGACGGCACGGTAGGTCGCACAGGCGGTCAAGTCGCAAAGCCCTTGCATATCACCAATAAAACATCCGGCTGACATACGGTGGATGGTCTGGCTTTGATCCAGCATCTCTGCCGACCCTGTCAGTAGGAAGTAGGTGTACTCAATCTCTTGACCATCACGCAGAATGATTTCTTCCGGGTTGAATTTAACGACCTCATGATTCAGCAATAGCCGGAATTGATTTTGCGGTAAATGCGGGAAAAAGGACTGCATGAACCCATAAGCGCGCCCAAAAAGATAATCATGGTTGCTTGGGATCAGGACATCTTCTGTACCGAAAGGGGCGCCGCTGCCAATCTGGCGTTCATTTTCATTTAAGGGACGTGCCGTATGGGCAAAGATGATTTTGCCGGAACGGTCCTCATTGAAATCTTTTGCCATACCGTGGATCAGGCCGCCGCCATTATCGACTTTTTTGATATCGGCGGGTTCCAGATAGTTTGCTTTAATCTGTTCACAAAATTCGCGGGTGAGACCGGGTTGGCTGTCGTCTTCGGTGACCATACCTTCCAGCACGTCAAAAGAGGCAATATCGGCCATATGGGCATAGCTTTTATAGCCAGCTCCCCATTGGGTACGGAAAAACAGGACGGTTGTCTCCATCGGGTGGGGGGAGAAGACAGGTTTGACTTCCAAGCCTTCCACATTATTCCAGATGCCATCTTGCAGGTTATGAACCTCGAAGAAATACTCAAAGCGGCTTTCATCCAGCGACATGAGGGAGCAAAGCTTTTTAACGGTGGCTTGGCGCACCAGCGCAGTTGAATAAAACTTGATACGGTGATCTGATCGAATAAGCGATGGTAGCCCGGCAAAATGGTCATCATGACAATGGGTCATGAAGATGCCGTCAATTTCGCTGATATCAATACCAAGTGCATGTAAGGTGGTTTCTATATTTGGTCCCACATCAATCAGGTAGACTTTGCCCTGAAACGTAATGACGCTGGCCATGCTGGGGCGTTCAATGTCCCAGCCGTCGCCTTCGCCACTATGAACCACCGAAAAATATTCCCGCCCGACCTGATAGTGTCCGAGATTGTAAGACGGGGCATATTGTTCATTCTGCCCTAAATTCAGATCAACTGTGACCAGTTCGCCCTTATATTCAAATTCAAAGATATTGGTACTGAGACGTCTGACTGATACCCCATTGCGAATTGGGGTTGGGGTGCTTTCAATCACCAGACTGTCAAGCAAGTCTTCAGAATCGGCGATTTTACCAAAAGCAAATTTCAGTTTCAGGCGCATGAAGGCGCGCGCTTGGTCAACGGGTGTTCCAACCTCGATCATTTCATCTTCATTGAGAAGACCGTAATTGCCACGATGGATATATTGAATTTGCGCAGCCAGTTGATCCGGGTGGCCCATCAAGAGGGGTTTAACCCCTGTGTTGCCCGGATGATTAGGCAGGATCATACCCTGACGATAGAGCATTTGCAAAACCGGGAATTCCCCGAGATTGGCAAAGCTGCCTTTTTGGACGGTTAGGTCGGATAAGAGAATGGCATTTGGGCCGGATTCATGAAAAACGGGGCTTGCCTCATTGGACATAATCACCCCGCGTTTCATCATATGTTTAACGGAATCAGCCGGACATCCGCATAGTACGCGAAGGTCAGCTCCCAAGAAATCCAGCCAAAAAACGCCGCTCGCAAGTTTAGACTTTCTGATATGGCTCATGGTTGGTCTTCCCCTTTTTCCGTTATATTGTGGGCTTCTTACATAGAGTTAAGCACCACAACATTTTTTATATTTTTTGCCAGACCCGCAGGGGCAGGGATCATTGCGACCAGCTTTGACCGTGACGATCCGTTGTTCCTGCTTTGGGTTCATTTCCCCGTCCACATAGTACCAGCGTCCGTCGCGTTTTGCAAAACGACTGATTTCATGATGAACCTGATGTTGACCGTTCATCTTGAAATAGGCTTTAAATTCAACGATGCCTGTTTCGTCATTTTCCTGACCGGCTTCGGTTTTGCCAATTTCCAGTTTTTTCCAGATGGCGCTTTTGGCCCACGTGTCTGTTTCGGCGGCATCATAATCAACACGGGCTTCTTCGATCAGGGTATCTTCGAGATATTGCATCTCGCCTTTTTCAAATGCACTGTAACGTGAACGCATCAGTTTTTCAGCTGTCGGTGCAGCCGCACCTTGGTGAAAAGGTTCACAACAGACGGCATATTCTTGACGGGAACCACAGGGGCACAGGGACATGTCTTCTTTTCCTTAAAAATCTTCAATTCACAGGTTTGATCCCACTTGTCGTAACGGATGTCAACAGACAAAAAAAGGGCGGATCAATTTGTGATCCGCCCTGATTAGCTGTTGATTACCATTCAAATCGGTCGATCCCGTCAAAGTCGAGTTCGGACCCATCCGAGAAGGTGATGGTTCCTTCGGCATCCTCGGACAGTTCGATATAGCCATCGGCCTGTTCTTCAATACTGCCGCTTTCAAGCTCGATGGTCCAGTCATCTTCATTGACTTCGGTCCCATCTTCATTTTGCAGATAGACGGTATCCATCCAGCCGGCACCATCGCCGCCATCGACAACATCATCGCCGGAGCCTTCACCGAAGTAGAACAGGTCGTCACCATCGCCGCCGATCATGGTGTCGTTGCCCTGGCCACCGTAAAAAGTGTCATCACCGTCACCACCGTTTAGTTCATTGCTATCCCAGCTGTCACCAGCATCGAGTGTATCGTTGCCGTCACCACCGTTCAGCACGTCAGAACCATTGCCGCCCAACAGGGTGTCGTCACCAGCACCACCGTCCAGGGTATCATTGCCCCAGTCGTCACCACCTTTGAGCACATCGTCACCACTGCCACCGTTCAGCACGTCGTTGCCGCCTTGGCCATCCAGCGTATCGTTGCCGGACCCGCCTTGAAGGTTATCAGATCCCCAGCCACCGGACAGGTCATCTTCACCGGAGCCACCATGCAAGGTATCATTGCCTGAGTCGCCAACCAGTTCGTCATCACCTGACCCGCCAACAAGGAAGTCATTGCCAGAACCGCCGTCGATGACGTCATTACCGCCTTCGCCGTAGATTTCATCATTACCGGACCCGCCATACAGGGTATCGTCGCCACCGACAGGCGCATTGTCATTGACAGCATCAATATTGTCACCGTCATCGCCGTAGATGACGTCATGACCGGTGTCACCGTAGGCAATGTCGTCGCCTTCACCGCCGATCATTAGGTCATCGCCGTAGTTATTACCGCTATTACCTAAGACATCATCCCCATCACGACCTTGGTAAAGTTCATCACCATCTGTTCGCCAGGCTTTGCTGTGACCTCGAAGATCATTGTCATAGCCATTGCCGTTGACTTCACTAAAGCCTCTGTAGCCAGGCATCTCATTTTGGGCATCACTAGCGTTACGATAGTCATCATTATTGACATTTTCGTTTTCAGCATCAGTCCTGCTGATATTGCTGTCATTGTTATCGTTATTTTCTGCGATAACATCATCAACTGTAATGGTTTCAGAAATTTGTGTTGTTGCTGTATCGCTTGAACCACTTTCGGTGGATGTGGCCGATACCTGCAGATTGAAGTCATCGCTGCCTTCTGGTACGCGAAGGACAACATTACCGAGGTCTTCGACTGAAATATCAGCAGAGCCATTGGTTACATTGACTTCTTCACCGTTGACTAAAAGGGTTGTTCCATCAGGTATGTCGGACAAAGTGACATCTGACAAGCTTTCAGAACCATCTGTGTCGGTCAATTCAACAGATATATTAATTGGGAAGTCCGTATGCGTTTCACCGTCTTCTGTAACTTGGTAATCAATACTATGGATCAGGAAGTCATCATCGTTTCCAGGTGCGCTAAAGACAATTTGGTCAAACTCAGCTCCATTGTCAGCAGTCAAGGTTACCGCTTGATCAATTCCGTCACTCCCACCGACTATACTGCCTTCGCCGACTTTTACGCCGTCTTTATACAAATCAAAAGCGGCTTCTTCTTCTGAGTTTTGCCAAGCAAAAGAGACATCGACAGACGATATATCCTGATCAAAATCAACCACGAGTTCTTCAGATAAACCACTGGCTCTATCATGGCCAATTTCAGAGCTGGATCCCGAGGCGTTGCCACTGACACCAAAGCCTTCTGGTGTTCCGCTATGAATTTGAACATTCTCCGCAGAAGCTTCAGTTTGTTGTCCATTCACAATTGAACGCCCCGTAACAGTAAAACCATTATCGCCGCTGGTTACGTTGCTTGAATTGATCGTTACATCCACAGGGTCAGGAGCGGTTGTGGTTGTTACACCCTCTCCCAAGCTTATGGATATCGTAGGTCCATCCGCAACAGCTTCAACGGTGATGGAACCACCTGCTTGAACGGTTTCGGTGCCGTCTGATACGTCATAGGACAGATCAATGTTTCCACTAAAGTCATCAGCAGGTTCAAACGTCCAAGTGCCATCGCCATTATCAGTGAGCGTGCCGCCGTCGGCTGCAACGTTGGAGACAGACAGGTCATCGCCGTCCACATCAGATGCATT
>JABXIG010000031.1 GCA_013373205.1 Methylocystaceae bacterium | reverse complement strand
TGGAAAACAACATCGAAAAAACACCCTGTATTTTCTATATACAGTCTATTTTAACATAACTTACTGTTATCAATGAATTAATTTTGAGGAAGGAAAGAATTTGTGATGGATCCGGGTTTAAGGAGCTTAATTATGATCCTGACGGAAGAGGTGATCTTTGGAACGCCGTGGCGAATACTGAGCAAGCCAAGATCGCAGACAAGTTGGCAACGGAGGCTGGAAACCTTACGAAGAAGCAATTTGGCAAGAATGGAAGAAGCGATGATAGTGATGCTTTCCGTCACGCTTACTGGTCATTTATGATGGCGAAAAAGTTAGGTGTAGAGGGGGCAAAAAACATTGGGGATGGCCATGAGACTGCTTCCTTGAGGTCATATTATCAAGGCTCTGATCAAACGGATGGTGAATTGCTGATGGACTTACACAATAACCAGATTGGTCGTCAGCTATATGAGCGATATAAAGACAGCGATTTACCACCTGAAAAAATTATTATGGATGCGTTAAATTCCGGGCAGCTTCAAACCGTACCTTTTAAGGTTCGCCTGAAAAGATAGACTGGGAAAAACGCAAAAACGAAGACAAGGGCTAGGAAACCAAGCTTTTCAGTTAAGGTGTTCTGGCCCACTACTTCGTCACTTGGATAATGCCCCCAACAAGCAAGCTGACTTGTCTCGTATGACATAGCGCCAACTGTTTTTAGGACTGCAAATAGAAGGGTGAATTGAAGAAAGGCAATGCAGAGAAATAAGCCGATTAGTCCAATTCTAAAGGCGGGGTTTTGAATGTTTAGTGGGCCAGTTCTGATAAGGCGAAATAGATATAACGGGCCAACAAATAAAGTGAAGCTCAGTGACAGTACGAGTGTGAAGTGTTCAAGCTCAACGCAAAAGAATTGTCGGAATGAAACAGGGATTTCAGTTGTTGAGATGAAGGCAAACATGATGGTAGCAAGATATATTCCTCCTGCAATCATCCACAATAGCAGACCGCCTGTAACAACTTTTCTAAGAACTGGAGACATATCACTTTCCCACGATTGAGTGTTCATACTATGCCTTATGGATAGGCTAGAGGGAATATTCCATTTTCAATTTTTAGTGATTGTCTTGCTCGATGTTTCTGGCGTTTGCTAAACTGGTTTTGCTACGTCTGCCGTTCCCCCATAAACAGTATCCTAAGGGATATTTCACCGTTTATGGGTGTGGACGTAGCAATTCGCTTTAGAAATATCCCTTAATTTGCTGAATATGAGTGGACCCGTTCCCTAAAAGTGGAGAGCACCTTCTGTTAAACTGAGATTTACAGGAGGAATAAATGAGAAAGGCGGAATAAACGATATTATTCCGCCTTCAGAACATTCATTTTAAAAGCTTAGCTTGGCATCTTGATTATAGGCCATAGCTATTAGGAGAAATTTTATTGTAAATTTCTGATTTCAAAAGACCCAAAACAGCTGCCTTGTCTGTACGGTCAATGTTGGCCAGTAGTTTTCTCCATTTTTCTTCTACTGTGAGGTATTCTTTGATCAGTTGATCTGGGGCTGTTGCCTTGCGGGTTTCGCTAGTGTTTTTAGCGAGGTTGGCTACGTAATCTTTATTGAAGTTATCAAGCACAGTTTTCATTTCCTTGCTTGCCTCGATCACTTCCACTCCTTCCTTTTGTGCATCAATGAATGCTTTTTGGGCTTCAGCTTCCCAATTTACTTCAAGATTTGCTAAGCTTTCTGCTAGTGAGTCCAGTAAGATTTTGCGTTCTTGAACTGTTCGCGATTTCCAAAAATCCTTGTTTAGGATCATTCCGCCTGATGTATGTGACCCCATGTTAAGGTTTGTAATGAATTTTGCAACCTCTTGTAATTTGAAACTACTGGTGAGAAAGGTGGAATCTGCCATAGAGCAATCGATAGAGCCTCGTTGTAAACCGCTATACATTTCTGAGGTTGATACGCTTACAGGAATAGCTCCTAAAGAGCTGACCCATTTAACATGAGCTCCTCCAGCTGTTCTAATTTTTTTCCCTTTAAGGTCTTCAATGGTACGAATAGGAGTGCTGCAAATAAAATTATAACTCATTGTAGAGTAACCAGCACCAAAGACCACATCGTGGCCGTTGTATTCTTTTTGTATTATAGGGTTAAGCATGCTGACTTCTGTAGATGCAAATGCGGCTGCAACTGGATCTTTTGAAACAAATGCAAGTTCATTTAAAATGTTTGCATTGGGGAACAGAGCAGGTTGATATGCAGTCGCAATGTAACCGTATTGAGCAATACCGGATTTTACGCCATCAAGAGTACCTTTTGGAGGTAACAAGGCTCCAGCTGAGTATACTTCAAAATTAATGTTGCCTTTTGTTTTCTCATTTACATTTTTACTAAATTCAGTGAAGAAATTCTGTGTAATTACGTGGGATTCAGGCACCCAGCTGCTTGCAGAATAATTCTCGGCATTTGCAACAGATGAGATAGTTAAAAAGGATAAAGCAAAACCAATGAATGCTTTTTTGTTTGATAACATTGTTGTCTCCATTTTTATGTGAAAGCCCCTGCTAGTTCATTAGGCTTGGTAAGAAGAGGGTAATGCTTGGGAAAAGGACAAGGAGGATAAGAGTTAAAATATCCATTCCCAAGAACCAGAATGTCCCTTTAAATATTTCGGTTAATTCAACTTTTGATCCGAGTGCACTTTTTATGACATATACATTCATGCCTACTGGGGGAGTGATCAGTCCGATTTCTAATAGTTTTATCATAATGATCCCATACCACACCAAGTCCACCCCCTGTTGAGTAAGTACAGGAAGGACAATAGGAATTGTTAGTAGCATCAGTGAAATGCCATCAACGAACATGCCGAGAATGATAAATAAAACCGAGGATGCCAAGATGATGGCCACGGGTGAATCAACATATGGAAGTACGGTATTGGCTAATTCAGTTGGTACTGTTGATAATCCCATGAATTTTGAAAACATGGATGCGCCAATGGCGATAAAGAAAACTGCACATGTGCCTTCCGCAGTTTCAAAAAGTGCATTTTTTACGGCTTTAACATTCAAGGATTTTCGGCTGAGAGCGATCAATGCTGCGATAAATGCACCAATCGCTCCACCTTCTGTCGGGGTGAATATACCTGCAAACATTCCACCAAGGACGCCAAGGATGAGTGTGGGAAGTGGCCATATGTCTTTGATTGCGGCTATAAGCTCTGCGGTGGAATATGTTGTTTCGTTTAAGGGCGCGAGTTCAGGATCTGCTTTGGCTCGCATTGTTATCATTACAACGTAAATAATGGCTGACAATATTCCAGGAATGATGCCTCCGACAAAAAGAGCCCCAATAGATGTTTCCGTAAAAATCCCATAAAGGATCATGAGTACGCTAGGAGGAATAAGGGATCCCAACGTGCCTGAAGCCGCGATAACACCTGTAGAAAGGCATGGTTTGTAGTTTGACTTCAGCATTTCAGGGACAGCAATCCGTGAAAATGCCGCAGCTGTTGCCACACTGGACCCTGACGCAGATGCAAACATGGCTGATGCAATGACGGAAGCTGATGCTAAGCCACCGGGAATCCGACCTAGTAATATTCGAGCGCTGGAAAAAAGTCCTTTTGTTAGTCCTGTTTGTGAAGCCAGATATCCCATAACAAGGAACATTGGCACAGCACTCAAGCTCCATTGAGCGATGAAATTATGAGGGATTGCTGTAACAATGCCCCATGCTGCTTTTGTGTTTGTTAGGGCGCTAATGCCCACAAATGATACAATCCCAAGGACAACGCCGACCTGCATTCTGGCTGCGATCAGGATAAGGGTTGCAATGATACCAATAATACCTATTTCGAGACGATCCATTAGACTGGCTCCTGAATAGGTCGATCAGGTTCTTCGTTTGCATTGTATGCTAAGTAGTCTTCCCAGTTTTTTGAACAAAAAATCTGGAAAAGTCTCAGTATAGTAACCAAGGCAGCAAGGCTGAAACCAAAGGGAAGAAAAAAGCGTGCGGGCCATGTGTAAACCTGAATGAGCCCTTCAACGAAGTCCTGCCGTGCGAACGACTCAATGCTATCAAGTAATGTCTGATATGCCAGCAAAAGAAAAAAGACTAGTTGTCCTAAGTATGAGCAAGTTGCCATGGTACGCCGGATTATTCTATTTGATTTGTTATAAATTAAATCAATGAAAATGCCGCCATTACGAATTTCGACATAAGGCAAAGGAAGGAAGACTGCGGCGACCATATAGTAATAGGCCACGACTTCTGCTGTTCCGGGGATGGGAAGGTTTATTGCGTATTTAAGAAATACGTCTGAAGTGACATGAAGCATCATTGAGAGCAAACATGTTGCTGATATGTACACCAGTATGACTGATATAAACTTCAGAATTTTATCTAATTTTTCCAAATGTGACACTCCCGATATTTTTATTTTGTATTTTAGAGGGTCAAAAATTGCATAGTCTCCAACTAAGTTTAAAATGGTTAAATGTTTTGTACCCATAACGTATTGTTATGTTATGGGAAGTCTGTGAACAGGTTAGTTTTGTTGCTATTTTGTGATATACAAGCTTGGGCCGTTTGATACATAGACCTAACTTTGGAAAAATATTTTTTTGTCTGGGCAGCCGGATATTGTTAGAACTCTTTGTTCTTAAAGTAAGGTTAAAGAGTGCTTTTTTATGGAAGATGAATCCTTCAACAAATCGACTTGAATTTCTTTCGGGTATTTGTTGGGTCATTAATGTATTGTGAAGTCATGTCTAGTTCTTATTCAATCATACCGCTGAATCCTCTGCATGTGTTTGCAGTAGCTTCAAGACATCAAACGTTTACAGCTGCAGCTCGTGAACTTGGCGTTACACAAGTCGCCGTCAGTCGACAGATAAGTGTCCTTGAAGATTACATTAATACCGAACTTTTTGTTAGAAGTGCCCGATCTGTAAAGCTTACTGAAACAGGGCAAGCTTTAAGTCAGGAAATCACCCCACTGTTTGAAGACTTGAATGGTGTGATGAGAAACTTGATGACAAAAGAGCGTGAGCAAACCATTGATTTGCGAGTCTATCCGACACTTTCATATTATTGGCTTTTGCCCAAATTAAAAGGGTTCAATAGTCAGTATTCAGATTATACAATTAGAATGGATACATTGGTGAAACCCTTGGATTTCAGAGGAACAAAGCTTGATGTAGCGATTCAGCTTGGACATGGTGACTGGTCAAACTCAAAGGCTCGTAAGTTATTCCCGGCTGAAATTGATATGTTATGCAGTCCGGCTTATGCGCAAGAATTTGATTTATTTGATAACCCGGATAATTTCAGATTTACAACGCTTCTACAGTCGCGGTACCGGCGTCGTGACTGGCAAGATTGGATTGATAATTGTAAAGTAAACAATGTGCCTAAAGCTGAGGTGGAATATAAATCTTCTATTTTGACTTATGGGGCTGTTCGGGAAGGGCTGGGGTTGGCTATTGGGGAACTTAACACTCTTAAAGCTCAGATTGATCAAGGTGTTTTTGTTCGCCCCTTTAATCAAAGCGTTGAAAAGGATACTGCTTACTGGGTTGTCTGGCCAACCTTTAAATCGACCGCACCTAAAGTTAAATATTTTATTGATTGGTTGTTGCGCACCTGTGGTCAACAACCGGAATTTTTTAAATAAGAGACAGTTTAACCGATTTCAAACCGGTTAAACTGTCTGATTAATATTATTTATGACTGACGTATTTTATGTTTTGAAAGGCCTGAAGGCCTTCAATGCCGCCTTCATTTCCCAAGCCACTGTCTTGAACTCCGCCAAAGGGAGTTTCCGGGTAAGAAACACGCCAGTGGTTTATGATGACGTTACCCGCCTGTAATTCTTTTGATGCCTTTTTGGCTGTATTAATGTCATTGGTAAAGACATAAGAGGCCAACCCAAAAGGAAGACGGTTTGCAATTGTTAAGGCGTCATCAATAGTTGGAAATTTGGTCATCACTGCGAGAGGGCCAAACGGTTCTACGTTATGTGCCATAGCATCCAGTGGGACATTCTTCATAACGGTTGGTTCAAAGAAATAACCTTTATCACCATGTCGCTTTCCTCCTGTCGTGATCGTAATCTTGCGTGCATGAGCATCTTCAATAAACTTCTCGATTGCAGGAATTCGGCTTTTGTTCCCAAGTGGTCCCATTTGAGTTGCAGGGTTAAAGCCATCTCCGAGAACAATCTCCTTTGTTATTGATGTAAAGACATCTGTGAAAGCTTCAAAAATAGAATCTTGGATGAGAAATCGAGTCGGACATGTACAGATTTGTCCACTATTACGATATTTTGCTGTAACCGCCGCTTTGGCGGTTTTCTCAATATCAATGTCATCGAAAATTAACACTGGTGCATGCCCACCTAGTTCAAAGATGGGGCGTTTCATATGATAGACTGCTTTTGAAGCTAGTTGTCTGCCTACATACGTGGAGCCGGTAAATGTTACACCTCTTATGATGTCGGACGTCAGTAATTTCTCTGATATCATAAGGGGATCACCAAATAGAACGGACACGACGCCTTTAGGTAATCCAGCTTTTTCCAGATATCTAGCAATCGCGAGCGTTGTTGCAGGCGTTTCTTCAGAACCTTTCAGAATTACAGAACATCCTGCGGCGAGAGCGCCTGCAATTTTTCTTGAGGGGGTAACGGAGGGCGCGTTCCATGAACTGAATGCAGCGATGGGCCCCACAGGTTCCCGATAGGAAAATTGATCTGAACCATCACGAGATGGAATTACCCGGCCATATGAACGACGTCCTTCTTCGGCGTACCATTCAAACATTCCAGCCGCTTGTTCAATTTCGGGGAGAGATTCACTGAAATAAGGTTTGCCAAGCTCATAGGTGATCAAATCTGCTAGGTTTTCTTTATCTTCACGCATCAGGCGTGCGGCTTTGTGCAGGATGTTTCCGCGATCAATGGCTGACATAGATGACCATGTCAAAAAACCATTCCATGCTTCTGAAAGAGAGGTATCAACATCGTTTTCAGTTGCAACTGGTAACATCCCGAGAATATCACCAGTTGTTGGATTGAAAACTTTAATCGTGTTTCGGTTCTCTGCAAATGTAAAATTTCCAGCGATTACGAGGCCCAACTCAGGATAGGGGGACGGCTTTCTTTGTGTTTGTGTCATTGTTCTTCTCTTTCGAGGGGGTAGCTAGATGATGGAGGTAGATGAAGTGAGACAATGTCCGTTTGGTCATTCGTTTTTGGATAGCGATGACGAACAAGTGGGTCATGGGAAGGAATGATTAGATCATTATGATCTGTTAGCGCCCTAATTTTGCGATATCCTTCCAGTTTCCCGGCGTAATCAGCCATGCCAGGAAAAGGCATCTTATTGTTATAGTTGGCATAATAGTGGATGCTGTCTGATGCTATTATGACGGGCCCGCGTTGTGTTTCTATTCGTACGGACTGTATACCGGGAGTATGTCCAGCAATAAGGTGGATTGTTATACCCGGCGCAATTTCATAATCACCATTTACAAACAGGACGCGCCCTGCATAGACAAGTTCCAATACTTTGGTTACGTCCTCAATATCAATATGGTGATTTAATTCTTTATGGTTCATCAATTTGCCTGTCGCGAATGCCATCTCTTCTTCTTGTAGGTAAAATGAGGCATTGGGGAACAGGTCAGTGTTACCAGCGTGATCAAAATGCAAATGAGTAATTATAACGTCCGTAACATCCATGGGGGAAATTCCCAAGTTTTGCAAGGCTTCAGATGGAGTGTGGATGTACTGCCTTTTTCGTTTCTTGCTTGCGTTTTCACTAAAGCCGGTATCGACAAGGATGATTTTGCTTTCTGTTTTTATGACCCAGAAATAGAAGTCTAAATCAATAGGGCCATCTTTTTCCTGCCATCCAAGGAAAGTGTCGGACAACTTCCGTTCGACTGTTGCAAAACGAAGGGCGAAAACTTTGTTCTCAAGCATTTTATTCTATCCTTTTGAAAATATCGGAAACATTCCCTGTTAGGTCAATGTTCCACAATTGTTCAAGAAGAATTTCTGTTTTCCTCTTGCCGAGCAAAGGCTCAGTTAAACTGTTAAATTTTTGAGCAAGTTTTATATCGGATATTGGATAAGCCTTGCAGCCGAGAGCTTCTTCGGCAAAATTTGTCAAAGTCTTTCCACTTGTGGTTAATATTGTGACCCTTGCCGGTCGAGCATTTGGATAAAGGCTATCCATTTCATCATTGGAAACTATGGAGACTTTATTTGCGAGTTGATTGACTTTTGCGTTTGTCCGGGTTTTTTGATCAAATCGTTTTAAGGCAACATCGCCGTATAAGGCTGCAACGGCTAAAACATAAGGAAAACTAAGTTGAGCATCTGCAAAGCCTTCCCACAGAGTGAAGGCATGTGCTGCAGCGATTGAATAGGTTTCCACTTCAATTCTTGAGATTGAATCAGGTGTGATGTTTTTTGTGTGCATGATATTGAGAACAGCATCTACAGCGGGTTGTAGGTGTCTACAGCACGCGTAAGGTTTGATGTAACAATCTGTTATCCTGTAATCATGCTCAGGCGGTAGACTAAGATTGAATTTATCAGCGTTTTCAAATTGCAGATAGGCTTGTAGGAAACCATCTTTACCCTCAAGAACATTAGCGGGGCCGCCTATTCCTGTTTCGGCGAATAACGCTGCGGCTAATCCAGATCGCGCTGCTTGACCAGCATGTATACGTTTGACATCTGTCCCTCCCCTGAGAAAGGCAAAGAGACCACTTGCAGAACTGGCTGCAATCCCCATCGCACTTTGCAGTTGATTTGAGGAGAGGCCGAGTAGTCTGCCTGTGGCTAATGCCGATGCAAAGACACCGAGGACGGATGTAGGGTGGAACCCTCTTTGTCTCAGACGCGGGTGTGCGGCTTGCGCCAGAGAAGTAACGCATTCGTACCCCACGACAAGTGCTTCAAGTAAAGCAATGCCTGAGACGCACCGTTCAATAGCCACGGGAAGCAATGATGGAATTACCGTCACGCCCGGGTGAAGGGAACCCTGTCGATATCCATCATCTAATTCTATTCCATGGGCTGCAGTACCGCCCATCATTGCTGCATCAAGCATGTTTAAGGACATTTTTGCACCTGGTAAGGTTATGGCCCCGTTTGTATCCAAGTTTTGATAAATATCAGCCAGTTTACGGGAGACATCTTCTTGCATACCGGCGATCATCACTCCAAGCGTATCTATAAAATGACGTTTGGCTGCGTGTTGAACGTCTGACGGTAAATTTTCCCAACTGAGCTGTTTTGTAAAATAGATCAGGTTTTCAGTATTAGCGAGGTTGATGTTATTCATTGTATCCATTGTTTTCACCGACTGGGTTGGGACATAATTTTATTCAGGATAGGATGCAAATACTCAATAAACGCTGGGGGGTCTTCACTCATTGGGAAATGTCCCAAGCCTGTCATTAATTGGTAGTCACAACCGGGTATACGATTGACTAAATCCACCGTATCTTCTGGAGTGCTCGAATAATCATATTCGCCAGTTAGAAGGTACAGTGGACACTTTTGCGTATCAATATCTGACAAATCTTCACGGATATCGCCGTCATCAGTGTAGAAATGAAGGTCGCCTTTAAAAATTCCTGGGCCAGCCTGCATGTAATGCCATAGGGTTTCCCATTTCTCATCTTCTGGGACATTGGGGCCAATCAGGCCACTTACAATAGCGGCGCAGACCTGACCGTTAATATCGGGGCGGTGTAAATATTCTAAATCATAATATGGGTTCACATGGGCGCCTGACTGAAGACCGATCAATGCCCTAAACTTTTCAGGATGGTTTCTTGCCAGATGCAGCACTATTCTACCACCAATGGAACAGCCCATAACGACAGGACGTTCGATATTGAGGGTTTCAATTACAGATAAAATCATCTCTTGATATTGTTGAGATGTGAGTTTGTATTCTTTCTTGTGCCAACCGGGCGGGGGAGATGATTTACCATGCCAGGGCATATCGAAACAGATGACGCGAAAATGGTTGGTAATCTGTTTGCTGTTTAACAAGCTTCGATATTGGCGCCCGTCTGAACCAGCTGTGTGAAGGCATAAAAGCGGTATGCCTTGGCCTGCTTCTTCCATATATATTCTGTGCGGTTGATCGTTAATACTGGCTTGAAAATATCGGCCAATGATGGGTTCGAAGTTTACAGTCATGATTTTAAGTCCTTGTTGCGCATGCTTTCCATAAGTGCTTTTATGAAGAACAGGTGTGTCATGAACAGTTGAACATCACCGTCTACCCGCATACGTTTGAATTTGATCAGCGCCATGAGGTCATGAAAGCCAGGTTTGGGCCGTTCACTCCAGAATTCTTCCATGATTTCCAACGTGCTACGAAGCGCAAAGGACCAGCGAGGCATTACAAAAGGTCCCGTTTTCACATCTACAACAACACCGTTATGGATATTGATTAGGTATTCCTGATGATCAATTTCCATGAGAAAGACAGTCGACAGGTATTTGCCCTGTGAAACGGTATTATCTTTTGTATTTTTAAAGTTTTTTAGGTTCTCCAACATGTGCAGCCATCCCAATCTGTTAATTGTCTGATTTCAAGATCGCTTCATGCTACTTGGCCATGTCGTCCGATACGTATCTGAGTGTATTTTCACCCTATTAATGTAGTCGTAGCATATGTAGTCGCAAAAGATTTGAAATCGTTTTATTTTGTATCGAAATTTAGACCATAAATTTTCATCGATAATCATTTTAAATGTTAGGCAGGTATAACTATTTGTTTGTCTGAAATTTAGAGAGGGTTCTGTAGTTTGTTTTTGAATATTTTTTAGTTTGGCTACGCATGATGTGCCAAAAAGACAGAGAAAAGAGAGTGACATGAAATCAGTAAAAACTCTGGGTTTTATAGGTTTAGGTGTGATGGGAGAGGGGATGTGTTCCAATGTGGTTCGCAAAAGTAATCTGCCTGTCTATGGAGCTGACCTTAATAAGGAGCCATTGGAACGTGTAGCCAAGGAAGGCTTGATTGTTTGCGATAGTATAGGTGAAGTTGCCAGAAATGCTGATGTGATCTTCTTATCCCTGCCAAGTCATGTTCAGGTGGAAGCTGTGTGTGAAGAGTTACTGGGAATGGTGACAGCTAATGAGGGTGTGAGGGTCTCAATTGTTGTTGATATGAGTACCAGTTCTGTTTCCAAAACACGCGAGATCGCGGAAATGTTAAAGGAACAAGGTATTGAATATCTGGATGCGCCAGTTGCTCGCCTCCGAGAGGCGGCTAGACTTGGTACGCTAAGTATTATGATTGGTGGCAATAAAGATGTTTTTGAAACCGTCAAACCGTATCTGGAATGTATGGGGACCGATTTAACATATTGTGGTGCTGTAGGTAATGGTCAGGTTGTTAAAATCTTAAATAACATGGTCGTTTTCATGAATGTTTATGCTTTAGCAGAGGCTTTATCAATCGGTCGAGAAAACGGTGTGGATGGTCAGGTTTTGTTCGATGTTATGAGCCTCGGATCCGCTGATAGTTTTATGCTACGTAATGCTGGAATGAAATCTTTGGCAATTGATGATTTCCCTTTAAAGGCATTCCCAACTAATTACGCCCTTAAAGATATGTCTCTTGCACTTGAACTTGCGGACAATGCAAAATTACGTTCACGTCTGGCTAATTTGACCAACGAAATCTTGGGTAAGACAAAAGCAGCTGGATTTGCTGATAATTATTATCCCGCTATGATTAAAGTTATTGAAAATGATTTTCAGATTTGACTTTTAAGTTCGAGTTAAAAAGCCAAATAGAATTTAACATTTAATGTTTGAAATATATATTTGGCTTTTTTATTTTGTGACATGAAGCTTTTGGTTTCTTTGACAAGATATTTGCAGGACTTGCCGCTGATAAAGGCTTTCCTGAACTGCCTCAAATTGACGCCACACATCTCAAGGCTACCGAACGGCTGCGAGCTTGCTCAATTTTCCTCACTTCGCTCGAAGAGATGATGAAAAGGGATATTCCCCGCCGTATGAGATGGTTAGGGAAGTCCCGAGGGAGAAAGGTGCCAAGCCTTGCATTCCGAAAAACCGCAAGCAGAAAATCAAGCCCAACAGAAAGTTTTATAAGCAGTGGCATAAAGTCGAGAATATGTTTGGAGAACTTAAGGGTTGGCGGTGTGTCGCGACCAGATATGACCGTTGTGCACATGCGTTCTTTTCAATGATATGTATAGCTATATTGGTGATCTTTTATCTCAATCAATGAGTCCTGACCCTAAATTCATAACAAAAAATTGGGCATGACTAATGGTAGGCGTATGTACTGAACTAGATAGCTAAGTTAATAAGTTTTTTATTGTGGTAGGCGACAGGAATTGTTTCAGATTTGGCTGCTGTTATTTCCACAAACTATTCATATTAAAAATTACTAAAAACAGGGTGAGTTATGTTGAAGAAAATTGCTGTTATTGCATCCAGTGTGGTCTTGTCGTTTTCAGCGAATGCTGCATTGTCGGCAGATTTGGAACGCACTATGGTATGGACGTCGTATGACCTGGGAAGTAGCGGTTACGCCGAAGCCTCGGCTATTGGTAATGCTTTGCAGGAAGAAAAGGAAACACGCATTAGGATTGTTCCCTCTGGAACTTCAGTTGGAAGAATTTTGCCTTTGACAACAGGTAAAGCAAAATATGGCTTTCTAGCAAACGAAGTATTCTTTGCAACAGAAGCCATGCATGAGTTTTCTGATCCGTCATGGGGACCGCAGGATTTGCGTATTGTTATGGGCCGTCCCGCCGTAAATGGTTTGGCTGTCGCTGCGGATGCTGGTGTGAAAACGATTTCCGATTTACGTGACAAACGTGTCGGTTATGTAAAAGGTAATCCGTCTGTCAATGTGAAAACTGATGCGCAGTTAGCTTATGGCGGTTTGACCCGAAAAGATGTTGATGTTGTGTTTTTCGGTAGCTATTCGGCAATGGGTCCTGCTATGGAGGCTGGTCAAATTGACGCTCGCAATGCAGTTCCATCCTCATCTGTTGTAAGGGAAATGGAAGCTTCGTCGCGGGGGCTTTATTGGCCCGCATATGACCCCAAAGATACAAAGGCATGGGAAGCGGTTCGTGCAATCACAGACTTCCAATCTCCTGTTCTTAGCGGAAACGGCGCGGGGTTAAGCGAAGACAAGCCTGTCTGGTTAATGGGGTATCGTTATCCCATGATTACAACATATGCCCAGACTTCTCAGGAGGATGTTTATCAGTTGGTCAAGGCTATTGATGAAACGTATGATGTCTTCAAAAATGCGACATCAGGATCATCTGAATGGGCTGTAACCAAAGCTCTTCGTACGCCTATGGATGCCCCTATACACGATGGTGCAGTTCGTTATGCAAAGGAAAAAGGTATTTGGACAGAAGAAGACCAAGCTTGGCAGGATGCCCGTCTAGTCAGATTGGAAAAAACTAAACGTCTTTGGGATGAGGCTCAAGCTGCATTTAATGAAATACGTATTGAGAAAAAAGAAAAGGGTGTGAAAGTAGATATTCAGAGTGAATGGCCTGTGTTTTGGCAGGAATATCGCGATAAGAATTCATGATTTATATTGAAACCTGTGCCTGCTTGTACATGCAGGCACAGGCCTTTTTTCAGGTTATTATTTCTCAAGGCTAAAGTTGATGGAAAAGTTATCAATAACTGCAGCTCATTCAGCTGATAATAAAACTTTAAAATTCTTTGATGTTATAAAAAATTATTGGGTATTTATTTGTGCTTTTGTCGGCGTTTCTCTCAATGTGAATCAGGTTTTTAATTTAAGATTTTTCTCTGATTATACATTGTTGGATACATCGTACTATTACATTCTGGTTGGCTTGTTTGTTTCTTCTGTGTTTTTACTGTTTCCAAGAAATAAACAACATTTCATATTGAATTTATTTTTAAGTATCCTGGTTATCGGCTTGTCCTTTTATTTTGCTTACAATGGTTCGAAAATAATTCAGCAAGGTTGGGACGTTGTCGCACCTCCATTGCCGACGCTGCTCGCAGGAATGTTTTGTTTTCTTATTTTGGAGGCACTTCGCCGTACTGGCGGTATGGTCCTTTTCACTATAGGGGCCGTATTTTTTGTTTTTCCTCTTTTTGCTGAGTATATGCCCGGCTTTCTTTGGGGGCCGCCAAGTACATTGGAAGAAGTAATCAGGATGCATGCCTTGGGTACGGAAAGTATTATCGGCGTGCCAATGAGGGTTGTTGCCGGATTACTTATCGGATTCCTGCTCTTCGGTTCTGCCTTGGTGGCTACTGGCGGGGGGGAGTTTTTTATGGCATTTGCGAATGCTTTGTTGGGACGCTCTCGGGGAGGGCCTGCCAAAGTCGCGATCTTGGCAAGTGGGCTTTTTGGGTCATTGAGCGGCAGTGTTATATCCAATGTCGTGACTACAGGTCAGATTACTATTTCCACAATGAAGCGTACAGGTTATCCGGCACGTTATGCTGCAGCAGTTGAAGCTTGTGCTTCAACTGGTGGTACGTTGATGCCCCCTGTAATGGGGGCTGTCGCTTTTATTATGGCTGAGTATCTGAATGTAAGTTACGGGACTGTTATTACCGCTGCGCTTGTTCCGGCATTGTTGTTTTACATCGCTCTTCTGTTTCAGGTTGATATTTATGCTGCGCGTACAGGCTTGAAAGGAGTTGAAAAAGAAGAATTACCAGATTTGAAAGCCACACTGAAACAGGGTTGGCATTATCTTTTTGCCATTGCGTTTTTGATATACTTACTTGTGGGTGTTGGTTTGGATGCTCAAGCACCATATTACGCCACCTTAGTACTTATCGTTACGAGTTTCTTAAATAAAAAAACAAATTTTAGCATACGCAACCTAAAAGATATTCTGGATAATTCAGCACAAAACTTTGCTTCAATTACCGGGGTTTTGGGAGGCGTTGGACTGATTGTCGGGGCACTATCCTATACAGGTGTCGGGGGAGCTTTCTCTCGAGAATTGCTACAGTTTGCAGGTGATAGTGTAATTTTGCTGCTTGTTTTTGGTGCATTGACAAGTTTCATACTTGGTATGGGGATGACGGTTAGTGCCTGTTACGTATTTCTTGCAGTCATTTTGGGACCTGCAATGATTAAGTTCGGTCTGGATCCTGTCGCTAGCCATCTATTCATCTTATACTGGGGAATGATGAGTTACATTACTCCACCTGTTGCATTAGCTGCAGTTACAGCTGCGTCGATTGCAAATTCTGATCCGCTTAAGACAGGATTTCAAGCAATGCGCTTGGGGGTGGTGAATATTATTTTACCATTTATTTTTGTGCTGAATCCTACCTTGATTTTAAAAGGTGCTCCAATCGATATTCTGCATGATATAGGGACCGCATTAGTTGCTGTTATGTTGATATCTGCATGTTTTGAAGGCTGGATGTATTATTTGGGGCGATTGACACTCGTGTCTAGAGTTTTGATTGCGCTAAGTGCTATGGCTTTTCTTTTACCAGGATGGCAAACAGACTTGTTGGGTTGTGCGCTATTTGTAATTGTAATACTTCTGAAAAATGTTGCAGTGAATAGAAGAGTTCGGACTTGAAATTAATTTTAGGTGTTTAATCAACTTCTATGGCAAGGCCTCGGGCTTATCCCGTTTTATCCGTTTTTGGGCCTGAATTGGTTAATTGAGCTCCTGTTCACAGTAAAGGCGATAGACACGTGTATGGTTCCATACCAAAGTAAAACCTTTGACATTTCGCAAGTAAAGATAACAGCGCAGGAAAGTCAGAATTGCTCCCTTCCCATAACTGATGTGAGTTAGGTATGGCATGTAACTGTCGTTCTATCGCTCTTGTTTTAGGGTACCTCAAAACAAGAGCGATAGAACTCGTTTGGTGTTGCCCAGTTCAGGGCAGAATGTGGGCGTGGTCTTGGCGCTTGCGTGTAGAACTTGTCCCATAATGTCCTTTGTGCTGATGGGGCAGTATAACTCATTCCGTCACATTCCGAGCTAAACTCACAAATGAAGTGCGCTTCGGTTATGTACTGGAATTGCTATGGGAAAGAATTACAGCAAACAGGATATGGATGACATCACATAGAATTTAAACACAACATCCCGAAAATGCCTCGGTTTCAGGACAGCCGCTGAGGCATTTCTTGAAAATATTCAATTTGCACTTGAGATGTGAATCCAGCGGGAATTAAGCGCTTAGATTATTGTCAGGGGTCCACAAAGTGGAAGGTTGCTTCACTCATAGATGTTGAGTGTGAAATAATACTTCACGATATAAACTCTGTTAGATTCTCTTTATGAACAGTTACTTATATCTATAACGAAATGTAATACATGGTCGAAATTTAGTCTGTTTTATCTCGTGCTTTCATATCTAATCTAGTGATCGAGTTCGATCTGGCCGCATTGCTTAGTGGTATTGTACAACTGAAGACCGGTTTTGTAAGGACTTTAATAATTTCTGATGAACAGAATTAAAATTAAAGCAGGATAATATTTGATGGAAAAATTTTTAACAGAAGACCAGATTTTCTTACGCGATCATGTTGCTAAATTTGCAAGAGAAGAACTTGCAGCGGGTGCATTAGAGCGGGCGCATACAACACATTTCCCACAAGATGTGGTAAAAAAACTCGTTGATATGGGGCTTCTTGGTATTCTGGTTAAAGAAGAAGATGGCGGGCATGGTGGAAGTCTTATGGATGCGATTATCGCCATTCAAGAAGTCGCTCTAGCTTGTCCACGAAGTGCAGATGTTGTGCAGGCCGGTAATTTTGGTGCAATTCGCACATTCGCTGAATACGGTTCGCCTGCACAAAAAGAAAAGTACATGCCGGGCCTCTTGAATGGGACCGCAATCATTTCCGTAGGTATGACAGAACCTGATGCTGGTTCCGCTGTAACTGAGCTTCGCACCAAAGCAACTCCGGACGGTGATGGCTTCCGTCTCAATGGGAGTAAGATTTTTGGCACACACAGTAGTGAAGCAAGTGTCTTTCTGGTCTACTGCCGCTTTGGGCCCGGTGTCGGTGGTATCGGCTCGGTACTGGTCGAGCGAGATCAAGAGGGGCTGACGATCGGACAGCCATCCATGTTTGTGAATGGCGAAAGCTGGTCTCAACTTTATTTTGATGATGTGTATATTCCGAAAGAAAATGTCTTACTTGGTGAAGGTGGTTTTAAAAAGCAAATTTCTGGTTTCAATGTTGAGCGCTTAGGTAATTCAGCTCGTGCAGTTGCTGTTGGACGTCATGCTTTTAATTTAGCCAAAGAACATGCTTTGGATCGTAAACAGTTTGGCCGCCCTCTATGCGAATTCCAAGGCTTACAATGGAAATTTGCCGAAATGGCAATGAAGCTAGATTCTGCCCAGTTGTTATTGATGCGTGCAGCATTGTCATCTGATGGTCTCCCATCAGCCTATGATACCGCGATTGCAAAACTAGCATGTAATGAAGCAGGTTTTTTTGCCGCAAATGAAAGTATGCAGGTCATGGGTGGTCTTGGTTTCAGTGAAGAAAGTTTAGCGCAATATTGTTTCCGTAGAACGCGTGGCTGGCAAATTGCGGGTGGTTCCCTTGAAATTCTCAAAAACCGTATTGCCGAAAATATTTTTGAACGTCGTTTCGACCAGCGCCCCCCGAAAGTATAACAAAATGTCTAACCAAGATATCAAAAATAAAATTCTATACCCGAATGTTGTGGCTTTGATCGGAGCCTCTGGCACAAAAGGCCGGCTTACGGCCCGCCCTCAAGCTTTCATGAATGATCATGGCTTCGAAGGTAGGGTTTATCCGGTTAACCCGCGCCGCGATGAGGTTCAGGGTGTCAAGGCCTATCCAAGCATTTCAGATATTCCTGAGCCTGTAGACCATGCCTATATTCTGTTGGATGCAGAGCCAGCTTTGGCTGTACTGCAAGATTGTGGCAAAGCAGGTGTGAAAGTAGTTTCCATGCTTGCTGATGGTTTTGCTGAATCTGGTGGTGACGGTATTGAGCGACAGGAACGTTTGGAAAAAATCGCAGCTGAATACGGTATCATCGTCATTGGCCCAAATAGTACAGGAGTTGTTGAAACAACCCGTAAATTTGTTTGCACGTCCAATGCTGCATTTGCAAGTTCTAAACTGCCAACAGGCAAGTTCGCGGTTTTATCCCAAAGCGGCAGTATGATTGGGGCAATGCTTTCACGTGGTGCTGCATTAGGGCTTGGTTTCAAGTCTTATATTTCTGTGGGTAATGAAGCGTGTATGGGTGTTGGTGAACTTGGTCAAGTTTTGGTGGATGATCCGGAAATTGAAGGATTTACCCTGTTTCTGGAAACTCTTCGCCGTCCCAGTGAAATTGCGAAATTTGCTAGAATGGCACAAAAGGCTGGTAAGCCAGTAATTGCCTATCTGGTTGGACGTTCTGGTGCCGGTCAATCGCTTGCTGCCTCACATACAGGGGCTATGGTTGGGGGAGGGCGTGCTATTGAGGCCTTCCTCGACAGTCACGGTATTCATCGGGTGGAAAACTTTGAAGCTTTGGTCGAAATGTCAAATGCCTTACGTGTTAAAAAACAACTTTCTCATCGTCCCAAAAAGGTCACTGTTGTAACAACAACAGGCGGCGGCGGTGGCATGGTTTATGACCTGATTGGGCTTCGCGGTGTACCTATGGCAACCATGAGCGATACCTCTCGTGCCAAATTAGCTGAAGGGGGCTTGAATATCAAAAAAGGTCCTCTGGTTGATGTAACTTTGGCTGGTACTAAGTATGATACCATGAAGGCCGTTATCTCAACTTTGATCAACGACCCAGAAAGCGGGTTGATTGTCACCGTAATTGGTTCATCTTCCCAGTTTAACCCGGAACTTGCGGTAAATCCTATTGTGGATGCGGTGAAGGAAGCGCCTGAAGGGGCTGCACCTGTTGTAGCGATGGCAATTCCTCATGCGCCAGAAAGTTTGAATTTGTTTAACGCAAATGGGGTTCCTGCTTTCCGAACAGGGGAAAGCGCTGCTGAGGCAATCGATGCTTTGCTGGCATCAGATGTCTTAATGCAAAATGAAAATACAGAGCTTTCGAAAGATGCTATCGACAGGATCTCCAATACACAAGCTGGTGCGATGACGGAAGTCGAGGCGAGTAACCTGTTTGCGGATCTGGCACTGACTTCACCTACTTCCTATGTGGTTGGTGCAGATAATGATATTCCTGCGAATATCGAGTTTGAAGGCCCATATGTCTTGAAAGTCGTTTCTCGTGATGTCCAGCATAAATCTGAAATCGGTGGTGTGAAAGTTGGTTTGGCAGATGTGGGTGAGTTGCAAAATGCCTTGGTTGAAATGAGAGCCAATGTGGCTGAACGCGCACCGAGTGCCACGGTTGATGCCTACCTTGTTCAGAAAATGGAAAAAGGTCTGGGCGAAGCTATTATCGGTCTGAACCGTGATCCAGTGGTCGGCCCAATGATTACTGTCGGCCTTGGTGGTGTAATGACAGAGATTTATAAGGATATTTCTTTGCGTCCTGCACCAGTAAACCATGAAATAGCTTTGGAAATGCTTGATGAGGTCAAAGGGTTCGCTTTACTGCGCGGTTTCCGAAATGGCCCATTAGGTGATTTAGAAGCGTTGGCTGCTGCCGTTGTGAACGTATCTAAACTTGCTATGCATGAACGGGTTCTGGAAGCTGAAATTAATCCTGTTTTGGTACGTGAAAAAGGGGAAGGTGTTATTCTCCTTGACGGTCTGGTTATGCTTGGAGAAAAGGCATGACACCCCCGATCGAGACAATCGCCATTGTTGGGGCAGGCGTAATGGGGCGTGGTATAGCCCTGCTTGCCCTGACAGTTGGCAAAAGTGTAATTTTATCTGATTTAAGTGAAGATGTGCGTAAAGCAGCGCTGGATGAAATCACGTCACGTGTTCAGCGTTTGCAAGAAAAAGGCAAGATGACCGGTGACGAGGCATCAGCTTGCCTTTCAAGGTTAAAACTGAGTGGTGATGTTGCTGATTTAGAGCCAGTAGATTTGGTACTGGAAGCAATCATTGAGAACCTAGAGATAAAACAGCGCCTTCTGCATGATGTCGAAAGTGTTGTTTCTGCAGACACGTTAATTGCGACCAATACATCCTCTTTTCTTGTTTCTGAGTTTGCCGCAAACGCTCAGAAGCCAGATCGTGTTCTGGGGCTCCATTTCTTCAATCCAGCTCCCCTAATGAAATTGGTTGAAGTCATTGCCGGTACTCAGACTAATCCGAAAGCAGTTGACCGTGTAACGTGCTTTGTTAATGCGTTGGGACACGTACCTGTGGAAGTGGCTGATGTAAATGGCTTTTTGGTGAACCAGTTGGGGCGTGGATATATTTTGGAAGCAGCACGACTGGCAGAGGAAGGTATTGGTGATTTTAAAACAATTGACCGTGCCTTAAAAAGGGCTATGGGCTTCAAAATGGGGCCATTCGAGCTGATGGACCTGACAGGGCTTGATGTGACTTATCCGGCAAGCCGCTCCATTTGGGAGGGCAACGGATTTGATAGTCGGTTTCTTCCCCCAGCATTGATGGAACGTCGATTAAAATCGAAAACTCTTGGCCAGAAAAGTGGAATTGGGTTTCATGTCGGACAAGATTTGGCCCCAGCAGACTACCCGGAAATGATCAGCCCTGATGTTGTTGTGTGGTGTCCGCCTAAATATCAAGATGTTCTGGGTGGAGTATGTGCACGATTGCAAACATTTGGCGCATCGGTGTCTGATGAGCCAACATTTTCTAAAGAGACAGTTATCATTGTTCCTTTGGGTGGAAAGCATTTGCTGAAAGTTGCCAAGGAAAATAACCTTCCTGCGGAAAGATGCGTTGGTGTGGATAATTTTTTTGGATCATCAGATCACTTGTGTCTGAGCATATCTTCTTTAACATCACGGATGGTTATTGAAAGCTTGCAATCTGTGAACACAACAATTTTGCAAGATAAAGACGGCACGGTATGTCAGCGCATTCTGCTTCAGCTTGGCCTGATTGCCAGTGACATGCTTTCAAAGGGCGTTGCTTCAGAACAAGACATCGACATCGGTGCGAAATTGGCACTTGGGCACGTGCAAGGCCCATTTGAGCGCATGCGGCAGATCGGACTTTTGAAAGTTGAAAACTTGCGTAGCGAAATCTTTACTCAATCCGCTGAAGAACGCTTTCGTCCATCTATCTGGCTGACTGAAAGGGCTCTTTGCGAGGAAATGACCCAATGACCTTGATTATGAAAGATGCATATGAAGGCGGAGTACTTCTGTTAACGTTGAACAAACCGGAAAAGAAAAATGCTTTGTCAGATGACTTGCTCGCTGCTTTGGCCGATGAAATTGATGCGGCAGACCTAGATGATGAGCTTCGTGTCGTTGTTATTACTGGGGCTGAAGGGTGTTTTGCAGCAGGTGCGGATATCAATCGTTTTAACAAGTTTGATAACATCAGTTGTCGTCGTGATCAACGCCCTAAACTGTGGGAGCAGATTGCAAAGTGTGCCAAACCCCTGATCGCTGCTGTTGAAGGCTGGTGCTTGGGAGCTGGAACGGAATTGGCACTTCATTGTGATATTGTTATTGCAGGTGAAAGAGCACAATTCGGGTTGCCAGAAGTAACACTTGGCATCATGCCGGGCGCAGGCGGAACACAACGTCTCCCGCGCACTATTGGTAAATCAGACGCTATGTTAATGGCTCTGAGCGGTGATCGTTTCGATGCCCATCAAGTGAAAGCCATGGGGTTGATTTCTGAAGTCACCGGCGAAGGAGAAAGTAAGATACGCTGTCTGGAGATTGCAAGGCGCATCGCTCGTCGTGCTCCTCTGGCTGTGGAAGCCGCCAAACGCTCTGTTCTTCAATCTTATGAAACGGGGTTAACCAGTGGATTGGTAACAGAACGTGATCTTTATGTGCAAATTTTTGCCACAAAGGATCGGGTTGAAGGTGTGAGCGCTTTTTTACAAAAGCGTCAAGCCGACTTTAAGAGGCTGTAGAAATGTCTGAGACTCTCATTTTTGATAATCAAGGGCCTGTTTGGAAGATTACTTTAAATAGGCCGGAAAAGAAAAATGCACTGGATGCTGAATTGAAAGCAGCAATCTTAAGTGCATTGGATGAATGTGAAAAAAATGTGCCAGATGTCTTAATTATTACAGGTGCAGGAAAAGCATTTTGTGCCGGTCAGGATCTAAATGAACGCAAAGGCCATACTGAGGTAAACCTTGAAGCCTCAATCAATGAATTTTATGCACCACTGGCAGAAAGAATACGCGAACTAGAGTGTGTTACGATAGCCGCAGTTCCCGGTATTGCATCTGGTGCAGGTGCAAATCTCGCACTCCTTTGTGATATTGTCATTGCAGCAAAAAGCGCAAACTTTATCCAACCCTTTACACACTTGGGACTAATTCCTGACGTCGGCGGGTCATGGGTTCTTCCACGCTTAATCGGTGACGCTCGCGCCCGTGGTTTTATTCTTTTGGGTAAGCCGATATCAGCGGTGAAAGCAGAAGATTGGGGTATGATTTGGGCTGCTGTTGAAGACGATCGGTTAGATGAAGAAATTGACGAAATCTCACAATTACTAAGTAAGCGATCTAAAGAAGCCCATAAAGCGGTTTCATCTCTTATGAACAAACATTGGGATGAAACATTTGACGCTCATTTGGGTGTTGAGGCTTGGTTTCAGGGGCAGCTTGGGCGATCCTGTTTCTATAGAAACGCTGTGAGAAATTTTTTTGAAAAAAGGACGTAAGTAAAATGAATACAATTCGTGATGTATGGATCTGTGACTACATACGTACACCTTTTGGTAGTTTTGGTGGCGCTCTTGCGTCTTTACGTGCAGATGATCTAGGGGCAATTCCGCTTAAAGCTCTCATTGAGCGAAATCTATATTTGAATGTAAACCAGATTGATGAAGTTGTGTTCGGCTGTGCTAACCAGGCAGGCGAAGACAATCGAAACATTGCTCGAATGTCAACTCTACTGGCAGGCTTACCAGATCATATTGCCGGTACGACCTTAAACCGTCTTTGTGGTTCCGGCATGGACGCGATCGGTTATGCTGCACGTACCATTAAATGCGGTGAAGCTGATCTAATTATTGCTGGTGGCGTTGAATCTATGAGCCGGGCACCTTTCGTTATGCCAAAAGCGACCTCTGCTTTCTCGCGTCATAATGAAGTGTATGACACAACAATTGGTTGGCGTTTTATTAATCCGGAAATGGATCGTCAATTTGGTACCGATAGTATGCCGGAAACGGCAGAGAACGTTGCTGTAGAATTCAATGTTTTCCGTGAAGATCAAGACGCTCTTGCAGTCCGTTCTCAGGAACGTGCGTTCAAATCTGCAGATTGGCGAAAAGGTGAGATAACACCGGTGAAGATTCCGCAACGAAAAGGCGATCCGGTTATCGTCGAGGCGGATGAACACCCCCGACCAGGCACGACGATTGAAAAGCTGGCGAGCTTACCAACACCGTTTCGTCAGGGCGGCAGTGTCACGGCGGGGAATTCTTCAGGCGTAAATGATGGGGCTGCTGCTGTAATTCTCGCTACTAAGGAAGCTGCCGAAGCTAACGGTTTGAAACCCATTGCCAAAATTTCCGGGATGGCAACAGCTGGTGTTCCCCCACGTATTATGGGTTTTGGTCCAGCCCCTGCGGCAAAAAAGCTGATGGCACGCCTAGGTTTGGGGATCAACGCTTTCGACATCATTGAACTGAACGAAGCCTTTGCAGCCCAGGCTCTGGCCGTGACTCGCGAACTTGGTCTGGCTGATGATGCTGAGCACGTCAACCCCAATGGAGGCGCGATTGCGTTAGGTCACCCATTGGGTGCATCGGGTGCACGACTGGTCGGAACAGCATCTCGTATGTTAGCTGAAGGCAAGGGAAAGAAGGCTCTGTGTACCATGTGCATCGGTGTTGGCCAAGGTATCGCTCTTGCGCTTGAAGTCTAAGTTAATAGGGAAATGATGTGATGAAAGTCCTCGTCGCAGTAAAGCGCGTCATTGATTACAACGTGAATGTCCGCGTAAAGCCGGACAACACGGGAGTTGCAACAGCAAACGTCAAAATGTCCATGAACCCATTTGACGAAATCGCCGTTGAAGAAGCCATTCGCCTGAAAGAAGCGGGCACAGCAACGGAAGTTGTTGTCGTTTCTATGGGGGAGAAAAAATGTCAGGAAACCATCCGTACCGCTTTGGCGATGGGTGCAGACCGTGGCATTTTGGTTGAAACCGATGACGAGCTGGAGCCGTTGGCTGTTGCCAAAATTCTCAAAGGCATCGTGGAAAAAGAAAGCCCGGACATGGTGTTCCTGGGTAAGCAAGCGATTGACGGTGACAACGCGCAAACCGGTCAGATGCTTGCTGCACTTCTGGATTGGCCGCAAGGCACATTCGCTTCTAAAGTCGAACTGGCTGACGGTGGCGTCAATGTCAAGCGTGAAGTTGATGGTGGTTTGCAGACTCTGAAACTGAGCCTGCCTGCAATCGTCACGTCTGACTTGCGTTTGAACGAGCCGCGCTATGCGTCTTTGCCGAACATCATGAAAGCAAAGAAAAAGCCGCTTGAGACTGTCACACCGGCTGATTTCGGTGTGGATACTGCCGCTCGCGTTAAAGTCCTGAAAGTTGAAGAACCTGCCAAGCGTCAAGCGGGCATCAAGGTTGAAACGGTCAGCGAACTTGTCGATAAACTGAAATTTGAGGCGAAGGTGGTGTAACATGTCTGTACTGGTTATTGCTGAACACGACAACGCGTCCATCAAAGACGCAACGTTGAACATAGTCACAGCGGCGAAAGAGCTGGGTGACGTCACTGTTTTGGTTGCCGGTAACGGTTGTGCGGCTGCGGGTGAAGCAGCTTCTAAAATCGACGGTGTGGTCAAAGTACTGGTTGCAGACGATGCAGCTTACGATCACGAAATCGCAGAAAACATGTCCACTCTGGTTGTGTCTCTGGCAGGTGATTTTACGCACATTCTGGCACCTGCGACGGCAAACGGTCGTAACTTTATGCCGCGTATTGCTGCGTTGCTGGACGTTGCACAGATCTCCGACATCGTGAAAGTGGAAAGCGCTGACACGTTTGTGCGTCCGATCTATGCGGGTAACGCAATGGCGACTGTTCAGACGTCTGATGCGAAGAAAATCATCACTGTTCGTACAACTGGTTTTGATGCGGCAGCGGCTGAAGGTGGTTCTGCAGCAGTTGAATCTGTTGCAGCAGCTGGTGACAGCGGCAAATCTTCCCTGATTGGTGAAGAACTGTCCAAGTCTGAGCGTCCTGAACTGACATCTGCCAAAGTTGTGATCTCTGGTGGTCGTGGCATGGGCAACGGTGAAAACTTCCAACTGCTTGAAAAAGTGGCTGATAAGTTGGGCGCTGCCATTGGTGCGTCCCGTGCCGCTGTGGATGCGGGCTTTGTGCCGAACGATCTGCAGGTTGGTCAAACCGGTAAAATCGTTGCACCGGAACTTTACATCGCAGTCGGTATTTCAGGGGCGATCCAGCACTTGGCCGGGATGAAAGATTCTAAAGTGATCGTTGCGATCAACAAAGACGAAGAAGCACTGATCTTCCAGGTTGCCGATTACGGTCTGGTCGCGGATCTCTTCGAAGCCGTACCGGAATTGGAAAAAGAGCTGGGTTAACACTGAGTTTGACCCTTCAGCTCTTTCTAGTCTTCGGAAACTACCGTATCTGGTTTCGAAGAACAGATCTAAAGTATTAACTCCATGAGGTTGAAACCCTAGAGCAACTTCATGTGCGTACATGTATTGTGTTCTCTACAAAATATGTACGTAACTAGCTCAAAGGTTTGAATAGCCCCTAGAAAAGTAGACACCTTGAAGTCTCATTTTCTTTGCTGTTCAAATTCTATGGGTGAAAGCATCCCGTTTCTAGCATGTTTGCGTTTAGGGTTGTAGAACATTTCAATATATTCAAACACATCCCGCCTCGCATTTTCTCTGGTTTTATAAACTTTTTTGCGGATACGCTCGCGTTTCAGTAAATTGAAAAAACTTTCAGCAACAGCATTGTCATGGCAGTTGCCACGACGGCTCATAGAATGCTCCAGATTATGTTGTTTCAGAAAAGCCGCCCATTCGATACTGGTGAATTGAGAGCCTTGATCTGAATGTATCATGACCCGCCCCTTGGGTTTTCGCCTCCAGACAGCCATCAGTAAGGCTTGCAACACAAGTTCAGTCATTTGCCTGTTCTGCAAGGCCCAACCCACAACGCGTCTGGAATATAGGTCAATCACAACGGCCAGATAGACGAAGCCTTTTAAGGTCCGAATATAAGTAATGTCAGTCACCCAGACTTGGTCGGGTTCTGTCATCTCGAATTGTCGGTCGAGCTTATTATCAACGACAATAGAAGGTTTACCACCATATTTTCCCGGACGTTGTTTGTAGCCGATCTGGGCCCGAATATCTGCTAAGCCCGCCAAACGGGCAACGCGGTTGAGACTGATCATTTCATCCATATCAATCAGGTCATCATGAAGTTTGCGATACCCATAAACGCGACCGCTCTCTTCCCAAGCCTGCTTGAGCAAAGCAGTTTGACGTATATCTTCTTTAGCCCGTTTACTTAACGGCTCTTTTTGCCAGCTATAAAATCCACTGGGATGAACCTGAAGGACACGACACATGGGACGAACTGCATGATCTTTGCGGTTTGCCGCGATAAAGGCGTACTTCACTTGGCATCTTTTGCGAAGAACGCCGTGGCCTTTTTTAGGATGTCACGTTCCTCGGTGACACGGGCCAACTCTCGTTTTAACCGGGCTATCTCGCTTTGTTGACAGGCTTCTTCACGGCGTACAGAAGGGGGCTTTGAAAATTGCTTCTTCCACTTGTAAAGCGAATGCGTGCTTACCCCTAGTCGGCGGGATACTTCTGAAACAGAATAACCTCGTTCTGTAATCTGATTAACGGCGTCAATTTTAAATTCATCTGAAAAATATGATTTGGGCATTTGTAAACTCCTTGCCTCATTTTGTAACTCGCAAGGTGTCTACTTTTCTAGGGGCTATTCAATTTGATGGTCGTCGTCTGCGCATCTTAACAATTGTTGATGCCTATAGCCGATTTTGTCCTGCAATTGATGTGCGCATTCGTTATCACGGCATTGATGTGGTTGTGACATTGGAAAGAGTTACGAAGAAATATGGAAAGCCCAAGGTCATTCGTGTGGATAATGGGCCCGAGTTCATCAGCAAGTGATCTGCTTCCAAAAAACTGGACCGTTTTAAGTGAGAAAATTCTCGTTTAGATTTTTAATCTGAAGAGGAGAATTTGAGATGAAACGATCAAAGTTCAATGAAAGCCAAATTGCTTTTATTTTGCGTCAGGCAGAAGAAG
>JABXIG010000064.1 GCA_013373205.1 Methylocystaceae bacterium | reverse complement strand
CCGCCCAGGTCATGACCAGAAGCTTCGCAAAGCGATTGAAGATGCCGCCGGCGGATTGGAAAGCCTGCGCTCACTCGTCGAAGCCCACGTCAAACGTCCAATAACGACCAACATGCCAGAGTAAAGGCCCCCTCTCGGCCCTGACCGGCCATTGACCGGGCCCACCTCCGCTGCGATGCAGCGCGTCATTCCGGACTTTCGCTGCGACCGCAAGATGGTGGACGTGACGCCGAAGGAGTGACAAGCTCATCCCGGACATTCTGGGAGGGCTGCATTTGCATACTGTCAAGACATTCGACCACGAGGGACGCTCGTTTGAAATCAAGATGGTCAGCTACGGGGACGGCTGGCACCTCAAGGTCTTTGTCGATGGGATGCCGACCAAGGTGGACGGGAGCGTGAGCCACGAAGTCCAGCAGGACGCCGCACACTATGAAATCGGTGACCCGCGCAAGATCATTGCCGATGCGCTGGAAGAGTTCATCAAGGGGAACGGTTAGGGCATCGCCGCCGCGACCTCGGCAGTCACGTCGCGGACCCCAGCGGCGGACCACACGTCCTCCCGCAGGATAAATTTGTGGCTGTTGGTGTGGGCGACGTAGGTTGACCGCGCCTCCACCACGCCGCGCGGGATCAGCGCCGCCCTAACCACGCAGAAGTCATCATCGAAGATCACGCCCGCCAGAACGTCGAAGTGCCCGCGCGCGAGGTCGCGGATTGCCGATAGCTGGCGCGACGGGTTGCGCCGGTGGACCCGCCGCCCCTTGATCTGGAAGCGCGTCCCGTCCGGTCCGGTCGCATCGTATCCCCGCTCAGAGTTCGGGGCCTGAGCCCAGCCGAAGGCGGCGCAGAACAGGTGTTCGGCAAGATCTCCGGTCGGGTTGTTGGCACTGCGCACTACACCCCGCGTCCGCAGCTCCTCGCCTATCTGGGCATGGAGCCGGAGGAGTTCGGCGGCGGTCAGTCGGGCAAGGTCAGGCAAAAAGAATCTCCCAGAGCGGCATGTCACTGTTTCGGCAATAGTATCTCGATGATGCGCAACCCCGCCACCATCGGCATTGCGTTCAAGCCGTTTCAGGCGCGCATCCTGTCGCTGCCCCTCGAATTGCAGCAGTTGCTTGACGGCGGGCGCGATGTCGGAACCGGAGCAGTCATTGGCGGCAATACAAAAGATGTCCAAGCCGACCTCGGATGCAGCGCGGCATCCTGGCTTTGCTACTGACTTCGTCAACAAGAACGGCCCGAAGCCGACATTCACGACATCGTCGGCTGCCGCGGCGGCAACTTCCCCGAAGCGGACCTCCGCGGTTGTGCGCAGCATCGGCGGGCAACAGAGGTCAGGTAGGCGTACATTGCTGAATTTTGCCCAGCGACCGCTTACGCGATCCGGCAGCACATACGGCGATTTTCGTGTGTTTAGCTCTGGAAACATTAATTGCCAGCGCGGGTCAGGTGTGTAAGGGCTCAAGGAACTTTAAAATCGTAGAAGTATGCGGACCGAACGACATTGCTCTATGACTTGGCAACGAACTAAATCAAGGTCCTGCGTGGGATGATTGCAGCACTTACGCATGAATCACGAGATTTATACGTGAAAATCTAAGGCTCGTGAAATAAGTCGGAAACAATATATATTTACTGAATACTAAGAGTGCCATCCTCAATTATTTCTCCCGGAAGCACTTCTTCTATACGAAAAAAATTGCAGCAACTTCCGCCAGAATTTCGAGCCGAAAATGAAATAATGCCCTCACAGTCAATCAATGTATCTTCAATAATTTCTCTGGCGATTTTCTGACACTCATTGTAAGGGGCATCCTCCAACGGAACGCCACCAAGTGTCGTCATACCCCTGATGTCAATCATATTTCCCGAAGCAGATACAGAAAAAACTACGTAATCGAAGGGTTTGTCTTTTTCTCGCAGGTGAAAGAACCTCTCATTCTTGGCCGTTTCAATTTCCTTTGCAGTATACAGAACGGGAAAATCGTCACCATTATATCTACCTGGCGAGTAGAGATCATGTTCACCGCTGAACCAATAGCTAATGTTGCTATGGATTAGGTCGCGGATATCAGCGTCTATAGCTACACGCAACCGTCCGCTCCAATACACTTGAGAAACACCACTTGTTATTCCGGCCTTCTTTAGGTATTTTTCTTCAGCTCGCTCAGTAGCAAGCTTTGGAAAGAAGACTCCCGCACCTACACATCGTGCCTTAAATCTTCTGTCTAGGTTCCTGACCTTCGAAGTCGAAAAGTGAGAAGCCGTCGTCATTTTAGCACACTACCTCCGACCATACTTTCCACCCTGAGAGCAACACGCAGCAGATCATCATCAGCCGAGGCAATTATCATCTCCAAAAGCGACCGCCCTCCTTCGCGAACGCAGTTTCTTTCAAGAAAAGCCCTTTTCCCTTCCTGGCTCACGAATTCATCAAGTGCCATATTGATACGAAGCAGGTAGTCGACCTTTCGATTGCCCATCTTCGTGAGCGTAAATATCTCTTTAAATGTTACATTCTCATCGACAGCTTCAATGAAGCAACGGCGTTCTTCAGTTCTCAGCTGCACTGCATCGCACAGAACTTCGCATAGCTTCGAATACTCAAGCTGGTTTATATCTCTTGGGAGAAATTCTTCCACGAAACGCTTGGTTCTAATGCCGCTTCGAACGATCAGAGACTTGAATTCTTCCGCGAAGTCCTCCCTATTGCAGATCTCGGTATGTACAGGTCGCGTGCGCGTCAGCTTCGCCACGCGAATATCTTTCACCTTGTCTGGGAAGCTACTAAATATAATGGCCGGAATAGAACTGATATCTTTCAAGTATCTTGGCAAAATTGAGTCTAGTAGCTGCACGCCGCATCGACCGTGATCGACCGCTTCATCCACCCCTAAGAGTTCGAATGTCGCGTAATCATCGCAAAAGAGATCCAAAGCCAGTATGTCTGGTAGTGGAATTGCTTCATCCCGAATATCGTCAATATATGCTGCAAGATCTGCAAATGAACGGCACTCGAAAAAGTTTAATGCGTCGGACCGAACAGCGTCCAAATATTCGAAGGTAGCGCCGTCATCGAAAATCAGTATGTTCAGTTCGCGCTCTTCGCCATCGAGAAAGGGTTTCTTGACATTCATTCTAACGTATTACCTTGCTGTGCGGAAAACTTAGTGTGAAGTGGTGCCAAGCATAGCGGTCGTGGTCAAGCCGCGTGTCGTGACTTAAGTCTGACTGCCCATACCTGATATCTCCATCAAGTTCCTTCATGACACGCTCCGCGTACCAAAGCCCAAAGCCACTTCCATCATCCGGATGCGCTGCTCGAGCATGTTCACCGCGAAACTCGTCGAAAAATATGCTTCTCTGCTCTGCAACCGTCATCTTGAACCCAATGTTGGAAATTCGAATACCATAATTAATCGCACTACTTTCTCGAACAAGCACGTCAGTGTCCTTCAGTCCGTACTTAATGATGTTGCTCTTGAGGGTAAGCAGCACTTCTGCCAGACTTCCCTCTTCGATGTCGAGAGTCGGGTCCATGCCGCGATCGAGAGCTGGCACCGCTATCCCCTTCTCAAAAAATGCTGATTTTGCGCCGATAAATATCGCGTTGTATATTTCTCTAAATTTTGTTGAAGGGCGTGGCGACTTCACTCTCCATTCGGAAATGATGTTTGCAATGTAGTATAATCGCGGATCGCTTTCAAAGTCGCGCGTCACGCGGTTCTTTTTTAGTATGCGGGATGAGCTTCCTAAGGCGCGTTCATGACGCCTCAAGTCACCTAAAATTTTCTCGAAACGCGATTTGTCCAACCCGGCTTGCCGCTTCGGAATGGAATCTACTGCTGTTTCGAGGCGATCGTTAGTATCGTGAAGCGCTGTTACACTTTTTGAGAATTCATGTGCAATTTTTTCCCGAACTGTGGTTTCCCAAGCTTCACTACCATATAAACTAGTTGTCACAGTCGCGATGTACTGGCATCCAAATTCTATGATAGACCGCCAGTTTTCTTGATCATCCATTTCGTGATCATAAGTTAATACGGCAACGCCAGCCCGACGCTCACCCTCACCTCCAGACCACTCGACCCGCGCTAAACAGATAAAGTCACCACGATTTTCGTGAAAATATTGACGTTCGGAGAGGCCAGAAAACTGCTCTTGGAAGACATCGTCACCGATCTTCGCGCTCCAAATTGAATCTTTACTGTCACTAAATCTCAAGTATGGCTTAAGATAGTCTAGCGCCTTCTGATTAAAGGATGAAGGTTGGCTCTGAATATCATTTCTCCCATCAGATAGAAAAACTTTAACATCTTCCAATCGCGGGCCGTCAATGCTGAGTATCGCAAATGTCTTTGCTGAAAATAGACTTTTTGTAAGGGGTCGAAGTCGCGCCTTTTTCTCCTGAGCGGTGACATCAGACACCACCACCTCATTAATCTTACCCAGAGTCGCAAAAACCTCTTGCTCGTAAAGATACGGAGCAAAAGTGGCAACAGTTTCAGATATCCGACTTCGTACAACGTCTGGAAACGAATGGGGCCGCATCGCTACAAACTCAATAACCCCCCACAAAAGTCCTGAAACTCGGATCGGTAAAGCGCACAAAGAGGTTCCCCAATCGTGGTCCTTCATGTCTGGCGGATAGGAAATGGGTTGATCACGGGGAAGGTGCATTCCCGTGAGTTGATCATGCCATTGACAGTACTGCAATTCATTGGACCGGAAGGCGCGAACAACAATTGAAGAATTCCCAAGTGGGGAATGCGCAATACGATTAATATGCCTCTGCATGCCGTCCAGGCGACTTATGTAGCTTGGATATCGCGAATAACCACTAAAGCGCACAAGGCGCGCTTCAGCCTGATCGTAAACAACTTCGTATATTGAGCATTCACCACAATTGAAGAGGAATGCTAGAAACCTAGAAAGGCGCCGACAGAAATCCAGCTTTGCTTCTGGGGATGCCACTCGAGGACCAAGAGCACCTGCATTCTTCCGAAGCCATGCTTGCAGAATGCCTAGAGATTCACTGACAAATAACGACCAATTGGCATATGCTTGCTCGATGCTTAGGTGGTATAGCGGAGTATGCGCACCTAGTACTTCGCTCGATTCATGCATTCGGCAGACTATGTCGTTGCCCGCCTTATCCACCTCGAAGCGACGAACCTTTACATCAGAGCCATTAAGGTAGACTTTGTGATTAAAAAAGGCCGCCAAATCTTGGCTTTCGCAAGCAACGACCGCAGCAGCTAGTTTGCTAAAAAAGTTTGGCGGGACACTATTGATCCACAACTGATCTTTTAGAGATTTCTCCACGGTGAATGACGATAAAACATATCGTATTTTCTGTTCTACAGCTTGTTTGTTTAGCTTCTGCCTTGAAAACGCTGAGCGATTTATTAATTCGCTACCGTGAAGGTGAAGTATTGCGTGGTGCTGTGAAGTGTGTCGCGCCAGGGTCGAGAATAACCGAAATTCATTCTTGATTTCCTGACGGTATTTTCTCTCGACCCCTTCATCCGCCTGCTCGTCACAGAATAGCGGGCCAACAACGATATAGCTGCTTTCCTCCAGCAAAACGGCGACTTTGAAACGCCCATTGACGGAGAAAGGAAAATACGGTTGAAGGATACATTGTGTAGAACTGTTAGAAGGAGACTGAACCATCCAGTAGATTTGAAAAGCTTCTGCAATTCTCGCCAAATAGTAATCTTTGATATACCGGTAGAGTGGATTTGGAAAAGAAACGGTGCTGATCAACACTCGCGCCTCTAGTTCCAAGACGAAACTTACATATTTTTTAGTGTCCTGAGAGACATGTTCCGCTAGCTCATCAATTCTGGTGCCTTGGTCAAGTAAAGGAATATTGAACTTATTGGATAATTCGATGAAGGTAGCTTCGTATTTTAGGGAAATGCTTGTAATCGGAACTCCGGCTTGGTGTGCTATTGCACTCTGCAGCTGTGATCGAAGATCATTTCTGGTGGCAGCTCGCGAAGTGATTCCAGAGTCAAGGGCAATGGCCATATTCTTTTCCGAAATTTTTTTTGGTTTCGCCGCTCACCGATGGGTAGTTGTACCGTTAGCGAATTTCATGAGCTTGACACACTGTGCGTCAAGTTGACAAGTGTTTAGACCTGTTTGGCTTGGACGGTGTTTGTTCAGTAAGCGCGGTGCGACCTCTATCAATTTGGGTTAGTGTGTTCAGTCTACTGTGCCCTGCTTCTCAAACGCCAGGTTCGAGCTGGCACGAGTTCCACCACCGGAGAGTCCTTTTCGATCACCGCTAAGCCGTCGACGAACCAACGTACCGGGCGGATACATCTGGCATATGTTCACCGGAAGCAGACACCATACCACGCGAACGCCGACGAGGAGGCGCACAACCGCGCTGCGGACGTCGAACTGGTGGTCGAGCACTATCTCCGTGCAGAAAAAATTTACTGGACAAGGCGGGCCTGGAGGACTGCCCGTAACACGGCTGGCATCCTGAAGCTTTCGAAGGTGACGGTGACGGGGAGCCGCGAAAAGTCGCTCCAGCTTCTTGTGCAAGAGCATAAGCCAATCCTCGCGCAATAGAGGGACCGTGCGATTTTGGCAGACGGCGTGGGCATACTCAACCAGCCGTTCGTGGAGTGTTCAGCGGAGGTCCAGTTGCCGCTCTTCGGGTCTTCCAGGAGTGTGCGGCTCAGGTTCTTAACTGAATGTCCGCTTTTTCAGGGCTGAGACGCTGCTTTCGCACCCGTAGCGAACTTCGGCTCTCCGCCCATACCTCCCCCTTTCAATATCCCCTTATACAAGCGGTGCACCCTGATCGAGCAGCTCCGACAGAACTTCGACGCGCGGGCGCGGACCTTGCAATGCTACGTCCACGATCCCGGCGGCGACTCTGCGGGCTAGGCTCCTCGCCAGCACACGCTGTTGGGTCGATATATTCTGCAGATCGGCCCGACCATGGATGAACTGACTGCGCAGCTCGAACAGATCCTTGTAGGACTGCAGGCTTGACCGATCGTTGAGGAGCGCGCCGATGCGAGCTGCAACCCGGTTTGTCGCCTTCATGCCCTTATGCGGGTCCGGCTTCGGTCGCATAAACGCCTTGTGATCCATCTCCAGACCAACCGCCGCTTCGATCGCGGTCATGTGGGCCATGACCTCATCGATGCCGTCCGACAGGAAGGCCCGCACTAGAAAGTGCACGATCGGCGTCTCGAATAGGGGGGTCGCGCGGGCAGTCTCAACGACGTGCCAAGCCTGATCGGTCATCAACGCGAGCCCCCGCTTGGCATCGTCGCTCAGTGGAAGCTCAGTCGCCCGCTCAAGTTCGATCTCTTCGCCGTCGTCATCGACAATCCATGGTTCGAGCGTAAGGCTGTCCGCGCTCGGTGGGGTCGCCGGCCGGATGAACAGGTCCTCGTCCACCGTGTGAATCCAAGGCACCCGGAAGCCGCGCCAGTCGACCTCCTGCATAGTCGACCAGTCCTCCCACGGGGCGAGGATCAAGTAGAAGAGCGCAGCCTCAACTGCCGGCGGAAATTGCCCAAGGTGCGGGTCGACCTCCCCGAAGTCGCGGTTCATTGCCATATACAGCCACGGCGACGCGCGCTTCTCCGGCTGAGGATCGAGGGCGATCTCCTCCTCGACGACCAACCACTGAAATTGCGCAAGCCGCCGAGCGTCGAGCGGCTCGTTGGGCATGGTCCGCTCAATCCGTGGGGCATCGAAAAGAGCGGCCAACTCGTCGGCACTGAATTGCGCAACCCGCGACCGCCCAAACGTCATGACCGGGAGATCGTCGGCGAGATCGAGCGGGCATAAGTGACGGCGCACCGACGTCTTGTGGCGGCAAGCCTCATCGAGAGCGTTCGCCGCAACGACAGGATCGAGCGCCAGATGAGTCTTCCCTGCCGGCAGATGGCACGGGAGCCCAAGCGACCGCAGAGCGGTGCTGAGCGCGAACACGGGCTTGTCGATGCCATACTCCGCCGCGCAGAGCTCGCTCAGAGCGTTGAAGCGCGGCGCTCTCAGGAGGTTCTTGGGGCCTGGCCGAGGGATGCGCCAGAGATCCTCGACCACGGTGATCATGGCGGCGTTCGCGCCCATCAGCCGGCCTCGCTGCGCGCCTGTGGAAACCAGCTGCGCTCCGCCCGCTGCTTGACCAGATGGGCTTCGAGGTTCTCGTGCTTCCGCTCGATGCTCTCATTGTAGATATACTCGGCATCCCGCCAGAACGCGGCGATCGCGGTGACGAACTCGCGCAGGGCGGCGACCGGGATCACCATCGCGCCCGCAGGCGGTGGCGCGGGTCCTGCCTGCGGCTCGCCAAAGCCGGGCGGCATGGGCGGCATCACAGGCCAAAGGTCGGGTCGGCGCCGATGCAGTTCTATCGCCGAGTCCCCGTCACCATGGCGGCACGCATTGCCGAGGTGCTGGAGGATATCGATGAGCGGGAAGCTCGGAAACTCGTCCAAATTGATGCCGCGCAACCTTCGAAACCACTTTTGCAAATCTTTCCAGTTGGCCTTGTCGATCTTGTCGGCGATGGGCTCGCCCGGGCGTAGTTCGTTCGCGCAACCGCGCAGATAGCTGCGAATCTGCCGTTCCCAGATCGACTGGATCGACAAGCCGAAGGCCAAGATCGCCTCACTCTTCATCGCTTCCATGTCGGCCTGAGCGAATTGATCACCGGGTGAGGCGCTCGCCCCCAGTTCCGCGATCTTTGCGTCGAGCGTCGCGAGCGCCGGCACCACCACGTCGTCCAGGTAGGAGTGGATGGTCAGGTCGTGCTTGCTCGTCAGGACGTCGGCGAAGCAGTTCTTCCAGCGAAACGTGGTCATGTTGGCGCTCCCAACGAAGCTGCCTCGGCGATGCAATTGCGATAAGCGTAGTTGATCAGGTCGCGGACGAGCTCAAGGAGGCCGCCGGTCGGGAGGCCGTCGAACGGGTCGCCGTAGGCGAGTGTGTTCCGCCGCTCGGCAAGGGTTGGGTGAACGTCGCCGGCCAGCTGCCCGATCGCTGCCCCACCGCAGCGCTCGACCGTAGGCATGTCCGTGCCGGTCAGCCCATCGGCTGTCACCATATGCTTGAGGCGTGCAGCGAAGCCGCGTTTTCTCTTCAAGAGCTCCCCGCCGTGGCGGTCCATCACGGCCCGTTCGAGCGCAATCAGTGCCGCCAGCTCGCCGGCCTTGATCAGGCTGAAGTCGATCCAGCCCGACAGGTAAAGCGTCTGCGCCCGGACGAATTTTCGCTGGATAATCTCTGGGATTCGCCGGTCTATCCCCAGCCCGGCGATGACGCCCCTCCAGGCGTCCGCGCGGTCGAAATGCAGGAATGCTGCGGCGTTGCCCGTTGGCGGCCAAACCAGGGTCAGGGGTTCTTCACGGCCCTCCAATGCGATGTGGGAAAACGTGCTCATTACGGAGCCGCGCTATGGGACGAAACAGTGGGCGCGATAATGCGCAAGGTACGCCCCATGGCGTGCGTCGAGTCCGGAGATCATCGCGCCTCGGACGATACCCAATCGGTCGAGATTATCCTGGCTCAGCGTATTGGAGACGAGCTGTGTTCCGTTATCCTCGAAGGAAATGAGACCTCGATCGAACAAGGAATCGACATGCACTGCGAGCAAGAGTCCGTTGAAGGGGTCGAGCCGCTCAGTGTTCGTGGAGCTTCGCCACGGCTTGATGTGGGAGGCACGCAAAAGCGGAAGGTGATCAACGCCAGCCAGCGGACACGTCCCGCCCCAAGCGACGACGAGGGCGTTCCGAAAGTCGCCTTGACCGATCCTCGCGGCTTGCAAGCGCTCCTTTTCAGTGAGCGGGTTCTCGGGAGGCGCCACCACCCTGACTGGGCCGTCGTCAGTCTCCAGGCGACTTGCGCGCTCCAACAACGCGATCGTAGCAGCCAGATTGCTATCGGAGACGCCGAGAGCAAACCCGTGACGGCCGACGGTCGTGCGATGTGGCGCGATGTATTCCGGGAATTCCCTAAGATGCGCGTTCACGTAGCTCCGAGGTGGCTCGACGGTATCGACGCCTAGAGCCCGAAGGCTATCCGCCACGTCGAGGAAGCCTAGGTGAACGACCAGGGGCCGAATAGCAGTTTCCCGCTTCACGTAAACAATGAAATCGCCGCGTCGCATCTGCACTACCTTGCCGGTGCGACTACGCTGTTCGAAACCCAACGTCTCCAGCGCATCGACAAGGTCCGCATCATGAATAGGAAGTCCAGTCTGCCGCACGAGCGTCGATGGGACCACCGGGAGGGTCAGCCCCTCAGCTTTGCGTTTCCAGGTTCGGACATTGGAATCCGGCCAGTCAACGCGGAGCTTCCCAATCTGCTCGGACAGTTCGCTCCGCAGGTGCGTGGAAAAGCGATCGACGGGCTTTCCTTCACCGGGCTGGTCCCCGCGATACGGACAGGTCCAATCGGCCACTCCCGTATTCGAATACTTCGCATCGAATAGCCCGACGAAGAGTGTATCGCCCGGATTCGGTGAGACGAACGAGGCCCATATCCTTCGCTTGCGCAAGATAGGGCGGTTCTTCTCTTGGGTGTCTTGGTAGAGGATGAAACCTTCTGGGTCGTCGCGCCAAAGATCTGCAATACTCGCCGCGGAAGCGCCGCGTTTGGGAGTGTGATGCCGAAGAAGCGCGACCTCCTCTGGAGCAATACCACCTTCCAAAAGCAGATTGTTGAAGGTGGCGCTCATTGATGAAATCCAATCTGGCAGAGTGGCCAAATCGTGCATTGCTGATGACCGGCACACATTGAGTACTACGACCTCAGTAGGTCGGAAAACAAGCGAATCTTGAGGTTTTGAAGCGTGCGGATCAACCCGCCCAGGCTTTCGAGTTCGACGACGTCCGAGGATGACAGGTGGCTGGTCGCGGCGCGCTCGTAAATTGCCAGACACTTGCGGCGATGGAGGCCGGAGAAGTAGGGGATGCTGCATTGCCGTCAGGCCGATCTCCGCTCGACACGGAATACTCGCCCACGGTGGTCGCGGCGACCTGCATGAACGTCTGGTTCGCCAGAGTTGTTGCGCTCGCCATGCCGCACTGCCATCAGGCTGCTTCGCGCCCGAAACCACCAAGTTCGAATGACGGTTGCCACGACGCCTTCCTTCTGGAGTGGATCTGGGGGACATTCCGCCGTTTTCCTGTCTTTACACGCCACGCTACTACACCCCTCGGAAACCTGTTGAGCCGTAGGCGTCTACGGCTTTCTTAATCCACCCCGATCCAGGGGCGCCTGTTGGAGGCGCCCGTAAGGGAACGGGGCCGGCATGACGAAGACCGATCAGAGACCAGAGGTGATCCGGAGAGGCGCGCGGATGCTGCGCACCGCGCTCGGGCCGGCGATCGCCGGGTTTCTGGACGACCCCATGACCGTCGAGGTGATGCTCAACCCCGATGGGCGGCTCGCCGTCGAGGCCATCCAACGCCTGCGCGATCCGCATGAGGTGCTGGGCGGGCTGATGCTCTGGGTCGCCGTGGGAGGGCTCGTGGTGAACATCCTGGCCTTCTGGGTGCTCAGCCGCGCGGAGAGCGACAACCTCAACGTCCGTGCCGCCGCCCTGCACGTCATGGGAGATCTGCTCGGCTCGGTCGCGGCGATTGCGGCCTCGCTCATCATCATCTGGACAGGCTGGACCCCCATCGACCCGATCCTGTCGGTGCT
>JABXIG010000014.1 GCA_013373205.1 Methylocystaceae bacterium | reverse complement strand
TCTTACGCCCGATGGTCCAAAGATAGGGGCAAGTTCAAAGCCAGAAACTAACATAACGGTTGGACCACCAAAGTGGGGCACGTCAATTGAGGAAGCAAACCAAGGAGCTTTGACGTGCCGATATGCCGTGCCTCATTGCACAGGCGCATATCAAACACAGAAGCTGATTGAAGCTTCCTAACGTTATTTTCAAAAAGGGTAAGATCGTCTGTATCAATCTTACCTTCATATTCTTCCGCCAAAAAGCGAATGACACTCAAACCACCGTAGATTTCGCTGAGCGCCAGATTGATTTGGCTTTCCCGATTTTCCATGATTGGCAAGTTAAGGGATACTTCGTGTGAGAACGCTACATTCATCAACTTCCAAAATGGATGAAGTACCCCTTAGGATACCTTTTGAAAATCATTTGATGAATGTAGCACTTACGATTTTAGCAAACGCCTAAATCATCAAGCAAGACAATCACCAAAAATTGCAAATCGAATATTCCCTCAAACCTGTTCATATGCCAGTATGGGATGAATTTAGATTTTGGATAATATGATGACTTCTTTCTCAATCAAAACAACAATCATAAGCTTGATAATTTCTACGAGCTTTTTAAGCCCGGTGAATGCTGAAACCACACAAAAACAATTCCAAAAAGCGGTAATCGCCAAAGAGTGCAACCAGATTAAACGCCTACTTCCAAAATTATTGAGTGAAAATAAATTCTATTTCAACACATTAGCCAATTTTTATGAGAGAGGTTTTTGCTTCCCTCAAAATGATTCAGAAGCCTTTAAAGCATATTCTCAAGCCCCCACAACGGCTTCAAGCTTACCCTTATTTAAGATGGCATTGATGTATGCAGAAGGTAGAGGCATTGAGAAGAATAATGATAAATCACAAGACCTTATTAAACGTGGTCTAGAGTATGAGATACGGAGATCCTATGATTTTAAAGGTATCAGGGGCTCCCTTGAATTTCTTTTGAATACCCAAAAATTCCCAGAGTTTCTAGAAAATGAATTAGCGAAATTAGAGGCTCTAGAAACAAACCCCGCCAAGAAAATGGAATTCGCGTTAGGCCTGATAGAAAAAAAAGACAATCCTGAAGATGTAAAAGCAGGCACGAATTTATTGAAAAATTTGGCATACCAAAAAAACTATACTGAAGCAGTGTACCAATTAGCCCTAATTGAATATTCAAACCAAAATAACAAAGAAGGTTTTATGAATTTGGTTTCTGCTGCCCAAGAAGGACATGCTAAAGCACAAGTAATGTTGGGAAAACTTGGGTTTGAAGGACAAAAAGCACATTTAAGTCGCGCAAGCTCATATGCCATGCTCCTTCGTGCATATTCTGTTGGTGCAATTTCTGAACAAGAAATTTTGAGTTATAAAAGGAAGCTTTCATCTCATGAACTCAAATCCGCAGAAAAGGAAGCGGCAATGCCGCTTCCAAAATAATCGATTATGAACATTTATCTTCTTGCTGTTCAAGGTAATCACTAAGCCTCGTCTCAGCACTTTCCAATAACCCTTCAGCCGTACTTTTTGCTCTTTCAAGAGAAGGTAAATCTCGATTGATCATATTATTCACTTGCTCGTATGTAGTGAGCAAATCTAAACCGCCAACACCAGCATTTGCAGCTGCTGCAATAATGCCAGGGATGCTCGTCCAAGGAATTGACAAAATATCTTTTCCAATGGAGGTCAAATAACTTCTTAACCCGAGCTCGATATCTTGCTTTCCTTTCTCAATATCATCTTTCATCTTTCGAATATCATAATCTGCATTTAAGACGTCCGTGCCGTATTCTTTAACAAAAGATTTTTCTTCCTCAATAGACCGTGCAAGCCCTTTACAAAAGTCAGCATTCTCATTTTCATCTGATTGAGATTGATCATCTGGTTCTTCCTGTGATGCTTTTTGAACATTCCTTTGAAGTTCACCATCAGGATCAAAAGGTTCTACATCCTCTGGCATAATCGCCGCTTGAGGCTGGTTCATTTTCCCTGTTTCATCATATGAGACTTGTCCGGGAAAAGCTTTCTTGAATTGCTGAGAAATATGATCTTTTAAACGTGTGTCAGACTTATCCTGATAACGTTTATCCAGCATCATAGAAGCAATACGTTGTTGAACTGTTTCACCTTCTGGCAAGACAGCCGTTTTAGGTTTCTGTTGTTGTGCCACCTGTTCCCACATTTTGGCGGTTGGCTTCTTCAGCTTTGGCATTTTCACTTCGGGCAAGCCTGTCAATGGGTCAATCTTGCTCGCTTTTGGTTTAGGCTTAGGTTTTGCAGCTTCCAACAAATCATTCGTGTTGACGCCCTGATTTGCCATTGTCTCACCGAGTTTGGATTCTGTAGGGCCTCCCGGTTTCATGACACCATCGACTTTCAGGCCGTTCTTTTTCTGAAACTTCTTCAAACCATCAATCATCCCCATATCGGGAATATCGGTAATGCCAAAATCAGGAACTTTATAATCACCTGTTTGCGCCAACGCTGATTTGGTTTTCAAAACATCATCGGGCTGTGTGTTGGATGATTGGCTGATCGTATTTCCAACCGAGAAGATGTTCTTCCATTGATCAAACATTCCCATGTTCAATCTCCTTATTTCATAGAGGTAAAACGAAAAAAGCCGCCTCCCATGGATTGGAAAGCGGCTTACTCAAAAGAAAAAAGGAGAAGGGATACACTGGTCGCACTTCTCCTGTTGACTGCATTCTATATGGCATATGGGGACGGCCCAGTCAAGAACACAATAAGAACATTTATTTCGCCGTGCTGTTTCTGAATTTGCCAAATAAACGAACTTACGGAAGCAAACAACGCCAAACCTGCCCTCAGCGCTCAAAAGGACAGGAATTTACCTCTTCGAGTTCCTTCTTGCCTTTTTTGTTCTATCTGAGGGCTTTGGGGCGGTGTTCTTATTCCTTAATCCGTTTTCATTATGACAACTGCAATAGAACAATCCCGGCTTATCACTGTTCTTGATGACATTATTCAGAACGATCCTCATTCGATGAAAGCTCATATCGCGCAAATCATCATGGATCACGACGAACCTGAAACCTACCTGTCCGATATTCTTAAGTATGGTTGTATTTCTGGCTGTGTATCTGAGTTGGTTTACTATTCAGACACTCATGCCTTCTACGATCAATACTATTATGAGATCGAAGAATTACGTCAGTCTTTCGAAGAAGAAACTGGCTGTGTCATTGAGGTTCAATACGACCTAAAAAACTTTTTTGCTTGGTTTTCTTTTGAGCACACAGCATATCAAATCGCCAATCCCGGATCCATCACAAACTCTTTCCTTCCTCTAAATAAATTCATTGATAACAGTAAGTTATGTTAAAATAGACTGTATATAG
>JABXIG010000003.1 GCA_013373205.1 Methylocystaceae bacterium | reverse complement strand
TTCTTCTGCCTGACGCAAAATAAAAGCAATTTGGCTTTCATTGAACTTTGATCGTTTCATCTCAAATTCTCCTCTTCAGATTAAAAATCTAAACGAGAATTTTCTCACTTAAAACGGTCCAGTTTTTTGGAAGCAGATCAAAAATTAACAAACTAAAAAAAGGGGCAAGCGATTTAACGGTTTCCCGTGACTTCTTCTAAGGCCGCATTTTAGCTATCAGTTTTCACCTGACAGCTGGACTTGCCACAGCTTGCGCATCCACTTTTTTTATTGAATAATTTTCGCCACAAGTACCATCCACAAGCACCGGCGAAAATGATGACCAAGACTAATTCCCAAGTTGGTGTGTCTGCTTCAGCACGCAGCCCCTCCAAGGGAGGTGTTGATACTTCTTGAGTTATGGTAGTTTTTGACATTAACTTGACTCCGCTCTTTGGCGCAATGAACCTGAGAAACCACGTCTTTGAGGTTTTCTGTAAAACCCGACGATCAGAAGTAACCCCAATACAATAAAATACAATAAACTGAGTATTTCAATGCCTGATAAGTTCATAATTGATCCAATCGTGAACATTAAACTGGCAACGGTGAGGCCCAAAGCTGTTGGGAAAACAATGGAGAAAACCATCCATCCCCAAGATTGCGTTTGCACACGCACCATGACTGTTGTTGCTAGGCAAGGGGGGTATAAGGCAAAGAAAATCATCACAGCAGCTGCGGTCAAAGCCGTGTAACCTGCGGCCATTTGTTCCGAGCCCATGCGTTCTTCTAGCGTTTTATTTTCCCCGTCACTTTGTTCAAACAGAACGCCCAAAGTTGCCACACTGCTTTCTCGGGCGGCGAAAGAGCTCAAAAGGGCAACGTTAATTTTCCAGTCGAAATTGGCAAATTGTGTAACGGGTTCGAGTGATCGACCAATCTGGCCAAGGAAACTATTAACAATCCGTTCTTCCTTCATCTCACGACGCAGGGTTTTTCGAGTGTTTGCCAGGTCTTTCAACGCCCGAATAGCTTTTCGGGCGTCTTTATCTTTGCTTCGCTTCAGGAAGGGATAATAATCAGGATAGGCCTCTTTGAAGGTATGATCGACGCCCTGAGAGGCCTCCTTACCTTGTGCATTCAGCTTCTGCGCTTTATACGATATATATACATTGATCAGACGGACCAAATCTTCATATTCTGCGACAGTGGGTGCCAGTTTATTACCTTCCATATTGTCATAGAATTTAGAAATCGCTGTTTGCGCACGTTGTTGATAAAGCGTTTCTTGTTGTGGAGTCAGTCCGGGGTATTGCAATAGAATATAGACAACAGCTGCAACCGCCACCACGACGGTTCCCACTTTTTTGATATAAAGCCAGGTTCGATCAACGGCACGGCGCACAACACCGTTAAAAGTTGGTGGATGGTAGTGCGGCAGCTCCATCACGAAAGGTGCAGTTTCCATTTTTTTCAAGACATGGCTCGATAAGAGCTTGGCAATCAACAACGCAAAAATAACTGTAATTGTGGACAGGTAAAATAGCACCAACCCCTTGGTTTCAACAAAATAGATATTAATCAACAAGGTATAAAGCGGCACCTTTGCAAGACAATTCATAAAAGGAACCGTCAGAATGGTCGCAAGCCGCGCGCGTTGATCTGGTATTCCTTTTGTGGCCATAACACCCGGCACCGCACAACCACCAGCAAAGACACCCGCGAGAATAAAAGGTAATGTCGATTGACCATGTAGGCCGAAACGGTTCAGAATTCGGTCCAGAATGAAGGCAATACGCGCCATGTAACCGCTGTCTTCCAAGATGGCAATCAGAGAGAACAAAATTAAAAAGATTGGCACATAGTTCAATAATGTGTTTGCGGAATCGACCAGCCATAATCCCATGGACCGGATCTGAGGGTCATTTAAGAAACCTGCAGCAGGCAAAAGGTCTGCAATGAATGTCCGAGCCGCAGCTAAAAACGGCCAAGTGATTTTGGTCAGTTCATAGCCCTGAACAATGGAAAGCTGATAAATAACCCAAACCGTCAAAACAAGGAAAACTGGTGCCAGCCATCTGTTCAGTAAGAAACGATCAATCCGTTCAGAAAGGGGAACTTCCCCCTTTTTATGGTCAATGATGCAGGTTTCTTCGACTTCTGCGGCCAAATGGTCCCGACAGGACACAATATGATCGCCAGCAAACATGGCATTGGTCGTTTCAAATTCTTCGCGAATGGTTTTGGCATGCGCCATAACCTCCTGCGCATTTTCCATATGATCTTTTATAATATCTTCAGCGCCTGAATCGTTCTCCAGAAGCTTGACTGCAAGCCAACGCGGGGAAACAACCTGTTTGAGGGACGTTGACATGGAAAGCATGGAATGAAGTTCTGTAACCTTTTCTTCCAGCTCACCATAGTTCAGACTGGCAGCCATTTGGTCTTTATTGGTGGCGGCCTCAAGAACCGCTTTTTTTAATTCCACAGCCCCCTGACCTGAACGACCAATAACAGGAATGACAGGAGACCCCAAGCGCTGTTCAAGGCATTTAATATCATACTCAAGGCCACGGCGGTCTGCGACATCCATCATATTGAGGGCAACGACAACAGGATAGCCCATCTCCAGCAATTGGAAAGTCAGATACATGCCACGTCGCAGATTAGACGCATCAAGCACATTAATGACTACATCAGGCTTTTCTTCGATCAGAAACTGACGTGCGACGCGTTCTTCCAGAGAGAATGACGTCAAACTATATGTGCCTGGAAGGTCAACAATTTCAACGACGCATCCCTTTTCACGATAGGACCCGCTTTTTTTATCAACTGTAACCCCGGGATAGTTGGCAATATGTTGCTTTAGGCCCGTGACCATGTTGAAGATGGTGGACTTACCGCAATTTTGTTGACCAGCAAGGGCAACGAGCAATCGTTCTTTTTTATTGTTGCTTGTCATCATGCACCTCGATTTGCTTCGCCTCAGTGCGACGTAAAGAAATGAAAGAGTCGCCAATACGAACCTCAAGAGGGTCAGCTAAAGGGGCATCACGTATGACCGTCACCGTGATGCCGGGAACCAATCCCATATCAAGTAATCGCTGACGGATTGCGCCATGGCTGTGAATGCTTTTAATTTTAAATTCTTTGGCATGTTCAACATCATTGAGACTGAACCAGGAACCCGATAAACCATCGTGCCGTTTTGAATCAGCTGGGTGTTGCGGTCGGTTTTTAAATCTATGGAACATTTTTCCAAACATCATATCGTTCCTTTACTTGGCTTCTCAACGTGTATTGCCATTAATTATGTTTGCAGTACCCGTCAGCTCTATGGAAGCTGACGGGATACAGAAACAGAGGGTAAATGAAATGAATTTACTTCAAATCATAAGCGCGGATCCACAGAACGGCATCCTGGCTCAGTTCTTTACCTTCATATTCTTTCGCCGGACCTGAACCCAAGGCCGCAAAGCCCCAGAAGCCTGCTTTGGGAATGCCAAAAGAGAAGTACCCGTTATCGTCGGTGATCGCGACAACAGCCCCACCCGGCATCGGCGACGCTGTCACTTTACCAGGCGTGTTCGCTGTCATGTCCGGTTCGGCGGCTAGATATTCAATTTCAATCTCGGCCCCTGCAACCGGTTTACCATTAGATTGGAGAATGCCGGAGAATGTGGATCCCGCCAAAATGTTTGTCGGCTTATTCAACGGAACGATTTCAGTGGATAGACCAATTGGTTCATTCCACCCTGTCGGCAGCCCCCCTTTATTGAGGTAAGATTTGGTGATTTGCTGGATATAGATATCTTCGCTCTTTTCGTAATATGGCTTCGGGGTGAAGGCCAAAATGTAATCGCCATTTCGTTTCACAGGTACCATAGCTTCATAAGCTTTAGACTCGTTATGTGCCGCTTTGAAAGTGATCGGCTTGAGCTTGTTTTTCAGGTCTGTTTTTTTACCTTTAAACACATAAAAGAAGTCTTCCGGTTCACCCATATTCATCGCATGACCATTTTCAAATGGGTGCCAAAAGATCAGCTTAAACGGAACATCCCCCGGTTTTTCAAGATTAACGTCCGGGGTATAAACCAGTTGAAAGTGTGCGTGTGCAGGGGCCATCGCAAAAGTGAAGGCAGCTGTAATTGCACCAAAAATGGCGCGTTTCAGATTGAACTTTTTCATCTGAAGGTATCCTTTTTCAAAGAATGTTTATTGGAAAACTGTGAAACCGAAACTGATAATTAATCAACTTTATTCTGTGATGTCTTCATGGGAGATTTCGATATCATGGCCTTCGCCCGCATCGAAGATGACCGTGTAGACACCATCCGGTTTTTGGAATTCGAATTCACTATTTTCATTCATTTTTCCTTTAAGGACGACATTTCCGCTGTCATCTTTAACGATCATCCCGACCCCCGAGGCTGATGACCCGTCAGAAAACCCGCCTTCGCACAATACCGTGCCGTCTCCATTGTCATAGCAAGAACATAACGGTGTGTGTGCAGATGCAACGTTACTCATACTGCTCAACAGTAAACCGCCTGCTGCAATCGCAAGTCCTATTCCTAAACGCATGATATTTCCCTACCTAATAATTATGAATGACGAAACCTTCGAAAACAGAAAGCACTGCCATTGAAACGACTGCTCAATAATAGGGTATTAAATGAAATTGAGAATGATTTTCATCAATTTTCGTATTTATTTATGTTTTTTTCTTATGCAAGAAACCTCAAGTAGATTTTAAGCTGCTGCCATTAACCGAAGGAGAGGGTTTTGCCGTAATCTTGAGTCATCTTCTGCGACTCTCAGGCGAATGTGACCCTTGAGTTAGATGATGAAGAAAATGGCATTAGGTGAGTCAAAAAAAGAGTGGGAATAACAAAACGTCCCACTCTTTTCTTAATAGCTTGGACCCTATATTGTATGGAGCAAAGCTTCTTTTTGGTCTGATGGATCTACCAGCCGCCTTTGTGGCCCATGCTTTGTCCGCCATGGCACCCACGCATACCTGCTTTAGCGCATGCGGCATGTTCACTACCAGAAAAATGCCCTCGACCTTTTCCTCTTGCGTGCCCATTGCTACCAGTATTCTGTCTTTTTCCAAATAAGCTATTTAATGTTCTGGCGGTCCCACTTGTGGAGAGGCGACCAAGCGCTCTTTCAAAAGCGGGCAAATGATTTTGTTGAGAGGCGCGTTGCAGATTTGAAAGGACACGCTGCACATCTGGATAGTCTCTAGTCTGCGCTAACAAACGGTCATACATTTCCGCATTTTCAATTTCGGCACGTACAGCCACTTTACTAGCTGATAAAAGGGATGGAGGGGCTTGTACATTTTGCGCCCATGTATCATCGGGAATGTCATATCCGTATTTTACGAATAATTTTTCAAGCGCACTAGCATGACGGCTTTCAGCATGAACGATATTCGAAAATGGACGAACATCACCAAATTTATCTAATACCGCGTTGTAAGTCGCGCGGGCCTTATATTCATCTTCCAGAGCCTCGGTTAATACGGCTTCTAATTGATCTGTCATAGGACGCCTTTAATCATTATTAATGTCAAAGCGCCTGAGCATATGCACAACACAGAAGGTAGATAACTAAGTGCAGTGCGCATAAATCAGGCATCGATAAACATATTTATCCTTTCCAGACTTCATATGTTTAAACACCATTGACTTTATCAGCAAAATCTTATAAATGCAATTAAGAATTACTTTCAAGGTAGTGTTGATTCTTGAAAGTGGCTAAAAAAGATAAGAGGGTTCCCCCCTCCACAGTTGATCGCTAAGAAAGGTAAAGATCGCAAATGGATAAAGCCAATTTTTCGACAAAATCTTAGTGATTTTTATTCTTGTTACAAAAAAATTAAAAATGATGTATCCCAAGGAATTAGATCGTTTTTTAGAATAGGTTTCCAGCTAATTGCGAATGATAATTACTTATAAGGTATTGATTTAATTGACTTTTTTGTAAAAATGCGGTAACTTTTACTTGTTTGGAATTAATAAAGTTTTGCCATGTCTCTCCAGAAAAAAACAATCCTTGCCCTTAAAGAAAATCGCCATTTTCTTTCCGGCCCGTCCCATGTTCCGGGCAGATTACGACTTAAATGTTCGCTGAAAGCCGTTAAACATCTGGATAAAAGTTTGTTGTCGAATTTGAGAGTGACACTTTTAGATGTCAAAGGTGTAAAAGATGTTCGCGTCAATACCGCTGCGTTAAGTGCGATTATTGAATATGACAAAACTGTCATTCCACCTTCTGTCTGGACAGATTTTCTGGGCGGTGATGATAACCAAGCTGATCGTGCCCTATGCCGCCTTTTCGGTAAGAGTGCCCTGGCTGCAGAATAAGGAATTTAGGTATGGCCCTTTCCATCTTTGAAAATATATCAAAAACAAACACAAGCGAAGGCGTGTTACCCCCAACAACGGAAATCGTTAAAGCCAGTGCTTTCGGTGCCGTTCTTGGTATGGCCACCAGTGGTTTAGGAAACTATGCCCGCGTGAAAACCGGGGAAATCGAAAGCAAAGAGGCTGTCGCTGAAACTCTTAGCGATGGTGCCAAATCAGCAGCAAGTATGGCTGTTGCCACTGTTGCGGCACATCTTGTACGCCGACATCCCGTTGTCGGCTTAGCAGCTTTGGCAGCTGTGGGGGCTGGTGCTTTCCTGATGATTAAAAAGGCAAATGAGGAAGCCGCCCAGCAAGAAGCTGCTGTTCAACCGACTTCAACAGAAGAAGTTGCCGATGGCCCGACCATTGAAGTTGACGCAGATGAAGTTGTTGTTGAAGAAACCAAGCCGCGCCGTCATCGCGCGCGCAAGGGTCAAGAACCCACAGAAGACATAGAATAACATTAGACAATAGGAGACAAGTTATGACTACAGGATTAATCAAAAGCACAAGCCTTCTGACACGTGCACCGTTTATTTATGGCTTGGTCGCTGGAGCGGCTGCAGCTTACATTCTGACCAATAAATCAGTTCAAGGCACAATTTTTCGCACAGCGGCAGGTGCAATGAACGCTGTTAAAGGCGGTTTGGAAGAAGCTAAAGAACGTTTCAATGATGCTGAAGCTGAAATTCAAGCTGAGTCTGAAATTGACGAGCCAGCAGCAAAACCAGAATAGCAACTGGTTTTCATTCAGATTAAAGCGGGGCCGTTATGTTAAGAGCGTATAAACAAGCCAGAATTGTTCACGAAACCCCAAAAAGGTTGCGTGTGCGCATCGAGTGGCTCAATCGTAAACTGATAGATGCCAGTCATATCTCCACCTTGCTGGAGCGTATGGCTGGCGTAGAGGATGCCCGGGTTAACAAAGGGGCAAAATCTGCAATTATCCGTTATGATGGTCTGGCTCATACACGGATTTCAATACTGGACTTTCTGGATCGTCTGGAACCGACAAGTTTACCTCACGTTGATCGCATGGACGGGGAAGCTGAACATTTCTTTCACACCAGTCTCAATGGAATAGCCTTAGCTGCAACGCCCTTTTTATCGCCCACCCAACGTCTTGTCGTGGCAGGTGCCCTCGTTGCCCCAACCTTGTGGGCAGGTGTCGAATCATTATTTTCTGGTAAAATAAAAGTTGAACTTCTTGATGCCATTGCGATTGGGGTCGCCACATCACGGGGAGATGCGATCACAGCTTTAAGCACTAATTTTTTTATCCACCTTGGGGAACTTCTGGAGGCAAGGACCAACAACAGTTCCAATGCACTCCTGAGGCAATTGCTGCATCCGGCGCCATCGAACGCATGGAAAGAGGTGAATGGGGAACTTTTGGAAGTTGGCGCCGACCAATTGCAGTTGAATGATGTTGTGGTCGTAAATCCCGGTGATACAATTCCCGTAGATGGTCAGGTTCTAACTGGTATGGCTCAGGTTAATGAAGCATCCGTTACTGGAGAAAGTGTCCCTGTTAACAAAGAAATGAAAATGCGCGTGCTCTCTGGTACAATTGTTGAAGAAGGCACGCTGCGTATTCGTGCTGTAAAAGTTGGTGACGATACAACAACAGCCCGGATTAGTCGCTTTATTCAGGAGTCATTGGAAAATAAATCAGAAACGCAAAAAAATGCTGAAAAAAAAGCAAACCAACGCATTTGGATTACACTGGGGCTGGGGGCGTTAACCTTTGCTTTAACCCGTGATTGGACCCGTGTAGCCTCTGTTTTTCTGGTTGATTACTCCTGCGCCTTAAAGCTCAGCACACCCGTTGCCATGAAATCAACGATGTATAAATGCGCCAAAGACGGCATTTTGGTAAAGGGCGGACAAGCGATTGAGACTTTTGCCAATGTGGATACCGTTGTATTTGATAAAACAGGAACATTGACCCATGGTGAACTGGACGTTACTGAAATCAGATCCGTTCAGCCAAAAGAATGGCCCGAAGATCGCCTATTGGCTCTTGTCGCATCCATCGAAGAACATTCCACTCACCCTGTGGCCAATGCAGTGGTCACTCAGGCTAAGGCACGTCAACTGGCACATATCAGTCATGACGAGGTAAACTTTATTGTAGCTCATGGTATGGTCAGTGAAGTGAATGATAAACGTATTGTGATCGGCAGTCGCCATTTCCTTGAAGAACATGAAAATGTTGATATTTCCAGTCATGAAAACATGATCGAAGAACTCGAGGAAAAAGGGTTGATCCTGCTTTATACCTCCATGGATAGTGTCTTGACGGGGATTGTCGGCTTACGTGATCAATTGCGCGATGATGCAAAGTCCATGATTGAACGGCTTTACAGCAATGGTGTTGAAAAAGTTGCTATTTTAACCGGGGACAGGAGACGCAAAGCCCAAGCTCTGGCAGATCAACTAGGTATCACAGATGTTTATGCAGAACTCCGCCCAGAAGAAAAAGCCGACATCGTACAAAAATTAAAAGAAGAAGGCCGTGTGATTGCCTTTGTCGGTGACGGCGTGAATGATGCGCCCGCCCTGATTAATGCCAATGTCGGGATAGCTATGCCCCAAGGTGCTGACCTGGCGCGCGCCAGTGCTGATATCGTTCTGACGGTTGATAATATTTCTGGTGTGGCCCAAGCCTATGAAAAATCAACCGATACAATGAAATTGATTAAATCTAACTTCAATTGGGCGGTTGGGATCAATTCCGGCTTATTTGTCGGGGCCTCAATGGGGCTGACCTCACCTGTCATTTCTTCGCTTTTGCATAACGGTACGACCTTAGGTGTGTTAGCACGTGCTTTATCCGGCGTGAAGGACAGATAATGTCATAGAACTTTGTCTTATGTAGGCTTAGAAGTGATCTAAACTGAAACTTGACGCACATCGTGCGATTGATTATTAATATCTACATCAGTTTTTTGGAGATCGTCCTATGGGCAATTGTGTTCATCATATTCCGGGTCGTGCACGTTTTAAGCTTCCTCAGCTTAAACATGATGCAGCTTTACTTGGCCATATCGAAGTGCATTTGGTGTCAATCAAGGGCATTAAAAACATTCAGGCAAATGCAAAAGCAGGCTCGCTGGTTATTCATTACGATGTCAATCAAACATCTTTAAAAGATATTGAAGAAAATTTGATGGAGGGTGGTTTCCTCTATCATCCCCAAACAGACATAGACAAAAAGAATAAGATCGTCCGAAAAGAACTTCCCCCGCTTGTTGGTCAAGTCAGTGGCGCTTTTGGCCGTGCCGTTGTCCATGCCTTGTTGGAAAGGGCAATAACCAAGGGTGTCAGCTCTATACTGGCTCGTTAAGCATGTATCATTAAAATGAACAGCGAGCTTCTATCTCTCCTTTTTTGGAACAGACTTGATGACGACTTATAAACAAAGCAGAAACCCACTAAATAGCACCTCAGTAACCATCGCGGGGATGGCCATCGCGCTTGGGACACTTTTATACACAGGTTTTGTCCGTGGTCCCGGCTGGAAGAAAACTCACATTGGTGCCGGTATTGCTTTAACAGGTCTTTCACTTTGGCATGCGTCACAACAAGCGAAATATGCCCGCTTAGAAAAACAATCTGCAATTCGCGAGTTGCGTAAAGTGCAAAAAGAAAAAGAAGATCTGGTCACACAAAAATGATTGGCATTGCCTGCCTCGCTTTCATGAGCTTCTCCTGTTGATCTAACTCACACAGAAGGTGAGTCCATTTGGGTAAAAACGGGTTCAACCTGTGCAGTCTTTATGTATTATAGTCAAACTGTAAGTGCTTACGACAGGGGCTGATATGCACAAAATTATGACTTTAGCTGTTGTTCTGATTCTGACAGCAACCGCGAGTGGGTTTGCGCAAAATAAAGAACAGCTGCCGACTATGTTCGAGACGACTTTTGACTGTAAGAAAGCGAGCCGTTTTGTTGAGAAGGCTGTTTGCTTCAGTAAGAGATTGGCACATCAAGACGTCTTGCTCTTTGAAACTTACCAAGAAACAATTGCAACAAATATATTGATTGACCCAACACAAAAGTCATTCTTAAAGTCAACTCAACTGGCTTGGTTAAAAGCTTTACGGACGGACTGTGTTCCGACCAAAGGTGAAACGCCCCAAAATCTATCAAAACAGTCTCGCGACTGTATTGATCAGAAGTACAAACAACAAATTGCCAAGCTGCAGTCCTTAAAGTTTGATACACTCGATTTTAAAAAAATATCAATTTCATCTGATAAAGCTGTAAGCCAAACATGCTTTCAATTTAATAGGGCCGTAGAGAAATCCCAAAAGCTGCCGCTTCGTTCTTACATTGATATGGTGCCACAACGGGATTATTCAGCAAGGATACATGGCAATGAGTTATGTATTCTGGGCCTGCCTCATTCTCAAACAACTCGTATTACCTTACGCAAGGGCTTAAAAGGTTCAGGGGATCACTATTTAGTAAATGACATAAATCGCGACGTTACAATCAGTTCGCGCGCGCAGTCTATTTCTTTTACGAAAGGGAATTATATTCTTCCTCAAACGGGGACCCCTTATTTACCGATAAAAACCATCAACCATTCATCTATTGATTTAACATTTTATCAAATCGACGAACGGAATTTTATAAAAGCGCTGTCTTCGGGTTTGCTGGGAAAACAACTTCGCTCATGGCAGGAAAATTCAATCCGCGATACTATTGGGGCAGAGGTTTGGTCTGGTTCTGTTGAAATTAACAACTTAAAAGATCAAGAAATAACCACCCAAATTCCGATCAAACAGATGGTCGAGAAATTCAAACCCGGTATTTATGTTCTCGTCGCCAAAAAGGACGCGAAAGAAGTTAATTATAGACAGGTTTATGCGGCTCAATGGGTGGTTGTGACCGATTTGGGCTTGTCTGTTTTTAAAGGAGAAAAAGGGGTATCCCTGCAGGCGCGTTCTCTTAAAACAGCCAAACCAATGAAGGGGGTGCAGATACGGCTTGTTGCAAAGAACAATATGGTTCTTGCTGAAAAAGTGACAAACCGCGATGGGTGGATTGATTTATCACCGGCTTTGTTAAACGGTAAAGGGGGGAAAGAAGTGCTGTATCTTACCGCCCAAAACAAGCAGGGAGATTTCTCATTTATTTCCTTGAATGAGCCAGCGCTTGACCTTTCTGAACATGGTGTGGCAGGAAAAACGCCTCCCGGTCCTTTACAGAGTTTCCTATATTCTGATCGCGGAATTTATAGACCGGGTGAAACAGTGAAGCTAGGTTACCTCGTCAGAGATGATTACTCTCTGGCACAGGCAGATATTCCCGTGACGGTTATTTTATATCGTCCCGACGGAAAAGAAGCGTTTAAAACTGTTCAGTCGCCTGATGAGCAAGGCGGCGGTCGAATTGATATACCGATTATAAATGCAGCTGCCACCGGGAGATGGAAAATTGCTGCATTTAGTGATCCACAATCAGCCCCTATCGGTGAATTAAATATTCAGGTGGAAGAATTTGTCCCCGAGCGTCTGGAAGTCTCTGCGACGACCAATGCTGAAAAATTAGTCTTTGGTGAAACCGTAAAGCTGGATGTTCAGGCGGATTATCTTTTTGGTGCGCCGGGTAGCGGGCTTAAGGTCAAAGGGGTTGCACAGCTGGAAATTGATCGCAAACCGTTTAAAGAATACGCGATGTTTCAGTTTGGATTGCAAGAAGATAAGGCAAAAAATCTTGAACAATTAAATGAGGTGGTGAGCAACGATAAAGGTGCAAGTGTTCTTGAAATACCGGCTTTTCAAGAGGTGGATTTATCTTCCCCGCTGCAAGTTAAGGCGCATATTGAGGTTGCAGATACAGATGGACGGCCAAGCCGGACCATGGTGCAAATTCCGCTGATAAGTCATGAGGCCTTTATTGGCTTAAAACCAGAGTTTTCTGGTCAGGCCCTCAAATACAATCAAGATGCCCTTTTTGAAGCCATTTCTGTTGATCCGGATGGCAATCCTATCGCGCAAAGAGAATTGAGCGTAGAATGGGTAAGAGAAGACAGGACTTATAATTGGTTCTATCAAGCTGGAGAATGGCGGTCTACTTATAACAAGTACGATATCCCACTTTATCAAGAAATTCTGTCATCAGACAAGAACGGGAAAATCACATTTAGCCGAAGTTTTGATCGATGGGGATATTATCGTGCCATTGTTACGGATGTAAAATCCGGCGCCGCAAGTGATTTTACTTTTCGTGTTGGTTGGTGGGCCAATGCTCAATCGCCTGATACACCTGATGAGCTGGAACTATCTTTAAAAAATGATGATATTGATGCAGGGAATAAGATCAAAGGCTTTGTAAAAGCACCTTTCGAAGGCAAAGCGCTTATCAGCGTTGCACAGAAGAATATTATTTGGAAAACCGAAATCTTTTTACCCAAGAAAGGAAAAGAGTTTTCTATTCCGGTGCAGAAAGAGTGGGGTAATGGCGCATATGTTTTGGTAACAGCATACAGGCCAGGTGAGGACACAGATCAAAGAGGGCCTGGCCGAGCAGTTGGGGCAAAATGGGTGTCCTTTGGTAAGCAAAAACGGACACTCTCTGTTCAGTTTGATCTTCCAAAAGAAGTACGTCCCTCAACTGAGGTGACCGTTCCCTTCGAAGTTTCTGGGCAAGCGTTGAAAACTGAGAAAGTGAAGGTCAATTTATTTGCCGTTGATGAAGGTATTTTGAGACTGACACAATTTAAATCCCCTCAACCAGACAAGTTTTTATTGGCTCAACAACGCTTACAACTCGCTTACCATGACCTTTATGGTCGTTTGATCGCCCCTGAAAAAGGCGAGCTTGGCCGTATTCGCTCAGGCGGTGATATATCCAATGCTGGAAACCAAGGGGGATTGTCGACGCGTGTCTTTAAAGCTGTTACCCTCGTAAGCCAGACCATTGATGTAGACTCGTCAGGAAAAGGCAAGGTCAGCTTTAAGATACCCGACTTTAACGGAAAGCTCCGCTTTTTCGCTGTTGCTTACAGTAAAACAGCAACGGGTGGCGGTGAAGCACATTTATTGATCCGTTCTCCTGTTATTGCAGAGTTATTGCCATCGCGTTTTTTAGCACCTGGGGATAAAGCAAGTTTCGCGTTGCGTTTTCAAAATTTGAACGGTGCAGAAGGGACCTATACCGTAAAACTGAGCACATCGGGAATGTTGACTGTCGAGAACCCGGATTGGAGCACACAAAGCAAACCAGGAGAGAAGGCAGAAACAAGATTTAACGTGGTTGCAGATAAAGTTGGCAAAGCACAGCTCTCCCTTAATGTGGAAGGCCCGAATAACTTTAGTCAGCATAGAGAATGGGATCTCGACATTAGACCTGCTCAGCCATGGGTGACGACAATCAGGCAAATGGAGTTGGCGAATACTGAGAGTTACACATTCGATCCAAGCATTTTTGATTACTTTCTACCCGGATCTGGACAACTTAATTTAATGTTGTCAGCAAAGCCCGAAATTGACGTACAAAAGTTAGTCACAGCATTGGATCGCTACCCATATGGTTGCCTTGAACAAACGACAAGCCGTGCGTTTCCTTTACTTGCTTTTTCAAAAGTGAAAGAAGCCTGGAAGGATGTGGAATTTAATGCAGATAGTTTGAACTATAAAATTATCCAAGGCATTCATCGCGTTCTGGCAAAACAAAAGACAGATGGTAGTTTTGGGTTATGGTCACGACAAAGTCATCCTGAACCATGGTTGACAGCATATGCCATGGATTTCTTGACTGAGGCACGTAAACAGGGGTTTGACGTTCTGAGTGGACCATTTGATTCAGGTTTGGATTGGATGGAAAATATAGTCAAGAATGTTGAGTATTCAGCGGATGCACGCTCATATATGCTGTTGGTTCTAGCCAAGAATGATCGATTTTCAACATCAAACTTCAAATATGAATTCAATCGCTTGTTTGCCGATGAGAGTGGCTCAGCACTAGCGCAAGCGCAACTTATTGCAGCAAGTTCCTTGAAGGGCATTGATGGTGCCAAACGTTCGGTTCAAAACATGTCGAAACGAGCGAAAAGGCAAGGGGATGATTATGACTCCTATGGTTCTTCATTGAGAGATTACGCCGCGATTTTGGCTTTACCGAAAAACGTTTTTGCCTCTGACAATGAACGACTTACGCTTTTGAGTTCACTTTTTGAGGAATTGGATAGCAGACGGTACACCAGTACACAGGAAAAAGGTTGGTTGCTGTTGGCTGCTGCGAAAATAGCTGAAAATGCATCTGATAACATTAAGGTCAAAATTAATGATGCTGTTATTGAAAGAGAAACAACATACAGGTCTCTATTGACACCGAGTTTGCTCACGTCGCCTTATCGGCTTGAGAACAATCAGGACGCTGCTTTATTTGTTCAGTATTCATTTACAGGAATACCGTCCAAGCCTTTGAAGGAAGAGGCAGAGGGCTTATCAGTTTCCCGGACTATTCTGAATATGGAGGGAGACCCTGTTTCGATGGATAACGTCAAAACAGGTGATAAATTTATTGTGATGCTTGAAGGTGAAAGCTCAACAAATTTAAAGCATAAAGCTTTGATTGTTGATCTGTTACCCGCAGGTTTTGAAATTGAGAGTAATGCATTTAATATAGACCTGATTGAACAGCTTGGAATGACAGTCAAGGATGTATCAAGGACATTTTTTAAGGCTGAACGTGATGATCGTTTTGTCGCTGCTGTGGATTTGACACCCAAGAGGGACAGATACACATATCTGAATGATGCCTTCAGGTTAGGTTACGTTGTGCGCGCTGTAACGCCTGGGGAATATGTATATCCCGCACCCTTCGTGGAAGATATGTATAAACCTTCTTATTTTGCAAGAGGGGCATTATCACGCTTGATTGTGCAAGGTCAGTAGGTCCGATAGATGGTGCCCGTCAGCATACGACTTTGGTGGATTACGGCTGCAAGTTTGGTTGCCTTTCTCTTTGCGGGCGCATGGATACTTAATTTTAGCTTTCCCCCCAATTTGAACCGTCTCAGTAATGTGTCAGTTGTGGTTGAAGGGGAGAAAGGGGATATACTGAGGGTTTTCTCAACAGCTGAAGGATTATTGCGTCTTGAAGGAAAGGCTCAGGATGTCGATAAAAAATACCTGCAATTTCTTAAACTTTACGAAGACAAAAGGTTTGATCAGCACTATGGCATTGATCCTCTAGCTTTAATGCGTGCAATTGGGCAATGGCTGCGCGCAGGCTATATCGTTTCAGGTGGTTCAACAATTACAATGCAGGTTGCCCGCCTTTTGGAGCCACGGCCTCGTACCATCCGTTCTAAAGTTATAGAGATACTGCGTGCCGTGCAGCTGGAGTGGTATTTTAGTAAGCAAGAAATATTAGATATGTATGTCACTCTCGCCCCTTATGGAGGACGATTGGAGGGGGTTCGAGGTGCAAGCCTGTCCTATTTTCAAAAAAGTCCAAAAAATCTGACAATTGCTGAAGCCGCTTTACTCACAGCAATTCCTCAGTCTCCTTCTCGAAATAGACCCGACCGATATCCAGCGCGTGCCAAACAGGTGCGTCAAAAAATACTCAAGAGACTGTTAGAGAGGGGGGCAATTTCACATGAAGAATTTAAAGAAGCAGATAATGAGCCCATTCCAACAAGGCAACATGCTATACCCATGCTTGCCCCGCATTTAAGTGAGAGACTTGCACGGGTTCAGCCTGACAAGCACACCATAAAAACCACGATCAACGAGGGTTTACAGAAACAGGTTCAGGACCTTATTTCGCCTTATTCTCAAAAAATTGGCAGAAATATTTCTGCAGCGGTTTTGGTGGTGGACAATGAGAGTGGGGCTGTCAAAGTTCATGTCGGGTCAAAGGATTATCTGGAACGACGCAGTCTCGGTTTTATCGATATGACAACGGCGTTGCGTTCACCCGGTTCCACGCTCAAGCCATTCATCTATGCACTCTCGTTTGAAGATAAACAGACCCATCCTCAAACCCTCATTTGGGATAGAGCGCCTACTGAAAATGCCTATCGTCCAACGAATTTTGATGGACAGGAACGCGGACAGGTAACGATTGCTGATGCACTACGTTATAGTTTGAATGTGCCTGCAGTCAAAGTATTGGGAGCTTTGGGACCAATCCGGTTTAGTGAAACTTTAAAAAGCCATGGTTTTGATATGATATTGCCGGGCAACAGTTCGAAGCCAAATCTTGCGATTGCACTAGGCGGGGTAGGTGTTTCACTTGAGGAATTGGTTAAAGTTTATCGTGCTGTCGCCAGTGATCGCAAGATATGTTCATTATCGTTTGTCAATCAGCCATTGGATTGTAAGACAGAAACAGAATTTATCTCTGCTCAGACTCAAGACTGGATACAGGGCATTCTTCAAAATGTACCAAGACCTGACGGTTATACATACAGGGAAAATGTCGAACAAAATAAAATCGGTTTTAAAACGGGAACGTCATATGGATATCGTGATGCTTGGGCCATTGGGTTCAATCAAGAATATACCGTTGGTGTTTGGATTGGTGATCCAAGGGGAGCTCCCGTTGCAGGGCAAACAGGTTTGCAAACTGCTGCGCCGCTTATGTTTTCTGTATTTGAAAAACTATCATTAGGTTCAAATGAGTTTGCAGATGGTAGAAAAAGGGCTTGGAAAGAGGCGCCCCCAGAAAACCTTCGTATTTTTAGAGGTGATATTTCGCAAAGTCGCATTTCTCATGCTTCGAATAGTCTTCAAATAAGTTACCCGATTAATGACACAGCATTTCTGTTGTCTGATGTTGAGACTAAGGGCGTGTTGTTGAAAGCAGAAAATGGCAAACGGCCTTTAATCTGGTTTGTTAATGACGTTCCTTTAAATACGAACAAATGGAAGAGGCAAGTGAGATGGTTCCCAACAGGCAATGGTTTTTATGACATTGCTGTCTTGGACCAAAACGGTGAAGTGAATAGAAAATCTGTTCAGATACGATAGATAGGTTTTAAAAAATATGGAATTTATATAGATCCAGTTAGGGAATGGATGCATCAGCACTTCAACTAAGTCATTGGTTGCAAATCCTAAAGGTGCAAAATGCATTATTATTCTTAGTTTGCGCTGCGTTTTTAATGATGCATGCCTCGGGTATAAAGAAAATCATCATTTGAGCGGTTTTAGATCGCATTACTTTAAATTAGGAGCGATAATCGCTCGCGCATCGTGTTGGAGAAACAAAAGCGTAGAAGAACGCTTGCATAATCAAGGTGGCAGCTATTTTGCAAAAGGAAGCGTCAAACAGGTTTAGAAAAATAAAAATATCTGGGCGACGGAAAATGTCTAAAATTAAGAAGGGTTACAAATGGTTTGCGCCTTATAGCCGCCTTGCGTCGCGCTATATCATTTTTTCGCTTTCCGCAGCATTGCTGCCTATTGTTGTATTGTCGGCATTGTATGACAACTATTTCGTCGAACTGATTGAAAAAGTCAGTGAGAAGAAAAATATTGCCCAGATTGTAGCGTATGAAAATACGGTTCGTCACTTTTTCAAGGAAAGAGAGATTGAACTTGATAATCTGAAAGATCAGTTTGATCACCAACGTTTCTATGATTTTGATGCCCCGATGGATTTGGCGCCGGAACTTGAGGGTATGCTCAGGGTATTGTCAGATACAAACGATATTTACGGCATTGTCTTTTTTGATGACCAAGGTGAGATCGCCCATATGTTCCCAAGTAACAGCCCCCTTGCGCCCTATGATCAGATGCAGGTCGAGACACCGCTACAAAATATGGAAATTTATGGGCCATCCTTTTCTGATATCGGTTTACCGTCTTGGATTATTATGAAAAGTTATTTTGATCGCTCTCGAAGCAAGCGCGGGGTCGGGTTGGTCATTCGGTTTTCATCACTGACAAGGTTCATGGATGATTTCATTCTATCTGGTTTTCGTCAGGCCTATTTGCAGGTATCTGATGGGCGTTATTATGATGCATCGGGACATTTTGTTCGCGAACGTCCGGCAGATCAGCTAGAAGCCGTCGTTGAACTGATGCCGGGGTGGAAGATGTATATTGAGGACGTGTCCTCACAGGTGATCCCGCCTACACAGCAAGTTCGCTATATGCTTTTGCTGACAACACTTTTTACGGTTTGCGTGATCCTATATGTCCATTACAGCATCGGTTTTAAGTTAAATGAACAGATCGACAAGCTTGTGAAGCGGGTAGAACGTGTCGCACAAGGCGACGTCAATACGCCCCTTAAAATTGCGGGCAGCGGAGAAATTAACAAACTGAGTGTTGCCATTGAAAGTATGCGTAACCAGTTGCAAAAGTTTATTCGGTCAAATCTGGAAATGGAACGTCAAGCGAGTATGGGGCAAATGGCAGCAGGTATTGCCCATGAAGTCAGGAACCCATTAACAACATTGAATACAGCGGTGCAGGCGCTGAGAAAGCAGGAAAAAGAAGCGGAAAAAGTTGAACTGTTGGAAATTATGGGGGACGAAATTTCCCGGACCAATACAGTCATCAAAGGCTTGCTTGATTATGCCCGCCCCCGCGATCCGGAACCAAGTTTTATTTCTGTGCGTGAATTGCTGGAACATACAAAAATTCTGGCGGATGTTGTTGCTAAAAAATACCACAGTAAAATTGAACTCAAAATTGAAGAAAGTCCCCCAGAGGTTCTCAAGCTTTTCGGTGACTCAGTGCATTTGCGCCAAATTTTGTTGAATCTGGTGCTCAATGGTTTGCAGGCAATGGAAGGCAAGAAAAACGGGACGTTACGTATTATTGCAAAGCACGTAGACAACAATTGTGCCATCACAGTTTTTGATGAGGGTTGCGGTATTCCTGATTTTGCCAAAGACCGCATTCTGGAACCTTTCTTTACAACTAAATCATATGGTTCTGGTCTTGGTCTTGCTATTTGCGCCAGCCTGGTTGAGCGCAACAGAGGCCAAATGACAATTGATAGCACTGTGAATTTCGGAACAACCATTACCTTGTTGCTTCCGGTTTATGAATGGGCTGATTACGAGTTTCAAACGGAGACACTGGAACATGGCTAAAACCAAAGTGCTTGTCATTGATGATGAAATGAACCTTGTTCACAGCATCAAGTTTTCCCTTAAGGCCGAAGGCATGGATGTGGTTGCGGGATATAATGGGCAGGAAGGTGTTTTTCTGGCCAAACGTGAAGCACCGGATATTATCTTTCTGGATTTAAAGCTTCCGGATATGTCTGGCATGGAGGTTCTTGAAGTGTTGGAAAAAGAGAATTTGAGTATTCCAACCATTATGATTTCTGCTCATGGGGATACAAGAGCCGCAGTTCAGGCTGTTAAACTAGGGGCGGTTGATTATCTGACAAAGCCGTTTGAGCTGGATGAACTTGTTCTTCTCATCAACCGAAATGTCGAACGTAGCAAGCTTGAACAGGAAGTTGTCTTTCGTCGTGAAAAAGATACCAATTCAAACGGGATCGTGGGTAATAGTCCCGTCATTAAGACCTTGAATTCACAGATCGAACAAATTGGTAAAAGTGCAACTCAAACAGTGTTGATTAGTGGACCTTCCGGGACGGGTAAGGCTTTGGTTGCGCGCGGGTTACATAAAGTGCGTAACCCTGGATCTTCATTTGTTGAAGTCAACTGTGCGGCACTTCCTGAACATTTGATGGAAGCGGAACTGTTTGGGGCTGAAAAAGGGGCATATACAGGTTCAGTTGAAAAACGGACCGGCCTTGTTGAACTGGCAGAAGGCGGGACCCTGTTTCTGGATGAGATCGGTGAAATGTCTCCTTCTTTGCAGGCGAAGTTATTAACTTTGCTGGAAAACCGAACTTTTCGTTCCGTCGGATCGGCAAGAGAAAAACAAGCCAACGTATTTGTTATCGGTGCAACAAACCGAAATCTTTTACAGGAAGTGGAAGATAAAAACTTTCGGCGGGATTTGTTTTATCGATTAAACGTGCTTCCGATTTCTGTGCCGGCTTTGAAAGAACGTGACAATGATGTGGAACTTTTACTGGATTATTTCATCTCTTATTTTGCTGAACAGGAAGGACAAAAGCCGATCCAGATACCCCAATCAATTCGCAATCGCCTGCAAAGTTATGACTGGCCCGGAAACGTCCGGGAATTAAAGAACCTTGTCGAACGTTTGACCATCCTCTATCCGGGGCAGGAAGTGCAAATATCGAACCTGCCTCCGGAAATAGTTCAAAGCGATGACCCAGTTGGTCAAGCTTCGGAGCTGGTTGATAGCGTGGAATCTTATGAGCGCGATGTTATTGAAAGAGTCCTTCTTGAACACAATGGTCGCAAAGGCTTGGCTGCTGAAGCTCTCGGTATTTCAAGACATGCTCTAAAAAGAAGAATGCAACGTCTTAATATGACGTCAGTCAAGGTATAGCTATGAATTGGTTTTTTAAATTTCTTTTGATGGTGACGTTGTTTATGCCCCATATGGCACATGCCAGAATGGAGTTGGGGGCAACAGCTGAAGATTCCGACATTAATGTCGGCTGTCTTTATCCATTAAGCGGCTATGGTGTCGGGTTCGGGAAAGATAGTATTATTGGTATTATGTTGGCCTTGGAAGATATCCAGGAAATTTACCCAAATCCACCTAAAATTAGGGTGATTGTCGATGATACCAAGCTTAAGACCTCACGATCTATTCGCCTCGTTCGGGAATTTGCGAAGCATGACAAAGTGCAATATATTTGTGGGATCGTCAGTTCCGGCATTGCCATTGAAGTCACCAAAATCATTGATGACCTCGGTGTTTTTTTCATTGGTACAGATAACGCATCTTCACGATTAACCGGGGCCGAGCTGAAGCCAAATTATTTCAGGATGACCAATAATACTGCACAGACAATGAATGCAGCTGCACAGTATATCAAAGAAAGTTTTAGTTCAATTTTGAAAAAACGGCCGCTTAAAATTGCCTTTATCGGACCTGATTATGACTATGGTTATCAAAACTGGCGCGACTTCCGGGAAGCAATGGAAAGGCAGGGGGTGTCCTATGTCACGGTTGCAACATTGTGGCCGAATTTGTTTGAGGTTGATTTTAGCGTCTATATCCGAACTTTAATTAATTCAAATGCTGATCTGATTGTAAATGAACAATGGGGGGATGACTTTCTGACTTTTTTACGTCAGGTCAAGGATACGAACCTTTTGGAAAAGTCGCGGCTTTCTAATTTTGGTTCAGGCGGCGATTACGATATCTTGAAAGAGCTTGGCGATGATGTGCCCGTTGGCCTGATCCTGTCGGCCCGTCACCATGTCAACTGGCCCCAAACAAAAACAAACCAGGAGTTCATCAAACGTTTTTATGATCAGGCCGGACATTTCCCTTCTTATGTGGCTCAAGGGGCTTATTCGGGTATTCTGGCGATTGCTTATGCCACAATGAATACAGAGCCCCCCAGAACCCCCGATAAAATTCGCAAGGCCTTATCCCATATCCGTTTAAAACTACCGGAAGACCCGGATGGTTTTTCATCTTATATGAACCCGGCAGACCATCAGATTCAACAGGTGATTTCAATTGGTGAAACGGTTGTTGATAAATCATATCCGCCGGCAACCAGATTAATCGGGAATTGGAAGAATTATTTCCCCGAGCGTTAAGCGCCCATGGTCAGGTCTGAGCGTGAGCGCCTGGCGATCAATGCGAAGACCTGTAAAAGCTTTATATGAAAATATTGATTAATATCAGTGCGTTGAAGTCTAATGTGGATCTGGCACACCTCCTGCAAACTTGGCTGCTTGAAGGCGTCTAAAAAAGACCCTCTTAAAACAGGCAGGGAGAATTCGAAAGGTTTCTGGTTGAGACATGCTCTCTGCCTCCATTTAGTCAATTGATGTTTGGAGGCATATTAATGCTTAAAACAATTTCTAAAATCGCAGTATGCGGGGCCCTTGCGCTGGGCACGGTGGTTTCTGCCGCAAACGCTGCTGATAATTATAAACTTGGTCTTGTGACCTTCCTTTCTGGTGGTGCTGCAGGTCCGTTTGGTGTACCGGCTAAAAACGGTGCCGACATGATTATTGATGCGATTAACGCGGGTACTTTGCCTGCGCCTTATAATAAAGTCGGTATGAACGGTGTTAAAATCGATCCGGTTTATGTTGATGAAGCGGGCGGGGCGACCAAGCAGGTTTCTGAATATCGCAACCTTGTTGAACGCCAAGGTGTAAACGCTGTTGTTGGTTATATTTCTTCTGGTGATTGCCTGGCTGTCCCGGGTGTTGCTGAAGAGATGAAAAAAGTAACAGTTCTGTTCGATTGCGGCACACCACGCGTTTTCGAAGAAGCCGATTACAAATATGTTTTCCGTACTGCTTCAACGACTACCATGGATAGCGTTGCAGCTGTTCGCTATATTTCAGAAAAAGTTAAAGGTTTGAAATCAGTTTCTGGTATCAACCAAAACTATTCTTTCGGTCAAGACAGCTGGAATGATTTTTCCAAATCACTTGAGCAATTAAACGCAGGTGTAACTGTCTCTACCACTCAATTCCCGAAAATTTATGCGGGTCAATATGGTGCAGAAGTTTCTGCTTTGATGGTTAACCCGTCTGAAGTTATTCATTCATCCTTCTGGGGGGGGGACATGGAAGCCTTCCTCCTGCAAGGTTCTGCCCGTGGTTTGTTTGACGATCAACAAGTTCTCCTGACTTGTGGAGAAACAGCCCTTTATAAATTTACCGATAATTTCCCTGAAGGCACAATCGTCGGTGGCCGTGGCCCGAACGGTATCTTTGCACCGAAAAGTGACTTCAACGATTGGTTCCAAAAAGAGTTTAAAGCCCGCTTTGGTACTGAGCCGACTTATCCGGTTTACCACATGGTTCAAGCGATCCTTGGCCTGAAACTGGCGACTGAAAAAGCCGCAGCAGCTGAAGGTGAAATCCCGACAGATGAAGCTGTAGCTTCTGCCTTTGAATATCTTGAGTATGACACACCTGCTGGTAAGGTTGTTATGGCGAACGGCAACGGTCACCAAGCTATTCAGGAAATGGTCTTTGGTCAGGTTTCCAAAGTTGATGGTGAGCTTGTCATGAAAGAAGTTGTTCGTTACCCCGCTTCTTGCGTGAACCCACCAAATGGTGTGAAAGCCGAAGACTGGATTGCCAGCGGCTTTGAAGGCGCAGTTTGTAACTAAGCTTGACCTTTTAAATTGGTTTGGGGTGTCTATTTATGGCACCCCAGACTGATCCTTTAAAACATTAAATCTGAGGTATGACGATGAACTTGGCTCTCGCCGTTCTCGTTGATGGTGTCGTTTATTCTTCTTGGCTGTTTCTTATCGCAGCAGGGCTGACACTCATCTACGGTGTAATGAAAATTCTTAACATGGCACACGGTAGCTTTTATGCCATTGGTGCTTATTCTGGCGCCTCTTTGATCGGTGTGTATTTTGCCGGTGGAAACCCGCCGTGGGCCAGTTATTTGCTTTTGATCGGTGTGGCTATGGTTGCCGGTCTAATCGTTGGTCTTTTGATTGAGCGTGGTTTCTTACGCTTTATGTATGGTCGTGACGAAGTTGTTATGATCCTTGTGACCTATGGCATTTTGCTTATTTTGGAAGATACGATCAAACTTCTCTGGGGGGTTGATCCTTATTTTGCATACCAACCCTATACCCTGTTGGGTCGGACCAAGATTTCCAGTCTATCCTTTGCAAATTATGATTTTATGCTTATTGCGGTTACAGCCGTTGTTGCCTTTATTCTCTGGTGGTCTTTGAACCGGACAAAAGCCGGAAAAATTCTTCAGTCGGTTATTCATGACCGCGAAATAGCTGGCGCGCTTGGTGTAAACGTAACTAAAATTTTTACCATTACTTTTGTTATCGGCGCTTTTCTTGGCGCGTTTGCGGGCGCAATGACAGCGCCGGGGATTTCAGTTGTTCCGGGTATCGGAATTGAAGTGATTATTCTTGCCTTTGCCGTTGTCGTGATCGGCGGGCTTGGTAGCGTTGGCGGTGCTTTTGTTGGTGCCTTGATTGTTGGGTTGTCACGCGCACTTTCCGTACACCTTTATCCCGATGGTGAACTGTTTGTAATTTACGGTGTGATGGGTCTTGTGCTTGCCTTCCGTCCGCAAGGTTTATTTGCGATCGCAAGTGCGAGGAAAATCTGATGCTTAACAAAAATTCTCTTATTCTTTTAGTCTTGGCCGTTGCGCTCATCCTCATTGGTCTGGTCATGCCTTATTGGTTCAGCTTCCTTGTGACGGTCGCTTTGGGCAAAGGGCTTGTGGTTTTAGGACTGGTCATTTTGATGCGTGCCGGGCTCGTATCCTTCGGGCAAGGGCTTTATTATTGCGCTGGGGCGTATGCTGTTGGGGCCTTTAGCCATTTTGTCGAAACAGACAATGTTATTCTTCTGTTAGCCGTTGCGATGCTTGCTGGCCTTGTGATTTCAAGTGTTGTTGGCCTTTTGCTCTCACGTTATCGCGATATTTTCTTTGCTATGTTCTCGATGGCTTTTTCCATGATCCTTTATGGGGTGTTGGTGAAAAGTGCAGAACTTGGGAGCTCAGACGGGTTCAATGTGACCTCACCTTCATTGTTTGGTTTCGCACCGGAAGTCAATGGCGGAAGTATTCTCAGCTATTGGGTTGCAATTATTCTGGCGTTTGTATTTGGGGCCATCATTTGGCGCTATTTCAAATCCCCCATGGGTGTGGCTGGCGAAGCAATTCGTGAAAACGAAATCCGGGTGGAATATCTTGGGGTTTCTGTCCAAAAAGTCATCTACATCAAATACATCATGGCAGCGGTTCTGGCCTCAACGGGTGGGGCAATCACAGCTATGACCGTTGGTCACATTGACCCTGAAATGGCCTATTGGACAACATCTGGTGAATTTGTGTTTATCGCATTGATGGCAGGTACTGGACATGTTGCAGCCCCGCTTCTGGGTGCGGTTATCTTTGAACTTTTACGCTCGTTTGCGTTTCAGGTTTCACCTTACACCTGGCAGATGATTTTGGGGATTACGCTTCTTGCAATTATCATTTTCCTGCCAAAAGGTCTGTGGTCGCTCAAGGATAAACTTATGAAAGGAGCCAAATCATGACCGCTTTGCTTGAAACACGTGATCTAGCCAAAAGCTTTGGTGCTGTAACGGCTGCTGCTGATATTAATGTCAAGATCAACGCTGGTGAAATTGTTGGTGTTATTGGTTCTAACGGGGCTGGTAAAACGACCTTCATCAATATGGTTACGGGATATATGAAACCGACCAGTGGCGATATTTTATTTGATGGTAAAAACATTATCGGGCGCAAACCGCGTGAAGTTATGCGCAAAGGGATGTGTCGTTCTTTTCAGGTTGCACAGCTTTTTCCGGAACTGACGGTTCTTGAAAACATCTTGATTGCGCAGGCAATGGCTGAAAGCAAGACGCTTTCATTCTTCTCGGCCCTGCATACGAATAAGCGCGAACAAAACGCGCGGGCGTTGTTGGACGATTATGAGATCCTAGAATATGTGGATGAAGTCGTTTCGACATTGCCACAAGGTGTGCGCAAACTGCTGGATATTGCCATGGCGATGATTAGTCAGCCAAAGGTTTTGCTGCTGGATGAACCGACGTCAGGGGTTGCGATCGAAGATAAATTCGATCTTATGACCACGGTAATGGCGGCTGTTAAAAAATCAGGTGCGGCTGTTTTGTTTGTTGAGCATGATATGGATGTTATCGCGCGTTATTCCACCCGCCTTTTGGCCTTCTATGATGGGCGCATCCTTGCAGATGGTCCGACAAAAGAAGTTTTACGTGATGAAAACGTGCAGACACTTGTCATCGGGCATCACCTCGATATGGATGAACTGGAGGGCACAGCGAATGCTTGATCTGAAGAATGTATCGACTTCAATTCAGGGCACGCCCATTTTGCGCGATGTCACCCTGAATGTGGGTAAAGGTCAAATGATTGGCCTGATCGGCCGCAATGGGGCAGGTAAAACAACCCTGAACAAAACCATCATGGGTATTTTGAAACCCACAGCGGGTTCTGTTATTATTGATGATCATGACATGACGAAGGTGGGGGCACACGAACGGGCAAAGTTAAAAGTCGGTTTCATGCCAGAAGACCGTCGTTTGATCCCGTCTTTAACGGTTGAAGAAAATATTCTGATACCGGCCTGGGCAAATGATATTCATGAAGCACAAGCGCGTCTTGCCTGGATCTATGAATTGATGCCCGAAGTCGAAGGTTTTGCATCCAGAAAGGCCTTGCAGCTTTCCGGGGGGCAGCAAAAACTTGTTGCTCTTGCACGCAGCCTTATGACGGGTGTGCATATTCTGTTACTTGATGAACCTTTTGAAGGGGTGGCCCCCGCTTTGTCACGACGTCTTCTGGAGGTTATCAAAACTTTGAAAGATGAGGGGTTGTCCGTTCTTCTGTCAGAATCGGATTATACGCACTCAGCAGACCTTGTAGACAAAGTTTACTTGATTGAACGCGGCGCAGTTCGCGAAGAAACTAAAAATTAAATACGACCTGTCAAACTCGTAAAACTAAAGGGCCGCTGGTTTTCACCAGCGGCCCTTTTTTTTGTGCGGGTTTTGTCTGATGTTTGGTTTAAATACCGCCCATGCAGAGATATTTGACTTCGACATATTCTTCTATGCCATAGAAAGAGCCTTCGCGGCCCAGACCACTTTCTTTGACGCCGCCAAACGGGGCGACTTCGGTTGAGATGATGCCTTCGTTCACCCCAACCATACCGCTTTCAAGTGCTTCACCCACACGCCAGCAACGACCAATATCGCGGCTATAGAAATAAGAAGCCAGACCAAAGGGGGTATCGTTTGCAAGTTTAATACCGTCTTCTTCTGTCTTAAAACGGTAGATCGGTGCCAGTGGACCGAAGGTTTCTTCTTGGGTCACGACCATATCGGCTGTCACATCTGTTAAAATGGTCGGCTCGTAAAACGTACCACCCAATGCATGGGGTTTACCACCAAGTGTGACTTTTGCCCCTTTCGAGACAGCATCATCCACATGGCGCTGGACTTTCTCAAGCGCTGCTGCGTTGATTAAAGGGCCTTGTTGGTTATCACCCTTTAGGCTTGGACCGACTTTGAACTGGGAGACTTTAGCTGCGAGTTTTTCAACAAAGGCATCATAAACCCCGTCCTGAACCAGAATGCGGTTCGCACAGACGCAAGTCTGTCCCGTGTTACGGTATTTAGAGGCAATTGCGCCTTCAACTGCAGCATCGAGGTCGGCATCATCAAAGACGAGGAATGGCGCGTTGCCACCAAGCTCAAGGCTAACTTTTTTAACGGTATCAGCGGCCTGTCTCATCAAAAGCTTGCCAACAGGTGTGGAACCGGTAAACGAAACCTTGCGTACAACCGGGCTTTCCATCATCGCCCCACCAACAGCAGGGGCGTTGTTTTTAGAACAGGTCACAACATTGAGCAGCCCATCTGGCAGGCCAGCTTCTTTGGCAAGCACACATAAGGCAAGTGCCGACAGCGGCGTATCTTCTGCAGGTTTAACAATGACCGGGCAACCTGCGGCAAGGGCAGGGCCAACCTTACGGGTGATCATGGCAATGGGGAAGTTCCATGGGGTGATGGCAGCAACAACACCAATCGGCTGTTTAATGGTGACAATGCGCTTGTCTGTGCCATGGGCTGGAATCGTGTCGCCATAAAGACGTTTGGCTTCTTCAGCAAACCATTCAATAAAGTTTGCACCATAGACGACTTCACCCTTAGCTTCGGCCAAGGGCTTGCCCTGTTCAGCCGACATTAATAGGGCAAGGTCTTCTTGCGCGGCAAGGATGAGTTCATACCAGCGACGCAGAATATTAGCGCGTTCTTTCGCTGTCTGTCCTTTCCAGAAAGCAAACGCTTTATCGGCTTCTTCAATCGCGATTTGCGTTTCTTCTGCGCCCATATCTGGCACTGTCGTGATCAGGCTTCCATCGGCAGGGTCGGTAATGTCGATGGTTTTGCTGTCTTTTGCATCCATCCATTTGCCGCCGATAAAGGCTTGGGACTTTAGCAGAGCAGAATTATTAAGTTTAATAGCCATTTTTACTGTTTTCCAATTTATGAGTTTGAAACTTGTAAGCTTGTTACGGTCTTTTTAAGTGCTTCCGGCAAAGGGTTTGGCTTGTTGGTTGCTCGATCCACATAGACATGAATAAAGTGGCCTTGCGCAGCCGCCTTATCTTCACCTTCATGGAAAAGCCCGATTTCGTAACGAACGGAACTTGAACCAATTTTGCTGACTGCCAATCCGGCTTCAATGGTTTGGGGATAAGCAAAGGAGGCAAAATAATTGCACTGGGTTTCAACGACCAGCCCAATGACGTCACTTTTGTAAATGTCCAAGGCGCCTTCATCGATCAGGTGCTTGTTCACAACTGTATCGAAGTAGCTGTAATAATTTACATTGTTGACATGACCATAGACGTCGTTATCCATCCAGCGGGTTTGAACGGTTGTAAAGAACGCAAAATCCTTGCGTCCCTTGGGAATAGGTTTTGATGACATGACAGGCCTCAGAATGCTTGTTTATAGATTTCGAGAGCAGCCTTTTCATCAACTTCACGCGGGTTATTCACCAATAGACGCGTTTGTTTCATGGCTTCACTTGCCAGTGTGGCCAAGGCATCTTCTTTGATGTCCATTTCACGTAGCGTTGTTTCAAGCCCGAGATCTTTGGAAAGTTGAGCAATCATGGAAACCAGTTTATCAACCCTTACGGCTTTATCTGTTTCGTTTTGAAGCTCGGGGAAGATAAAGGGCGCGAGTTCCGCATAAGCGTCCTGACAGTTCGGCGCATTAAACGCCATTACGTGGGGCAGGACGAGCGCATTGGAAAGACCGTGCGGGATGTGATAAATTCCACCAAGCGGATAAGCCAGTGCGTGAACAGCTGCCACAGGTGAGTTGGCAAAAGCCTGACCTGCTAATGTGGAGCCCAGAAGCATTTGGGAGCGTGCTTCTTTATTGGTTGGGTCTTTAACAACTGTCATGATGTTTTCACCCAATAGGCGCAATGCCTGTGTCGCAAGGACTTTGGAAATCGGGTTGTTATTGGCTGAGGTTGATGTATAGGCTTCAATCGCGTGCACCATGGCATCAACGCCGGTTGCAGCGGTAATCTTTGCAGGTAAACCCAAAGTCAGCTCAGCATCAAGAAGTGCAATGTCGGGAAGAAGTTCTGGCGCAACGACACCTTTTTTTTCAGTCGCACCTACGGTGATGATTGAGATAGGCGTGACTTCAGACCCTGTTCCTGCTGTTGTCGGTACCTGGATCAAGGGCAAGCGTTTACCTTTGACCATATTGACACCATAGATGTCATCCAGTTTTTCATCACTGCCGACCATAAGGGCAACCAGTTTGGCAACGTCCATTGACGAACCGCCACCAAAGCCAATGACACCATCAATGTTCAAGGCACGTGCTTTTTCGCAGGCTTCTTCAACAACATGCGCTGGCGGATCAGCTACGACATCTTTAAAAATATCAAATGTAACGCCTGCTTCTTTCAGGCTATCGATTGCGGGATCAATCAAACCGAGGTCAACAAGACCAGGGTCCGTTACAACAAAGACACGCTCGCCCATGTGCTTTTTAACGATGTCACCAAGTGTTTTACAAACACCCGGTTCACAGATAATGCTTTTAGTCGTATTGAAAATAAAATTATTCATCAATGGCTCCCTGAGATTAAATCAAAAATTTTCCCAATAGAGCGCAAACTTGGTGCCAAGAATGTGATGAGTATAAAGTATTGATAAGTAATGATTTATTCAAACTTATGAAAAATTATGAGCAATTTACGATCATGGTTTTAGAATGATGATCTTTTACCGCTCAAAATGAATTCTATTAAAATTTAACGCGCCTGCTCACATCTTCCTAATCAGGCCAAAATAGGTCCTGACCCTAAGGCTTTTCAATAGCCAATTAGATATAACCAAAAAGGATTAAGTATTCATCCTGACTAAACTCTAGATTAAATAGTGACTAATATATAATAGTTCTAATAATTATCCGCCAGAGATAAAAAACAGGAGAGAGCTTATGAACGCCCTGTGTAATGATGATTTTATTTTTGCAGATGAAGACGATGATAGCGTTTCACCGAAGAATCAAAAAGGGATTTGGAAAGTCGCGATTATTGACGACGAACAGGAAATTCACACTGTCACAAAAATGGTTTTGGGCGATTTTACCTTTAATGATCGAAAAATCGAATTTTTGAGTGCTTATTCAGGTGCAGAGGGTCGTGAATTACTTGAAAAACATGACGATATTGCGGTCGTTCTTTTGGATGTTGTTATGGAACATGATCATTCCGGCTTGGAGCTTGCGCGTTACATTCGTGAAAGTTTAAGGAACCAGAAAATTAGAATTGTTCTCAGGACAGGGCAACCTGGCCAAGCACCGGAACGCGATGTTATTTCACAGTATGATATAAATGATTATAAAGAAAAAACAGAGTTGACGGCACGTAAACTTTATACCTTGATGTATTCTTGTTTACGCTCTTATAGGGATATTGTTGCTTTAGAGCGTAATCGCAAAGGTCTCGAAAGGGTCATCAAATCTTCGCAGCAGATTTTCACCGAAGAGTCGCTGGAAGTGTTTGCTGAAGGTGTTATCAAGCAGATCACATCTCTTCTATATACCGACGAGGATGCCTTTTTTGGTCAAATCGATAGTCTTGTCAGCCATGAATATAAAAGCGGCATAAGAATTGTTGCGGGAACCGGCATTTTTAAAGACTGCGCGGGCAAGACCCTAGATGATAACCTGCCACAAGACTGGCAAGATGTCCTTAATCAAGGGGGCTGTGGCATAGGGTCCATAGCCACTGATAATTATTTTATGGCGCAGTTAAATGGTAAGCATAACCAAAGAAACTTGTTAATGCTTTCTGGCATTGGCCCCAAGAATGATCTTGAATTGCAAATGCTTGAAATTTTTTGCCAAAATGCCTTGATTGCGTTTGATAATTTACAGTTGAGAAATGAAATTGAAGAGACACAGCGCGAGTTGGTTTATCGCTTGGGAGAAGCCGTGGAAACCCGTTCCAAAGAAACAGGTAACCATGTTAAACGTGTTGCAGAAATTTCAAAACTTCTTGCGCTTAAGGTGGGGCTCTCCCCGCGTGAAGCAGAATTACTTAAATTAGCCTCTCCCATGCATGACGTTGGGAAAATTGGTATTCCAGACGCCGTTCTGAATAAGCCAGCCAAGCTGGATGATGGTGAATGGGAAATTATGCAAAGTCACGCTGAAATGGGCCATGAGATGCTCGCAAGTTCTGATCGTGAAATCCTGAAACTTGGTGGCATTGTCTCATTAGAACATCATGAAAAATGGGATGGAACCGGATATCCTTTAGGAAAAAAAGGTGAAGAAATTACTATTCAGGGCCGAATAACGGCGATTGCGGATGTGTTCGACGCGCTTGCCAGTGACCGTTGCTACAAGAAAGCCTGGCCTTTGGAAAAAGTTTTCAATTTTTTTAAAGAGCAAAGTGGCAGACATTTCGACCCGCATCTGGTTGAGTTGATGTTTGAAAACCTGGATGAAATTAACGCCATTCGCGCCCGCTACAAAGATGATTATGTTGACGAGGTTGCTGAATGACGAAATTGCTTTCTATTGCTTTATTGTTCTCTTTCGTTTTGACGGTGCAGGTCAAAGCAGAAGAGATGACTTTGAAAGTTGGTGTCGTACCGCAATTTAACCCGGGACGGATCGCAGCAATATGGAAGCCGATTTTGGCAATGCTTGAGGCTGAGACTGGATATAAGTTCACCCTGTCACTCGCCAAGGATATCCCGACCTTTGAAAAGGATCTGTACGAAGGCAAATATCACCTCGCATACATGAACCCCTATCATATGCTGATGGCGAACAAGAAAGCAGGTTACGCTCCTTTGATAAAGGATAGTGTGAAAAAATTATCCGGTATTATTGTTGTTAGAAAAGAAAGCTCCATTCAGACGGTATCTGAACTAGACGGCCAGACAATTGCGTATCCTTCCCCCAATGCACTGGGGGCCACTTTATTGCCCCGTGCTTTATTTAAGCGCCAATACCACATCAATCCAAGGCCAAGTTTCGTTCAAAGTCATGACTCTGTTTATCTAAATGTCGCAACCGGTTTGGCTGTGGCAGGCGGTGGGGTTTTAAAAACATTCAATGCCTTACCGGATGATATTAAGGGGAGGCTTCGTGTGTTGTTTAAGACACCATCCGTTGCGTCTCACCCGATTGCCATTCATCCGGCACTTAATAAAGTAACAAAAGACAATATCACAAATGCTTTATTGAAAATGGGGGAGAGCAAATCCGGTGCATTGTTATTGTCGCGAGTGCCAATAAAAAAAGTGGGTAAGGCAAATTTATCAGACTATTTGCCTCTACATGATTTCGCTTTGGAAGAATTTGCCGTGGAGGGATAATATGGGACTTCGAATTAAATTAATTGCGCCATTTATTATCGCTGTCGTTTTAATTTTCACCCTTTCTCACACACTGTTTTTGCCCTACTTGATAGATGAGGAATTAAGTGCGAAGAAAAAGGCTGAACACGAGTATTTGAATATGCTCGGGCTTAGTCTTTCAGCCGATTTGATGACGAAAAACCTGGCTAAAGTCTATGCAACACTGGGGAAGGTGAAAGGAAGGACAGACTGGATAGGTTTAGAGCTTTTAAGTGACGACAATATAAGAATTTTCCCTCTGAACAGTGACGTTTCCAAAACCAGTTTGATACTTGAAAGTCCGATAACCTATGTAGGAGAGCAAATCGGAATATTAAAAGTCAGTCTGGATCAGGAAAATATTCTAACGGCTGTACGTTCAAAATATAGTTTGATCGAATTCAGTTTTATTGCATTTTTTACAGGTAGCATTGTGATTGCGACCTTTTTAATCCACCGTTTTGCAATTCGCCCCATTGAGGCATTGAGCGCAACTTCTGAAAAAATATCAAAAGGGGATTTCAATATTCATCTTCCCCGTGGCGGGCGAGATGAAGTGGGCAAACTTGTGAATGCCTATAGAGCCATGGTCCATGAGCTACAACGTAGGGAAGACTCTCTTCAAAAAGAAACAAAATTAAAAGAAGATTTGCTTGAGCAAACTCAAAACTCCTTGCAAGCGTCCGAAGCTCAACTCATGAAAAACAAAGCGCAATGGGATATGGTGAGCCAGATCGTAAACAGTTCACCCATCGCGACGTTTGTGATGGATAACAATCATGTCATTACGCATTGGAATTCTGCGGCTGAGCGCATAACCGGGGTGAGTGTCTTTAAGGTTCTGGGCCAGACAGAAGGATGGATGGCTTTTTATGATCGAAAACGTCCTTTGCTTGCCGATTTAATCATTGATAATGACTTTGATGAAATCGAGCAACTCTATGATGTTGATAAATTAAAGGCCAACCGTGAACTGAATGTTTGGCAAGCTGAAAGATTTTTTGAACATCTTCCCAGTGGCGCGAAAACACTCAGGTTTTATGCGGCCCCCATTCGAAATGGTGATGGGGAGGTGATTGGGGCAATTCAATCTGTACAGGATGTCTCAGAAGAAAGGCTTCTTCAGACAAAACTGGAAGACCTTGTTGAAGAAAGAACGAATAAATTAAATTCTTCAAATAAAAAGCTTGAAGACACGATTAAAACATTGCAAATGACCCAAAATGAATTGGTTGAAGCAGAGAAAATGTCTTCTTTGGGTTCTTTGGTCGGGGGTGTTGCACATGAAGTAAATACGCCTTTAGGTGTCTGTATTACGGCAGCGACCCATCAATCGGAATGTCGTGACCATCTTTTGGATAAAATGTCCTCACAGAGTCTTAAAAAATCTGATCTGGATAATTTTCTCGCGCAATGTTCTGAGACAGATAAAATTCTGAATATCAATTTATCCCGTGCTGCAGAGCTTATTCGAAGCTTCAAGCAAGTGGCTGTCGATCAGAATAGTGAAGAACAACGCAGAATTAACCTTCAAAGTTATGTCGGTGAAATCCTAACGAGTCTGCATCCCAAAACCAAAAAAACAAATATCAAAATTGTCAGCAATATTCCCGACAATATTAATTTAGATACATATCCGGGTGCAATTTCTCAGGTCATAACCAATTTGATTATGAACAGCATCATCCATGCTTTTCCTGAGAAGGAAGGTGAAATTACAATGGAGGCTGATTTCGATGGCGTGCTTGTTCACTTGCTTTATAGGGATAACGGCGTTGGCATGGATGAAATGACCGTGCGTAAAATTTTCGAACCCTTTTACACGACCAAAAGAAATTCAGGTGGAAGCGGTTTGGGGATGCACATTGTGTATAATCTCATTACCCATAAGCTGAACGGTGCAATCCGCTGCGTTAGCCAACCTGATAAAGGGACTGATTTTATAATGTCTTTTAAAGCGGCTATGAAAGCAGCAGCTGAATAGTTTTGAGAGCTCGCTCTGACTGTTCAGAGCGAGCGACCTCATCATTTCATCATTTGCGGCAGCCATGTGGTCAGTTGCGGAAACATAATCATCAGGGCAACCAGCAAAAGTGAACAGGTGATATAAGGAATGGCCGATTTATAGATGACGGACATTGTTGTGTTCGGGGTTACCCCTTTCATCACGAACAAAAGCAATCCTAAAGGCGGGGTACTAAAGCTGATTTCAAGCGCAAGCAGGGTAATGACACCGAACCAGACCTGATCAAACCCAAGGGTCGCAGCCAAGGGGAAGAAAAAGGGAACAGTCAGCATCATAATGGAAATTTGTTCCATAAATGTGCCAAGCAAGAGCAATACGCCAAACATGGCCAACAGGGTCAGCAGCGGGGCAAGATCGAAACTGGTTGCCCAGTGGATCAAACCGCTTGAAGCACCTGAAAATGCGAGCAATTGGCTGAAAGTTGCCGAACCAAAAACAATGATGTAGGCCATCAGCGTTACTTTTAAGGCACCGATGACAGACTCTTTTAAAGCGATCCAGCTCATTCTTTTGAAGATAACGGCAAGAACAATCACGCCCAGTGCACCAAAAGCAGCAGACTCAGATGGTGTGGCCAAACCGGTTAACATCATGGCAACAAGGATGACCATTACACTGATCATGGGCACGATATCAATGATGAGAAGGCGAAGCTTTTCACCGAAAGCGACTTCTTCTACATCATAGGCTGGGGCTGCGTTGGGATCGATTTTTGTTTGGATCCAAACGGTAAACATATACATGCCAGCAAGGATAAAGCCCGGAATAATCCCGGCGATGAGCAGGCTGCCAATATCGATTTTTGCCAATGTTGCAAGAAGAACGGCCAAAGCAGACGGCGGGATGATAATAGCCAGACCACCTGTGCCAAGGATCGGGCCGATTGACATATGTTTTTTATAGCCACGTTTTTCCATTTCCGGCACAAGCAGAGAGCCAAGAAGGGCAGTGGAGCCCATGGAAGAACCGCTGAGGGTCGAAAAGGCTGTACCGCCAAGAACGGTGACGTAAGAAAGACGTCCCGGGATACGACCCATCAATCGGTCAATGGCATTAAACATCTGCATACCAAGCCCGGTTCTGAAAAACAGTTCCCCCATCAGCAGGAAAAGCGGAATGGGGACAAGGCTGAAGTTGGAAAGAGAGCCAAAGCCATTTTCCAACAATTGTGTAATACCGGCTTCACCGCCCATAAACACCCAGGCACCGATAATGTTAGCCCCGAGAAAACCAAATGCGATCGGTGTACCGATTGCCATAAAAAAGAGAACAAGGCCCAACAAAAAGCCTAATGCTTCGTACCATTCCATCATTCGTTCATTCCTGCTTCACCACTGTGGATAATATCTTTGCCGAAAATGAAACGACTAAATTCGATGGCCATGGCGGTGAAACTTACCGGGAAGACCATGGTCAAAATCCATTTTGGGACAAAGAAAGCGCGCACGTCATAGTCTTGGCGTTCAATATTCACCATCATTAAATCCAGCCCTTTCCAAGCCAGAACAAGGCAAATGATCGTGGCAAGCAGTGCGACGGTGCGGCTGACGACTTGTAAAAAGAAAGGGGAAAGCAGAGAGGTCAAAAGTTCAATATGAACCTGACCTTTCAGGCGAATAAGCCAAGGCGTTCCCAAAAGAGTTAAATAATAAATTGCATATTCAGTCGACAGGAAAAACCATGCCGAAGGTTGAAATCCGATATTTCGTATAAAAACCGAAACAACGATTGCGATCATAAGCCAGACCAGCATTAGTCCGGCCAGCAGGGCCATCAGGTTAATCAAACCGTCATAGCAGTTTTTTATATTTCGAAATAATGTATTCATTTTTTTACCAAAGAAATTTTCCCGCAAAGAAATCCATCCTTGGACAGGTATGGACTCCTTTGTCGGAAATAAGTGTAGCTATATGAGACTACAATACATTGATTTTACTTATTGAATTTTTCAATCAGCTCATCATAGTATTTCAGTTTCATCGGATGCTTTTCCATTTGTTCACGCATACGTGCCCAAGTGGCTTCTTTTGCAGCTTGTGCAAATTTCTCATCACCACCATTTGGCAGAGAAACGAATTGCATACCGTTGGCTTTCAGATCAGCAGCTTGTTCTTCAGCAAGGGCAGCAAAGCTGTTAGAGCTTTCGATTTCATGCTGGATCGCTGTGTCTTGCAGGATTTTCTTCGCAGCATCGCTCAAAGAATTCCATTTTTTCAAGTTAACGATGACCCCCATGTCAGTAGAGAAGAAAGCCGGTCCGACACGGTATTTTAGGAACTTGTCCCAACCTAAGTCTTTCAGACCGATTTGAGTCCAGCCAGTTGCATTGGCAACAGAACGTTCCAGTGCAGAATACACGTCAGTTGTTGGCAGGTTGATCGGTTGAGCATTCAGATAGTTCTTAAAGAAGGCATCATAAACAGGGTTACTGCGCAGACGCATGTTGCTTACATCGATTTTGCCTTCGGCATCGAATTTTGGCTCATTGATGGTGTAAAGGTTATAGCTCACACCACTGTCGAACCAACCGAGATAGTAAACGCCCATTTTTTCGTTATGGATTTTGTTCATCAAATCCATACCGCCGTTTTTACGGGCATATTCTGCATTGGCGTTAGACGCAACAAGCGCATCTCGTTCCGGTACTGTCCCAGCATAGAAGCTGGCGGCTGTGTAAGCCATGTCAACCACCCCGTTACGAACGGCTTCGGGTTGCTGCATAAGACCGATAGCTTCGGGGCCACCGCGCACGACAATCTTGACCACGTCTTTGCCGTTTTCGTTTACTTTATCTACGAAAGACAGGAAGCTTTTGGTGTAGATCAGCGATGTCGGGAAGGCGTGAACCGCTGTAATTTGTTCCATAGCAAGTGCAGACTGGGACGTGATTGTCCCGATGGCAAGTGCCAGCCCTGCTGCAATCCGAGTAAGTTTTTTCACGATTTATCTCCTGATTAAATTTATATGCCGGTCTTTGTCATTTCCGGTCTTCGGAATTGAAAAGCCAATCGAAACGACTGAAATATGCCTGTTGAAAATTGGAAATTTCCTTTTCTTCCTGCATGGTTAAGTCGATATCATCCCAGCCATTTACAAGTTTCTTTTTCCAGACGGGTCGAATGTCAAAAGAAACACTCAGCTCACCAATCGAAATGGATTGTTGTTCCAGATCGACAGATAAGTTCTTTATTTCCCCCTCCATGGCATCAAACAAAAGGTCGCAATCGCTTTCACTGACGATCGCAGGCAAAAGACCATTGTTGACACTGTTGGAAGAGAAAATATCACCGAAGCTTGGCGCAATTACACACCGCACACCGTAATCCACAAGACAATAAACGGCAGCTTCACGAGAGGAACCGGCACCGAAATTACGTCGGGCCAGAATGGTTTTACAAGACTGATTAAGGTCTTCGTTAAGTGGAAAGTCAGCTTTAAGTTCCCCGTTTTCATCAAAACGAAGGTCGTACAAAAGAAAATTGTCGTATCCAACGCTGCGCGGCTCTTTCATAAAGCGCGCCGGAATAAGCTGATCTGTATCAATATTGGCAAGGTCAAGTGCACATGCGGGCGCGGTGAAAGGAGTAAATGGTTCCATCAGTTTTCTCCCTCGCGTTTAAAGGTTCGTATATCGGCTAATTTCCCATGAACCGCAGCCCAGGAAACCATGGCTGGTGACATCAAATGGGTGCGTGAACCCGGACCCTGACGGCCTTTGAAATTACGGTTTGAGGTCGAGGCGCATCTTTCTCCAGAAGCAACCAGATCGCCGTTCATACCGACACACATGGAACAGCCTGATTCAACCCAGTCTAAACCAGCATCGATAAAGATTTGATCTAATCCTTCATTTTCGGCCTGCGTCTTGATTTGGGTTGAGCCCGGTGACACAATGCCGGGAACAAGGCTTTTTCTGCCTTTAAGGACTTCGGCGGCACTTCTCAAATCTTCGATGCGTGAATTGGTGCAAGACCCGATAAAGACGCGGTCAATGGTAATGTCCTCGATGGCCTGACCATCACTTAAGCCCATATAGGCAAGGCTGTCTTTGATTTGACGTGCTTTATTTGGCTCGTCTATCTCTTTTGGGTCGGGACAGTGTGCATCAATGGGGAGGGCTTCTTCCGGGGAAACGCCCCAGGTTACGGTCGGGGCGATCTGGCTGGCATCGATGACGATTTCGCGGTCAAAGGCAGCGCCTACATCTGTTTTTAATTCGTTCCAGTAAGTTTGTGCGTGAACTAACGCCTCATCTTTGGGGCTGCGTTCCCGGCTGGAACAGAAATCTATGGTCTTTTTATCCGGCGCAATCATGCCGATCCGGCCACCTGCTTCAATAGACAGATTGCACAAGGTCATGCGCCCTTCCACAGATAGATCACGCACGGCTTTACCTGCATATTCAATGGCACAACCACGTGCGGCATCTGCCCCATATTGGGAAATCCAATGAAGGGCCATATCCTTAGCGGTGACACCTAAGGGTAAATCACCTTCAAAGGTGATACGTAGCTGTTTTGGCTTGGTTTGCCAGATGGTCTGGGTTGCAAGGACATGGGCGACTTCGGAAGCGCCGATACCAAATGCAATGGCACCCAAGGCACCGTGCGTAGCTGTATGACTGTCCCCACAAACCATTAATAGACCGGGTTGGGTAAGCCCAAGTTCGGGGCCAACCACATGAACGATACCTTGATGAACGCTATCAAGGCCAATCAGTTCAATGTCATGTTTTTTGGTGTTGTCTTGTAATAGTCGAATGACGGATGCGATTTTGTCGCTGACATCATCTAATGAACGTGAACGGGTGGGGACGTAATGGTCCGCAATACCCCAAGTCTGTTCTGGGTGGGCAACTTTCAAGTCCCGTTCGGCAAGTTTAGCGAAGGCATGAAACGAACCTTCATGGACGAAGTGACGATCAACCCAGAGCAAACTCTGCCCTGTTTCGTCACGCGTAATCTCGTGTGCTTGCCAAACTTTATCAAAGAGCGTTTGGGGCCTTTTCATCTAGTCGCTACTCCATGAGACATTTAAATGTTTTATAGATAGTACATTTAAATGTTTTTAAATGGCAAGGTGATTTATAAAAAAAATGTAACTTTTAGATAAAATCAGCTGTCCAGCGCCGTGAATTGCCATCGCCTGTACGGCTGAGGTCAACGCGTAATTGGTATTTATCAGGGCGATAGTAGGCGTCGAGGTATTCCACCCCGGTTCCATTGTTGTCATAGACAACCCGGTTGAGGTAAATCAGGGGCGAGCCAACCGGGACTTTCAAAGCCTCGGCAATATCCTGTGAGGCAAGAACAGCGGAGATATGCTGTTTGGCGCTATCGATTTTGATGCCGCCCTTTTCCAAAAGTCTAAAAAGCGGCGTGGTTGCAAGGTCGGCTTCATTATAATTGTCTGCAACGGACTCCGGCACATGGGTGTTTAGGTAAGAGAAGGGGGTGCCATCCAGCAGGCGTATCCTAATGGAATGCTGCGTATTTTCGGTTTCACTGAGCTTTAATTCTTCGCGGACACTGCCCGGTGGGGTGCCGTATCCAAAATGTAATAGGCGCACTTGCGAGTCGCGCCCCATTCTTTCGAGGGAAGGGAATAGGTCGGCAATGCTGGCATGCATCACGGAGCTTTTGACGTTGGTTTCATTGACAACAGTGCCAAGGCCGGGTTTTCGTTCAACAAGTCCATCTTCGGCGAGTGCTTTAATGGCAGCGCGAACGGTCACCCTTGAAACACCGTATGTCTCAGCCAGTTTGAATTCACCGGGCAGTTTGCTGCCTGCGGCGTAGCGGTGACTTATAATGTTATCTTTGAGTAAAAGATAAAGCTGATGATGTTTTGTGCCTGTACGCGATTTACCAAGGCTTTTGAACTGCACCATATTTCCTTACCCTTTAAAGTTGATGTTTTATCTTAGACATATTGAGGGGGCATATCAATACAAATAAATGTATTGCCTAAGATACATTTTAATGTATCATTGGGCAAATAAGTCGTACATTTGAAAACTGCATCTTTTCGTATCGACCATTCATATATCGTTTTTATCGCGTGGAGGCCTTTTCCTATGAGTTCAACAGTCGATCCATCCAAAGCAATAGATCATGAAAAATTGGTTCTGGATTTTCTTCAAGCCATGGAACAGCGTGACCTTGATCTCGCAGGCAAAATGATTTCGGATGACTTTGTTATGGAATTTCCCGGCAGTGGCAAAATGAACAGCTTTGATGAACTAATCGATTGGGCCAAGGCGCGTTATCAATATGTGCGCAAAAATATGGAAGACGTCTCTGTTGCCTTGAAAGGGGATGGACACGCAATTGTTTATTGTCATGGGACCTTGTTTGGTCGTTGGCTGGATGAAACCGATTTTGAAAATGTGCGTTTCATTGATCGTTTCGAAATTCGTGATGGTTTGATCGTTCAGCAAGATGTCTGGAATGATCTTGCTCTCTATACTTCTTAAAAAATAAAAATAGGTAACCTGTTTATGATGACTTCATCAGCAACCTTGAAAGAGAAATTGCACCAGAAAGAAATTGTGGTTGCGCCCGGCGTTTATGACGCACTTGGTGCTTCCCTTGCCCAAAATGCGGGCTTTGATACTGTTTATCTTTCAGGGGCAAGCCTTGCTTATACCAAACTGGGTCAACCGGATATCGGTTTACTGAGTTTTACTGAAATTGCCGATAGTCTGTGGCGCATCCGTGATCGTGCCGATGTGTCTATCGTCGCTGATTGTGATACTGGTTTTGGCAATGCGCTTAATGCCATGCGTGCGGTAAAAATGTTGGAACGCGCCGGTGCAAACGCCATTCAGTTAGAAGATCAGACCTATCCGAAACGCTGTGGACATCTAGCGGGTAAAAATCTCGTTACCTTGTCGGAAATGATCGGCAAAGTGAAAGCTGCGCTGGATGCGCGCCAAAGTGAAGAAACGTTGATTGTAGCGCGCACCGATGCCCTTGGTGTTGTTGATACGGATGAAGCGATTAACCGTGCATTGGCGTTCAAGGAAGTTGGTGCGGATATGGTTTTCATTGAAGGGATCCGCACAGATGCTGATATTCAAAAGATCATGACTAGTCTTAACGGTGAAATTCCGATTATGGCGAATATGGTTGAAGGCGGTGATACGCCTTTGAAGAATGCAAAAATCTTGCAAGACCTTGGATTTTCCTTGGTGATTTTCCCGGGGGCACTGGTTCGTGCATTTACAGCCATGGCCTCACAGTTTTTTGCCACGCTCAAAGAAGATGGCACGACCGATAATTTCCGGGATCGTATGTTGAACTTTAAAGAGTTGAATGACTATCTCGGGACAGCAGATATGTTGGCCCTTGGCCAAAAATATGAAGGAGACAAGGCATGATTACCAGTGATAAAACGGCCAGAGAAATCTTTAACGAGGTAATGGCAAATCCGCAGCGTGTGCCTTTCGGCTATGGTGAAAAAGCCGTCCTTGTTAATGTGGACCCGCAAAAAGCCTACACCCGTACGGACCTTTTTAAAACGGCTTATGAAACTGATCCCAAGCAGCTGGATTACACCAATGAACTGGCTGAACGTTTTCGCAAACTGGGGTGGCCCGTTGTCTGGACGCATGTTGCCTTTTTGGACTCTGCAGAAGATGCAGGCGTTTGGGGCACGCGTACCGACACACCTGATTCCTTGCAAAATATCAAATACGGTTCTGAACGCAGCGAATTTGATGATCGTTTGAATATCGATAAATCCCGTGATGTGATTTACACAAAACGCATGCCTTCTGCCTTTTTTGAAACGCCGCTGCAATCCTTGCTGATCTGGCATAAGGTTGACACGGTGATTATCACTGGCGGGTCTACATCCGGCTGCATCCGTGCAACGGCTGTTGATAGTCTGTCGCGCGGCTATCGTACAATCGTCCCGATGGAATGTGTTTCCGATAAACATGAAAGCTATCACTTTGCTAACCTTACAGACTTGCATCTGAAATATGCAGATGTAACGAAAGTTGCCGAGGTTAAAGAGTGGCTTGACGGTCGTATTGAGGAAACAAAATAAACCAAGGATGCGGTGACAGGGATATGTCGCCTGTGGAGGAAATATGAAAGAAGACCTGAATTTCTTCGATTACTGGGCTTATGAAAATCGTCCGAAGATCGAATGGCCCAATGGGGCGAAAGTTGCTTTTTGGGTGGCGCCGAATATCGAGTTTTATGAACTCGACCCGCCGCAAAACCCGCAACGCAAACCCTGGCCGCAACCTCACCCGGCACTGGCAGGATACGGTATCCGCGACTATGGGAACCGTGTCGGCCATATGCGCCAGATGGCTTTGCTGGAAAAATACGGTATTCGCGGTTCCATTTCCCTGTCTGTTGCCCTGTGTGAACACCACCCGGAAATTATCGAGCTTTGCAAGGAACGTGACTGGGAATTTTTTAGTCATGGAATTTATAATACGCGGTATTCATACGGGATGGATGAAGCGCAAGAACGCGCGATGATCCTGGATAGTATCGAAACGATCTATAAACATACCGGGCAAAAATGTGCAGGCTATCTTGCCCCGGCGCTGTCACATACCGAACATACGCTTGATCTGTTTGCCGAAGCAGGTAGCGAATTATTTGGCGATGATGCGGGCTTTTACACTTGTGACCTTTTCCATGATGACCAACCGACCCCGGTGCGTGTCAGAAATGGCAAACGTTTTATCTCCATGCCTTATTCACTGGAAATGAACGACACCATTGTCTATGCGGTTAACAAGGTGGAACCTCGTCAATATGGCACAATGCTCAAGCGTCATTTTGATCGTCTTTATGCAGAGGGGGAACAATCCGGCACAGTTATGTGTATCCCGACGCATAATTATCAGGTTAGTTGTCCGCATCGCATGAAAGCCTTTGAAGAAGCGTTGGATTACATCACGTCACACGAGGATGTCTGGGTCGCTACGGGTCGCGAAATCGCACAATACTATCTCGAAAATTATTATGATGCGGCACTTGAAGATATTGCCCGTAAGCAGGAGGCGTAAAGTTATGGCTTTGGACAAAAGTTATCTTGAATATCCGAAACGCGCCTATGGGCATGATCATGATTTTTACGATTGGTCCATGCTGACGGACCGCCCTAAAGTGAACTGGCCCGATGATAAAAAACTTGCCGTCTGGATCAATACGACCCTTGAGTTTTATCCGCTTAATCAGCGCAATATTCCGTTTAAGACACCTAACGGAATGACCATGCCATACCCGGATTTGCGTCATTTTTCCTTGCGTGAATATGGTAATCGGGTCGGGATTTTCCGTCTGTTGGAAGCTTATAAAAAATTCGATGTTACATCGACCTTTGCAATCAATACGCACTTGGCCGAAAAGAACCCTTATCTTCTTAATCGTCTTTTGAAAGAAGACAGCGAAATTCTGTGTCATGGCTGGAACATGGATCACTTGCATTATGGGGGGCAGGATATTGAGGAAGAACGCGAACTGGTGAACAAAAGCGTGTCGCGACTGCGTGAACTCAGTGGTCAGGCCGTTCGCGGCTGGCTCAGCCCTGCGAAAAATCAAAGCGAAAACACCATGGCCTTGCTGGCAGAAAATAACATCGATTATTGCTGCGACTGGATCAATGACGATATGCCTTATCTTTTCAAGACAGCAAGGGGGAATTTGCATGTCATGCCGCTTTCCACCGAAATTGAAGATCAGTTTGTGCTCAACAACAACCTTCATAGCGAGGACAGCTGGGCAGAACAGGTGATCGATGCTTTTGATTATCTGTTGAAAGAAGCAGGTGAGCAAGGCGGGCGTTTATTTGCATTAAACCTGCATCCTTGGCTCGTCGGGCAACCCCATCGCATTAGCAGTGTGGAAAAAGTTCTGGCCCATATCATGTCATCGGATGAGATTTGGCAAGTAACAGCATCAGACATTTTGGATAGCTTTTGTGGGCAATCTTAAGTCATGTACGATATTGAACTTGTTAGCCAAGGCGAGGGAAACTTTGCCTTTGATATGCCCCTGATCATTATAGGCGGCGGTGCCTGCGGTCTGGTAGCCGCACTTGCTTGTGCAGATCAGGGTGTGGAATGTGTCGTGCTGGAGCGCGACACATTCCCGCGTGGCAGTACATTTATGTCTTCCGGCTTTATTCCGGCGGCAGATACCTACTTTCAAAAGAATGCTGGCGTTCAAGACAGCCCTGCGATCATGGCCCGTGACATTATGGAAAAAAACCATCATGAAGCGGACCCGGCCATTGTCGGGGCGTTGGCCGACCAGTCGGGCAGTGTGATTGAATGGCTGGCAGATCGTCACAATATCCCTTTTGAACTTGTCGAAGGCTTTCTTTATCCTGGTCACACGCGCATGCGCATGCATTGCACGCCACGGCGCACAGGGGAAGAACTGATGGCTTTTTTGATTCAAGCGGTCGAAGAGGTCGGTATTCCCCTGATTTGTGATGCGGAAGTCCAAACCCTATGTGTGGATGGGCAAGATAATATCATGGGTGTTGTGTATAGCCGACCAGATGGACAAGTGGAAAGGATCGGCTGTGAGGCCTTGATCCTTGCCTGTAATGGCTTTGGTGGTAATCAGGCGCTGGTCGAAAAATATATCCCCGCAATGAAAGACGGTCTTTATTACGGTCATGAAGGTAATAAGGGGGCGGCTTTGTTGTGGGGGCAAAAACTTAAGGCAGCGACAGGTGATCTTGGTGCATATCAAGGGCATGGTTCCCTTGCTGTACCGCACCAGATTTTAATCTCATGGGCGGCGATGATGCAGGGTGGTATCCAGATTAATTGTTTGGGGCAACGTTTTTCCAACGAAAATAATGGGTATTCTGAACAGGCTGCAAATGTCCTGAATCAACCTGATGGTGTGGCCTGGAACCTGTTTGATGCGCGCATTCATGAAGAACTGATGAATTTTGAAGATTATCGTAATGCCTATGAGACAGGGGCTGTAAAGATTTATGAAAGCCTAGATCAGATTGCACAGGACCTCGATATCCCACGGGATAACTTGACAGAGACTTTTGCAGAAATCGAAAATAGTCGCAAAAACCAAAGCCCTGACGGTTTTGGGCGAACCATGAACCCGGATCAGGCCATAAGTGCGCCTTATTACTTGATCAAGGTGACAGGGGCGCTCTTTCATACCCAAGGGGGGCTGGATGTTGATGCGACGGCCCGTGTTAAGAAATCCAGCGGGCAGCTGTTCAGCAACCTGTTTGCCGCCGGTGGGGCCGCGCGCGGAGTTTCCGGTTCAAACGACAGTGGCTATTTATCTGGGAATGGTCTTCTGAGTGCCGTCGTCTTGGGCAAAATCGCAGGCACCAACGCGGCATTATTGGTTAAGACATAAAGTCGAAAGGGTGCTTTCATCTTTTCTGATTGTCAGGATTGAAAACTTCAAATAATCTCGCTGCCAGTAAACCTAGTTAGGGCTTTTGGTATGGCAATAGACGATCAGGATCAAGAAACAGGTGATCAGGCTTTTTTAAAGCAGGACACCTTAGGGCGTTGGCCGGAAATGACTTATGGTGGCGCGTTAAGTTTCTTACGCCGTCGATATAGCCGAGATCTGCACAATGTGGAAGTGGCCGTCAGTGGTATTCCGTTTGATAGTGCGGTAACCTATCGTTCGGGCAGCCGTCTTGGGCCACGCGCGATCCGCGCGGCGTCTGTACAGTTGGCAGAATTAAATGCCTTTCCTTTCGGATTTGATCCGTTTGATTATTTATCTGTCATCGATTATGGCGATTGTTTTATTGATCCGCACCATCCGGAAACCGTTGTGGAAACGATTGCAGGTCACATTAAAACGATGACGGATGCAAATGTTTTCCCCTTATCTTTTGGCGGGGATCATTTTGTGACCTATCCCATTTTGAAAGCGATTGCAGCCAAACACGGCCCTGTTTCGCTTCTGCATTTTGATGCCCATTGCGACACGTGGGAAGATGATGGCAAACGTCTGGATCATGGTTCCATGTTTTTACGGGCCAAAAATGAAGGATTGATTGATGTTACTACCTCCTGTCAGGTTGGGATCAGAACTTATAATGACAGCGACCATGGGTTTGATATTTTGACGGCCCCTTGGGTTCATCGCGAAGGTGTTGAAAAAACCATTACTGCGATCAAAGACAGAATTGGTTCGAACAAGGTTTATTTGACCTTTGATATTGATTGTCTTGATCCGGCTTTTGCCCCAGGGACAGGAACCCCCGTGCCTGGTGGGCTTTCTTCTGCGCAGGCGTTGACGATTGTCCGAGGGCTTGGGGATTTAAATCTGGTAGGTGCAGACGTGGTTGAAGTCTGCCCGTCTTACGATGTAGCTGAAATTACCGCACTTTCCGCTGCAACCATTGCCCATGACATCTTATGCCTGTTGGCTTTAAAGAAAGATGTTCAAACACATCCTGTGGGCCGATTGTAAGGTAATCGGTCTTTTAGTTTTTCAGATATGTATAGCCTTTTAGGCACTTTTCGTAGAAATCGATAAGTTGAACGCCTTCGCGCGCCTTGATGGTGCCTTCGCGTACTTTTTGATCAATCTCTTTTTTTACAGAGGTGGCCATGCTGTCCGGGTTATATTGCATGATCCTGAGCACTTTTGATGCACTGCTGCCTCTGACATATTCTTCTATATAGAAATTGTTCGGGTCATTTTTATCAGCAAAGACATGAACCTCGTTAAGGCGACCAAAAAGGTTATGCATGTCGCCCATGACGTCCTGATAGGCACCCGTGAGGAACAAGCCAATATAATAAGGTGTTGCTTCGTCTAACTCATGCAGGAGCAGGGTGTTTTTCTCACCATTTTCTCCAACAAAACGATCGATTTTACCATCGCTATCACAGGTGATATCAGCAAGGGTACAGCGTTTTGTCGGTTCCACATCCAGTTGGCTTAAGGGCGCAACGGGCAGGAGCTGTTGAATAGCCCAACTATCCGCAGCCGATTGAAAAAGCGAGAAATTACACAGATATTGTGTTGCTAGCATGCCTTGAAGTTCTTCTCCTGCATCGACTTCCTGTTCACAGGATTCCATGACGCGCAGAATTTCCCAATAAATATTTTCAGCAGTTGCCACTTCTTCCAGACGAACAACGCCAAGCTTAAAACCAACAAGAAGGTCGTCAAAAGTCGTACGTGCCAAAGTTTTGACTTCGACGTAGTTTTTCTGTTCACGCACGTTGGCTAAAAGCTCACGAAGGTTACTCAGCAGATAATGTTCACCTTCCTGTGCCTTCGGGATTTTTCGGGCAACGCCTTGTGGTGAAATTTCACCCTGCACCCGCATAATAACGCAGGAATGATGGGCCGTAATTGCTCGTCCGCTTTCTGTCACCAAATTGGGTTCAGAGACTTTTTCCAGCTGGCACATTTGCTGGACACTGGACACCACATGGGTGGCATATTCATCCAGACTGTAGTTCATGGAAGAATGTCTGTTGCTGCCTGATCCATCATAATCGATGGCCAGACCGCCGCCAATATCAAGATATTGAATGGGAACACCACGTTTTTTCAAACGGGCATAAACACGGGTACCTTCTTCCACTGCGCTGGTAATATAGCTGCTGTCTGAAAGCTGACTGCCGACGTGAAAATGTAAAAGCTGGATGCAGTCACCAAAGCCTTTTTCTTCTGCATATTGGATAGCTTGCAACATTTCTGAGACCGTCAGGCCAAACTTTGCCTTTTCTCCGCTAGACCCACTCCAACGTCCTTCGGTGGTGACACGCATTTTGATACGCAGGCCAATGAAGGGACGCACATTCATTTCTTCGGCAAGTTTTAACAGAAGGGGGATCTCACTGTATTTTTCAATAACCACAAAGACTTTACGACCCATTTTTACCCCGGTCAGGGCAAGGCGCAGAAAGGCTTCGTCCTTATATCCGTTACAGATGGTTAAGGCTTGCGGGGATGTTTTAAAGCTGAGAACCGCCATTAATTCAGTTTTAGACCCCGCTTCCAGACCATAATGGTAAGGCATGACGGCATCGACAATTTCATCCACGACTTCCTGCATCTGGTTGACCTTGACCGGATATACACCGCGATATTTCCCACTGTAGAAATGGGCTTTAATGGCCTTGTCAAAAGCTTTATTTAAGCGAACAACACGGTCTTTCAGGATGTCGTGAAAGCGCATCACAACGGGAAAGGACACATTTTGCTGTCTCAGTTCATCAACAACATCCTGCATCTTGATCTGGATGCTTTTATTTTCCGGGTGGGGGTAGACAATTAGTTTTCCACAGTCACTAATGTTGAAATAGTCATCACTCCACTGCGAAATACGGTAGAGGTCGTGTGCATCATCAAGTGTCCATTTACCCATAAAAGAGCTCCAGAAAGGGGTGATAAAATGGCCCGGTGGGATTTCGTAAATGTAACGCGAAATCCTCTCACCTGAAAGAGAGCTTATTCTGATTTTGAAATTCTGGAAGATACTTTTTTATCTTAAAGTAGAAAAAATTCTGTGTGTCGTTTTAACGTAATGCAAACTGAATGGGGACCGTCAGGGTAAGATGCTCATCCGTTATTTCAGGGGGGAATTTAGGCAGCGGTTGGGCGCGTTCCAGCATTTTAATGGTTTCTTCGTCCAGACTTTCATGACCTGCACTTTTGATGATTTTATAGGACGTGACATAGCCTTTTGCATTTAAGGTGAAACTTAGGTGAACAACACCTTCCTGATTACGCCGGCGCGCTTTTTTCGGATATGTTTTATATTGGGCAAGCCAGCGACCCAGTGTGGTTTTATAGCTGGGAATAATCTGGCCAATAATTTGTCCACCCCCGCTTTGTGTACGCTTGTCCGTCCTGTTTGCTTTTGGTGCCTGTTTTGCTGTTCCCGTACTGTCAACAGCCACAGTTTTTTGGCGAGCTGGTTCGGTTTGTTTCTTTACCTGCTTTGGGTTTGGTTCGGGTTTGGTTTGGGGAGGGCTTGGTTTGATCAGTGGTTTGCGGACCTGTTCCACAACCTTTTTGGGTTTTGGCTGAACAATGGTTTCAACGGCTTCTTTTTCAATCGGTTCTGGTTCTTTAGGTTCTTCAACTTTCTGTTCTGGTTCAAGCTTTGGCTCTTGAATTATTTCTTCCTGCGCTTCAGCCCCCATGGCAGCAGCAACCATCTTAATGGAAACTTCCAGACCGTGGGTGCCTTTATCACGCGCGCCTTCGTTTGGTGCGGAGCTATAAAACAGAGCAAAAGCCATAGCAATATGAAGGCCAAAAGCCAGCATGCAGGCGAAGACCCAATGATGTGCCCGCAACGTCATTTAGGATGCCTCGTGTAGGGTAATGAGGGACAGTTTTTCAATGCCAAGACGGCGTAAACTGGTCATCAAGGTAAGAACTTTACCCGCATTTTGTGTATGGTCCACCTTGAGCCGTACAATCACGTCAGGATGTTTTTTTAAGTATGCGGCAAGTTTTTCTTTAAGCAGTTCTTCACTGACAGGTTCGTTTTGAAATGCCAGATTGCCTTGGGGGGCCATGTGAATGATAGCTTGTTCTTTATCGATTTCGCGTGCGCTGATGGATTTGCTTGGGGCAATTTTAAAAGGATCAGCTGTTGTCAGTTGCCCTGTGATCATAAAGAATATCAGCAACAGAAATACCACATTGATCAGCGGCAGGATATGTTCCTCGCTGTTCTTTTTTGGGCGGATTATTTGTTCTTTAAGGCTTTTCATCGGACTGTTCCCTAAAAGGCAGAAGGGCAATGTTGGGCAGGGACAAGCTGGCAGTAAGATCAAGCAGGCTGACCAGATCCTGCAGGCTGGCATCTGGTCCTGTTTTAATCAGAATTTTTTGATCCCGTCGTTCATCTAAAAACGTATGAATGGCGTCTAGATCATAGGTTTGATCGTTCACTTCAAAACGATCGTTACCCACCAGTAAAAGGATAATTTGATCAGTTTTGGGCTGTGTACTTTTGCCCTTGCTTTCTTTTGGGGGGACCAGTTCAACAGAACGGTGCTTTTCAAAGCTGGAGGCCAGCATAAAAAACACCAGCAGAATAAAGACCACATCAATCAACGGGGTCAGGCTGATGGGAATGCGTCTGCGTTTGGTCTTAAGGCTGTTGCTGAGCGTTGGCATGAAGTACCTGAACCGGGTTTTGGTCAAAGTCATCAATAAAAATTTGCGCAATCAGGTTATCCAGATCGTGTGTTAATCGTTCAATCCGGCGTTCAAAAAAGCTGTTAAGGGCAACAGTAGGCATGGCAACAGCCAGACCAACAGCCGTGGTTAAAAGGGCCAGCCAAATGCCACCTGACAGGATAGAGGGATCAACCTGATTGCCGGAATTTTCCAATTGTTGAAAAGCGCTTATCATGCCGAGCACGGTCCCAAAAAGGCCTAAAAGTGGAGCAAGGGAAGCGATCAGTTCAAGGATGCGTAAGTGCGAGCCCAGATGTTCTAGACGGTCAGTTGCATCACGCAACACTTCTTCGCGTGTGGTTTCTTTTGGGGCATGGGGATAAAGCTGCCCTCGGATAGATTTTGCCACCACCTGACAGCGGATACTGTTACATCGTCCGGCCATGCTTAGTGCAGTCTTGGCCTGACCTTTACGAAATTGTTCAACAGCTTGTCGGGCGATACGGTTACGAAAGACACCTGCCCTATGAAATTGAAGCAGTTTGACGATCGTAATCGATAAGGCGATAACGGAAAGAATAACCAGCAGATAGACCACAGGCCCGCCAGCATCCATCATTTCCAGCAGCCTATCCAAGGTGCTTACAGGGGTATCAGCCATGTTGAGCCTCTTTTTTTTGTTCTTCCAAGTCGGGACAGTCCTGCCAGATAATGGTCAGGTTTTCGCGCCAGGCAAATTTAACCAGATGGGTTTCGACGATGGATCGACTGATAGGCAGCGCGTTTGTTTTATCGGACTGACAGTAAATATAAAGTTCAGTTGCGCTGGCCTTTAAGGTGCACGGACCCGGTGGTAAAGCGGCAAATCCGGCTTCTTTGTCATAGTTAACATCGACCTTATGGGCGAAATGTTTACACAATTGTTGTAGATATTTGCTGGCATGATCAGTGGAAATTGTCACGTGACAGGCTGGCATAGTCTCAAATCCTTTTATGCTGGAATTTTTTGATCCGTGAGGGGCAGTGCCCCTTCGGCGATTACGTAAGGGCGACCTTGAGAGCAGGTTTCCACCCGGCCATCTACCCGATAGGCTCGGCGCAGATTATCTTGCGTCATGGCTTCGATTGGCGGGGCAAAGGCCAAGAGTCCATCCTCTTTGGAGAGCAGCATAATCTGGTCGCAATGACGCAAAGCCAGATTAATGTCATGGATCGGCATCAAGCAGATCCCATTGCGTTGCTGGACAACCGTTCGGACCACATCAAAGACACCGATTTGCCATCGAAGGTCCAGAGCACTTGTCGGTTCGTCCAGTAATAAAAGGCTCGGTTTTTTGACCAGCACTTGTGCAAGTCCAATCATCTGGCGTTGCCCGCCAGATAGTTTGTTTAGGGACATGAAAGCAAGATGACGAATACCCAATAGATCAAAGATTTCTTCAACCATTTGTTCGACCTCAGGACTGGCAAGATCAGGGCGCACGGCCCGGCATGCACTGATGACGGCTTCATAGGCAATCAGTGTTGTGTGTTGTGGCAGGCTTTGAGGTAGGTAACCGATCTGACCTGCACGTTGCAAAAACGTCATGTCTTCAATGCTTTCGCCATTCAGGCAGATCTCGCCCTGATAGTCGCCAATCCCGGCCAGGGCGCGCATGAAGGTTGATTTACCAACCCCATTGGGGCCAAGGACCCCGACGAGGGACCCTGCCGGGATATCAGGAAGGCTGATATCAGATAAGATTGTTTTCGTGCCATAGGACAGGGTGACCTTTTTGATGGATACCGTTGTCATTTTGCTGTCCTTTTCTGTTTAATCAACAAGGCAAGAAAAAGCGGGATTCCGATCAAAGCGGTCACGATCCCATCCGGGATCAGGATGCCTGGAACAATTGATTTGCTCAGGATAGAGGCACCTGCCAGAATAAAGGCGCCCGATAAGGCCGCACCGGGCAGGTAAAAGCGGTGGTCTTCACCAAAAGCCAGACGCGAAATATGCGGACCGACCAGCCCGACAAAGCCAATAACCCCGGTAAAGGCCACAGCAACAGCGGTCATGATGCTGACGCGAAACAGGACGATCAGGCGAAGGCGTTCTACACTTAGGCCAAAGCTTCGGGCATAATCTTCACCACCGCGAAGGGCCGTCATCTTCCAGACCTGACGTATGGAAAAGGGCAGGCACAGGGCAAGGACAATGCTGACAATCGCCACTTTTTCCCAAGTTGCGCGTGCAAGCGAGCCCATGGTCCAAAAGACGATCTGTTGCAGACTGTCACTATCAGCCACAAATTGAATAAGGGAGATGGAAGCTTCTAAAGCAAAGAACATGGCAATGCCGATCAGGATTACCGTATCAACAGTTGCGCCGAATTTTCGTGAAAAATATTGAATAACCAGAACCGAACAAATGGCACCGGCAAAGGCAAAGACCGGCACCACATAATTTTCCGGCAGGCCGAAGGGGATGAACTTGAAGACGATTGCGATAGATGCGCCAAAGGTTGCAGCATGCATTACGCCCAAAGTTGTCGGACTGGAGAGAGGATTGTTCAAAACTGTCTGCATTTCTGCCCCTGCAAGACCAAGGCAAGCGCCAACGACAACCGCCATCAAGGCATAGGGCAGCCGTACTTCCCATAAAATGATAGCTTCGTTAGTGCTGAGACTGGACGCATCAATCAAACCTTTCAGGATCGTTGGGATGGTTAATCCTGCCGGGCCAATGGTGATGTTGGTGATGACGGTTGCAATCAGCACAGCAGATAAGATACCCAGCCAGATCATTCTTTTGATGGTCAGGCGTTTATAGCTTTGGGCCAGACTAAGGGCAGGGGTTGCAAGACTGGACATTAGGATGCGTCCTTTGTCAGGCGGCTTGTCCAATAGGTTCCATCCAGCGGTACGGCCTGAAAGCGATCAAAATAAACTTTTAGCGTTTTATATGGGTCGATATCTTTAAACAGCTCAGGGTGTAACCATTTTGCAATGACTTCAACAGCGACCAGGTTCATGGGAGTATTGTAAAAATGGTGCCAGATGGCATGGGCGCGCCCCTCTTTTACGGCAGAAAGTTGGGCAACACCTGTGCGTTTTAAGGCTTCTTCCAAGGTGCTTTGGGCCATGTCCTGTCCGGTTTGTGCACCAAGTGCGATGTATTTAGGGAATTTTTCGACAGTTTTAGACGACCCTATAGCCGTGCCGATATAGACGTCTGGTTGCTTGGTTAGGAGATGTTCAATATTCACTTGGGCAACTGTACCGGGGATCATTTCCCCAAAGGCATTCACACCGCCTGCCCATTCAATGAAGCGGCCCATCATTTGTTGACCAAAGGCCCGACAGCATTGTGGCAGTAAGCCAACGTGACTTTCCATAAAGACGGTGGGGCGTTCTTTAACATCTTTTAGTCGGTCTTCAATCGTTTTTAGATGGGTATGATAAAAACTCAGAAATGCGTCGCTGGTTTTTTCATTCCCCATGATTTTTCCTAAAATTTTAAGGCTTTTAGGGGTGTTTTTTAAAGGGTCGATACGAAAATCCAGAATGATGACCGGGATGCCGGCAGCTTCCATCTGTGCAATGACAGTTTTGCTTTTATCGTTTGGCCCATGACCACTGCCCAAGCCAAACAAAGCCACATCAGGTTTGACGCTAAAGACTTTTTCAATGCTGAAAGAGGCTTCACCAGCAGAGCCGATACGCGGGATATCCCTAATCTGAGGATAGTGTTCGGCATATTGCGAATATGTCGCAAGATCATATTTTTCAAATTCCCCCATCATGCCGACGACGCGTTTCGTCGGGTCATCCTGATCAAAGATGCCAAGGGTGGGGAGGTAGCGACCTTCCCCCAACACAATATGTTTAACAGGGACGGAAACTTGAACCTTTCGACCAGACAGATCTTCGATGGTGATTTGGTCTTTTGCCTGAACAGATGTTGTACACAAAAGACCACAGAAAAGGGCGTAGACTATTTTTTTTATCATAACAAGACAGCAGGTAAGAGGAGACACAATATGGGTAATAATAATTATTAATATCACCTTATGTTTTTACAGGCGAGGCGGGACCTGTTTGCAAAAAAACCATTGTTGTTTGCAAGACGTCCTTTAATTAAAATAGGGTTATATTTCAGACAGGCCGCTGGGCGAAAAGCCGAAGCATTTCTTGAAGGCAGTAGCGAAATTGGCAGGGCTGTTATAGCCCGCAATGTAAGCTGCTTCGGAGATGGAGATCCCATCACGCTCCATGCATGTGCGTGCACGTTCCAGCATAAAGGTGCGGATGAATTTTGAAGCAGATATATCATATGCTCTGGCAATCAGCCTTTGCAGGGAATTAACGCTGATGCCGATTTCATCTGCCAGTTCTTTTGTCGAAATCTGATGACCAACGTGATTTTGCAGATAGTGTTCAATAGCTTTTAAGCGGTCACGGTCTTGTGGCCGGATATTGCTAAGACGTTCATTGGGCGTGAACCCGATTAATTCACGAAAGGCTTCTTCGACGAGCATGAGTGCGCGACTTTCTACATAAAGCCTGCGCATGATTTCCGGCATATTGGCAGAGGTGATGATTTGTTCAACAATGGCGATGGAATGGGCACTCGGGGTCCAGTTTTTACGCGCGAGATGCGTTTCGGAAAAATTCTGTATTTGGCTAAATTCTGGTGACAGATGATTAAACTTTTCCAACCATTGCGGTGTCATTGTGATAACAATTTTTTTTATAAAACTGCCGCGCTTGGCATATCGTTTAAATAGTTCAGTTTTACATTGAGAAAACATAGAGGCAACCGGTGACCATGTCTGCGTTGTTTCGTCAAAAACAGGCATGGGGATCTGGTCATCGCCGATATATGCTTCGATGCTACCTTCTAAAAAGTAGGAAATGCATAAACGGGGTTTGCATTCTCTGATAATTTCCAAATTCTGAAGGTCACAGGCATTGGAAAAATGGACAGAAAGGCCCTCCTGTAGTTCAAAAAAATCAATATTGCCACGCAGCATATTCTCCTGACCGGGTAAATCCGGTGAGATGTTAAAGTCAGAACGATAGCCTGTTTTTTGGATCAGGTCGCCTTTTGATATATATTTGTTCAGATGCTGTGAGGCAGATATCATGCTTTTGATCTTTGGATACGAAACTCCAGTATTAATAATGATTATTAATATCAAAATCAAGGCAAATGTTACTGCCCGATTGGTTCTACCGTCAGGCGAAGGGCATCGTAAAAGGCAGGTGCATTGGCAATAGCGTGTTCCATTTTACCGTAGATATCATACTCTAAACTTATACGACCTTCTGTTTTTTGAATGTTTTCAGCAAGTTTTTTTGTATTTGTGACCATGCGGTTTTGCTTGATCCATTTTTTACGCATCTTAATATCTTCCCGATATTTTAGCGACCAGCCAAGCAAATCTTCTTCATCAGTGCCGACTGTCAGGCGCAAGCGGATTTTAGGTTCTGTTGTTGTTGAGTGTTGAAAGCTCGTCAGGTCACGGATGATTTTTCTGTTGTTGAACCAGAGAGAGGGACTTGCCGCAGCATAACGTTCAAAGGCTGAAGGCTTAGTTACCAGACAGTGCAGGGTCAACAATCCACCAAGGGAGTGGCCATAGAGCGTTTCAGCTTTCGTGTCGACACGATACCTTTGTTCTACAAAGGGTTTGATATCCTTAATCAAGACGTCCAGAAACCGATCACCGCCACCAAGAGGGGGCCATTTTTTATTATTGGGACGTTCTGGCAGGTCGTAATGGTCTGCATAAGGGGTTAAATCCTTAATCCGTCTTTTTAACGCGAGCTTTTCATCTCCGTAGCCAATAGTGACAACAATAGGCGGGCGCAGCCCTGCGCGGTTTGCCACCCGCGTGACCTGTGCCGCCAAAGTCTGCATCAGTCCCAAGGATAAATCCGCATCAAAGGCATAGAGGACAGGATAGTTTTTGGTTTTGTCATAGTTTTCAGGTGTAATGACATAGGTTTTTATAGGGATTTCGATCCGCTCAGATGAAACAGTATATTCCGTTGTATTTTTTAAAGGGACGCGAATGCCTTCATTTGCATGAGCAAAAGGAAGAACAGTTAGGCAAAAAAATGAAAAGTAAATAACTTTTAAGAAGCGTGACATGACCGAATATCCGAAGGAAGCAAAAAAGGGGTAGCTTCAAAAATTTGAAGCTACCCAGTTTGTGAAAAGGCACAATATTAGAATTTAGCCTGCAGTTTCACCGTGAAAGTGCGTGGTTTGCCATAGAAGTTGAACAAGTTGGTCGATGCCACACGTTCGTAATATTCTTTATCCATAAGGTTGTCGATGTTGAAGCTTGCCGTCAGGCTTTCATTGATGTCATAGCTTGCAAAGGCATCCACGACCGTATAACCCGGTGCAGCAATCGTTGTTCCGCTGGAGACAGCGGAAAAGTCCCCAAAGGCTTTTAAATGGCCGCCAATATCAAGGCCGTCCATTTCTTTGAAGTGGGTGCCTACATCATATTTGGTCGCGAGTTGGAACATATGTTTTGGCGTCCAATAGCTGAAAGTCGAACCTGTATCCTTGTCTTCACTTAACGTGAAGGTGTAGCCCGCAGAAACTTCAACACCGTCGACAAGGCGCCCGCCGATTTCGGCTTCCAGACCTTCGACAACGACTTCACCAGCAGCAATATTGGCGGTTGCATCGTTCGGGTCTGTAATAGAGCGGTTTTCGTCATTAATCCTGAATAAAGCCAAAGACCCGTTTGTGTCCCCCGACAGGGTTGCGCCTTTGATCCCGACTTCGAATTGATTGCCTTCACGCGGGTCAATCACTTTGCCGCTGGAATCTGTATCGTCCTGTGGCTGGAAGATGGATGTATAAGAACCATAAGCGGTGAAGTTATCCGTCAGATCAAAGGTCGTTCCAAGGTACGGGGTGAATTTATTGTCGATATCAATTTCGTCTGAAATGACACCTGTTTTGTTGTTTTTAAGTTCAGATTGGTACCAGGAAACACGCGCACCTGCGATCACAGTCCAGGGATCAAGTGGTGAAATTCTGAAGTTGGTGTAAATACCAAGTTGATCAGAATCAGTTGTCTGATCCGTCGTGTAACTGATTGTTGGTTTCGCCACTGCACCAGGGTTCCAGTTAAAGATATTAAAGGTCCCGTTGACGTTTTGCAGACCTTGTTGCATATCGCTTTCATAGCCACGGTAATCCATGCCGATAATAAAGTTGGAGTCCATGCCAGCAAGTTCAAACGGCTTGCTGATATGGGCATCAAGCGCGAGTGATTCTTCTGCAAAAATACGGCTTAAGGCACGGACTCTTGAAATGTTACCGCTTGAATTTGCTGAAGCCAATGGCATCAGATAGAGGAAATCTACGTCGCGATCAGCATAACGCATGGATGCTTTGGCGTGCCCCCCATCATTGAATTTGTGCTCCAGTTCTAGGATATAATCATTGACGTCGTTATCAAAACGGCTCCAATCCGCGCCTGTATAGGTGTCGACAGGGGCATCAATCAGGCTACCATCGGCATAAGTGGGCAAACCATTGTGTGGTTTGATATCACGCCCCATATGGCTGATGCTGAAAGTCAGTGTTGTTTGGTCCGTCAGGTCGGCTGCCAAAGTTCCGTAAGCGACATCGACGGCATTTTCAGCACCTTTGATCCATCCTTGGGATTTTGATTTTGCAGCGACTAGGCGCCCTCTTAAAGCCCCGTTTTCCGTTAAAGCACCTGTAATATCTGCATCAGCACGATAAGTGTCCCAAGAGCCGCCGGATAGCGCAACCGAACCACCAAATTCTTTCTGTGCTTGCTTTAGGCGCATGTTGACAGTCCCGGTTGGCTCGCCCGTGCCACCGTAAAGGCCTTGGGGCCCGCGCAGAATTTCTACGTGGTCAACAATTGCCATATCGGGTTGTGTGCCATAAATGCTGGAAAGCGGGGCAGGCAGACCGTTGAAGTAAAGGTTATCGTATTCAAAACCACGAGAAAAAATACTGGAACGCCCGTCATCGTTTGACAAAACAGTAATGCCAGGGGTTCTGCGAAGTGCGGTATCAAGCGAGGTGAAACCACCATCTTCCAATCGGTCGCGGGTCAAAACGTGCGTGGATTGTGGAATTTCACGGACCGTCAAAACATCTTTTTCACCGACACTGACCAGATTACTGGAATAACTGCCCGTGCCTTCTGTTTCATAGCTGGACCCTTCAACCACAAGCGGGGCCAATGTTATATCTTGGCTTGTCGTGTTGGTCTGTTCATCGGACTGTGCCAATGCAGGATAGGGTGCCAGTGCCAGAAAGGTACCAGCCAACAGCAAGGCTTTTAATTTTTTTCTCTGGCTTGCGTTGCGCGATTGAATTTGTTTAGTCATCATATGCTCCACCACACCCTTTGTTTAAAGGGCATTATAAATTTTGGCCCTCTGGTTAAGGGCAAGAACGATGGGCTGATTATTTTTAGTTATGCGTATAAATTCAATATGCGATTCATTTGCATTTGCATCATTCTGCTTTGCATTTAATGCCAAGTTGAGCGAATTCCAATATGTCTGATCATAATATTGTTGTAATCTGACAAAGACTTATGAGTAAAAAAATATAGAGAAACGATGAAAGTTGTGTTGAACCCTCAGTTTGGCAGTCATGATGTACAAACCGAAATCCATCAGGGAAAAATGGTCCCGAGTTTCGAAAATCCCTCCCGTTTAAAGCATATTCTGGATCATTTTCAGGCGCATCCCGGTCATGATTTGATCGATTCTAACGATTATGGGATCGATCCGATCTTGAAGGTACATGCGCGAGGTTATGTCACTTTTTTACAAAGTATCTGGGCGGATTGGTGTGCAGAGGGCAGGGTGGGGGATATTGTTCCTTACATTTGGCCTGTGCCCGGTTTAAAGCGGATGGATCATGAAAACCTTAATGCAAAGGTCGGGACTTTCGCCTTTTCAAGTGATACAGCCATTATGGCTGGTACATGGGAAGCGGCCTATCAAGGGGCGCAATCGGCCTTAACGGCTTTTGAAATGGTTCGGGCAGGGGAACGGGCAGCATTTGCTCTCACTCGCCCGCCCGGGCATCATGCCCATAGCGCCAGTTATGGCGGCTATTGTTTTCTCAATAATGCGGCGATCGTGGCTGAAACGGCGCGCGAACAGGGATATGACAAAGTCTGTATTCTGGATGTGGACTATCATCATGGTAACGGCACACAGGATATTTTTTATGATCGCGCGGATGTGCTGACCTTATCTATTCACGGACACCCAGATACAAACTTCCCTTATTTTCTTGGTTATGAAGATGAATGTGGGGAAGCCGATGGTCATGGGTTTAATCAAAACTTTCCCTTAAAAGATGGTGCAAGTTTTGAGGACTGGTGCGGTGCCTTCAACCAAGCACAAGTACGGATTGATCACTTTCAGCCCGACCTTTTGGTCGTGCCCTTAGGCGTAGACACATATGAAGGCGATCCCATTTCCAACTTCAAACTCAAATCGGAAGATTTCCTGAAAATGGGGCAACTTCTAAAATCTTTGAACCTGCCTTGTATGTTCGTCATGGAAGGCGGCTATGATGTCGCCCCATTGGGCCAGAATGTCTATAACGTGATCGAAGGCTTTGACAGGTCTTAAAGCGCGCTTGCTGTTCTAGATGCTTGATCGTAAAGACCGGACAGTCCGCGCAACAGTGTGGCGACTTCGGACAATTCCAGTCCATCATGTTCAAAAGCTTTGGATGCGCTGACGAGGCAGCGTTCGCGGATACGGCGGTATTCGGAGCAGAGTTCTTTGCCTTCTTCGGTGGTGCTGTAGAACCGTTCTTTGCCTCGTTTCTCACCTTGGACAAAACCGGCCTTGATGAGTTTTTTCAAGGAATAATTAACGGTGTGCTGGTCTTCGATATTTAGCACAAAGCAGATGTCGACCAGACGCTTGTCTTTTGAACGGTGGTTGACGTTATGAACCACCAGGACATCAAGGGGACTAAAGTCGCTTTCACCCACCGCGGCCATGCAGCGGGTCATCCATCGGTTAAAGGCATGAAAGGAAATGATTAGACCATATTCAAACTCGCTGAGCTTCCACCCCTCTTCAGAAGCCAGATGTTCAGAGGAGACAATATGTCGGTTATAAGGGTAGCCTTTTTCTGATTCATCCATGGTTTTAAGCCTCCGTTGCCGATATTATACCTATAAGTTATAGGTATAATATCAGTATGGCAAGGAAAAGCCCGTTTTCATGGGGTAAAGGTAACGATGAAACCTTTTTCAACGGGGTATTTGGTATTCACCTTTCTTTCGGCTTCTTCTGCGTTTTTAGCCTCGATGGTGAATTGGCGACGTAAGCCCCAGAAATCGCTATATTCTGGATGTTCATCGTTATCTTGTAGGTGTGCATGTACGTCTTTGTTAAAGACTTCAAAGCTGTATTCTTCTCTACGCATGGTCTTCTCTTTGGGTTAATGGGACATGAAAACGGGGATATCCGTATTCATAATGATAGCGCGTGTGGCACTGCCTAAGACCAGCTCGCGCAGGCGAGAATGGCCATAAGCGCCCATCACGATCAGGCTGCTTTTATGATCTGTCGCGCTTTCCAGGATCAAATGGCCGGATCGTTTGCCTTTGGCTTCTAAGATGCGGTGGGTTGCCGTGATGCCATGATCGGCCAGCATTTTTGTGACCTCTTCGGGTCTGGCGATGCTGAAGGGACGGCTGTGATCTTCGGATTTGATCGTGACAACCTCGACAACCGTATCTTCACTCATAAAGGGAAGCGCATCGAAAAAGGCGCGCGTACTTTCACGCCCGCCATCCCAGGCAATGCTGATACGGCTGAAATCCGGCTGTTTTTTATGATCGCGCGGGACCACAATGACAGGACGGCCACTGCCGATCAACAGATGAGATAGGGCACCTTTTTCATCTTGCATGTCATTGGCGGCAGTATCAGGTTGACCAGTCACGACCAGATTATAGAACCGGGCTTCGCGACGCAGGGCAACGGATGCTTCTTCATGGGCGATGGTGAAGTTTGTTTTTACATCAAACTCGGCCATTGTCTCTCCAAATCGTTTTTTGGCAATTTGCGAGGGCAAGGTGGACTGATCAATGGTTTGGGAAATCGCTTTTCTAAGCGTTTCATCAATCATTCCAAGATGTTTGCTATCGGGCGCGATGAAAAAACCGTCCAGCCGGGCGCCACATGTTTGTGCAAGATGGGCGCCATAGGTGGTCCAGTTGACGCAATGGGCATTGTCGTCCTGATAGACCATGATTTTTGAAAGTTTCATTTCAGTTTCCCTTAGGACATATTGTTGGGCAGCCAGGTGACGATTTCAGGAAAGACGGTGATAGCACCAACGGCAGCAATCAAGATCAGGAAGAAAGGCAACGCAGCTTTGGCAACGACCAGAATGTTACGACCTGATAAAGACTGGATCACAAACAGGTTAAAGCCAACCGGTGGGGTAATCTGCGACATTTCAACTACAATCACGATAAAGATACCAAACCACAGTGGGTCAATTCCGGCAGCTTCTACCATGGGCAGGATGACGGCTGTGGTCAGCACCACAACGGAAATGCCATCCAAAAAACATCCCATGACGATAAAGAAGACGGTCAGCGCGGCGAGCAATTGATACTGGCTCAGGTTCATTTCACCGATCCAGCTGGCGAGACTGGCCGGAATGCCGGTAAAGCCCATGGCTGTCGTCAAAAAGGCCGCACCTGCAAGAATAAAGGCGATCATACAGGATGTACGCGTTGCACTTAAAATCCCGTCAATGAAGGTCTCCTTTGTCAAATCGCCTGTGTATTTGGTCAGGCAAAGCGCCAGAAATACACCAACAGCAGCAGCATCGGTTGGTGAGGCAATACCGCTATAGATGGATCCGATGACGCCAAGGATCAATAAGACGACGGGACCTAAGCTTTTGACACTGTGAAAGCGTTGTTTCCAGCTAAAGGATTCGTTTTCACCGGGAATGCGCTCTTTGTTGACAAAGGACCAGATGGCGACAAATGCCATAAACATACCCACCAGCATAATGCCGGGGCCGACTCCTGCGACAAACAGGCGTGCGATGGATTGTTCAGTGGCAACACCGTAAACAATAAGAATGATGGATGGCGGAATAAGTAAGCCAAGTGTGGCAGACCCGGCAAGGGTACCAAGGATCATTTTTTCATCATAGCCGCGGCGTTTTAATTCCGGGATAGAGATTTTCCCGATGGTCGCTGCAGTCGCTGCGGATGAGCCAGAAACGGCGGCAAAAATTCCGCAACCGATAATGTTGACATGCAATAGCTTGCCGGGCAATCCGCCCATCCAAGGCTGTAAACCTTCAAACATATCGTCACTTAGGCGGGACCTGAACAAAATATCACCCATCCAGATAAATAAGGGTAGCGCGGCAAGGGACCAAAGGTTACTTGCCCCCCAGATGGTGGATGCCATCAGGGCCCCGGTATCTGTTGTTGTAAAGACTTCCATTGCAACGGTGGCGACAACCAACAGGGAAATGGCAACCCAGACGCCACTGCCTAATAAGAAGAACAGAACAATCAGTATTAGAAAGGCGGGTAAAAGAATATCACTCATTATTCCGCCCCCAATTCTTCAGCATTGCCATCAATAAAAAAGCTTTTCTTTAGAAGGCAGTTGATGAAACCATCCAGCATAGAAATCGCCATCAAGGTTGTGCCTAAAGCGAGGGTTGTTTGTGGGATCCAGATGGGAACAGCGATTAAACCTGTGGACAGGTCGCCATATTCATAAGATTCCACAACTAGTTCCCAAGCATAATATGCAAGCCAACCGGTCAGAATGAGACCGATCAGAAAGGACCAGATGTCGGAAAATTGACGCCCCATAGGGCCCATGCGCTGAATAAACAGGTTTACCCGAATATGGGTGGCATGACGTAGTGCGTAAGGCAGGGCGAGAAAAGAAGTACCAGCCAGCATAAACCCAGCAATTTCTGCATAGGACGGGATGACCAGACCGATGGCTTCGCCCGTTATTCCTTGCGCAATGAAATCGATTAAATTGCAACCTACTTGCAGCAATACGATGGTGAAAATCGCGAACATGAAGACGGCAGCCAGCACCCCCCCTGCGCGATAGATGTTGTCTAAAAATGTCCTCATGACGTAAGCCTCCAGATAAAAATGTGGCGAGGAAGAAAGCCTCCTCGCCACGTTTTAAAAGTTACTTTTGGTAAGCAGACAAAATGCTTTCGCCAGCGGCACCAGACTCTTTGGCCCAGTCAGCTGACATCTTCGCACCAGCCTCTTTTAAGGCAGCCAGAACATCATCTGTGGGTGTAGACACCTTCATACCATTGTCTTTAAGGATTTTAATTTTAGCGGCAGTTTCAGCCTTACTTGCTTCCCAGCCACGGGTTTCAGCAGCTTTGGCAGCTTTTTCAATAGCGGCTTTCGCTTCATCAGACAGTTTGTCATAGGCTTTGGCGTTTACAACCACAATGTTTTTCGGAATCCAGGCCTGTACGTCAATAAAGTTGGACACAAAGTCCCAGGCTTTGGAATTTGCACCTGTGGATGGTGATGTGATCATGGCTTCAACTTGACCAGTTGCAAACGCTTGCGGGATATCCGGCACTTCCACCTGTGTCGGAACTGCCCCTGTCAGACGTGCCAGACGTTCAGTCAAGGCGTTATAGGCACGCATTTTTACACCTTTAAGGTCGCCAGCCGTTGTGACTTCTTTTTTGGCGTACAGGCCTTGTGGTGGCCATGGAACGGAGAAAAGAACTTTAAGACGTTGCTTTTCCAGTTCAGCTTCGATGGTTGGGCGGGATGCATCCCACAGCTTTTTGGCATCATCATAATTCGTTGCCAAAAACGGGATGGAATCGACACCGAAGACCGGGTTTTCGTTGCTTAATCGTGACAGGAAGAATTCACCGATCGGCACGAGGCCTTTGCGAACGGCATTTTTAATTTCAGGGTGTTTTACCAAAGAACCTGCAGAATGAATTTTAATATCAAGCTCGCCATTGGTCGCCGCACGGATATCATCTGCAAAAGCTTTAATGTTTACAGTATGAAAGTTACCGTCTGGATAAGGGGTTGGCATATTCCAAACGTCTTTTGCGGATGCTTGTGTGCCTAGGGTGATAAGAGTAGCTGCAGCCAGTGCAAGCTTTGAAAATTTGAACATATAATGTGACCTCCAAGTAACAATGTCGTGGTTATAATGATAAAACGTTGACAAAATGTCAAAGAATTTTTAAATTAATGTCAACGAATGGTCATAACAACTATGTTTCTGCAGTGAGGTCCCTTATGGAGTATCGTGTTTTAAATCTTGGTGATCGCGCCATAACCTTTGAATTTGGCTCTGTAATATCCAAGCAGGTGAGCCATCATGTTCTGGGTGTGCATGCGCAGTTGAAAGAGAAAATTGCACAGAATATGGTTGAGGGAATCATTGAAACAGTGCCGACCTTTCGCTCGTTGACCGTTCATTTTGATCCGTTGATTCTGTTTCCAGAAGAAGTTGAAGCCATCGTCACCCCCTATATTAAAGAAGGCAATGTGGTTTCATTGGAATCTGCCCATTGGTCTTTCCCTGTCTGTTATGAAGGTGAGTATGCCCCGGACTTGGAAGATGTTGCAGCTGAGACAGGCTTAGCTATCGATGAAATCGTAGCACTTCACCAAAAAGAAAAGTTTGATGTTTTCATGCTCGGGTTTTTGCCGGGATTCGCGTTTATGGGATTGCTCCATGAACGCCTTCAGTTGCCACGTCGCAAAGAACCCAGAACAGTGGTGCCGCGCGGGTCAGTTGCTATTGCGGATCAATTAACGGCGATTTATCCAACGGTGAGTCCAGGGGGCTGGAATTTAATCGGTCGTACCCCAATTGAATTGTTTGATATTAAGCGCGATGAGGCCGCCCTTCTTAAAGCTGGCGATCGTGTCGGTTTTCATGCGGTTGACGAATGTGAATATGAAAAAATTGAAGCTGCTGTGAAAGCTGGCGAATATTCCTGTCGCAATGAATGCCTGATTAAAGAGGTTGCCTAATGTCAGGTTTTATTGCAATACAGGCTGCGGGGTTTCAGTCCACCATTCAAGATAAAGGCCGCTTGGGCTATCAGGAATATGGTGTCCCGATTTGTGGCAGTGTGACACCGCACTGGATGGAACTGGGTAATAATCTGATTGGTAATAAACCCGATGCCGCAGGCATTGAATTTCGGGTGATAGGGCCAATCTTACGCGCTGTTGAAAGCCCTGTAAAAATAGCGATTTGTGGAGATGTTACAGCCGAAATTTCAAGCCGTTTTGATGGTGTCATACAAACACGAAAAGTGTCTGGCTGGCGCAGTTTTACCTTAAATCCGGATGAAGAGTTAAAGATCGGTGCACTGGAACACACTGTGTCTGGTTTTGTTGCCGTTTCTGGTGGGTTGGATGTGAAGCCTGTGATGGGAAGTCGGGCAACTTATGCCCGTTCTGCAATCGGCGGTCTGACAGGCGGTTTGTTAAAGGCGGGTGACAAGATTTCAGTGAATGAAGCATCGGTGAAATTGTCATGTGAATCTGACAAGGTGCAACCTAGTCCGCCCTCTGTCGAACATGGACCCGTTCGTGTTGTTTTAGGACCGCAGGATGAATATTTCGATCAGGTTAATCTGGATGAATTTCTTGACGGAACGTATGAAATATCTAAAGCGAGCGACCGGATGGGCGCCCGACTAGAAGGGCCCGTGCTTAGCCATAAAAAAGATAAAGGCAGTGAGATTGTTTCTGACGGTGTTGTGCCTGGTACCATTCAGGTTCCGGGGAACGGTCAGCCGATTGTCCTTTTAAATGATGGACAGACGGTTGGGGGCTACCCGAAGATCGCAACTGTTATTTCAGCGGACCTTCATCGTGTTGCGAATGCTTTACCGGGAACAAAGCTGAGATTTGAAGCTGTTTCTGCGCATGAAGCTTGTGTAATTGCACGCATGCATGCCACTGAACTGGAACGGATGAAAAAGTCGTTAGTCGCCGCAAGCGCCAATGGCTTTGTCGATTTAAAAGCCCTTTATGAAACAAATCTTATCGGCGGTATGGTCGATATGGTAAAGCCGGATCATTTTCCCGGTGCTTTGAAAGAAGAGGATGCATAACATGACGCAGATTAACCTGAACGCAGACATGGGGGAAAGCTTTGGGGCTTATACGATGGGCGCAGATGATGTGTTATTGGATTCAGTGAAATCTGCCAATATCGCTTGTGGTTTTCATGCTGGTGATCCGGTTGTCATGCAAACAACTGTCAAGAATGCGCTGGCAAAATCTGTCTCTTTAGGGGCGCATCCGGGCTTTCCAGACTTACAAGGATTTGGGAGGCGTCCCATGCAGATGTCAATTAATGAACTTTATGCCCTGATGACCTATCAGGTTGGGGCTTTGATGGGGGTGGCTCAAAGCAATGGCGGGCGTGTTACCCATGTCAAACCCCATGGAGCGTTAAATAATATGGCGTGTGAAGATTCTGATATGTCCGATGCGATCTGTAAAGCTGTGAAGGATATGGACAAAGACCTGATCTTTCTCGCCCCGGCTCTGTCTGAACTTTCAGCGGCGGCTAAACGCGCAGGTCTTTGTGTTGCAGAAGAGATTTTTGCAGACCGTGCCTATAGCGATACGGGTAGCTTGGTGAACCGCAAAGTTAAAGGGTCTGTTATCCATGATCCTGAAACCTGTCTCAATCGGGTTTTGGATATGATTGAAAAAGGCGGTCTTGTTACTGTGGAGGGTAAGGTTCTACCTTGTGATATTCATAGCATTTGTGTCCATGGGGATACGCCGGCCGCCTGTGATACGGCGGCTTTTATTTTGCAAGGACTTAAGAAAAATGGCCTTGAGGTTTTAAGTTTAGAAGCCATGAAGGCATCTTCAAGCCTTGGCTTATAAGCGGTGTTCGAAAGGGGTTATTTAAAAAGCATCAACTCTTTTCAAAAAGTGCCCTTAACAGTCTTGAGGGATAGCAGGACTGTTAAGGTTTTTTTTAACCAAACGATGACGATTTGTCAGCGTAATATCATTAAAACTTAATCTTGAAGAGGACTTTCTCTATGAATAAATTCGGAAAACCTCTCAGCATTATAAAAACAATAAAAATATCGCTGGGCGTTCGTCAAAAACTCATTGGTGCTTTCGGTGCTGTGTCCGCTTTGGCAGTTGTTTCAGGGGTGGTTGCATATTTTGCTTTTGAAAGCGCAGGATTTGAACTTCGCAATATTACGGATAAACAAATCCCACCCATGGTGGCAGCAGGTGATTTGTTGCGCGACAGTGAACGTCTGGCGGCTGATATTCGGGCCTACGCAGGTGAAGAAAATGCGGATAATCTGCCAGAGGCCAAGGCCAATATTGAAAAACTTTTCTCAGGTTTACAGGCTGAGCTTAAACTTCTAGTTAGTCATTATCCAGACAATCAACAGGTCAAGAAAGTCCGCAAGATTGTAGAGAACATCACCACCAGCTTTAATGATATTGCTGTTATTCAACTTGAAAAATTAAAGGCACGCGATCAGTTGTTAACAGGTTTTGATCTGTTGGAAGCGGAACGTGCAAAAATTTCAAATAACCTTGCCCCGGCTTATTCTTTCACAAAAGGGCAGATCGAAAACGGCAAGTTCATTATGGAAGAGCAGCCAGAACAATTGGCGGAACCCGCGATGGCGCAATCTCTTTTAAAAGATGTAATTACCGCGACCGAAGACCGTTTGATGTTTTCTGAAGTTGAACGGATTAGCTTCGAATATGAAGGTTCCTTAAAAAATATTCTAAAGGTGAATGATCCATCAAAACTGGCTCTGGCTGGTATCAAAACGTCGGTTATGTTGGATAACGCACGGGAAATTTCAGAAAAATTTAACCCGCAAATGAAGAATGTCTTTGCTGAAATTATCAACGAACTGGCAAGCTTTTCTGAAGGCAAGGAAACGCGCGCTTCCTTGATTGAATTGCGCAGTGAAGTACTAAATACCACGCAACAGGCACAGGATTTAATTGCAGCGCTTTATGTTAATCTGGATCAATTGGGCAAGGTCGTTGGCGCCTTGAAGCTTCAGTTAAATGACAATATTGAACTGGCAGGGGCGAAAGCCAAGAAAGTCAGTGATCAAATGCTTATGGCTGTTGCGGTTGCAACGGGAACAAGCTTGTTGGTTTCTCTGATGACTGTGTGGTTCTACGTAATCCGAAATGTTGGTGCACGCCTGAAAAGGCTGCATCAAACTATGCGTTCGCTTTCAAGCGGGGATTTGAATGTGGATGTAGACACAGCTGGCAATGACGAAATTTCTAAAATGGCAGCCGCTGTCGAAGTTTTTAAAACCAATGCCCAACAAATCGAAGAAATGAAGGTCGAAGACCGGACGAAGGAATATAATCAAAAAATTGAACTGTCCAAAGAACTAGAGAAGATTGCCGTTTCCTTGGAAGAGGAAGTTCAGGAACTGGCCCATGGCGTAAAAGATCAATCTTCTTTGTTACAGGATGCGGCAGATCAGCTGGATGAAGTTGCAGGCGACACGGCGATACGCAGCCAATCCGCTGAAGGTGCCTCGCAGGAAACATCCAATGCAGTCGGCACGGTTGCGGCAGCTATTGAAGAATTGGTTTCGACTATTTCAGAAATTCAGCGTCAATCCAGCCATTCTTCCAAGATTTCCATTTCTGCTCAGGCTCAGTCCGATGATGCCAATTCCAAAGTGGAAAGTCTGACACAGGCGGCGCAAAGTATCGGGCAGGTGACGGATTTAATTTCCGACATTGCCGATCAAACTAATATGCTGGCCTTAAACGCTACGATCGAAGCTGCGCGCGCTGGTGAACATGGTAAAGGTTTTGCCGTCGTCGCCTCCGAAGTAAAAACACTGGCCGATCAAACAGCCAAAGCAACCGAGCAGATTTCCCAACATATTCAGGAAATTCAGCTGGCAACCAATGATGCAGCGGGCAGTATTTCAAATATTTCCAACACGATTTCCCAGATCAATGAAATTGCGTTGACGATCACACAGACGGTGGAAGAGCAAGGTCAGGCGACAACCGAAATCTCTGAAAATATGCGCACAGCCGCAGATAAAACCGATGAAGTCCATACGGGCATTCATACGGTCTTTAATGATGCTGAAAAAACGAAGGAGCTGTCCGGCAAGGTGCGCGATGCATCGGGCAATACGGCTCAGCAAATCGCTGCATTAGATGATAATGTCGCCATGGTCATTACCAAGTTACGCAAGTCGGCAGAAAATCAAAAAAGGTTTGCCAAAGACATACTGCAGCTGGAAGGGTAGGCCTATAAATAAGTCATCATGAAGTGTTTCTCTTTTGGTATAAATAAGTTTTTTGAAATTTATCTTCTTACCTATTGGCGCAAGGGGGCTTCATGTTGTTATATTTAAAGAGCCTTTTCTTTGTGACCTCCAAGTTTCAAGGAAGGTTAAAAATGGGGGTAGAGGGAAACCTCTGCCCCTTTGGTGCGGTATTTAAATTTATGGCATAAAGAAAAAGGACCTAGCCGATAAGGGCTAAGTCCTCTTCAAATTCTGGTGCCTCCACACGGACTCGAACCGCGGACCTACTGATTACAAATCTGATTGTATGATTTTTGATAATTGGAAAGAAAGCTTAACCCGTTCAACTCAGTCCGTAATATCGTTTAGCGACTTCTTCAAGTATACTAGTTGCTACCGATAGAGATATGTTCCAGGCTCCGCTTGCAATTTCAGGCACTTTCTCCGCAAGCCAGTCCTGTGCTTTTTTTCCAAGGGGGGTAGTTGCTGAGGTGTTACTTTCACTTGCTACAATTTCCGCAAACTCTCCAGCCTTGTCTTTTGGGATACCTGCTTTTTCCAGTTCGCTTTTAACACCGCTGGCATCACCTTGAACATTATTAACAGCAATGTTTGCATTTGCGCCTGTACTGGTAATCATAGTGTTATTTCCAAGCACCGTCATGTGAAAAACGTGTTCAACTTTTTCGGTTGTGCGTGCATTAACTTCTATCGGTGTACGGATTGAAATGGTGCTAGATTCAGGGACCTCTTGTTCAAGTTTCATCGTTAATTCCAGAATACGGGTGCGGACTGTATTTTGGATTTCTTTAATGGCGATAGCCGACATTTGTGCTTTAACAGATGAAATGTTCATGTCGGGATAGATTTTCCCTTGAAGGGAAAGTATAAGATTTGATGAATCTATTCCAATTTGCGCGCCATTTTCAGCACTGCGAAGTAGGCCTTCAATCGCAGAAATGCTTTCTCGTATTTTGGTTCTTAACCAATCTTCACCGCAGAACGTTTTTATTAGCGCTGGAGGAATAGGTTGATTTGTTGCTTGCCAAGCGATGTTTTGACAATTGCATGAGTATGATAATTCTATCTGCCTATAATCTGGTACTTCTGCGCCTTTAGGATAGCCTTCGGATTCATATTTTACCCATTCTTCGAGTTGATGACTTCCAAGACGACTAGCTAACAATCGCAGTTTCAGCAGAATTGGTCCAAGGTCGCTTGATGGTTGGATAATAGCTTCTTGAATTTCATGCAATAGAGTCACTTGAAGCACCTTTAAGTCATAAAATATGAATTGTTACTATTAAGGGTTAGAGTTTATTCCTGCTTCACATAGGGTCAAAGTGTTTTTTTATTTTGTACAATGCGGATTTAAAATTTATACGGGATTGTGAATTTGAATCAGCACTTTCTAATCTGCCAAATTCGTCTGTCATTTTTCTATATAACAATGATAGGCAAAAGAAAAACCCGCTAAGTCATTGACCTAGCGGGTGAATTCTGGTGCCTCCACACGGACTCGAACCGCGGACCTACTGATTACAAATCAGTTGCTCTACCAACTGAGCTATAGAGGCATATGTCAGGCTCTCTTTCGAAAGCGAGCGGAAATTAGCTTAAAGCTTTTCCCTGTGCAAGCGAAAAAAGAAGCGGATTGATTTTTATTTGGCGACTCTTAGGTCTTGGGGCTGGAAAATAAACATTTCAGTGAGTTTGGGAATGTGTTTCATGGGAGTGTTACTCCATTTTTGGTGTAAATAAGATGAATTATTTAGTCATATTTGCAGTGCAAGCGAAAAAAGCATAGGTGGCCGTGCAGAAATGTGAGAGTATGTTATATTGAAAAAATGGATAGAAAATCCAAATACAATAGATGCTTTTGGGATAACCCCATAAACTTTTTATGCAGGGTTTGTTATGGCAACCATTCAATCGATGGGGGTAGAAGACCTCCAGGAGAATGTAAATTATGTAGATGTCGGTGCATCAAATGATGCGACCGTTGATCTGCCGGATGTCGACTGGTTAACCAGCGCAGATTATGTGCGTCTGGGTTCTGACCTAGTTCTGGAAAGTCCATCCGGCGAAAAACTCTTTCTCCTTAATTATTTTTCCAGTGAAACACCCCCGGCTTTGTCTGGTGTGGGTGGCACTGAGATTCCTGCACATATTGTTGAACGTCTTGCGGGAAGTGAAGTGCCGGGACAATATGCCCAGGCTGTTGAACTTGATTCGGCTGAACCGATTGGTCAGGCCGAAACATTGGAAGGCAGTGTGTTTGCTGTTCGCGTTGATGGTACCCGTGTTGAATTGAAACAGGGCGACCCGATCTTTCAGGGCGACACGATTGAAACTGGTGGGGATGGTGTTATCGGTATTACATTCGCCGATGATAGCACTCTGTCACTGGATCAGGATGGCCGTATGGTCATTGACGAGATGGTTTATGATCCGGGCGGGGATGATGGGTCCGCGACCATGTTTGTCCTGCAAGGCACCATGAGTTTTGTATCCGGTAGCATTGCAAAATTAAATCCTGATGCGGTTTCCATTGATACCCCGATTGCGACCATCGGTATCCGCGGGACTTCAGTCCTGATTGATTCTCAACCGCCACAAGGAGGGCAGGGGGAGCCCAAACTCTCCCTCGTTATGTTGCCTGAAGCCGGTGGGGACGGGAACACCTTTGTCGGTGAAGCAATCCTGACCAACAGTGGGGGCTCGCAAGTTATTGGGGGTGGATTCCAAGGGGTATCCATTAATAGTTCCACCCAAACACCACCACCGCCGCAAGTGGTTTCCATGATGGAAATTGGGCGTGTGTTTGGTGCTGTTGTGTCAGCCAACCCGAATAAGGCCAGTGTGCCGCCAACTTTGAAGCAAGCCGTTGATAAAGTTTTGCAATTCATGGATCGTGAACAGGCCGTTCGCGAAGCCCGTGACAAAGTTGAACAAATCCAAAAAGAGATCGCAGAAAAGCAAGCTGCGGGTGAAGATACAGAAGAGCTGGAAGCTGAACTGAATGCAGCTGCTGATGAAGCCGAACAAGCAGAAGGTGAGTTAGAACAATCTGGTGAGGAGATCATTCAGGCCGCCAATGACCTTGGTGAAGAAATGGGTGTTGTTGGACTGGATCAAAATACAAACCTGACAGGTCAAAACGACAGCCCGATTGATCCTATAAACGGTGATGCGCCACAGGATACACCGCCTGAACCACCAGTTATTGCGGCACCACCACCACCACCTCCGCCTCCGCCACCACCTCCGCCGCCACCTCCGCCTCCTATTCCGGATCCTGTTACTCCAGAACCAGAACAGGAAGAGGAAGAAGCTACAGGACAGCAAATTAGCGATCCCGTTAACGAAGCGCCGACGGTCTCAAGTGTGGTCACTTTGAGCGCGGGAACGGAAAACACTGACCTCATCATCACTGAAGCTGAGTTATTGGCGAATGCCAGTGACGCGGATGGGGATATTTTGTCCGTTGAAAATCTCGTTGTTGACACAGGAAGTGTTGTTGATAACGGCGATGGAACTTGGACCTTCACCCCACCAGCAAGTTGGAACGGGACGGTCAATTTCACCTATGACGTTTCAGATGGTACAACCACAACTGAGGGCAGTGCGACAAGCACTTTCGCCGCACTCAATGATGCGCCTGTCGTTTCCGGTCCTTTGACGTTGGTTACAGGTACAGAAGATACGCTTTATACCATTTCAGAAGCTGATTTCTTGGCTAATGCCACAGACGTTGAAGGTGACACAATGTCTATCGCCAACCTGACCGTAGACAGCGGGACGTTGGTTGATAATGGCGATGGCACGTGGGATTTCACGCCTGATCCAAACTGGTCGGGTACGGTTAATTTCACCTATGATGTTTTTGATGGAACCGATTATACACCGGCGACAGCAAGCGCCACGTTTGATCCGGTTAATGATGCGCCTAGCTTTGATGGAAATCCGGCTGATGCCATGGCGGATTATCTGGTTGCTAACGGGTTTAGTGATGTTCAATACCCCAATGTCGTCTATCAACCAGATGGATCGTATGGTGTGTTCTGGTCTGGCCGATTAAGTGGCAATACAAATTACGATATGTATGGCCAGCTTTATGATGCTGATGGCAATCCTTTGGGAAGTTCCTTCCAGATTAATGCGGATAGTGCTGATGCCAGTGTAGAATCTGTCGGCATGACCAATAATGTCGTGGCCACATTTGACGGTGGCTACATCATGACCTGGATGAAGCAGTCTGCTGATTATGATATTGTCATGCGCAAAATTGATGTAACCAGCGAGGGTGCAGACTTAAGCGCGACGAGCGAAGTTGACGTAAGAATTGCTGATGGTGTCAATAACTGGTCACCTGGTATTGCGGATATAGGCGGTGGTAAATATGTGGTGACTTGGAACGATGAGTCAGGCGCCGTGTTTGCTCAGGTTGTTGATGAAAGTGGTACCACTTATGGTACTCCACATAATGTGTCACTTGGCTTTGCGAACGCCTCGATCAACCAGATTGAAGTGCTTGACGATGGGTCTATTGCTTTTAGCTTCCATAATAATTCGTCTTTTAATGTTCATTTGTCGTCCTATAATTTTGATACCGGGACAAATACTTGGTCACCGGTATTTGACTCGGAAAATTTGGCCGTTCAAGTCGTCAGTGGTAAGTCGACTTCTAACTTTACCCAATTGATGGATGGCAATATTGCCGCCGTCTGGAAGGATGATACGGTTGATGGTGATGGATATGGGATTTCTGTTTCGATTGTCAGTTCTGCCGATGGATCACTGATTAGCACAACCACAGTGTTGGCAAATACTTATACAACGGGTTCACAAAAAGACCCAAGTATCGCGGCCCTTTCTGATGGCACGTTCGTTGTGATCTGGAATTCAGAATCAGGTCAGGACGGGGACGGTCAGGGCATCTATGGTCAACGGTTCAGCGCGTCTGGCGTTCTGATTGGCACTGAATTTATGGTCAATGCAACCGGGACCAATAATCAGTTTATGCCGCAAGTGGTTGATCTTGGTGATGGTGACTTCCAGGTTGTCTATGCCGAATATGACGGCAGCAGCAATTATGGGGTAGAAAGCCGCGTCTTTACCACATCGGGTACCGAAACCCCCATGCCGATGCAGGTTGCGGTTATTGCTGAAGATACGCTGTTCACTATGACTGAAGCGGATATTCTGGCACAGTTCAGTGACGCTGAAGGTGATAGTGTTTCCATCACGAATGTCATGGTGAACGGTGAAGCCATGAGTTTTGATGGCACGACCTATAGCTATAGCCCGCCTAAAGATTACTATGGTCAATTGAGTGTTGTGATTACAGCATCTGATGGCACGGATATTACCGAAGCCCACATGCGTCTGGTCGTCACAGATGTTCCTGAAACGCAGACACAGGTTAATACCTACGTTCTTGATGCGCAAACAAATGGGGATATAACGGCCTTGTCCGATGGGGGATGGCTGGTAACTTGGCAATCCAACCTTCAGGATGGCTCCGCTGAAGGGGTTTATGCGCAACGCTATAATGCCGACGGGTCAAAATATGGACCGGAGTTTCAGGTCAATACACAAACATTAAATAATCAGTATGAACCGTCAGCTCTACAACTGAGTAACGGTGATATTATTATCTCTTTTGGGGTGAGTGATGGGGCTAACAGCGGGTCTTATGCACAACGCTATGACTCCAATATGGTGCCGATTGGGTCTGAATTTAAACTGAATGAAACCAACATTAACTATCCCGGTCAGGCTGAGTTGATTGATCTGGGCGGTGGCAGCTTTGGTGTTGCTTATCGTCTGGAAGGGAGTGGTGTTGCCAATACCGATTATTCCGATATTTTCTATAGAGAATTTGATGCGTCGAACGTCGGTGGTTCGCAAGTCGTTGTGAATACAAATAACTATCTGGAGCATCAAACAGAACAGGATATCGCCGTTTCCGGCACCAAGGTTGTGGTGGTATGGGCGGAAACATCCGGTCAGATAACCAACGGGATTTATGCCCGTGTCTATAATACTGACACGAATACATGGGAATCGGATTATGCCATTAACATCACAAGTGCAGGTCGTTTGCCGAAAATTGATACTTTAAGCGATGGTAAATTCATTGTGACGTGGCAAGGCTCAGGTGTTGATGGTGATAGTAATGCCATTCAGGGGCAGATTTTAAATGCCGATGGCAGCTTGTCAGGCACAGAATTTACTGTGAATACAACGACAATAGGCGATCAAAGCGATTGCGATGTTGTGGCCTTATCGGGTGGTGGTTTTGTCGTTGTCTGGCAAGGACCGGGCGATAATATTGCCAATCCGGCTGATCTTGGTATCTGGGGGCAGGTTTATGATGGTTCCGGCAATAAAGTCGGTGGTGAAATCCTGATTAACGACACGGTTGAGGCTGGACAAGCTATTCCAGATGTGGCCGCCCTTGCCGATGGTGACTTTGTGGTGACTTGGCAGGATGATAGTGGTTTAGACGGTCATGATTCCGGCATTTTCATAAAACGCTTTAATGCGGATGGCACGGTGGATACGACTGTTGCAACCGATCATGCCGCCCCTGTTCTTGAGCAATCAGGAACAGCGGCATTTGACATAACCACTTTTGTGGATACAGCACGTATGCGAGGGGCTGATGTGGGTGACCTGGATGGGGACGGTGATATTGATCTGATCTATCACCAATTCACAGATGGGGATTATAACGGTCATATTAATTTCAGCCTGAATAATGGCGACGGCACCTTTACAACCGGGACGCCCACCCTTGCGATGAGTACAGGCATCAACCGTCTTGCACTTGGTGATTTGGACCTTGATGGTGATCTCGACTTCATCACGACAGAAGGAAAGGTCTATCAAAATGATGGAAGTGCAAATTTCACACTTAATGCTGGTTTTAATGGTATTTCAAATACATCAATGATGGTTGTTGATGTCAACAATGATGGCCGAGATGACCTTATTCTTGTCAGTAATGCGAGCACAAAAGTTTACCTGAACGAAACGGTTACCCCCGGCACAATGGTGTTGACTGAGAATGGGCAATCTATTGGTTCCGCATATGGTGATGCGTTAGGTTTCGGTGATCTGGATGGCGATGGCGATCTGGATATGATTGTCGGGGCGAGTAACACGGGCGCTGAAATCTGGTCGAATGACGGCTTTGGAAACTTTACGCTTGAAACCACACTTGCGACACCAACCTCTACCATTAAGGCGATCGAAATTGCCGATTTTGATGGGGATGGTAAAGATGATATCTGGCTTACAAATCGCGGCACAGATAATATGTTCTTTACCAACCAAAGTACGGGGGTCGGCGATTACACATTTTCGACAGCCACAAACTATGCAGCGTCTGTAAATACAGATGATACGCGTGAAGGTTCCAGTTATGGTGACTTTGATGGGGATGGTGATCTCGACATCATTGTTGGTCGTGGTGGTCCGAATGAATTTTGGCGCAATGATGGGGGCACCTTTACCAACATCAATGAAAATGGCGAAATTTCGACACAAGGTGGCTGGGGGTTTGCAGTCAATATGGCTGATTTCAATGGTGATGGTTTTGATGATGTCTTTATCGCCAATGAACAGGGGGCTGGTTTCACAAGCGAGATCATGATCAACGCCACCAATGAAACGGATTTCTGCTATGCAAGCCCGGCAGCGATTACCCCGTTTGATACGCTGACCATAAGCGATAGTGATTCAACCAACCTTGTGCGCGCTTTTGTGACAATCACAGGGTATCAAGTCGGTGACACACTCACTGTGGGGACGCCGGGCAGTTTGACCTTTAACTTCAATTCAACAACAGGTGTGTTGGAAGTTTATGGCGATGATACGCTTGCCAATTATCAAACAGCGTTGCAAAGCGTTGAATTTAATAGTTCTGTGGCAACAGCAGGGACGCGTACCCTTGGCCTGACGGTTTTGGATGATACAGGCACAATTTCACAATCTGGTGCTTATATTAAATTCGTTAATACCGACCCGATTATTCTTGATCTGGACGGGGATGGCGTTGAACTGGTCGGGGCCGAAAATGGCGTTCAGTTTGATGCGGATGCGGATGGTGATAAAGAACAGATCGGTTGGGCCGGGATGGATGATGGTATTCTGGTTTTTGACGTAAATCAGGATGGGGTCATTAATGATATGTCCGAAGTGATTTCGCATTATTTCTCTTATCAGGATCGAAATGCTGAATTGTTGCTGGATAGCTCCATGGAAGTGTTGTCGCTTTATGACGATAACATGGATGGCAAAATCGATGAACATGACGAGATTTATGATGGCTTGTCCGTCTGGCAGGATGCCAATGGTGACGGCATCACCGATGAAGGTGAAATGCGCAGCCTAAAAGACGAAGGCATTGCAGCCATTGATCTTGGTTATGAGGAAGAAGACAACGTTGTGGACGGCAATCAGGTTTCTAAATCCGGGACGGCCATTTATGAAGATGGTTCCGAGACAGAATGGAACGAAGTCGCCTTCGGTCTGGAGAACAGCGACGAATTGTTCACAGAAGTTCTTTCCCCTTTACTGGATGAAGAAACATTGCCAGTCATAGGTGATGTGCCTGATGCTGAAACGGTTGATCAACCTGCTGCTGATCTGGACGAAATTGCTTTGTTAAAAGAAATCGTAGGAAGCGAAAACGTGGCAGGCGTGAGCAAGGAAACGGTTACTGATAATGATGTTAATGTCACGCAATCGTCTAATCAGGCCTCGACAAATAGCAATGATGTAATCGTTTTGGCAGATGAACAGGACTCTTACACCACAACGCAAACACCTGAGGATACTTTAGTTCCGGCTGCCCAGTAAAAAAGGGTGCTTATATAAGCACTTCGATCAATTGTGTGGATTAATCCAGTTGTGTAATCCAATTGGTAAATTTCTTTATGTTTGTATCGCCGCTTTTTCTTTGGGAATAAACAAGATAATAGGCATTTTCACTTTTTATGGCCTTGCCAAAAGGGGCTATTAACTCGCCATTGTCCAGTTCATCTTGGACGAAAAAAGTGGGTAGGACAGCGACGCCAAGGCCTGCATGGGCGGCGCGGATCAACATGTTAAATTGTTCAAAACATGGGCCGCTGACAAAGTTTTTTGAGGTAATGTTCTTGGCCTGCATCCATTCCAGCCAGGCCGTTGCGCGTGATTTTAACCGGAGCAAGGGATAGTTCTGTACATCTTCAGGCGTCAGGTCGGTTTTATCTTCAATCAATTTCGGGGTGCAAACCGCAATGGTGCTTTCTTCTGCAATTTTATGGGAAACCGTTTCTGGCCATGTCCCATTGCCAAACAGGATCGCCATATCCAGATGGCTGTTATGTAGATCAAAGGTATCTGTACGCGTTTCCAGATTAAGCTGAATATTGGGGTGTTTCTTGGAAAAATCAGCCAATTTTGGGATCAGCCAGATGGAGCCAAAAGTCGGAAAAGTCCCTAAATTTAAAACATTACCCGGTTTGCTTTGGGTCATCACCGATAAGGTGCAGGCTTCCAGTACATCCATATTCTGCGCGACATCTTTGGCATAACGTTCCCCATCCGGAGTGAGGACGAGTTTTTTACCCACGCGTTTGAACATATCTACGCCAAGGAATTTTTCAAGGTTGCGCACCTGATGACTGACTGCACTTTGGGTCAGGTTTAGCTCTTTTGCGGCATGGGTGAAATTCAGGTGCCGGGCGGAAGCCTCAAAACATTGCAGGGCGGTAAAGGTAGGTAGGTAACGGCGCATAATCATCATGAATTTAATTTGTACACGCCGTTACCTTATCTCATTTTATTTTTTACGCAATGATGCAATATCTGCAACAGGCGTAATCACATTCGGGTCTGTCTGAATTTCAATCACAGACACACCTTTATGTGAAAGTGCACGAACTAGTGCACCAGCATAGTCTTCGGTCTTTGTAACCAGTTCCCCGCTTGCGCCAAAGGCTTTGGCCATGGCAACAAAATCGGGGTTTTTAAGGTCGGTTCCGCTGGTGCGTTCAGGGTAATTTCGTTCCTGATGCATGCGGATGGTGCCGTACATGGCGTTATTGACGATCACCACGGTCATGTTCATGTCATGTTGAACAGCGGTTGCCAATTCCTGACAGATCATCATGAAACCCCCGTCCCCAGCAAAACAGATCACTTGTTTATCCGGGTTTGCACTGGCGGCAGCAACGGCTGCGGGCACACCATATCCCATGGACCCGGATGTTGGGGCCAGTTGTGTGCGATAATCGCGGTATTTGAAGAAACGATGTAACCAGATCGCATAATTGCCTGCACAGTTGGTCACAATTGCATCATCATCCAAAGCATCACGGGTCTGTGTGATAATTTCTTTCAGCTCCACATGGCTGGCGACTTGGGCAACATCCAAAAAGGCGTCATAGCCACTGCGACATGTCGCAACCCATTCTGTTGTTGAACGTGTGCAAATCTGACCTTTTTCCTTTAACATGGCAATCAATGTCTTGGGGGCGCAATTGATGGCTAGGCCAACGTTATAAACACGCCCCAGTTCTTCTGCACTTGTATGGATATGAACCACCTCCTGTTTCGGGCAGGGGATATCCAACAGGCTGTAGCCATTGCTCGCCATTTCACCCAGGCGGGTGCCAAACAGGATCAACAGATCGCTCTGTTTAATTTTTTCGGCCAACTTCGGGTCGATACCGATGCCCACATGTCCGGCATAGTTGGGATGGTCGTTATTGATGTAATCCTGACAACGAAATGATGTCGCTACCGGCAGGTTATTCTGTTCAGCAAAGACGGCGATGCCTTTGGCGCAATCGGCCGACCAGTTTCCACCGCCAACGATCATCAAGGGGCGTTCAGCCTTTTGAAGACGTTCGCTCAGTTGGGCAAACTCGTCTGGGGATGGCGCAGGGGCTGCACGGTTATAGCTAGTTGGAATATCGTACTTTTCCACCACGTCGCGCAGCATATCTTCAGGTAACGCCAGAACAACCGGGCCGGGACGCCCGTTTGTTGCACAATGGAAGGCATGGGAGATAAATTCAGGAATGCGCGCGGCATCATCAATTTGTGCCACCCATTTTGTCATTTGACCAAACATGCGACGATAATCGATTTCCTGAAAAGCTTCGCGCTCGACCATGGATCGCCCGACCTGCCCGATAAACAGGATCATAGGCGTTGAATCCTGATAGGCCACATGGACACCCGCACTGGCGTTTGTTGCGCCCGGTCCTCGTGTTACCATGCAAATGCCTGGCTCACCTGTCAGCTTGCCAAAGGCTTCGGCTGACATGGCAGCCCCACCTTCTTGACGACAAGTAACAAAGTCGATGGATGAATCGTAAAGCGCATCTAGCACAGCCAGATAACTTTCACCGGGGACGCCGAAAGCTTTGGTTGACCCTAAAGCTTCCAGACAATCCACAAGAATTTGGGCACCCGTCTTAGACATCAAATTTGATCCCTTGTGCCAGTGGCAATTCGCGAGAATAGTTGACCGTGTTGGTTTGGCGGCGCATGTAAGCTTTCCAAGCGTCTGATCCAGACTCACGCCCGCCACCTGTTTCTTTTTCACCACCAAAGGCACCACCGATTTCAGCCCCGCTTGGGCCGATGTTGACGTTGGCAATACCGCAATCGGACCCACCAGCAGACAGGAAGTATTCTGTTTCACGCACGTCTGTTGAGAAGATGCAGGAAGACAGGCCTTGTGGGACGTTGTTTTGCAAGTCAATTGCTTCATCCAATGTCTTGTATGTTACGACATACAGAATCGGGGCAAAAGTTTCGTGGCAGACCACAGAAGATTGGGCAGGCATTTCAACAATGGCTGGGCGAACATAAAAACCGTTGGCAAGGTCGCCATCTGTGATGCGTTCTCCGCCATGAATGGTCCCGCCTTCGTCTTTGGCACGTGCAAGGGCATCTTGCATGTTATTGAACGCATCTTCATCGACCAGTGGGCCAACTAGATTGCTTTCATCCAGCGGGTTACCAACCGAAATTCCTTCGTAGGCTTTAATCAGTTTGGGTAGAAGCTGGTCTTTAACATCTTCCTGAATAATCAGACGACGCAGTGATGTACAGCGCTGACCGCATGTCCCAACCGCAGAAAAGACGATGGCGCGCAAGGCCATATCCAGATCAGCTGATGGGGTCAGGATCATGGCGTTGTTGCCACCCAGTTCTAGAATGGATTTACCGAAACGTTGGGCAACACGCGGGCCAACTTCGCGGCCCATACGTGTGGAGCCTGTGGCAGAAATAACAGGGACTTTCGGGCTGTCGACCAGAGCTTCGCCGATTTCACGCATGCCTTGAACCAGCTGTGACAGATGCGCAGGCGCATCATCGCCAAAACGTTTTAAGGCGTTTTCCATGATTTTTTGACAAGCCATGGCAGTCAAAGGTGTCTTTTCAGACGGTTTCCAGATGATCGGATCGCCGCAGACCAAAGCCAGTGCAGCATTCCACGACCAAACGGCAACCGGGAAGTTAAAAGCAGAAATAATGCCAACCGGACCTGTCGGGTGCCAAGTTTCACGCATGTTGTGACCGGGGCGTTCAGAGGCAATGGTCAGGCCGTATAATTGACGTGACAGACCAACGGCAAAGTCGCAAATGTCGATCATTTCCTGAACTTCGCCCAGACCTTCTTGATAAATTTTACCACATTCAAGGGAGACCAAACGGCCCAAAGATTCTTTGTTTTCGCGTAGTTCTTCCCCCAGCAGGCGAACCAATTCGCCGCGACGTGGGGCAGGGACCATGCGCCAGTCTTTAAAAGCCTTATCGGCGTTATCAATGATGGCATCCATGTCAGCCAGCGGCGTTGTTGAAACATTGGCGATGGTTGCGCCATCAATCGGGCTTTGGACGGCTAAGTCGCCGCCTTCATAATCACTTTTGCTCAGGCCGAGGGCTTCAAAGATTTCTTGATATGACATGTTTTAATTTCTCCTAAGGGTTAAAGGGCGCTGAGCGCGTCTTCTATTAAGGTAAAGGCCCGATCGACATTTTCCAACTCGATCGTTAAGGGGGGGAGGAAGCGAATGACATTTCCATTTTCCCCACTGGGCATTAAAAGCAAGCCGTTTTCACGGCAATGGGTTAGAATTTTTGCAAGCTTATCTGCGGCTGCACTTCCATCCGGATTGACAATTTCTATGGCACGCATGGCCCCAACGCCACGAACGGAACCGATATGCAGACCTGCTTTAGTTTCACATAATTGGTCGATCTTATCTTTGATATGGGCTCCTAAGCGGTTGGCGCAACCGATTAGGTCCTCATGATCGATAATGTCAAAGACTGCACTGGCGGCGGCACAGGCAACCGGGTTGCCGCTGTAGGTTCCACCAAGCCCACCGGGTGCAAGAGTATTCATCATCTCAGCACGACCCGTCAATGCGCCTAAGGGGAAACCGCCCCCAATGGCTTTACCCATGACAATAATATCGGCTTCACAGCCCATATGTTCCATGGCAAACAGTTTGCCGGAACGGGCAAAACCACTTTGAATTTCATCAGCAATCAGGACGATACCGAAGTCATCACAAATTTTGCGCAAACCTTGTACCATTTCAGGGTCTGCCATTAAAAATCCACCTTCTCCTTGCACGGGTTCCAGCACAATGGCAGCAATATCTTCTGATGAGATGGTGACTTTAAACAAACGGTGAATAGCCTTTAGGGTATCTTCGACCATAATATCATTATTGATACTGGCAAAGGGTACATGATGGACAGGACCGGGCAGGGGGCCCAGCTTGTTCTTATAAGGGGCAACCTTACCTGTTAGGGCAAGTGTTGCAAGGGTGCGGCCATGAAAACCACCGTCAAAGGCGATGACGCCAGTACGTCCGGTGTAGGCCCGCGCGACTTTTAAGGCGTTTTCCATGGACTCAGCGCCGCTGTTCGTCAGCATGCTGGTGAGCGGACCCGTGATCGGCAGGTTGTTGGCGAGCCAGTCCGTTACATTCAGATAACCCTGATGGGGCAGCGCGTTAAAGCAGCTGTGTGTCAGTTGATCTAACTGACTTTTTGCAGCCTTAATAACTTTCGGGTGACGGTGACCGACGGATAAAACACCGATGCCGCCGACAAAATCAATGTATCGCTTACCTGTATTATCCCAGACAAATGCATTTTCCCCTTTTTCAATGAGAAGGGGGTGAAGGCGTTTCAGGCTGGTGCTGACAGTTTGCTCGTGTGTCATCTCGGGGCCTTTGGCTAGATCAAATATTCCTGTATTTAACCTAACCAATTTGTCAGGCCTGTAAAAATGATAATTCTTTGTTCTACTATGAATATAATTTGTGGAAAGTGGTTTTGCTTATGAAAAAATCATAAAAAACATCTAAAAATAGCACTTACTATAAAATAAATTTGATGTTGTGCGAAAAAATATCTCTACCATAATCCGTAGCTTGTGCCTAAAGTGAAATTTGTCTTTTCAGCCCTTTTTTTATGGGAGGTTTTTGTGCAGGAAAAAAGTTTATGGCGTGCGACGGCGCCCCTGTTATTGGATATGCCACAGCTTGCAGGTGAACATAAGGTTGACGTTGCTGTGATAGGTGCAGGCTTTACCGGTCTGTCAGCGGCGCTCCATCTCGCGCAAAAAGGTATTTCTGTTGCGGTATTGGAAGCGAATGAAATCGGTCATGGCGGATCGGGTCGCAATGTGGGGCTGGTTAATGCGGGGCTTTGGTTAAAACCTGCTGAAGTTATTGCCCGCACAGGAGAAAAGACAGGTGAAAGACTGATTAAATTTTTAGGGGAAGCACCTGCTGAAGTTTTTAATCTGGTTCAAAAATACGACATGGAGTGTGAAGCAAAGACAAATGGCACGCTTCATTGCGCGCCCAATGTCAAAGGTGTGAAAGATTTGGAAGATCGCCTGCAACAATGGCAAGATCAAGGCGCACCGGTTACTTTATTGGATCAAAGCCAAACGACAGACGCACTGGGCACGGATCGCTATAAAGCGGCCCTTTTGGATAAACGTGCCGGGACGGTTCAACCTTTGTCATATGCTTGTGGATTGGCACGCGCCGCCATGAGCCATGGTGTGAAAATTTATGAAAAAAGCGCGGTTTTAAAGGCAGAGCAAACGACCAATGGGTGGAGCTTGCAAACTGAAAAAGGCAAGGTTGCAGCTGAGAAAGTTATTTGCGCAACAAACGCTTATCATGAACATGCTCAGGCTAATCAACCACCTGCCATGTCATCGCTTTATTATTTTCAGGTCGCAACTGATCCATTAAGCCCGAATCAGCTGGCACGGATCTTAAAAGGCAAACAGGGCTGCTGGGATACCAATACCATCCTGACATCTTTCCGGTTAAATGATGAAGGCCGATTTGTCATAGGAAGTATTGGTAATCTGGATCATATGGGCGGGGCTTTCCACATAAACTGGGCACGCAGGACAATGGCGCAGCTTTACCCGGAATTGAAAGACAAGCCCTTCACCCATCAATGGTATGGTCGCATCGCCCTGACCAACGACCATATCCCGCGCTTCGCCAACCCTATGCCGGGCTGGGCCATGGTTTGGGGCTATAATGGGCGTGGTATTGCACCGGGCACCGTGTTTGGGAAAGCCTTAGCAGAATTTGTGCAAAGTAATGACGCCGATGATGTGCCATTAGCTCAAGCAAAATTGAAGGCCGAAGCCTTTACCAAAACGCAAAGCTTCTTTATCGAATTAGGCGCGCGTGGACATCATTTTATTAATGCGCGTTAAACAGCCTGGCAATGGTTATCAAAATGGAGGGCATGGCGTTGGTTTTGACCGTCGAGGTCACGAACAATGCCTTCGCCCGATGTCAGGATAAAAGATCCATCAGCATTTTTTGAGACACCACAGACATCTTTTTGTTTGATATAAGTTGTGCCGGTTTGATCCCATATATGGGCGCAGCCACCACGGGGCGAGGCTACGCACAACCCGTGTGTATTCGTGCTGACACTACCAATATACCCGTTGAATATTTCCCAGCCTTCGACAGGTTCATCCATCATGTCAAGTGTGTCGCCATTTGTTTTCCAGACCAGAGGCAAATCACGGCGGTTTTTCACCTGATCTTGCAGGCCCATATAGACGATACCGTTATCATCAACATCAATATGACGAATGGAAAGATGTTGCAGATCTTCGGACAGGCTGAACTGCTGTGTAATTTGGCCCGTTGTTATATCGATATAGGTCAGGTTCGGCGCCATGTCATCCATATTTAGGGTCGCACGGCCTGTGTCGGGATGGGTTAGGATACCGCCATTGGCGATGATCAGTCGATTTTTGTAAAGACGCATCTGGTGCGGGCCGATCCCACCGCTTGACCATTCCGCAATGCGTTTAAAGCCTTGGGTGACATCATAAACGCCGACCATGCCGCGTTCTTCATCATAGGCATTTTCTGTGGTGAAATAGAGGGTGCCATCCTGATTAAATTGTCCATGACCATAAAAATGGCGTCCCTCATCTGCTGTGATGACTTTGATGGATTTTGTGGTCACATCAAAGACATAGAGCTCTGTATCCGGACGGCGCGCAGGGGCGACAATCAGATCACGTGTCGGATGTTTGTAAATACCATGCAGGCGTAGTGGTGTATGGAAAAGAACCTCGGCTTGTAGCTTTTGATCAATGTAGGCAACACCATAACGGCCTTGGTTATCTTTAAAACCGTTAAGCCATCCATGGGGTAGGGTGCCTGCAAAGCTGAGCTGCGGAAAGAAGGTTGCAGTTGTGAATGCTGCGCTTCCAAGGCGTAGAAAATCACGTCTATCCATGTTACTTAATCTCCATCCAGGCTGTTAAACCCGACAGTCAGGCCAAGGTGTTTGGTAAATGTTTGGACGAGAAGGTTGCGTGTGGTGCGGGTTTCGTCCAAAAACTTTTTAATCTTTGCCCGGCCTTCTTCATCTTTCACACCGTCTTTAATGGACAGCGGCAGGGCATTGGCCGCGCGGGCAAAGACGGTGAATTGTGCGACAACCTGCTTTTCCACGTCGTCAGGCATGAACGACATAAAGGGTTTTGCCATTGCCATTAAAGCCAGACTGTTTTGCTGGATATAACGTGTAGATCGATTGCTGCGCCAACCTTCAGCGCGTTTGCCATTGGCTTTTTTAAGACTGCTGCTTAAGGGCAGGGCAATCTTTTGATCTGTAATCATTTGAAAACCTGCGAGCATTTCAGTGAAAAAGCGGATGGCAACTTCATCCATGGATTCAAAATAGATCGGATGGGCGATGCCTTCCTTAATATTGACCAGAGCTTCTTGCCAGTCTTTATCTGTGCCCGTAGCAATTTTTTCAATATTCAGCGCAATGGTATGGCCCAATTTGCAAGCGAAGTCGCCGTCCAGCAGACCGTCACTGTAAAGCAGACGTTCAAGCGCGGGCAGCCCTTGTAAGGCCACGCTGGTGCTGGCAAATTTATCTAGATCAAGGGAGGCAGGATCCTTGTCTGCAAGAGACTTATTTATGCTTTTTGAAATTGAATTACGACGCTCCGGCCAGTGATAAAGACGATCGCGGCGCAAAAGTGACGTGATGGGACCAAAGTTGATATGTTGCACTTTGGCCCAGGCATCTGATGTTTTTTGAAAAGCGGGTTTAAGTTTTTCCGCATCACAGGTTTCACCCCAGAGTTCGGATTGGGCATGGGCTTGTTTTGCAAAGTCATCATAGGCCGGAAGGATGAATTCTTCAGTTACTTTTAAGGACATTTCCTGCATTGAAGGGGCTGCTTGTACAGCAATAGGACTGAGCAGGAGGAAGGAAAACAGAAAAAAGCGTTTCATAAGATTTTGTCCTTACAGGCTATTGATGAAGGCAAGCAATTTTGTTTTAGCGCCTTTTGACAGGTTGTAAAAGCGCTCTTTGGCCGATTGAGCTTCGCCACCATGAAAAGAGATGGCTTCTTCCACAGATTTAGCACGTCCGTCATGGAGAAAAAGTTTTGTATCACGTGTGCCCCACAAGGGTTGCGTGCGCCACTCGCGCCCGGATGCGTCCCCTTCACGGATTCCATCGGCTAATGCATCACCCATGTTGTGCAATAACAGGTCGGTATAGGCCTGAACTTTGCGACCATCTGATGTGGTTAGCACAGGGATATGACAAGCCGCACATCCGGTTGAGGTGAATAAACCGTCATCTTTTAAGGTCGTTGGGGCGGGTGGTTTCAGACCTTTAAGATAGGTTGTCACCAGATGTAACATTTGGCTGTCAATTTCAAGGTTTTCAAACTGGGGGCTGGCCCCGCTTGGGCCTTGTCGACAGTCTTGTTGGGCTTTTGTGCAATCTCCGTAATGTTGGGGGTGAACCGGGGTGGACATGCCGATGTCATTTGAAAAGGCATTGGCGGCTTGAATTTCAAGGGTAGGGGCTGTGGCTTTCCAGGCAAAGCGTCCAATCTTGCCATCGACCATATTCACACGACCGGATATTCCATCCTTGTTTTTATCATCGGGATCTGCCAGCGCAAGCAAGGTCTCATCACTGATACGATCAAGAAGGCCCAGACCGTAAAGCGGTTGGGACAAACGCCCGGCGAACTTGCTATCTTCAGCCATCTCTCCATAAGTCAGTTCTGTCAGCTTGTAATAGCCGTCTTCATAAAAGACTTTGGCTTCCCCCTTAAAGCCATGAATGGCATTGGTTTGCAACTGATGTCCATAGACGGGGTCGTCTTCACCTTTTTCGTTTCCGATGCGAATGACGTAGCCGCGACCACTTAATTGTCCATTTTCGGCGCGATCAATCACCCCACGCCCTGACTTTGGGTGACAGGCAAGGCAGGAACGTGCATTGAAAAGCGGGCCTAGACCGTCTGTTGCTTGTGTGGCCGCAGGAGCTGAGGTCCAAGGGCGATCAAACAAGGCTTTGCCCATGGCGAAATCAAGCGTGTCGGCGCTGGACGGTGTCGCAAGCAGACAACCACCAATCAAGAAGATATATTTTTTCATTTTTATGTGACTCTGAAAATACTCATGATCCCTGTTTCGGCAGGTTAATACAATGCTCGTGGATGGACGCATGTATAAGCCAATGGTGTGGTGAAATGGCTATTTAAGCGACTGCCTTTTGGTGCTTGGATGCGGGGCAGGGGATCATCGCTGAAGGTCGAAAACACAAAAGCAGGGGTGCCTGCGCTTACGCTTGACTGTGATAAAAACAGGTACGAGGAAAGCGCGACTAAAGCCGCGCTCCCCCCGATAACACTCCTTCTGGATATGGGCATGGTGTGTCTCCTTTTCCCCTACCCTATAAGAGATGCTAACCTGCTTAGTTGACAGCTGTTGGGTTATCCAGACTATCGGAACCTTCAACTTCTATTTTCAGACCGAGGTCTGAAACAACTTGTTCGATCCCGCGGGTTTGAGCAACCAGACCGTCAACAACATCCAGCAGGATTTTGTTACCTTCTGCGTTGTTTTCACCCAGCATCTGGTCATAAGCCATTTTGCCGCTGTCAGCAGTGTCTTTCATGACTTGCATTTTGGCGTTTGTTTCAGTCAAAAGACCGCTCAGACGCTGGTGTGCGGCTGGTGCTTTTGCTTTTGCAAGATCAGCCAGGCTTGGACCGAACAGAACAGAACCGTCTGTACGTGTGTAGCGTCCATTATAGATGGCGTTCATGCCAACCTGGTTGTAATAGTGTGAATTGTGTGTGTTGTCGGAGAAGCAATCATGCTCTTCTTCCGGGTCGTGCAGCAAAACGCCCAGCTTCATACGTTCACCGGCAAGTTCACCGTAAGACAGCGAGCCCAGACCCGTTAAGATCGTCGCCAGAGCTTCGTTATCAGATTTACCGGAAATGTCAGCACGGGCTTGACCACCTGTACCCCAGGCCGCAACGATTTCTTCAAGGTCTGTAATCAACAGATCAGTTGCAGCTGTGAGATATTGCGCACGACGATCACAATTGCCGTTTGTGCAGTTTTTTGTATCGAAATCAGTTGCAGGGCGTTGACCTGCCCCCGCGCCAGTTCCGTTCAGGTCTTGACCCCAAAGCAGAAATTCAATGGCATGATAACCTGTTGCGACGTTGGCTTCAACTTCCTGTGCTTCGTGCAGAGAACCTGCCAAAAGGTCTGGTGTGATGGTGCTTGCATCAATTTCGTTCGCGCCGATACGGAATTTTTTGTTAGCGATCACGTTCAGCGTGTAAGATGGGTTTTCATCAGAAGATTTTCCATAGGAAGCATCAACATAGTCGATCAGACCTTCGTCTAACGGCCATGCGTTCACTTTACCTTCCCAATCATCCACAACGGCGTTGCCAAAGCGGAAGCCTTCTGTTTGTTGATAAGGCACACGTGCTTTCAACCATGCCGCACGTGCTGCTTTCAACGTCTTGTCACTTGGGTGTGCAACAAGAGCAGAGACGGCTGCTTTCAGTTTTTTCGCTTCAGAAAGGGAGTCTTCGTACATAGCCAACGCAATGTCAGCATATGTTTTGACAACCTCTTTAGGGGAAGTATCTGCAGCTTGAGCCACAGTAACAGAGCTCAGAATAAGAGCCGCTGCTGTTGTCGTCTTTAAAAGATCGAAAATCTTCATGATGAAACCTTGTTTGTTTATTAATAACGCTTATCAATTGCACGATTCTTAAAGCAAATAAGAATGACTTGCAACAGTTTTTTAGGGTTATTTTCGTTATTTTTTCAACAAATGTTCATAGCGGGCATCTGTCAAAGTTTCCATGAAAGCAACGAGGGCGTCAATCTTGCGGGTGTCCAGTGCATCACCTACTTTTAAGTCTTCTTCGGAGATGGTGTCGGGTACTTCTGCAGGCGCCCAATTCTGTTTTGTTTCCGGGTTGATTTGTGAAACAGGTGAACGGGAATTATACTTGTTATAGAATTTGATAACAGTGCGTAGGTCTTTAAAGACACCGTTATGCATATAGGGGGCGGTGACAGCGACATTGCGCAAAGTCGGGACCTTATGTTTACCGCGGTGTTCTTTTTCAGTGACACCGGGGTTCGCAAGTAGGCCATCATCAATGGCTTCTACTCCCACACCATTGACGTTTCTTAGTGCGGTATTCGAAGGAACGCCAATGTTGTGATATTCGTAGTTGGTAAATGTTTCATTTTCTGCACCGGGCAGGGTCTGTAATTGGTGACAACGATTGCAATTGGTGAATTGTTGGGAGAAAAAGAGAATGCGCCCCAATTCTTCCTGTCCTGTCAGTTTGACTTCGCCACGCAAGAATCTGTCATACTTAGAATCAAAGGGGGCAAATTCTTTTGTGCGTTCATAAGCGGCAATCGCTTGCGTCATTTTATTATAGGCGAGATCGACATCTTTAAAGATGTCTGCGCCAAACAGCTTGGTGAAGCGATCAATGTAATCCGGGTTTTCCTTCAGGCGTTCAATAACCGATGCTTTATCGGGCATGCCCATCTCGGCCGGGTTCAGGGGGGGGCCGCCTGCTTGTTCAGCAAGGTCGGCTGCGCGGCCATCCCAGAACTGTCCGCCTTTATAAACTCCTTTGTCCGTCTTGTGAAACGTTGGACTGAAAGAGGCATAGGACGCAGTTGGCGCCTGTCGATCTCCGATAGATTTGTCATCATCTCCCAAGGATGCCATTTTTGAAACACCGTTATCGCGCGGATCAGTAAATCCAAATTCAGGGTTATGACAAGTTGCACAGGCCTGTGTTTCATTTTTTGACAGGGCTGTATCAAAAAAAAGCAGCTGTCCAAGCTCGGATAAATCGTCGCTTTTAGCCGGAGAAAGACCTGAGAACAGGATGCAAGTGGATAAAATAAGGGGTTTGAAAAGGTGGGAAGGCATGGCAAACTCACTACTAATAAAAATGACTTTCATTATTAATAAGAGATTTTCCATTTGGTTCAAATGATTTAGATCAAATCCACATTTTTTTATGAGAATATAACGCTTAAAATACAGTTTTTTGATAATGATTATTACAATTAACTATATGATTTTTTTGGATTTTTCCTTGAAAATGATTTGTGTATGCCCATAATAAAAAGTGTGTCTCCATTATAATTTTTTGTTTAAATCCCCTAACTGACTAGGAGATAATATGAAGGGTAGTAAAAAAGTCATTACCCAATTGAACAAAATCTTGGGCAATGAGTTGGTTTCGATTAACCAGACTTTCTTGCACTCGCGTATGTTCAATGACTGGGGCTTGTGTGATATCGGGTCCAAAGAATATAAAAAGTCCATCAAGGATATGAAGCAGGCTGACAAGTTGATTGAACGCATTCTCTTCCTTGAAGGTCTGCCAAACTTGCAAAGCCTCGGTAAGCTCCGCATCGGTGAGGATACTCAGGATATCATCAAGTGTGAAATGGACTTAATGTCTAGTATGCTGGATGATCTGCGTGCGGCCATCGCGCTGTGTGAAGAAGAACAGGACTATATCTCTCGTGAAATTCTGGACGATATTCTCGAAGATGAAGAAGAGTTCCTGGACTGGTTGGAAACCCAACAGTGGCAGATCAAAGAGCAAGGCCTTGAAAACTATATCCAATCTCAAACTTAAGGAGCCCTTCAGATGAAAGGTAGCAAAAAAGTAATTGACGCCCTAAATGGGCTTTTGACACATGAAATGAGCGCGGCGGATCAATATTTCATCCATTCACGCATGTATGACGATTGGGGTATGACGGAGCTTTTTGAGCGCCTCAAGCATGAACAGGAAGAAGAACTGGACCACGCGGCCAAGCTGGTCGAACGGATCCTGTTTTTGGAAGGGACCCCGGATGTTGCGTCACGTGTGGCGTTGAACATTGGTAAAGATGTACCTTCTATGATGAAAAGCGATCTGGCTTATGAGCTTTCTGTTGTGAAAGAACTGAAAAAAGTCATCAATGTGTGTGAAAAAGAACAAGATTATGTCACCCGTCAAATCTTGATTGGATTGCTGGATGATACTGAGCTTGACCATACATACTGGCTGGAAAAGCAATTGGGTCTGATCGACAAGATGGGCCTGAAAAACTACATCCAGTCCAAATCATCTACATAAAAAAAGCCTCGTTTTTGAAGCGAAGCTTTTCTTGTTGAGTAGTCGTTTTGAAATAACCTCGTGTCTGAACACACGGGGTTATTTTTTATTCTGCAGCCAAGAGAGTCGTGTTTTCAACGGTTTCAGCATCAATCACATTGCGTATGCAGTTGACACATTTTGCGCATTCAGGTTTGCAGCCATGCGCTTTGAAAACACGGGCAACGGTTGCAGCACCGTTATTCACAGCCTGCTTGACTTCTTTTTCTCGAATACCATTGCAAATACAAACGTACATCTCTTGTACCTCCTGTTCGTGTAGGTACTATTATGCAACTGAGAATGATTGTCAACATAAATAATAATCATTCGCATGTAATTGTTTAAGGCTTACCATCAGGCTTTGAGGAGATGTTTTTATCTCATTTAAATGCGATGCGTAATCAGTCAAATGTTTGAAGAAATTAGCATTGAAGGTATTGTGGTACAGACAGAACAATTTGACCATTTGAGTTGTCCGTAGCGCAGTCACAATTTTAAAAGGTATGTCTGATGGATAAGAAAAGAATATTAATTGTCTATACGGGGGGCACCATCGGCATGCGACGCTCACCACAAGGCTATGTACCGGTTGACGGGTTTGCTGATCTTTTATCCAAACGTCTGGAAGGCCGTACGCTAACCCCTTTGCCGGATTATGATTTGATTGAATATGATAGATTGATTGATAGCGCAAATGTCCATCCTGAGGATTGGAGCACCATTGCACAAACCATATTGTCATGTAAGGATGACTATGATGGATTTGTGATTTTGCATGGCACGGATACCATGGCCTATACGGCCTCGGCTTTATCCTTCATGTTGTTGGGATTGAATAAGCCGGTTATATTCACCGGTGCACAAATTCCATTAATCGAACTTCGTAATGATGCTTTTACAAATGTAGTCACCAGTTTGATACTGGCGGCTGATTATGATCTGTCGGAAGTCTGCATTTACTTTAATGGTCGGCTTCTGCGCGGCAATAGGGCCCGCAAGCTTAAAAGTACCGGGTTTGATGCCTTTGATACGCCTAACTTGCCATGGTTAGGAACGGTCGGCATTCATATCGACATCAATGAACATTTAGTCCTGCAAAAAACAGCAGCGAATTTTCACGACAAAGACTTTTCCCCACAAGCTGTTGCGATGATGCATTTGTATCCGGGGATGGATGCGAATATGTTTCGTGCCATGTTGGGTCATGCTGATTTAAAAGCGCTGATTTTAATGTCTTATGGGGTGGGTAATCCACCAGATAGTAATAAAAGCCTGATCGATTTTTTGAGCGATGCTGGGGATAAGGGGATTGCGCTTGTTAATGTGTCGCAATGTATCGTCGGAAAAGTGACACAAGGTGCTTATGCGGCAGCGGATCGATTAAATCAATTAGGCGTCATTCCCGGTGCAGATTTAACGTTGGAAGCAGCCTTTACAAAATTACATTTTTTGGTTTCGCGTGGCTGTTCAACCGATACGATCAAGCATGAGTTGCTGGTGCCTTATTGCGGGGAATGTAACCCCGTTTAAGGTTTTAGGGGCCTGATCTATAAACTGGATAAATCCTTATAGGCTGTCAGGGCCCGTTCCCGACTGGCTTTCAGCTCCACAATAGGGGCGGGGTAGTTTTTGGGTGGGATCGCAGATAGCCAAGGTTCATGCATATGTTTTTTGGAAAGCCCCTTCAGCTCAGGGACATATTTCAGAATATAGTCTCCATCGGGGTCAAATTTCTGGCTTTGCGTAACCGGGTTGAATATCCGAAAATAAGGTGCTGCATCGGCACCACACCCCGCAACCCATTGCCAAGAGGCCGCATTGTTGGCCTGATCCGCATCAAACAGGCAATCCCAGAACCACTTTTCCCCCAAACGCCAGTCAATCATCAGGTTTTTCACCAAAAAAGAAGCGACAACCATACGAACTCTGTTATGCATGTATCCTGTCTGCCAGAGCTCGCGCATACCAGCATCAATTAAAGGATATCCTGTTTGCCCTTGGGTCCAGGCTTTAAAAGCATTGTCATCTGTGCGCCAGTCAAACGGGTTAAATTTTGGGTTCAGGTTTTTTTCTGCCAGATCGGGATTATAATAGAGCAGACTGTAGGAAAATTCCCGCCACGCCAGTTCAGAACAAAAATGATCGACTTGTTGATCTAGCCCATGGGCTTTGGCAAAAAAACGCGCTTTGTGCCAGACCTGTTGGGGCGAAATTTGGCCAAAATGAAGATAAGGCGATAGGCGGGAAACCGCATTCAGGGCGGGGAAGTCACGTCCCTGTTTATAATGCTTCAGACCTTCTTCTAGAAAATCATCAAGACAGACCATCGCACCTTCTTGGCTAATCTCCCATCCTTGCGTGATGGTTTTGGTCCAATTGTGGTGATCCGGGATGAAATTGAATGAATTGCTCGCGGTTTTTTCAGCTTCAATAACAACCGGGTCCAGTTCATCACGTGGTTCAGACAGGGACAGGCAGCCCTTGCGATAAAAAGGAGTGAAGACTTTATAAGGCGTGCCGTCTTTTTTGCTCACCTCCCACGGTTCCCATAACAGGCTGGCTTTGTGGGAGGTGACGCTTACCCCTTTATCCTGAAAAAAGCTTTTTATTTCCTTGTCACGCAAGATACGCCACGGTTCATAGCAACGGTTCCAGTGGATTTCGCGTGGATCAAGTTCCTTGAGGATATCCAGCGGATTGCCTTGATACACTTGCAAGGTTCCGTTCAGGTTTTTGTTCAGGGCGTTTAAGCTGTGATGGAGCCAGACACGACTGGCCCTGCCCATTTTTTTATCACCAGCATTTTCATCATCCAGAATGTAGATGGGCACAATCGCCCCTGATTTTGCGGCTTCAAACAGGGCAGGATTGTCTGTGGTGCGCAAATCCTGGCGAAACCAGACGATAACAGGTTTTTGTGTCACGGCAGCAGACGGTCCAGTTTTTTGGTGATTTTGTCAGATTGTGGTTTTGTCGTGGTCGCAAACCAATCGACGAGCTGACCATTCTGGTCGATCAAATATTTATGAAAGTTCCATTTAGGTGCTGCCATGAACCCCAGTTCCTGACGCGCCCATTTGTAGAACGGATGGGCTTGGTCCCCTTTGACGACTGTTTTGTCTGTCAAAGGGAAATCAACACCGTAGTTTACTTCGCAAAACTGTTTAATTTCGTCAGCTTGACCAGGTTCTTGTCCGCCAAAATCATTGGAGGGGACACCAAGTACAACCAGCCCCTTGTCTTTATATGCCTCCCACAAAGCCTGAAGACCCTTATATTGTGGCGTAAAGCCGCATTCGGAGGCCGTGTTCACCACTAACACCACGTGGCCTTTATAGTCAGACAGGTTCAAAGGTGTGCCTTCGATTGTGTCAAAGCTGAAATCATGGGCAGTTTGTGCAGCCTGTGCAGGGGACATGAGACTTAATCCAATAAAGAACAGAGAGATAAGGGCGGTTTTCATCAGGGCTCCCTTAAGTATGGTTGCGTAAAGCAAGCTGATGGGGATGCGGGGAAAGGTAAGTTTGCTGTGCCAGATACAGTTCATCAAAGCGGCGAATCATATGACCGATCAGGGTGATGGGGACAATCAACGGGATAAAGCCGGCGCGATAATCATCAATGGATTTGGCAAGCTCTGCACGCCCTTGGCTGGATAATTTGGATTTAAGATAGCCCGCCATATGCATTAAGGCATTGGCATGACGCCCTTTGGTGGGCTTATCATTCATGCAATCCATAAAGAGTTTGATATAGCGTTCTTTAAATTCGTCGCGTGTCAGGTTTTTGATATCTGCAACAAGACGGCCTAGTGATTTGTAGCGACCAGGGCTATAGGCCATTAACAGCAGTTTTTCGCGGGCATGGAAATCGACGACATCTTTTCGAGACCAGCCTGTTTGAAACAGGTCCTTCACACGACGATACGCAAAGCAGCGTTCCACAAACATTTCGCACAAGACCGGATCATTCAGTCGGCCTTCTTCTTCCACAGGCAATTGGGGCAGGGTCTTTATAACTGTTTTTGCAAACAGCCCTGTCCCGCGTCTTTCAGCAGGTTGCCCATTTTCATAGATTTTGACACGAAAAACACCACAGCTCGGTGAGTCTTTCTTAAAGACATATCCATCCAGGTCCATTTCATGCAAGTTTTCAGACCAGCCATGGCTAAACTGTTCCATCCGATCTGTAAAATCTTCGCGTGATTTGGGGCTTCTCATGTGGATGCGCCCATCTGCTTCGCGTTCCAGCCGAACAGATTCACGTGGTTTTCCCATACCAATGGCCATTTCAGGGCAAGTGGGGTAGAATTTAGCATATTCGCTGATTTTGTCCGTTAGAAAGCGGTTGCGACAGTGACCGCCGTTAAATCTGACCTCTTCGCCCATCAAGCAGCTTGAAACGCCAATCTTTAGTTGTTTATCCATTTTTCATGTCCTTATGATCAGGTTACAAAAAGTGCCAAGGTGGTCGTTATTTTGTGTACGTACAGCTTATGTGATTGGATCAGTTTATTCTTCAAAAAAAGTCATTCTTAGTCTAAAAAAGACGAAAGAAAATCATATTAGAGCAGGGCTATGGATAAATTTATTCGAATCAACAAAAAGAAAATCATCGTTGAAGATGGTGTTATCAATGAATACGCCATCCAGGCTTTGGTCGAAAAAGCCAAGAAAAATCAGATGACGGTTGAGCAAATGGCGATCCAATCAATTGCGAATCATTGGATGTCGAATGACAAATTTCGCAAAAGTGATCCTGAAGTCCTGCAAACCTTGTTGGCGCTTGTCTATGACTTTGGCTATGACGCTTTTAAAATCGCCAATGGAAAAATCAAAGTGCTTGCTTTGGATGAAACCCGCCGCAAGGCAGTGGCGCCGGGCGATACAGAGTTGTAATTTTTAACTTTTTATAACAGTTAAACGCTAAAGTCGTAACTCTGTCATATAATATTAAATTGATTTTGAGCAATAATTCACATACAAATATTGGTGAGTTACGTTTTTGCTCGTTTTAAGGAAAAAACCGAGTCTTAAGCTGAATCTTATAGTTAGGGTCTGTTCTCAGGTCTTAGGTCTATCAGTTCCTTGAGTTCTCCTTTGCCTTCAATCGTAGACTACCGAACTCTTGATGTTCCCGAAATGGAACGAACATATTAGACTAACTAAGGAAAACAGACTAATGGCTACAGGTACAGTTAAGTGGTTCAACTCTACTAAAGGGTATGGCTTTATTTCTCCGGAAGAAGGTGGTAAGGACGTTTTCGTTCATATCTCTGCTTTGCACGAGTCTGGCATTCAACAATTGAATGACGGCCAAAAAGTTTCTTTCGAAATCGCCATGAGCCGCGGTAAAGAAGCTGCTTCTGACATCAAGCTTGTTGACTAATAAGCCTGATAAGAATGCAAAAAGCCCGCTGAGGATATTCTCAGCGGGCTTTTTTTATATTCGGAGCCATCTGATTTACAGGTGGTTTAATAACTTTTTTTCCATGTGTGAACCGGGTCTTTTCGGTCTTCAATAGGGGCGCGGATACTTGTTAAGTCTGCTTCTTCGTAGCAGGTGACTTTACCAAGTTCACGATAGCAATGGGTTTTTGGGGCTTTGGAAGGGTCCGGTGTGTCTTCTTTACAATATGAAAGCCCCTGTTCCTGACGGACAGTGGAGCAATCTTTCCGGCTAAAGTATGATATAATATGGTCGCCCATTGTTTTGTCTGTCGCAATTGTGGAAACCGCATCCCCAATCATAAAATTGGATGTGCAGCCTGAAAGTATCAGCATACTTGCGCATGCCAATGCCAGACCGGATTTATGTAATCTGTATTTTTGATCTTGTGGTTTCATGTGATTAACAATCTATCATCTACAGCCAAAACAAAGTTAGCCGACATCATTTCACTATTTTGTTATTTTATCGTTAATTCTGCTCTCGCGAAAGAGGCAATATTTGCCTACTAAATCAAGCGATACTGCGCTTTTTAAACGGGGTCTGGTTGCGTAATCTGTTCTGTTTTGGACAGGCCATACCGTTCCAGCTTTGAACGTAAACCGACACGCGAAAGCCCTAACTCTTTGGCCGCGCGGCTTTTGTTCCATTGATGTCGGATCAAACATTCTTTCAAAATGCGCGCTTCAATGGCTTCGACCCGATCTTTAAGGTTGCCATTTAACGGGGCAAGGCTTTGAAGTTCCAATTCTTCATCGGTTGGGGCTGCGCGTAAAATACGGGCAGATAACATGTCAGCCCCGAGAACTTTACTGTCACTCATGACCAGAAGATGCTGCAGTTCATTTTGCAACTCACGTACATTTCCCGGCCAGTGATAAGCCTGCATGCAGTTTAAGGCCTCGTCACTTATACCATCAACTTTTTTGCCAAGATGGGACATGGCGTGATCAAGCAGGCGATCTACCAGTACAGGTATGTCATTGATCCGTTTACGCAACGGCGGAATATGGATGCTGACCGGCGTGAGCCGATAATATAAATCTTCGCGAAAACGCCCGGTTTTAACATCTGCGGCCAAATCACGATTGGTGGCAGCGATGACGCGGACATTAACTTGTCTGGTGCGACTGGCGCCAAGGGGACGGACTTCGCCTTCTTGCAGGACACGCAACAGTTTGACCTGAAAAGCGGGGGAAACTTCGCCAATTTCATCTAAAAAGATAGTGCCACCGTTGGCGCGTTCAAATAGACCAACACGATCTTCGACCGCCCCTGTAAAGGCCCCGCTTTTATAGCCAAACAGTTCACTTTCCAGCAATTGGTCGGGTAGGGCGGCACAGTTTTCGACGATAAAAGGTTTATCTGCCCGGTGTGAATTATAATGCAACGCACGGGCGGCAAGTTCTTTACCCGTTCCTGATTCTCCCGTGATCATGACCGAAATGTCATAAGGAGCAACCCGTTTGATCTTGTCGCAGACTTCGTTTAACGGGCTGTCTTTTGCGCGCACAATACCATCGTCACTGGAATAGCTGCGTTTCAAGGTTTCGCGCTTTTGTCCGACAGATTTTTCAACGGCATCGGGGGCGATTTTTAGTTCAATAGACAGCGATTCATTTTGGCGTTGCAGGTCGAAAAGCTGGACGGCATTTTTAATCGTGATTAATAGATTGTCGGGTTGCCAAGGTTTTGTAATATAATGGTAAATACCAGCTTCATTTAGTGCCCTGATAATATCTTCGCTGTCGGTATAGCCCGAAATGATCATACGGATGATGTTGGGCCATTTGTGGCGCACATGCTTTAAAAACTCTACGCCAGTCAGACCGGGCAGGCGCTGGTCACACAGGATAATTTGCACCCATTCTGTCTTGAGGATTTTCTCAGCTTCAATGGTATTTTCAGCCATCAGTACGTTGAAATCATCTTCGAGAATGCGGTTTAAGCTTTCAAGGCTTCTGACTTCATCGTCAACAACAAGGATGGTGGCACGTTCCTGCATCATCAATCTGTCCTTAAGTCCTAGTTATCTTGACGTAATTTGCCACGCAAAAGATCACGACGGTTGACTTCTTCCTTCATCTGGAGTGGCTCTGAGAATTGTTTTTTTAATTCTTCCTGATGAATCATGTCTTCTTTTTCAAGGTAGCGTGCGATTTGTTCTTCTGAATAGGTTGGTTCTACCCGTTTGGTTTCGTCCAAAAGATCACGCAGAAACATGGCAGCGGCAATACGTGCGGATTCCTGATTGGGCAGGTCCTTGCATGGCGAATAAAGAGAATAGGTCCGGCAATAGCCAAAGCCATCAATATCATTGACCATCATGTCCAAATCTTTAGAGGGAAAGGCGATTTTTTCCTTCTGGCCCAAGGCAAGCTGGTCCCAGTTATCACCGTTTTTGGGCAGCATGACCAGATTAACAAACCAGGGGGTAATGATCATCCCAAGCATGCGACCATCCCAGTGCTGAAATTCAACGGCTTCCACCTCAAGTTCGTGGTTAAGGATGTTAATACCCTGCATGTTTTCGTTCAGAATATGGTTAAAGCAGCTTTCCAGTTTGGTGCTGATGTCTTCTGTGTTGGCACTATTCACAGCCATGCCCCTCATTAAATGAAACCTGTGGAATGTTTCTAAAAAACATGATTTTCCATAAAATGGAAAGTTTTTTTTCAATTTACGTCATAAATGGACAGTTTGTTTACGAATTATCTGTTTGTTTGTATTAAGTTGCGCAAAAATTCTTTTTTCCCCTGCGAATTGATTTGAATCGCAATAATAACCCTTTGCAAATGCATTTTTTCTAATAAAAAACCTGATAAATGTGCTTGGTTTTATTGTGAGGTGGTAAGTATCTTTGCATCTTTTGGGTCCAAGGCGGATTGTTGCTTCCACTTGTGGAATGGTGAATTTTTTACGTAAGGCATATTTCCCTTTTGTTACTTACCTTTAAGCGCATGGCATGGAAATTGCGCTCCGATGGCAGGACGATTTTTATGTTATCGGGGCAAGGGCCTCACAATGGGAGGATATCCGAATATGAAGGGTGATTTTACAACGCTCGAAAAACGACTTGGTGTAAGTCGCCGGGATTTCCTGAAATATTGCACAGGCATTGCTGCTTCTTTGGGCTTGTCCACTTCTGACGCCATCGCTATGGCAGAAGCTGTCGCCAAACCGAAGAAACGCCCGGTGGTGATCTGGTTGCATGGTCAGGAATGTACTGGTCCGACTGAAACCCTGCTCCGTTCAGAGCATCCGACGCTCGAACGTTTAATCCTTGAAATGATCTCGCTGGAATACCACCAGACGCTGGATACAGGGGCGGGTCATCAGGTTGAACATATGAAGGAACTGTCCATGAAAGAAAACGCCGGCAAATATCTGCTGGTGGTGGAAGGGGCGATCCCGACCAAGGACGGGGGCGTCTATTGTAAGATCGCCGGGAAAACCATGCTTGAACACACGGTCGAAGCTGCTGAAAATGCAGCAGCCATCATCGCGTTTGGGTCATGTGCGTCATGGGGGGGCGTGCAATCGGCTTATCCAAACCCAACAGGAGCGCAAGGGACACAATCTGTTTTGCCGGGCAAAACCGTTGTTAATATTCCGGGCTGTCCGCCAAACCCATATAACTTTTTAGCTACGGTCATGCACTTTTTGACCTTTGGGTCTTTGCCGGAACTGGATAGTCAGAACCGCCCAAAATTTGCTTATGGTCGCTTGATCCATGAAAACTGTGAACGTCGTCCGCACTTTGATGCAGGTCGTTTTGCAAAAGAATTTGGCGATGAAGGCCATAAGAAAGGCTACTGTCTATATAAACTGGGCTGTAAAGGTCCTGAGACTTATTCCAACTGTCCGGCCGTTGAATTTAACGATATCGGTGGTGGGACTTGGCCGATTGGTGTGGGCCATCCTTGTTTTGGCTGTACAGAAGAAGGCGTGGGCTTTACCAAGCCGCTGTTCTCATTGGCAGATGTCAAAACCCATACACCGCCAAATGCCTTCCCTGAAATTTCAGATCGCGAAGAAACATCCAACGTGACAGCGGGTGCAGCAGCGGTTGCGGGCGCAGCTGTAGGGGCCATCGTTGGCGGCGCGGCCATGGCAGCGAAAAAATCCGGTTCATCTGATGCTCGCGACAGTCAAGACTGAGGGGCGTGTGATGGATCGTAGAAGCTTTTTAAAGGGTGCGAGTGTCGGAGCTGCTGCTGCATGTGTCAGCACTGTTGCCGAAGCGCGACCCAATCTGGAGCCTGCCCCCGAAGCGTTGGGTATGCTCTATGATTCCACCTTATGTATCGGCTGTAAGGCCTGTGTAGCGGCTTGTAAAGAAGCGAACAACATGGATCCTGTTATTTCCGGTGATGATCTGCAATATGACAGCGCCAAGGATTTATCCGGTGATACATTAAACGTTATTAAAATCTATAAAGACGGTACGGCTGAAGTCAAAGACCATGAAGAAAATGGTTTTGCTTTTGAAAAACGCAGTTGTATGCATTGTGTTGATCCAGGCTGTGTCTCTGTCTGTCCGGTCACGGCCATGCGCCGAGACCCTTTGACCGGGATTGTGACCCATCATACCGATGCCTGTATTGGGTGTCGTACTTGTATGGGCGGCTGTCCATATAATGTGCCGCAGTTTGAATATGATGAAGCCTTTGGTCGTATTCACAAATGCCAAATGTGCAACCAGGCAGGTTTGGAGCGGATCAGCAAAGGTGGCATGACCGCCTGTGCAGAAGTTTGCCCGACAGGGGCGACCTTGTTTGGTCCGCGCACGATGTTGCTGGAAGAAGCCAAGCGTCGCACAAACCTTAAAGGTGGTGATACGTATCATTATCCGCGTGGCGATATTTCCAAACCGGAAAGCTTCCATGAAAAAGATCTGGATGCCAATTATGTTAACCATGTTTGGGGTGAAACCGAAGCAGGTGGCACAAATGTTCTACATATTTCCGGTGTTTCTTTTGACAAACTGGGCATGCCGCCACTTGGTGATCGCTCGTATGCCTCGCAATCAGAAACCTTGCAGCACACCATCTATAAAGGGATGGCGTTGCCTGCGGTTGCTTTGGCGGGGCTGACCTATTTTGTCAAACGAAACAAAGATAAAGATGGGGAGGAATAAGACATGAGTAAAGCTCAACCCTTGGGCGGTACAATCTTTACCCCCTTCTTTATGGCTATGATGGTCCTATTCGCGATCAGTGTTTATTTCTTAGGTGTTCGTTTCACCGAAGGTATGGGCGCGGTTGCCAATATCAATGGTGGATATCCTTGGGGTATCTGGGTGGTCTATGATGTTGTGATCGGCACGGCCTTGGCCTGTGGTGGTTACGCGTTGGCGATTACCATTTATTTGTTCAACAAAGGGCAATATCACCCGTTGATGCGCGCCGCCCTTTTGGCAAGTTTGCTCGGTTATGCGCTTGGGGGTATCGGTGCCTTTATCGATATGGGGCGATACTGGCAGTTCTATAACCTGCTGTTGCCGTGGCATATGAACTTTAATGCCGTCATGCTGGAAGTTGGCCTTTGTGTGGCCACCTATATCCTTGTGTTGGTTATTGAGTTTGCACCCGCCTTTTTAGAACGTATCGGGGCGACAGGTCTGTTGAAGGCCCTGAACAAGGTTCTCTTCCTCTTTATCGCGCTCGGCATTTTGCTGCCGACCATGCACCAATCCTCGCTCGGGTCTTTCCTTGTGGCGATGGGCTATAAGGTGGCGCCATTGTGGCAGACGGTTTATTTCCAACCGGTCCTGGCCTTGTTGACGGCCCTTTGTATGGGCTTTTCCATCGTGATTTTCGAAGCCTCCATGTCCAAGGTGGCCTTTAAACTGGATGATGAAACCCATCTTCTATCCAAACTGGGCAAGATCATTGTCGGTATTTTGTCTGTTTATCTGGTGATCCGTTTTGCGGAAATCCTGATGCACGGTAAGTTCGGTTATATCTTTGCTGGCGATAAGAATAGCCTGTTGTTTATTATGGAAACGGTACTGTTCATCATCCCGATTGTGATCTTGAGTTCACAAGAAAAACGCAACAATCCCAAGGTGTTGATCTGGGCGGCTGTGTCGATGCTGTTTGCAGGGTCGCTTTATCGCTTTAATGCGTTTTTGCTGACCTATGATCCGGGACCCGGCTACAGCTATTTCCCTTCTGTGAGTGAGATTATGGTGACTGTGGGCATCGTTGCCTTCGAAATCATGGCCTACATCGTTTTGGTTAAGACATTGCCTGTGCTGCATAAACCTAAGCACGCGTGAAGCAATTAGTATTTTAGGAGAAAAATCGTGACAACACGTATTACAGTCGATCCGGTCACGCGTATTGAAGGCCACCTTCGCATCGACGTTGAAGTTAACGATCAGGGCCGTGTTTCAAAGTCTTGGTCATCTGGCCAAATGTGGCGTGGTATTGAAAAAATTCTGGTGGGTCGTGACCCACGTGAAGCATGGCTTTTTACACAACGTTTTTGTGGGGTATGTACAACGGTTCATGCCATCACATCTGTACGCTCTGTTGAAAATGCGCTGGGGCTTGAAGTGCCGATCAATGCGCAATTGGTGCGTAATATCATTCAGACAGCACATGCCATTCAGGATCATATCGTGCATTTTTATCATCTGTCCGCTGTGGATTGGGTAGATGTAGTTTCTGCATTGGATGCCGACCCGGTTGCTACATCAAAGCTGGCTGAAAGTCTGTCAGACTGGTCGTTGAATGGTCCGCACGAAATGAAAGCGGTTCAGGATCGTCTGAAAACCTTTGTGTCCAGCGGTCAGCTAGGCCCATTTGCATCTGGTTATTGGGGCCATCCGGCGATGAAACTATCGCCAGAAGTCAATCTGATGGCTGTTGCACACTATCTACAAGCGCTGGAAGTTCAAAACTATTGTAACAAGATCGTTGCGATCCTTGGCGGGAAATCACCACATATTCAAAATCTGGCTGTGGGTGGGATTTCAAACTCTGTCAACATGAACAGCCAATCTGTCCTGAACATGGAACGTATCATGATGATCAAAGGCTGGATTGACAAATTAGAACATTTTGTCAAATCCACTTACATGACAGATGTGCCGGCTATCGGGGCGTTTTATCTGGATTGGACAGAATATGGGGCCGGGGTGACCAATTATCTGACTGTGCCGGATTGTCCGCAAGATACCAAAGGCACAAAGTTTGACCTGAAAGGTGGCTATATTAAAGCTGGTGATCTGTCGTCAATCACCGAGATTAAAGACTTCCACGATCCCTTCTTCCAAAAAGGGGTGGCGGAAAGTTCCAAACACTCTTGGTATGAAGGTGATGACACGCTGCATCCGTGGGAAGGCGAAACCGAACCGCAATATACAGACTTCCAGGATGATGGTCAGTATAGCTGGATTAAAGCCCCGACCTTTAACGGGGAACGTGCCCAAGTGGGTCCGCTTGCTAACGTTATGGTCTGGTTGGCGCAAGGTCATGAAGGCACAACCAAATATGTTAACGATGCGGTTGGCGTGATCAAGGCTGTGTCTGGTCTGTCTGATGTGCCGCTGGCGGCGTTCCATTCCACCATAGGGCGTCATGCAGCACGTGCGATCCGTGCCGGTGTGATGATGGATACGTTGAAACAACAATGGCAAAAGCTTGTCGATAATATTGCAACAGGTGATACAGACAGCTTCAACGCCCCCGTCTTCCCGAAAGGGGAAATCCGTGGCGTGGGTCATCATGAAGCCCCGCGCGGAACTTTGTCGCACTGGGTCGTGATCGAAGATGCCAAGATCAAAAACTATCAGGCTGTTGTGCCATCCACTTGGAATGCAGGACCACGTGCTGAAAATGGCGACATGGGTCCTTATGAAGCATCCTTGATGGATAATCCGGTTGCTGATCCAGAAAAACCGCTTGAGGTTTTGCGTACTGTTCACTCGTTTGATCCATGTATTGCTTGTGCAATCCATATGGTCGATACCGAACAGAAACCAATCGTCAAAGTAAAAGCTCTTTAAGGGCTTTTATCAGAATGGGTGCTGGGCCTGTTGCTGCCATTGCAGTGCTCGGCACCCTTTTTCCAATGGCTATGGTAAAGATAATTTTGCAGGTGTTTTAAAATGACGACAGAAATTCTGGTAATCGGTTTAGGCAATGTCTTGATGCAGGATGAAGGTGTGGGTGTTCGCGCTGTAGAAGCTCTTGAAGGACTTTATGACATTCCCGACGATATGGTTGTGATGGATGGCGGTACAACGGGGACGGAATTGCTGGAGCCTATGCGTGATGTTAAGCATCTGATCGTCACAGATTCTGTCAATACAGGTGACCCGGAAGGCACACTTATTCGCCTGGCTGATGAACAGGTCCCGGCCTTTTTCCAAACTAAAATTTCAAATCATCAATTGGGTCTGTCTGACTTGTTGGGAATTTTACAGTTGCAAGGGCAGTCACCAGAAAGTGTGACCATCATTGGAATGGTGCCTTATAAGTTAGAAGAAAGCCTGGGCCTTAGTCCGGAAACGGAAGAACGGGTTTATAAGATGCTGAATATGCTGGTCGATGAAATTGAAAATCGCGGTATAGCTCTCAAAAAACGCCATCAACCGATTGCGGGTTTCTGGTCGCAACATGCCCAGAATGGATGTTTGCCATGTGCATAGGAACTCCGGTTAAAGTTATTGAAAATCGTGGCTTTATGGCCTTATGTGAAGGGCGCAACGGTCAGGTGGAAGTCAATATGATGCTAATCGGCCCGCAAGAGGAAGGTACTTGGGTCCTCAACTTTTTGGGATCGGCTCGCGAAGTTCTTACAGAAGAAGATGCTGCAAATATCGACAATGCTCTGGATGGTCTGGAAGCCATCATGAATGGGGCCGAAGAAATCGATGTTGATGCACATTTTCCTGATATTTCACTTGAAAAATAACATGCAATCGTATTCTTTAGAAGAATGCAATAAAAGTTAGCCGATACACTTTAGTTTTTAATTGAAGCTGCCAGTTAACTCTTTGTTGAGTTTATAGATATATCCTATGATATATTATCTTCACCCAAGTTTTAAGGCTGGCTTATGCATTGGAATCTAGAGAAAAGTATTGGAAATAGTACGATCCTGATTGTTGATGACAATGCGGTTAATCAGAAGGTCTTACAAAAGGTTCTGGAAAGCAACGGATATGAAACGCTGACGGCTTCGGATGGGGCAGAAGCGCTGGAACATGCTCTTGTAAATGAGCTGGATTTGATCCTTTTAGATGTGCAGATGCCTAACATGGATGGGTTTGAAGTCTGTCGCCGCCTGAAAGCACAGGGAAAAACAGAAGATATTCCGGTTATCTTCATTACGGCAACGGATACCATTGAAGGTAAAGTTGAAGGTTTTAAGGTCGGGGCGGCAGATTATATCCCACGACCCTTACAGATGCCTGAAGTGCTGGCGCGTGTGGGAAACCAGCTCATGCTTCAAAAACTCAAACATAACGCAGAAGAAGAAAAAGACCGGATGCAAAAGATTTTGGCAGCCATTCCTGTTCCCTATATAATTTCAAAGCAGAAAACTGGTCAAATTCTGGAAATGAATGAAAAAGCCTTAAGTGCGCTGGATGTCGCTGAAGAAGACATCCATCTTCACAAGGCGATTGATTTTTATTCTAAACCGGAAATTCGTTCACAATTAGTGGAAACCGTTCGACGCAATGGGCTGATTGCCAATCAGGAAATTGAATTAAAAACCCGATCAGGTGATTGTTTTACAACTTTGTTTTCTGCAACACCGTTGAAGCTGTCCAGTGAAGAAGTGTTTTTTGTAACCTTTAGCGATATCTCTGAACGCAAAGAAATGGAACTGGCGCTGGAAAAAGCTGCAACAACAGATTATTTGACAGGCCTTTTAAATCGCCGTGCCTTCATTGAACGCGCCGATTTTGAACGCCAACGGGCTAACCGTAATAAACATCCGATCTGTATGCTGATGATCGATATTGACCACTTTAAAGTCATTAATGATACATATGGTCATGATATCGGCGATGATGCTTTGAAAGAACTGGTTTCTCTGGTTGGGCATAATTTACGTGTTACCGACGCCTTTGGTCGTTTAGGCGGCGAAGAATTTGCCTTGATGTTGCCTGAAACGGATATGGAAGGGGCCTTAATTCTGGCTGAACGTATCCGCGAACGGGTTGAACAGAATGAAATGGTTTTGGCTGATGGCGGCATCCTGAAAATGGCCATAAGCGGTGGTTTGGCTGAATGGACAGAAGAGATGGAATATGACGAGGTCATGAAACGGGCTGATGAATGTCTCTATAAAGCCAAGCAGACAGGTCGAAACAAAATCGTAACGGCATAAATCCTTTTTTTAGCCACGATGTTTCGTTAAATCTTCGCTATCTTTTGACATGGCTTCAAGGCGTTCACGTTCACGCCTTGGGCTGTTTTTTTCAGTATTTGCGAACCTGAACTTACCATACAAAATACAGCCTTTCATGCCCGGATCACATTTTTGACCCGGGACATGTTCACAATTACCTTTGACTTCGTTGGGGCAGCTCCAACCACTCATTAGTATCTCCTAATCTTTTCTGCCATGATCTTCCACCCAACGCGGATCGTCAACTGGTTTTCCAAGTTTTTGATCTACCGGGATCACCCCTGCCCAAACGGGGAGGGCGTAATCTTCATCGTCGTCCACAGGGGGGCCTGTGCGGACTTTGGCAGAAACTTCCTTTAAGTCAAAGGCCAGCACAGTTGTCGCTTTTAGTTCTTGTGGATTGGGGCCTCGAACGTCCTTAAGGCGATCAGGTGTGATTTTTTCCATCATCAGATCAAGGAGCCGAAGTTTTTCGCTTTCTTCTTCTATCTTGGTGGCTTTTGCAAAAATCATGACACAGCGGTAATTGGCGGAATGGTGGAAGCTGGAACGCGCCATGACCAATCCATCAAGAATGGTCACTGTAATGCAGGCTTCTTCGCCTGCGAGTAACGTTTGAAATAAACCGTTTTTGCTGGAACCATGGATATATAGCTTGTCTTCGACACGCCAGTGAACTGTTGGCTGAACCATGGGGCGGTCCGCCATTTTGGCACCGACATGACAGATATAAGCTTCATCTAAAATGTTATGAACAAGCTCAACATCATAACTAGCACGTTGCTGGCCTCTTTTCACTTTTGTTCTGGGGGTGATGGGGTAGGTGGTCATGATTTTCTCCTTTTCGATGAAAGGAACATGGCTTAATATTGGTTCTAAATTAAGTTCCAATATTTAAATATTATTAGGTCCAATTTGGGTATTCTTCTCAGCCGTCTCATTCATGACTGGAAACCAACAGCCACCCGGCCGGTTTATAAATCCCTATATCAATATTTGCGCGAATGTATTCACAGCGGGGAAGTTGTTGCTGGATCGATTATACCTGCATCCAGAAAACTGGCTGTTGCACTAAGCATATCTCGCAATACGGTTAATCAGGCGATAGAGATGCTCGTAAGTGATGGCCTTTTGGAAAGTCGTCCCGGTGCTGGTACTTTTGTGAGTTCTGGCCTGGATGAAACCGTTTTGAAAAATGCGCGTTTAATACAGGAACAGGATGCTAAAACACCTGCGATCAGCCATCGGGCAACAGAATGGCTGAATGTTCACCGAAGTAAAAAAGTCGGTTTAAACGCAAAGGCTTTTGCCCCCGGTAAACCTGCCCTTGATCGCTTTCCTTTTGATATCTGGGCGCGACTTTTGTCACGGCGTTGGCGATTAAGCGGACCAAGTTTGGCGATGGCGGAAGATGTGAAAGGATATGATCTTTTGCGTCAACATATCGCACGCCACCTTCAAGCCAGCCGCGGGGGGCAGTGTGACCCCGATCAGATCATTATTACATCAGGGGCGCAACAGGGGCTTGATATAATCGCCCGTGTTTTGTGGGAAGAGGGTGATGTGATTGTTACGGACGATCCCTCATTTCCAGGCATTTCAGGTGTATTGAGCGGGGCCGGGGTGAGGCAATTAACCTTGCCCATTGATGATGAAGGGATTTGCCTTGAGGGATTGGAGCAAGATCACAAGATTAAAAGCTTTCTTGTTACTCCATCCAGAAACTATCCCTTGGGTGTTAGTCTGTCTTTGGCACGCCGTATGGAGCTTTTAAAGACAGCGCGCGCCCATGAAGCCTGGGTGGTTGAAGACGATTTCGATTGTGATTTTCGCTTTGACGGTCCGCCTTTATCATCGCTACAAAGTGTGGATGGCGATGGTCGGGTGATTTATGTCGGTACCTTCAGTCGTATCTTGTTCCCTGCTTTGCGTTTGGGGTTTATCGTTGCCCCCAAACAACTGGTTCCAACCTTTGAAGCGGCTAAATCCTTTATGGATGGACATGCTTCCATCGTCCATCAGGCGGCCTTGGCTGATTTTTTCGAAGAAGGGTATTTTCATAGTCATTTAAGGCGAATGAAGAAACTATATCAAACCCGCCGTGCCTTTTTAGTCGACTGGATCTCACGAGATTTAAATGATGACCTATACGTCATGCCCTCGGACGGAGGGTTGCATATTTGTGTGCTTTTTAAGCAACAAAGAAATGACGTGACTTTCGCGCAAAAACTAGCTGAAAACGGAGTGATAGTTCGCCCCTTAAGTCCTTTTTATAAAAGGGAAAAAAAGAAGTTTGGCTTGGTCATGGGGTTTGCCGGATATGATGAAGAAGAACTGGTTAAAGCATTGGTCATTGTAAAAAAATACTTAAACCTGTAAAAACCACTTCCATTTATAAAAAAAAGCCTTATACAGCGCTGACTTTTTTTATGCCTGCTTTTGGAAAGGCTCTGGCGATGACACCTAAAATTTCTGCATTCTTGAAAGAAGCTGAACAAGATTCACCGTTTTTGGTCGTTGATCTGGATGTGGTCGAGGACCGCTATACACAGTTGCATTCCTCGTTTGACGAGGCCAAAATTTATTATGCGATGAAGGCCAATCCAGCTCGTCCGATTCTGGAACGTCTGAATAAACTGGGCTCTAGCTTTGATGCCGCGAGTATTGGCGAGATTCAAGAATGCTTAAGTGTGGGTGTTGACCCTAAGCGCATTTCGTTTGGCAACACGTTAAAGAAAAAAAGCGATATCAAAAAAGCCTTTGATATGGGTGTGACGCTGTTTGTTTTTGACTGTATCGAAGAGTTGGAAAAAATTGCCGAAGTTGCACCAGGGGCTCGCGTTTATTGCCGCATTCTGGTTAACCGACATGGGGCTGGGGCAAGCTGGCCGCTGTCTCGTAAATTCGGCTGTTCATCATCCATGGCACATGATTTGTTGATGCAGGCCAAAGCCAAAGGTCTGGTGCCATACGGTTTGTCTTTCCATGTTGGTTCACAACAACTTGACCCGGCACACTGGGGCAAAGCCATTAGCGATTGTTCCGTTTTGTTTGATGCCTTGCGTGAAGTCGGGATCAAGTTGGAAATGGTGAATATAGGTGGCGGATTACCTGCGCACTATCAAGATGACATTCCATGCCTGTCCGACTTTATCGACTTTATTAAAGAACATTTCAAAAGCAATTTTGGCAACCACTGGCCAGAAATTTTTATGGAACCGGGGCGTTTTATTGTCGCAGAAGCTGGTGTTTTACAAACTGAAGTCGTCTGTGTTGCGATCAAGGATTTCGGTGAGGAAGTCCGCTGGGTATATCTGGATGTGGGAAAATTTGGCGGTTTGGCCGAAACGATTGATGAATCCATCGTCTATAAAATGATTACCCCATATGGCGAAGATGAAATGGGCCCTGTCATTGTGGCAGGACCAACCTGTGACAGCTGCGATACGCTTTATGAACGTACGCTTTATCAATTGCCATTGGCGTTGAAAGCAGGAGATAAGGTGCAGATCTTGTCTGCCGGGGCTTATACAACTATGTACGCATCACAAGGCTTTAACGGTTTTGCCCCGCCATCTGAATATTTTGTGTGAATGTAAGTTTATACGTCATCCCCGCGAAAGCGGGAATTAAGCTTAGATAATTTGCTTGATCCCCGCCTTTGCGGGGATGACAGTACGGAAGGAATTATTCTTCCACAGGGCCTTCTTCAATAGCAATTTCCACGACCGTTTCAGCGGGTTTTTCTTCTACTTTTTTCCTCGGTGCCCGACGCTTGCGCGGTGCCTTTGGCTTTTCCGCTGCTTTGGTTTCATCCTCGGTTTTTGCCACAGTCTCTACTTTTTTCTTGCGGGTCGTAGTTCTTTTCTTGGCAGGTGCTTTTTTCGGCTTAGCTGCAGCCTTTTCTTCTTCCCATGTTATGGGACGCAGCAAGAAAGCAGGTGTATGGGCACCCATGCCAATAACGGCGCCATTTTCCGGTTCTTCCTGAACCTGAACTTTATCGCTGGCATCGCGTTTGTTACGGCGATTATTGTTGTTGTTATTATTGTTGGCGCGGCCACGTTTCTGGTTTCGCTCGTTTCTGTCTTCGCGTTTATCTTCACGCGGGCGTTCTTGTTCTGTAGGTTCGACCTCAAGCTCAATGGCTGGAATTTGGCCGCCAATTAGCTTGACGATTGCGCCTAGATATTTTTTATCTGCGGGTGTGGACAGGCTAAGTGCGGTTCCTTTTTTACCAGCACGACCTGTGCGCCCGATCCGGTGGACATAATCATCAGCATGGCTTGGCAGGTCATAGTTAAACACGTGGCTAAGGGCAGGAACATCCAGACCGCGGGCGGCAACATCACTACAAACGAGGAAGGTAATTTCGTCGTTTTTGAATTTTTCCAGCGTTTCCATGCGTGCAGATTGTGCCATGTCGCCATGCATCTGACCTGCGTTGAAACCATGTTTGTTCAGTGATCGACAAACAATCCCTACATCGCGTTTGCGGTTACAGAAAACGATCGCGTTTTTGACCTCTTCGCTGTTGATGAGTGCACGAAGAGCAGTGCGTTTTGTTTTGCCATCATGGGGCTTGCAATTAACCTGTAAAACTCCTTGGCGCACTGTATCGGCTGTTGTGGCCGGACGCGTAACAGTTATTTCTTTCGGGTTCATCAAAAACTTGTCTGCAAGCTTTTTAATTTCCGGGGCCATGGTGGCGGAGAAAAACAGAGTCTGGCGAATTTGCGGGATCAGGGAAACGATTTTTTCCACATCCGGGATAAAGCCCATGTCCATCATGCGGTCGGCTTCATCGATCACCAGAATTTTCACATCACGCAAAATCAGGCTGCCACGCTCAAACAGGTCAAGCAGGCGTCCCGGGGTTGCGATCAGAACATCAACGCCGCGATCAATGATCTTCATTTGATCGCCCATAGAGGTCCCGCCAATCAGCAGTGCCATAGTCAGTTTGTGGTTTTTGCCATAAGTTTCGAAGTTATCTGCAACCTGTGCCGCCAGTTCACGGGTCGGGGCCAGAATTAAGGATCGTGGCATGCGTGCCCGTGCTCGTCCTGAAGCCAGAATATCAATCATCGGCAAGGTGAAAGAAGCCGTCTTACCTGTCCCGGTTTGCGCACAGCCGAGAATGTCACGCCCCATTAATACCTGTGGGATGGCTTGGGCTTGAATAGGGGTCGGGGTTTCGTATCCTGCATCACTGACAGCAGAGAGGAGTTCGTCGGTAAGACCGAGGTCCGCAAAATTCATTTAGATTTCTTTCCATACATATATTGGCGGGATATTAGGCAATTATGACAAGAAGTCAATGATCATGGCACTTTCACTTGTGGATCAGAGGTGTTAACGTGCAAAAAAGCAACAAAAGGGAAGAATTGATTTATGGCCTTGCGGATGACAGCAAAAGACAGTCTGTTTGTGATTGTTGATGTGCAGGAAAAACTCGCTCCAGCTATGTTTAAGGGGGAAGAAGCCATTACAGCCAATATGAAGCTGTTGCAGGCGGCAACGATTCTGAATATTCCCCATGTGGTGAGCGAACAATACCCTGAAGGGATCGGACATACTGTTACAGAACTGGCTAAACATGTCGCAAGCCAAAATGTGATCAAGAAAATGAACTTTTCCTGCATGGAAGAACCCTCTTTTGTGAAAACGATTGAATTGTCAGGTGCCAGACAAATTGTTCTTTCGGGTATGGAAACCCATGTTTGCGTTCTACAAACCGTGCTTGATTTAGTTGAAGCAGGTTATCAGGTTTTTGTGGTGGAAGATGCCTGTGCGTCTAGAACCGCGAAAAACAAAATGCTTGGTATTGAACGTATGCGCCAAGCTGGGGCACAGATTGTTTGTGCAGAAATGGTCATGTTTGAATGGCTCGGTGTGTCAGGCACTGATAATTTTAAAAAGATTTTACCGTTGATTAAATAAGATGACAAAAGAAACACTTTTCCTTTTACCCGGAATGATGTGTGACCGCAGCTTGTGGCGCCATCAAATTGAAACGCTTAGTCCGCTTTATGATATACGTGTGGCAGATTTTACCAAAGGTGACAGTATTGATGCCTTTGCAGATCATGTTTTAAACGAGGCACCGGATCGGTTTTCACTGGCGGGGCTGTCGATGGGGGGCTATGTCGCGTTCGAAATTTTGCGACGTAAACCAGAGGTAGTTACCCGACTTGCGTTGATCGATACGTCACCTTATGCAGATTTGGAAGACCATGCGGCCTTTCGCAAAGGCGTTATGGATGTGGCACGCGATCAGGGGATGGGACAGGTCGTGGAAACCTTGTTGCCCCGATTGATCCATTCGGCCCGGATTGAAGATCAGGACCTTATCAAGCAAGTTGATGCCATGGCCCATCGTGTTGGAGAAAAAGTCTTTATTGACCAGCAAGTGGCCTTATTAAATCGCCGCGATAGTTTTGTAGATTTAAAAAACATAGACTGTCCAACGAGCGTCATCGTGGGTCGTCAGGATCAGTTGACGCCGCTTAAGATATCGCAACAGATGGCAGATGAAATACCTGACGCCAAGCTTGTGGAAATAGAGAACTGCGGCCATCTTTCAACCATGGAACAACCAGAAGCCCTAAGCGCCGTTTTGCGCTTATGGATGCAGTCATAAAAATCAAAAGGATATAAAGACGTGAAACCATTATTGCGGACTTATAAGGGGGTAAAACCTAGAATTGCCGAAGATGCTTTTATTGCTGAAAATGCGGTGCTTATTGGGGATGTAGAAATCGGAGAACAGGCTAGTATCTGGTACGGCTGCGTACTTCGTGGCGATGTGGAACGGATCCGCGTTGGTAAACGCAGCAATATTCAGGATGGAACCGTTGTTCATGTGACCGCAGGCAAGTTTGGCACTTTTATTGGTGATGATGTGCTGGTGGGACACAATGCTGTGATCCATGGTTGCACGTTAGAAGATGGTGCTTTTGTTGGCATGGGCGCGGTTGTTTTGGATGGTGCTGTCGTTGAAGGCGGGGCCATGGTCGCTGCTGGTGCCCTTGTTGCACCGGGAAAACGCGTTAAATCAGGCGAGCTTTGGGGGGGGAATCCGGCCAAGAAAATGCGTGATTTAACCGAAGATCAAATTAAGGGTTTAAAAGCCGGTACGGACCACTATGTTGATGTTGCAGCAGAGTACCTAAAAGAAGAAAAATAAGTATTTTTGTAATTTAGTATTAACCTTATGATGTTATTGGTTTAGATTGCGCTATAAAGGTGGCATATATTTATGCTGTGTCGTGATACAAGGGGATCATTCATGTTGTCTAAAACACTGAAAAATAAGCTGATGATGCAGGCGGCTGTGCTGGCGGCACCGTTATTGCTGGTTGGTTGTTCATCCGTTCCCGATGCGGTTAATCCGGTTGAATGGTATCGTTCCAGTGTTGAATACTTTAATGAAGACGATACGGATGTTGCAGAACAGGCGGATTCAGGAAGTGAAGCGGGCGATGTTGCAGAGGCAGCGCCTGAAGCTCAAAAGAAAATTGAATCCGGCTTTGTTGCCGCACAGACACCACAGCGTCAATATGCCCAACCTGTGATGCGTCAGGGTCAAGTTGTCAATGCGCTGAATGATTCCACTGATGTGGATGTTGCTGCACAACCACCTGCACCTAAAGCGGCGCCAACTGAGCCTGTGATTACGACACAAATCAATGAAAATCCGGTGATTGATACGAACCCGGCAGAAAATCGTGTTGTCGCATCTACACCGACACAGTCTTCTCCAATTCAGCCGACGCAACCACGTGACACCCGCAGTGTCAGTGAAGTCTATGAAGCCAATCTTGCACAGACTCGCCCGTTGAATTCTATGGACACTATGAACAATACTTCTGCTTATGAATTAAACACCCATCCGTTTGAAACAGTTGTTATTTCGAGTAATGGTGTGCAACATCAAGGCGCTGCATATGGTCAACAACCAACGCAAGTGGCTGCATTAAACAACGTGATGACAACGGATGTCCGCAGCACCTATGCAGCAGGTATGGCGATTGAACCGCAGGTCGTACGCAGTGGACAGGCCTTGTCTTTAAGCCAATATAACCCGTCTATGTTTACCGGGTCATTCCAAGTTGCAACGATCCAGTTTGGTGTAGGTTCAGCTAGTCTGAGCAATGAAGATGTTCGGATTTTGAAAGAAGTCCTAAGCATTCATAATCAACAAGGTGGCGTTATTCGCATCGTCGGACATGCCAGTTCACGTACGCGCAACATGACACCTGAACAGCATATGCAGGTTAATCACAAAGTTGCGCTGAGCCGTGCGGATAAAGTCGCGAACAAGCTATTGCAATTGGGTATGCCGGGCGATCGTTTGTTCGTTGGTGGTGTGTCAGACAGTCAGCCGCTTTATCAGGAAGTGATGCCATCAGGCGAGGCAGGCAACCGCCGTACGGAAATTTTTGTGGATTACTGATTTTTTTTATAAAATCCACATTCAAACCTAACTTTAGGCTTTTCGTTTCGGCGCTCCTGTGTTCTAAAGCACTTATGCGCTTTCTATAACGGAAAGCCTATTTCATTTTAACACCCTTATCGAAAGGTACCCCGAGGTCATGGAACACGAGTTTCACCGCATCAAACGCTTGCCCCCTTATGTTTTTGCTGAAGTAAATGCAATGAAGGCAGCGGCGCGAGCGGCGGGGGAAGATATCATTGACTTCGGGATGGGCAATCCGGATAGCCCAACACCTCAACATATTGTCGATAAGCTGATTGAAACTGTACAAAACCCGAAATCACATGGTTATTCTGTCTCTCGTGGGATTAAAGGCTTGCGTAATGCCAATGCGGCTTATTACGAGCGTCGTTTTGGCGTCAAGGTCGATCCGGAAACGGAAACTGTTGTAACTCTTGGATCGAAAGAAGGGTTGGCAAATCTGGCGTCTGCGATCACGACACCGGGGGATGTTATTCTGGTGCCGAACCCGTCTTACCCGATCCACCATTTCGGGTTTATGATTGCAGGGGCATCTGTACGCAATATCCCGGCATATCCTGGCGAAGGCATGTTGGAAGCTTTGAAACGTGCCGTTCAGCATAGTTTGCCCAAGCCGTCTGCGATTGTTCTGAACTATCCGAGCAACCCGACAGCATGTGTCTGTGATGTAGCTTTTTATGAAGAGATCGTGGATTTCTGCCGCGCCCATGGTATCTGGATTTTGTCAGATTTGGCGTATGCTGAAATTTATTATGATGACAACCCTCCACCCAGCATTCTGCAGGTTAAAAATGCCTGGGATTGCGCGGTGGAATTTACGTCCATGTCCAAAACCTATTCCATGGCCGGCTGGCGTATTGGTTATGCCACAGGGAACAAGGAACTGATCGGGGCGTTGACGCGTATTAAGTCCTATCTCGATTATGGTGCCTTTACACCGGTACAGGTTGCGGCTGCAGCTGCGTTGAATGGTCCGCAAGATTGTGTGGATGATATTCGTGCCCTTTACAAAAAACGCCGTGATGTTTTGATTGAAGGTTTGGCCGCAGCAGGATGGGATATTCCAAGCCCGCCTGCGACCATGTTTGCCTGGGCGCCGATTCCTGAAAAATTCGCACATCTTGGCTCGCTTGAATTTTCAAAATTGTTGTTGAAAGAAGCGCAAGTGGCCGTTGCCCCAGGTGTTGGCTTTGGGGAACATGGCGAAGGGTTTGTTCGTATTGGTCTGGTGGAAAATGTACATCGCATCCGACAAGCTGTGCGCAATATCAAAACTTTTATGCGAACGCATAATGCAGGCGAGTCCCTTTAATTTTATTTCGACCCTTTTTCTTCCACTTGTTTTTTAGGTTAAGTGAACCATGGACAAGCCCATTAAAATTGCTATTGCTGGCCTCGGTACAGTCGGTGCTGGTGTCATTAAAGTCTTAAACGATAATGCAGATTTAATCTCTGCACGCTGCGGTCGCCCCGTTGTGGTGACGGCCGTCAGTGCGCGCGACCGCAACCGTGATCGCGGTGTCTCGTTAGACGGTATGACCTGGTATGATAACCCTGTTGAAATGGCAGCAGATGATAACGTTGATGTTTTGGTGGAACTGATCGGTGGATCAGACGGGATCGCCAAAGCCATGTGTGAAGCTGCGATTGAAAACGGTAAACATGTGGTCACGGCGAACAAAGCATTGATTGCACATCACGGTACAGCACTGGCAAAAGCAGCAGAAGCCAAACAGGTCAATCTATCCTATGAAGCGGCTGTAGCGGGGGGAATTCCCATCATCAAAGCCCTGCGTGAAGGTCTTGCTGGTAATGGCTTTGATCGTGTTTACGGTATCCTGAACGGCACTTGTAACTATATGCTGACAAATATGCGTGAAACAGGACGTGATTTCGACGTAATCCTTTCTGAAGCGCAGGACCTTGGCTATGCAGAAGCAGACCCAACATTTGATGTGGATGGCATTGATGCCGCCCACAAGCTTGCGATTTTGACATCGGTTGCCTTTGGCTGCGAAGTGGATTTTGACGGTGTGCAGGTCGAAGGCATTCGTCATGTATCCCCGATTGATATCGAATTTGCAGAAGAACTGGGCTATCGCATTAAGTTGTTAGGTATAACGTCCCTAAAAGACGGCCATTTGGAACAACGTGTTCATCCGTGTATGGTATCTAAAGAAACCCCGATTTCACGTGTTGAAGATGTGTTTAACGCTGTTGTTGTTGAAGGTAACTTTGTAGATCGTACCGTGTTTGAAGGACGCGGCGCCGGTGAAGGCCCGACGGCTTCTGCTGTTGTGGGTGATCTGGTTGATATTGCGCGCGGGCTTCGTGTGCCGACATTCTCGGTATCTGCTGATAAATTGAAAAAAATCCCGTCATCAAGCCTTGCTCGACACAAAGGGGCCTACTATGTTCGGCTTATGGTGTTGGATAAGCCGGGTGTGTTTGCCGATGTGGCCTGTGTGTTGAAAGATCATGATGTTTCTATGGAAACGGTTGTTCAACGCACGCGCGCTCCGGGCGGGCATGTGCCGTTGGTTCTAACACTGCATGAAACCGATGAAACAGCAATGTTAACCGCATTGCAGGCGATCGATGCTTTGGAGAGTGTGGTGGAAACGCCGCGAATGATCCGTATCGAAGACTTCTAGGACATAGTCGATGATGACACAATTGGGTGGAATTAACCGTAATCTGGCACTGGAAGCGGTGCGTGCAACCGAAGCGGCTGCAATCGCGTCGTCTTCTGTCATGGGGCGCGGTGATGAAGAATTGGCGGATAAATCAGCCGCCAAAGCTTTACGCGATGCTTTAAACGGTATGTATATCGATGGCCGTGTTGTTATTGGGGAAGGGGATCAGGAAGATACACCAATCCTTTACACCGGTGAAAAAGTGGGTATGGGAAAAGGGGCGCAGATTGATTTCGCCCTTGAACCTTTGGAATGTATTACTTCCGCTGCCAAAGGCGGGCCGAATGCCTTGTCGATTGTGGCGATGGCTGAGCGTGAAAAACTGTTCCATGCGCCTCCCGTCTATATGAATAAAATTGCCGTTGGCGGCGGTCTTCCCGATGGAATTATCGATCTTGATGCAACTTCGGAAGATAATTTGCGCGCTATTGCAGATGCCAAAGGCTGTCAGGTTGCTGATCTGGTGGTCTGTGTACTGGAGCGTCCGCGCCATGAAGCTATCATCAGTGATATCCGTGAAACTGGTGCTCGCATTAAACTGATCCCGGACGGGGATGTATCGGCTGTTATTGCAACCAGTCAGCCCGATAGCGGCATTGATGTTTATATCGGCATTGGTGGTGCACTGGAAGGTGTGCTGGGAGCTGTTGCCTTAAAATGTATTGGGGGACAGTTTCAGGGTCGTCTGGTTTTTCGTAAACCCGAAGAACGCAAAATTGCCCTTGAGATGGGGATTGATGATCTGGACAAGAAATATTCACTGGATGATCTTGTACAGGGTAATGTGATGTTTGCGGCAACAGGTGTAACTGATGGGGCCTTGTTGCAAGGTGTTCAGCGTGTGGGCACAAAGGCACAAACCCATTCATTGGTGATGAATTCCCAAAGCGGAACGGTGCGGTTTGTCGAAGCCTATCATGATCTGGAACGTTCAGGCGTAATGGAAGCATAATGGCACTGGACATGGATTATCTTCTTAATGTGGAAAAATCCGTTTCCGGCAAGCGTTGGGTGTCACGCCCTTATGATGAACGAACGGCGATTACTTTATCGCAACGCCTGAAAGTTTCTGAATTGACGGGCCGGGTGATGGCGGCGCGAAATGTGGGCTTGGATGATGCTCAGAGCTTTCTTAACCCGACCTTACGCGACCTTTTGCCCGATCCTGACCATTTTAAAGGAATGTATGAAGGCGTCCAACGGGTGGCAAAAGCAGTTCAGGATGGAGAACTGATCGCGATCTTTGGGGATTACGATGTGGATGGGGCAACGTCTTCTGCTTTGCTGCGTCGTTATCTAAATGCAGCGGGTGCTAAATCCACTATTTATATTCCTGACCGAATGAGTGAAGGCTACGGCCCCAATTCAGAAGCCATGGACATGCTTAAAAAGCAAGGCGTGCGTGTGGTCGTGACTGTGGATTGTGGAACCACTTCTTTTGAGCCGTTGAGCCATGCGGCAAGCCTTGATCTGGATGTTATCGTCGTGGACCACCATGAAGCTGAAGTCAAACTGCCTGATTGTGTCGCACTGATAAATCCCAAAAGACTGGATGAAGATGGACAATATGCCCATCTGGCGGCTGTTGGCATGACATTTTTATTTGCCGTTGGCCTGAACCGGGCTTTGCGTGATGCAGACTGGTTTAAAAATGATCGAAAAGAACCTAACCTTATAGGCTTGCTGGATTTGGTGGCCTTGGGCACTGTGTGTGATGTTGTGCCTTTAAAAGGGTTAAATCGTGCCTTTGTGACACAAGGTTTGAAGGTCATGGCAAAACGGGCCAATCCGGGTTTGGCGGCTCTAGCGGATACGGCTGGTGTGAATGAAGCCCCCGAGGCTTATCATGCGGGCTATATCCTCGGTCCCCGTGTTAATGCTGGCGGGCGGGTCGGGGAATCCTATCTGGGGGCTAATCTTTTATCGACTGATAATGCCAAATTGGCTGCTGAAATCGCAGCGCAGTTGGATGGGTATAATCATGATCGCAAAGAACTGGAACAAAACGTTTTAGATGATGCCATCGCACAAGTGGATGCGGTTGAGCATAAAGGTATTGTAATTGCCGTTGGTGAAGGTTGGCACCCCGGTGTGATCGGGATTGTAGCGTCACGTCTAAAAGAACGCTACAGCCTGCCAGCGTGCGTTATTTCCTTTAATGAGGATGGTCAGGGGCATGGATCCGGACGTTCTGTCACAGGTGTGGATTTAGGCTGTGCGATCATTGCGGCACGTCAGTCCGGCCTGTTGGTTAAAGGGGGCGGTCATGCGATGGCAGCAGGGTTTACGGTTGCAAAAGACAAACTGGATGACTTTAAAGATTTTCTGAGCGATCGCATTTTTAGTCAAATTAAAGAACAGAATGTCCAGCCGACTTATAGCTGTGATGGGGTGATTTCTCCCAGTGGCGTTACACCTGCTTTGGTGGAAGAACTGGAACAAGTTGGCCCCTTTGGTGCAGGTAATGCACAGCCGCGGTTTATCCTCTCGGATGTGCAGGTGCAGCGCGCGGATGTGGTTGGTCGCGATCATGTGCGTTGTTTTTTGACCGATCAATTTGGTGTTCGGTTAAAGGCGATTGCCTTTCGCGCATTGGATACGGAATTGGGTCAGGCCCTGTTGCAACATAACGGTAAAAAACTTCATATAGCCGGACGTCTAAAATTGGATACCTGGGGCGGGGGAACGTCTGTGCAGCTTCTGATCGATGATGCGGCGCAGGCATAACATGCTGTTTTTAATAGCCTTTGCAATAAAAATGAAAAAAATTAAAAAAAATGCAAATTTAGTCTTGCCAGCATCGCCACCCATCGTCTATAACCCGCTCACCAACGCCGATGACCCCTTCGTCTAGTGGCCTAGGACACCGCCCTTTCACGGCGGTAACACGGGTTCGAGTCCCGTAGGGGTCGCCATCGCGCTTTGGTAAAGTAAGAAAAATATGGACTTTATTTTATATTTTTATTACTTGTTTATATATTAGGTCTCCATCGTCTAGTGGCCTAGGACTCCGCCCTTTCACGGCGGCAACAGGGGTTCGAGTCCCCTTGGAGATGCCATTCAAAGAACGCTGCCAATACATATTGGCGGCGTTTTTTGATTCTGATTTCTATGTGGGTAAAGCCCCTTGTGTTCGCAAGAGCGCAGTGCGATTTCCTGCGAATGCAGGAAACTCTTTCCACCTCAAAACATTGTCACCGACACAATGAAATCATTGATCTCTGATTCTGCTTTTCTTAGCCTTAACAAAAGCAGCAAAGGATCAAAAATCATGCCCTTTAACCCGAAAGAAATTGTGCAATCCCTTAATGAACGCGTCAACGATATCGTAGATTGCTGCACCGCTTGTGGTGCCTGTGTGGATGTTTGCCCAACACCTTCGATTGACGGGCTTGATGTGAAAGATAGTAAGACCGTAGCAGAAGGGGTGCTGGATGTTCTGAAGACAGGGCAGGGTCCCCTTGTGTCGCAAAAATGGATTACATCCTGTTGTGCGAGTGGTTTTTGCCAGTCTGTCTGTGAGGAAGGGATTAACCCGCGTTTTATGCTCGCGATGGCAAAGCGTCGCTTAAAGCAGAATAATCCATCTCAGGAGCTAAAAGCACAAGGCAAGTCTGACTTTAAATACATGAGCACAGGTGTTCGATTGATTTCGCGGTTACAGCTTGCCCCTGATATGATGGCTCGCCTCAGTCCGTCGTCCCACCCCGAACGAGAGACTGCACCGGATGTAATCTTCTATACGGGGTGCAACATGTTAAAGACGCCGCATATTGGATTGCTCTGTCTCGATGTCTTGGATGAGCTGGGGGTGTCGTATGAAGTTCATGGCGGACCGGCAAATTGTTGCGGGATTTTGCAGTTATGGGCAGGGGATGATGAAAACTCTGCTCGACAAGGCGGAAAAACCATCGAAAGGTTCGAAAAGACAGGTGCAGGGGATGTGTTATCATGGTGTCCAACATGTGAAATCCAGTTTAACGAAAACCTTTTACCTAGTTATGCTGCTGGTGGACCTGCCCCGTTTGCCATGACCATGTTCCCCATTTTTTTAAGACGGCATCTTGATCGGTTGAGACCTTTATTTAAACACCGCGTCAGTAAACGGGTGGCCTTGCATGAATATCCCGGCTCTCACGGGGTGACAGAGGCTGTGACGCAGCTTTTAACCGCGATTGACGGATTGGAGGTTGTGTCGCTGGATGTTCAGAAAGTGGGCTATCAATTGTCGACGCTAACCAACAAGGATTTTTCAAAAAAGCATCTTTCAAATTTTTTAAAACGCGCTGAAGAAGAAAAGGTGGATAGTTTTGTCGGTATCTATCATTCCGATCACCGTGAATTGGTACGCCATGAACCTGAACGCCCCTTTGAAATCGTCAATTATATGGATTTGATTGGCGACGCAATGGGGATCAAGCGGGAAGATTTGTTTAAGAAGCTACGCTTGATGGAAGATGTCGATATGATTATGGCTGAAAGTAAAGTTCAAATGGATGCCCATCAGCTGAATGCCGATGATGTACGCGAAGTCATTTTTCAACAAGTGTTGGGTGAAGCACTGCTTTAATCATCCCATTTGTTTTTAATTTCCAGCAATTGATCTTTCATGGCACAAAAAGTAATGACGAGTTCAGGATCAAAGTGGCTACCGCTACTGGCTTGAATTTCTGCCAAGGCATCTTCAACGGACCAAGGGGTCTTATAGGGCCGTTTCATGGTCAGGGCATCAAACACATCGGCAATGGCCACCAGTCGGGCGCTCAGGGGGATATCTTCACCTTTAATCTCTTTGGGGTATCCTGTGCCATCCCAACGTTCATGGTGATTAAGCGCAATTTCAGCTGCCAGTTTAAAGACAGGATTTTCAGAATGGCTGAGGATTTCTGCGCCGATTTGGGAATGTTGCTTCATGATTTCCCATTCATCTGGCGTTAGTTTGCGCGGTGCTTTCAATATACTGTCGGGGGTGCCGATTTTACCCGTGTCATGCATTGGGGCTGCAAGTTCAATCATTTCTGCAAACTCAGATGGTAAACCGATTTCAAGAGCCAGTGCCTTGGCATAAGCAGCCATGCGCCAGATATGCTGTCCGGTATCCGTATCATTATAGTGCCCAGCTTCCCCCATCATGCGGATGGCAGAACGCGCCAGTTGGTTGAGTTGATCCGCCTTGATAAGCGATAGGTGATTATGTACCCGACGAAGGACAATGGCACTGGAAACGGGCTTGGTGATATAGTCGACAGCCCCGACATCAAATCCCTTGGCTTCGTCACGTTCTTCATTTTTTGCAGTCACAAAGATGATAGGAATATGGGCTGTGGAATTGTCATTTTTCAAGGTTTCGCAGACTTCATAGCCATCCATGCCCGGCATCATAACATCCAGCAAGATCAGGTCGGGCAGTTGTTTTTGGGCGATCTTGATGGCTGTGGGGCCGTTTTTAGCAACCTTGACAGCGTAGGTATCGATCAGAATATCTTTTAAGACATCGATGTTATCTGCAATGTCATCGACAATCAGAATCGTTTTTTTCTCTGCCATTATGTCGGTGTGCCTTCGTTTGCATTATCTTTAAGGTGTTCAAGTTCAGCACTTAAGAGCGCATGGGCTTCCTCAAATTCATAAGCTTCAATTTTCTCGCCGATTTTAATCAGGCTGTTTCTGAGCTTTTTATCAAGCGCTGCCAGCATAATGTTGTGGAACTGGTCTTCTGCTGCAACGTCATATTGGTCCAGCATATCACATAAGATCAACAGTTCCTGTTTAATCTTTTTATGATCTTGCACAGCACGAACGGCTGAAGTATTGGTGTTTTCCTGAAAGAAGGTTTCAATGGCAGTGATGGTATTGTGTAATTCCTCTAACAAATGGTCTCGTAAATTAGAAGTTTGATCAGGGTTTCCGTCTTTTAGGGTGTATTCAAATTGTCGCGATTTTTCTTCCAGCATTTCTGCACCGATGGTGGCTGCAAGACCTTTTAAGGTGTGGGTTGTACCGATCATGGCCTCTTGGTTTTTTTCGCCAACAGCATGGGTCAGATCTTGCAAAAGGCCATGACCAACAAAGCAAAAAGTCTTGAGAATTTGTTGATAAATTTTCGTATCACCGTTCAAATTTTTAATGCTGGTTTTGGTATTCAGGCCTTTAATTTTGGGAATGTCGATTGCTTGTTTTTGAACATCAGTCGTTTGGGGAAGGGGGCGGTCTTTATGTTTTATCACATCCAGCAGAACTGAAAAGAGCACGCGTGTATTAATCGGTTTCGCCACATGGTCATTCATCCCAGCTTCAATAGCGGCCTGTTTGTCAGAGACAAGGGCATTTGCCGTCATGGCGATAATGGGTAGATCAGCAAAGCGACGCTGGGCGCGGATGTGTCTGGTGGCTTCATAGCCCCCCATAACAGGCATCTGAATGTCCATAAGGACACAGTCATAGGTTTTGGTATTTAAGAGATCTAGGGCTTGTTGACCATTTTCGGCCACATCCACATGAAATCTGGCATGTTCCAGTAGTTCGCGAGCAACCTGTTGATTGATCTTGTTGTCTTCGACCAAGAGCAGGTGGGCCCCTTGGATTTTATCCAAAGGCAATGAATCAATATTCAGGTCTTGTCTGCGGGCCGTTTCTGAAAGGACTTCATTGCCAAAAGTTTCTAATATCGTGTCAAACAGATATGACGGATCAATCGGTTTCTGGATATAGGCGGTTGGCGTTATTGTGCACAGGCCATCTTCAAACAGGTCAGGTTCATCATTGCTGATTAGAATGAATTTTAAATTTCGCAAACGGTAATGTCGATCCAACAAATCATTCAGTTGTTGTTCACATGCGCGACTAATCTGGCTGATGTTATAGATCAGAAGATCAAATTCCTGCGAGCTACAGGCATGGTCTATGTCTGTTGTTTGATCGTTGAGAAAGGCGCTCACATTCAGGCCGCAGCCTTCTAAATAATTTGCCATACCTTTTAGAGAGATGGTTTGATCATCAATCAGAAGAACCTGCTTTTTGCTGAAAATTCTGGGCAGTTTGTGATCTGTTTTCTCTGCATCTGGGTTTAGCTTAAGTTTAATCTGAAAGCTGAATGTAGACCCAACCCCGGGGGCACTTTCTAGCCAGATATCACCGTCCATGCGCTTAACAAAGTCTTTGGCGATGGCAAGTCCTAACCCTGTCCCATCGTATTTTCTGGTATCTGAATTATCAACCTGGGTAAAAGGCTTAAACAAATGTTCCTGTTGTTCACGGGTCATGCCAATCCCCGTGTCTGAGACTGAAAATTCCAACGTAGAATAACCGTCTTTCACCTTCACTTGTCTGATGGTCAGTTTTACGTAACCTTTATGGGTGAATTTAACGGCATTGAAGGTAAGGTTCAGTAATATTTGCCCCAGTCGGCCCGCATCCCCAATAAAATGGTCAGATAGGTCAGGGGATCTTTCAATAATAAAATCCAGATTTTTACTGTGCACTTTGTCTGAAACAAGGTTGGTCAGATTCTGAAAGACATGGCCCAAGGTGAAGGGCACGTTTTTCATCTTCATTTCGCCAGCTTCAATCTTTGAAAAATCAAGGATATCATTAATGATCCCCAGAAGAGAGATGGCAGAATGATGGATTTTGTTGAGATATTGTTTCTGTTTTGGGCTGGGTGAGGTTTTATGCAGGCATAGTTCTGTAAAGCCGATCATAGCATTCATCGGCGTTCTGATTTCATGGCTCATATTGGCTAGAAATGCCGATTTTGCCGTATTGGCTTTTTGTGCCTCTTCGACGGCGACGCTCAGTTCTTGCGTTCTCTCTTGAACGCGTTTTTCGAGATTTTCAAGGGTGCCACGCAGTTCTTCATTCACATGATACAGCTCTTTGCTTTTGAGCTCTAAAATATTTTCCGCTTCTTTGCGCGCGCGTCTTTCGCGTTCAAAACGTTTTTTCCATTTGTCGGCCTCATCCATGATCGCAGCTACTCTTTGCTGATGATGAAATGCACATGGTTTGAGCCGTCCAGATCAATACGTTGAATGGTGAGGTTGTCATTGAAATGTTCCCCGCACCCCGCGATCAAGCCATGGGCGAGGTCCCCAAAGGGGCGTGTGGAACTGTAATTCATTTCCAGGACATTGTCCGAATGACGCACACATTCGAAACTGGGAAGTTCAGCATGAGGATAGAGTTTGCGCACTTCGGTATGGATTTTATCTTCAATTCCTTGCAGAAAATCTAATGAGGAGTCTACGTTGTCAAAGAACATGGGGTATTTTTGCACAAATTGCCCAAAAAGATGTGCGCCAAAGGTTTTTATCAGGTCATCAATTTCCATGTTTGTTTCTTTGCTTAAGGCGACCACCAGCTTGACCATTTGCCCATGATCATAATTACCAACAGCAGTGAAAGAGGAATTGTCAGCCAAGCCTGCTTCTTCAAGGATTTTATCAGCTACGTCGAAAGAAAACTTATCTTCGACCATTTCAAGGAATTCGGTAAAGACTGCACCAAGCATCACGGACACTCCCGAAAAAATGTATAAGATGAGCTTAACTATACATGTTTTTTGAGGGAGACCTAGCCGTATAAACACTTAGTTTTAGTGTGGATATGAATTTTCACAAAAACGACATCCTCGTAAAAACGGAGATCATATTTTGAACATGTATCGGGATGGGGACAACTCGCTTGATAAGAAGCGCTATCTTGCGCGTTCAATCAACTGGCCTTTGCGGTTTAGGGTGAAGGCATGGCATTCAACACCAACGCCTTGGCCTTCTTCGGCTGGCGGGGTAGGGAGGCCTGTCATGATGGACGGGGTGCGTTTATAAAGGCGATAGATCAATTGGGGCAGCCACACGTCTTTGCTGGGTGGTTTTGTGGCAAACAGTCTGAATTCATCTTCTGTATCAAAGAAAGAACACATCCCCCCGCCATCGGCCTTTGAACCTAGGACAACGCATAAGGGGTAGCCCGGATGTTCTAAAAATTCAAAACCTTCTCGTAAGATCACTTCATCACCGGCCTGTTCGATGACGATACATTGCGGAATGGTTTCTGGCCATGTGGCCTCGGCCGCGCAAGAGGCGGCAACGCAGCGCGCGGCATCAATGCCGGGTTCGTCATCCCAATTGGGGTCGAACACTTTGGCGATGGTCGCAACCGATGCCTTGAAACAGAGTTCTTGGGCATTAGTGGGGACTTCATTTTTTTCTTCGGATTCTTGTTTGATCCGTTCTTTAATAGGGTAGATAAAACCGTTGGCAGCATTATCAAACTGTGCAGGCGTTGAATAGAAAAAACCATAGCCTGTCCCATCAAGTCGCTTGATGAAAATGACTTCGGGATGTTCTAGATCAACGCCTGTCACATCGAACCTCTTGGATTTAAGCGGTACGTTTAATCAGGTGGTAGCCGAAATCGGTTTCCACAACGTCGCTTGTTGCACCAACTTCCATGTTGAAAGCGGCTTCTTCAAATTCCGGGACCATTTGACCACGACCAAACATGCCCAGATCGCCACCGCTTTGACCGGATGGGCAATCAGAATTTTTTTGTGCAAGTTCAGCAAAATCAGCACCATCATCGATGTCGCTTTTCATTTGGTTAATTTGTTCGAGGGCTTCTTCTTTAGTGCGTGTGGCAGTAGAACGCGCAGAACCTGCGTACATCAAAAGAATATGGGCGGCACCAACTTGACCTGACATGGGTATCTCCAGCTATATAAATAAGACAAGCGTCCATTCATTGGACGCTTTTGCCTTAACTTACAACTGTCGTGCCAAAAAAGAAAGAGGGGTTAGGCGGCTTTTTTGTCGAAATGCTCTTTTGCTTTTTCGACCACCTTCCAGACATCATCAGCCTGAAGATTATCGCGCGCCATGATAAGCGCCACTAACGGGTCTGCCATCAATTCTTGCAATTTGGGTTCTTCACCAGCTTGTGACCATTTTGTCGTCAACATGTGTCTGCTCGCTTCATTCTGTTAGCGTTAATGCCCTGATAATTCTTATGGGTTTGAACGCAGTATAAGTGCGCACCTTTATTACCGGAGTGACGAAGATCACACAAATGACAATTTAATTAAGCTTGCACAGAAAAAAGACCATACTGACAATCATGTCTGCGGCTTTTCGATAATCATTTTCCTGTAATTCATCTTTTTGCAGGACGATTTCCATTTGGGTGGAAAAATCCGCATAAGTCTGACTCATGGACCAGATCAGGAAGAATAAATGTTCCACATCGACCGGAGCCATTTTACCAGCATCAATCCAGCCCTGAATGATTTGTCTTTTCTTTTGCATCCACGGGTTAATGTCATTGATCAGGTGTGTTTTTAGAAAAGGGGCGCCGCTGATGATTTCTTTGGCAAAGATTTTGGACGCTTCTGGTCGGGTGCGTGAAAGTTCAACCTTGGTGCGAATATAGCTTTCCAATGCTTCACGCGGTTCATGGTCTTCATCAAAATCTTCGGCAGCACGCAACCATGTGGTTAGAATATTTTCCAAAACACGGGTATACAGATCTTCTTTGGTATTAAAATAATAATGCAGGTTTGCCTTAGGGATTCCGGCTGTCTTGGCAATTTCTGCCGTTGTTGCGGCCCCAAAGCCACGGCGGGCAAATGTGATTTCTGCCGCTTTTAGAATAGATTCTTCGTTTCTTTCCCGGATCCGCGAACGTCTTTTTTTCGGTTGTTCAGCCATGCTTTGTCTTCCCCTTTGCAAAGTCATGGCCTGTTCTACTGCTTTATGACAGGTTTTGCAAATGTTGGAATGCGGCGCGTAAATCCTCTAGACGATTTTTGTCGGCATATGGCACGGCTGGTTTTTGCCCCCAGATCGGACCCGGCCAAGTGGGGTCATTTTCAAAACGTGCGACAATATGAATATGAAGCTGACTGACCACATTGCCAAGGGCAGCCACATTCAGGGATGTTGGGGCAAACATTTTTTCCATAATGCGCGAGGCCAGATCAATGTCTTGCATTGCTTTGATCTGATCTTCCTTGGTTAGGTGGTGTAGTTCTGTCGTGTCAGAACGCATGGGCACGAGAATGATCCATGGGTAATTTTGATCATTCATTAACAGGACTTTGCAGATAGATAAGTCACAAATGTCAAACGTATCGTTGTCAATTCTTTCGTTTAGTTTAAACATAGGAAAACTCGTTTTTAGATAAGAGGGAAGATCAAAGTGTCTGATCGACTAAAAGCCGGATTATGGGTCAAGGCCCAGCTCAGAATGTGCGATATAAATTTTATTTCTGCAATGGTGATCCGTCGTGGAGATGAAGATTCCGGTTCTGTCCTGCTCAAGCTTAATCGATTTAATGATGGATGTGCGGTTTTGGTGCCTATCACAACGATAGAAGGTGAGCGTGGGTGGATGCATGGCTTAAAGGGGGGATATGTGGATGAACGAACTTGTGATGATTATATCCGTCGACAAATTGAACGAGATGATGATTTATGGGTTTTAGAAATTGAAGACCCAAAAAAACTTTATGAACTGGACGCAACGCTTGTTCAATAAGGTGGGCTCGTATACCTTCAGTTAAATTTTTTATGAATTTGGAGTATTTCTTATGCAGCTATCAAACCCGACTTTATTTCATAATCAGGCATATATCGATGGGGCTTGGGTCGATGCGGATGATAAATCAACATTCGATATCCTGAACCCGGCAACAGGTGATGTGATTGCATCTGTCCCGGATATGGGGGCGGGTGAAACAAAGCGTGCGATTGATGCAGCTGAAAAAGCCTTTAAGCCCTGGTCACAAAAAATTGCGAAAGAACGTGCCAATATCCTGCAAAAATGGTTCAAACTGATTATGGAAAATCAGGAAGATTTGGCTATGCTGATGACGCTGGAACAAGGTAAACCCCTGACAGAGGCACGCGGCGAAGTCGGCTATGGGGCGTCTTTTGTGGAATGGTTTGCAGAAGAAGGCAAACGTCTTTATGGCGATGTTATTCCGGCTCATGGCGCGGATAAACGCGTGGTGGTTATAAAACAGCCTATTGGGGTTGTCGGTGCAATTACACCGTGGAATTTCCCGCTGGCTATGATTACGCGCAAAGTCGCTCCGGCGATTGCGGTTGGCTGCACGGCTGTGGTTAAACCTGCGGAAGATACACCGCTGACAGCTCTCGCTTTGGCTGAATTGGCCGAACAGGCTGGTATCCCCAAGGGGGTGATTAACATTGTACCTTGTTCTAAAGCAAAGGCCCCGGCCGTTGGTAGCGAAATTACATCCAACCCGGTTGTGCGAAAAGTCAGCTTCACAGGCTCTACCCCGGTTGGCAAATTGCTTATGAAACAATGTGCCGATCAGGTGAAGAAAGTATCTTTGGAATTGGGGGGAAATGCACCCTTTATTGTTTTTGATGATGCCGATCTGGATGCAGCTGTTGCAGGGGCCATTGCATCAAAATATCGTAATGCCGGACAAACTTGTGTCTGTGCAAACCGGATTTTTGTGCAAGCTGGTGTCTATGATGCCTTTGCAGAAAAGCTCGCTGCTGCGGTCAAAGGATTCAAGGTCGGTCTTGGCACTGATGACGGGGTCACACAGGGCCCGCTGATTAATCAGGCCGCAATCAATAAAGTGCAAGAACTTGTGGAAGATGCCAAAGATAAAGGGGCAAAAGTCATGTGTGGGGGCGCGCCGCATGAACTGGGCGGCACTTTTTATGAACCAACAATCCTGACGGATGTGACCACAGACATGCGTGTAGCATCAGAAGAAATTTTTGGACCTGTTGCTCCGCTTTATAAATTTGATGATGAAGATGAAGTCATAAAGAAAGCAAATGACACACCTTTTGGTCTGGCAGCTTATTTTTATGCCCGTGATATGGGCCGCGTCTGGCGAGTGTCAGAAGGTTTGGAATATGGCATCGTCGGCATTAACGAAGGTATTATTTCGACAGAAGCGGCCCCCTTTGGCGGGGTGAAAGAGTCTGGCATTGGTCGGGAAGGATCCAAATACGGTGTCGAAGATTTTGTAGAAATTAAATATCTCTGCATGGGTGGGGTTGATAAATGAGCCAGTCTGATCTGATCGAATTTGCAGTGTCTTTATCGGAAGCATCGCGTAAAGTTATTAAGCCTTATTTCAGAAGTGGTCTTGGTGTCATGGACAAGGCCGATGATAGCCCGGTTACACTTGCAGATAAAAATGCTGAATCCGCCATGCGCGATCTGATTGAAGCAAAATTCCCCGACCATGGCATCTTTGGGGAAGAGCATGGTGTCAAACAAGGCGATGGCACGCATATGTGGGTGCTCGATCCGATTGATGGCACACGTTCTTTTATTTGCGGGGCACCGTGGTTTGGAACTTTGATTGCTTATTTGGAAGATAACAAACCCCAAGTCGGTGTCTTGGATGTGCCTATGATGCAAGAACGTTGGGTCGGCACCAAGGAAGGCACAAGCTATAACGGGCAACCTTGTTCTGTGCGCACAGGTGTGGCGCTGGAAGATGCCAGTCTTTTTACCACCGATGAAGATTTATTCAGTGCTGATCAAAAAGCAGCCTTTCGACGCGTAAAAGATAAAGTGAAATGTACCCGCTTTGGCACAGATTGCTATGCCTATGCCTTGCTCGCCAGTGGTCATATTGATCTGGTCATTGAAGCTGGTCTTCAACCTTATGATGCCATGGCTTTGGTTCCCGTGATTGAAGGCGCTGGTGGAATCGTTACCGGATGGGATGGTAATCCGGTAACGCTTGATTGGGATGGACGCATTGTTGCATCCGCGTCAAAAGACCTTCATGAGCAGGTTTTAAAGTTGATGAATAGCTGAATGAAACATTAGCGAAATCAATTAAAACAAGGGGTTGTGCGTGATGCATAGGCCCCTTGAAAAATTAACACATGTCATTCAAAACCAACTTGTTTATCACTTGGGCAGGTTGAAATTTGACATTACACAAAAATTAGATTGAACTGCATCTATGTATGCATACTAAACATTTCTGGGAGGAATGGGGATTGTCTGAAGAACAACAAAATTTGCTGAACGTAAACCAGCAGGAATTAATGGAATCCATGCAGGATTTCGCAGATCGCTCGCAGCGCATTATGACGAAATTTCTGGAAGCTCAAGCCGAAGATGATGGTTTCCAGATCCCCGATCCTTACGTTGTTGGGAAAGCATTTATGAAGGCATCCGCCCAATTGATGCAGGACCCGCAAAAACTGGCAGAGGCCCAAGCTAATCTGTGGCAGGAATATACGGCTCTTTGGCAACATGTCACCCAACGGATGCTGGGACAGGAAAGTGAACCTGTTGCCCGTCCGGTGAGGGGTGATCGTCGCTTTAAGGATGAAGCCTGGGAAGAAGAAATTTATTTCGATGCTGTTAAACAATATTACCTTTTGACCGCACGGTGGATTAAATCCACCATGTCCGATGTCAAAGGAATTGATGAAAATACGCAGGCAAAAGTCGATTTTTATACCCGTAATTTCGTTCAGTCTTTGGCCCCCAGCAACTTCATCGCGACGAACCCGACCGTGTTGCGTGAAGCTGTGGAAACACAGGGGCAAAGCCTGTTAAAAGGCTTCCAGCACTTTCTGGATGATCTGGAAGAAGGCAAGGGTAAATTGCGTGTTTCCATGACAGACGTCAAGGCGTTTGAACTGGGTAAAAATATTGCATCCACACCGGGTAAGGTCGTTTATCAAAATAGCCTGATCCAGTTGTTGCAATACGAACCGACAACTGAAAAAGTGAACAAGAACCCGTTGCTGATCGTGCCGCCATGGATCAATAAGTTTTATGTGCTGGATTTGCAGCCGAAAAACTCCTTGATTAAATGGGCTGTAGATCAGGGCCATACAGTCTATGTGATTTCATGGATCAACCCGGATGAGACACTCGCACATAAGGATTTTTCCTGTTACATGCAAGAAGGTCCGTTGACGGCAATTGATGTTATTCGTGATATGACCGGGGCCGAGCAGGTCAATATGGCGGGATATTGTATCGGTGGGACGTTGACCTCATGCACGTTGGCTTATTTGGCGGCGACAGGGGAGGCGGATAAAGTTAAATCTGCAACGCTTTTCACCACCCTGACAGATTTTGTCGATGCCGGTGAACTTCGCGTCTTTATTGATGAAGAACAGATGGAACTGCTGGATGCCCATATGGAACGCTTGGGCTATCTGGAAGGTTCTGAAATGTCACAGGTCTTTAACCTGCTGCGCGCAAACGATCTGGTCTGGTCTTTCTTTGTTAATAATTATTTGATGGGCAAAGAACCATTCCCGTTTGATCTGTTATACTGGAATTCGGACCCGACCCGTATGCCTGCAATGATGCATAAATTCTATCTACGAAAAATGTATCTGGAAAATCTGTTAAGTAAGCCAAACGGGATTGAACTGAATGGGGTGCCGATTGATCTTCGCAACATCAAGACGCCGCTTTATATGATCTCCACACATGATGACCATATTGCGCCCTGGAAATCAACCTATACCCTGACACAGCTTGTCTCAGGACCGTGTAAGTTTGTCTTGGGCGGATCGGGACATATCGCCGGGATTATTAATCCAGAAAATTCAGGTAAATATGGTTATTGGACCAATACCAAGAAACCAGCAAATCCAGATGACTGGTTCAAGTCGGCAAGCCAGAATGAAGGGTCTTGGTGGCAAGATTGGAAAAAGTGGATTGCACGTCACAGTGGCGGTAAAGTTGATGCGCGTACACCTGGTAACAACAAATATAAACCGATTGAAGATGCACCAGGCTCATACGTCAAGGTGCGTATGACGGATTAAAAAGATCACAACATTGTAATGAAAAAGGTTGGCCTTGGGCCAACCTTTTTTTGTTATAGCAAGTCTATGCCGCCGAGGTTTTTCAATTCCAGTCGGATTGTGATGGTATCTGATGGTTCAATGTCGCGGTCTTCAGAAAATGAACGACGCATATCAAGGTAGAGTTCCGTACATTCATCGGCATAGCCAATTTTTGCCCCATAGGACACGCCGCCTTCCGGGTCATTCATCCGGTAGCGCCCATCCAGTTCAGAATACCAGTTTTGTGAAATTTGGTTCTGTAATTTGCCGTAAACCTCTTCGCGCGTTCCATATTCTGAATCGTCACCAGAACCTTCCACATACAAGTGAGACAGGTTAAATCGTGTAGATTGTGGACCAATGGATAAGGTAGTTTCGCTACGATTTAAAGACATATTGCTTTTATCAAGGCGATATCTATAAAGCATATCTAAGAAGGAAGAGGGGCTGACTTTTACGCGCCCAACAACGTCAGAGAGGTTGTCTTTATGACCAGAGTTCGTGTCGTAACTGGAATCATCACGTGTGCGATAACTCTGACCGATAAACAATTGACTATAGCCACCTTCCTGTCCGTAAATGCCCCAGTTAAAGCCAAAATCGACCCGTTGCCCGCCATCAATCTTATCTATGCCTGAATAGCGGTTGGTTTTGAAAATATTTGTATCATCAAATTCAAAATCCTGACTATCTTCATTTGGGACTTTGTGGTTTTGTCCCACATTCGGGGCGGCTTTAAGTTTGATGATTGGTTCCAAAATTTCAGTGACCTGACCATTCATCTGTGATCGGCTTAGAGGTTTTCTCCATTCAAGGCTTAGACTTGGAACAATTTCAGCTTGAGCACCTGTGTATTTGTTGGGTTCATTATCAGGAGAGTAAGCAGAAATATAATATGCAGCTGTGACCAGATTGGCATCAAGCGTAATAATGTCACCTGTTGAAGAGGTGTAAGGCACAACCCAGGAGGTATCGGCTGATAATCGCGTTGTTCGAGTATCGTTTTTACGATTAATACCATAAAAATTACCATCCAAACGCACATATGCCCCGGTGGACGCGGGGTTACTTAAATGTTGGAACTGATATTCGATTTTACCATCTTGCAGGTCAGATGTGTTTGTTTCGCGTTGTTCCTGATATATGTTCAGGGCGGCTTTCATATAATTACGTTTACGAAAGCCTTCCATGTATAAGTCTGAAACAAGGTGGGAGTTTTCAGAAGTGTCATCCATACCATATCTTCGGATGTAAGTTTCATCCGAGGCATGATTGATGTCAAACCCCCATCGCCAGGTCGGGTCAATATGAAAAATACCTTCACTATCTATGTGACCGCGGAATTCTTCTTTTGTATCTTCAGTTGCACCAGCCCCCCCATCAGCATAGGTGAGACTACCTGCCAAGCGGATTTCACCTTGGGTTAAGTGTTGCCTGTATTCAGCACTTAAGTGAGGTTGGTCCAGATTATAGTACCATGTCGGCGTTAGCGTTAAGTCTTTTGAATTGTCAATATTATAAAAGTATGGAACGGTAATAAAGCTTTCCAGTGTTCCCCGACTACCAAAGCTTGGCGATAGAAAGCCGGTTTCCCTTTGTCGTGTTGGGTCAGGGTGGGAAAAATATGGTAAATACATGATGGGAACGTCGTAAACCTCAAAAAAGACATCTGAATATTCCAGACGTTTCTGTTTTGCATCATGTTGTATTTCTTTTGCTGTTAGCTTCCAGGCAAGCGGACGCTCTGGATCCTCTTTGCATTTTTGGCAAGGTGAATAGGTCGCATCTTTGACAAGTGTGTATCGGCCCTCTTTTCTTTCTGCGCTGTTTGCAGAGATGGAAGAATTATCAGCCAGTGATAAAACCAATTCTTTTGCGACACCATCTTTCAAATCAGATGTAATTTCAATGAATTCAGTTAATGTGACCGTTCCGTCCGGTTCAATAATCTGGACATTTCCTGATGCGGTAACGACATTTTTATTTTGGTTATAGGAAACCGTATCAGCGATTAAAATGCGATCTTCATGAATGATTTCCACATTACCATTTGCGGTGATGATCCCCAAATCTTTATGGAAACCAATTTCTTCGGCAGAAAATGCAGTTCTTGGTGCACCGGATAAGCTGGGCTGTGTGGTGTAAACAGTTGGCGGCTGATACGGGATTGGGGCGCTAGGGGCAGGTGTTTTGGCTTGAGGCTGAGTTGCTGTTTTTGGCTGTGTGGCTGGTGTCTGAACAGTTTTTGGGCTGTGATGTGGACGTGTATCAAGCACTCCCATGATGGAAAGTTGCGCTTGAGCCGGTATAGCGTGCAATGTAACAAGGCAGCTGCAGGTGGCAAAGAGAGTTTTAAGCCTTAAATGCTCACCCATTTTTTTCTGATTAGTTGACATTACCCCAAGTTCTCATGTTTTAGTTTGCCCAAGCGCGCGGATATTAAGGAAAAATGCTAATCCGCGCAAGTCTGGATCATGGTGGCGCAAAGGTGTTTCTTTTTCGTTAATGTGAAAAGATGAAAAATATGAACATAAAAAGAGTGGATAAATTTTTTTCTTAATCATTTCTTTGTGAATTGGTCTGTAGATTAAGGCAGGAAATAATAAATGTGATGGGTGGCGTTGGTTCACAAGGATTAAGCTAGGGTGCAGATTGATAAAATTTTATGTAAATTGCATTCATTGAAAATTGTGTTATAGCTAACTAAACTACACATATATTTTATGATGACCTTGAGTTGAAGATTTGCGATAGATGTTTGAAAGTAGCAAAGATAAAAAAATCGACTGGTTAGATCGATTGGGTAAAAGCTCCAAGATCCCCTTTGGCATGTTTGATATGCTGATGGCATCTTTATTTATCAATTTGCTGTCACTCGCAATGCCCTTGTCGTTGCTGCAAATTTATGACCGTATTTTGCCGAATAGTTCCTTCAATACGCTTGCAATGCTTATTGGGGGGATTGCGATTGCGTTGTTGTTGGAAGCTGCTTTGCGCATTGGGCGTTCTTATTTAAGTGGATGGGTCGGCGCACGTTTTGAACATATGGCTGGATGTGCAGCTATCGAACGTGTGCTCTCAACCAGTGTAAACGATTTTGAAAAAGAAGGTTCGGGTGTCCATCTTGAACGAATTGGTTCGCTGGGGACTTTGAAAGAATTTTACGCAGGCCAAGCCATTATGACTTTGTTTGACCTGCCATTTGCATTCATCTTTTTGATGTTGATTAGCTATCTGGCAGGAAGTCTTGTTTTTGTCCCTATTGTCATTATTGCATTGTTTGCGATCAGTGCCATGCAGGTTGGTAAGAAGCTACGTGGTGCTTTGGCTGAACGAATGCAGGCGGATGAACGCCGCTTTAACTTCATTATTGAGGTTCTAAGTGGCATTCACACCTTGAAGTCAATGGCAATGGAAACACAGATGCTGCGCCGTTATGAACGTTTGCAAGAAGCATGCGCCAAGACCGATTATGATGTCACACGTCACAGTTCCACGGCCATGGGGCTAGGGGCGCTGTTTTCACAGCTTACCATGTTCACCGTGGTTGGCTTTGGTAGTACTTTTGTCATTGATAATGAATTGACTGTTGGGGGGCTTGCGGCTTGCACCATGTTGTCTGGCCGTGCCATGCAGCCGCTTCAACGCGCTGTTGGTATCTGGGCACGGTTTCAGTCTATCCAGCTGGCCCGTGGTAAACTGCGCGAAATTTTTGAACTGCAACCTGAAACCGAAGGCAACCTGCCAGCGATCGGAACTGAATATTCAGGCCGCATTGAATTGCGCGATGTTGCTTTACAATTTAATGAAGATCAACCCCCTTTATTCAGCAATGTGAATTTAAAGGTAGAACCCGGTCAGATTATCGGGATTTCCGGTGGTAATGCCAGCGGGAAAAGTTCTTTACTCTATATCATGACGGGGGCCATGCGGGCTTCACAAGGACAAGTCTTGATCGATGGTCAGGATTTAAGCGAACTTGATCCGTCCAGCGTTCGGCGAAAAATTGCCTACCTGCCACAGCATGGGGTTTTGTTTAACGGCACTATCCTTGAAAACCTAACCATGTTTAAGCCCGAATTGGAAGATAAAGCACTGCGTATGGCCCGTTTGTTAGGTTTGGATGATGTGGTTGCGCGCATGCCATTGGGCTATGATACACATGTGGGCAATGGGGCTTATGATTCTTTGCCGCGTGGGATTAAGCAACGTGTTGCTATTGCGCGCGCTCTAATGACAGATCCAGTTGTCTTATTGTTTGATGAAGCCAACGCGGCGATGGATAGTGCCGGTGATCGTGTATTGACGGAATTTCTTGAACAGGCACGCGGCAAGCGCACCTTGATCTTGGTGTCGCACCGTCCGTCTTTATTAAGAATGGCTGATGAAGTTTATGACTTGAACGATGGGCAATTGGTTAAACGTCCACCTGAACAATCCAAACCACAAGCAGCACCGGTTCCTCCTGTCGGACAGCAACCGTTGAAACAGGTTGGTCCGGCAAAACCCGAAGAGCAGCAACCATCAAAGCCTGTTAATGCACCGCCGTCACAACCACAACAGTCTAAACAAGCGCCACGTGCGCCACAAAACTTAGATGCGCGTGCGCAGCAGCCTGTTGTGCAGCAACCTAAAACGCAATCGCGGGGCGTCAAGAGTGTGGCGGGGCGTTCTACTACTGAGCAAAGCGAAGAGGCTCAGATGGAAAAGGTAAAGACAGTTAAGTCAAAAATTCAGGTTATTCCCCCCCAAATGGAGGATGTAAAACCTGAAGCAAAGCCTAAATTTGTGCTGAAAAAGAGAGCCAAAGATCAAACGGATAAAAATGATGGCTGAAGCATTAGGCAAAATTGATATTCAGCAGGTACCTGCGGAACGAAGGTCCCTCTCGCCCAGTGCAGAGGCGATCCAAAAGTCACCGTTGTTGGCAAACCTGCGTGAAATTTCAGATTTTGCTGCCTGCCTTGAAATTCTTTTGATGTCTTTAAGTTGGCGTGGTCAGCAGCGTAATATTGCCGAAGCCATGCCGCACTTTGCGGATGAACTGGATTTGACCGGTTTTCGCAATGTAATGGCAAACCTGCAATTTTCAAGCCGTCCAGAACGGATTGAATTGCATAAAATCGACCCACGCTTGATGCCTTGTCTGTTTGTCCCAGATAAAGGGCCCGTAAATATTCCATTGGCCCGCAGCGACTTTGGTTTGCGTATCTTTGATGGTGGGGCAGGGGATTATAAGACCTTAACCGGCAACGAGATGGTGCAAAAAGGCACCGCTTATTTCTTTAAATCCGTCGATGTGGAAGAACAGAAATTTGTTCAACAAAAAATCGGCTGGTTCTGGATGATCATGGAACGCTTTCGTTCCTTGGTTTATCAAATCCTTGGGTTGACATTACTGTTGAACCTTTTGGCCTTGGCAACTCCTTTGTTTGTAATGGCCGTCTATGACAAGGTTGTCGCAACCGGGTCCATGTCAACGCTAGCCTATTTTGGGGTTGGTGTGTCTATCGCGATTATATGTGATTATGTGCTTCGAAAAATTCGAACGCGCATCTTCGCCTTTGTGGGGGCAAGGATTGACAATATTGTCGGGAACGAGGTTTTTAAGCGGATCATGTTCCTGCCACCCGCATTTACGGAACGTGCGACTATTGGCGCCCAAGTAGCACGGATCAAGGACTTTGAATCTGTTCGTGATTTCTTTACTGGGCCGATGGCCGTGGTTCTGTTTGAAATTCCGTTCTCTTTCATCTTCGTTATCGTGATCTTTATTTTGGGCGGACCCGTTGCGATTGTGCCAATTTTCATGCTGGTTCTATTCTGGCTTGTGGCTTTGGCTTTTGGACCGGTAATACGTGATGCAATTAGTGCAACAGCGCGCTTTGGATCGAAACGTCAGGAACTGGTTATTGAAACCATTTCTTCCATGCGCGCTATCAAATATACTAATGCAGAAGAAACGTGGCTTGCACGATATCGCGAATTATCTGCACAAGCATCTATGGCGAGTTTCAAGTCGGCCCAGGTGACGTCCCATCTGACAACGATTTCGCACGTTTTGATGATTTCATCGGGCGTGGCAACCATTGCATTTGGCGTGTTCCGTGTGTTTGACGGGGTGATGACCATCGGGGGGCTTGTGGCCTCCATGATTCTGGTCTGGCGCGTGTTGGGGCCGCTGCAACAAGGGTTTGTGACCTTAACGCGGGTGGAACAGGTTCGTTCTTCTATCACTCAGATCAATAACCTGATGAACATTAACTCTGAACATAAAGACAGTGTGGTGAATTCAAACCGCAAAATCGAAGGATTTATTGAATTCGGTCGTGTGTCTTTGCGTTATTCCCCCGATGCGGATCCGGCTCTGGTAGGTGTCAATTTTGATATTAAGCCAGGTGAAGTCTTGGCGATTTTGGGCGGTAACGGATCGGGGAAATCGACTATTTTGAAACTGCTTTTAGGGATGTATGTTCCCCAAGCTGGTAGTATTCGTGTGGATCAAACAGATATCAGGCAGCTTGATCCGGTTGAATTGCGTCAAATGGTCGGATACGTTCCACAGACGACACAGTTCTTTTATGGTACAATTGCACAAAACCTACGTCTGGCAAATCCGGCTGCCTCTGATGAAGAAGTGGCTGAGGCCTGCGAGAAAGCAAACCTCTTGAAAGATGTAGAAGATCTGCCAAAAGGATTCTGGACCCGTATTGGTGAAGGTACGGGCGGACAATTGCCAACAAGTTTTCAACAAAGACTTAATCTGGCTAGATGTTTTATTAAGAAACCGCGTATTATGCTGTTTGACGAGCCCGGCAACGGTCTTGACTTTGAAGATGATCAGGTCTTTATGAAAACGGTTGCATCTTTAAAACAAGAAGGCGTGTGTAGCTTCATTGTTACCCACCGACCGAGCCATTTACGTATTGCAGACAAAATCCTTTGGTTGGAAAATGGTCATATGAAAATGTATGGTCCAACCGATGATGTGAAACCCCACTTGCCGAAAGATTTCCTATGAGTGGTAAAGACATTACAACAACAAATGCACAGGGTGAAAAGCCGCTGCATCCGGTTCAATTTAAAATCGGGTCACGCCAAACGCGTTATCTGGCGCAATCCGTTGTGTTGGAAGAGGCCGGAAGCTCATCCTTGATCCGTGCTGGAATGATGACAGTGGGGATCGTGATTGTTGCCTTTATTCTGTGGTCCTACGTCACCGAAGTGGATGAAGTTTCCGTTTCGTTTGGGGAAGTTGTACCGTCCAGTCAAGTTCAGACCATTCAACATTTAGAAGGCGGGATTGTTTCTGAAATTCTTGTACGTGAAGGCCAGATCGTCGAAGCTGGCGACATTTTATTGCGTCTTGACCCTGCCGCAGCTTATTCAGAACGTGCACAGATGCAAGCACGTCGGGCATCGCTTCTATTAAAGGCAGAACGTCTGCGCGCAGTCGGTCTGGGGCGTGAACCTGACTTTTCCATCGTTGGCAAAGAATATGCAAATATGGTGAAGGATCAGGAAACAATTTATAATGTACAAACAGGCGCACAAAGCAGCAGCCGTCAGGTCCTTATTAACCAGATTGAACAAACCCGCACGGAACTGGATGTAATGGATGAGCAGGAAGCCACCATGCGTCAGCAGGTCAGTATCGTTGAAGATGAACTGCGCATGCGTGAAAAGCTTTATAAACAGGGACTGACATCTAAAGTCGTTTATCTGGAACTGAAACGTGAAGCTAACCAGGCGCGCGGTGATGTAAATAAATTAATACAGGAACGGCTTAAAGCCCTTGAAGCCTATGAAGAGGCCAAAAGCCGCCTTGAGCAGGATATCGCAAAAGCCAAAGAAGAAGCTTTGCAGGAAATGGGGTCTGTGACTTCAGAGCTGGCGCAAGTTCGTGAAGCTTTGGCAAAGTTGGATGACCGGGTAAAACGTTTGGAAGTTGTTGCCCCGGTTCGTGGGATTGTTAAGGGCTTGCAGGCAACTACGGTTGGTGGGGTTTTGGCCCCTGGTGCAACCATCACTGAAATAGTGCCACTTGATAAAGAACTTATTGTTGAAACGAAAATCCAGACTAGGGATGTGGGCCATATGCGTGTGGGCCAACCTGTAACGGTCAAGATTACCAGTTTTGATTTTGCGCGTTATGGCGGGATCACCGGGGAGCTAACAAATATCTCTGCAACCACCTTTATGAATGAAAAGGAAGAGCCTTATTATAAAGGCACCGTGACGCTTGATCGCAGCTATGTTGGCTATGACCCTGAAAGTAATCGTATTATGCCCGGTATGACGGTACAGGCAGATGTTACAACAGGTAAAAAGACCCTGTTGCAGTATCTTTTGAAACCTGTTTATTCCTCCGTTAACGAGGCATTCCGCGAGAGATAGGACTTACGAATAATATCAGTGGTGTTTTGGGGCAGGTCATATTCAGATAATCTGTCGTAGGACACCCACTGTGCCTGTTCTGCATCATCTTGGGCATGTAGTGTTCCACTCAGATATTCGCAGGAGATTTCAATCAGGCTGTAATGAAACTGTACTTTACCTTGATCGTCTTTATAAATTGAATCGACGCAATCAATAAAGCGAAGGTTTGTTACGTCCGTGTTGGTTTCTTCCAAGACCTCGCGAGCGGCACCTTCAAAAAGTGTTTCCCCAATATGTTGCGCGCCACCGGGCAGGGACCAGCGGCCCTTGTTAGGGGCTTTTGCGCGTTTAATAAGAAGAATGTCATCACCTTTGTGAACGACAACACCTATGGCGACCCAAGGTCTGTCAGGATATTCGCGCATGTGTAAACCTGCTAATGATTACTTTTTTCAATTGCGTTATTAGACTGGATTGCATAATTAATATAAAGCGTTAATATATATAAATATCAACCAATGGTGCGGAAAGGTCATTTGAATGGCGCATGGGCAGGCGGCAAAGCGTTTTATTGACCGTAAGGTCTTTTATGCTGGAGATAAAATTTTTAAAGAGGGAGAACCCGGTGATCGCGCCTATATCGTTGAACGCGGTATGGTTGAAATCTATAAAATGATCGATGGTCGTGAAGTTGTACTCGGCACCATTAATAAAGGCGGTATATTTGGGGAAATGGCCTTGATTGATAATTCCCCGCGTATGGCGGCGGCACGTGCAGTGCAACAAACGACATTGGTCATCATTACCCGTGATGTATTTGAAAGCAAACTTGCCAAAGCGGACCCGTTTGTGCGCGGCTTGATTAACATTTTTGTTAAAAATATTCGCCGTATGGGGCAGGAACTGGCGAAATATAAGTCTTAATCTTCTTCGATTTCAACATAGTCGGCTTTGCCGGACATTATATTGGCCTGATGCTTGACATTGCCTAAAAACTGTTCGTCTGATTGGGGATGAACGGTGAAGATATATTCTTCGGCAACCGCTTTTAATTCCGCAATTTTTTTGGCCTCGGTTTCATTTTCGGCTTTTATTTCAACGATAGAGACACCGTTTTCGCCCTTGTCTGTGGCGTAAACATATTGAATGACCCAATTTTGCATTGTTTTCACATTTCGTTCTTTTTTATTGAATATAAAAACTATACCATGCCTCAACGTTCTTGTGCAGCGTGAAATCACCAGTTTAGGAAATCAACATGAAGCTAGAAGATATTCCCGATTCCGAGCCCTCAAAACCTGTTGGTCTGACAGTAGCAGGACGGCTGAGAGCCTATTTCCTAACGGGGATTCTGGTTATTGCACCGATTTCACTGACTATTTTGATGACGTGGCTGTTCATTGATTTCGTCGATCAAAAAGTCACGCCTTTGATCCCGAAAGCCTATAACCCTGAAACCTATCTGCCTTTCAGTATCCCGGGGCTGGGACTGTTGATTGTCGTTGTGGTTTTGACCCTTGTGGGGATGTTGACAGCAGGCTTTGTGGGTAAACTGTTGGTGCGAATCAGTGAAAGCATCATGGCGCGTATGCCTGTTGTAAGCGGTATTTATAGTGCGGTGAAACAAATTTTCGAAGCGGTATTGGCCCAAAAATCCCAAGCATTTCGTGAAGCTGTACTGGTGGAATATCCCCGGCGTGGTATTTGGGCCATCGGGTTTGTGTCTGGCACGACCGAAGGCGAAGTGCAAAATTTGACCGAAGAACAATGCGTCAATATTTTCTTGCCGACCACACCAAACCCCACGTCGGGTTTCTTGTTATTTGTTCCTAAAAGTGACTTGATCCCGCTTAGCATGACTGTGGAACAGGCCGTTAAGATGGTGATTTCAGGGGGAATCGTCACACCGCCCGATACACGCCCGTTAGAAGAACAACAAAAACCGCAGACTTCAGCCAAGACTTATGAAGATGTAGACATCATCCGCGAAAAGGGTGGGGCACCTGTTATTCTGTCTAAGCATAAGAATGACGCTTGAAAAGGTCATCCTGATCTTAAATAGGTTACACAGGCGTCTTCTTCGAATAAATATAGTAATGTTCTAAGGGCTTGGCCCCGTTCTGTCTGTAATTCCGGGTCTTTTTCCAAGATCAGTTTGACATCATCGCGCGCAGCAGCCAGTAGATTTTCATGGGCCGGTAGTAGGGCAAGCCGAAATTCAGGCAGGCCGCTTTGGCGCGTGCCCAAGACTTCACCCGCACCGCGCAGGCGTAAATCTTCTTCGGCGATGACAAAACCATCTTCGGTTTCGCGCATGATCTTAAGCCTGGCCTGCCCATTTTCTGATAAAGGCGCGCCATAAAGCAAAATACACGTCGATGCATCCATGCCACGCCCGATGCGACCACGCAGTTGATGCAGTTGCGCCAAGCCGAACCGTTCTGCATGTTCCACAATCATGACGGTGGCTTCAGGTACATTGACACCAACTTCAATGACGGTTGTTGCGACAAGAACATCAATGTCCCCACGGGCAAAAGCAGCCATAACCGTATCTTTTTCAGTCGGTTTCATCTTGCCATGAACCAACCCAACGCGATCCCCGTAAAGGCTTTTTAAATGGCTAAATCGTTCTTCAGCGGCCGCAATTTCGATTTTGTCTGATTCTTCCACCAACGGGCAAACCCAATAGATACGGGCACCTTTTGACACCATTCGACCAATACCATGGGCCACATCTTCCAGCTTATTCAGGGCCATGACACGGGTATCAACAGGTTTACGTCCGGCAGGTTTTTCCAACAGTCGCGAAACATCCATATCTCCATAAGCCGTCAACATTAAGGTGCGCGGGATGGGGGTTGCGGTCATCACCAGCACATCGACATGCTGACCTTTGCCGGCCATGGCAAGACGTTGATGGACGCCAAAGCGGTGCTGTTCGTCAATGACAGCCAGACCAAGGTTGTCAAATTCCACATCTTCCTGAAATAAAGCATGGGTACCAATGGCGAGCTGTGCCTTACCAGATTTGATCTGATCCAGAATGGCTTCGCGTTTTTTCCCTTTATCACGCCCTGTCAGGATGATGGGGGTAATGCCTGTGCCAGCCAGCAAAGGTTCAATTGTTTCCATATGTTGGCGGGCTAGAATTTCTGTGGGGGCCATGATGACGGCCTGCATTCCTGCTTCAATGGCATTAAGTGCGGTTAGTAAGGCCACAACCGTCTTGCCACTGCCTACATCACCTTGTAACAGTCTGAGCATGCGTAAGGGCTGGGCCATATCATCCGCTATTTCCTTTAAGGACTCTTCCTGTGATCCGGTCAGGGCAAAGGGCAAGCTATCGCGCACCTTTTGTCGTAAATGTCCATCACCTTTGATAATACGTCCTGAGGCTTTGCGAACTGTGCGGCGCACAAGGGCAAGGGCAAGCTGGTTTGCCAGCAATTCATCATAGGCCAGACGAGCACGTGCCGGATGATCGGCAAAGAAGTCCTCTTCTTCAACAGGGTGGTGAGCTTTGATGAGGGATTCTTTCCAGTTGTCCCAGCCCTGTTTTGTTTTGAAAGATAGGTCCAGCCATTCCGGTAAATCAACAACCTGTTCAAGGGCTGATGTGACGGCCTTGCCCATAGTTTTGTTGGTTACTCCTGCGGTTAAAGGATAAACAGGGTCCACGGTTTGAATGGTTTCAAGCTCTTCGGGTAGGCCGATATGGTCCGGGTGCGTCATCTGCAAAACGCCGTTAAACCGTTCTACCGTACCGCTGATGATGCGTCTTTCACCTTCGGGCAGCTGTTTCTTTAAATAATCCCCACGGGCATTAAAAAACACCAGATCCATGGGGCCGGTTTCATCAAAGCAGGCGATTTTGTATGGGGCGCGTCGGTTTCTGGACGGGTAATGTTTCATGACTGTGATATCCAGCGTCACCACTGTATGGTCGGGCGCGTCGGAAATTTTGGGTGAAAAGCGGCGATCCACATATGAAGAAGGAAGATGCCATAGGATATCGACAATATGCGGACCCGTTATCTTTTCCATCAACACAGAGATCCGCGGACCAACCCCTTTAAGGGCGGTAATGGGCTTAAAGAAAGGGAAAAGTATTTCAGGGCGCATGGTTTGAAGGTGACATCTAGCTAAAATAAAGCTATATCCTAAGCAAATTTTTAGAAGTAGCAAATGGTGTTCTTATGGATGGTCGTCTTAAGCGCTTACATCACAAATGTAAATACATGGGCGTACATGAAAATGATGTGATTTTCGCACGATTTTCAGAACGTTATCTGGATGACCTTAGCCCGAAAGAACTGGACCAGTTTGAAACCCTTTTGGAGGAAAATGACTGGGATATTTTTTTGTGGATCAGCGCGAAACGCGATGTGCCCGAAAAATTTGAAAATTCCGTCATGGATAAACTCCGCAACTGCCAGGAATACGACCCAGCCTAATGAAACTTTCCCTGCGCGCCCTGCCCACAGCTGGCAGCTTAACCTATTCGGCCGTCCCGGACGGGTTTGATAGCCTTGTTCTTGGATACCTTACGAAACAGCATGGTGATTTGCTGTATGTCTCTGTGGACGAGGCAAAGATGGTCCGCACGGCACAGGTTTTGTCCTTCTTTTATCCTGATTTAGAGATCATTCAATTTCCGGCATGGGATTGTTTGCCTTATGACCGGGTCTCACCCCATGCAGAGATCGTCGGCCAGCGGGTTGATGCGCTGACTTCTATGGTGGAAAAACGTGAAAAGTCGCGCATTGTATTGACAACGGTTTCTGCTTTTTTACAAAAAGTGCCGCCCAAGGAAAGTTTTGCGAAAGCCGTTTTTCAAGCCAAGGTCGGGGATGAAATCCGTCGTGAAAGTCTGACGGACTTTTTGGAAAAGAACGGCTATCAACGCAGTGAAACAGTGATGGAACCGGGCGAATATGCGGTTCGCGGGGATATCGTCGATGTATATGCACCGGGGATGAATAACCCCTTGCGCCTTGATCTGGAATGGGATGAAGTCGCCGGTATTCGAAGTTTTGATGCGCTCAGTCAGCGTACCATCGATCAATTGGATACTTTCGTATTAAAACCGGTCAGCGAACTGCCGATGGATGACGAGGCGATTTCGCGCTTCCGCACGGAATTTCGCAAAATATTTGGGACCAAGGCCGCGAAAGATCCACTTTATGATGCGGTTTCTGAAGGACGCCGTGCCATTGGGGTGGAACATTGGTTGCCACTTTTCCATGAAAGCATGGCGACGTTGCTGGATTATCTGCCCAAAGCCAGCAAAATCGTTTTTGATCATGAAGTCGATCAGGCTCGTGATGCACGTCTTGAAATCATTCAGGATTATTATGATGCCCGTGTGGATATGGTGGATGCGAACCTAAGCGGGGAGGCACCTTATAATCCGCTTGAAACCAATCTTTTGTATCTCAATCGGGATGATTGGGACAAGTTGTTGGATGGCTATGGCTTTGGACAGATTAATCCATTTAGTCTGCCGGAAAATGACACGGTCATTGATGCGTTAGGGCGGCGCAGTCATGATTTTGCTGAAGCACGGGCCAATCCGGATACCAATGTCTATGATGCCGTGCGTCAGTATATGGTGGCTGAACAAGCAACCGGTCAGCGTCTGGTGATTGCTGCCTATTCTGAAGGATCACGTGATCGTTTGATGAATGTGCTGAAAGAACATGGCGTGGCAGGACTTGCTGCTGTCGGCAGTTATAAAGATGTTGAACGCCTGCCCAAAGATGCGGTGGCACTGGTTGTTTTGGGGCTGGAACATGGCTTTGCGTGTGATGGTCTGACGGTTCTTTCTGAACAGGATATTTTGGGTGATCGTATGGTGCGCCCGGCCCGGCGACGGATGCGGGCTGAAAACTTTATTGCTGAAGCTTCTAGCCTGACAGAAGGCGATCTTGTGGTTCATGTGGATCATGGGATTGGTCGTTATGAAGGCTTGGAAACCATTGATGTGGGCAGTGCGCCCCACGATTGTTTGATCCTTGTTTATGATGGCGGGGACAAACTGTTTTTACCCGTCGAAAATATTGAACTTTTATCGCGCTTTGGCTCAGACCAAGGCGCAGCCCATCTGGATAAGCTGGGCGGTGTGGCTTGGCAGGCACGCAAAGCCAGATTGAAAGAACGGGTCAAGGATATGGCCCAGGATTTGATTAAAGTTGCCGCAGCACGCGAATTACGCAAAGGTGAAGCGGTCAGTGCGCCGGATGGCTTGTATGAAGAATTCTGTAACCGCTTTAAATTTGTGGAAACAGATGACCAATTGCGCGCCATTGGTGATGCAATATCTGACTTGAAGAGTGGGCGACCCATGGACCGTCTGGTTTGTGGCGATGTCGGCTTTGGTAAAACCGAAGTCGCCTTGCGCGCAGCCTTTGTTGCCGCCATGAGTGGTATGCAAGTCGCCGTCGTGGTGCCGACCACGTTGCTTGCACGACAGCATTACAATAACTTTGTTGATCGTTTTTCCGATTTTCCCATCCGAATTCAGCAACTTTCACGCCTTGTCACCCCGGCAAATGCCAAGCTGACGAAGGAAGAGATGGAAAAAGGCACGGTCGATGTGGTGATCGGTACCCATGCCTTGCTGGCAAAGACTGTCAAATTTAGACGTCTTGGGCTTCTGATTATTGATGAAGAACAGCATTTTGGCGTCACGCATAAAGAACAGCTGAAAAAATTAAAAGCCGATGTGCATGTGCTGACCTTAACCGCGACCCCGATCCCACGGACCTTGCAAATGGCTTTGACGGGGGTGAAGGAAATGAGCTTGATCGCCACACCGCCTGTGGATCGTTTGGCCGTTCGCACCTTTGTGATGCCATTTGACCATGTGGTTATCCGTGAAGCCATTCAGCGTGAGCGTTTTCGAGGTGGGCAGTGTTTTTATGTCTGCCCGCGTCTGGCCGATCTGGACAAGGTCGCGCGCGAACTGGATGAAATGGTGCCGGATGCCAAAGTCTGTATTGCCCATGGCCGCATGAGCCCGAAAGAGTTGGAAGAAGTCATGACGGCTTTTTCTGAAAAGGCGTATGACATTCTGCTTGCGACGAATATCGTTGAATCAGGTTTGGATTTGCCGTCCGTGAACACAATCTTTATTCACCGTGCCGATATGTTTGGTCTGGCGCAACTGTATCAATTGCGTGGTCGGGTCGGGCGCTCCAAGACGCGGGCCTATGCTTATTTGACTTTACCACCGGGGCAAAAGATTTCCAAAACGGCAGAAAAGCGTCTGGAAGTCATGCAGACGCTGGATAGTCTAGGGGCTGGCTTTACACTGGCAAGCCATGACCTTGATATTCGTGGGGCAGGGAACCTGCTAGGTGATGAACAGTCCGGTCATATCAAAGAAGTCGGGATCGAACTTTATCAACAGATGCTGGAAGAAGCCGTGGCCGAAGCCAAAGGCACGCTGGGCGATGAGGGCGATGAGCATGATTGGAGTCCGCAAATCGGCATCGGTCTGCCTGTCTTGATCCCCGAAAGCTATATTGCTGATTTGAATGTGCGTATGGAACTTTATCGCAGAGTGTCCACTTTAAAGACAGCACAAGAGCTGGACAGTTTTGCCGCTGAATTGGTGGATCGTTTTGGGAAATTGCCGGGCGAGGTAGAAAACCTCTTGGACACGGTCCATTTGAAACGTTTATGTCGTGCCGCATCGGTTGAAAAAGTAGATGCAGGACCAAAAGGGGCAGTGATTAAGTTCCGCAATAATGAATTCGCCAATCCGGATGGCTTGGTGCGTTTTTTGATGGATCAGGCCGGAACAGCAAAGATGCGCCCGGATCATTGTCTGGTCTTTATGCGTCGCTGGGATGATCTGAATACCCGCCTTGCAGGCGTTAAACAGCTGTTGAAAGACTTAGGTGAAATGGCGAAACTAACTTAACCGTTTATGGCCGTATCAATGAATTTTCCCAAAATCTTCGGGTCTTGTGCCCCGGAAATGACGTAATGGTCGCGTGCGACAAAGGCCGGTACACCATGAACGCCCAGTTCGCGCGCTTCACGATCTGATTGCAGGACCGTTTCTCGGGTGTCTTCATTTTTTATGAAAGTCAAAAAAGCCTTGTCATCCAACCCGACTTCTTGCGCCAGCCTTGTTAGGCAGTTGATGTCCCCAATATTTTCACCTTCCATAAAAAAGGCGCGAAACAGACGATCTACCATTTGCTGATCCAGATCAAATTGTTCTGCGAATGTGACAAGACAGTGGGAATTGACGGAATTCGGGGTATATTTGATCCGGTCAAACTGAAAGTCGATGCCGTTATCCTGTCCTGTTTTGGCGATTACATCATAGACCCTTTTGGCCCGACCCGGACCACCGAACTTATGTTCGAGATAGGTTTGGCGATCCATACCGTTTGGTCCCATGTTGGGATTTAGCAAAAAAGGTTTCCAGCGGAGTTTTAAAGACACATGGGCACGACTTTCCAAGGCTTGTTCCAGCCTTTTCTTACCGATTAGGCACCACGGACAGATGGTGTCATAATAAATGTCTAAATACATGGGCCTTTTGTGCCTTATTGTATGTTGTGTCGGGCTCTTTTAATTAAGATATCGCGATCATCGCCCAGTTCAAGCCCTGTGATCCCTGTTTCAACCCAGACACTGATGGGCTGAAAGACATCAGGCAAAGCAAAATCTGTATAACTGAGGATGCCAGCAATCCGGTGCATGACAATCTGGGCTTCATCAACGGGAGTATCGGGCAGGGCGACGCAAAATTCATGGTCCCCAAAGCGCGCAACCATATCTTCAATACGCACAAGTCCGGCAATCCATTGATGGGTTTGTTGTAACAAATGATCCGTTGCCGTCGTATCAAACTGAACTTTCAGGCTTTCGATATTTGGAATAGAGAAAAACACAACTGTCAGGTTTTTTTGCCATGTGTGGGCATTCTTTATCTGGCAATCCAGATTTTTTTCAAAGAAATCCCGACTATAGGCATTTGTTTTAGCGTCACTGTTTTTAGAGGCTTTGGTTTTTTCAATTGCATTGCGCAACGCCCAGCGAAGCCGTTGACGACGCACCAGCATTTTAAGCTTGGCTTTTAGGGTATGAAGATTAAGTGGTCGGTCAATGATTCGCGTGACGCCACGGCGATAGGCTTCCATACGATCATTGATTTTATCTGCACACATGACCAGCATAGGCAGGTTAAACAGACGCGGGTTGTTGCGTACACGTGCACTCAGGCTCAATACAGCGTCATGGATGCTTTTATCATAATGACAGATGCAGGCATCATAAAAACCGTTGGTCAGTATATCTTCAGCTTCAAAAACAGTGTTGCATACATCAATGTTGCAATTACCGTCCAAAACCGTTGTCAGGGCCGCTTTATCACCGTCTTTGGGCGCGACCAGTAAAACGGTGTAAGGGGCTTTATTTTCCACATCGACTTCGTTGCTGGCCTCTATATTATATTCTTTTGCTAGGGTGACCCGATTGTCCAGTTCCATAAACATTGTGGAAAGACGTAAGAGAGCCTGAATATGGGCAATAAATTCTTCAATTTTTAAACTGTGGATGAAGATATCATTGGCGCAGACCTCGATCGCACGTTCATATAATTCATCTGTTTTTTCGGCTGCCAGAGCAACAACAGGGATATGAGCGGTTTCAGGGCTGGATTTGATTTTTAAAATGGCTGCAAAACCATCAAATTTATCCGAGCTTACATCCACAACAATAAGATCGGGGTGGGCCGTCTTGCTTTTGGTATCCAACCCGGTGTCGTCACATTTAAGAACAGTGTAATTATGCTGTTCCAGGTCTTTAGTAAAACCAGTTAAATCATCATGATTTGCCGAAGCAACAATGATATTTGCGATACTATGAGTGCTCAAAGCCTGACTCCACCCCTTTGTTTTCTTGGCATTTTTGTTATTTCTATGCAGTCTAAACCGTTTTTAGGGAATTACCAGTCTTTGAGTTAAAAAATGTACGGGAAAAACCCTTAGGCGGCACTAAATGTATAAAGTTCGCGTTTTTGTACGAAACCTTTTAGGTTATATGCTCCAAGGGAACGCCATAATCCGCCATGAAGCTGGGAAAACTGATCAGAAACAATCAGTGGTACATTAAGTTCTTTTGTCATACTTTCAAGGCGTGCTGCTTCGTTGGCTGATGAGCCAATTACAGAAAATTCAAGACGGCTAAGTGTACCGATATTTCCATACATGACATCACCAATATGTAATCCGATCCCGGATGCTATTTCAGGCTTGCTGTTTTCACGTTGTTTTTCGTTCAAGGCTTCCAGTCGTTCAAAGGCCATGCGTGCAGCTTTTTCTGCATTATGCGCGGCTTCGTTGGAGGTTTCACAATCATCTGTGGGACCAAGTGGAAAGATGGCGAGGACTGCATCCCCGATATAGCGCAAGACCTCTCCATTATTTTCAAGGACGGCTCCAGCTGTACATTCAAAATAATCGTTTAGCATTTCCAGAAAGTCATTGCTTTCCATCGTTTCGGCCAGATGGGTTGATTGTCTCAGGTCAGAAAACCAGATGACCGAGCGAATGCGCTGACCATCCCCACGTTGAACCTTACCACTTAAAACCTGTTGTCCGGTAGCGCGCCCCAGATAGGTTTCTAGTAAAACGCTTGCGGTGTGTTTAAGTGCATGGTTTTCAATAATACGGGCCATGGCAGACAGGCTGTCATAAATCAGCGTTAGTTCATCTGAACTAAAGCCATTTTCATGCCGGCTGGCAAAGGTGATGGCACTTCGTCGTCCATCGGAAAAAATCAGGGGGAGGGCGACATAATCATTGAAGCCTTCTTCTTTCAGGTCGTCCAGAACCGGATAATCAAGCAAGCATGCATCATCCATGATGCGGCGGCGAATAGCGTCGGCCCCATCATCAAAAATGGCTGCAAAGGGACTGTTTTTATACATGTCACTTTCCCGAAGTTCGTGGCTTGCTTCAAAATATTCCACGTGATCCAGTCGGTCATCCCATGTGTAGCTAAAGCCCATAACCTGTGGGTGAAGCAAACGAACACTTAACCGCACGCGCGAGATCGGAACACCTGCATTCCGGATGGTTTCTGATAGATGCTTTGTAAATTCTTTCTGGTCGGAAAATTTCCAACCGTCTTCCAACAACCAGTTGATGATGGGGTTTTGAATGCTCACCGTGATCTGTCCTATGATTCTGACCATAAACCATGTAGTCCGAAAGACGGGATCACGCAATAAAAAAGGCAGGATACATCCTGCCTTTCATAAATGGGGGGGAGTAGGAAAAGGGGGGTTAACCCATAACCACATCACCAATTGCGTATACCCATGCCACCATAGTGAGGCCGATCCCCATGATAACAAATGGAAGGGCGTCGCCAGTGAGTTTCTCTGTCAAAGTTGGGTTATGTTGCATTGTCATTTCCTTCGCAGTTTTTTAAATTCGCCGCGACACCATAATGTGTGGCCTTAAAATGTCAATTGGAATTATAATTATTCTAAAATAAATCCCTCTCACGTTGTTAAGGCGTAATTTTTCACATTATTTGATAACGATAATTTTAATAATACTGTAGAACCACTTGATCGGATTGTGGAACGGAGATAATTTCACCACATCTTCATTTCTTCTTTACGGATGGATGCGAATTGGAAAAACAAGCCATAGCCAATGCCTGGACCGGGATGTCGTCCTGCGAAAACTGTGTGATCCGTCACATGGCCTTATTCGCTGACCTGCAGCATGACGACTTTGAACTGATCCACAAACCCATTACGGAAGTTACGAAGCTTACAGGTGAAACCCTTTATAACGAGGGTGAAGAAGGCGAATATCTCTATACGGTCAGAAGCGGTGTTATCAAGTTAACGCAATATTTGCCTGATGGTTCACAACGGATCGTGCGTTTGTTGCGTCAGGGCGATGTAGCGGGGCTGGAAACTTTGGTGAACCCGGCTTATGAACATTTTGCCACCGTGATTCGCGAAGCTGAGCTTTGCCAAATCCCGCGCGAAGTTGTTGAAAAGTTAAATAAAGAAACACCACGCCTTCATAGCCAGCTTTTGAGCCGTTGGCATAGTGCTGTAAAGCGGGCTGACGCTTGGCTGACAGAACTTTCAACAGGTAGTTCCAAATCTCGTGTCGCCCGGCTTGTGATCGGCTTATCTGATAAAGAAGACCAGACCTGCCATTTGTTCAGCCGTGAAGATTTGGGGGCGATTTTGGGGGTTACGACTGAAACAACCTCACGCATTATTGCTGAATTTAAACGCGACGGTGCGTTAAAAGATCAGGGGAAGAACCATTTTTGGGCCGATATTGATCTTTTGGAAATAATCGCCAACCAAAATTGACAATTCGCAATGAAGCCTATGCGTTATTTTGTCATCTTGTCTGCACCTGATATGAGTAGGAGTAGATACAATGGACGAAATCGCAATTTATGGCATTGGTGGTGTAGTCACAACGGTCATCGTCTTGATCGGTCTTTTGGCCTTCCTAATCCTTAAAATAAACAAAAGCTAACTTTTCGAAACAATCTGTTGCCGGATCGGTAATTGTTAAGATCCGGCATTCATGACATTCTTTTTCCTAAGTGATGAAAGGATGGCGTGATGGATATTGTCGAAATTAAGCCGAAGAAAAGCGACATTGGCAACTTTGACGTCCAGCGTTTCTTGCCTTCGGCTCAAAAAAGGTCGGTAGGGCCCTTTATTTTCTTCGATGAAATGGGACCGACTGTGCTTCAGGTCGGGCAGGGTATGGATGTTGCCCCGCACCCCCATATTGGGCTTTCCACGCTGACTTGGCTGATTGAAGGCGAGATTGTCCATCGCGATAGTCTTGGCTATACACAAACCATTCGCCCCGGTGAAGTCAACTGGATGACAGCGGGGCGTGGTATTGTTCATTCAGAACGATCCGATACGGATGATCGCAATTCTGCTCGCCCCCTTTATGGGTTGCAGATATGGCTGGCTTTACCGTCAGACAAGCAAGAAATTGCCCCGTCATTTCAGCATGTCAAAGCTCACGAACTCCCCAAGGTCACGCATGATAGAGCAGAAGCTACCATTATTGCAGGTCATGCCTTTGGGCAAACTTCTCCGGTTCTTGTTCATAGTCCAACCGTGTATCTTGATGTGAAAATTAAGATAGGCGGTAATTTTCAATTAGCCTCTGAATATGAAGAACAGGCAATTTATATTTTAAAAGGACAGGGGACTGTTTGTAACCATAGCTTCCAGAAAGGGGAGTTTCTGGTCCTTCCCACCCATGATGTGGAAATTACAGCCGAAACAGATTTACATTTTCTTGTTCTGGGCGGGAAGGCATTACAGACCCGTCGCCATATGTGGTGGAATTTTGTCTCCACCAGCAAAGAACGAATTGAACAGGCGAAGTTAGATTGGTCAGAGGGCCGTTTCGACCCTGTCCCGGGTGAGAGGGAAAGGATCGAATTGCCAAGCCGTTAATCATTCCCAACGTGAATGATCTTCCATCCGTTCAAAACCTTTGGCATCCGCGCCGGCAATCAGTTGACGGATGCGCCAGGGCCTGCCGGCTTCATCCAGTTCTACAAGTCCAATGCCGGACCCGTTGAGGGTACGTTGACCATGGGCACGGCTTTCAGGTTTTCTGGGGATAATGCGTAAATGTCGGCGCTTGGTAAACCAGTTGAGCGGGGAACGTGGTGCAAATAGCCATTTGTTCAAGACATCCAGAATATGCAGAAGTTTTTTCGGGAATTCATTGCGCAGGCCACTGCTGGTGATTTGCCAGATATCGGGCCCACCATTTCTGCGACGAAGTTCCACATCATAGACAAAAGAATAGTGCACATCACCAGATAGAATAACGAAATTTTGCGGTGTATTTCGGTGCATAAAGACATTGAGGATGGAATTCGCTGTCCCCGGATGGGCCATCCAGTTTTCTGCATCAACCATCAAGGGTTTGCCTAGCCATGTAAAGATACGCTGGATGGTTTCAATCAACTTGACCCCGAAGATTGGTGCTGGCGAGACCAAAAGCACGCTATCTTGGTCTTTAAGGCGCTGTTGTAAATCCGTGATGGCTTCCCAATCTAGCAAGCCGGAGGGTTTCACCGGTGAACTTTCAGAGCGCCAGCGTCTGGTGCGCGAATCAATGACAATTAAAGGCGGGCTTGTCTGCCATGTATATTCCCAGTCTTCAAATCCTAAAATTTTATCAATAAACTGGTCATGGGAAACGCTACCCGGCTGTTTGAGAGCTTGTTCTAGATGGTCTAGTAAGCTGTCATCGAAGGCTGACGGGTTGTTGCCCCAGCCTTGATTAATCAGATAAGCGCATAAGGCATTGCCGATCATACGTTTTGAAAAAGGATTGGAATAAACCGCTTCTTCCCATTGACGGTTTAGGTTCCAGTCATCGGTCACATCATGATCGTCAAAGATCATCGCAACGGGTAAGTGGGCCAGCAGGCGGCGCACATTTTCAAGGCCAGAAATAAAATGGGCGAGGATCTGTTGTTCATCACGATAAAGGGCGGCATCTTCAGTTGATAAACCTGTGGGGATGGCTTCCAGATCAACAAGGTCCCATAAACGTGGAGACCAGACCATCAGATACATCACCAGACTTTCGGCTAATGTCATCAGGTGGTTGTGGGCTGTGTCGGTGGTGAAGACAGGTTTTTTAACCCCTTCAAACACCATATCCATCAGCTCGCGGCTGGTGTCTGTTTTGGGCAACAGGTTTTCACGGTTATAATAGCAATCTGGATGTTTATAAAGTCCGGCACTGTCTTTAATCGCGTTGCCTTCAAGGTTGGACATTTCTTCGTTATGCAGGCCCAATTCAGCAATTACCTGATGAATGGCATGCAACATGGGGCCTGCCACATCATCCCCGTAAATTTGATCCCCGGTGAGCACCAGCATGGCGGGCCAGTCTGGCAGGTCATCATCCTGTGCAGTAATAATTCGGCTGAGCAATTTGTCAGCTTCTACCAATCCATCTTCTGAGTCATGATGGGGTTTGCGACAAGAGCCATGCAACAAAGAACTGACGTTTGAAGCGATTTTAAATCCCAGACTATTGTGGTCCTGATAATAGAGGTTATCGCTTTTTTTGACGGCATTTTGCCATCTTAAACGCCCTTCTTTATGCATCCCCAATTCGATCTTATAATCGATCCAGCAGTTCGTCGGCAAATTTTCAGGTAAGGCTACATCAATCATCAAGTAATAAAGATTTTCACCGGCTTGTAACAAATGCAGGTCTGATGAATCTTCTTTCAAGGTGACTTTGATAGGTTTCCCCCCTTGGGGGGTAAAAGTCACACGTGCGCGTGCTGGTGCATTCAAAGCCAGCCAGAAAGCAACGCGCGAACGTTCGACACGTCGCAAGATGGGCCCGGCGATGACCGGGTTGGTATCAAAAATTTTGTGCTGCATGGTCTATCCGATTAACTGTTGAATGGCGTCATGAAGCTGATTGGCAACTTCACCGGGCTTCAGGGATAAGGTATCCGGATCGAAAATATCATAGAAGCTGGGCACTGACAGGCTGGCTTTGATTTTACAGCCAAAATTGGGCAGTTGGTTCAGAGCCAATTCCAGAACACTTTTTCCACCACGTTCACCGGGGGAGGTCGCGAGGATCAGGCTGGGTTTATCTTGATAGACATTGCGATCAATGCGCGAGCACCAGTCAAACAGGTTTTTATAAGCAATAGAGTAATGGCCATTGTGTTCAGCAAAAGAGATGATCAGAAAGTCTGCACTGGCGATTTTTTCACGAAATGTTTTTGCAAGAGGATGTTGGCCAATATCTTTTTCCCGGTCCACGCTAAAAAGTGGCATTTCAAAGTCATTGAGGTCCAAAATTTCAACCTCGGCCCCGTTAATCATCTGCGCGGCAGATGTCGCAAGCTGTTTGTTAATGGATTGACGTGAATTACTTGCGCCAAAGGCAATGACTTTCATGGGGACCTCCAAACAAAATATATTCTAATAATGTAGAAGCAAACGATTAAAATAAAAGGGGTATTCTTTAGCCTTGCCAGTCGATTGACTAAGGCGCTACGATATTCCACTAAATATATTTTAAGGATGAAAAAATATGGCCGGACAACAGCGTGCAATTACCCTTAAGTTTTTGGCAGAACCTGCTGATCAGAACTTTGGGGGCAAGGTTCATGGGGGCGCCGTGATGAAATGGATCGATTTGGCGGCCTATGCCTGTGGTGCGGGATGGAGTGGCAAATACTGTATCACCGCTTATGCTGGTGGAATCCGATTTGTGAAACCCATCCATGTGGGCAGTCTGGTCGAGGTTGGCGCCAAGGTGATCTATACGGGCAGAACATCTATGCATATCGGGATTGATGTGCGGGCCAGTGATCCCAAAAATCCAGAAAGTCAGCTAACCACCCATTGTATCGTCATTATGGTGGCTGTCGATGATAACGGCAATCCATCATCGGTGCCGGAATGGGTGCCAGAGACTGACCAAGACAAGCATCTTCATGCGTCTGCCATTCGCTTGATGGATATGCGCAAGAAAATTGGTGCAGAGATGGAAGCCCATGTTAAGGATGGCACCTTGTTAGGCTAACAAAAAAAACCTGTTGATTATCAACAGAGGCCTTTTCTTTTGTCGTTTTATATAGATGTCAGGCGAGGGTGCTGCCCATATTTTCTGGCAGGCCGAGCATGATATTCATGTTCTGAACCGCAGCACCGCTGGCCCCTTTGCCCAAATTATCAAGTTTTGCCACCACAAGTGCCTGACCATGTTCTTCAGAGAGGAAACTTGAGATCTGGCACACATTCTGGTTGGCAATGCCTTCAATATATTTGAACCGTTCTTGAAAATTCAGGCAGGTTTCATCAAATACAACGGTTTGTTCACCCTTATAGGCCGACTGATAAACTTCAGGGATATTTTTTAAGGGTTTGGATAATGTCTTTTGATCCAGTGTGAAGTAAACAAACATACCTTGTTTGATATTGGCAACCGCCGGGATAAAGGTGGGACGATTATTAAGACCTGCCCATTTTACGATTTCCGGAATATGTTTATGGTCCAGACCAAGGCCATACATGGCAAAGCTAGACGGGTTATCGCCTTCTTCATAATCTGTGATTAAGGCGTTTCCACCCCCTGAATAACCGGAAACACCTGCGATACTGATCAAACTGTCGGCAGACAGCACACCATTTTGTACGAGGGGGGCTAGCAGTAAAATGGCACCTGTGGCATAGCAGCCGGGATTTGCAACAAACTGTGCATTTTTAATGGCGGCACGTTGATCTGCATTAAGTTCTGCCAGACCATAAACCCAACCCGGCGCACAACGATGGGCGGAACTTGCATCGATCACACGTGATCCGGCCTCTTTTGCCAGAATGGCGGCTTCTTTTGCCGCATCATCAGGCAAGCATAGGAAGGTCACATCTGCTTCTTGCATCAACAGTTTTTTCTTATCCAGATTTTTACGGTCTTCTGGTGCGATTTCCAGAACTTCCACACGTTCATGAGTCTTTAATCGCTCATTGATCTGCAACCCTGTCGTTCCGGCCTGACCGTCAATAAAGATTTTATAAGACTGCTGAGTCATGTTCTTCGTTCCTGTAGTGGAAATTAAATTAGGGAGTGATGTGTATCAAGAGAACGGGGGAGGGGCAAGTGGGATATATTGGTCCAACTTAATCCCTAGGACATATTATAAATATGTATCCAGACTTAGCAAATGGGCCAAGTGTGGCTGGGCGATCTGTCCATCAAGTTCTGCCCCGGACCGAACAAGACCTTTTACAAAGTCTCGCACATGTTTATCCATCCAGACACGGGCTTTTTCTTCATCACGTTCTTCGAGCGCTTGCAACATGGTCTTATGAGCTTCCAAAAGACGGCTTGGGGCTTCGGGAACGGCTTCGAAAATATACTGTGTTGCGGGGTAAATCAAAAGACCCGCTGGTTCGCGTGCAAGCAGGAAGACGCTGTTGTGCGCAGCTTCTGCAATGATGGAGTGAAATTCGGTATCTAGTTGTGACAACCGATCACGATCTTCCAGTTCTTTTTCTGTTGCGGCAACGTTTATACGTAAGCGTTCCAATTGTTCTTCTGTGATGTGTTTTGCCGCCAGTGCAATGGTCGTAGGTTCCAAAATTTCCAGCGTTTCAACCAATTCACGAAAAGTTACTTTATGTAAAACTAAAGAACGGCTGATCCGTGTGGCCAGCTTATCGTATCCGGGTAAGGAGACATAAAGACGTCGTTTTTCACCCCGACGCAGCATGCCGCTTTGTTCTAGCAATCGAATACCTTCACGCACTGTGGAGCGATTGACACCGAACTGTTCAACTAAATCTGCTTCTGTTCCGATAGGGTCTTCCGGTTTGATTTGTCCGGTCATAATCTGCTTTTCAATGGCATCCGCGACTAAACGGTATGCTGGCATGATTTCCAGTTTCTTAAATTTGTTCTGTCTCATTAATTGACCTAGAGTTGATCGGTATTTTTATAGAGTGCGCAAGCGTAGAATTGCAAGAATACTATAAGACCCTCCCAACATAATGTCATCTCTCGAATCTCTTCTTCGATCAACTCTTTTACGTGTTTCGTCTGTGTTGAAGTGAAAATGTGAGCTTAAGCAAACGGTAAAGAATGCAAGGCATCGCTGCGCCGCACACAAAGAAATTCAAAAAAATGCTTGCGTCCCAAACATTTTCCTATAAAGGTCCTATTGTCCGACAATAAGATTATCTTATTATAATTAAAACAGATAAATGAACTGGGAGGGCGGACAAAATGTTTGAAAAATTAGCAGTGCAACCTGCCTATCATCAGGTTGTCGAAGCCATAGAGAATAAAATTTTAAGCGGTGAGCTCTCTTTAGGGGACACGCTGGGCACCGAATCGGAATTGGAACAGCAGTTTGGCGTGAGCCGCAGTTCTATCCGCGAAGGACTGCGTGTGCTTGAGCACCTTGGTATGCTCACCCGAGACAAAGGTCGTCGCTTAAGCGTTGGCCAACCCAAAAGCAATATCATTAATTCCCAAATTGGGCGCTCTTTGTTGATGCAGAAAGTCACCTATCGTGACCTTGTTGAATTTTTAAGTTTTGTTGAAATGGCCTCTATTGAAAGTGCCCTGAAAATCAACAGTGATGATTTGCTAAAAGAACTCAGAACCAACCTTGCACAAACACAAAAAAATATGAACCGGCCGAAAAAACTCGCGCGTCTGGATGTGGAGTTTCACACCACGCTTGCTCATGCCACCCAGAACGGGGCCATGATCATGGCGTATGAACCGGTCGGTCAATTGATTTACGCTTCAACCCAACAGGTTTTTGAATCTTCACCAATTGCAGCACAGCGCCTTTATGACGCCCATGCTGTTTTGGTTGATGCATTGGAGCGAAAAGACAGAGATACCGCCCTGTCATGGATGAAAAAGCACATCCTGGACTTTGAAAAAGGTCTGTTGGCAACTGGCGTGAATTTCGATGAACCCGTTAATCCCAAATATTGGACACCAACACAGTAACAGGACCCAAAAAGTAAAATGCAAACAACGGAAGTTTCAAACTTGAAGGCCCCGCCTTCCCCCCAAGCCGCAGAGCGCGATATCTTGAGCGTGGAAGGACTGTCTTTATCTTTTGGCGGTGTCAAAGCCTTGCAGCATGTTTCTTTCAACGTGAAAGAAGGCTCAGTGACCTCGGTCATCGGACCTAACGGTGCTGGTAAAACATCGCTTTTTAATTCGATTTCAGGCTTTTATACGCCAAACGAAGGAAATGTGAATTTCCTTGGGAAAAACGTCAATAAAGTCGCACCACCTGATCGTGCAGAAATGGGGATGGCAAGAACATTCCAGAATATTGCCCTATTTAAAGGGATGACCGTTCTGGACAATATCAAACTCGGCCGTCATGCCCATCTGAAAACGAACCTTTTGGAAGCCTTATGTTATTTTGGCCCTGCGCGTCGCACGGAAGAGGCTTTACGTAAAGAGGTGGAAGAACGGATCATTGATTTCCTTGAAATCGATCATATTCGTAACAGTTCAGTTGCTTCCCTGTCATATGGTTTGCAAAAACGTGTAGAGCTTGCTCGTGCGCTTGCCATGCAGCCCAAAATTCTTTTGCTGGATGAACCCGTTGCCGGGATGAACCGCGAAGAAACCGAAGACATGGCCCGTTTCATTCTGGATGTAAAAGAAGAATGGGGGGTTACAGTTTTGATGGTGGAACATGACATGGGTTTGGTCATGGATATTTCTGACCATGTTGTGTGTATCAACTTCGGACAAGTCATTACTGAAGGTCTGCCCCATGATGTGCAGGCCCACCCGGATGTGATTTCTGCGTATCTGGGGTCTGGTGATGTCGCCACCTTGCGTAAAAAATTCAAGGCGGGGAGATAAAATTATGGATTGGTTATTCTTCAGCGAAATCGGCCTTGCCGGTATCGGGACAGGCGGCCTTTATGCGGTTGCGGGCCTTGCGTTTGTTTTAATCTACAAAGCCACCCGCGTTGTCAATATGGCAATGGGCGAACTGCTTATGGCAGGGGCTTATATTTTTATCGGCTTTAGTGCCGGTCTGGCACTGCCCGTCTGGATCAGTATTCCGCTGACAATTTTGGCAACAGGCCTATTGGGTGGTGTCATTGAACGCACCATTATTCGCCCGATGCTGGGTGAAAACGCCATTTCGATCTTTATGGTCACCATTGGGCTTGGCAGTGTGCTGGTTGGCCTTGTGGAAATTTTCTGGGGGGCAGACCCGCATCGTCTGGTCGACTTTATTCCATCTGATCCGATTTTTATTGGTGAAGCTTACCTATCTCCGAAAGTCGGTTATGGGTTTGCCGTTGCGGCTGTCATCATCGGACTTTTCCTTGTCGTGTTCAGAACATGGCGCGGTGGCGTTGCCTTGCGCGCGACAGCAGGGGATCAGGCTGCGGCTTATTCCATGGGGATTAATGTACCCAAAGTCTTTTCGCTGGTTTGGGTCATTGCTGCCATGATTGCCGCAATTGGTGGCATTCTGGTCGGATCCATCGGTGGTGTCTCTCCCAGCATGGGTGTCTACGGTCTTTCTGTTCTTGTCGTTGTGATTATCGGCGGACTGGATAGCCTTTTGGGGGCTCTGATCGCCGGCATTTTTGTCGGTCTAATCGAAACATATGCCGGTGCCTACCTTGGCGGTGAATACAAGATGCTTGCGACCTTCAGTTTGTTGGTTCTGATCTTGGTTGTCCGCCCTTATGGACTTTTCGGCACACATGAAATTGAACGGTTGTAAGTAAAATGCGTATCGGTACAGCAAAAGAAAATTATATCGCCGACGAGGCCCTGTTTGACACAAACGTGCAACGTGGATGGATGATCGCTCTGATCGCCGCTTTGATCGCCTTGCCCTTTCTTTCAGGTCAATATGCCATCTATCTGGTTTGCTTGGTGTTGATTAATATTGTCAGCACAACAGGTTTGAACATTCTAACTGGTTTCACGGGGTTGGTTAGCCTGGGACAAGCAGCTTTCATGGGGGTAGGTGCTTATATTGTCGCTATCATGGAAATCCATCTTGGCACCCCATTTCTGCTTAATTTGATCGTTGCAGGTTTTGGTGCCGCACTTGTCGGGATCATTGTTGGTCTGCCAAGCCTTCGCGTGAAAGGGCTGTATTTGGCCATTGCGACCATTGCAGCCTCTGTCATCCTGCACTTTGTCTTTGCGAACTGGACAAGTGTAACGGGTGGGGTTTCTGGTCTGTCTATGCCACCAGCAAGCTTTTTCGGTTCAGAATTGATCCAACCGGATCAGGTCTATTGGATGATTATGCCGATTACGGTGATTATGCTGTTTGGTGCTGCAAATCTATTTCGCACCCGCATTGGCCGTGCCTTTATTGCCATTCGTGACCGTGATATTTCAGCCGAAGTTCTTGGCATCCGTTTGTTGCGTTATAAGCTAATGAGCTTTGCCATTTCCTCTTTCTATGCAGGGGTTGCGGGTGGCTTGTGGGCTTATTTCTTCAGGGTTATCACACCGGAAAGTTTCCCGCTTTTGATGTCCATCTTCTTCCTTGCCGCCATCATTGTTGGTGGTATGGGCTCGATCCTTGGTGGGATTTTGGGGGCGGTCTTTATGACGATGGTGCCGGAAGTTTTAAAAATGATGGTCGGTGTTCTGTCCCCCATCTGGCCTGATGCGGTTGCGGTGATGTCACCTGTGCGGATTATCGTTTTCGGTGCCCTGATTATTTTCTTCCTGATTTTTGAACCGGAAGGTCTCGCAGAGATCTGGCGCAAAATCAGACGCTTTTTCCACCTTTGGCCTTTTAAAACATAAAGAAAGGCAGATTACCTTGACCATAAAAAACATTTCATCATTCCAGCCTTAACAGGGAGTTCCAAATGACTATTTCTAAAATAGCCAAACATGTTACAGGGGCATTGCTTTCAGTCGGTCTGATCAGTGGTGCAGCCCAGGCATCAGATAAAAAAGACATCGTCTTTGGCGGGTCTATTCCATTAACAGGTGTTTTTGCCTTTGCAGGTGTCGGTATTCACGCCGGGATCACAGATGCCGTCAAAATTATTAACGATGAAGGCGGTATTGAAGGCCACAAACTGGTTTATGTACCAGAAGACACAGCCTATAAAGTTGACGCGTCTGTTGCGGCGTTCAACAAAATCACCAGCCAACACGATGTAAATCTTTATTATGGTGATTCAACAGCTTTTTCTAAAACCATTTCACCAGAAATTAACCGTCTTGGAAAAATGGTTATGACTGGGGCTTCTTTTGCATCTGAATTGGATGACCCTGAGAAATTCCCGAACATTTTCATTCCGGGTCCAAGCTATACAGACATGACCGGTATTCTTTTGAACCATATTGCAAAAGAAAAGCCGGGTGCAAAAGTTGGTCTGGTCCATTCTGAAACAGAATTTGGTCGTGACCCTGTTGAAGGTGCGAAAGCCACTGCCAAGGAACTTGGCCTCGACATGAACCTGATCATTTCAACAGCACCGGGCGGTGTTGATGTTTCAACAGAAGTTTTGAAAATTCGTCGCGCGCGTCCTGACTATGTGATTTTCCACGGTTATGTTCTGGCGCCGATCCCTGAGTTTATGACACAAGCGCGTGCAATGGGTTTGAAAACAAAATTCATGGGCACATTCTGGTCTACAGACAATTCCATGGTCAGCAAAATGGGTGAAGTTGCAGACGGCTTCCTTGGTGTCATGCCGTACAATTACTATTACAGCGAACAAGAAAACGCACCGATGCTGGATAAAATCCGCTCTATGCGCGACACTTATCAAAGCAATGCTTACATGCAAGGTTTTTTCAGCACCATGATGATGGCTGAAGGTACACGCAACGCTCTGAAAGCTGGTAAAGAGCTGACAGGTGCAAACATCAAAGCAGGCTTGCAGGAAATCAAGGACTTTGACACAGGCGGTGTCATTGGTGTTCCGGTTTCCGTGAAAGGCAACTCTGTTCCCGTTGGTCGTGTTTATCGCTACGACCTGTCTAAAAAACAAATGGTGCCTGCATCAGACTGGATCCTTTTGGATTAAGGAGAATTCAATGACAAGCGCTTCTCCAATTTTGGATATCCGAAATATTGAAGTTGTTTACAACAACACTATTCAGGTATTGCGCGGCTTGTCCCTTTCTGTGCCAAGGGGGGCGGTCGTCGCCCTCCTCGGTTCAAACGGGGCTGGCAAATCAACAACCTTAAAAGCCATTTCCCGCCTTCTTGAGCTGGAAAGAGGTGAACTTAAATCGGGTGACATCGTCTTTGACGGACAGTCAGTTCAATCCGATACCCCCCATGGGTTGGTCCGCCGGGGCCTGTTTCATGTGATGGAAGGCCGCCGTGTTTTTGAAGACCTGACAGTTGAAGAAAATCTGACGGCTGCCACATACGCCAATGACATAACCGAAGCGAAAAAACGCTTTGAATTGGTGTATGAATATTTCCCCCGTCTTTATGAACGTCGTGACGGTCTGGCCGGATACCTTTCCGGTGGGGAGCAACAGATGCTCGCCATTGGGCGTGCTTTGATTGCCAACCCGGAAATTATTTTGCTTGATGAACCCTCATTAGGTTTGTCACCTCTCTTTACCGAAGAGATTTTTGGCATTATCGCACGGATCAACAATGAACAGGGCACTTCCATGCTGCTGGTTGAACAGAACGCGGCCATGGCTTTTGCCGTTGCCGATTACGGTTACATCATGGAAACCGGAAAAATCGTTCTCGACGGTCCGACCGAGCTTTTGACCAACGATGCTGATGTTCAGGAATTTTACCTCGGCATGGGCGGACATGATGACGAGGAACATAAAAGTTTCCGTGACATCAAACATTACAAACGCCGTAAACGCTGGCTCTCCTAGAATAATCAAAACGGAACGTTTAGAAAATGAACGCGATTAAACCACTCCCAAATCTTTCCATCGCCCAAATGCTGCAATCCCATGCACGCGAAATTGGCGGTGATGTTGCCCTGCGTCAAAAAGAACATGGCATCTGGAAACCCATCACCTGGCATGACTATTACATGCGGTGCTGCTATATGGCCCTTGGGTTTAAAGAACTTGGCATCACGGCCAATTCCCATATCGGTATTCTGTCTGAAAACCGATGGGAATGGGTGACTTCTCAGTTAGGTGCCAATATCCTGCGCGCAATTTCCGTCGGGGTCTATCCGACCAGTCCGGCAGACGAAGTTGCTTATGTTCTTGAACATGCTGATGTGGAAGTGGTGGTCTGCGAAGATCAGGAACAAACCGATAAAATCCTAGAATGCTGGGATGAGTTGCCGAAAATTCGTAAGATCGTTGTGATCGAACACAAGGGTTTTCGCAGTTATCCTGCCGATAAAGTCGTGCTGTTTGACGATATTCTTGAACAAGGTAAACTGCGTGCTGAAACAGAATTGGCAGGCTTGGAAGCGGAACTTAAAAACCAAAGTCTCGATGATATCGGTTTGATGGTTTATACTTCAGGCTCCACAGGTCGTCCAAAAGGTGCGATGTTAAGTTACAAGAACATGCGCGCAGAAGGGGCAGCTGTTATTCAGGCGTTCAATACACAACAAGGCCAGAAGTACCTGTCTTATTTGCCATTATGTCATGTTGCGGAACAATTGCTCAGCCTTTATGGGGCTGTTTATGGGGCATATCAGGTTAATTTTGGTGAATCTATTCGTACCGTTCAGGAAGACGTGCGCGAAGTTGCCCCTGATTTCTTCCTTGGGGTGCCACGTATTTGGGAAAAGCTGCAAGCTATGATCCATATTAAAATGGTTGAAGCAGGCGGTTTACGCTATGCGCTTTATAACAAAATGCTGAAATGGTGCGAACCGTTTTCGATTAAACCAAAGAATGAACGCACGCTTTGGGAAAACTGTAAATTTCAGATTGCCTATTGGCTGTATTTCCGGGCCCTGCAAAATTTTGTCGGTCTTCGTAAAGCCCATGTGGTGATGAGTGGTGCGGCCCCTGTTGCGCCGTTTATTTTGAATTTCTTCCGCACCATCGGCTTGCCCTTTATCGAAGTTTATGGGCAAACGGAATCAACCGGTATGGTGACAGCACAGACCCTTGACGATATCCGTTTGGGGACAGTTGGTCCGGCTGTGTTCAATGCAGAAATTAAAACAGATGAACAAACCGGTGAATTGTTGATCAAATCCGATCTGGTCTTTTCCGGTTATTATAAAAACGATGAAGCTACCGAAAGCACGATTGTCGACGGCTGGCTCCATACAGGGGATGTGGTCCGAATTGAAGATGGTCACGTTCGGATTGTGGACCGCTTGAAAGACATCATGATCACGGCTGGTGGTAAAAACCTGAGCCCGACTGAAATTGAAAACACCATGAAGGCCAGCCCGTACATTAAGGAATGCATTGTCATTGGTGAGAAACGTAAATTTGTCTCGGCCCTGATCCAGATTGATCCGGAAACGGTTGGGCAATGGGCTGAAACACAACAAATCGCTTATACCAACTATAAAAATCTGGTAGAAAACCCGGCTGTGCGTGAATTGATCTCGGGTGAGATTGCCCAAGGTAACAGCAAAATGGCAAGTGTTGCCAATATCCGCAAGTTCCACATGCTGACCAAAGAATTGGATCATGATGATGGCGAAGTTACCGCGACGATGAAAATCAAACGCCAAAACATTACAGCAAAATACGAAACAGAAATTGAAGCTATGTACGCCTAATCTGGCATACGTTTGCAGGGACTGGAAAATATCATGACGACTTATACGGCACCGTTGGATGATCTGAAATTTGTCATTCAACATATGGTAGACTTTAACCAAATTCAGGCGAAATCGCACAACGAAAACCTGTCATGGGATGTGATTGATGCTGTATTGGAAGAAGCCTCCAAAATCTCATCCAATGTTCTGGACCCGCTCAATACAGTTGGGGATCAGCAAGGATCAAAAATTGTTGATGGTAAAGTCAAAACACCAGATGGCTGGAAAGAAGCTTTCACTGAAATTACCGAAGGCGGCTGGATTGGTCTTGGCTCTTCAGAAGATTACGGCGGGCAGGGCTTTCCGGAAGTGATCGCAGGTGCGGTTAGTGAAATGTTTCAAAGCGCCAATTTGGCTTTTTCGCTTTGGCCTTTGCTAAACCAGGGAGCAGGGGATGCCCTGTTGCGCCACGGTAGTGAAGAGTTGAAAAACACGTTTCTGCCCAAACTGGTGAGTGGCGAATGGACAGGCACCATGAACCTGACAGAACCACAGGCGGGTTCTGATTTGGCGGCTGTGCGTACAAAGGCGGTGCCAAATGGCGATCATTATTTGATTTCCGGGTCTAAAATTTTCATTTCTTATGGTGATCACGATATGTGTGACAATATCGTTCACCTTGTGCTGGCACGTACACCGGATGCCCCGGAAGGGGTGAAAGGTATTTCCCTATTTGTTGTGCCTAAATTCCTTGTGAATGAAGATGGCAGCTTGGGCGAAGCAAACGACCTGCGTGCCGTGTCCCTTGAACATAAACTTGGTATTCATGGCAGCCCAACCTGCGTTATGGCCTATGGCGATAAAGAAGGCGCTGTTGGTTATCTGGTCGGTGAAGAAAATCGTGGCCTTGAATATATGTTTGTCATGATGAACAAGGCGCGTTTCGAAGTGGGGATGCAAGGTGTGTCACTGGCAGAACGTGCGTATCAACATGCCTTGGCTTATGCCAAAGATCGTGTGCAGGGGGTGCCCTTTAATGGCAAACCCGGTGATACCATCATCAACCACCCGGATGTTCGACGCCAGCTTATGCATATGAAAAGTCAGACACAGGCAATGCGCGCTTTGACCTATTGGGGGGGGGCACAACTGGATCTTGCTCATTTCGAAAGCGATGAAGCACGCCAACAGACTTATCAGGCGACAGCCGAATTTCTAACCCCGGTCATCAAGGCGTGGTGTACAGAACGCGGCAGTGAGATGACCTCGCTTGGCATTCAAGTCCATGGTGGGCTTGGCTTTATTGAAGAAACAGGGGCGGCCCAATATTATCGTGATGCCCGCATTATCACAATTTACGAAGGCACAACGGCCATTCAGGCCAATGACTTTATCTTTCGTAAAACTTTGCGTGATGGCGGAGCAACGGCCCAACGTTTGCTCGCCCGCTTTGAACAGGAAATCGACGCCATTCTTGACCCGGCCCTACAGGAAAGCAAAAACAAACTGTCTTGTGCCTTGCGCTATTGCAAAACAGCCCTTGAACTTGTGATTGAACGTGCAAAACACAATCCGGCAAAAATCGCCTCAACAGCGGTCGCTTATCTTGATGTTTGGGGGTATGTGATGGGCGGTTTTCTGATGTTAAAGGCGGCGGCCGTTGCTCAAAAAGAAATCCAAAACGGTGCCGAAAATAAAGCATTCCTTGAAAGCAAAATTGCCTGCTGTGATTTTTACATCACCCATATTTTGCCGCAGGGCGAAGCCTGCCTCAACACCGTCATGGACGGCACAGACGCTGTCTGGGGCCTTTCTAATGATCAGTTTTAAAAATAAATAAATCTTTGGAGATTTAAAAATGTCAAATATTTCAGATGTCGTCATTCTTGATGGCGCGCGCACAGCAATTGGCACATTCGGTGGCAGCCTGAGTGGTTTTAGACCCGCTGAACTCGGTATTGTTGCGGCGAAAGAAGCTGTCAAACGAAGCGGTGTTGAAGCCGAAGAAATCGAACATAGCGTTTTCGGTCACATTATTCCAACGGGCACAGCAGATGCTTACCTGTCACGCGAAATTGCACTGGGCATCGGGATGAAAGAAAGCTCGGTTGCTTTTCATTTGAACCGTCTATGCGGGTCTTCCATCCAGTCTTTGATTTCGGCGGCACAAATGCTTGTCCTGGGGGACTGTAAACTGGCTTTGGCTGGTGGTGCAGAAGTTATGAGCGCAGGCGTTTACTACATTGATAATGCGCGTTTTGGCCAACGCATGGGGGATGGTCGCATGATCGACATGACCACAGGCGTACTGGCTGACCCGTTTGATAGTGGTCATATGGGCGTCACAGCAGAACGTGTTGCTGAACGTTATAACCTCAGCCGTGAAGAACTGGATGCTTATGCGGTTGAAAGCCATAACAGAGCCAAAAATGCCATCGAACAAGGCTATTTTAAAAGCCAGATCGTCCCTGTGGAAGTCAAAAAAGGGCGTAAATCATTTGAATTTGATACGGATGAACATGTCCGTCACGATGCGACTATTGACGGCATGGCAAAACTGAAACCAGTCTTCAAGAAAGACGGTGTTGTCACAGCTGGTAACGCATCCGGCATCAATGATGCGGCCTGTGCCATGATTATGACAACCCAACAAGAAGCCGATAAACGCGGCCTGAAACCGCGCGCCCGTATCTTGTCATATGGCTTCTGCGGTGTGGCACCGGAAGTCATGGGTCTTGGTCCAATTGGGGCTGTTCCGGTAGCGTTGGAACGTGCGGGACTTAAGCTTGAAGATATGGACGTTATTGAATCAAACGAAGCCTTTGCTGCACAAGCCATGGCCGTTTCCAAAGACCTTGGTTTTGATCCGGCAAAAGTAAACCCGAACGGCAGTGGGATCAGCCTTGGTCACCCAGTTGGGGCAACAGGTTCCATCCTGACACTGAAAACCCTTTATGAGCTGGAACGTATCAATGGTCGTTATGGTCTGATGACCATGTGTATCGGCGGCGGACAAGGTATCGCGATGATCGTGGAGAAACTATAATGACACATAATATTAAAAAAGTAGGCGTGATCGGCGCAGGTGTCATGGGCGCAGGCATTGCTGCCCAGGCTGCAAATGGTGGGGCCGAAGTGGTTCTTCTGGATATCGTCCCGGATGGGGCTGAAGATCGCAACGCCATCGCTGCTGGTGCCAAAGCCCGTTTTCTTAAGGCGGGTGCCAATGGCGGGTTTATGGGGCAGGAAGCTGCCGCACGTTTAAGCGTTGGCAACACCGAAGACAACATGGACCTTTTGGCCGATTGTGACTGGATCGTCGAAGTTATTATTGAACGTTTGGATATCAAGCAAAGCCTATTCAAACGTATTGAAGAAGTGCGCAAAGACGGCTCTGTCGTTTCTTCCAACACGTCAACAATTCCGCTTGCTTCCCTCATGGAGGGTATGCCCCAGCGTTTGCGTGAAAACTTTATCGTTACCCACTATTTCAACCCGCCACGCCACATGCGTCTGCTTGAAATTGTAAAAGGTGAAGATACAGAACAAAGCTGTGTGGATCGTGTTGCAGAATTCAATGACATCCATATGGGTAAAACCGTCATCCATTGTGCAGATCGTCCGGGCTTTATTGCCAACCGTCTTGGGGTGTTCTGGATGCAGGCTTCTGTTTATGAAGCCCAAAACACAGGCCTGAGCATTGAAGAAGCAGATGCTATTATGTCTGGTCCATGTGGCTATCCAAGTACGGGTATTTTCGGTCTATGGGACTTGTGCGGGCTTGATCTGATGCCGGATGTAACAGCAAGTCTTGGCAGTCTTCTGCCCGAAAGCGATGCATTCGCCCCTTACGCCAAAGTAATGCCAAGTGTCACCGCCATGGTCGAAAAAGGCCTTCATGGTCGCAAAGGCCGTGTTTATCAAGGGTTCTACCGGGTGACAAAGAGCGATGATGGCAAACGCATTAAAGAAACCATCAATCTGGAAAATCTGGAATACCGACCTGTTGAAAAATCAAGCTTGGCAAGTAGTCAGCTTAAAAAAGGTCAATTGAAAGAATTACTCGCCAGCACGGATAAAGGCGGGGCCTATGGTTGGAAAGTGTTGTCACAAGTGCTGAACTACGCCAGCACCTTGATCCCTGATGTGGCCGGAGATATTACCTCTGTCGATAAGGCGATGAAACTGGGCTACAACTGGGCATTTGGTCCCTTTGAAATGATCGACCTAATCGGGACCAAAGCTTTTGTTGAACGTCTTGAAGCTGAAAACCTGCCTGTTAGTGATTTCTTGAAGCAGGCTGATGGCCGTCCTCTTTATATCTTTGAAGACGGGATCAATAAATGCATGGGTGCAGATGGGAATTACCAACCTATCGAAAAGGCTGACGGCATCTTGTTGCTGAGTGACCTTGAACAGCAAAATGCTTTGGTTGAAGCAACAGATACAGCTAATGTCTGGGATTTGGGTGATGATGTCTGGTGTCTGGAATTCCGCACCAAAATGAACACCTTGCCGCGCGAACTTCTGGAAAATATCGAAACGATTATCGATAAAGCCGAAGCACAGAATAAAGCCATCGTCCTTTATAATGAAGGTCCGGTCTTTGCCGCCGGGGCAAACCTTGCGGATTTGGTCGAACGGGTGAGCGATAAAGAATTTGTTCATGGCTATATTTCTTATGGTCAAAAAGTCTTTATGAAGCTGAAATACGCTAAAGTACCTGTTGTTGGCGCACCTGCAGGTCGTGCCTTTGGCGGTGGTGTTGAAATCCTGATGCATTGCCACGCCGTACAGGCCCATAGTGAACTTTATATCGGTTTGGTCGAAAATAATGTCGGGATTTTGCCGGGTTGGGGCGGAACAAAAGAATTATTGATCCGCAGCATGGAAAGCTTTGGTGCAGAAAATGCCATTTCAAATGCCTATAAAGTCATTCAAGGGGCAATGGTATCTGGTTCAGCCATGCATGCAAAAGAACTGTGTTACTTGCGCCAAAGCGATGGCATCACGATGAACCGTGACCGTTTGCTTTTGGATGCGAAAGAGCTGGCGATTTCTTTGCGTGGCAAAACACGTACCCGCGAAGTCCTTCCAGCTGTGGCTGAATGTGCAGAACCTGATTTTGCAACAGATGGCTATCAGGCCACTTTGGAACGGGTGACATTTGAAACCATGTTACCGGCACAACAAGAAGATTGGGAAGATGCCCTTCTTGCCAAGGAACTTGAAAATGTCATAAGCCTATGTGTGACGCCACAAGCGATTGAACGTATGCAGCATATGCTTAAAACTGGTAAACCCCTAAAAAACTAAGCCCGAAAAGGAAGGCCATGTCTATCCCCCCACAGTTCGATGCTAAGCTAAAGCTTCCGGTTGTCGCTGCCCCGATGTTTCTGGTATCCGGTCCCGAATTGGTGATTGAAACATGCAAGTCAGGTGTCATCGGCACTTTTCCTGCCCTCAATCAACGCACCACGCAAGGATTTGAAGACTGGGTGATTGAAATCAAAACCAAACTTGCTGAATTTGAGTCCGAGACAGGTCGCAAAGCAGCCCCCTTTGGTGTCAATTTGATCGCTCATCGCAGCAACAAACGGCTTGATGCTGATTTGGAAATTTGTGTCAAACATGAAGTTCCCTTGATTATCACCTCATTGGGGGCGGTGCCTTCCTTGATCGAACAAGTCCATGGGTATGGCGGTGTTGTTTTTCATGATGTGATTAACGTGAAATTCGCTCAAAAAGCAGCCGAAGCCGGTGCAGACGGATTAATTTGCGTCTGTGCCGGGGCGGGGGGCCATGCCGGGCAAATGAGCCCCTTTGCCTTATTGTCTGAAATTCGTCAGTTTTTCCATAAAACCATTTTATTGGCAGGAAGTCTGTCTACAGGGCAGGATATCGCCAGTGCACAAATGATGGGGGCTGACTTGGCCTATATGGGGACACGCTTTATCGCCACAAAAGAAGCGATGGCTGTTGATGACTATAAGGGGATGATTGTAGACAGTGATGCCGCCGACATTGTCTATACCCCTAAAATTTCAGGTGTAAATGCAAACTTCTTAATGCCAAGCATTGAAAAGGCCGGACTTGATCTGAATGAAACGCCTGAGAAAACTGAAATTGATTTTGGCTCTGAACTTAAGCTGAATGAAAATTCAAAAGCGGAAGGTGTCTGGAGTAATATCTGGTCTGCGGGTCAAGGAGTTGGGGCGATTGACAGCTGCCCACCTGTAAAAGATCTCGTTACAACCTTGCATCAGGAATATGCGCAGGCCATAACATCTCTTCAAGAAAAAACAAAATCGTTTCAATAATCAGGAAAATTCAAGATGAGCACTGCTGTAAGCTATGAGATACATGGTGATGTGTGCGTTATCACCATGGATGACGGCAAAGTTAATGCCTTTTCATTTGATATGGTTAAACAAGTCAATGATGTACTGGATGCTGTCGAAAAAACAGCCAAAGCCATCGTTTTGACTGGACGTAAAGATAAGTTTTGCGGTGGGTTTGATCTTAAAACCATGCAAGCAGGTGGTGAAGGTAAAGAGAGATTGCTGCTGGAAGGTTTTCAACTTTCCTATCGGTTGCTGAATATGCCTGTCCCGGTCATTCTTGCGTGTAATGGTCATGCACTGGCATATGGTGGTATCTTACTTCTATCCTGCGATTATCGTATCGGACAGCAGGGGAGCTATAAATTGGGCTTGAATGAGATTGCCATCGGGGTTGAAATGCCAACTTTCGGAATTGACCTTGCTAAGAGCCGCCTCTCTGTTGCGTATCAAATTCCGGCAGTTGCCAATAGTGTCCTTTATGATCCCAATGAAGCAAAGCTTGCGGGGTTCTTGGATGCTGTTGTTGATGGTACAGATGTTGTCGAGACTGCAATCAAAGCTGCGACGGATCTGGCACAGATCGATCTAAACGCTCATGCCAAGGCCAAGCGTGATTTACGTTCGGATTTCCTTAAAAAACACAAAGCTGTTTACGGGTGCTGAGTATGGCTGATCTACAAGATTTAACTCAACGTGAAACGTTTAATTTCTGGACTGAAGAAACGTTTCGATTTGCGGATCTGGATGCATTGAACCATCTCAACAATATTGCCTCAGCGGTTTATTGTGAGACGGCACGGGCTGACTTTTTTGTGCGCGTTTTAGATCATGACTTCAGATCAAAAATCAATTGGGTGATCGCAAATTTGAATATCACTTATCGTCTGCCCGTTGATTACCCCAATGATATTTCGATTGGCACAAAAATTGGTAGAATTGGCAACAGTTCTATCGTGATTCATCAGGGGCTTTTTGCAAAAGACGTCTGTTTTTCAACGGCAGAAACGGTATTGGTGAAAGCAGACCTTGATACCGGTAAATCGGTCCCCTTTGATGAGGAAATGAAACAGAAACTGGCTGCCTACCTGTAAGGAGATTTCTTACGCTTCAGGCTGGTTTCGCCATTGTTGAAGAGCAGATTGAAAGGATTTGAACACATCTGTGAACTCTTTCGTCTGTTCTTCGCTAAAGGCTTTGGGGCGTGTTGAACAGAGGATCAGCACGCTTTCGATTTTACCAACGTTAAAAATTGGTTTGGCATAATAAGAACGAATTCCTGCCGGAATAAAAAGGGCCCAGTCAATTGGTTTGATACTATCTAGCGTGTCATCAACAATGAGATGATCTAGTTTAAACGTCACAATGTTCTCAGCGATTGTACCTTCGTATGGATATGTTTTTTCCTGTTCCAGCTCAGCAAAGGGGGCACCGTGGGAATAGACCGTGACTTTCTTGTCTTTAAGATTCACATCAGAAAATAAAATACTATCAAATTCTGGTTCTTCTTGTTGTTCAAAAAGAAGACGCAAAATATCTTCCATCTTTTGTGGGGGGGAGAATGTCGCCAGTAATCCCCCATCAGTTGGAAAAGAGGGGGGGGCTTTACTGGATTGCATACCCCATGCAAGGCGGGGTTGGTGCAGGAAATCATTCACAACATCGCTCAGGTCAATTAAGTGCCCCCAGACATAGCCCGGTCTTTGCGGGTCAACATGGCTGGCTAACTTTAACCAGATTGTTTTACCGTCTTGCACAACGACACGAAAAACAGTTGAGACCGTTTCGCCTTGTTGAACCGCGCGCATGGTCGCATTCAGGTCCAACAGGTCATCACCATGTGTAATTTGTTGACGGTAATTTGGGTTTTTCAAAAGTTGAACGGCATCTACATTTAGATGACTAAAGCCATGACGATTGAGTATTTCAAGGCGCGCCTTTTCTGTTTCGACGCGCCAAAGCAAGGCCGCCATGCTTCCCAGACATTCTTCAATATCTTCCATGTTTAATGAATCTTCGATGTGATTTACGTTCATTATTTGTTGCACCTTACTGTGAAAACGTTCAAGGCCCTGACCCTCGTATGTTCATATTACCATATTCTGCATGTTAAACCAATTCAGACCAAAGTGGTAGAGCCAATTTTTCTTGACTTTTTGTGATTTTTATATAATATATATGAGGATTATTAGAATCTAAAAAACCTAACTATTACTTTGGTAGAACCAGTTATGAGAACCGCATCGCACCATAATCAGGCTCCGGCAGGTCAAGAAATGAAGCTGGACGCGCAACTCGTTCAGATGATTTCTGATGGGTCGTGGAAAGTTGGGGAGCGTCTGCCCGCTGAACGCCAGCTTTCTGCTGATCTTGGTGTGAGCCGCAATACATTGCGCCATGTCTTGAAACGTTTAGAAACACGCGGCATGGTGTCTATTCGCAAAGGCAGCGGATGTTATCTCACTTCACGTGAACCCCATTCACATAAAACGGACTTGATGGATGATGATTCTGTCATCAATCTTATGTCGCGTTTGGAGGCAGCCTATCTTTTTTTGCCGGAACTGGTGGGGCTTGCAGCTCTTCGGATTGATAGTCTTGAGGTTAAAAAACTTGAAGAGATTATTTCAAAATTAGGGTCTGCGATCGTTGAACAAGATATGAACCAGATCAAAGCTCAAACTAAAAAATTTTTCTATAAAATTGCGACAGCGACCGATAACCCCGTTGTTGACGAGGTTGTGCGTTCACTTTGTGTGAGTGCATCGGTGGTCTTCCCACGTTTTCTATCTTTCCCCGAAGATGAACGGGCCAAAATGTTTGGTGACTTCGTACGCATTTTCCGTGCACTGAAAGATAAGAACGTAGAACAGGCACGCTGTGCAACACGGCGAAAAATCGTCAATACGGCCGTTGCATTTTCCAAATTACGTAACGTGCCTTTATCACCCGTCATTGCAAACGCTGTTCAGGAGGAAGCAAGATGTTGAACCTCGGCTTAATGTCACGCAGAGACCTGTTACATGGGGCGTTCTTTAAAACAGAACATCACAAATCAGCGTCTGCATCACAGGTAACACCCTGTGAAATGCCTAAACAACCCTCTTTCGGTGGCTTGCCGCTGGAAGCGATTCAATCTGATTTCACTCCCGACATGCTACGCGCAGAAGCTGAACGTCTTGGTCTGGATGCTGACAACATGGAACAAGAAGCCTTACTCGCAGCAATCTGTTTATGTATGCAAGAACAACGCGGAGAGTAATCGTACAAGGAACAACCTGTTTTTTACAGGGTTCCTCGTCAAACCTAACGGGAGAGTGTCATGGAAAACTATGGCGTAGGCTTCCTAGAGGAAAGAAAACTGGTCAAAAGATGGCCTGGCCCTGTTTCAGCGCTGGTCAATCTAGTCCTGTTAGTAGCCGTATTCTATGCAACATGGTGGATTTTCCAAGATCCGCGCGGTGTGTTGCGTATGTATACTCCGTATGTAGGTTATATGTATTGCCGCTGGTGGCTGATCATGATGATCTGGATGGTTTATCTGTTTGATTTCTGGCCTTTTAAACGGGCCTGGCTTGAAAATACCCATCCATTGCTGAAAGGCGTCGTCCTTACTGGTGGTTCAGTCTTGATCCTTGTTGTTTTGATTAAAGGCTTCTTTGAAGGCTTGCTCGGCAACTTTGGTCTGGCCTACTTTAACCCTGAACAACTCGAAAAACTTCCTGGCATCACATCTTTCTTTGCCATTGAATATGCAAGTCTGGCAATTTTGATGTTTGCCGCTATTGCATCCTGGTTGTCACCAGCCTGGGTCGTGGCTTTCGAGAATAGCCCATGGGAAAAAATGACCCAACCAGGTCGTGGTTTTTCCATTCTTATTGCAAGCTTCTTCCTGTCAACTGTGGTGTATTTTGTAACCATGCACCCACATATGGGTATTCTGTATCACCCGTGGCAGTACTTCACCTCAATCGCACCACCGTATTGGGAAGAATTTGCTGATACCGTTTCCGGTAACTTCCATATCTCCTGGATCATGTGCTGTACAGTTGTGGTCTGGCTGGTGGAAACCATCTGGGAGCGTTATCCCTTCAACCTGATCCGCAACAACTGGTTACGTCGTCTTGCGACTTTCTTCGGAATTATTGCGATTGCCGTTTCTGTTCACTTCTTCCTGTATTTTGCACAAGAATTGACATGGGGCGAAGCAGTCCGCGGAACACGTCGTGCCTTTGCACCAGACTGGCGCTGGTTGCATGTCGGTGAAATGGCGATCTTCTTCCTTGTTCCAGCCCTTGTCTTGCACTTCTATTTTGACAATTGGCCACGGAAGTTCTCCATGCCGGTTAATGTTGCTGTACGTACACTGATCGTATTGGCCGCTTCAGTTCTGCTGTACATCGTGTACTACAAAACTTCACATCTGTTCCTTGGGACTCAAAAAGGTTTCTCTCACCCACAACAATTCCCGATGATCCCGATGATCTGGCTCGTTAATCTGATGCTGGTTCATCACTGGTTCATGGATAATTGGCCGGGTTGGAAACTTGAAATCAAAAGTGCAGATGAACTTGCCGCAGAACGTCAAATGAAACTTGCCCAAATCGAAGATGCACGTCCACGTGAAAACTGGGGCCTGGGTCTTGGTGTTGGTGCTGTCTGCGGCGTTGCCTTCTATTTCATCACCGTGTTCGCGCTGCCTTCGTTCTACAGCATGATCACGATTATTGAGTAACCCTAGCGAGAGGAGAAAAGTCATGTCTGGTACATCTGATCGCAGATCGTTCTTAAAAGGCGCTACAACAGGCGTCGGCGTTGGGTTACTCGGTGCAATGGGGTTCTATTCATACTCCTCAGCACGTAAAACCCACTTCGCTGAAACCGATCGTAAAATGACTGACATCGGGATCTGCAAAAGTGTCAAGGTCACAAACATTTCCGAAACCTCATGGTTTGAAAATGCCGTCCTGATGGGTGACATCAAAGGGGCAGGGGGTCTATTGGTAAACCAATATGACTATAACTGGCCACCATTTGGTAACGGAAAAGGTCTTGGCAATGGTTCCTATGAAGATGGTATCCAAAAAATCAAACACCTGTTGCCTGATAAATTGGATGAAGCATGGGAAATTATTGAACGCGAAACTATTCACTCTGACAATGCGGGCGGTTTCGCAGCCTTGGTCGAAGTCGAAGGAATGGAAGGTGACAAACATAAATTCCTGCTCGACAGTGGCTGGTCCTATAAGTGGATGGATGAAAGCTTCAAACGTGAAGGCATTGATAAAATGCTTCGCAACAAAGAAATTGAAGCCTTGTTTATCTCACATGAACATTTTGACCACTTCTGGGGTCTTCCAGTCACAATGAAATATGACCCTGAAATTACTATTTACATCCCTGAAGGATTTTATCCAGAAGGTCTGCAATATATCAAAGACAGTGGTCATAAAGGGGAAGTCATTGAAGTCAAAAACGGTTTGAAAACATTCCTGCCGGGTATGGCCAGCTATGTCTTCCCAATTCCGATTATTTGCCGTGTCTTCGGTGAACAATCCTTGTACTTCAATGTCGCTGACAAAGGGTTAGTCAGCGTCACAGGGTGCTGCCATCAAGGCATCATCCGGTTTGCAGAAACAGCCATCAAAGAAATCAAATACGAAAATGATAACTTCCATGGTATTTACGGTGGGCTTCACATTTCGCCATTTGATGACTGGGATCCGAAATATGATGACCTTGTCATCTCCCTTCGGAACTATGGCTTTGAAAAGATCGGGTGCAACCATTGCACCGGTGTCTTGTGTGCGAGAAAATTCGTAACTGCAGGCTATCCTGTGATTGAAGGTACAGCACGTTATCGCTCTAAAGACAAAGCCTATCTGGGTAATGGTGACGTGATTACCTTCGGATAACCTTCTATACAACTGGCGGGCCGTCGCCCTTTTCGACGGCCTGCTGATTTTCCTTTTCGATAAAAGGAGTTTCATCATGCGCTGCGACCTTTCCTCAATATTACCACCATCCACCCTTGAAGATCCGGCCAGAACTGCTGCAAGCCTTCCCGGTGCAGCTTTGTTGCGGGTCAATTTTATTCCTGGTGTGCGTCAACATTTAGGATGGCGCGGTATGCATGAATGTGCGTGTGATCCCGGCAGTCTAACAACCCGGATTGCAGGGTTTGCAGGTGTCTTTGGTCTGCAATGCATTGCTTCTGAAGAAACCTCGGACGAGGGGGGAGTGGCAAGTTTTAATCTATCCTATTTTCCATCCCCAGAAGAAGAACGTTTAAACAATTTTTCTGTCGAGGCGGGCATCTGCGCCATGGCAGACGACTTTATCGAACGGTTACGCGATTTCCCAGCTTTCGATGATTTAAGCCGACTATTCACTGTTGCGAAGATCCATTGCCAAGTTAATAAATTTGGTCAATTTTCACTTTCACTTGAAGCTGATGAATATACGCAGATTATTGCAAGTGACGGCCTTAAAGTAAAAACTGCAACCGAAGTGATTGAGGCCGTTGCCCCCGGCGAGTGTGATCAAAACCTTGATAGTTTGGCTTGTGCCTTACCATTTTTTGAAAACCTTGTCGCTTCGATGACCCATGCTGTTAGAACAAAACCGACAAACCTGCAGATTTCTGAAGGGGCTTGTGAACGTCATTTTTATGACAGCACAGGTGGTATGGTTGTTGAACTGGCAACAGATATAAATCGCCAACGTCTTGAAATCGGTTGGGCGACATATGATAAGTTTTGTCCCCTTGAAACCATCTTGACTACATGGCAGGCCCCGGCAGATTTACCAGAGCCATATGATAAGGCCAGCTGGTTGCAGGCAGAAATGACAGGGGCCAAAAATTCTTTGGATAAACGTTCCCTTGGTATCAAGGAAAAACCGAAATTAATTGTACTGACAGGTTTTCTCGGCTCTGGAAAAACAAGTTTTCTGACCCGCTTTATTGAATATCAAGCTGCACATAATGGTTTTGTCGCTGTTGTTCAAAACGAAATCGGGCAAAAAGGACTGGACGCAAGCTTATTAGGTCAAAGTTATGCAGTTTCTGAAATGGATGAAGGCTGTGTCTGTTGTACATTGGCGGGTAATTTGAAATTGGCGCTGGCTGATATCTTGCGTGATTATCAGCCTGACTTTGTTGTTTTAGAAACGACTGGCTTGGCTAATCCGGCGAATCTGATTTCTGAAATTAACGAACTGGAAGATGACGTAACCTTTTCTTCCATTACAAGCATGGTTGATGCGCGACTGGGCTTGCAAACATTGAATGAATATGAAATAGCACGCGATCAGGTGCGTCTTGCTGATGTGGTTTTGCTGAATAAATCCTCTGAAATAAATGAGGATCATCGCCGCGAATTGGAAGACGGCATTGCCAAATTAAATCCCGTTGCCCCTGTCTATTGTACAGATTATGGGGATATTAACCCTGCAAAACTGTATGGTATTAATGCCTCATGGAAACGTGAAGATACGCGTGTGAAAGATCATGCCTCCACCTGTGAGCATACACATGACCATGGTCACAACCATCATCATCACGATCATGCTGACCATGACCATCATCACACACATCTAGAGGATGGCATTTCCAGTCTGATCTGGAAGCCTGCTTCACCCCTTGCTGCAAAAAAACTGAACGAGGCTATGAGCTCCCTGCCAGAAAATGTACTTAGGGTGAAAGGGGTGATCGACTTAAGTGATTGTGAAGCCCCCCAATTAATTCAATATGTTCCCGGTGCGCCCATGATGACTGATTCCGATGAAGCGCAAGGGGCCGATCGGTTTTTGATCTTTATCGGTAAGGATATCCAGAAAGCGGTTAATGATTTTTCCGCTCACTTCTAGGGCATTAAAATAATAAACTTTAAAAGCAAAAAAAAGACAGTCAGTATGCAGACTGTCTTTTTTTGTATTGTGGTTGAAAAAGCTCAGTTTAAGTTAGATGACTTCTTCATAAAGGGCAGTGGTGATATCGACGCTCAGTTCGATCGGGTTGCCCCCCGCACTTGGATCATCAACTGCCATTTTTGCAAGCAGATCGATCTGCTTTTTGTCTACGCCAAGGGCAGACATTTTTTCAGGTACATTCAGGGCGCGTGAATATTCGATCACCCAGTCATAAAAACCGTCAAATCCCCCTTCAATGCCAAGATAGGCTGCCAGACAGTTGACTTTATCTTCAATCGCAGGACGGTTGAATTTAAGGACAACGGGCAGGGCGATGGCATTGGTCATGCCGTGTGGCGTATTGTAGACAGCACCCAACGGATGGGATAGCGCATGAACACCACCCAGTCCTTTTTGGAATGCAACTGCCCCCATGGCCGCAGCACTCATCATGTGAGAGCGGGCTTCGATGTTTGTGCCATCTTTATAGGCGGTAAGCAGATTGTCTTTGACCAACTTCATGCCTTCCAAGGCAATCCCTTGTGACATGGGATGATAGAAGTTTGAGCTATAGGCTTCAAAACAGTGAATGAACGCATCCATCCCTGTTCCCGCCGTAATAACAGGGGGTAGGCCCACTGTCAGTTCAGCATCACAGATAACGACTGAGGGCAGCATTTTAGGGTGGAAAATGATCTTTTTCACATGATCGACACTGTTGGTCAAAATACCGGCACGTCCGACTTCAGAACCAGTCCCTGCTGTTGTCGGGACGGCAATAATCGGGGCGATACCATCAACGTCTGCACGGGTCCACCAGTCCCCGATGTCTTCGAAATCCCATACAGGGCGGGTTTGACCGGACATAAAGGCAATGATTTTGGCAAGGTCAAGGGCAGAGCCGCCACCAAAGGCGACCACACCATCATGACCGCCTGCACGGTACATTTCCAACCCTTTTGCAAGGCTGATCTCATCTGGGTTCGGTTCAACTTCGCTGAACATTGCCCGTCCCATGCCGTTTTTGTCCAGTACATCAAGGGCGGTTGCAACGATCGGCAAGTTCACCAGACCTGAGTCTGTCACAAATAAGGGTTTTTTCATCCCAACAGAGGCACAGGCCTCTGCCAGTTCCTGAATGCGCCCGGCACCAAAACGAATAGCTGTGGGGTAGCTCCAATTTGCTGTAATGGTCATTTTTACAACGCCTTTTTAAAGTGGTAGGATTTTACACGGGTCAAATTATGGAAACCGATGACAGAAAGGGCACCGCCACGACCTGTATTTTTACAACCAGTCCAGCATAGGCCCGGATCAAGATAATCAGCACGGTTCATAAATACGGTCCCGGTTTCGATTTGTGCGGCGATGTTTGCTGCACGTTGGGCATCAGAGGTCCACAGGGACGCCGTCAGGCCGAATTCACAGTCGTTCATCAATTCGATTGCTTCTGCATCATTTTTGACTTTCATAATGCCGACAACCGGGCCAAAGCTTTCATCACGCATCACGCGCATTTCATGAGAGACATTGACCAGAATTTGCGGGGCAAGATAAGCATCGGTGCCTGTATCAAGCGGGAAGAGTGCCGGATCAATCAGGGCCTTTGCCCCATCACGCAGGGCTTCAAAAACTTGATTGCGCACTTCATCAGCAAAGCGTTTGTTGGCCATTGGGCCGATGGTTGTTTCTTCTTCAAGCGGGTTACCCAGTTTGTAACCGCTGACAATCTTAACGGCTTTTTCGATAAAGGCGTCATAAAGGGATTCATGAACATAAATGCGCTCAATCCCACAGCAGCATTGACCTGAATTGAACATAGCGCCATCGATCAAAGTATCTACAGCGGCATCCAGATCAGCATCTTCCATGACATAGCCCGGATCTTTACCACCAAGTTCAAGGCCTGTCCCTGTGAAGGTCCCGGCAGCGGCACGTTCGATGGCTTTACCCCCCCCCACAGAGCCAGTGAAGTTGATGAAATCGAAGCTTTTAGCCTCGATCAGTTCTTCGGTTAAGCCGTGATCCAGATAGATATTCTGGAACAAATCAGCTGGCAGGCCCGCCTCACTGAAGGCTTTGACCATATGTTCCCCAACCAGCAAAGTCTGGGTTGAATGTTTCAGAATAACCGCATTGCCTGCAATAAGGGCCGGGGCAACCGTATTAATCGCGGTCATATAAGGGTAGTTCCACGGGGCAATCACAAACACCAAACCATGGGGTTCACGCATAATGCGGCGTTCAAATGCATCGCTTTCTTCAACGATCAGGGGTTTCAGGGCTTCTTCGGCAATATCGGCCATGTAGCCTGCACGTTCTTTCACGCCGCCAAATTCACCGCCATATCGGATCGGGCGACCCATCATGTGAGCTAGGGCGGGAATGATTTTCTCGTTCATTTCCCCCAGTTTTTCCACGCCTTTACGTACGAGATCAATGCGCTCTTGCAACGGGCGCGTGGCCCATTCTTTCTGCGCTGTTTTGGCGGTTGTGACAGCAGTTAAAGCTTCTTCCTTGCTGGCAATTGGACGTTCTGCATAAACGCTCGCGTCAATTGGGCTGATACATTGCAAGGTCTTTTGTGATCCAGTCATGATTGTTGTAAACCTTTCTAACAAGAGGATCGTTACTTAATTAGGCGCGTTCGAAACCGCGGGCAACTTCCCAATCGGTGACGACTTTATCAAACTCTTCCTGTTCCCATTCTGCCGCGCGGGTGTAGTGTGCGACAACATCTTCACCGAGTGCTTCTTTCAACATGGTTGAATTTCGCAAGGTTTCTGTTGCGGCGCGCAGGGTACAGGGGATATCCGGTGCATTGGATTGTGCGTATGTATCGCCATCAGCAGCTGGTGGACATTCTAGCTTTTCTTCAATCCCTTTAATGCCAGCAGCCAATTGTGCCGCGATTGCAAGGTAAGGGTTGATGTCAGAGCCACCAACGCGGCATTCAATGCGCACGGCTTTGGTATTTGCCGCACATAGTCGGAAACCGGCAGTTCGGTTATCAATCGACCAGACGGCTTTTGTCGGGGCAAATGTACCCGGGGCAAAGCGTTTGTAGCTGTTGACATAAGGCGCGAGGAAGTAGGTGTAATCCGGGGCATATTTCAACAAACCGGCAACGTAATGACGCATCAGTTCGGACATGCCAAGCGGTGCATCCGGGTCATAAAAAACAGGGGTGCCGTCCTGCCACAATGATTGATGGACGTGTGAAGCACTGCCAACCCGGTTATGATGCCATTTAGGTAAGAAACTGGCGGCGTGACCTTGTTGCCACGCAATTTCTTTGGTCGCATGTTTGGCAATGGTGTGATAGTCCGAGCAGGTCAGCGCATCGGCATATCGGATATTCAGTTCTTCCTGTCCGCTTTCGGCTTCCCCTTTGGTATTTTCCACAGGTATGCCTGCATTAAACAGATGGTTGCGCAATGGGCGCATGACCCCTTCTTCCTTCGTGGTTTGGAAGATGTGATAATCTTCGTTATATCCACTGATGGGTTCAAGGTCTCTAAAGCCATTTTTTCGGATTTCATCAAAGCTTTTTTCAAAGATGAAAAATTCCAGTTCTGTTGCTGTCATGGCTTTATAACCAAGTTCAGCCAAACGTTCGATTTGACGTTTAAGAACCTGACGTGGGGAATGGGGGACAGGTTTGTGGTGGTGATGGTCCAGTGTATCACACAGGACCATCGCCGTACCTTCCAACCATGGCACCAACCGAAGGGTGTCAAGATCCGGCTTCATTACATAGTCGCCGTAGCCTTGCGCCCAACTGGTTGCTGCATACCCATCGGGGGTTGCCATTTCCAAATCGGTTGCTAGCAGATAATTGCAGCAGTGGGTTTCCTCATAGGAAATATCAACAAAGTTTTGTGCATGAAAGCGCTTGCCCATCAAACGGCCTTGCATATCGATCAGGCAAACCAAAACAGTATCGATGGAACCCTGTGAGACCTGATCTTTCAGTTGATCAAATGTCAGATTACCGGGCATGGTTGTTTCCTTTTAGTTAGTCATGATAGTTAAAAGTTGGAGATCAGCCGTAGCGGTACGGGCGACCAGCTTTAAGCATGTCCGCATTGTACTTCTTGATGATTTCCACAACTTTTTTCTTGGTTTCAGATTCTGCTGCGATTTCATCCCAGAATTTAACAGCAGCGTCTTCAACTGTTTTCCATTCTGCATCAGGGATAGAAGTCAGTTGCATTTTAGAACCGTTGACACGCAGGGAAGCTTCGCCACCCCAGTACCACCACTGACGATAATAGTGGCTTTGATCCATACAAACGGTCAGCAGTTCACGCAGATGTGCAGGCAGTTCGTTCCAACGATCCATGTTCGCAAAGAAAGAACCAGCCCAAGCGCCAGAAATGTTGTTTGTCAGGAAGTAGTTGGTCACATCTGCCCAGCCCACTGTGTAATCTTCAGTAATACCTGACCATGCAATCCCGTCGAGTTCACCGGATTGTACAGCTGTTTCAATGTCTTCCCATGGCAGTGTTACGGGAACAACACCAAACTGTGACAGGAAGCGACCTGCTGTCGGGAAGGTAAAGACGCGTTTGCCTTTCAGGTCTTCCAATGAATTGATCGGGTCTTTTGTTGCAAAGTGGCAAGGGTCCCAAGAACCGGCAGAGATGTGTTTAACACCTACTTTTGCATATTCTTCTTCCCAGATTTCTTTCAAACCATATTGGTTGAACAGAACTGGCACGTCGAGAGAGTAACGAGATGCAAATGGGAAATAACCACCAAAAACAGTTACTTCTGTTGGGGAAGCCATGGAGTCATCGTCAGATTGAACCGCATCAATGGTGCCTTTTTGCATGGCGCGGAACAATTCACCTGTCGGGACAAGCTGGTCAGCAAAATAGAGTTCAATTTCCATTTCGTCGCCAGCAATTTTGTTAAAGCTGTCAATTGCAGGCTTGATGACATGTTCAGCCAATGCCGGACCAGCATAAGTCTGCATACGCCATTTGATTTTGGATTTTGCAATAGCAGGTGTTGCAAGGGCAGAACCTGCGGCAGCGACACCAGCCAAACCAGCTGTTTTCAGTACGTCACGTCTTGTAGTCATTTCGTAAACCTCCTAACGGTTACATAGTAATAAAGTCTTAAAAAGGGAGTTCCTTATTATTTTCCATAAACGTAGTCAGGCAGCCACAAGGCGATTTCGGGGAAGATCATGACAATAGCTAACGCCAGCGTCATTACCATCACAAACGGTAAAATCGACTTGTAGATGTCTTTTAGGCCAATCTCAGGCGGTGCCATGGCCCGCATGAGAAAGAGGTTATATCCAAAGGGTGGGGTCATATAGGCAATCTGTGTGGTGATGGTGTAGAGCACGCCATACCAGATCAGATCAAAACCCAGCTCGCCGACCAATGGAACATAAAGCGGTGCCACGATAACCAGCATTGCTGTATCGTCCAGGAACGTGCCCATTAGGATGAAACTTAGCTGCATTAAAATTAAAATCATCCAGGGGCTTAAACCCAGTTGCTCCGTAAATAGGTTTTCAATGGCTTTGACAGCACCAAGACCATCAAAGACCGCGCCAAACCCAAGCGCTGCTAGAATAATCCACATAAACATGCAGGAAATTCCAAGCGTATTTCGAACAGAATTTTCAAAGACTTCTTTTGTCATGCGTCCTTTTAAGACCGCTGCAACAAAAGCCGTCATGGCACCAATAGCTGAACTTTCGACAAGGGATGTCCAACCGTTGACAAAAGGGATCATCATGGCAAAGAAAATCCCAAATGGCAGAAGGCCAGAACGCAACAGGCGTAATTTTTCAGCCATACTGATGTCGCGTTCTTCGGCATCCAGAACGGGGCCGAGTTTTGGGTTAATCTTACAGCGAATGACGATATAGATCACAAACATGGCGGCCATCATCAAGCCCGGGATCACACCAGCCAGCCACAATTGACCGACAGGTTGACGGGCAATCATCGCGTAAAGCACCAACACAACAGAGGGCGGCACCAGGATGCCTAAGCTGGACCCGGCCTGAATAACCCCCGTGACCATGATCTTGTCATAGCCACGACGCAAAAGCTCAGGCAGGGCAATCGTTGCCCCAATGGCCATGCCGGCAACGGACAAACCGTTCATGGCAGAAACCAGAACCATCAATAAAATTGTCCCAATGGCCAGACCACCACTGACAGGCCCCATCCAGACATGGAACATTTTATAAAGATCATCTGCAATTTTACTTTCAGACAGGACATATCCCATGAAAATAAACATCGGCAGTGTCAGCAGGGGATACCATTTCATCAACTTCATGGCACCCGCAAAAGGAATGTCTGATCCACCTGTCCCCCAAAGGGCTAGTGCCGCAACTGCAGCGACAAAACCGATGGCCCCGAAGACGCGTTGTCCGGTTAACAGCATTAGCATCATGGAGGAAAACATGAAGATGGCGATCATCTCATAGGACATTAAACTTCCTCCCCATGCAGGCGAAGGACGTCCTTACAGAGTTCTGAAAGGCATTGAAGGATCATCATAAATAGACCGAAACACATAATAATTTTAATTGGCCAGAGATATGGGCGCCAAGCCGTCGGGCTACGCTCGCCATACATGAGAGAATAAGTTGTGCTGTCAATACCGCCGTAGAGCATGACACCGAGATAAAAAATCAAAAAGAAAACCGTGACACAATCAACCAACATTTTCGTACGTGGTCGCCAGCTGCCGTAGAGCAAATCCATACGCACGTTTGACCCCATTTGAATGGAATAGGGACCGCCCATGATGTAATAGGCGACCATGGCGAATTGTGCCATTTCCAGCGTCCATAAAGACGGTAGGAAAAATGTTTTGGATATGGATGACCAAAGTAAGATGCCGACAAGAAGAAAGACACCGTACATGGCAATCCGTCCCATACGATAATTTATCGCATCGATGATCTTGATATATTTTCGCAGTATATTATTCACACGTCTTCCCCCGGCTTTTTATGACTGCTTTGGTTTAAAACGGCATTTTTAATCATTGGCGCAAGGCGTGCTGCCATGTCTGCCGCTTTGTTTTCGTTACTGATTAAATCATTGCGAATTTCGAACATCACATTTCTACGCCCCTTGTTGAGCCCATGTAGTTTCAGGCTATGGGTGACGCCATCGGTTGGGCTGTAGGGTTCGTTTCGGGCAATGACGAGGTCTTCAAAATCAGATGAGGCATCTAGAATATGGTCAGCTAAGGCGGTATCGCTGTCATGCAGGATGCCGATTTCAACTTTCCTTTTCTCACCCTTGTACACAGGTGTAAAGGAATGGATCGTCACCATGGATGGAACGATATCTGTGTTTTCGAGCTTGGAAAATGTGTTTTCAACCGCGCTGTGAAAGGGCTGGTAAATATTTTCAATTCGCCAGTTTTTTTCTTCGGATGTTAAATCCACATTACCCGGAATCGGATAAATCTCGCTAAGAACAGGGATCGAATCTTTGGCTTCGGGGGGGCGATTACAGTCATAAAGCAGGCGCGACATCCCCGCAGCAACAAGGGGGCAATCCAGCATATCCGCGAGTTTTAAGGCAACCTGACGCGCCCCCGGATCCCATGCGATATGCGATTGTAAAAGGTCTTCGTCTAAGCCCAGACCATTATAGCGTGATGGCACGTAATTGCTGGCGTGTTCGCAAACCAGCAAGAGAGGGAAACTGCCGTTTTCATTATAAATTTCAAAAGCTTCGGACATCAGGGCATCACACTGCTAAGTCACACAAATAAGTTTAAAACGACGTTGAACGCCGATTGGTAAAAACTGTGACAGAAAAAATATTTTCAGACAAGACCCTTTCTGTTATATTTTTTACAAAGTTGGCAAAGTGATATTTTTAATCGTTTTAAAAGCATGTTCAGGAGGACAGAATGAGTAAATCAACCAGCAAAGGTGTTACTGAACTCATTCGGGAAAATTTTGAACTTCTGACACCAACAGAACGGAGGTTTGCCAACACCATTTTGGAAAACTTTCCCGTATCCTGTCTGGGGAGCATTACAACGGTGGCAGAAAGTGCCAATGTCTCCACGCCAACCGTTTTACGCATGTTAAAAAAAATCGGTTTTAAGGGTTTTCCAGACTTTCAAACGGCGGTTCGTTTTGAGTTGGAAGAAAAAATCTCCAGCCCGATTACGAAATACAATCGGTGGAGCGAAAGTGCTTCAGATGAACATGTTCTCAATAAATTTGCCGATGCAACGATGGAGAACCTGAAACAGTCTTTGATGCAGATTGATCCGTCCATGTTTGATGAGGTCGTCGAGATTTTGTGCAGCGAAGAACACACCTTACATATTGTGGGCGGGCGCATTACCCGATCCCTTGCGGATTATTTCTTTACCCACATGCAGGTTGCGCGTCGCCGCGTGACACGGGTCGCGTCCAACTCCAACACCTGGCCGCATTATCTTTTAAATATGCAAAAAGGGGACGTTTTACTGGCATTTGATGTACGCCGGTATGAACATAACATCATCAACCTGACAAAATTGGCCCGTGAACGCGGGGTTAGAATAGTTCTCTTTACAGATCAATGGAGCTCGCCAGCCTCAAAAAATGCCAAATATGTCTTTAACCTCAGAACAGAAGTCCCATCGCCCTGGGACTCCTCCGCCGTAACCCTTTTCGTCTTGGAAGCCCTGATCGCCGCCGTCCAAGCCCGAACATGGGAACACACCAAAAGCCGGATGGCCGAACTTGAACAACTTTTTGATGAAACAAAACTGTTCAAGAAGTTTAATTCATAGAGATTAGCAGATTGGTGGCTAAGAAATAAAAAAAACTCTGAAATGCGGAGTTTTCAAGGATTTATGGCGTGTTTGAATAGCAAACTTCTTTCTTTCCCTATTTTAAATAGGGTGTTCCAATAAACTTATTCAATAATCACAATGTTATAGGAAAAACTATTGCAACGTCTTAATACAGTCCAGATACCAATCATAGGCAATGAATGAACAATGTAAAGCAAGGTACGAAACTTGTGTTCATATTCTTTTGGTGAATTTTAAGCCTTGTCGAAAAGCAATGCCTAACAAGATTATATTAAGCGCTCCTGCTATGAGCTCTATGCTTTGTATGATTAAATATAAAGTGCCAAATTTTCCAGAAACAGCCATTTGTTGCAAAATAACAGCAGATGGAACCAAGATAATTAATCCGTTCAAAGCAATAATAGGCATTTTTTTTCGTTTAGACACAATTAACGGATAGGTTGATTTGCCGCCAAGTTTAAATCCTGTTCCACCTAAAACCGCCATAGCCGGAACAAGCAAAATCATTCCATAAAGGATCATTGTTTTGACCTGGACGATCATTTCTGGGTCTCCTAAATATTTGGAGAAAACTGTCGCGGACCAGAATGTCAGGATGGTTAATAGTGCTACAGCCCCTGCAATCGGATGAGCAGTTTTTATGATTTGACGGTTCATACTACTATATTCCTTATCGTTTTTCTTGTTCAAGCCTTTGACGCAGTAAAGTCATTAGTTCTAAGGCTGTGTTTAAATCATGTATGCTAAAACCTTTTGCTAAAGCTTCTGCCCATTGATTTTGACGTTTCATGGCTTGATTGAATATATCCTGCCCATGTTTTGTTAACTCAATAAGTCTTGAGCGCTTGTGGTTTATATTTTCTCTTGTGGTGACAAAATCATCTGCCGTCATTTCATTTACCAATCTCTGCACAGCCTGCCTTGTTAAACCCATATCATGGGCAATCTCAGGCACTGTTAGAGGTTTCTGAGCATAAGATAACGCCCCTAAAACTTGCCATCGCGCGCTTGTGATACCTAAATCCTTAACCAGCTCATTACCTTCGTTAATAAGGCAACCGTTAAGGCGAAATATCTCCAAAATAATCTGAGTAACTTTTGATGATTTATCATTCATAGAATATACATTATACATTTGACAATATGTTGTCAATATATAGTGCATTAAATTGAGTTAACGAATTTTATATTCAAATTTTTTCAGATCTAAAATTATTTACCTTATAATCAAAGTGTGGAGGTCAAAACCCATATATCTCCATACGTTAGAGGCCGCTAACGATGTGCATTTTTATATAGGACTTGGTGTTTTCAGCGTATATTGGATTTTCTATAGGAGAGTTTTGCTGTTTCTAATGGTGGATGGCTAAGGATTGCAAAGTTAAAATATTACCTAATAAGTTTTTGTTTTTAAATGATTTATATATTTAATGTGTCATAAAATATGTCACGTTTTGTGTTGCTGTGACACAATTTAGGGATTCTGCTCAGAGTTAAGATTAAAGATAAAGGTTTTATTTCAATCGCTTAGGCAATAAAAAACCCCGCTTGCGCGGGGTTTTTAATGGCGGATGGCTAGGGATTTCAAAGTAAAAATAATACCTTATAAGTTATTGTTTTTAATATATTTAGGAGTTTTGTGTGTCACGAAATGTGTCACGTTTTGTGTCACAAGGGATTCAATGATCTAAAACAAGTTTAGGGTAGGCCTTTCTTAATGCCATAATATGCTCTTCAGTCATTTCTTCTTCGAGACTTTCTAGCCAGCAAAGAAAATCATCCATGGTTTCCACTGAGAAGACTTTTACTTCATAATTTTTTGATAGTGAGACTTCTGGTCGGGCGACTAATTGGGACATTGATTTATCCGCAAAAAATGCGTGGCAATAAGGTGCGTAGTTCGAGATGTGTGATACATCGTAGAAAAAGCCAGACAGTTTTTTTCTGGCTTTTATGTCATTTGCATAAGCTCCTTGCTTGACCTGTAATTTTAGAGCTGCGAAAATTTTAGCTGATAAGTTTTGATATGGGCATAAACGAAAATGTTCGGATGTAAAAAAGTCTATAATCATTTTAAGGCGTTTATCACTGCTTATATCATTCGGAGTATGTAATAATAACGCTTCAACCATTCGTGACATTATTGGTGCATTTAGTTGGGCCATTAAGTCACCGCTAAGTATTCTTTCAACGTAGAGAAAATATGAATCTAAATACGATTTTGCTGATGCATTCAATTCCATGATCACATCTTCTTCAAAAGTTGTGTTGGATGCTCGCCATCCGTCAAAGATATCTACTAAGGAATCAACGGATTGTTTTTTTAGCTCCCTCACTAATTCTCGGTCTTTAGTATACTGCCCGACATCAATTCTGTAGTAGCTTTCCCACTCATGGATGTTTTTAGGAAAAACATCGTCCTCACTTTTCTTATAAAATGGTGGAGCTCCGCTTATCCAAGACTCGAAGGCCTTTGTTAATTGATTTTGTTCGACTTGGTAATCGGGTAGAAATTCATGACCTCTTGATGTTTCTTTTATGAACTCAATTAACTCTGAGTGTCGTTCCCATTGATAGGTTTCATCTTCATGTAAGCTTGAGAATGGTACGATCAACAATTGTTTCGCTGCTAAATTTTCTATGCGTTTAGCAGCATCGATAAATTTTTTTTCCTTTCCCCGAAATGTGTGGCTTAGGAAAAATTGGTCCAAATATAAAATTTTCTTCCGAAGGGGCGGTAAGTTTTCATTTTCCTTGTATTGACAGTGTCGGCAGCCCTTAGAAACATAATTCGAACGAACGTCGACTATTCCAAATGAAGCTATACTTTTACACTTAGGGCAATTCCCTAATATATGACTTACTAATGCCAAAGGAATGTCTCGGAATTTGAGGAACAAAATTTGTACATAAATTCTTGCAAAATCTAATGTTTTATTCAAAGGAATTATGATTTTACTGGAAAATAGTGGTTTCGTTATGTGACACAAAATGTGTCACGTTTTGTGTCACTGTGACACAATTTAGGGATTCTGCGCAGTGTCAATATTTAAGATAAATCTTTTTATTTCAATAACTTAGACAATAAAAAACCCCGCTTGCGCGGGGTTTTAATGGCGGATGGCTAGGGATTCGAACCCCAGGTACCTCTCGGTACAACGGTTTTCAAGACCGCCGCTTTCGACCACTCAGCCAGCCATCCTCATCAGTTTGTGGAGAGGGTAATAGCCTAAAGTTTAGGGGATTGGCAAGGGTGAATTTTGTTTTTTTTCAGTTTTTTTTCATCCCCATAAAAAAGGCCTCCGTTTTAAGGGAGGCCTTTGTGGTTTTATGCTTTTTTTGCGGCCTTTAAGGCTTCGCTGATCACATCCATGTCACCAATATGGTTACAAAGAAGAAGGATCAAGCGGGCGTTAAGGTCGCGGCTGTCTTCGTCTGATAAGTCGCGATGAGTGTCGATGAGTTCCTGGTAGAAGTCATCGGGGGAGGCAAGGTTAGGTTTTGTGTTTAAGCTCATGGTTTTTATCCTTTATGCTGCTGCAATAGCGCGTTTAACGGCTTGTTCGATGTTGCTTTCGTCAAACTGACGCCAGCGTGCGGCCACATGTTGGTCCGGGCGGATCAGGTAGGTGGTGCCGTCCTGTCCGTCATAGCGTTCTTTCAAGAGACCTTTGCGGTCTTGCAGATCACGGCCCACGGCGATGACCTCGACTTCGATCCCGTTAACGTTCAAAGTTTTCGGTGCATCGGCATTAAAGCTTATGAGTTTAAAGCGTGAGTCGTTCATTTGATTGAGCAACCAGCCATCCTGACCATTTACAGTGACCGGCGCATCGGCACAGTTGGTGCCCGGTTTCATCTTGCCGTCAAAGCTGTCACTATCCGGCGTGTTGAGCGAGCTATTCAGATATGGGGTCGGCGTGGATAGGCGACCGGAATTGACCAGAGGACGGGCGAATTCATAGTCACTGGCGAGATCGAGTACAGCATCACGGAAGGCTTTGGAGATCGGGCTTTTTGGTGTGATGAAGTCGGTGGAACGTGTTGAGTTAAGCAGGTTGTCTGCTGCGGCAAAGACACGTTCTTCACTGTAGGTGTCGAGCAATTTTTCAGGGGCTTTGCCATCCATAACCAGTTTGAGCTTCCAGGTTAGATTGTCGATATCCTGAACACCTGTGTTGGCGCCACGCGCACCAAACGGGGAAACCTGATGGGCTGCATCGCCTGCAATAAACACGCGGCCGCATTTAAAGTCCTGCAACTGACGGCAGGCGAATTGATAGACAGACACCCATTCCAGTTCAAATTCAACATCATCGCCGAGCATTTCTTTCAGGCGCGGGATAACTTTCTCCGGTTTCTTTTCTTCTTCCGGGTCGCAATCCCAGCCAAGTTGGAAGTCGATACGCCAGACGTCATCTGCCTGCATATGTAGCAAAACAGACTGGTTACGGTGGAAGGGCGGGTTGAACCAGAACCAGCGTTCAGCTGGGAAATCGGCTTTCATAACCACATCGGCAATCAGGAAACGGTCCTGGAAGAAGTGACCTTCAAAATCCAATCCCAACATCTTGCGGGTATCGGAATTAGCCCCATCACAAGCGACCACATATTCGGCTTCCATGCCATAAACGCCGTCGGGGGTTTCGACTTGCATTTTAACATGGTCATCATTGTTTTTAATGCTGATGACTTTGGATTTCCAGCGAAAATCGATCAGGTCGCCATATTGTTTCTTGCATTCATCAATCATGTATTCTTCAAGGTAATACTGTTGCAGATTGATAAAGGCAGGGATTTTATGATCGTCTTCGGGCAGAAGGTCAAACTGATATACCAGTTCTTCATCACGAAAGACTTTACCAACTTTCCATTCAACTGATTTTTCGATCATGCGTTCGCCAACGCCTAAACGGTCCATGATTTCCAAGGGGCGTTTGGCATAACAAACAGCGCGAGAACCAATGGAAACAGTGTTGTTGTCATCTAAAACGACAACCGGAATGCCTTGCTTTGCAAAATCAAGGGCGGTGGTCAGGCCAATGGGGCCGGAGCCAATAATAACGGCTTTGTGACGTTTGACGTCACCGGACTTTTGTTCTTCGGACTGAATATAATCAAATTCCGGATATTGGTATGTGTTGAGCATTATGATCTCTCCCTGTGAGTAGCTCTTAGGCGTTGAATTCTTTTTCATGCATCCATTTTGCATGTTCTGGCGCGCGTTTGGTTTTGGACCATTCTTCAAGCATGTCCCATTTCACATCATCCAGACGTTTGTGCATGTCCGGTGTGTCTGTATTGGCTGCTAATTCAAGACGATGACCGCTGGGATCGAAGAAATAAATAGATTGAAAGAGGGTGTGATCCGTGGGGCCAACAACCTCGATTTTGTCCGCTTCCAGTTTGGCTTTGATCGACATCAGTTCATCCAAATCCGTAACCTGAAAGGCGATGTGTTGACACCAGGCCGGTGTGTTTTCATCACGGCCCATTTCTGGTGAATTTGGTAATTCAAAGAAAGCCAGAATGTTGCCGTTACCCGCATCTAAAAAGATATGCATGTACGGGTCAGGTTCTTTTGTCGATGGGACTTCGTTTTCAGCAATTGCCAGTACGAAATCCATATCCAAATATTTTTGATACCATTCCACTGTTTCTTTCGCATCTTTACAACGATAGGCAACGTGGTGAATTTTTTGAATTGTCATTTGTTTCCTCCCTATGGCTCCCCTGCCAAATAAGTTACAAATGAAACTATAAAGGTTGCAATTGTAACTAATCAAGAAAAAAATGCAGTTTCTCAAAAAAACTTGCACTTGGGCGCGTGCTGTTCTTAAATGGTTATGAATGAAACTAATTTAAAAAATCTCGGGAAAGAGTTATGAAAAAAGGGCCTTTGGATGCTTTTCAGTTGGAAAGTTTCTTTCCATATTTGGTACGTATTTATTACCGTGCTGTCAGCCAGTCTGTATCGAACATTTATGAAAGAGAATACAACATAACCGTATCTGAATGGCGGGCCATGGCGGTTTTGGGCAATGAACAGCCTTTATCAGCGGGCGAAATTGTCAAACGGTCCAGTATCGATAAGGTTCGCGTCAGCCGGGCAATTGCAGGGTTGACCAAAGCGGGATATCTGGAGCGCCGTGTGGATGAAAATGATCGGCGCAAAGTTGCGCTACAATTGACACGCTCTGGTCAGTTGGTCTTTCAGGATCTGGTCGCCAAAGTCCGCCAGTTGGAAGAAGAACTTTTGGCAGGTCTTTCTGAAGATGAGCGCGATCAATTACGTAACCTGATGGCAAAGGTTAGAAAAAATGCAACAGAAATAGAAGCCCGATATCATTCTGAAGACTAGTAAAACCAACTTTCTTCTTTTATATTAATTCAATATTCCTTTTATGCCGGCATGAGAGAGTTGGTGGTAGTGACCAACGCCGAAGAAGCAATCGCCCCGATAAACTTCTAGAGGCACCGTTATCATGTTAGGTTTAAGGCTCTGGAAAGAGGGTGTATAGATCATCCCACCGAAGTCAATCCCGTATCTTGCAATAGTCTGAACGGGGAAATTGTTTCGGTCAGAAGGACGGAGGGGGCACATCTTAAAAGCTTTTGATTTAAGGAGTGCCAATTAATGAATGCCGATCAACGTCAAAAACAGTTAGAAACCAACCTGAGTGTGGTCGATCTTTTTAGTATCGGAATAGGACCAAGCAGTTCTCATACCGTGGGCCCCATGAGGGCAGGGTATCTTTTTTGTCAGGACCTCATAGCACAAGAGGATTTAAGTAAAGTGGTGTCCGTGCGGATTGATCTGTTCGGATCACTGGCGCTTACAGGAAAAGGGCATGACACAGATGATGCGGTCTTGCTGGGATTAAGTGGTCAACGACCGCGCAGTGTCGATCCGGATGAGGTTCCCGCAATTTTAAATGATATCCGTGAAAATAATCACTTGATACTGGCTGATCAGCATAAAATTAACTTTATCGAAAAGGACCATCTGATCTTTAATTATGATGAGGTTATGCCGGAACACCCTAATGCCATGCGGATCGCTGCTTACAATAAGATGGGTGATATGATCCATCAGCAGGAATATTTCTCTGTTGGGGGTGGTTTTGTTGTTGTTAAAGGCGAACATAACCGGGCGGAATATAGTGGGGATAATGTGCTCTTGCCTCATCCTTTTACATCTGGTGAAGAACTGTTGAAGATGGGCCGTGATAAAGGCCTGAGTATCGCTGAAATGATGATGGAAAATGAATCCACTTGGCGACCCGTTGCCGAAACCAAAGAATTCTTGGGTCGTATCCATCAAGCCATGTCTGATTGCGTCAAACGCGGCATTGAACAACAGGGTATGCTACCGGGGAAGTTTAAGGTCAAACGTCGTGCGCGCGAGCTGTATCTGGAGTTGACAGAACGGCCTGAGGCCGGATTACGTGATCCCTTAACCGTTATGGATTGGGTAAATCTCTATGCCTTGGCGGTGAATGAAGAAAATGCGGCAGGGGGCCGGATCGTGACAGCCCCAACCAACGGGGCAGCAGGGATTATTCCGGCGGTTTTGCGTTATTATGAACGGTTCTGTCCTAAAGCAGATCAGGCGGGTATAGAAACATTTTTACTAACAGCAGGAGCTATCGGGGTTCTTTATAAGAAACGGGCATCTATTTCCGGCGCGGAAGTGGGGTGTCAGGGCGAAGTCGGTGTGGCCTGTTCCATGGCAGCAGGTGGGTTAACCGCAGCCTTGGGCGGGACAAACGAACAGGTTGAAAATGCAGCTGAAATCGGGATGGAACATAATCTCGGCCTGACATGTGATCCCGTTGGTGGCTTAGTGCAAATTCCTTGTATTGAACGAAATACAATGGGTGCGATGAAGGCGATTAATGCCTCTCGTTTGGCATTGCGTGGCGATGGTACTCATCTTGTGTCGTTGGATAAGGTTATCGAAACGATGCGCCAAACGGGACAGGACATGCAGAGCAAATATAAAGAAACCTCGCAAGGTGGTTTGGCTGTAAATATTGTCGCTTGTTAGGTCATCACCCTAAGGTTGATATTTGTTTTGCAAGTTATAAGAAGTATTTTCGCGTTAAACGCATTACCTAGAGAATTCGGTCTTTCTAAAAAGTCTTGTTGTTTCACAAAACCTGACCAATTGGTTGGTTTTCTTTCGCTCGGCGTCAAAAAAATGAAATATAAAGATTCGCACAAAATTCCCCCTGAAATTAAAAGTTGATTACATAATTTTCTAGTATCTAGAAAATTCCGTGTGTTTTTCAGAAAAAACCTTTGAATTTTTATTGTTTATATACAATGCATTATGGCGTTGTTCATTTTCCTGAAAAGAAATAGGGATAATTAAAAATCCTTGTTGAAATGCTTGTTTCCTTTGGTGTGTTTTATTTGATAAAATTTTAACAATAAAAATATATCAATATCCTGCTTTTGAGGGGCATGGGTTAACATCTAGTAGGCGGGCAAGCTTATGAATTATTTCGATCGTGGTAACGGTCAGTCCGGGGATTCTCGTACTGCCGATTTTGTGTGGACGGCTGACAACTCTAAGGTTGTGTTGCCGCCGGATTTCAAATTAGCTAATGCGCAGTTTGATCGGGCCGGGCCAGATCTCCTCATTCAGTCCAATACGGGTGAAACCCATTTGGTCGAAAATTACTTTGCCGCCGAAATTCAGCCGGAAATCGGATTTGCTGATAATGTCGTCTTGCCCGCAGGCATTGTCACAAAACTAGTCGGCCCCCTTGCCCCTAATCAGGTTGCCCAACAAGGAAACGCAACAGCCGAGCCCATCGGTACGGTAGAAACGGCCGAAGGTCCTGTTTTTGCCATTCGCGTTGATGGAAACCGTGTAGAACTGGCCACAGGTGATGCGGTTTATCAGGGTGATGAACTTGTGACCGAAGCAGGTGGTGCGGTCGGTGTGGTTTTTGCCGATGAAACCACCTTTGCCTTGGGTGAAGATGGCCGCATGATTCTGGATGAAATGGTCTATGACCCTGCTGGTGATGATGGTGCCGTTGGCTTGACGATCCTGACCGGGGCGATGACTTTCGTGTCCGGTGCGGTTGCCAAAGTCAACCCCGACGCCATGCAAATCACCACCCCGGTTGCGACCATCGGTATCCGCGGAACGGGCGGGATCGTCAAGGGTGGGGCACAGACGGATGTGGCCTTGATCGAAGAAGGTAACGGACAAGTCGGTGAGATTTCCATTACTGCGCCCAACGGTCAAACCATTACGCTGAACCAGGCCAATCAACTGGTGAGCAGTTCCACTGGTGGCTTAAGCCCCGTATCCGTGGCTGATATGGAAACGCTGGTTGCGCTAGGTGGGGCTTCTGTCTCAATCATGGGAGCCGCAGGTCTTATCTCTGAAGCTTTGGCCAGTGCTGCCCAGCAAGCACAAGACAAGATTGATAATAATAATACGGATACTGCAGAGGTCGAAACGAATTCGGCCGATGGCGACTTTTTGGATAGTTTGGCAGACTTGCAGCAGCAGGTTCAAATCGTTGAGTTTGATTTACTTAAGTTTTTGAAAGATTTAGATAACGAGCTTCGCGGTCCTGATATTGGTAAAATCATTAAGGATTTTGGAGAGTATGATACTGCTGAGGCCCTTCTTGCAGAAGCCATTTCTCTTGCAAATAGCGCCACAACGGTTGCTGCTGATGCGGAAACTAAAGTCCAAAATGCAACAGATGAAACAACGGCTGCGAACAAGTTAGCAGCAATTGGTGTGACGGATACGGCTGCCGTTATAGATGTTGTATATGCCGGCTTTGACTCTTTTGGTTCAGCTCTGGCAGTCTCAGCATCGGCAAGCAGTGTTGCCGAATTAGCAACCGCTGCCCTTTACACTACAGGTGAAGGTGTTTCGGGTGCAGAGTTAGAACGTCTTGCGACTGAAATTAAAGCTGCAGCAGATGCCGCTTTGCTTGCTGCGCAACGGATTGACAAGGTTATTGATGCCGTAATTTCCGCTGCTGAAGAAATGATCAATGAGATCATCAATAATTACAGCACAATTTTGACAAATGATGGCGGCGGGAATTTAGATCAGGCGCTGCAAAATTATGCATCGACTTATGACGATGATAAGATCAATACCTATCTTGCGGGTGAAGATTTCACTTTGTCAGATGTGGGTACTTTCTTGGATGGCGTGACAACTGCAATTAGTGGTGCCGCAACTGAAATTAGTGACATTCAAACATCCCGCGGCGATGCAAATTTCCTGTCTGGTTTTAACTCGGTTATTTCTGAAGCTTCAACCTTCATCACCAATGCGGACACGACTGCAACAACAGCGGCTTCGGCTTTGATCATTGATGATGCAAGTACGGCCAAGACAAATGCAGCCTCTGCACGGACATCAGGTCTGAATTTTGAAAGCTTGTTGTCAACCTTCAAAGAAGGTGCGCTTGCAACATATAAATCAGCACAACTGTCCAATGTGAATGCCCGAGTTGCTGATACTTTGGCCTCCGGTGAAGTTCAAAATTCAACGGCGCAAACCGCACTTGGAACAACAACATCTACCTATAAGGCCACATCAAATTCCGGCCCGGCTGGTGATGATTATATGAGTGGCGCAACCGAGCAAAAGCTCTATGGTGCCGACTGGGATAGTGGGGTTACGGATAATAAAACCGTTCTGGCTGATGGGGATAACGCTGATAAAACAGACGGGTCCGAAGGCGCTGTTGCCTCAACAGCGGCGACCTATGATGCGGAAAAGACCGACCTTGAAACAGCCATTACAAACCTGCAAACCGCCTCGGGTAATGTTCTTAGCCCGTTGATTGAATGGGCAAAAGCAGAAGCGAAACTTACTGTTTTAACAAACCGTTCTGGCGAAGCATTAGATAATGTGCAGGCCTATGCCATCGATGAAATTGAAGTCGCGTCTGAAAACTTCATCGATATGGTTGGCTTTAGTGTAGGCAAGCTGCAAAGCGCCTTCACACAAGCGCAAGGTCAACTGGTGGGGGATGAACCAACAAGCATGACGGCTGCGGGTGATAAACTGACCGCGCTTAAATCAGCACTCACCACTTTGTCGACCAGCGTCGATGGCATTTCAGCTTATGAAGAAGTGGCTGCGGATAATCCGACTAAAGCTGAATTGCAGCAAATGGTGGATGATGCTTTGGCTGTCGGCACTTTGATTGAAGAAGTCAAAGCCGCTCTGACCACGGCCTCTGGTGATTTGTCCGGGGAAACCATGGCGAAAAGTTATGTGGATGCGTTGAATATCGCAGTAAGTTCCGTTGAAACGGCCTTCGATACGGCCATGGTTCAGCTGGACCAAGGGATTGATTTTGACACCACGGGCGCTGATGATCTATCCGTTGGCAACAGCGCGACCATCATCACAACCGCAACAGGTGAGGTTGACCAAGCTATCACAGCCATGAATACGGCGATGGATGACATTGCCAGTGCTTTGCAGACCTTGTCGGACAGTTTTTCAGCCAACACAGTTTTGGCGCAAAATGCACAGGATGTGAGCACACAGGCTGATAACGCCAAGAGTCTGAATGATTTTGCAAAATCACTGACTGATCTGTGGGAAAGTGCCTTTACAACAGCCAATGATCAGCGCGAAACAGCGGCTACAGATTTCACCACGAAAGAAACAGCATATAATAATGCCTTGGCGGCAGAAGAAGCTGCCCGTGTTGCTTTGGTGGGGGATAATAGCACGGATGGGGCGCTGAAAGAATTTCAGGATGCCTCGACTGCAAAATATGAAGCAGACAAAACTTTTGCTTACGATGAAGCCTATCTGGATGTTGGGCGTGCCGTTGCTGAAGACCGGGCTGAGAAATTTATAGAACAGCAAGAAACAACAGTAGATAATGCCTTGACGTCAGCCTTGGCAGCGGTTGAATCTGCGAAAGCGGCTTCTGCTGCGGCACAATCGGCTTCAACAGTTGAGAATAATGATCCTGCTGTCACCGCGCAGGCACAAACAGATGCGGCAGCTGCAAAAGCGGCTGCAGCGACAGCTTTGGTTGATGCGCAGGCAGCAATCGCACGTGTTCAGTCTATGCGTGATGATCCGACGGCATTTAACAATTTGGGCAAAGCTGCACCGGATGATATCTCGGAACGTTTTGATGCTCTGTCCTCGAAATTTGATGCCTTGAAATCAATCGCTGCGGTTGATGGGGCAACATATAAAGATCTGGACGGGTCTACCCAAACGTTTGGATCTGACGGAACGGTTCAAAAACATGCCGAGGCTGTTGATGCCTATGATACGCTGGCAGACTTGCGTGCCGCTGGTGGTAACCCGACGGATGTTACTAATGCGGAAAATGCTGCGACGACAGCGGCAAGTGAAGTGGCTTCTGCCGAAGTCACCGAAGCGGCAGAACGTGCCGCTGCCTCTGAAAATGTAGCGGTTTCTGCTGTGAAATTGGGAACTACCAGTGATACAGTGGTAAACGCAACAGATGCAGCAGCTGAAACGCAATCGGGTGGGGTGGATGTTGTCCCGGATAGCGTGCAATCCCAAGTACAAGCCCTTGTTGATCAAATCGCGACAGAACGCACGACCTTACAAGGTCATAAAGATGCGGTGACTGCGGCGAAAAATTCTATTGTTGTGGGAACATCCACGTCAGAAGAAGCCAAAGCTGCGGCCCAAACTGCGGATACGGCGGCACAACAGGCCCAAACGGTTGCCAATAATATTCTGTCTTTATCTAAGCAGGCATCTTCTTTAGTGGTTGCCTGGGCCGTTGCAGAAGTTTCCAGTCAGTTGGCAATTGCGCAAGCGGCACAAGCTGCGGCTGCACAGGCCAATGCAACGCTTGAAACAGCTTATAACGACATTAACATCAACTATTCCACACAGACTGTGACGCAAGCGGCTGTTGATTCCGTTCAAAATCTGGTGGAAAACACAATTACCCCGCAAGCGGCTATCGTTGAAAATCAGATCGCCATTGCTAATGCGGCGTTTGAAGCAGCAAAATTAGCCCTGCAAATTGGTCGTCAGGGCTCAGGTGATTATGGACAATTTGCTGTAGATTTACAAAAAGCTGCGGATAATGTTGGTTTGGCACGTCAAGCTGCCTCTGTCACAGAAAATACTTCTGAAAGTGCGCAAGCGAATTTGGCAACGGCTGAATTGTCGCAAACCTTGATTGAAACCTTGCTGCAAGCCCGTCAGGATCGCGAAGAAGCCGAAGCCGCTGCACAAGCTGCAGCCGATCAAGCTGCACAAGATGCGCAAGATGCCTTGGATGCACAGGAAGCTGCACAAGCAACTGCTGATGCCGAAGCTGAAACAGCAGCCAGTGCGCAAGCTGATATTGCGGCGGCGAAAGCTGCCCTTGCACAAACCTATGCCGAAGCAGCACAAGAAGCCGCTATTCAGGCAAATCTGACAGAAGCTGCCGAACAATATGATCTGGCCTCAAAAGCGGCGCAAGAAGCCTCTGCTGCGGCAGCATCAGCGGCAGAACTGGCCGCAGGTCATGGATCAACCGCGCTTGGATATGCGACTGCGGCATCAGCGTCTTCTTCAGAAGCAGAAGCAAGTTTGGCTGTTGCTTTGGCTGCAAAAGAAACCGCGAGCAATTCTGCAACTGCGGCGACCACATGGCGAACAGGTGCAGCATCAACTGCGGTTGAAGATACACAAGATGCAGTGGATGCTGTTTCTGGTGCCAATGGGTTGGTGGTACGTGCCAACGCCAACGCAGAAAATGCCATTAATGCAGTGAATGTTGCCAAGTTCGGCAACGGGGCAGATAAGGTTGGGGCTATTCAGTTACAGGTGGATGCCGCATCTGCCAAAGCCGCCTGGGATTCACAGATTGAATCAGAAGCAAATGCGGTCAGCCGTCTTGTCTCAGAAATGTCAAAAGAAGGAATCGTCAATTCCGGGACATCATCTGCCTATACGGTTGCAGAGATTGAAGTGCTGGATGCAGCGGGGCTTGATGGACTTGACCTATCAGCTGCCGGGGCAAAAGAAATCGTTCTGCAGATCTGGGTCAACGCACTTAAAACAGCGATGACGGCAACAGAAAATGCCGAAACGGCTTATAACACAGCAAATGATGCGGCAACGGCTGCGACAAACCAAGTGAGCGTTGCCGAAGCCGAAGCCGCCGCCGCATTGCAGGCCGCTGTGGATGCCGCCTCGCAAGTGGCAGACTTAGTTGCCAAGGCCGCCGCAGCGCAAGCCACAGAAACATTAGGTCGACTGGCCGCTGATTTACAGGCTGAAAGTACGGTTGATGATGTGCTGGATGTGATGAGCGCATCAAAAGCCAGCCTCAATAGTGCAACAGCAGATGATGACGCAACGGATGTTATTAATGCGCAATATGACATTCTATCCGGTTTGACATCGGTGACTGTGGACACGGTGACTGCTGATGATGTTACATCTGCACAAGCTGCTTATGAGGCCGCCCAAGCGGCCTTGGCAAAAGCGTTGAGTGCGAAAAATAATGCCGATACTGCCGAAGCCATCCTTGATGATGTGGATGGGGCAGGTAGCGGCACGACTTCTGCGATTGAACAATTCTACGTGGATGTCACTGGTCTGCCCGGTACACCATCCATCGGAACGCTGGATAACTATGACGCTGCTACACATGAATGGGTCTATGTCAGCGGTACGGATTTTGTCATTCATGTTGATTCTATTGCAAAATATAATTCTGTCCTGTCCAGCATTGATTTAGCCGAAAAACAAGCCAGCCAAATTACCAAAACTTACAACACCTTGGCGGCAAAGGTTGAAGAAGCGGCCCAAGCTCTTGAAACTGTTCTGTCTGTCAAACGTGAAGCTGACTTTATCTCGGCAGGTGAAGTGCAGGATATCAAGGATGGATTTGTTGACGCGGTAGAACGTACAGAAGCAGCCACAGAAAAGGCTGTTGATTCTGCCAATTCAGCCATTGATTCTGCTAAATCAGCTATTGATGGTGTAATTTCACTTGTGGATGGTGCCAGTGTAGACGGCAGCAATGTTGTAACAGTGACAGGTGATGCCGACCTGAGCGCATTTTTGACAACAGCCTTGCAAAACCTGGTTGCTGCGGCGGCAAAAGCTACGCAATTGAGCACTGATGTAGATGGCTGGTCGACCGTAGATAATGATCTCACCAATCCCACAGATCAGGAAGTATCTGATATCATTGCTGATTTAGGGACTGTTGTCAGTGATATGGCGACCATTGTCACAAATGTGAGTGATGTACTGGCTGATCTTGCTGATGGGACATATGCTGATGATGCGGCAATCCTTGCTTTGCAAGCTGCGCAACATGCACAAAATGCTATTGGTGAAGCAGAATCTGCGGCAACCAACCTGCAAACCTTGCGGGGTAATCAGACAGACCTGAATAACGCAACATCAGTTGAAGATGCGTTGGCTGAATTGGCCCCGGCAAATGCCGCAACGGCAGATGCCAAAACAGCTGCGCAAGAAGCTGGGAGTGGGGCCACGAGCACCGGGCAAATCGCAGATATTCAACAGACGCAATCAGAACAAGCTGCCGAAGCAGCCGCCCAAGCTGCGCGTCAGGCAGATTATGACGCGGTCATTGCGGCGCGCGATAGTGTCTCTGCGGTTGCTACAGCGGCTCGTGCCGATGCCGATGCCGCCAAGGCAGCCTATGATAACGCGTTGGCTGATTTGTCAAGCGCAACCACCCAAGCGGCAAACGCCACAACCGCTGCGACCTTTAGCGGGTCAACCTTTAGCGATCAACAAGTTAAAACAACGGTTGAACAAGCCAACACGGCGGCGCAACGGGCCTTGGGTGCAGATAGCAATAATGCGGATGCGCAAAACGTCACAAGCGAGGTTGCCAAAGCAAAAGCGGCATGGCTTGCGGCAGAATCTGCGGCTAATTCGGCTGAAACAGCTTATAGCGCCATTGAAACTGCCGTAACAAATGCGACAACAGCCTTGGATGCGGGCAATTCGGTTTCACAATACCGTCAAACAGCTGAAACCAATGTGAAAACGCTGGTCGATGAAAACGAAATAGCGGATACCCAACGCCAATTGGCGCAAGAGGCTGAAACAGCGGTAGACACGGCTGCAACACGCGTGGCCACACAATCGCAAAAAGCGATTGATAATCGTGAAATTTATGATGTGTCCGATAGTGTGGCGACTTTATCTTCGAATGCGGAAGATCAGGTTGATACTGGTTTGTCAGCCCTGACGACATTGAAATCGGCACGTACGTCTGCTGTCACACAAGCCCAAACGGCGGCAACCAATGCACAATCTGCTTCCACCAAAGCAGCTGCCGTTACGGATGAAGCAGGGGCGGCGGCGCTTGATGTTTCAACTGAACTGGCAAATGCACAAGCGGCCCAAACAGCGGCAACGAATAGCGCCACAACAGCGGCAAACAACTTATCAACTATCCAAAACGCTTACGATCAGGCAGTGCTTGATCGCGATGCTGCCCAAGCCATTGTGGATAATGCAGGCAGTGATGCCAATGCCTTTGCGCAGGCTGAACTTACAGCCGCAAAAGCTGCGGTGACAGAACTGGCGGCTTTGTTGCAAGAAGCAACAAACATTAATGCTGAAGCACAGGCCGCAGCCACACAAGTCGGTAATTCTGTTTCTGCAATTGAAGCTATTAATGGTGATTTGGAAGAAGTTCTGGCGCAAGCTAGTGCGGCCAAGGAACAAGCAATTGCTGCTTATGATTCCGAAGCCGATACAGCCGCAGCAACGGCACAGCAATCTGCAACTCGTGCACAGGAACTTGCGGACGAAGTTTCAGACAATGGTGTTGGCCTTTATAATGACGCCAAAACATTGGCGGCATCCACCAATGCCTCTATTCAAAGCTGGTTGGATGACACTGATTTACAGGATACCTTGCTGACGAACCTTGGGGCCACAGACTATAATGCCTTGAAGTCGGCTGTCGAAGCATTGCAGGATAATGTAGATGCCACGGCGAATAACCTGAATGCCAAACTGGATAGCGCCTATGGCGAAGTCACAACCGCGCTGACAGCTTCGACGACAGCAGCAACAGCTGCACAAGGTTTTGCAGATCAAACCCATACGGAAATTGATGACGCCAGAACAGCGGCCCAAAATGCAAGATCGCAGGCGACGGTTGCAGAAACAAATGCATCCGTGATTGATGCGCAACGCGCTGTTATTCAAGGTCTGTATAACGATATTAAATCTGTTCAGGAAGGTTTTGCTCAATATAAATCAGAAGTCGATGCTCAGATCGCTTTGGCAGTAGCGCAGGCCGAAGCCGAGGCGACGCCAGAAGCTTATGACGATACCATCACCGGCGTGGATGAAGATACATCCGAAGTGATTAACCTGTTTTCTGCAGACAATAGCGATCACGCCGACGGTCGCGTTGATGGTGGGGCGATCCAGCTGGAAACTGTCAGTGACCCTGAACATGGGACGGTTGAAATCATTGATGCCGCAGCAGGTACCGTCAGATATATTCCTGACCCAGATTACAGCGGATCAGACAGTTTTACTTATACGATCTCAAACGGCAACGGCAAGTTTGCATCAGCAACTGTGTCTGTTACGGTTGATCCGATCAATGATGCGCCTATTGCAGTTAATGACTTTAGCTCTATTGCCAATGAAACATCTGCGGTTGATGTCCGCGTATTGCTGAACGATACGGATGTGGATGGGGATGCTGTTTCGATCCATGGCGTTATTGGGGATGGTACAGCTGCCACCGTTGATACAGATGGTTCGGTTACAATTTACGAACTTGATAGCAATGGTGTCTCAACGGGTAAGGTTTTGGGAACGGCAACCTGGGCGGCAGGAAGTTCCATCATCAAATTCACCCCGGCAGCAAATGTGTTTGATTATCTTGCAAAAGGTGAAACAGAGACCTTTACCTTTGAATATAAAATTTCTGATGGCACAACAGAATCCACACCGGGTGAGATCACTATTACGGTGACGGGTGAAAATGATGCGCCAACCCTTGAATATTCATCCCCGCTGAGTCCCACCTTTACGGAAGATGGTGGAGCGATCACCGTCTTTAATGCCGCAACTTTAAATGTTATTGATGTGGATGGGGATACGATTGAAAGCGCGACCATTGAAATTGATGGCTTTACGGCAAACGATGTCCTGAGCTTTACAGGGCAGGGCGGTGTCACCGGTAGCTATGACAGTGCAACAGGTAAGCTTGTCTTAACGGATGGTGGCAGTTCTGCCACAAACGCTGACTTTGAAGCAGTGATTAAAAGTATTCAGTTCAACAATACGTCTGATACGCCTGACACAACGGCACGCACCATCACGGCAAAAATCAATGATGGCACGTTGTTTAGTACCGAGATTTCAGAAACAGTTTCCTTGACTGCGGTAAATGATGCCCCTGTCATTGTGGATAATGCTGTCATTCCTGATCTTAATGCAATCGAGGAAGATGACACAGACCCTGCTGGAACAACGGTTTCAGAATTGCTTTCACAATTGGATGTTAGCGATGCCGATGGTGATGCAATCGGGATTGCGATCACAGATGCGCCCTCTACGAATGGTGTGTGGGAATATTACGACACTGTTGGTTCTACTTGGACTGTCATGTCGTCACTTTCGCAAACAAATTCTTTGTTATTGGATACGACAAGCCAAATTCGCTTTGTACCCAATGCAAATTATTCAGGGTCTGAAAATATAACTTTCCGCCTTTGGGATGGAAGCGTCGGTAGTAATCAGACATTTGTTGATGCCAATGCCACAGGCTTTGGTGGTACGGGCGCTTACAGTGCAGATAGTGTGACAGCTACGATTGAAGTCACTGGTATCAATGACGCGCCGATCATCAATTATTCACCGAGCATTGCATTTAATGGTTTTGTGGAAGATACGGGTTCCGGGATTAGTGCACCGATTAACTTTATTGACCCATCGGGGATTTCGATCTTGGATGCGGATGGTGATCCTATTCAATCGGCAACAATTGCAATTTCAAATTTTGCTGAAAACCCCGGTTTCGAAACAGAAGATATCCTGACCATTACGCCACAAAACGGTGTGACAGGGACATATGATGCGACAACCGGTTTGTTGGTTTTGACCGATGAGTCTGGTACGGCCACAAATGCGGATTTCATTGCTGTCATTGGCAGTGTGCAATATCAAAACACATCAAACAACCCGACATCTGTTTCCCGTCAGATCGAAATAACGGTGAATGACGGTTTGCTTGACAGTAACGTTTTGACAGAGACTGTGAGCGTCATGTCTATGAATGATGCACCTTATGTCACGGATGCGGCCGTTGTTCCTACTTTGACAAGCATCAATGAAGATACGCTAGATACAAGTGGAACGCTTGTATCTGACCTTCTTTCACAATTAGATGCTAACGACTATGAGGGTGACCCCATTGGCATTGCTGTCATTAATACCAATTCGCCAAATGGGGTTTGGCAATATTTCCGTACTGCGACTTCGGAATGGACAGATATGTCCGGTCTGAACGAAAACGGCGCAAAACTTCTTGATCCAACATCACAAATTCGTTTTGTCCCCAATGCCGACTATTCTGGGACGGAAACGCTGCAATTCCGTCTGTGGGACGGGACTGAAGGTGCTAATCAGGAAATTTATGACATTAGCAATAATGGCGGCAGTGGCGACATGAACGCCTTTGGTTCTGATATTATCAGTGCCAACCTTGATGTAAATGCAGTCAATGATGCACCGGAATTAAATAATCCTGCCCCAGAAGAAATCGTAAACACAACTGTACCCGGTTCGGCGATTGCTACAACTGATGATTTTATGCGGATGGAAAGTCATGTCGATGGGTCTTATGGCGTATTCTGGCTGCAAAAAGTGTCTGGATATGATCAGTTGCTGGGGCGCCTTTATGATAATGGTGGCCAACCCATTGGGGATCAGTTTGTTGTTAACCAAGCACTTCTTTCAACAGCAGATATTGGTTTCATGGATGTTACGGTCGCAGAAGATGGCGGCTATATGGTGACGTATGATGGGGGCAGCATGATTAACGTTGTCGCTGTCTCTGCAACCGGAACCGTTTCGGCACCATTCTCGTTAAACTCTGCAACAAGCTATAAGCCTTCCATTGTTTCATTGGGTGATGTTCAGTCGGACGGTAAGGAAGAATTTGTTGTTATTTCCCGTGATACTTCAGCGGCGCACAATGAAGGCTTGACCATTCAGGTCTTTTCCGATGATGGCACGATTGTGTCTGGTCCAACCACTGCGCCACAAAACGGGACGTGGCAAGTGGCACAAGATGTTATCGATCTTGGTAATGGACGTTTTGCCGTCCTTTATGGGGATCAGGTTGGTGGTGAATGGGATTTAGCCTATACGGTTTATGATTATGATAATCTAACAACACCTGTTGTGGCCCATACTTCTGTGATTTCGGGTGCGGGGTCCTTAACATCAACGGCAGGGACCGTTGTAGGGGCCTTTGCATGGGTGCAAGAAAATCCGGACACATCTTTGTCTCATAAGGTGATGTTGATTAATTCGGATGGCACACTGGCCACAACACCAATTCAGGTCAATACCAGTGAAATTGACAGCGGTGATCCAACTGTCGCACAAATGACAGATGGTAGCTGGGTTGTTGTTTGGAAAGGCATGGACGGTGCTGGTGGTTATGACATTGTTGGTCAGCGTATTGACGCGAGTGGTAATCTGCTTGGTAATGAATTTATGGTGAACAGCGATTATGCTGGTAACCAAAGCTTCCCGCAAATTGCTGCCACTGCCGATGGGAAATTTGTCGTCACATGGCTTGACGAAAATAACCAGGATACAGAACAGCGGACCTTCACCATTGAAGGGAGCGACACCCCCCTTCCTTTGAACCAGATTGATGGTATCGAAGATACACCTTTGGTCCTTACTGAAGCTGATTTGTTGGCTTATTTCAGTGATGCAGACGGTAATACTCTGTCGCTGGTTGATGTGACCTTTGATGGGGCCACTATTACACCTGTTAATGGGGACTATACCTTCACGCCACCACAGGATTTCTTCGGCAACATGCCTTTGGAAATTACTGTAAGCGATGGTACTTCCTCAGTAACGGGTACCTTTAATGTTAATTTTGAAGGTGTTAACGATCTTCCGGTCGATAATGGTGGAACAAGCTTGCCGGGTATAGAAGAGGGAAGCTCAAACAATCATATAACAAAGGCCTATCTACTGGCTAATATCACAGATGTGGACGGTGATAGCTTAACTGTTTCAAATGTAGTAATTACAACAGCTGGTGCTCATACGATTACGGATTTAGGCGCCGGTGTTTGGGCAATTACACCGGAAGCGGGCTTCAAGGGTACATTGGATATCAGCTTTGATGTGTTTGATGGGACAGACACTATCACAGCATCCATTGAACAACATGTTGCAGGTGCGCCGACAGATATTCTGTTAGATACATCGACGATAGATGAAAACACAGAAGGAAGTATTATCGGTAATCTGAGTGCGGTTGATTCAGATGCAGGTGATACGCATACCTTTGTTTCACTTGACCCAAACTTTGAAGTGGTCAACGGTAATCAGCTTAAATTAAAAGATGGCGTTTCCCTTAATTATGAAGGAAACGAGGCTGGTTATTTGGTTGGCATTGAAGTTACGGATTCTCAAAATCTTACTTATACCAAGAACTTACAGATCGTTGTTGAAGATTTAAATGATGCTGTTGAAGTGAAGCCTTATTTTGGTTCATCGCTTAATATGGTTGGCAAAGAAGTCCATGCAGATCTGGTGCAGGATACAAGTGGTCCGGTGACAATGGAGGTTTGGTTCTATCATGATTCAAGCGGGGCCACAGAAAAGACATTGGTCGGCAATGGCACACAAGGCGTGAATGGTTATTCCATTTCGACCTACAGCGGTGATGCAGAAGAAGTATATCTAAACCTGGATGGGGTTGGTAGCCTCTACTTTGAAGGCGTTGATATCCCAGATTCAAGTTGGAACCATATTGCCGTGACCTATGACGGTTCAAGCTGGTCGGCTTATTTCAATGGTGTTTCTGTCCAATTAGATGGCAGTATGGATGGCATTGACAATACGGCGACACCAATTACCCCAACAGGCGATACCTACATGGGTGTCGATTTTGATGGCAGACTGGATGAGGTTCGTATTTGGGATACGGCACGCACACAAACCGAGATCGCCGATACGATGACCGAAACCCTTGGCGGCGAAGAGTTGAACCTGAAGGCAGTTTGGAGCTTTGATGATTATGAAGGTTCAACCGTCTTTGACAGGGCAACAGGTGATGGTGCGCAAAATGGTATTCTTTATAACACTGGAACACAGGCCGTTATTACCACGGATGACTTTGATTATGTAGAAGGCCATTTGGTCGAAACTTTTAAATTCACCAGTAATTCTGAATATGCCATGTATGAAAACCTTTTTGGCGACCTGAAACTAGTCGATGAAGATAGTACGACAGAAGAACTTACAGTTACTTTTAGTGTTTCAGATGGATTTTTATCCTTTGATGAGACTGTGGCAAATGTCACCTCTGTTTCTGGTAATGGCAGCTCAAATCTGTCTTTGACGGGTAGCATTGAGGAGATCAATAACTACGTCCTTAATGGCAATTTGTACTATTCTGCAAGCTCTACCGGCCCGTTTTCTGGTGAGTTTACAATAGTAATCAATGATAATGATCCTACCTCACCCACAACGACGACAAAAACCATTGCGTATACAGTGGATGTTTTCTCGGGCACTAGTATTACAGGCACCGCAGGCATGGACATGATTGCGGGTAATGAAGGCGATGATATACTGATTGCAAATTCTGCCGGTGACACATTATTTGGCTCTTACGGTGATGATCATCTGATCGCAGGGGGTGCCAACACAACCTTGATGGGGGGTGCGGGCGACGACTTTATCGAAATACAAGCAGGCGCCCAAGGCGGCAACTTTATCAATGGTGAAGGTGATAGTAGGGGGGGCATGCAGGGACAAGAAGAGCAACCTCTCAATATTACTTACCTGCCTTTAGAGGCAGACCTGAATTATGATGTGCTGTCTTATGAAGACCTTTCCGGGGCAGGCATTACTGTTGACTTCGATTCAGGCAATGTTACAGGCAGTGGCGGAATTGATAGTATCAGTGACATTGACTTTGTCATTGGGACAAATCAGAGTGATACCTATTACGGTGGCTACGAGAGTGCCTTTGCCGGTATGGATGGTGTTGATACCTATTACGGTGGCTATGGTATTGAAGAATTGCGCTTTGATAAGGAATCAGGTGGTTCCGGGATCAATGTGAATCTGCAAACAGCTGCTATTACAGATACCTACGGCAATGTTGAAGTCTACAGTTATACCGATGATAGCGATGCCATTGAACGCATCCGCGGGTCTATTTATGCTGATACGATAACAGGTTCTGATGCAGCTTGGGCGGAACGTTTTTCCGGTATGGACGGGGCTGATACGATTGACGGTGGCGCAGGTCTGGATGACATGATTGATTATTCCCGTGATATTTCCGGGGTGACAGTGGACTTGGGCAATGAATACGCGACTGATGGTTGGGGCAATACGGATCGTTTGTACAATCTGGAACATGTTCGTGGCTCACAGTATGCGGACACAATCTATGGCTACACTATAGGAACGGACACCTATAACGTCTATTACGGTCTGGCAGGCAATGATGTCTTCAACGGGGACGGCGGTACTGACAATTATGATGTTGTCTCATATGAAAAAGACATGTGGTATGAAGCCTTTAACGGCATTGAAGTCACAGCTGATAGTGCAACACAATATACGGTGACGGATGGTTTTGGCGATGTTGATACCCTCAATGACATTGACCGCATCCACGGCACGATGTTTGATGATACTTTCTATGGCGGTGACGGTGTTGATACGTTCCGGGCGCTGGCAGGGAATGATTATTTTGATGGCGGTAATGGCTTGTATGATGAAGTCGATTATCGCGGCAACGCAACTGAAGCTGGTGCTTATGTCGACTTGAAGAATAACTTTGCCATCGACAACTTCGGTGATCGCGACACCCTGTTAAATATAGAACGCGTCCGCGGGAGTTATTTCGATGATACCTTGATCGGTAACGATGAAAACAACCGCCTACGTGGTTATGATGGTAATGATAATCTTGTCGGTGGTGGCGGTAGCGACAGTCTTGAAGGTGGCAGTGGTGACGATATCCTCATCGGTGGTGAAGCGACCAATCCGGCTATTGTGGCTTTTACAGTGGATGGAAATACGACCGACAGTGCCTCATCCTCTAGTGTCTTGTCTTCTAACGGCTTGTGGATGGCTTTCTCATCCGCATCCACAGACTCACTTGTCGACGGCAGTATCTTAAGCGGTCAGACTGTTGTCTATCTCAAAAATATGACGACGGGTGAAATTAGCTATGTATCGGAAGATGTGAACGGTTCTCTTTCTTCAGGTGAGACTGTCTTTGGTGTTTCTGATGACGGGCGATATATCCTGTTTAACAGCATTGCATCCGACCTTAACAATGCTCAAGATAGTGACATCAATAGAGACCTGTACCTGAAAGATATGCAGACAGGCACTGTTAGCGTGGTCAACACCAATTCATCCGGCTCTAAAGCCACTGCATACGATTATGATTATGCTGAATTGTCGGCTGATGGATCATCCGTGATCTTCCAAGCAACACAATCGGATATTCCGGGTGAGGCCGGAACCACGACAACGATCTATCACAAAGATGTGAGTGGCATTGACCCCAATACAGGTGCATTGACGAATGTGACCTCTGATGATCTGGGCTCAATTATCAATACAGGAAGTGTTAACATTACCTTCGGTTTGTCAGCCGATGGCAGCACGGTTGTGTTCTCCCACAATGGGATAACACCGTTGATTAGCGGCCTTACTGGTGGTGAGAACTATATCTATAAAAAGAATATTCTGACAGATACGATCGAGGTGGTTAGCCTTGATGAGAATGGATCAAGCATTACGGCCAATTCCGGTATGTTTAATAACGTTTCCATGTCATCTGATGCTCGTTTCATCGTCTTTGTAGCAGATGCCAATAACATTGTTGGGACAACAACAGGTACACAAATTTATCTGCGAGATACCCAAACCAATGTAACGACTCTGGTCAGTGAAAACGCAGAAGGTGTAGTTGCATCGGGTGCAAGTTTTGGCGATGTGACGGCTGTCTCTGACGATGGGCGCTTTGTTGTTTTCTCTTCAACATCTAATACCTTGGTTGACGATGATACCAACGCAATGGAAGATGTCTTTGTCAAGGATATGCTGACAGGTGAGATTGAGCGTTTGAACGTGTTGCTTACTGGTGAGGAAGCCATGGGTGGTGCCTCACGCGTACTGTCCATGACAGCAGACGGGTCTGCCATTACGTTTGTATCGGATGCAAGCAATCTTGACATTGATGATTACAATTCTGAACCGGATACCTTCCTGGTCCTCAACCCGTTTGTTGCTGGTGTTGCAGATGGGGCTGACACCTTGATCGGTGGCGCGGGCACGGATATCATCGAAGGTGGTGATGGGGCTGATGTTATTGTCTATGATGACTGGACAGACAGTTATTATACCAGTTTTTCAGATAAAGCCATCGATGTTCTGACGGACTTTACCGATCAGGAAGATATTTTACGTCTTAACGGGGCGGACGGGTATAGTTATGACCCGACAGTATTTGGCGACTTTGCCGATATGGTGGAAGCTATTAACGCCATGTCTTCAGACCCTGCAGCAGACCGTATCTATTTCTTTACTATTGCCGGGGATGGTTACATTCACGTGAAAGGTTCAGGCAGTGGGACAACCGATTATTCAGGCCTCACGGTCAGTTTTAAAGGATTAACGGATCCGATTTCACTGTCATCTTTTGAAAGTGGTGTGACGACTGTGAACCACCCCCCGCAGGTTCTGGGGATGGAAATTCCGGCTGTTGCAATGGATTTTGATGGAATGAATAGCTTTGTTGATGCGGGACGCGGTATCGCTGATAGCTATGATATTTTCAGTGACCTGACACTTGAAACCTGGGTCAAAGTAAATGATCTCAGCAACTCACCCAGCCTCATTCGCTTTGGTGGTGCGGGTGAAACAGCCGCAGAAAATGTTCTTTATCAGGTGTATATTGATGCAACAGGCGATGTTCACTACTTCCACGAATATGGAGAAGGTGAAGATATTGACTTGGTCTTTGATACAAACCTTGCGATCAATGAATGGCACCACTTGTCAATGGTTCGCGATTTTAACGATGCGGGTCAAAGTACAGTTGAATTATTTATGGATGGTGTATCAGTCGGGACCCAAACATTTGAACTGTCTGAAGCACCTTCAAGTGCAATGGATGCTTCCTTGAGCCTTGGTGCTGCTGAACTGGGTATCAACACGCTAGATGGATCTATTGCAGATGTGCGCATTTGGTCAGAAGCCAGAACAGCGACGCAAGTTGAAGATGGCTATAACCATCAACTTGCATCACCTGAAACTGAATCGTCACTTGTCGCAAACTGGACCTTTGACGAGGTTGCGAATGACACAGAATATGTTGTGGATCATTCCTCTAATGCAAATCATATTCGGGTCTTTGACAGCCTAACTTTCGATGGTGTGGATGATGCTGCGGTAACATTGGGGACGGCAACAATCCAAGATCATGCCATTTCAGCATGGGTCAATACGGATGTGGCAAGTGACATGACGGTTGTCTCTGGTGGTACAGCATCGACATATTTTGAACTTTCTATTATGTCTGATGGGCGTTTACATGCATATCTGTACGATACTGCGACCGGGGCGAAAGATTATTATGCAACGGGTTATGGCCTGAACGACGGTAACTGGCATAACATTGGCTATTCTTTTGACAATAGTACAAATGCACTTGAGCTTTACATTGATGGGGCGGTTGTCCCGGGGGGAAGCATCACCATCGATCAAGATGATACAATTGTCTTCAATGTTGATAGCGGATTAAATTTCGGTGAAGATACCAACGGGACCAACAGTTTTGCGGGTGAAATTTCAGAAGTTGGTGCTTATGGTGACGCACTAAGTGCAACTGATTTCACCTCGATCTATAACAATGGTATTGAAAGCGTCGGTGCACTTAACCTCGGGACTTGGAGGTTTGATGATGGGGAAGGCTATAATGTTGCCAATGACAGTTATGGTGCGCCATTAGGTGATGCCAATATTATTGGCATGTCTCCCGGTACTGAAACCTGGAACAATGTGACACCAACAATCAATAACTATCCACAAGTTTCTTTGGACTTGAATGATGGCACAGGTGTCGACTTGGGTACAATTACCCCATCCAGCGGGGACGTCACGGTGTCGGCATGGATCAACCCTAGTGATCTCTATTCAAGCGAACAAAGTATCTTCTCGTTGGGGGGAACTGCTTTTGAATTTAAACTGACCAACAATGGTGATATTGAAATTTCCTTGGATAATGGGAACCATACTCTGACAACCAACTATTGGGGGGACCCAGGCGAATGGATGAATGTAACGGCTACCTATGATGCAACATCGGGTGAGGCCGTCATCTACATTAATGGGGAACATGCCAACAGCTATAACATCGGTAACTATAATATGGCGTCTAATCCCATGTCGGCCATTATTGGTTCCGGCTTCGAGGGGGCCATGGGTGAGCTGCAATATTGGACAACCGCACTAAGCGCCCAAGACGTTAATGATGTGATCCATGGGGACGTGGACATTAATGACACCTTCTTAGAAGGTTATTGGCTGATGGATGACGGTGCAGGTACCCAGGTCGTTGATGCAACGTCCCACGGTCATGATGGTTCTATAAACAGTCCATATGCTTGGAACCCTGCATTGCCAACTTTGGTGATGGATAGTCTGGAAGTTCAAGAAGATACACCATTCAATTCCGCTCTTGTGGTGAATGATATGGAAGGCGATGCGGTTAGCTTCCTTCTGCAGTCAACCCCTACAAGTGGGACTGCAATCCTGAATGATGATGGCAGCTTTACCTATACGCCAAATGAAAATGTTACAGGTGCGGATAGCTTTGTTATCCGTGTTTCTGACGATCAGGGCAATTTCACGGACTATACGGTGAATGTAAACATTGTTGATCATAATGAGGATCCAAATGCGGTTTATGACCAATTTAATGTGACACAGGACCAGTCGAAAACGATTACAGTTGCCGATTTGATTGCCAATGACAGCGATCAAGACGGGGATAGCATAGATGTAACCGCAGTTTATGGTACTTCAAACGGAACAATCGTTGATAATGGTGATGGGACGTGGACATATACGCCAAATCCGGGGTATGTAGGTTATGATAGCCTGGATTATACATTAAGTGATGGGGCAGGCGGATTTACCACGGGGTATATCCAGTTGAGCATCGGCCAACCCCCAATTACGGGCACTTCTGCAGATGAGACGTTAACTGGTACAGCGCAGGATGATCTGATTGATGCGCAAGAGGGTAATGATACGGTCGTATCGTCCACAGGAAATGACACGATTGAAGGTGGTCTGGGGACAGATATGATGGATTATTCCACAGCCACAGGTGCCGTTAATGCGGATTATTCGACCGGGATGGTCGATAAAGGGGCGGATGGTCAGGATATGCTTTCCGGCTTTGAAAATATGAACGGATCAAACTTTGGCGATACATTCCACGGCAGTATCGAGAACAACTTTGTAAATGGCCGCGGTGGCGATGATACCCTTATCGGTGGTGATGGTGATGATACTTTGTTAGGTGGTGCTGGTAATGACACCCTGATTGGTGAAAGCGGTAATGATGATTTGCAAGGTTCAGATTCCGATGATTTCTTATTCGGTGGTCTAGGGGCAGATCAGCTATCAACCGGCACAGGTATGGATATTGTCAAATATACGGATAGCTTTGAATCAAACACGACCACTTTTGATACGATTACTGACTTCGATACCTCTGTGGACGTTTTATCTTTTGTCAATGCAGATCATCTAAGCTTCCATGGTGACCTTGGGAACTTGTCAGATACGCTTGCAAATATGATTGCTGCGGTTGAAGCTAATGCAATGATTCCAACGGACTCATTCGTCAGCTTCAATGATGGGACGAACAGTTATGTGTATGCAAAAGTTGATAACACCGGAGATACCTATGATGGCTTCCTGGTTCAGCTCACAGGCGTTGTGGCGTTGTCGTCAAGTAACTTCAGTTTGCTTGGTTATGTACCTGACCAGACTATTCTAGGTACCAGCGGTAGTGACTCCTTACTGGGTACAGACGGGGCTGACATGATCCTTGGTCTTGAAGGGGATGACACCCTGAATGGCGGACTAGGCGATGATGTTTTGGATGGTGGTCTTGGCAATGATACGCTTTATGGCGGTGCAGGTCGTGACTTCTTTGATATTTCTGCTGGCGATGATTACATCAATGGCGGTGACGGGACCACGGATACAGAAATTGATAGCGTTTCGTTTGCTGCTGCTGAAGCTGCAACAACGATTGATTTGTCCAACAACACATCAAGCACAACGATCAATGCAATCGTAAGCACCACAGCACTTTATGGGATCGAACGTGTGGAAGGCTCCGACTATAACGATACCATTATTGCTGATGACAATGGGAACACCATTGATGGTGGCGCTGGTAATGATACCATTACTGGCGGAACAGGAAATGACATGGTTACCGGCGGTGACGCGGCTGACGTCATTAATACGGGCTCCGGCGATGATACCGTTTGGGATAGTAGCGGCATTGATATTGTCAATGGCGGTGATGGCATTGACCTGATCAGCTTCGATACGCAAGACAATACTCATGGGGTCAATTTTGATCTGTCCATTGAAGGGAACGGGTCTATCGGGGATACTGGGGATCAGACGGTCAACATCTATTTCGGCAATATTGATATTGCTGGTTTTGAAAATGTTGAAGGGTCTGTCTTTGGTGACATGATTACCGGGGATAGTAATGACAACATTATTGATGGTCTGGAAGGCATCGACACCCTTACCGGTGGCGCTGGTAATGATACCCTGATCGGTGGCGTTGAAGGAGATACACTGACGGGTGGCGATGGTGCTGATATCTTTAGATATGAAGATATGGGTGATATCTGGAATATGACATTACAAGCCAATGAAGCTGATATCATCACGGACTTTGTATCTGGTGGAGACCTCTTGCAGTTTAACAAGTTCGGCTTTGATAATATGGATGCGTTGTCAGATGGTGTGTTGTCAGCGGCTAATTTTGAAATCTCCGCCACAACACCAACGGATGGAAGCATCACAAATGCCGGTCCAACCTTTATTTTTGTTGATGATGGGGTGCCTGATGCGAACTATACATCGCTTTATTATGATGCCGATGGTAGCGGCACAACTTATCAATCCACAAAGATTGCTGAATTTACAAATGATGCCGTCCTTACCAAAGACGATATCACTTTGACATCGACATAAGAATAAGACGAGGGAATAACGATAAAAAACTAAAGGGCTGCACCTTGTGATGCAGCCCTTTTTTTGTCTGAAATTCGGATTGAAAAGATCAGTCTTCGTCTTGTTCAACCCCGTTGGGATAAAGCTTTTTAAGTTGTTTGATCCCGCCTTTATAGGAATAGGCCTCGTACCCTGCCTTTTGCATACGTTCTGCCAGAACAGCAGATTGCGTCCCATAGGGGCAGTAAAGTACGTAGGGCTGTGTCTTTACAAAGTCGCGCATTTTGTTGGCGAGTTGACCTGCATTGTAATTTTCAGCCCCTGCAATGTGCCATTCGTCATAAAGACTGGCAGGTTGACAGTCCAAAAAGATGGCGTTTTGCGGGATTTCTTCGATAAAGACGGAATGTTGTGCCACATCTTCGTCGGTGACTTTTAACATGTCATATATTTTGGCATTATCAATGGCGGCTTGCAAAATGTCGAAGTTCATTTTCTCTTCGGCTTTGGCAACCACTTTACGGTCTGATTTAATCGCCGGGCGACGTTTATTCAACGCACAATATTCCGGTATTTTTTCAGACAGTTTGTCGGTGCCGATCATGCGTGCATCTGCAATGATCTGTTCTTTATCAAAACCGATCAACGGGCGCAGAACAGGCACATCCGAAACTTCATCAATGGTATTCAGGTTAGAAAGTGTTTGCGATGAAACCTGGCCCAAAGCTTCGCCTGTCACGATGGCATCGGCCCCGATGCGTTGGGCAACAGCAGCGCCCGCGCGATACATCTGGCGTTTCAGGATAACCTGCCACCAAGTGGGGTCGGTGTTTTGGCGAAGGTCATCAATGACGCCTTCAAAATCAACGCAATAAAGTTTTGGCCGTGTTCCTGTGGCCCAGCGATCACACAAAACTTTGGTAATTTCAACGACCATACGTTCATAGGCACCACCTGCAAGATTGCAGAAAACAAAATCGTTTAAAGCGCCACGTTTCATCAGATACCAAGCGGCGACCACACTATCAAACCCACCAGAGATCAAAGTCAATGCCTTGCCTTGAATACCGATCGGGAAGCCTCCTGCGCCACGGATTTTCTTGGTGTAGAAATAAGCCAGATCCCCGGCTACATCGGCTTTAATGAGAACTTCTGGATTGGAAAGATCAACTTTCTTGGCATATTTATTCAACACCCCACCGATTTGACGTTCCATCTCAACCGAATTGTGTTTTTTCTTTTTGCCAAGGCGTTTAATGCGCACAGCATAGGTTTTGTCTGCGACCAAGTCTTTATAAAGTTCCACAGCCGCGTCTTTATGTGCTTCCAAACCGCCATCAACGATTTGATCGATGGGAGAATATGAACTGATGCCAAAGGTGCGCGAGATAACCTCAAGTGCTGTGTCCTGATCGTCCGTATGGATTTGCATGCGCCCTTCGTGATTGATGATCTCGAAAGTAACATCCTTGCTGCGCAATCCTTTTTCAAGGTTTTGGCGTAAATGCTGTTGAAATTTGCGGCGAGTTGAAGGTGCCTTTAGCAAAATTTCAGGGGCAAGTCGGATAATAATGACATGCGGGTAACGTGTGGACACTTCCATGACGCACTCTTTTTTCTAAACAATAAATCGCGGGTGGTTTGCGCGCCTTGTACTCTTAAACCTTAAGCGCTGTCAACAAGACTGCCCCATAGATCGTAGTCTTCGGCATGTTCGACCTTAATCTGGACGATCTGGCCCGGTTCAAGGTCACATTCGCCATTGATATAGACTTCGCCATCAATTTCAGGGGCATCACCTTTTGTGCGACCGATGGCACCTTCTTCGTCAACTTCATCGATAATCACATCCATGATTTTACCGATTTTGGCTTGCATGCGTTCTTCTGAAATCTGACGCTGGAATTCCATCAAACGGTTCCATCGTTCTTCTTTCACATCTTCATCGACAGGGTCGGGCAGGTCATTTGCCGCTGCGCCTTCAACCGCTTCAAACTTAAAGCATCCAACGCGATCCAACTGGGCTTCTTCTAGCCAGTCGAGCAGATATTCGAAATCTTCTTCCGTTTCACCGGGGAAGCCAACCACAAAAGTGGATCGAATGGTGATCTCAGGGCAGATCTCGCGCCATTTTTTGATACGGTCCAGCAATTCGATTTGATTACCCGGACGTTTCATCAATTTCAGGATTTTAGGGGAGGCGTGCTGGAACGGGATATCCAGATAGGGCAGTACCTTGCCTTCGGCCATCAGCGGAATGATGTCGTCGATATGGGGGTAGGGGTAAACATAATGCAGACGTGTCCAGACTTTCATATCTCCTAGCGCGTTACATAGATCATACATCTTGGTTCGCACCGCTTTGCCATAGAAGTCATCTTCGGCATATTTTAAATCAGACCCATAAGCCCCGGTATCTTGGGAGACGAGCAAAATCTCTTTCACACCGGATAGGGCCAGATTTTCCGCTTCTTTCAATACTTCACCAACCGGACGAGAACGCAGCTTGCCGCGCATGCTTGGGATGATGCAGAAGGTGCATTTTTGGTTACAGCCTTCAGAAATTTTAAGGTAAGCATAATGGCGCGGTGTCAGCTTGATCCCACCAGCAGGTAACAAATCCGTATAAGGATCATGCACGGGTGGGGAGACTTCATGGACGGCCTGAAGAACGCTTTCATATTGTTGCGGCCCACTGACGGCAAGAACGCCCGGGTGAATTTCACGAATGCCGTCTTCATTCACACCCAAGCAGCCGGTGACAATTACCTTGCCATTTTCGCTTAAAGCTTCCCCAATCGCGTCAAAAGATTCCTGTTTGGCACTGTCAATAAAGCCACAGGTATTGACGATGACTGCATCTGCGCCGTCATAGGTGGGGGAAATCTCATACCCTTCTGCGCGTAGACGGGTCAAGATACGTTCAGAATCAACCAGTGCCTTCGGGCAACCCAGGCTGACGATACCGATTTGGGGAATGTGCTTGCTCATGGCCGCCTATATAATCACTGAAATTGGACAAGTAAAGTTAATCACGACTTTGGCTGTTCTTTTTCATTAGCTTCGTTACAATGTGGATGATTTTAGCAAAGTTTCTTGAAAGGAACCATCCATTGTCGGACCTGTCCCAAGCATTAGATCAGATGCGGAGCTTTATTCAACAAGGTGAATTTGCAAAGGCAGAAAAGATTGGTCTGTCTGTATATAAACACCATAAAAATGATGTTGCCCTAAATAAAGGGTTGGCTTTAGCTATTAATTTTCAGGACAGAGCGCAAGAAGCTTGCATGTATTTCACTAAAGCCTGTCAACTGGATGAAAATGACGTGGATGCCCATTATAATTTGGCAACCCTGTGTTTGATGCTGGGACATTATAAAAAAGCGGAAAAGACTTTTGTAACTTTGCTGGCAAAAGGTCAGAAACAGGCACAAATTTATCAAAATTATATCAATGTTCTTTTGAAACAAAAAAAGAAAGAACAAGCACTAACAATCTTTGCTGAAGCGTTTGACCTTTATCCTGATCATTATGAAATTGGCAGTCTTTACGTAGCAGCCTATGAAGAAGTCAATCAATTGGAAGACGCTTGGGCTATTTTAGAAAAACTTCCACCATCAGGTTTACGTCACCTAATGGAAGCGCGACTTTATCGGCGGGAAAAGAAAATCGATCAAGCACTGGATGCTATTTTACAATGTGATGAAAATAAGCTCGATTCTTCTGTTTTAGCAGAATTTTATCTGGAACGTGGCCTTATTCAGGATAAGGCAGAAAAATACGAGGATGCCTTTGCCTCATTTAATACGTCAAACCAGCAGATGGCTAAACAATCCACTCATACGAGGTTAAACCCACAAGGCTTCATTGAAGATTTAGATAGGCTTAAAGCAATTTACCAGAGAAGCCCAGTCAGAAAAGATATACCGACTGAAGGTAAGAGGGTAGCATTTTTTGTTGGTTTTCCAAGGTCCGGGACAACCTTGATGGAACAGATGCTGAAAAGCCACAGTAAAATTGTCACGACAGACGAAAAGTCGCCATTTGAATACCTCATTCAGCAGGAACGTAAAGGGAGAACGCTTCAGCAAATTTGGGATGAGTGGCGTGAGAAGGATTTAAGATGGCAGCGTATTCGCTTTTGGCAAATCGTTGATGAATTCGGCTTTCACGTTGATAAGGATGGATTACTTGTTGATAAGTTACCGCTAAATATAGTCTGGGCGCCTTTTATTCGTTTACTTTTTCCAGGTTGCCCGCTGATTGTTGCGTATCGAGACCCGCGTGATGTTTGTCTCAGTGCATTCATACAAAAGTTTTCACTTAATAATGCGATGGCAAATTTTTTGGATTGGAATCAAACAGGGCAGACGTACGATCAGGTGATGTCTGTTTGGGAAGTTGCAAAAGATACATTGGGTGGAAAATATCTGGAATATAGATATGAAGATCTCATTGATGAATTTGAGCAAACTATAAAACAGGTAATTGATTATCTGGGACTATCTTTTGAAGAAGGGATTTATGAATATCGTAAACTGACCCAACAACGTGATGTGAATACGCCTTCATATCGTGAAGTGATCAATCCATTAAATAAAGATGCGATTAAAAGATATAAGAATTATCCAGATCAAATTGATCAAATTTCACCCTATATACAGAAATGGGTTGCAAAATTTGGATATAATAAACAGGCTTAAGTTCAGAAGTAATAAAATGACGGGGAATTTCCAATGAAACTGGTAAGATTTGGTGACAAAGGTTCAGAAAAAGCAGGAATCATTGATGATACCGGGGCGATCAGAAGCCTTGAAGGGCATCTGGATGATATCACCCCACAGTCTTTATCTGATGATGTCTTGGATAAATTACGGACCATTGATCTTGAAAGTCTGGATGTTGTTGAAGGTGCCCGCATTGGGACGCCAATTTCCAATATTGGGAAAATTGTTTGTATCGGGCTGAATTATTCAGATCATGCGGCCGAAGCAGATATGGAAGTCCCGCCCGAGCCTGTGATTTTCATGAAAGCAACAAGTGCGATAAATGGCCCTGATGATGATGTAATCCTGCCCCGTGGGTCACAAAAGACAGATTGGGAATGTGAACTGGCCATCGTTATTGGTAAAGAAGCAAAATATGTCTCAGAAGAAGATACTTTTGATTATGTCGCTGGATACACGATCTTAAATGATATCTCCGAACGGGCATTTCAAATTGAACGTGCTGGTCAATGGGTGAAGGGAAAATCCTGCGACACATTTGCCCCCATCGGGCCATGGCTGGTCACACGAGATGAAGTTCTCGATCCACAAAACCTGAGCATGTGGCTGGATGTGAACGGCAAGCGTTTTCAGGAAGGCACGACAGAAACCATGGTTTATGGGGTGCGTCATCTTGTAAGTTATCTGTCACAGTTTATGTCCCTACAGCCCGGTGATGTAATTTCAACAGGTACACCGCCAGGAGTTGGTATGGGGCAAAACCCAGCAGTTTACCTTAAAGATGGTGACGTTATGAGTTTGGGTATTCAGGGATTAGGCGTTCAGACGCAAAAAGTTATTTCTGACACATAAATGGTTTAATTAGGTTATGTGTTATTGAACTGTAAGTAAAAAATAATTAAGTATCTTTAGGACCAAGACTTGTAAATTTAATCAAAAAGAAAATAGGCAATGGTTTTGCAGATTGTAAAAAACTTAATGAAAGAGATTGATCTTCTTGATCTGTTGTTAAGTCGAGGCCATGCGTCATATCTGACACGTCATCGTGTTGAAAACATAAATACACGCATCCGTATCGTTGCTGGTGCATTTTCAATCCTGACCTTAATCTGGGGTATTATCGATTATGTAACCCTTGGATTTAAAGATTTTTTTCTGATTATTCTGTTTCGCATGTTTGCGGCAAGTATTTTTGCATGGTTGGCGTTCAGGCCCAAAACATATTCTGATAAATGGATGACATTAGGGTTGCTTGCCTTATTGATGTCCATGCCAATGCTTTTATTCTTGGTGGCGAAATTTGTCTTTCATGAAGCCGAATTAAATACATTAGGTGAAATTAACGCGCTGTTATACCAAGCCCTTCCATATGTGGTTTTGGCTGGTTTAAGTATTTTTCCCTTGGTTTTTCTTGAAGGCCTTGTTTTTGGGTTTGGCATTTTATTCTGGGCCGTGATGGGGGCCTGGGCGGGAGGCGGAACGGACTGGCCCACATTGTTGTCAGATTTTTGGACGTTATCTTTGGCATTAGGCGTCTTTCTTATCGCAGAAATGATGCAGCTAACCTATATGAAAGCCTTGCTGGGGCATGCGAACCATGATCCGTTGACAGAGGCCTTAACCCGACGCAGCGGCACCGAAGTTATGAGTTTTCACTTCAGGGTTTCCTTTGAAAAAGGTTCACCTTTGTGCGTTGTATTTCTTGATATCGATAACTTTAAATCTATTAATGACGAATACGGACATGATGAGGGGGACCAGGCCTTGGTCCGTTTGGTTGAAACATTACGAAAACTCTGTCGGCGCGGTGATGAAATTATCCGTTGGGGCGGTGAAGAGTTTATCCTGCTTTTACCGGAAACAGATGTAAAAGGCGTGCATATCTTTATGAAGCGCCTGATGAAAGGCTGGTTGGGCAAGCGACCTAATGGGGATATTATGACCGCTAGTATTGGTATTGCTGAACGCACTGCTGACAAGGCGGAAGATTGGGAAGATCTGATTACCTTGGCCGATCAACGTATGTATAAAGCAAAAAATACGGGGAAAGCCCGTTGCGTAGGACCAAATGATGAATTGTTTCTACCTCAAACGATTTAGGTTCAATCAATCCCGTCTTTTTTGCGAAGTTCTTTGATTTCGTTTTCCACGCGTTCTTTCAACACTGGATTTGTTTCATAGTCATAGCCTAATTCTTCGAAGCTTGGAACTTCATCGGGGGCTTGGGTGCGAGGGTCGTCTATTTTGTTTAATTGGTCTTCCATATTGAATTTGCCGAGACCGTCTTTCAGCATTTTTTTGATGTGATCATCACCTGTCATGATTTTAAAAACTCCTCAATTATAGATGTCTGTTGATCCTTGTTTAAGGCCGGGGCATGACCACAGCCGGGAAATTCAACCAAATGCGCTTTGGGGCCGACTTTGGTCATACGTTCTGCCCAATCGCGCCTAAGTAAATCAGAGTCCTGACCGCGAAGTAATAAGGTGGGGCAAGTAATGTTTTCATATGTTTGCCATTGATTATAATCGTTAGGGTGATGACTGAATTGTTTGACCATATTCGGGTCATAATGCAGGGTGATTTGCCCACTATCAGTGCGCCGATATGAGGTTTCAACCATCAGGCGCCATTGCTCATCTGTAAGGTAGCCGTAGGGCTCATAGATGGTGCGCAAATATTCTTCCAAATCACATATGGTGTCAAAGAGAGCTGGGTTTCCTGCATAGTGCAAGATACGTTCAACCGCATCGGGGGCGAGTTCCGGAGCAATGTCATTGATCACCAGATGATTGATCATGTTTTTCAAGGGACCAGCAGCAAGCCGGATTCCTAATGCACCCCCCATAGACGTGCCAATATAATCGAAATGAAAAAAGCCAAAAATTTCGCAAACTTTAAGGGCGATCTTTTCATAAAAAGCAAAACAATAGTCTTCATCTGGTCTTTTTGACCATTGTGACTGTCCCCGTCCCAATGTGTCCGGGCATAAGATGCGATATTCGCTCGATAGTTTTTGTGCAAGATGGTCAAAATCACGCCCGGTGCGTGCCAGCCCATGCCACATGAGAATGGATTTCGGATTATCCACGCCCCATTCTGTTATATGAATTTCATAGCCATCCACCATAATATAGTGGGAGATTGGTTCGTTCTGTTCAAACATGATGCCTCTTTCTTTTTTATTAGTTTTACCAAGAATGCGCTCATAAAAAAAGGCCTCTTGCGGGTGAAGCAAGAAGCCTTTGTTTGGGGGCGTTGATTAAAACAGAGCTGAACGTTTGTAAAAAGAACCGAGGGGTATGCATAGGGTGGGGGAAGTTGGCCCTTTTTCATTAAGATCGTTTCAATCAACTAGTTCAGATATAGCCTTCCTTAGGCTGCATGAAAATCACGATGAATGCTTAGGTCCTCTACCGAATAGTAGGTAGTCGATAAAACCCATTCCGTGTTATGTTGTCTTTTTACATTACGTCTGAATATTTCCATGTTTCGATTAAAGATCTTGTTGCTTGCTGTGGTGCCGCTTTTTTTTGCGGTCAGTGCGATTATCTTAATTCTGTTTTATCAATCCGAAGATTTGATAGAAGAACAGCTGCAACGAATTGAAAGCAATGTAATCTCTTCTAAAGCGAATGAGCTAAAATCCTATATGGATTTGGCACTGGCTGCTGTTGATCATGTTTATCGTAATGCCGGGGATAATGATATTCAGGCTCAAGAACAGGTCAAAGCCATTTTGAATGAGCTGACATATGGTGAAGATGGATATTTCTTTGCTTATGATGATGAAGGCACAGGACTGGTTCATCCTGGACAACCCGAAATTGTTGGTTTGAACTGGCGTGGGCTTCAAGATAGTAAAGGTCGTTTGATCATCAAGGAATTGTCGGATCGTGCCAAAAAAGGCGGAGGCTATTACCGCTATCTCTGGGAAAAGCCATCAACAGATAAAGTGGCAGAAAAACTGGGGTATGCTGTTATATTGGATAAGTGGCAGTGGATGATTGGGACCGGTATTTATCTGGATGATATCTACAAGGAAATTGAAACACGCAAAAATGAAATCAAAAACCGGGTTTACAAAGCCTTTATTGTTATTTTCACGATCGCCATTGTTGCGTTAGTGGGGGTGTTTTTGTCAGGGATTGTTATCCAGGCAAATGAAAGAAAGCTCGCAGATAGCAAACTGAAAGAATTAACACAGCGGATCGTTGAATTTCAGGAAGAGGAACGCGGTCGTGTCTCTCGCGAATTACATGATGGCATTAGTCAAATTTTAGTGTCGGTTAAATATTGCATTGAACTTGCAGTTGATAAAATTACCCAAGGGGCTGATGATGCGATACAGCCTATGGAAAAAGGGGCAAAAGGTCTGGCAACAGCCATTGGCGAGGTGAGACGGATTTCGCGTGATTTACGCCCTAGTGTTTTGGATGATATCGGCTTGTCAGCTGCCCTTGATAGTATGAGCCATGAATTTGGTGAACGCACAGGTATTGAAGTTACTTTTAAACGTCATTCTTGCACTAAAGAATTAGGTCAAGAGGTCAAAACAACCCTGTTCCGCGTTGCTCAAGAAGCCTTGACGAACATTGAGCGTCATTCAGGGGCATCTCGCGTGACAATTGAACTCTTAAAGCGTGTGGATGGTGTCCGTCTTAAAATCTCTGATGATGGTGTAGGGTTTGATGTTTTGCGAATGGAAGGGCGAAAGAATGCTTTTCATGGTATTGGCTTGCGAAACATGCAAGAACGGTTAGAATTTCATGGTGGTGAATTAACCGTATGGTCGTCACCGGATAAAGGCACGGTGGTGGAAGCCCGCCTGCCAAATCGTGTTTTAATGAATGAATAAAAAATGACTGTTCAAGACTCTGCAAAAATTCGCGTAATTCTGGTTGATGATCACCCGTTGGTGCTGGATGGGATCCGCGCTCGCATAGAAGAAGATGAAATTATTGAAGTCATTGCTGAAGGCAGTAATGGGGAAGATGCCCTTAGTCTGGCAAAAGAACATAAGCCTGATGTGATTGTGATGGATATTAGCATGCCCGTTTTGAATGGGATAGAAGCGGCTGAAAAATTTAGCGCAGATCTGCCAGATATCAAAATTTTGATGCTGACGATGCATGATAACCGTGAATATATCACAAAAGTGCTGAAAGCTGGCGCACGCGGCTATATTTTAAAGGATGTCTCATCCAATGAAATGATTGCGGCTATTAAGGCTGTGCACGATGGCAAGACCTATTACAGTTCTGGCGTCACAGACCTTTTGTTGACGGAGGGATCTAAAAAAGAAGTCCCTTTAACGGATCGTGAAAAAACAATTCTGTGCCTTTTAGCTGAAGGAAGCAGTAACAAGCACGTTGCGCGCGAATTGGATATCAGCGTTAGAACTGTTGAAACCCATCGTCGCAACATTAAAAGAAAACTTGATGTGAAAACCTCTGCAGGTCTGGTAAAATACGCGATAGAATCAGGAATTGTTGAGATATAACAGTCCAAATGATAAAAATAAGGACCGCTAGAGATGCCGAACGTCTTTCCAGATATGGAAGAAATTCTTGCGCAAATGAAAAACAAATTTCTAGATACGGCGCAGGAAAAATTAGATCGTTTAAATGAAATTCTGGCTGAATTAAAAGCCTCTGATGGCAATAAAGCTTCGCTGATTGATGAATTTCGCCGCGAAATTCATAGTCTAAAGGGCATGGGCGGCACCTTCCAAATGCCCCTTGTAACCCAAATCTGTCATGTTTTTGAAGCTTTTTTAGAAGGTGAAGACGAATTTGATCTTTCTTTGATCGAAAAGTCACAGCTTTATGTCGATCGGATTGCTGATTTAATTGAAAGTGACCAGGCAGATGACGAAACGACCTTGAATTATTGGCTTTCGGGCCTGCCTGATAAGCGTCAAGACGATAGTTCTCCACAAGAGGAGCCCGTAAAACAATCTGCCTTAATTATTTGTGATGATGAAGCAATCGCGAATGGTCTTAAAGATGTTTTTGAAGAAAGTGGTTTTACCTGCATCGCCGTGAAATCACCTTTTCGAGGTTATGAATTGGCAATCAAAAGCAAACCCACTGTAATTATTGCCAGTCAGGTCTTTACGGATATGGATGGAGCAGAACTCCTGCGTAGTTTAGGGGCAGTTAGAAGCTTGTCACATGCACAGTTGGCAATGGTTTGCCCAGATCGTCGAAAAGCATTGGATGAGAATTTAAAAACCGTTCATCTGCTTTCAGAAAAGAATGTGGATGTGGATGTGATGAATTTCCTTGCAATTACCCTTACTCCTTAGAAAATATTTCAATTTTTCTTCTGACCTGCTAGCATAAGCTTAAATAAATCTGTGCCGGGGATGGGCTTGAATTTTCCCGGTGTAGTAAGATGCTTTTGCAGGAGATTAAAATGAGTGAAGCCTTTGAAATAAAGGTGGAAAATGAAAAAGCAATCATCAGGCTACAACCAATTCTGGATATGTCAGCTTCTGATGATCTTCTTGAATCGCTCAGGTCTTGCATTCCTGCGCATAAGAAAATGGTTTTGGATGCAGGGGATGTAGAGCGGGTATCGACACCATGTATTCAGGTTTTACTTGCCGCAGCAAAAAAAATGAAACAGGTCGGGGGACAGTTTTCGATTGAAAATGTCACACCCAAATTTGAACAAAGTATGAGAGAGCTCGGCCTGTCTGAATATCTTAACAGTTGGAGTGAAAATTAATGGGATTACGTGTGTTGGCAGTAGATGATTCTAAGACCATGCGCGATATGGTCGGGTTCACCTTGCGAAATGCCGGCCATGATGTGCTGGAAGCCGGGGATGGCCAAGATGCATTGGACAAGCTGGGTAATGATCGGGTGGATTTGATTATCACAGACGTGAACATGCCACGCATGGATGGTATTGAACTGATTAAGGAATTACGAAGCAATGTTGTTCATAAAACAACACCCATTCTGGTCCTGACAACAGAATCTGATGCCAGCAAAAAGAATGAAGGCCGCCAGGCCGGAGCTACGGGCTGGATTGTCAAACCTTTTAGCCCAGAAAAGCTTCTGCAAGTTGTTTCAAAAGTCTGCCCATAAGTTTTTACTCCACAAATAAAGTACGAAAATCAGTGCCCCAAGATTTTAACCTGGATCAGTTTAAAGCCACTTACTTTGAAGAATGCCAAGAATTGCTGGCAGCGGCCGAAGAGCATTTGGCAATCGTCCAAAAAGAACTGACCAACGTGGATGTCGAAGTTCTACACGCGATCTTTCGCTGTGTACATTCCATCAAAGGCGGGGCCGGGGCATTTAATTTTACAGACCTGATCAGCTTTTCTCATATTTTTGAAACATTGCTGGATAAGCTGCGCGAAGGTGAAATTGCGATCTCGCCACAGCTGGCAGACCGCTTAATTACAGCAGTAGATGTGTTGGCTATCCTTGTTCAAAAAGCTCAGCAAGATGAAGTTGAAGACCCGAGCCTCTGGCACGATATTGCAGAAGATTTAAAATTATTCACATCGGGGGATGGTGAACCGGTTGAGGAAATACAAGAACCTGTCGGGCTGGTGATTAAAGATTACAACCTGACACCGGAAGAAGAAGAAGAGCAAGGCTGGGGGTTATTTATAGATATCCCTGATGCGCCATCCCTATCTGATGATAGTGATGTTGAAGACCTGAAAGATTTTAACCCAAACTATCGCATAACATTTGTCCCTGAGCCCCATTTACTGCGATTTGCAAATGAACCTTTATTATTGGTTCGTGAATTATCAACTTTGGGGACCTGCAAGGCCACGGCTGATTTATCTCGGATGGTTGATCTGGATGTGATTAATCCGGATGAAGCCTATCTCAGCTGGATCTTCGAACTTGAAACAGACCGTAAAAAAAGCGACATTGAAGAAGTCTTTGAATTTGTTGTTGATGACTGTGAACTGGTGATCGAGAAGCTGGATCCAGAAACAGCAAAAATCAAATCAGATGATAGCGTTCAAATGGCTGCTCCAAAGCAGAATGTTCAGGATGTACCTTCACCACCGACTGTAGATGCTGACGCAGAAATATCGGTCGAAGAAAAAAAGGTGGTGGAAAAGCCAGCCGTTCCACAGCTTGAAAAACCGAAACTTCCAGAAACCAAAAAGACAGAAACACAAGTAAGTGCACCTGCTGCTGCTACCCCCTCAAGCACGGCAGGCAAAATTTCTTCCATTCGTGTGGAGCTGGATCGGGTTGATCGTTTGGTCAATATGGTGGGGGAGTTAGTTATTTCACAAGCTATGTTGAAACAACAGGCAGAAGATCTGATGAAAGATTCAAGCCATGTCATGCAGCAGGGCTTTGAAGATTTAAGTGCACATACACGGGAATTGCAGGAAAGCGTCATGGCGATCCGCATGCAACCCGTTAAGTCAGTTTTTGCCCGTATTCCACGTCTGGTCAGGGAACTTTCGGGCAAGTTAGACAAGAAAATTGATCTCATTACCCATGGGGAAATGACGGAAGTTGATAAAACCGTCATTGAACAATTAATGGATCCTTTGACACATATGATCCGAAATTCGGTCGATCATGGGGTGGAAACGCAGGAAGAACGCGCAGCTTTTGGAAAACCTGAACGCGCGACCATTACTTTAAGTGCTGAACATCGTAGTGGGCGTATTCAGATCGAAGTTAGTGATGATGGTAAAGGCATTGATCGTGAACGGGTCCTCCAAAAAGCCATTGAAAAGGGGTTACTGCCCATGGATCATGACCTGCAGGATGAAGAGATTGATAATTTGATCTTTGCTCCAGGATTTTCCACTGCTCAAACCGTGAGTGATGTTTCTGGTCGTGGGGTAGGTATGGATGTTGTGCGCCGAAATGTGGTCAGTCTGGGGGGGCGGATTTCAGTCTTTTCAACACCGGGTAAGGGTACACGTTTTCTGATGTCCCTGCCTTTGACGTTGGCAGTATTGGATGGGATGATTGTCCGTTGTGGGTCTGAAAAATACATTATTCCACTAACCTCGGTGATTGAAAGCATTCATCCTCTCGCAGAAGAAGTGGAGACATTGGTCAATGGCGGCACTGTTGTCTGTGTTCGTGGGGAATATATCCGCATCGTGAACTTATTTAGATTGTTCAACATTAAGGGGGCGATTGAAAATCCGACAGAAGGCCTTGTGGTGATTGTTGAAACAGAACGCTATGGTCATGTCGGAATTATTGTGGATGAACTTTTAGGCCAGCAACAGGTGGTCATTAAAAGTCTGGAAGAAAATTATGACCCCATCGCCGGAATTTCTGCGGCAACCATATTGGGGAATGGCAAGGTTTCTTTGATTTTGGATGTGGATGGTTTGGCCGATATGGAACATGGTACAGAACGGCGACGTACTTTTGCAAATTTGGAACAGCAGGTTTTATTGACGGGAGAACAAGCCCATGGTCACGACTGAAAACGGTCTGACACCGATCCAAACGGGAACTGATGTTGTTGAAACGGTATCTAGGGAACTGGATCAATATATTACCTTCACCATTGGTGATGAAGAATATGGTGTGGATATTATGGCCGTTCGCGAGATTAAAGCCTGGACAGAAACCACACATTTACCCAACACACCCGAATTTATGCGCGGTGTATTAAACTTGCGTGGGTTGATTGTTCCGATCTTTGATCTTCGTTGTCGGTTTGGTATGGGGTTGACTGAAGCAACGAAAATGCATGTGGTTATTATTGTGAAGGTCGAAGAAAGGCTGGTTGGCATTTTAGTCGATACCGTTTCGGATATTATCACCATTTCACAAAATCAGTTACAACAGGTGCCCAAGATGGATCGAAACATTGATGATGAATACCTCAGTGGGTTGGTCACTGTTGAAGGGCGAATGGTTGCGCTATTAGATGTGGATTTACTTTTTAAGCCACAATCAATTGATAAAGGGATTGCGCTTGGCGAAGCGGCAGTAGGGGATCAAAAAAGATGAATGAGATGATGAACATGCCTAGGACTTCTTTTTGGCAACTATCGCGCAAAATACCGCTGGTTATTGTTGTATCTTCTGCCATCAGTGCTTTTCTGATCATGGCCTATGCCCTTTTTCAGATTGAACGGGTTGAAGAAGAAAATATTCATGATAGTTTTCAGGTTCTAACACAACAGCGCCTGACGGAAATGGATGATTATTTCAATAATATCCGCAGTGATCTTAAAATTGTCGCGAACTCCCCCATGACACAAAAAGCCCTTTTAGCCTTTTCACGTGCGTGGTCGATGTATGATGGGGATGTGCAATCAGACCTTCAGCGGCTTTATATTACAGAAAACCCATATCCCAATGGCGATAAACATAAACTGGATATGCCAGATGGGGATATGTCGGCTTATGGTCAGGTACATAAAACCTATCATCCTTGGTTTAGACAGTTTATGGAAGAAAAAGGCTATTACGATATTTCCATCGTTAATGAAGATGGGCAATTGGTCTATTCAGTCTTTAAAGAAGATGATTTTGCAACGGATCTGTTAAACGGACCATGGAAAGACACGGACTTGGCAAACGCCTATAAAAAGGCTCTGACGCTGCAAAAGGATGAGCAGGCTTTTTTTGACTTCAAGCCCTATAAGCCAAGTCAGGATGCACCAGCCAGCTTTATTTCCCAACCCATTCTAATTGATGGACAAGTTAAAGGGGCGCTGATTTTTCAAATGCCCTTGGACCGGTTGGATGCAGTTATCGGTAAAGAGTTTGGCTTGGGTGAGAGTGGCGAGGCCCTTTTGGTTGGTACAGATGGTCTTGCGCGAAATACATCTCGTTTTGAAGAAGATACAGCACTTAAACGCCGTGTGCGTGGAGAATTTGTCAGCGACGCCCTTCAGGGCAAAACTGGGATCACCCGGGACGTGTTTGAGCAAGAAGAACGATATATTGGATACGCCCCATTTGATTTCCTGGGTGCTAAATTTGCTTTGGTCGTTATGCAAAAATATGACGAAGCTTTTGCCCAAGTCAGTGAAACCCGTTTAACGTTACTGATTGGGCTAGCTGGCATTTTGGGGATTATTATTGTAATAGCTGGTTTTGTTGGGCGTGGCATTTCACGACCGATTACTCGATTGACCATGTATGTTAGTGAACTGGCACGCGGTGAAACCCGCTATAATGAAATGCAGGATCGTGGGGACGAATTGGGCGAGATGGCCCGCTCCCTTAACCAGATTTACGGGATGAGCATTGAAAATAAACGTATTCGGGCCGCCCTTGATAACGCGACAACCTGTATTATGGTGGCCGATTCAGACCGTCGGGTGATCTATATGAACCCGGCAGTTGAAAGCTTGTTCAGAAATGCTCAAAGCGAAATTCAAAAAAGTATTCCAAATTTTCATGTCGATAATATTTTAGGCCATTCCATTGATGCCTATCATCAAAATCCAGATATTCAGGCTGAAATTCTGGAAAACTTGAACGGGGTTCATAAGACCCGTATGACATTGGGCAACCGCACTTTTGATCTTTCTGCAGCAGCAGTTCGGGGCAGCGATGGTGAACGCTTGGGCAGTGTTGTTGAATGGACCGATATGACAGAAGTCCTTGCAAAACAACAATCAGATGCCCAACAAGCTGAGGAAAATTACCGTATCCGTGTGGCGTTGGAAAATGCCAGCACAAATGTGATGGTCGCCAATGCAGATCGTGAAATCATCTTCACTAACAAGGCCTTACAAGACATGATGAATCAGGCAGAAGGTGAAATCGCAAAAGACATTCCGGGCTTTGTCGCCAATCAGATATTGGGTGGCTCACTTGATCGTTTCCATCGTAATGCAACTGTTCAGGCCGAGGTTCTGGAAAAATTACAAGATGAGCACCCGTTCCATCTGAAATTGGGGAACCGTTCCTTTGACTGTGTTTTAAACCCGATTGTTGATGCAAATAACAACCGATTGGGTTCGGTGATTGAATGGCGCGATGTAACCAAGGAACTTGCGGTTCAGCGCGAAGTCGATAATGTGGTTAAAGCGGTTGTGAATGGTGATTTCTCGCAAAGCATTTCGTTGGATGATAAAGAAGGCTTTATGGCGGGCTTGGCGCAAAGTATCAACAATTTGAAAGATACCGTCAGTGAAGTCTTTAATGAAATTGCAATGTCCTTATCTGCCCTTGCGAAAGGGGATTTGCTGTATCAGATTGAAAAAGATTATTCAGGTAAATATGAAATCCTGAAACAGGATACCAATCAAACATCCGAACGCATCAAGCAAATCGTTAGTGACATCATTGTGGCATCAAATGAGATTGCCGGAGCGTCTAAGGAGATTGCATCCGGTTCAATCGATTTGTCACAACGAACGGAAAATCAGGCTTCAAGTCTGGAAGAAACCGCAGCGTCTATGGAAGAGATGTCAACAACGGTTAAACAGAATGCCGATAACGCACAACAGGCCAACACGCTTGCCATGCGCGCACGCGAAGTGGCCGAAGAAGGCGGTTGCGTGGTTGAACAGGCTGTTGAAGCTATGTCTTCTATTGAGACATCATCGCAGAAAGTATCTGATATTATTGGGGTTATTGATGAAATCGCCTTCCAGACGAATTTGCTTGCTTTGAATGCAGCGGTCGAAGCCGCACGTGCTGGTGAAGCTGGCAAAGGGTTTGCTGTGGTTGCGAGTGAGGTGAGAACCCTTGCGCAACGTTCTAGTGAAGCTGCCAAAGATATTAAAGGGTTGATCCTTGACAGTAATTTGCAAGTGCGCGAAGGGGTCGAACTGGTTGGTGAAACCGGGCAATCTTTATCCAATATTGTGGAATCGATCAAACGCGTTGCTGATATTGTGTCTGAAATTGCTGCGGCCAGTCAGGAACAAGCCTCAGGTGTTGGCGAAATCAATGCTGCCATCACGCAAATGGACGAGATGACTCAGCAGAACGCCGCTCTTGTGGAACAAAGTTCTGCCAGTGCAAGGTCCTTGGAAGATCAGTCCGACAATATGATGCGTCTGATGTCGTTCTTCAATATTGGGAATATGTCTGTGGAAGCGAAAGTGGAGATTGATACATCTTTAACCAAGCAAGAAGCCACACGGAATTTGGAACAGCGTATGGCAAGGGTAAGCCCGAGCCCCGCTGTAACGACTGATAGCCCTGAAGATGCCGATTGGGAAGAATTCTAGGAGATCTTTACATGGCAGATGATAAGAAGGTCAAAATTAGGCCAAAAGGCAAAATCAAACCTGCAAAAAAGCCTGAAAAGAAAGTGCGTTTTGTCATGAAGCAACGTGATCAGAAACGGGAATTCCCCTTTTCTGACGATGACTTTCTGACACTGTCTGACATGATCCATCAAAAGACCGGGATCGTTCTGAAAAATCATAAAAAAGACATGGTCTATGGTCGTCTTTCCCGGCGCTTACGTAAACTTGGGATCCAATCTTTTAGCGACTACCTGTTGTTTTTAAGTAGCGAAAAAGGCGAGGCGGAAGTCGGTTCGCTGATTAATGCTATTACGACCAACCTGACACGTTTTTTTCGCGAACCTCACCATTTTGTTCATCTTTCTGAAAAAGCCCTGCCCGAAATTTTAGAGAACATTAAAACAGGACGTCAGGACCGATTACGGATCTGGTCGGCAGGTTGCTCTTCAGGCGAGGAACCTTACAGCATTGCCATGGCCCTTGAAGAAGCTTTGGTGGCGCATGATATGTTGGGAATTGATGCTCGTATCTTGGCGACAGATCTGGATACCAATATGTTGCAGCGAGGTCGTAACGGGGATTATCTAAAAAACCATTTTGATAATCTGCCGGAAAAATACAAAATTTTTATAAAGCAGGCTGAAGACCGTGAAGATTGTTATCATGTCTTGGATGATCTTCGACGCTACATCGCTTTTAAGCAGTTAAATCTCCTAAGTGAATGGCCGATGAAGGGGCTGTTTGATGTAATTTTTTGCCGAAATGTGATGATCTATTTTGACAATGATGACAAAATACAGCTGACGCAGCGATTAATTAATCAGTTAAGGCCCGGTGGCTTTTTAATGATAGGGCATTCAGAAACAATCCTGAATAACATTGATGGTCTTGAACTGATCGGCCGAACGATATACCGAAAGAAACAGTAGGGACATTGGGTGATGATAGAACACACAGAAACCAATGTTGATCTTACTTCTGATAAGGTGGGGCTCAATCGCTATTGGGACCCGGCTTTTAATCATTATGCGGTCAAAGTCGGCCCCGGCACGCATTATGTGACCACCAAAAACGACGAAATGATTGTGACGACATTAGGCTCCTGTGTTGCGGCCTGTGTGCGCGATACAGCGCTTGGCATTGGGGGGATGAACCATTTTATGTTGCCTGAAAGCAATTCAGGGAACTGGGGTGGTGTCAGTGCAGCCATGCGTTATGGTAATCATGCGATGGAAGTCTTAATCAACGATATCCTGCGCATGGGTGGAGCACGTAATCGTCTTGAAATCAAAGTGTTTGGCGGGGCAAATGTGATTGCCTCATCAGCCTTGATCGGCAGCAAAAATATTGAGTTTGTTGAAACATATTTACGTGTAGAACATATGGCCATAGCTGCGCAGCATTTAGGAGGAGAACAAGGGCGTCGGATTGTCTTTTTCCCGTCAACGGGCAAGGTGAAAATGAAGCTTCTAAACAAGCAAGACCAGGATGGTGTAATTGCAGCAGAACAAACCTTTAAGTCAAAAATCGAAAAGACGGAGGTAGAAGGCTCTATCGAGCTCTTCTAGTAATCCAGCTGATGTCTGACATAAAGGTCTTAGTTGTTGATGATAGCGCACTGATCCGTCAGTTGCTGACCACAATTTTGCAAAGTGATCCCGCCATCACGGTTGTCGGTGCGGCTCAAGATGCGCATAGAGCCCGCGAGATGATCAAAAAACACAATCCGGATGTGATCACATTGGATGTGGAAATGCCTAAGATGAATGGTATTGATTTTCTTAAGAAAATCATGTCATTGCGTCCGATGCCTGTTGTGATGGTGTCCTCTTTGACACAGTCTGGTGCGGATATTACGTTTGAGGCGCTTGAAATTGGTGCTATTGATTTTGTTAGTAAGCCACAACATGATTTACAACACGGGATGCAAAACCTTTCACAAGAGATTATTACTAAGGTTAAGACTGCTGCAACCGCAAAAATTAGCCCATTTGAAGGGCATTTAAACCCACAGCCTATACTTGCCCCTGTAAAAGATGAAAACTGTGGTCATAAAAAACTGGTTGTGATCGGGGCATCAACGGGCGGTGTTGAAGCCTTGCGCATGGTGTTACAGCCATTACCAAAAGAAATGCCGCCCATCTTTGTCGTGCAACATATGCCAAAACAATTTACCGGGACATTTGCCAAGCGGTTAAATAGTCTATGTCGATTGAATGTCATCGAAGCTGAAGATGGGATGGTTGCTGAAAAAGGCCATGTATATATAGCGCCGGGTGACAAACATCTCTTGGTGAAGGAGGTGAATTCTCACTTGACCTGCCGCTTGCAGGATGGTCAGGAAGTGGGAGGACATATTCCTTCGGTAGGCGTACTCTTTGATTCTGCGGCTACTGTCTGTGCGAAAGATTGTGTTGGTGTGATGTTAAGCGGTATGGGCAAAGATGGGGCTGATGCCATGTTACGCCTTAAAGAAGGGGGCGCGTATAATTTGGGGCAAAATGAAAAGACTTGCGTGGTTTATGGAATGCCAAAAGTAGCATTTGAACGTGGTGCTGTTGATTTGGAACTGGATGTAAGCAAAATCGCCCCCACCTTGATGAAGCTCTGTTGTGGGGTCACATGAGTGAAAATCAAAAAGGACCGCGTCAAGAATTTCTTGAACATTGGTGTCATTTATCTGAAGTACAGCGAAAGGCTTTGTATGCACTCGCAAAAGAAATTCAGACGGCATCAGATCTGGTTGAAACCAGTATGGAAGACATTACACAGAAATTTATCTCCCTTGCATCGGCTTCGCAAAAACAAAGGGAATTATTGGGCGGTTTATCCGTGAAAAACAGATTAGGCGATGATTCCGGTTCAGTTTTAAATGAAGCTCAGAATGTAAGTGAAGAAATTTGTGCAGGTTTTTCTGATGTTGTTACAAAAATACAGTTTCAAGACCGCACGGCACAGCGCTTATCGGTGATTAGTGGTGCTTTGGTCTCACTTGGTATGATGATGGAAAATGCAGAAAAAGAAACCGTCAGTTCTAATGTTTTATCCCCGCAAATAGAAAAAGAAGAAAGGTGGATAAAAGATCTGGTTTCAAACATGCATTTGGGGGAAGTGCGCGAACGTTTTATCAAACATGCGCTTTTTGATCATGTTGAGCAATATTTTGAAACCGAAGAAGAACAGGATAATAAAGTCAATTTTGTGGATGCCTCTGACGATATTGAATTGTTTTAATCAACACCCTTAAACCCTTTTCTGCTATTGCTTAAACTAACGCAATGGTTAATAATTGAGTTTCAATAAATACAGGAAATTACAATGGATGATGTCGTCAAATTCGAAGAGTTAGAGGATTGTAAGATCCTGATCGTCGATGACGTTGCCGTTTTACGCACCCTGATTAAAACCTGTTTAAATAAAGCAGGTTACAAAAATTTGCATACAGCAGAAAGTGGTGATCAAGCCCTTGAAATGCTGGATGAATTAAATCCCGATTTGATCATTCTGGATATCGTTATGCCGGGCACGGATGGTTTTGAAGTCTGCCGCCAGATCCGTAAAAGTGCCACCCATTCCCATACCCCTATTTTGATCCAGACTGGCATGGAAGCCACCCAAGAACGCGCTGAGGTCTTCGAGGTTGGGGCAAACGATTTGATTTCAAAACCCATTAACGTTTATGAGCTTGTCGCGCGTGTGAAATTGCAATTACAGAACCTGATCCTGCAAAGAAAAGAAAAAGCTTATCAGGAACGTATGGAATCAGAATTAAATTCTGCCCGTGTCATTCAGGAAAGTTTGTTACCGGGGGCAGAACTAATTGAAGAGGTTGAACAACAATCAGGTCTGTTGATTCAAAACCATTGGAAAGCTTCTTCAGAACTTGGCGGTGATTTATGGGGGCTGCAACAACTTGATGAAAACCGCATTGGGTTTTTCATCATTGATTTTTCGGGTCATGGGGTAGTTTCTGCGCTGAATACATTCCGCCTTCATACGTTGATTAACGAAAGTAAGTTAGATTGGGGTAACCCGAAAGAATGCGTCCATGCGGTCAATGCGCATCTGGTTAAAGTCTTATCGCCTGAACAATTTGCGACCTTATTCTGGGCAGTCATTGATCAATCTGTTAATACGTTAACTTATTCCGCAGCAGCTGCACCACCTGTTTTAATCGGTGTGAACGGGGATGTGGATGGTATTCGTTTTCTTGATACAGCGGGTCTGCCTGTTGGTATTATTACCAGCTATGAATATCAAAATCATGTGGTTGATTTTCCGCCCAACAGCTTCGTATATGTTTATTCCGACGCGCTGATAGAATCACCTGATGAAAATGGGGATATGTGGGAAGAAGTCGGGCTGATGCAACGGGTTAAAAAATACGCACAAGATGGCTTTGATCAAATTCAACCTGCGACCTTAAAGGAATTTTTGGACACTGCCGTGCCACCTATTCCGGATGACCTGACAACAGTTTGTTTTATTCGGGATTAAATAATTTTACAGGTTAATGGTTGCGGTGACCTGATTGCCTTTTTCATTATAAGACAGTTGACTAAAGCCCATGGCAATGGCGATTGCAATGCCGCGACCATGTTTATCGGTGTTTTTAGCCGGGTCTTTTTCTATGAATTTTCGCCAGTCAAAGCCCTTGCCTTCATCTGTTACGATGATTGTGATCTTGTCTTTGCTTCGGATAAATTTAATTTCGACAAATTTATCTTTGAATTCAGGCAGAGACAGACGTTTGTTGATTTCTTCTTCCCATAATCCATTTTCAAGCAGGCTGGATTTCATATGATAGGAAATATCAAGATTTCCATGTTCAATCGCGTTGACCAGAATTTCAGAAAGGCCCAAAGCGACAATGGAAGGTTCCGGGCAGGCAAGGGACAGCATGGTGGTTAGTGCTTCTGCCTGATGAAGGGTTTGCAAGCGAAAGCTACCAGATTGGATCAGACCAATGGCTGATGTACGGGTATTTACTTCGCATAATAAAGCATTATAGCGTTTGAAATCTGATTGTGCGGCCTCTAGCGTATGGATCAGAACTTTATCTTCCATTGGCTGATGAATGATGTGAAAGAACGGTTGTCGGGACACTTCGTCTGCATCACTGCCGCTAGCGGCGATCCCAATAAAAGGAATATACTTTGCAACATCGTTGCGTTTTAACTGGCGTATATTGCGTTCAAATTCACTTTTTTCCTCAGGGATCATCACGACAACGGTCGCAATTTTTTGGCTAGCATCATTAAGAAGCGGGTGAATATCAGTTAAATTATTAACAGGGGAGGGGGTAAAACCATTCTGCAATAGGTTTTCGCATAGTGCAGTTTTATAGGGGCTGTCTTCCATGACGATCAGTGTGACCAGTTCTGACATTTTTCACATCCCTCTTTTCTTAATTATGTTCAAAGATTGCCTGATTAGCGACATTTTCGCAATGGTTTTCAGTGTTTTTTCGGCGTTTAAAAGGATATCGTGTTGTTAAGAATAAGAGATCATGCTTATATCTTGCCAGTGTGTTGAAACCGTATGCCTCTGTAGGTGAAATTTTATTTGATGAGACAGAGTTCAGAATTAGAAACAACATTTTTTGTCACAGCCGTAGCTGTGTCAGCTCGTCTTGGGCATGTGTTAAAAGAAGCAAAAAATATATCATTAGAGGCTATGAACGCGAAGGCATTGGTCGCGCGCGCAGGTGAAAATGTGCGTACCTTTAAGCCAATTACGGATTATATGGTGGAACTGGCCAATGATACCATTCGCTTGGTTGCTGATATCGATCAAGAAGCATTGCGTATTTCAAAAGCATCTTTGATTGCATTGCGTGGTAACGAGGCCGTCAACCATTTCAATACAGCCAAGGTTAAAGCACAAAAGGCACTTTATCGCGATAGTTTTGAACCTGCTTTACAAGATGCAGAAAAAGACCTGCACCTCTTTCAACAAAACCTGTTGCGCAATATTCGCCGTTTAAATGAATTGTTGGAAGAAATCGAAAACCGGATGCTGGCAGCCAATGTAGTGACTTCAACTTCCAGACTTGAAGCTGCAACCGTTTCACCGCTTTATCGCGCAAACTTTGAAGCGATTGTTGAAAAATTTGAAAATGCTGCCAAGACAATTCGCGCCATTGTTCGGGAATGTCGCAAAGTATTGAATGTGAGATAACAAAGGGACTTAAGGGATAAAATATGCAAACGATTAAGCTTTTTGAAGGTCCTTTTCATGAATGGATTGTTTTTGGCCGCGATTCAGAAAAAATAGACAAAATTGTCGATACAAATCAATATCTGGTAAAAACCAACCGTGAAGCTATTTTATTGGACCCGGGGGGGATTGAACTCTTTTCATCCATGTTGGCTGCTGTTGTTCATTTTTTACCTGTTGAACAAATTACCCACTTGTTTGCATCTCATCAGGACCCGGATATCATCTCGTCATTGGGGTTGTGGGATAAAACACTCCCAACAGCAACCTTGCACGCGCCATGGATATGGGAAGGTTTTTTACGCCATTATGGCTGTAATAATATAACATATAATCCGATTGCCGATGAAGGTGGTACGTTAAAGGTAGATGGGATCGAGCTGGAATTTATCCCGGCCCATTACATGCACGCATCAGGTAATTTTGGTGTTTATGACCCCCAAGCTAAAATTTTGTTTAGCGGGGATGTCGGCGGGGGGCTGAATAGTCATGAAGATCCGATGTTTGTGCAAGATTTTGATCAGCATATAAAGCAAATCAAAACCTTCCATCAACGCTGGATGCCCTCAGAAAAGGCAAAAGAAGCCTGGATCAAACGGGTTCGTAAACTGGATATTGATTTGATGTGCCCTCAACACGGTGCCATTTATAAGGGTAAAGATATAGATCGTTTCCTTGATTGGTTGGAGGATTTGGAAGTCGGAACGGCGTTAAGAAGTTCTTGAGAATTTTTTTATGTACAGACGCAAGGGCGAAAAGGTAAAGTGCTGTCACTTTAGTGATATGGGATAAGGTGATGAACACAGAATTAAAAAAAATCATGTATGTCGAAGATGAACCGGACATCCGTGATATTGCCAAGCTGGTGTTGGAAAATGTCGGTGGCTTTAATGTCTGTGTAGTAGAAAGTGGACAACAGGCTCTTGATACAATCGAAGAGTTTGCCCCTGATATGATTTTGCTGGATGCAATGATGCCCGGGATGGATGGCCCGGCAACCTACGGGGAAATCAGAAAGCTTTCTTCTTTCAAAAACACGCCCATTGCCTTTTTAACAGCCAAACTTATGGAAAGTGATATTGCTGCTTTTCTGGAAATGGGTGCGGTTGGGGTAATTGCAAAACCCTTTGAACCCATGAAACTTTCTGAACAGGTCATTGAGCTTTGGCAGAAAGCCTAAAGTTCTTTTATGAACAATTGTGCGGCTTCCTGATAAAAAACCTGTGCTTCTTCATCTTGGATCGGCAAGGCTCGGGATTGAGCTTTAATTTCAAAAACTTTTAGCGCATGGCTGGTTCTATGCAACCCAAAGGTGCCTGCACTGCCCCCGTATTGATGGCATCGCAAGATAAGTTCTTGCCAATGGTCCGCAGTTTGCCAGTTTGCAATCTCATCAGAGATGGTTTTCAATTTTTTACGATAATCTTCACGCATTAAATCTAGTTTTGATTGCAGGTTATCGTTCATCATATTTACTTTCATCTATGGTAGAGAAATATCTTAACGTTGAATCATTTTAACGCAAAATAAATATTGTCAGAACAAGTGGTCATGCCAATTTATAAAAAAACAGTACGCGAATATGACATTTTTATGTTAGCATTCTTCTAAAATCAGCTCTAATGAGCAATTATAAAAGGGGGCCTATATGTCTAATGCTATTACTCCCGATACAGGGTTTCACGTTGAAGCAAACAAGGTGCATATCGAAGCACCAGCAAAATGGTTAAAACAAGGTTGGCAGGATTTTAAGGAAGCACCCGGTGTGGGGCTTACTTATGGTATTATTTTTCTGCTGGCAGGTTATGCCATGTTCTGGGGCTTAAAAGCACTAGATCTGACTTATCTGATTTTGCCATTCAGTGGCAGTTTTATTCTTTTTGCACCTTGGCTGTGTTTGGGACTTTATGAAGTTTCACGTCAGCGTGAAAAAGGCGAAACACCAACTTTCTCCAGTACGAAAGGGGCGTGGCGGCAAAGTCCACGTCGCTTGGGAATCATGGCATTTGTCTTGTTAATGTTCATGTTGATCTGGACACAGGTGGCCGTGGTTCTTTATGCACTGATGATGGGGGATGCTTCACTGTCGCTAGATACTTTGGCGACAGATATTTTCAGCCGTACAGACGGGCTGATCTTTCTGGCAACGGGTTCGTTTGTCGGGATGATTTTTGCCGCTACCGTGTTTTTGATTACGGCTGTCTCTGTTCCCATGATTTTAGACCGTGATATTGATGCCTTTGATGCGATGAAGTTCAGCATCGAAACGGTTATGAAAAACAGTCATGTGATGTGGAGCTGGGCCTTTACCCTTGGTATTATTGCCTGGTTTGCAATAGCGACTTTCTTCATTGGCCTAATTGTTGCGATGCCTGTGCTTGGTTATGCAAGCTGGCACGCCTATCGTGATCTGGTTCCTGCCGATTAAGATGTGAGTGACTCTTTCGTGAATTCCCTTACATCTGGGCATAGGGCTGTTGGCCTGTGGCTGTTCAGCGTGGCAGCGATGGTATTTGTGATGGTTGTGTTAGGCGGTTTAACCCGCCTGACAGGATCTGGCCTGTCCATGGTTGATTGGCGCCCCATCACAGGCTGGTTGCCTCCTTTGACTTCCGATCAATGGCAGGCGGTCTTTGACCTTTATAAACAATCCCCGCAGTTTCACCATTTGAACTTTGATATGACTGTGGTGGAATTTAAAAGTATCTTTTGGCTGGAGTTCTTTCACCGGCTGTGGGGTCGATTAATCGGTTTGGCCTTTGCCCTGCCACTTATCTTTTTCATCCTCAAGGGCTTGATAACAAGGTCTATGGCAGGCCCATTGATTTTGTTGTTTTTTTTAGGCGCTGCCCAAGGCGTGTTGGGTTGGTATATGGTCAAAAGTGGTTTGGTTAATGATCCTGAAGTCAGCCAATATCGCCTGACAGCCCATTTAGGTTTTGCTTTTCTGCTTTATGCCGCATTGGTCTGGTCCGGACTTTATTATGTCAAAGGGGGCAGGGGGAACAGGTTTGATCTGAAAGCCTTGTCACTTTGGGGGCTAAGTTATGTGACGATCCTTGCGGGTGCTTTAGTCGCTGGCCTTGATGCCGGGTTGACCTATAACACTTTTCCCTTAATGGATGGCGAGTTGATCCCAAGTGGTCTTCATAGTCTGAGCCCGGCTTACATTAATCATTTTGAAAACATCACGACTGTTCAGTTTCAGCATCGGGCACTGGCCGTGCTAACGTTCATTCTGGTTTTGATTTATTTTCTGACTGAACGCCAAAAGAAAACAGCACAACTGTGCTTTCTTTTAGTCACTCTACAAGTCGGTTTAGGGATTGCGACGTTGTTGATGCATGTGCCAATCTGGCTTGCCAGTCTCCATCAGGCGATGGGATTGATGTTTTTCACAAGCCTGACATGGCTTAATTTCGAAACGCGAAGGTAATATGGAACTTCTTGATTATTTACCCCATTTTCAGGCGTCCTTAAATGCCATATCTCTGGTCTTAATTACGCTTGCATATCTTGCGATTAAATCCGGCGATAAAGGACGTCATAAAAAACTGATGATTGCCGCTCTTGGGGTGTCTGCTGTCTTTCTCGTATCCTATCTATATTATCATGCTCATATCGGACATGTTCCTTTTGCGGGTCAAGGTGGTATTCGCACGGTTTATTTTACCATTCTCTTTACCCATATTGCTTTTGCTGCGCTTGCTTTGATTATGATTATCATAACGGTGTGGCGTGCGATGGTAAAAGCTGATTTCATCCGTCATAAAGCCATTGCACGTTACACATTCCCCGTTTGGGCTTTTGTCTGTGCGTCTGGCATTGTGGTTTATGTAATGGCCTTTCACATTTATGGGGCGCCATGACGTTAAAGGGGGAATGCCGAAGCTGGACAATCCTTGCGATTTCTGCACTGGCTATTGCCGGAGTGTTTGCCCTATTGTTGGTTCTATCCAGAACACCAATTGTTCAGGACTTGCTGCCTTGGCCGTGGAAAAGTTTTTTCCATAAAGGCCTGGTCGCTCATGTGGTCTTTTCCTTTGTTGTCTGGTTTCTGGCAACCTTGGGCGCGCTTTGGTGTTATCGACTTTCACAGTTAAAAAATAAAAGTGTTTTAGGGTCTGTCCCGATAGTTTTGGCGGTCATCGGCTGTATCGGTTTGATCCTACCTGCTTTGTTAGATTTGGGAACCGCTGAACTAAACAATTATGTCCCGGTTATGGATCATTGGATCTACTATACCGGGCTTGTGTGTTTATTCGCGAGTCTTGGCCTGATTGCTGTGCGTCAATTGTTCAGTTACGAGGAATTTGATGGCTATAAGGCCTGCGCTATTCTGTATTTGCTCGCCTTATCATGCTTTGCTCTTGCTTTTTATTATCTCCCCGATGACCTTGCCCGCCCTAGCTATAATGAACGATTATTTTGGGGTGGGGGGCACATCTTGCAATTTGTTAATACAGGTCTTTTGTTCCTTACATGGATGCTGGTGGCAAAAGAAAGCGTTATTACTAGCCTATACAGCCAAGTCGCTTTTGGCTTACTGGTTGTTTTTGCTATTCCCGGCGTGTTGATCTATCCTTTGTTTGATGTGACAGGACAGGTTGCACGCGATTTTTATACAGCCATGTTGCTTTATGGCCTGCCTCTTCCCTCGTTTATTCTGTCCATTGGGATGGCGAGTTTTCTTCTATCTAAACGCAGTCAGAACCTTGATCCGCTCAGTCGTCTTGCCTTGTGGTTATCTTTTCTGACGTACAACCTTGGTGGTTTTTATGGCCTTATGCTGGATGGGACGGATACACGGGTTCCCGCCCATTATCATGCGGTCATTGGTGGGATAAACCTGTCTTTCATGATCTTTTATCACCGTATTCTTTTGCCCTTTTTGCAAATTGGATTTAAGGAAGGCCGATTATTAAAAGCGCAATATTGGCTTTATGGACTGGGGCAGATTATGCATGCCAGCGGTATGTTTCTTGCTGGTAGTCAAGGCGTGCCCCGTAAAACGGCAGGGCAGGCCCAGTCACTTGATAACATTGAAAAAGTCCTCAGTATGGGGTTAATGGGTGTTGGTGGTTTGATCGCCGTTATTGGTGGGGTGCTTTTTGTCATTATGACATTGCGATGGATAATAAAAGCACGGGGGCTTCATGAAAAAACTGCGTGATTATATTCTTTTGCCTGCGATTATACTTTTGGCGCTTGGACTGGGTTTTCATTTGCTTAAAAGTCTTGGTGAAACAAACCTTAAAGTTGATCAGTTTGACATAATAGATCTGACAGACTTTGAAAAAAAAGCAAAAATCAATCAACCATCAAACGAAGATCAATATATATATGCGCGTCAATGGAGTTGGGGGGATGAGATTACCCTGCGCAGTGGTCGGAAATATATTGTACACTTGGCGACAGGTGATATTGCTCATTCGTTTCATCTACCCGCAAAAGCCATGGGTGACCCTGTAGATGTTCTTCTGTTGCCAGGGCAGATTTATCGCATAATTCTGCAAGATTTAAAGCCTGGTATTTATCCCATCGGATGTACGGAATATTGTGGAATTGAACATAATAAAATGCGTACAAGATTAGTCGTATTAGAATAGTTGATTAAAACACTTCGTTTTTTCTTTTGGACTTATTCTAATTTAAGGTTATCATCAATTTAATAAAAAAATAATAAACCACAACAGATGAGGTTTATGATGGGAGGATACATTCAGCTCGCCAAGCCAAGAATTGGTGTGATGATTGCTCTAACGGCCGTAACGGGATATCTCGCTACGGTGCAACAGGGACAGATCGACTGGGGTCATCTGGGACTGTTGGTGATTGCGATGATGATGGGGTCTGCCTCATCCAGCATTTTTAACCACTTTTATGACCGTGACATTGATCGTTTAATGACGCGGACCAGTAAACGGCCTTTTGCACAACGTAGTGTCACGCGGCCCAATCTTGTTTTATGGATTGCGGCCGGACTTCTTGTGATCGGCTGTTCTTTAGCGACTTTAGTTTTTAATCCGGTAGTGGCGGCGCACCTTTTTTTGGGTGCGTTTTTTTATGGGGTTGTTTACACGATCTGGCTAAAACGCAGAAACTGGCTAAACATCGTAATCGGTGGATTAGCAGGTAGTTTTGCTGTTTTGGCCGGGGCAGCCGCAGTCAACCCGGATCAATGGCTTTTACCTACTTTGTTGGCGGTGGTACTGTTTTTCTGGACACCGTCACATTTCTGGGCGCTTGCCATTCGACTAAAAGACCAATATGCCGCAGCAGGGGTCCCCATGCTACCGGTGGTGGTGGGTAATAAAACCACCGCGCGATATATCCTTATCAACACGATCTTGTTGGTTGGATCCAGCCTGCTTCCCTGGTTTTTAGGGGAACTGGGCAATATCTACGGGATCGGGGCTGCTTGCCTTGGTGCCTATTTCTTAAAATGCAATCTGGATTTATTGAAGTCATCGGATGAGGTGACGGCAATGACCAATTTTTTTGCATCTATGAAATATTTAGGGGGGCTTTTCGTCGTCGTTATCATGGATGTACATCTGCCTTTTTAGACAGTGACCATCAAAAAAATCAACAAAACGCGATCGAAGCCTTTGTTTTAATTTTCGACATGAGGGAGGGGAAACTGAATGTCGACTGAAAGTTCACACGCACATGAACATCACTGGGAATGGAGCCAGGCTCCGTTTTGGGTTGTTACAGGTGTTTTCTTTCTGGTTCCGTTAACATTTGCAGCCTATTTCCAGTATCAAGATCCGCTTTTAGCCGCGATTTTTGCCGGACTTGGGACGCCGATGTTGCTTGCTGGTATTGCCATGTGGGTCAACGAAGGTTTGACGGTCAAGCCGTTAATTGCCGATGTCGCCGGGGTCGGACTTCCGATTTTTATTGTTTCGGAAATTTTTATCTTCCTGTCTTTCTTTGCGACTTATTGGATGATGCGCTTAGGTGCTGAATCCTGGCCGCCGGAAGGCACACCGGATTTTCCGGTAACATTACCGCTTATCATGACAGTAGTTTTGGTTTCTTCTTCGATCACAATTCATGTGGCAGAAGAAAAATATGAACATGACGATCAAGCGGGTTTCCGCAAATGGTTGATGATCACCATGGCATTGGGGTTCATTTTCGTAGGGATGACTTTCTACGAATATAATCACCTGTTTCATCAAGATTTCTATCCTGACACAAATGCGTTTGGGACTGTTTTCTTTAGCCTGACAGGTTTTCACGCCTCCCATGTGATCGGCGGTTTGGGGATATTTGTCTGCGTTCTTATCCCAGCTTTTAAGGGTATGACGAACAAGACATTTATTACCTGTGCCTCGGTCTATTGGCATTTTGTCGATGTGGTTTGGTTCTTTGTCGTATCCCAGATTTATTTCTGGTAGGGCTGCGAGATCATATGTGTATGCGATATTCGATTTACATGATCTTGGGGATTTGTGTTTGTCTGCTCGGAACCTTTCCGGCACAGGCAACACAGACTTTTAAAATCCCTGAATCTGTAATCGATCCTGAATCCCTAAGGATCAATGAAGCCAAGGTGTTAGGGTTAAAACCCAAGCGCGATTTCAGCTTTATTGATCAACATGGCGATGTCTTTACGTTTCAAGATCGTACAGGCAAGCCATTGGTCTTGGTGATGTCCTATTATACCTGTGATGGGGTTTGTTCTTCGGTGAATATTGAACTGGGGGATCGATTGTCAGAACTGGAAAAGACGGGACGCATAAAGCCGGGTCGGGATTTTGATGTGGTGACGGTATCCTTTGATAAGAACGATACGGTCGATACCATGCAGAAATTTCGTAAATTTGTTGGGTTAGATCAAAACGTGGCTGATGGATGGACCTTTGCGGTGGCAAGCCAAGGTCAGAACATCAAGGAATTTACCGATCGTTATGACTTTCGGTTTTTCTGGTCTGCACAGGATCGCACGTTTTTTCATCCCACTGTTTATATGGTTCTGTCGCCGGAAATGCGACTGGCCCGTATTTTATACGCACATGATATCGAGGCTAATGACATCGAGCTGGCTGTCCTGGATTCAAAACAGGGCAATTTTAAACCCAGCGAGATCATCAATTATGCCGTCTCTCTTTGTTACAGCTACAGTTACAAGGACGGCAAATATGTATTTAACATCCCCATGTTCGTTGCTTTTGGCTCGCTCATCATCGGTATGAGTGCATTAGGTTTATCCATTTTAGCCTATAAGCGACGACAACGAAAAAGGGAGGGATTGTCATGAGAACGTTGTTAGGGAAGATGAGCCTGTCCATCTTAGGATTGATTGCTGCTGCTCCTGCGTTCGCGCAAGAAGACGGGTACGAACGTGACCCGGCTGCCGGATGGGACTATCTTTGGCATGAGATTGTCATCGATATCACCGTCATCGGCATTATTTTTAGTATCGCAGCCATTTGGATGGTCTGGAAATATCGCACAAAAGATGAAAATGCGGTAGGCACAGCACCTAAGTTATCCAAAGCGGCTGCCATTGCCTGGGTATTGATCCCGGCGTCATTGTTTATGGCAGATGACTTTTTCTTATCTGCAAAGGGCTGGACGTTGTGGAACGATTACCGCCGCATTCCAGATGAAGCCAAAGAAATCCGTGTCACGGCTTATCAGTGGTATTGGGAATTCGATTATGGTGATGAAATCATCACAGAAGAACTGGTGGTCCCCAAAGGTCAGCCGATTGTATTGCGCATGACCTCTGAAGATGTGCTTCATTCACTATATATCCCCGGATTTCGCGTTAAAGAAGACGTGATGCCCGGGCGGGTCACCTATGTCTGGTTTAATCCAAAAGAAGTGGGTGAATATGTTCATACCTGCACAGAATATTGCGGGACCGCCCATGCTGAAATGGCAACCAACGTGCGTGTTGTCGAACAGGAAGAATATGATGCCTGGTTCGAACAGGTAAAGGAAGAGGCAAAGGCCGCTTCCCTGAACGACAACACACAAGGTTAGAGAGGATGCCCGTAAAATGACTATGCAGACTTTCAAAGAATGGTTTTTTACAACAGATCATAAGCGCATCGGGATTATGTATCTCGTTGGTTCCATGGCGGCCTTTGTGGTTGCCGGGCTAATGGCTTTGTTGATCCGGCTGGAACAGTCCAATCTTGGACCGACCATCACGGATAACCCAAATGAATATAACAGTTGGCTTTATTTCCATGGGGCTGCCATGGTTCTTGCCTTCCTGATCCCCGGGCTAACGGGGTTCTTTGCAAACTATTTCCTGCCGCTGATGATCGGCGCGCAGGACGTTGCTTTTCCACGAATTAATGCCTTTTCGATTTGGCTGTTCTATGGCGCGATTATACTGGCGATGTTAAGCTTTGTGATCCCGGACCCGCCTGATGTTATGTGGACGGGGTATCCGCCATATTCAATTTCAACAACGAGCAATACAGCCTTTTATGTTTTTACCCTCCATCTACTCGGATTTAGTTCTGTTTTGGGCGCGGTGAACTTTCTGGTGACTGTTATTTACATGCGTGCACCGGGCATGAAATGGAACCAGCTGAACATCTTTACATGGACGACAGTGGCGGCTTTTGTTCTGCAACTGATCTTTATTCCGGTTCTGGCTTCTGCTGTGACCATGTTGTTGTTTGATAAATATCTCGGTACAAACTTCTTTAATCCGGAAGCCGGTGGGGATGTGTTGCTTTATCAAAACCTCTTCTGGTTCTATTCACATCCAGCCGTGTACGTGATTTTCCTTCCGGCCTGTGGCATCTTGTTTGAGATTTTTGCCACCATGTGCAAAAACCGGGTCTTCAACTACAAGGCCTGTGTTTATGGTGGTATTTGGGGTATTGTCGGCATTTCAGGTTTTGTTTGGGTGCATCATCTTTATGTATCGGGCATGCCGGACTGGCTGCGCATCGGTCAGATGGTGACGACCTTGTTGATCTCGGTCCCTGTTGGCTTGTTGGTCATGTCCATGTGGGGGACGCTCTATAAAGGGGCGATTACCTTTAATACGGGGATGCTTTATGCCGTATCCTGCCTCTTTCTCGTCCTTTCGGGGGGCTTGACGGGTATTCCGCTTGCCTTGACAGCAATTACGATCCATTTATCGGAAACGTCCTTTGTGCATGCGCATTTCCATTTCATTATGGCGATGTTTTCTGCCTTTGCAATGTTTGCGGGGATTTATTACTGGTTTCCGAAAATGTTTGGCCGTTTTGCAGATGGACCATGGGCAACGACGGGCTTTATCTTTAATATCGTCGGGGTGCATGTCACCTTTATCCCCCTGTTTATTATCGGGGTGGAAGGTATGCCACGGCGCTATTGGGATTATCAGATGTTCCCACAGTTTGAACCCTATCATCAGGTGGCAACCGTTGGGGCCTTTATGGTCGCAACCGGGATGGCAATTACGATCCTGAACTGGGTAAGGGCCGCTTTTAAAGGTAAAGTCGCACCGGAAAATCCATGGAAATCTTGCTCTATGGAATGGACCCATGCACCAAACTGCCCGCAAGCAGGAAACTTCCCCAATCCCCCAAGCGTGACGGATGATTGGTCACCTTATGGATATGATGATCGTGAAGCCAATATGGCTGCGACCACGGATCCGGGGTTTCCAGCACAAGTAAAACCGGCAGAATGATGAGGGTTTGTGATGAATGATAAACGCAACCTTCCGTCAAAAGGCAAAGTTGGACTTTTATTAGCAGCGATTGCCCTGACGGCCTATGTCGGTGTCTATATCCGGGTCTATTTCTTTGGACCTTGATGGAATGAAGCCCAACAATGAAAACCCCCGCTCACATGATCGGGGGTTTTTGTTTGTGCGATTTATGAAAGAGGCTTGATAAATCAGATATTGCAGAATAAACGTTTCAATCTGGTCAAAATATATTTTGAAAGAGATCGGTCGTGAGCGAACTTGAAAGCCCAGAACTTGAATGGAAAGATGCAAAAACACCCGTATCGGCACGGTTTGACGATGTGTATTTTTCTGCGGACGACGGGCTGGCGGAATCGCAATATGTGTTTTTAGACGGATGTGGTGTCTCTGAATCATTTGATGGTAAAGATCATGTCACCATCGCAGAAACAGGCTTTGGCACCGGGCTGAACTTTCTTTTGACCCTAAAAGCATGGCAGGAAACCCAGACAGATTGCATTATGCATTACATATCTGTTGAAGGTTTCCCTTTAACCAAAGACCAGCTTCGGTCTGCTTATAAAAACTTTCCGGGGCTGGATGTTTTTACTGAAGAACTGCTGAGCGTTTATCCGACGTTAACTCCGGGCTTTCATCACCTTGTTTTACAAGGCGGGCGGGTCAAACTGACTTTGTTGCTGGGCGAAGCTGTGGACATGCTTTCTGATTTAGACTGTCAGGTGGATGCTTGGTATCTTGATGGTTTTGCCCCTCAGAAAAACCCAGAAATGTGGCGGACAGAAGTCTTTGAACAGATGGCGCGCCTTTCCAGAACAGGGACTGTCCTGTCTACCTTTACAGCAGCAGGATTTGTAAAACGTGGCCTTGATGACGCAGGTTTTACAATGGTAAAGCGCAAGGGGTTTGGGCGTAAACGTGAATGTCTCCAAGGTGTATTTGAGGCAGAAGAAACGATTACAAAAACACTGTGGTATGCTAGAACGTATGACATCTCCAAGCGCAAAAAAATTGCCGTCATCGGGGCAGGTGTTGCCGGATTACATGCTGCTTATCGTTTACAAGCAGATGGTCATGACGTGACTGTCTTTGAACGAAATGCACAGGCAGGGATGGAAGGGTCTGGCAATCGCATCGGTTTGATTAAACCAAAACTGTTCTTAAATCAGGAAGGTCCAGCACGTTTTAACACAATTGCTTATCTTCATGCGTTGCAATTTTATGATGGGTTTGATGACACGCCATGGCATGGAGATCGTGGTCTTTTTCAAGTTGCTAAGAATGAGAAAGATGAAGACCATATGAAAGAATTGGCGGCGCGTGAAATCTTGCCATCGGATGATTTGATTTACCTGTCTGCACAACAGGCCAGCAAGCGCCTGTCCCTGAATGTCGAACGCGGGGGCTTGTGGTATCCAAGAAGCGGCTGCGTCGAACCTGCCCCTTTATGTCGGATAATTGCAGGATTATTAGATGTAGAATATGAAAGCAAGATTACGAAGATAGAAAAGCAGGATGAGGGCTGGCGGGTCTATCAGGGGGATAATGTTCTTTTTACAGGTGATTGTGTTGTTCTGGCCACGGCTGGGGAAAATACGGCGCTAAATGAATATTGTGACCTTCCCATGCAAGGGCGTCGCGGGCAGGTCAGTTACGTCAAGGCCCATGCTCATAGTCAATCACTGGCCCATGCCGTTTCTTATGGCGGATATCTATTACCTGCTAAAGATGGTGAGCATATTGTGGGGGCAAGTTTTGAATATTGGCCGGACTTTTTTGACCATTCTTTCGAAGACGTTACAGATGAAAGCCACATACATAACCTGAACATCCTTCAAGGTCTGATGGATACACAGAATTTAGAAGTGACAGGTGGGCGGGCATCCATCCGTGCTATGACAGGGGATCATCACCCTATGGTCGGTCCGATTTTTTCAAAAGATTGGTATAGAGAAGAATATCATCGCTTAAAACATGGCCCGCGGGCTAAAAAATTTGCCCGGGCTGAATATATTGATGGATTATTTACCATCTGCGGGCTAGGCGCGCGGGGTGTGCAAACGGCCCCATTGCTGGCTGATATTCTTTCATCCTATATTGCGGGTACACCTTGTCCAGTAGAAAACACGATTCGTGAAGCCTTGCATCCGGCGCGCTTTTTAATACGTGATATTATAAAGGGAAAGTTATGACATTAAAACCAACTGTCGTCAGCCCAACGTCCATGAAACGCCTGCGCCCGTTAAAGGATCGCAATCAACCTGTCAAAATGATGGTGATCGATTGTAAAAACGAAACCCAATGGAATGCCATTCATGCACCTGAAATTAATGGCGTGGTTCAGCGTCGGCGCCCCATCCGTGCGATTGAAAGCTTTTTGGATCAGATGGCTGATGAAGGTTTTGAAAGTGAACAATTTATTTCAGCCCAAAGCCGATTGCGTAGCTTGCTGAATAAACATCTGGTTTTGCAAAATGAAGAAGATGACTTGCGCCGCAAGTTTCTGGTCAACGATATTGCATCTTGGGTACGGGTTTTAATTAATCAAACACGCTCGCGTGATTTTTTAGTCAAGATAAACCCGGACCTGCCATCTGAGTTTCAATCCGATCCGGCAGCTTTAAAGATGCTGATAACCTATCGCGGTATTGATATCACATTCCGTCAGCCAAAGGATAAGGATGAACGCAGCTTTAGCAATTATGGTGCTGCTCTCTTTCGGGGGCAGGCTTATCCTACGGCAGTAGAATGGATGGCAACACAGACAGCTGAAAAACCGTTCTGTCTGTCTATTGAGCCATCCGGTAGGGGCATGCGTCGGGCATAGCCTAAGAATAAAGCTCGTCAGGCGAGACTATGACGTCTTCAACGACTTCGACTTTACCATCACGTGCAGCCCATGAAAAACAGCTGCGACGACCTGTGTGGCAGGCAACGCCTGTTTGGTTGACTTTTACAAGTACCGTATCAAGATCACAATCTGTGCGAAAATCGATCAGTTCCTGTTGCTGACCGGAACTTTCACCTTTTCGCCACAGTTTTTTGCGCGAACGTGAATAATAACAGACGCGACCTGTTTGCAAGGTTTCGGCTACAGCATCTTTATTCATCCATGCCATCATCAGGACTTCGCCTGTATCATGTTGCTGGGCAATAGCAGGAATTAATCCATCGCTATTGTATTTTAGAGCATTCACGATATCTTCAGGTGTATCAGTTTTAGAACACATAGTCTTGTCCATTAAATAAGTTTACGCTGTGGTCGATCTGTTCTAATAGGTCTGATATGCAATTGCAACAAGGTAAAGACGCAGAGATGGAACTGGCATTTCAAGATATTGGGGACGGCGAACCTGTCGTGATCCTGCACGGGTTATTCGGTGCAGCAAAGAATTGGAATTCGATCGCGAAGCAAATGGCGCGGTCTTACCGTATCCTTACCCTCGATTTGCGCAATCACGGGTCTTCGCCTTGGACAGATACCATGTCCTATGTGGAAATGGCTGAAGATATAGTGGAGTTTCTGGATCAACGTGGGCTAGATCAGGCCCATATTGTTGGACATTCAATGGGTGGCAAGGTGGCTATGACCACTGCCCTTAAAGCAGGGGAACGCGTTAAAAGTCTTGTTGTTGCTGATATTGCCCCTGTCAAATATCCGCGCATGACCTTTAAATCCTATGTCGATAAACTACAATCCGTTGACTTAACCAGTGTTAAGCGCCGCAATGAAGTTGACCCGCTGATTAGTGATGTAATTGAAAGTCCGGCTGTGCGCGCTTTCTTGTTAGGGAATTTGGAAAATACATCTGAAGGTCTTCGTTGGCAGGTCAATCTTGAGACATTGGGAAAAGAGATGGACAGTATCGGTGGTGTACCAGCCATCCGACCAGATGCGAAATATGACGGCCCTTGTTTGTTTATTAATGGGGGGAATTCAGATTATGTGCAATCGAGCCAGCATCAGTTAATCAAACACCTTTTCCCGAAAGTCACTTTCCAGACCATTGAAGGGGCTGGTCATTGGCTTCATGCTGAAAAACCCCATGATTTCATGAAAGCCTTAAGTGATTTTCTGCCATGAGCTTTGATTTGAATAAATGTTATCAAGATTACGTTTCAGGCCTTGAAGAAAAGGGCTTGCGCAGACGTTTGCGTTCTGTGGGAAAGACGTATCATGGCCGCACGACCCTTAAGGGGCGCGAGGTCATTAATTTTTCGTCCAATAACTATATGGGGCTCGCTCAACATCCCTTGTTGATTGAGCGTAGCCAGGAATGGGCACAAGACTGGGGCACGGGGTCTATGGCCTCAAGACTTGTCTGTGGCACGATGGAGTTACATGAACGTGTGGAAGAACGCCTTATCCAAGCAAAGGGTGGGGAAGCGGCCCTGATCTTTAATTCCGGCTTTCAGGCAAATTCTGCCATTCTGGCAAGCTTGTTTGATAAAGACGTCTTGGGCCATGAGGCTTTGGTTTTTTGTGATCGCTTAAACCATGCGAGCATGCATCATGGTCTTAAAGCTGGTGGTATTCGACAAATCCGTTATCGCCATAATGATTTGAACCATCTGGAAGAGCTACTGCAAAAGCATAGTGACAATCCGGGGCCCAAGTTTATCCTGAGTGAAAGTGTGTTCAGCATGGACGGGGATCAAAGCGATGTTGATGCGTTAATCGGTCTAGCCGATCATTATGGTGCAGAGCTTTATCTTGATGAAGCCCATGCCACAGGTGTTTTAGGCGAAAATGGTTTTGGTTTGTGTGCAGGTAAAAAAGTTTCTTTCAAGATGGGGACCTTTTCAAAGGCTTTAGGTGGATTTGGCGCTTATCTTGTTTGTTCACAGGCGGTGAAAAACTATCTGATTAACCGATGTAGTGGCATGATCTATTCGACATCCCTGCCGCCAGCTGTCCTGGGGGCTATGGATGCGGCGCTTGAACTTGTTCCCCGCCTTGATGCTGAACGTGCACGTCTTCTTGCTAATGCACAAAAAGTTCGAAACTCTTTTAAACAAAGTGGTTTTGATGTGGGGGACTCTTCCACACAGATTATTCCATTGATTATTGGAGAGGAAGAAAAGACCCTAAAAATGGCAAATGCACTTGAACAGGAAAATATTCTCGGTATTGCTATTCGGCCACCAACTGTGCCGAAAGGGACAAGTCGTATCCGCTTTGCGTTAAGTGCGGCACATAGCGATGAAGATATCGATTATCTTTGTGCTGTTATCGGTGCCTTTAAATCATGAAGAATGTGGTTTTTGTGCATGGCTGGGGCTTTGATGCCTCTTTTTGGGAAGGTATTGCGTCAGAAATAACGGGGTGTGATATCCAGTGTGTCGATATGGGATTTTTCGGTCTGCAAAATAAGACACTGCCGGATGACGCCATATATATAACCCATTCTATGGGGCTAGCTTGGACATTAGAACGCGCAAATCATGTTGAGGCGTTGGTGGTTATCAATGGCTTTACCAAATTTTGTGCCTCCACGGATTGGCCGGATGGGGTCGCTGAACGAATGCTCACACGTATGATCCGTCAGTTTGACCGTGCCCCTGAAAAAGTATGGGTCGAATTTATGAAAAATTCTGGACTGGACGCTCCTATTTATCCAGATGAGGCTGATACAAATGGTTTAAAAACAGGCTTGGAATATTTGTTGAGTGTAGATGTCCGACAGAAATATCAAAGTCTTACCTGTCCGAAATTCATTCTGGCAGGGGGAGTGGATACGATTGTCACTGAAAAATTGACAGTTGCCTCTTTCGAAAGAGATATCATCTGGTATAAAGAGGCCAAACATCTGCTGCCGTTAAGTCACAGCACAGATTGCGTGCGTCATATTCAAGAATTTTTGGATCAACTTGATTAATAAATCCCATATTCAAAACAGCTTTGGTAAGGCATCTGCCACCTATGACCAGGAAGCCCCCGTTCAGAAATGGACGGCCGCGCTGGTTGCGGACCATGTCAAAAACTGTGTGTTGCCCAATAATTTTAAGGGTCTGGAAATTGGTTGTGGCACAGGTTTTTTGACAGAACATATGTTAGCACAAAACATTGAGTCAGAGTGGTTCATTACTGACTTGTCCCAAGAGATGTTGGAGAGTTGTAAAGACCGTGTAGGTGAACGCGCCTGTTTTCAGGTCATGGATGGTGAATATCCTGATGTGGCACAAAAGTTTGATCTGATTGTAAGTAGTCTAGCTGTTCAATGGTTTGACTGTTTGCAAGACGGTTTAAATCGGCTTTGTGATTTGTTAAAGCCCGGTGGACATCTTGTTTTTAGCACTCTGGGGCAGAAAAGTTTTTGTGAATGGCGAAAAACACTTGAAGATTTACATGTGCCAGTAGGCTTACATACTTATCAAACAATCGAAGAAATGAGGGCTGTTGCCTTTAAGGGATGCACAACAAAATTTACATCCTATATCAAAAAGCAACCTTATGACGACGGGCTGTCTTTTCTACGTGCGCTAAAACTGATCGGTGCCCATGCACCACGTGCGGATTACAAACCCATGGGGCCTTTGATGATGCGCAATGCGTTGACGCATTTGGAAGAATATACAGACTGCAGCATGACCTATGAGATTATCATAGGGCATATCACACGATGTGAGGATAGATGACGACCTATTTTGTAACAGGAACAGACACAGATGTTGGAAAAACAGTTGTGTCAGCTTTATTGGTGGATCAATTAAATGCAACATATTGGAAGCCAATCCAAAGTGGCACCAATGATGTTGAAGATAAAAATGAAGTTATGAAATTGGTCGGCATAGATGAAAGCCGTATTTTACCGTGTCGTTATGAACTCACCGAACCGTTATCTCCCCATGAAGCTGCCCGTATTGATGGGGTTGAAATCAAGCTTGATGAGATTGAAAAGCCGGAAGTAGAAGGTAACCTTATCATTGAAGGAGCGGGGGGCGTTTATGTTCCAATCAATAATGATCATATGATGATTGATCTGATTGAAAAGATGAACTGCGAAACAATTGTTGTTGCACGAAGTGGTCTTGGTACCATCAATCATACGCTTTTAACCCTGAAAGCCTTACGTGATAAGGGTATTGCAATTACGGGTGTTATTTTAAATGGGCCTGTGAACTTAAAAAATAAAAAGGCCATTGAACAATTTGGAAAGGTGCGTATTCTAGGGGAAATCCCGTATCTGGAAAAACGGGATTTTTTAATGTTGGAAAAGCCGTTATTTCAATTATAACGATGACACCTTTATTTTACCATCGCCTAAGGTAAGGACTTGAATTTATGAAGTTTCTGTTGGCTGATGATCACGGCCTGTTTCGGGAAGGGATCAAGCTTATTTTTAATAAACTGCAACCGAATATCGAGGTTGTAGAAGCAACAACGTTGCCGGAAACCGAACAACTTCTGTCTGCTGGCGAGGTGTACGACCTAATCCTGCTCGACCTTAAAATGCCGGGCGTACATGGTTTGGATGGAGTTGAAAAAATTGTTCAGATTGCAAAGGACCAACTTGTTGTTGTGATGTCTGGTGCGTATCGCCGCGCCGATGTGTTGACTTGCATTGAAAAAGGGGCTGCCGGTTTTATTCCGAAAACATTGGGTGGTCAGGCAATGATTAATGCGATTAACCTGGTTTTGAATGGAGAAAAATTCATCCCTTCCGTCATTTGTTCAACTGATGCGGAGGATGAATTTGATGATCAAACAGATCCACGCCTGTTTAATGAATTGACGGCACGTGAACGTGAAGTCTTAAAGTATTTGGTTGAGGGGCATTCCAACAAAGTGATCGCCAATATTCTTGAATTACAAGAAGTTACCGTGCGCGCGCACCTGAAAGGTGTCTTTAGGAAACTTGGGGTTTCCAGTCGAACGCAGGCTGTCGGGCTGGCGTTAAGGCGCGGCTTTAAAGGCTAAATCAATCCCGGCTAAAAGTTCCTTTTTACTTAAAGGTTTTTGCAGTGTCACAATGGCACCGGCAGCCTTGGCTTTGTCATTCATATTTTTTTGACCTGGGCGCGCACCACCCGTTAACGTCATAATAGGGATATGATCGATTTTTTGCCGCACCAGTTTTATAAAAGTCACCCCGTCAATCTCGGGCATGACTAAATCTGTGATGATTAGATCAAATTTGTTTGTTTCAATCAACTTGAGGCCTTCGTTTGCTGATCCGGTAGCGGACACAACAAAACCATTGCGCATCAAGACCATCATAATGGCATCTCGAACCAGTTCTTCATCATCTATAATCAAGATATTTTTGGGTGTCATTTCAGCTCCCCTATTAAGGGAAGGTAGAGACAAAGGCAGGCCCCTCCATTGTTTTGATTATAAGCTTCTACGCATCCACCATGATTTGAAATGATTCTTTTTACGACGGAAAGCCCAAGTCCTGTGCCATCTGTTTGGGTTTTTGTGGTGAAGAAAGGTTCAAAAATTTCATTTAGATGTTTTTCATCAAAACCGGGGCCATCATCGAAAATGCTAATTTTAGCATAATTGCCTTCTGGGATTTCGTGAATTTTCATTAAGGGGCATTTTTCAGTAATGTCGATTTTTTCGATCAAAAAATGAATATGACCTGTTTCTTCACCAATCGCCTGAGCAGCATTTGTCCCTACATTCATAATGACCTGATGAATTTGATCGGGATCCGCAAAACAGCGATAGCTTTCATGACTAAAGCTATCCGTAATCTGAATGCTTTGTGGGACTGAGGCACGAAGAAGCGAGAGAGTTTCAGAAATCTCTGATTTTAGATTTAACAGTTTTGGACTGCTGTCTTCTGGGCGCGTGTATTCTAAAATTCGTGCAACAAGTCGGCGCGCACGTTGGGCAGCCTGATTGATGTTGCCAAGGTTCTTCTTTAAGAATGGGTCTTCTTCAGTATCTTCCATCAGGGTTTCACTGACCAGCAGAATAGGGGAAAGAAGGTTGTTAAAATCATGGGCCAAACTTCCGGCTAGCTGACCCATGAGTTCTTGTTTTTGCGATTGAAACAATTGTTTCTGTAATTGCAGTCGGTCTTCCTCACCTGCGCGGACTTCGCTAAGATCATAAGCGGTCACACTGTATCGGACCTTGCCTTGTTCTATATATCGCGCAACGTTAAATCCGGTTGGTAGCATTTCATTATGCTTGGTGATCAAGTGGCCTTCCATATGAATAGACTGACGCTTTGAAGATTTAGTTAATATTTCAATCGGGCTGAGATCTAGATCAAAATCTGCGATTTCCAGAAAGTTATGATTGAGCAGGTTTCGCCTTTTTATCTTCAAGCTTTCACAAACTTTGGGATTAGCAGCTAGAATTTTACCGTTTTCATTCAGCAATAATATGCCCTCGCGTGCTTCGTCTACCAAGCTGCGATAGCGTTGTTCACTGCGTTTTAGGGCATTTTGAGCCTGATATTGCAGAGTAACATCATGATAAATGACTACGATCATTTCATGTGAGGCAATTGTAACTGGGCGTCCCGTAATTTCGACAATTGTTTCTTTGCCTTTTTGGCCAAGGATCGTACTTTCCACACGTTCGGTTTGCCCCCAGATCATGCCTTGATAATGCCCCATCATGACCTCAAGGCTTTCTGCTTTGTGGATGTCATCAACGCTCAAATTGGATATTTCTGTTTCACTGACTTCAAGAAGTTCGCAAGCCTTGGGGTTTCCTTCCAGGATTGTACCTTTTTGCGAAATTAGAATGATCGCATCGCCCGCACTGTCCATGACCCCACGATATTTTGCCAGGGTACCCAACAGGGATTCGCGTTCTTGAAAATCAGAGCTTATGTCTTGGATATATCCAATAATCCCAGGCAGGCTTTCATTATGGGTGCCTTTTAAGAGGATAGGGGTTTCAGAACCTGATGTTGTTATGATTTTACTGGTTATTTGAAAGGGGGCTCGGTCCTGTGTGATCTGTTCAAAGGCTTTTTGAACGTTTATCTGGTCAGTGGGATGAAAGAAACCGATGAATGACTGAAAATTATCGGGTGTTGTGTCTTTGATATCCAAAATAGGGCAGATCTGTTCTGAACACCAAAAGGTTCCATTTTCTATATTCCACTCAATCATGCCAAGGTTTGCACATGTTTCAAGTCGTCTGAGACGTTCTGCTTCTGGAGAATGCATTTGCATCTGTTGGGGTTCTGAACGTTCAGATTTTTTTTCGTTGTTTTTCATTGTGTATAGCGACGATTGAAAATTATAGGGATTTATGCAGAAAAAAACGATCTCAGACTTGGCGAGCTTGGATTCACAGTGTAGCTTATAGAAAAAGGTCACGAAAGGGCGCATAATGATTTTCCGGTTTACTCCGGTCGTTTTGTTTTTTTTTATGGGCGCGTTAATGTGCGTCGGCAGCTTTTTGCTTTGGACGACCTATAAGAATGCGGAAACGGCACTGCAGTTTGAACAATTAAACCAAGTTGAACAAACCCATAAACTAGCAGAACAACATTTTAACTATAAAATTGAAGAAAGCCGAAAATTACTGGAAACGGTTGCTTCAGCAATGCCTCGTGAACAGATGGGGATTCCTAATCATTTCTTTCAGGATATGGTCTGGGATTATTTTATTGTATTTGATAAAAAAATAAATGAAGAACCTGTTGTGGAAAATAGCTTTGGTTTAGTCACACCTGCTTCTAAAACAATACTTTCACAAAACAAGCGTTGGTTTCTTGAAAAAACAGAACGTGGCCTTTCCCTGAGCTATCAGTTTCAGAAAATTTTTAAAGATAGTAGTGGCTATAAAGGTGTACGGATTTTTAAGGCCGGTATTTTTCTTAAAAATAATACGCCCTTGATTAATGAACTACGAAGCGTAAGCAATGCAAATGCCCATCTAATTGTTTACGATGGTAATGTGATTGCGGAATCAACATCTCTAGAACCGGGTGTGTCATTGGTTCGGGATCAGATCATGCAAGAGTTTGGCCCCATTTTTTCGACACAGGAAAATGTTTTTAGCGGCGATTTTCATCCTTTGAAAATTGAAAATGGTCCAAGAGGCCTTTTTCTTGTTTCTGTGATGACATCTGAAGGGACCCAAACTTGGGGTGGTTCTTTTCGAAAATCTGCTATCTTAGGTATTCAGTTCGTTTTGTTTATTGCGATTCTGGGTACCTTCTTTCTACGTCGTTTAATTCACAATTCATTGCAGAAACTGTTAAGTTTTGCCCAAGCTGTTCGTCAGGGAGATGAACAGACGACATACAGGAACGGCTCGTTTGTTGAATTTAATGAAGTTGGCGCAGTGCTGAGCGATCTTGTCGACCATTTATCTGAACAGTCTAAATATATTGTTGATTTAGTTAATGCGACTAATTCTCCAACCTTTGCGTGGGATGGTAAAGACAAGATAACACTTCAAAACCAGGCCGCGCTTGATGTTTTTGGTAGTCTTGAAAACTTGCAGGACGTAGACACTATTTTACGTCTGCAAAATAATACCCAAATTATTCAGTCTTTAGAAAATGCCAAAAAAGGTAAAAATACGCAGGCTCTTGAGACCGTTCTGAAAATTGACCACACGAACAAATTCTATGTCTGGAACCTATCCCCCCTTTATGACAGCAAGGAAAATATTATTGGAGGGGTTGCCCAAGGCCAGGATATTACAGATCGTCGATTGGCAGAAAAGCGCCTGCGTTTGGCTGCAAAGGTATTTGACAGTGCGGTTGAAGCCATCATGATTACGGATGACAAAGGTGATATTGTTGATGTCAACACCGCCTTTACTGACATTACAGGCTATGCCCGTGAAGAAGTCATTGGTCAAAATCCGCGTATGATGAAATCTGGTCGCCATTCGACAGAATTTTATCAAGAGATGTGGCAGGAGTTAATGCAAAACGGCCTGTGGCGAGGTGAAATATGGGATCGGCGCAAGAATGGCGAAGAATTCCCCAAAATGCTGTCGATCAGTGCTTCGCGTGCCGATAGCGGGCGCATCGCGAATTATGTAGCTGTGTTTTCTGACATCACAGGCAAAAAACAAAATGAAGAAAAACTTGAACAACTTGCCCATTTTGACCCTTTAACAGGTCTTCCTAACCGGGTGTTGTTTCAGGATCGGCTTTATACATCTCTGGCTCGCTCCAAAAGAGATAAAGAACATTTGGCCGTTTTGTTTGTGGATCTTGATCGCTTTAAACAAGTCAATGATTCACTTGGTCATCGGGTCGGTGATTTGCTGCTTAAGGAAGTGTCTAAACGATTGCAAACAAGTGTGCGCGAAATTGATACGGTGGCACGACTGTCGGGAGATGAGTTTACGGTTATTCTTACAGATCTTACCAGCGATGAAGATATCGAAATGGTGGCAACCCGCATTGTTAAATCTGTTGGGGCGCCGTATTTCTTTGAAGGGCATGAACTCTTTATTTCAGCAAGTGTAGGCATCGCAATTTATCCAACAGATGGCGATAATAGTGCCGATTTGTTACGCAATGCTGACGTGGCGATGTATCATGCGAAAGAAAAAGGTCGAAATAATTACCAGTTCTTTAATGTGACGATGAATGATCAGGTACAAAATCAGCTGTCACTTGCTAATCAGCTACGCATCGCGTTGAATAAAAACATGATCATTCCTCATTATCAGCTTAAAGTCGATTGCAAAAGCGGCAAGCCTGTTGGTGTGGAAGCTCTCGCGCGTTGGACAGATGATTATGGCAAACAGATATCACCTGCTGATTTTATCCCAGTGGCCGAAGAAAATGGCTTGATTGTTCGTTTGGGAACAGCAATCATTCAGCAATGTTGTATTCAGGCCCGGATGTGGCAGGACATGCAATTTGATTTTGGCACCGTTGCCATTAACTTGTCAGCACAACAGTTCAGAGACCGAAACCTAATCACCGATATAAAAGAGGCCATGGAAGATCATCACATCACAAGTGATATGCTGGAGGTGGAAGTTACAGAAAATATGATGATGGAAGATGTGGAAGGTGCAATTCAGATCTTACAGGATCTCAAAGAGATGGGCCTGACCATATCTATTGATGACTTTGGCACTGGCTATTCTTCTTTAAATTACCTCAAACGTTTTCCTGTTGATATTCTCAAGATCGACCAGTCTTTCGTCAGTGACCTGAAACCGGGCAATGATGATGCGGCCATTGTGTCTGCTATTGTTTCAATGGCACATGAACTCGGGATCAGTATTGTTGCAGAAGGTGTGGAAAACAAAGAACAGGTCGAATTTCTTCAGTCTATAAATTGTAACATAGTACAGGGGTTCTTATATGCAAAACCCTGTCATGGTGGACAGGTGCCGCTGGAATGGGCCCGTGTTGAAGAAGAGTTTTCATAAAACTTCTGCATACGTCATAAAAACGAAATGAAATTGACATATAGTGCGGCCAACCTTCCTTATTTTAAATCATGAGTACACATCGTGTTGTTCCGTAAGAAAAAAGCAGAAACAATTCCGCGGGTTGAAAAACCTTTGGCGGTCTCTGCCATCAATGACAGTGGCGCTGTTATTGCAGCTTTGGCTGATCCCATATTGATCCTTGATAAAGAACGTGTTGTAAAACACGCAAACAATGCGGCATTAAAGCTTTTTGGCCGTGTTTTGATCGGACGTAATATCGTACAATGTTTACGCCAACCGCATGTTGTCGATGCTGTTGAAAAAGTTTTTGCCAGCAAAAAAGATTGGGTTGGAGAAGTCAAATTTCCGGCACCCGTTGAACGACACCTCAGCTTGCATGTAGCCTTAATTAAGGATGGGGAAGGGGTTGTGCTGACTGTTCGTGATACGACAATCGTTAAACGTACAGAGGAAATGCATTCCGATTTTGTCGCAAATGTTAGTCATGAATTACGATCACCTTTATCAGCTCTAATGGGATTTATCGAGACATTACAAGGCCCTGCGCAAGATGACCGTGACGCTCGGGAGCGTTTTCTGAACATTATGATTCAGGAAGCCAATCGTATGGCGCGTTTAATTGATGATCTTTTGTCCCTGTCTCGGGTGCAAATTCAGGAACATGTTGCCCCTGATGATGAAGTAAACTTAAATGTCGTCTTGCAGAACATTGTCGATATTCTATCTCTCAAAGCAGAAAATCGCCAAATGACACTAAAGCTTAATGCGCCAAAGAATAAAGAATATTGGATTCGGGGGGATTCAGATCAAATTACGCAGGTTTTTCAAAACCTTATAGATAATGCCATTAAGTATGGTAAAACCAATACAGTCGTTGATATTAATATTCATACACTAGACCGGATGCCGGACAGAAATGTGCCAGCCATCTCGGTGGATGTTCGGGATCATGGGGAAGGGATCGATGAAGAACATTTACCCCGCCTGACGGAGCGTTTTTACCGGATTGATAAAGCACGTTCACGTACACTTGGTGGAACTGGCTTGGGCTTAGCCATTGTAAAGCATATCATTGCTCGCCATCGCGGAAGGTTACAGGTTGAAAGTAAGCTGGGTCAAGGGTCTGTCTTTCGTGTGATTTTACCTACAAAAAACTAGCTTTTCTCTGGCGGCGTCATTAAACTGTAACACTTTCGTCATAAAAGCGTATCTAAGAAATCCTACGTTGGTCTCACAAGGAATTCACATGAAGTGTTTTCCTTTAAGAAACAATGTTTCACCACTTTATTATTTCGGAGATACTCCTTATGAGCATTAAGAAGACGCTTGCTGTCGCAGCTCTCGCTTCTGTTGTAGCCGCTGGCGCTGCTGAAGCACGCGATCAAATTCGTATCGTTGGTTCTTCTACCGTATACCCGTTTGCAACTTCTGTTGCAGAAAATTTCGGTAAAAGCACAAGCTTCAAAACACCTGTGATCGAATCTACCGGTTCTGGCGGTGGTTTCAAACTGTTCTGTGCCGGCGTTGGCGAAGAGCACCCGGATATCACTAACGCTTCTCGTGCTGTTAAAAAATCTGAGATCGAGCGTTGTGCGAAAAACGGTGTTGATAAAATCACCGAAGTAAAAGTTGGTTACGACGGTATTGTTCTTGCTAACTCTAAGCAAGGCAAGAAAATGGAAATCACACGTAAGCAAATCTTCCTTGCATTGGCTAAAGATGTGCCGAATGCAGAAGGTAAACTGGTTCCAAACCCGAACCAAAAATGGTCTGACGTAGATCCTTCTTTGCCTGACGTGAAAATCGAAGTTCTCGGCCCACCGCCGACTTCTGGTACACGTGATGCATTTGCTGAACTGGCCCTCGAAGGCGGTTGTAAGCAATTCCCTGACATCAAAGCTATGAAAAAGACTGACAAAAAGAAATATAAAGCTGTTTGTCACTCTGTTCGTGAAGACGGCGCTTACATCGACGCTGGCGAAAACGACAACCTGATCATTCAAAAACTGAATGCTAACCCTGACGCTTTCGGCGTATTCGGTTTCTCCTTCCTCGACCAAAACTCTGACTCTGTTCAAGGTTCTTTGATCGACGGTAAGTCACCTGAATTCGAACTGATCGCTGACGGTTCTTACCCTGTTTCTCGTCCGCTGTTCTTCTACGTGAAAAACGCTCACATCGGTCAAGTACCGGGTATGCTTGAGTACCTAGCTGAGTTCACAGCTGACAAAGCTTGGGGCGACGAAGGTTACCTGACAGACAAAGGTCTGATCCCGATGCCACAAGAAGAGCGCGCTAAATATAAAGCAGCTGTTGAAGCACTGGGTGCTGGCATGTAAGCCACTTTTTGGGGAAGCGGCGGTTTGTGATCAGACCGCCGCTTTTTCATTTCATTTTATTTTATTAATTTTAGAAGTTGTGACAGCTTAAATGCAAACTACGATTTTTACATTTACAGTCCTGCTTTTAGCCTTTATCGGCTATTACATGGGCCGTTCCCGCGCCGTAGCGACGGTAAGCGGGGATGTACGTAAATTACACTCGTTGCCGCGCCACTATGGATATTTTGTTGCCTTGTGGTGTGGTGTTCCTGCCTTGGTCCTTTGTGTTCTGTGGATGTTATTTGAGCCATATATCGTAAACACATTGGTTCTTTCTGGCGTTCCAAATATTGACCCGGACGCATCTAGTGCGGTGATCGCCCGTATCCTGAGTGATGTGAAGTTTCTGGCTGCCAACGGTGTTGGCCGTGGGGCAGACGATCCGGTAATGGTAGCAGCTGCCGAACATTATACTCACCTGAAAACGGTGGGGACGGCTAGTCTTGCTGTTGCAATTATTGCTTTTTCTATTTTAGGTCTGGTGATCGGTAGCCGTCGTGTCGGTGCGGACTTGAAAGCCCGTAATCAGGTCGAAGGTTTAATCCGTTGGGTTCTTTTGGCCAGTTCTGTCATTGCCATTCTAACCACTATCGGAATTGTAGGCTCTTTGTTGTTTGAAGCTATTCGCTTCTTCGGCAAGGTGCCTTTTACAGATTTCTTATTCGGTCTGGAATGGAGCCCGCAAATCGCGCTTCGTAAAGACCAGGTCGCAAGTCAAGGGTCATTCGGGGCTGTGCCGATTTTTGCCGGCACGATGTTGATCTCTTTCATTGCCTTATGTGTGGCTGTGCCTGTTGGTTTGTTGTCTGCGATTTATATGTCTGAATATGCAACTCCAAAAGTCCGAGCCATTGGTAAGCCGATGTTGGAAATTCTGGCGGGTATTCCGACCGTTGTGTATGGCTTCTTTGCTGCCTTGGTTGTGGCACCGACAATCAGAGGTTTTGGTGAAGCATGGGGCTTGGATGTTTCATCTGAAAGTGCTCTCGCTGCTGGTCTTGTCATGGGGATTATGATTATCCCGTTTGTTTCTTCTTTATCAGATGATGTGATCCGTGCCGTACCGCAAGCCTTGCGTGATGGGTCCTATGCATTGGGCGGTACAAAGTCAGAGACTGTAACACAGGTTATTCTGCCTGCAGCGCTTCCCGGCATCGTCGGTGGGGTGATGCTTGCGGCATCGCGTGCGATTGGGGAAACCATGATCGTTGTGATGGCTGCTGGCCTAACAGCAAACTTGACGGCAAACCCCTTACAAGCGGTGACGACGGCCACTGTGCAGATGGTGACCTTGCTCGTTGGTGACCAGGAATTTGACAGCCCGAAAACCTTGGCGGCTTTCGCCCTTGGTTTGGTGCTGTTCTGCGTAACGCTTTGTCTCAACGTTGTAGCCCTTCGCGTGGTTGCTAAATACAGAGAAAAATATGACTGAGTTAAAAGAATCTATGCAAAAGGCACAAGCGCGTTTGAAAAAACGCCATGCTGCCGAAACGCGCTTCAAAGCTTTTGGTATTGGTGCACTGGTCTTTGCATTCCTGTGCGTTGTGATGCTGTTTAGCAGCATTATCTCCAACGGTTACACAGGTTTTCGTCAAAGCTATATGAAAATCGATATTACATTTGACGAAAGCGTTATTGACCCACAAGGTAAGCGTGACTTTGATACACTCAATCGTGCTGATTACGGTAAGATTGTGAAACAATCACTTTACGATTTCTTTCCAGACGTCAAAAAACGCGGTGATAAGCGTACTTTGTCAAATCTTGTTAGCAGTAACGCCGCCTACACATTGCGCGATATGGTCGTAGCCGATCCAAGTTTGATTGGAACAAGCCAATCGGTTTGGGTTATGGCGTCAGACGAAGTTGATATGCTCATCAAAAACGTTTTTAAACGAGAAGACGATGAAAGCACCCGTCCGATCACCAATAAAGAGATTGCATGGGTAGAGAAATATGAAAGCGAAAATCGTATTGAAACACGTTTTAATACTAACTTCTTTACAGCAGGCGACTCGCGTGAACCAGAACAAGCTGGTATTCGCGGCGCACTGATGGGTTCTGCCCTGACGATGTTGATCACATTGGCATTGTCCTTCCCTTGTGGTGTTATGGCTGCGATCTATCTGGAAGAATTTGCCCCGAAAAACAAATTCACCCATATTGTCGAGGTTAATATCAACAACTTGGCTGCTGTACCGTCCATCGTATTTGGTCTGTTGGGTCTGGCAATCTTCCTGAACATTTTCGGTATGCCTCGATCTGCGCCTGTCGCGGGTGGTTTCGTGCTCGCCTTGATGACCTTGCCAACAATTATTATCGCATCACGTGCTGCCCTTAAGTCCATTCCGCCTTCAATCATGGAAGCGGCGATTGGGGTTGGCGCATCCAAGATGCAAGCTGTTTTTCATCATCAACTGCCGCTTGCCTTACCGGGGATCCTGACAGGGACAATCATCGGTATGGCACAGGCGCTCGGTGAAACAGCACCCCTCCTTATGATTGGTATGGTGGCCTTTATCGCCGATGTACCAGGATGGATTAATGACCCTGCAACTGTATTACCTGTTCAGGTTTATTTATGGGCTGACAGTCCAGAACGAGCCTTTGTAGAAAAGACTTCTGCTGCTATTATGGTGTTGCTGGGCTTCCTCATCACTATGAACGCCTTGGCGGTCCTTCTGCGTAAAAAGTTGGAACGACGTTGGTAATAATGGAAACGAAAGCTATGAAACCAATGACTAAAGAGAATGCCATTGATATCGACAAATCTGTCGATATCAATAACGAGATGACTAATCCGCAAGTATCTTCTTTGCAAATTCCTGCGGAAGAAGTCAAAATTAAAGCAGAAGATGTCCGTGTACGTTACGGTGAAAAAGAAGCTCTGTTTGGTATCAACCTAGATATCCCACAAAGCAAAGTAACATCATTCATCGGCCCGTCTGGGTGTGGTAAATCAACGTTCTTACGTTGCCTAAACCGCATGAACGACACCATCGATGGCTGTTCTGTAACAGGTAACATCCATATGGACGGGGTTGATATCCTGTCTAAACAGGTGGATACGGTTTTGTTGCGTGCCAAGATCGGCATGGTCTTCCAAAAACCAAACCCGTTCCCAAAATCTATCTATGACAATGTTGCTTATGGTCCGCGTCTTCATGGTCTTGGAAACAGCAAATCCGATATGGATGAAATTGTTGAAACCAGCCTTGAAAAAGTTGGCCTGTTGAAAGAAGTCAAAGATCGTCTTTTGGAACCAGGCACAGGTTTATCTGGTGGTCAGCAACAACGTTTGTGTATTGCGCGTGCGATTGCAGTTGATCCTGAAATCCTTTTGATGGATGAACCTTGTTCTGCGCTTGACCCGATTGCAACGGCAAAGATCGAAGAATTGATCGATGAGTTGCGTGGATCATACACAATCGTAATTGTGACACACTCTATGCAGCAAGCTGCACGTGTGTCCCAACAAACAGCCTTTTTCCACTTGGGTAACCTTGTTGAATATGGCGAAACAGAACAAATCTTCACATCACCACAGGATGAGCGCACTAAGGGCTACATCACAGGTCGCTTCGGATAAGGTTGAACCATGAACACAGTAGAACATACAGTTAAATCTTATGATTCAGAACTGACACACCTTGATAATGCAATTGCACGGATGGGGGGCTTGTCTGAATCACTTTTAGGTCGGTCTTCAGAAGCACTGGTCAAACGTGATACGGCACTGGCTGCAGATGTAATCCATGACGACGTAAAAGTTGACGAATTGGAAATGGAAATCAATTCTGAAGTCACCCGCATTCTGGCGTTGCGTCAACCGGTTGCAGATGACCTTCGTGCTGTTATTGCTGCATTGAAGACATCTTCTGATCTGGAACGCATTGGTGATCTGTCTAAAAATATCGCCAAACGTACAATCACATTGTCGAATGCAACACCAATCGGCGCGGTACATACCATTGCACGCATGTCATCACTGGTTCAATCCATGATCCATAACGTTTTGGATGCTTATCTGGAACGTGATGAACGTAAAGCTTTGGATATTCGTCAACAAGACGAAGTTGTCGATCAGCTGCATACAAGTCTGTTCCGCGAACTTCTGACCTATATGATGGAAGATCCGCGTAACATTACCCCTTGTACACATCTTTTGTTTATTGCAAAAAATGTGGAACGTGCGGGTGACCATGCAACAAATATTGCTGAAAATGTCCACTTCCTCGTGACAGGTGAACATCCTGAAGAAGAACGTCCAAAAGACGATGATGCAAGCTTTGCAGGTATTGAAGAGTAACGACCATGGATCCTTTAGTCTTAGTGGTTGAAGATGAGCCGCCTTTGGCAGAATTGGTTCGTTATAACCTCGAAAAAGAAAATTTTCGTGCCTTGTGTGTTGGTGATGGCGAAGAAGCAATGCTTTTGGTCGAAGAAGAAGAACCGGATTTGGTTATTCTTGACTGGATGCTACCGGGCTTAAGCGGTATCGAAGTATGCCGCCGCCTGCGTGATCGTAAAAACACAAAGTCCCTGCCGATCATCATGTTGACGGCGCGTGGGGAAGAAAGTGATCGTATTCGGGGTTTGGATAGCGGTGCCGATGATTATATCGTCAAGCCGTTTTCACCAAACGAGTTAATCGCGCGTGCGAAAGCGGTATTGCGCCGCTCTAGCCCGACTTTGAATGAAGACAAATTGGCCTATGAAGATATCTCCATGGATTTATCTGAACATAAAGTCTTGCGTGATGACACACCTGTTCATTTAGGCCCGACTGAATATCGACTATTACGGGTTTTGATGGAACGTCCGGGTCGTGTTTTTTCCCGTGAACAATTACTGGATAAAGTCTGGGGTCGTGACATCCATGTGGAAGTCAGAACTGTAGATGTACACATTCGTCGCTTGCGTAAAGCGTTGGGTGTTGACAATAAACCAGACTTTATTCGGACCGTACGCGCTGCCGGATATTCATTAGACTCCACTGTCTAAACGATGCATAGTCCGTGCATGATTTGCATTGGATTAAAAATATGAACCCCCGTGATCTCTTACAGGCCTTATTGGTTGTGGTGGTCTGGGGGTTTAATTTTGTCGCGATAAAGCTCAGCGTGACAGAAATTCCTCCCTTATTATTATCGACTATTCGCTTTGCATTAACAGCTGCGATCTTGCTGCCATTCTTTCGTTTAAAGCGGGGGCAGTTTCAGCAGGTGTTTTATGTTGGTTTGGTCATGGGGGTAGGGCATTTTGGCATGTTAATGGTAGGGCTCTCAGGGGCCGATGCTGCAACTTCTGCCCTCATGATCCAACTCGGGGTGCCTTTTAGTTCAATCCTTGCGGCAGTTTTCTTGAAAGACCACCTCGGCTGGAGACGCAGTCTTGCAATGGGGCTTGCTTTTGCCGGGGCAGCTTTACTGGCAGGGGAGCCTAAAGGCGCAAGCTTGCCTATTTTGGCCGCACTTTTGTTTTCTGCTTTTTGTTGGGCATGGGGTAATATCCTGATTAAACGGATTGAATCAGTGCCACCTCTTGCCATCATGGGATGGATGGGGTTATTTGCCAGTCCGGTGATTGGTGCCATGTCTTACGTACTGGAAGATAACCATCTTATGTTTATTGAGCATTCATCCATTCAGGTATGGATGATGCTGGCTTATACGATTGGGGCGTCTTCATTCTTAGCCTATCATATTTGGTATAGTCTGATTAAACGCCTTGATTTAAATCAGGTTGTGCCCTTTACCTTACTTGTTCCGGTTGTAGGTGTTACAGCCGGGGTGGTTTTGTTAGACGAAACCTTAACTCACTATAAAGTGATCGGCGGTTTAATGACCTTGCTGGGTGTTGGTGTTATTCAATACAGACAGGCAAAAAAAGCAAGCTAGCCTTTCTTTTTTCGAGCCAAGTTCTTATGTATGTAAGGCGCGATAAAGTGAGTGAGCAATGGATTTTATTTTAGAAAATGAAAGTACAATTCGGCTATCTGTTTTTGCCGGATTATTTTTGCTCATGGCTGTTCTAGAAACGATAAGACCACGGCGTATTCAACGCTTTAAACGCCCGAAAAGATGGTTTTCAAATCTTGGGATTTTGTTTTTAGGGGCATTAATTGCACGTCTTATTTTACCATGGGCTCCTGTTGGGGTTGCGCTTTATGCTGAACAAAACTCAATAGGGCTCTTTCATCATTTTGAATTAATTGGTCCAGCTTTTATAGCTTTGGGCATCATTATGCTGGATTTCATGATCTATGTTCAGCATGTATTAATGCATAAGGTTCCTGTCCTGTGGCGGCTCCATCGTCTTCATCATGCTGATTTGGATTATGATGTGACAACGGGTATACGTTTTCATCCTATAGAAATTATTCTCTCTTTACTCTACAAAATGGGCATAATTCTGATTACAGGCATTGATCCTGTGGCCGTTGTTTTATTCGAGGTTATCTTGAATGGAATGGCGATGTTTAATCATGCGAATTTCAGGCTCCCGCTTGGTCTTGATCGTGTCCTGAGACTCATTTTTGTCACCCCGGATATGCACCGTGTCCATCATTCCAGTATTCAGTCTGAAACAGACAGCAATTATGGCTTTAATATCAGCTTATGGGATCGGTTCTTTCACACATATGTCGCGCAACCGCAAAATGGTCATGAAAATATGACGATCGGTTTAGAATATTTCCGTGACCCCTCGGACCTTCGTCTGGATAGACTGTTGATCCAACCGTTTAAAGGAACGACAAAATGATTGTGCTGTTCACAGATTTTGGGACGACCGGCCCTTATATGGGACAGATGCGTGCGCGTATACAGGACCTAGCGTCAAAAGAACAAATCATTGATCTGATGGTGGATGCCCCGGCATTTAATGTGTCGGCGTCTGCCAAGTTATTGGCAGGTTTGGTTAAACCAATGCCGAAAGAAGCTATCTATGTGTGTGTCGTTGATCCCGGTGTTGGTTCTGATCGACGCGCACTCTGTATTAAAACGCAGTATGGTTGGTTTGTTGGCCCGGATAATGGTCTTTTTGAATATATCATCAGGAATGATTCGTCTTCTATGGTTTATGAAATCATCTGGCGACCTGATGAATTATCATCGTCTTTCCATGGACGTGATCTCTTTGGGCCTGTTGCGGCGATGCTTGCAAGTCAGCAGGAATTTGAAAAGAATCTTATCGATAAAGATACATTGGTTGAATTAGATGATAAAGATGAACCGGGGCAGGTGATTTATATTGATTGCTATGGGAACTGTTGGACAGACATTGATGCCACAACACTGAGTAAATCCGATCTAATTATCTATAATGGTATCGAAATTTCATTCTCACGTGTGTTCAGCGACACAGCGGTAGGGACACTTTTTTGGTATGTTAATTCTTCAGGGTTTGTAGAAATTGCAAAGAACCAGGGACATGGAGCACAGCAGTTGAACATAGCACTGGGATCCCGCTTTACGATTAAAAAGTAACGCTGAATTTGAAAAACAGGGTTGTAGGTACAAGTTAAATCTGTACTAATACACACATACAAAAAGATAATTAAGGCGTAATGCCGGAGAAGTAACATGACTTTCGCTGTTAAATTTTGGGGTGTCCGGGGATCGATTGCTTGTCCATCACCTGAACATGTAGAATATGGCGGCAATACGAGCTGTATCGAGGTAAAAGCGGGTGATTACCGTTTTATATTGGATGCTGGTACAGGTATTCGTAATCTGGGTCAGGAACTTTTAAAATCCGGCCACAAAAATTCGCACCTTTTACTAACACATACCCATTGGGACCATATCAATGGTTTTCCCTTCTTTACACCAGCTTATGTGCCCGGTAACAGCTTTCATGTGATGGCGGGTCACCTCATTGAATTAGGTGGGATTCGGCAGGTTCTAGCCAATCAGATGGCAAACCCGACATTTCCTGTCCCGTTGGAAGTGATGCAGGCAAACCTGACCTTTGAAGATTTCAGGGCAGGAGACCAGTTTTCATTTTATGATGGAGTGAATGTAAAAACAGCCCCGCTCAATCATCCTAATGGGGCAACAGGTTATCGAATTGAATATGAAGGTCAGGCAGTATGTTATGTCACTGATACAGAACATGTAATAGGCAAACCAGACCAGAATGTTTTGGGTCTAATTGAAGGCGCTGATCTTGTCATTTATGATACGACCTATAGTGATGAAACTTTCGAAGCCAAGATTGGTTGGGGGCATTCTACATGGCAGGAAGCTATTCGACTGTGTAAGGCCGCGAATGTAAAAAGACTGGCCTTATTCCATCATGATCCAGAACATACAGATGAGATCATGCGTGAAATTGAGGCAAAAGCGATGGCAGAATGGCCCCATTGCTTTGCCGCAAAAGACTTTATGGAAGTCGAAATTTAAAAAAACAATAGCGACTTATTCTTGTGACTGCTGCGCAGGATCTTGTTCTTGTGGTGTCTCTTGTGCAGGTTGATCCTGTGTAGGGTCGTAATCACGCGCAATAGAGGTGACAGGCACATATTTTGGTGGAGAATATTCAAAAGGTTTCTGGTGAATACGTAAGACCACGCGACGGTTTTGCGCTTTGTTTTCCGGGATCGGTGTACCATCGTCCATTCGGTTTGGAACTTTCGGACGGGTGGCTGCATAAGAAAGAACACGCATCCGTTTTACATCTACACCATTTTCATTCAAAACGTTTAACACAGAGGCAGATCGTGCTGCACCCAGCACCCAGTTTGACGGAAACTGTAATGTGCTGATCGGGTCATCATCTGTATGCCCCTCGATATCCATATTGAACATAGCGTATTGTGGTGCATTTACCAGTTCAGCCAATGAGGCAATAATAGGGTAGGCAGCTTCGATGATTTCAGCTGTACCGGGTTTGAAGAAAGTAGAACTATCAAATTCCAGCACGATACCGCTGTCATCAACGCCAAGCTTTAAGACTTTACCGTCAGTCATTTCCTGAACGATTTCAGCAGCTTCGTCTTTTAGGTTTTTAGACGGTGCTTGTCGTTCTTTCTTGTTGACCTGTTCGTTGATACCTTCGGCGACTTCTTCATAAAGGGCAAGGTCAACTTTAGAAACGGCCACCAACAACACAAAGAAAGCCATAAGCAGCGTAATGGCATCGGCATAGGTCGCAAGCCATGATTCGTCTTCTGGTTCTTCCTTGGGGGCTGGAGGTGGCATGTGTCTACCTCAAATCCTTATTTACGTTTCATCATTTTATCAAGGTTGTAGTGAATGGCTGGGTCAAGGAAGCTGTTCATACGGTCTTGAATATAACGTGGGCTTTTGCGGTCTGCTAGAAGGCACAGGCCTTCAGCGACCAGATAGTTTCTAAAGCGCACGATCTCTTCTCGTTGCTGAATTTTATTTGCTGCTGGCAAAAAGATCATACGGGCAAATAACACACCATATAGGGTCGTCAGAAGCGCAACAGCAAGACCCGCACCCAATTGGCTGGGATCACCACCCATACCATCCAGCATAATGATCAGACCGATCAATGTGCCGATCATACCGAAGGCGGGGCAGGTGGCGGCAATGGCGCGCAAGATATTGGCCTGAATAGTATTACGTACAAATGTCGTTTCAATGGTGTTTGTCAGAATTTCACGGACTTCTGTGCCCGTATAGCCGCTGATGACCATTTCAATACCAAAACCTAAAAAACGATCTGCTTTTGCAGCTTTTTTAGATTCAGCCTCCAGAGCGGGGATCCCGTTTTTTTGTACGGTGTAGCCCCATTTGATAATGCGTCCAACTTCTGCTGTTAGAATATTACGTGCAACTTTCGGGGCGAAAACAAGACGCCCAATCAGTTTGATAGCCATAAAGACATAACGTGGTTCGTAAGAAACAAAGGTGGCTGAAAAGGTACCACCGATAACCATAATGAAACTTGGCAAATCCAAGAACATCAGGAAGTTATCTGTACTTAACAGGATGGCCCCGACGAAGAGGCCGATCCCGCCAATAATCCCTACAATCGTTGCAAACGACATGGTTTTGCCTTCTGTTTCATTCTTACAAATTCGTTACATAATAAGCTATTACACAGTATTATGCATGCAAAATACTAACAAAACGATAACGCATTTAGCAATTATCTTTCTCTGAAAGCTTCATGCTTCATCTTTAATACAGGTTTAATAAGATATTCAATGACGGATTTTTCCCCCGTATGAATGTCTACCGTGGCTTCCATACCTGGTGTAATGGCATAGACGCCTTCCTTGTCACCTAGGTATGTTTTTTCTGTTTGCACAATTACCCTAAAATAGGTTTCGCCTTCTTGGGTTGTGGTCGAATCGGGTGCAACATGGATCACCTTGCCATCAAGGCTGCCGTAACGCACAAAGTCATACGTGTTGATTTTGACGACCGCATCTTGATTTTCTTCGACATAACCTCGGTCAATCGGGTTCAGGCGAGCTTCAATCACCAGATTTTCCCCAATGGGAACAATCTCCATAATCGGTTCCCCAGCAGTGACAACGTTACCGATTGTATTGTAGGTCATGTTTTTAACAACGCCATCAATCGGGCTTTTGATTAAGGCGCGAATACCTTGATCCGTTGCTTTTGACAGCAGTTCTTGAGTCTGGGCAATTGTCTGTTCAACAGTTCCGAGTTCTTCTAGGGCTTCGCGCTGAAAGGCGGTTTTTTCTTCATCTATCTTGGATAATTCTTCGCGCATAGCTGCTTTTGCTTTAGGGATCGAAGATTTAAGGGTGCGTAATTCGCCTTCCAGCTTTTGTACTTCTGACTCGAGCTTCAGGTGATCCATTTTTGACGTAAGCTTGTCATTCAACAGGTCCGTTGACATACGAAAGCGTCGTTTGGATAAGGTTAGGTCGCGTTCAGTATTGTCCAGTTTTTGTTCCAGCTCTTTAACTGAAAGTTCTTTCTGGCGCACTTTATCTTTAAGGACATTTAAACGTGAATTTAAATCACGCAGGCGCGCTTGATAAGACCGTTCGACCGCCGCAGCCATCGCGGGACGATGCTCAACAATCTCTTTGGGCAGGACAAGGTCTGTATCGTTGGCCTCTGCATTTAATCGTTCGCGATTTAAGAAAAGCCCATCCAGTCTAACTTCCAATTCTTCCTTATTTACACCGCCTGTCCCAAGGTCAAGTTGGACAAGTTCACTGTCTTTTCTGACCATATCACCTTCTTGAACATGGATATCGGTGATGATCCCACCTTCAAGGTGTTGAATGACTTTGACTTTACCTTGTGGAACGACTTCCCCCATAGCGACGGAGACTTCTTCAAGATAGGCAAAGAAACTCCAGACGATAAAGGCGATAAGCAAACCGATAACACCAAAGACAAGGGGGTTTTTGGATTGGACGGGATTGGCAGCTACAAGTGTATCTAATCTCGACATGATATTTCTACCCTTTATTAATAGCCGGGGCAGGGGCTTTAGGTTGTTGTACTGGTGCACTTACGGGTTTTGCTGGTTGTGGTGCAGGAGGAGCTGGTTTGGCTTGGGGCTTTGAAACAGCTGGTGCCGCCTCTTTCTTTTTAGCTTGCGCACTTGCGGCCAGTTTGGGCAATACATCTTTTGTAGGCCCCGCCAGAGCAACGCGACCATGATCCATCACAATCATATTTGCGCAGGCACCAAGTAAGACAGGGCTGTGGGTTACTAAGATAATTGTGTGGTCTTTTGCCAAATTTGCCAAAAGATCACGCAATTCTTCTTCAGCCTGACGATCAAGACTGCCGGAAGGTTCATCCAAAAGCAAAACGGGCGGATTACCCAATAAGGCACGTGAAATGGTCAAACGTTGTTTCTGCCCGCCGGATAATCTGCGCCCGGCTTCACCAATGTCACTGCCGTAACCTTCGGGTAAATCGATGATGGTTTCATGAACGCCGGTTGCTTTACAGGCTTCGATAATTTCATCATCACTGGCCTCAGGTCTGGAAAATACAAGGTTTTCACGCACGGTACCATGCAACAAAGCGCATTCTTGAGGCACATAACCAATCCAGCTGGCGAGTTCATAGCGAGTGAATTGTTTGATATCCGCTTTATCCAGAAGTACACGCCCGCTTTGAGGGATGTATAACCCTTGAATAAGTTTAATGAGGGTGGTTTTACCACTGCCATTTCTACCAACCAAGGCGGTTAATGCCCCGGGTTTTAAGCTGAAACTAACGCCATCAACAACAGGTTCTAATTCCTCACTATATTTAAATGTCACTTTATCAAGACTGATGTGACCTTGAGGGCGGTTCATTTTGACTTCGCTGGTTTGGCGTTCAATAGGCAGCTCAAATAATTGTCCCAGTCGCTCAACAGACTGTTTAAAGCCGGCAAAGGCACGCCAAGAACCAACAAGCTGGTTCATCGGGCCAAGTAAGCGACCGGACAACATGTTGGTGGCGATCAATGCTCCCATGGTCAGTTCCTGATTAATGATGGCAATTGCCCCAACGGTGGTCAAAGAAATGGTGGTCATCAGGGTTAGGGTTTGACCCAAGTTGGTATAAGCATCTGCTTTGCCCCCGCGGATGATTGAATTTTCAATGTTGTCAGCGTGGCGGTCTTCCCATGTGCCTTCCAAGGTTTTATCCATTGCAAGGGCTTTGATGGTTGTCCGCCCGGCAATGACACCAGCAATCAGGTCATCACGGCTGAGGGTGGTTTTCTTTTCTTCCTGATTGGCGGCGTTCATCACGTTCCCGGAACGCCATGCCACAAATAAAAAGCAGGGCAGGATGATTAGAAATACCCAAGCAATGGGTAAAGCCAGCATCAGAATGAGGCCTAGAAACAAAAAGACAAAGGGCAGGTCAACAAGCAAAATAGCGGTACCGCCACTTAAGGTGTTGCGGACCGTATCGACATCCCGAAACAAGGTCTGCCAATAAGCAGCGGGCTTGCTTTCCAAAGTTTGTAATGGGACTTGGGTAAATTGTTTAAATAGTTTTCGCCCGACTTCGACATCGATCTTAAGCGCGACACGCTGCATAACCTTTGATCTTGCTTGACGTAAAGAATAGTCAAATAACAAAACCAATAAAACGCCTATAACCAAGCCTTGCAAGGTTTCGATCCCTGCGTGAAAAACGACACGGTCATAGACTTGTAAGACAAAGACAGGAACGACCAAAGCCAGCATATTGACGAAAAACGACATTCCCATGACTTCACGGAAAGTCTTCATCAGGGGCTTGATGATAGGCTTAAGCCAGTCAAAACTTTTAGGCAGCATTATCGATTCCGGTACGTAGTTATTCTTATAGACTGGAAAGGTAACGCAAAATGATTCAAAAAACGACACTATAAGTTTGTTTTACTCGTTTATTTTTTCATAAATACACATGTTTTCTTGACCTTGTGGGGATGAACTGTTGTCATAGCTAAAAGTTTCTGCATGGATAAGGGGATTTTGGCTGTGGCAGATAAGGTGAAAAAAGAAAAAAAGAAACCGGGGAGAATTCGCAAATTCTTTTCTATGACTCGTCTAACGGGTTTTCTTCTTTTATTAGGTTTGTTGGCAATTCAGGTGGTAAATCCTTACCCACTTGAGTTTATGCGTAACAAAACGTTCGACATGTATCAACGCGCCCAACCGCGTGAAGTGATCAGCCGTCCGGTTACGATTGTAGATTTGGACGAAGAAAGTCTGGCAACCATCGGTCAATGGCCGTGGCCACGCTCAACTGTTGGCGATATGGTTGCCAACCTCTTTAGAATGGGGGCTGGGGTGGTCGCATTCGATATGGCGTTTCCAGAACCAGACCGCCTGTCGCCTAGCAAAATTGCAGATAACGTAACCGGGCTTGATGCTGCGCTAGAAGCTGAACTACGCAAACTGCCCAGTAATGATGAATATTTTGCGAATATTATTAAACAAACCCGTGTGGTGTTAGGCCAAGCAGGCTTTGATCGTGAAATTGAAGATCAAGTCCATCGCCCACCCGTAAAAAAATCCATTGGCTTTAGAGGAGAAAAGCCACATCGCTTTGTTCCCATCCTGCCGTCATTGGTCCGAAACGTCCCGGAAATTGAAGAAGTCGCGGCTGGCCATGGTTTTTTCTCCCTGTTTCCGGAAACGGACGGTATCGTGCGACGTGTTCCCACGCTCTTTCAATTTGATAACAATATATATACAGGTCTTGCGATTGAAATGCTGCGGGTTGCAACAGGTCGGCGGACAATTTTAGCAACAACCAACCAGAATGGTGTCCAAAGTGTTGCCATTGCAAAAGGGCTGGTTTTACCAACAGACCAAAAGGGCCGTGTCTGGCCACATTTCTCTAAACACGACAAAGCAAAATACGTTTCGGCTCGTGATGTCCTGTCTGGTGTGGTTGATCCAGCAATGATCAAAGGAAAGTTGATCATCGTCGGGACATCTGCTGTTGGTCTTCTTGATATCCGGGCTACCCCGGTTGAAGGTACTTTACCCGGGGTTGAAGTTCACGCAAACGTTATTGAGTCTGTAGTCGATAAGGCTTTCTTGAGCCGTCCGAACAATATGAATGGTGCAGAGTTCCTGCTGACATTAGGTGCGGGTTTAATCATGATTATTCTGGTGCCAATGATCGGGGCGAAATGGACGTTGATTTTGTTTGCGCTGATTGCTGGTGGGTCAGGGGCTACATCTTGGTATCTATTTAGTGAGCAAAAACTGCTCTTCGATGCAGGGTTTGCCATGATCTCTACCTTGGGGATTTATGTGCAATTAACCTATATGGGCTATGCGGCAGAAGAGGCGCAGAAAAAACAGGTGCGTTCTGCTTTCTCTCACTATATGTCACCAGCCCTTGTTGAACGTTTAGCCGAAGACCCTAGCGGATTGAAGTTGGGTGGGGAAAACCGTTCCATGACATTGTTGTTCTGTGACGTTCGTGGGTTTACATCAATTTCGGAACTGTTTGATGCAGAAGGTTTGACCAAGCTCATCAACAAGTTCCTAACCCCATTGACCAACGTAATCCTTAACCGCCAAGGCACTATCGATAAATATATGGGTGACTGCATTATGGCGTTCTGGAATGCACCACTGGATGTTGAAAACCATGAAAGGGAAGGCTGTATTTCCGCCCTTGAAATGATTGATAGTTTGGTAGAGGTCAATGAACGACTGGAAAAAGAAGCCGAAGAAGAAGGTCGTCCACATATCCCTTTACGTATCGGGATTGGCCTTAACACTGGGGTATGTTGTGTCGGCAACATGGGGTCAGATCAACGTTTTGATTATTCCGTCCTTGGGGATCCGGTAAACTTGGCTTCTCGTCTGGAAGGGCAGTCTAAAACATACGGTGTGACAATCGTAATCGGGGAAAGCACTTATAAGAATGTGCAAGACCTTGCCTGTATCGAACTTGATCTTATTCAAGTAAAAGGGAAGACGGAAGCTGTACGTATTTTCTCAGTCCTTGGTGATGATAAAGTTGCGCAGAAACCTGATTTTATTCAATACGCAGAACATCATGCAGAACTGTTAAAAGCCTATCGTGATCAACAATGGGAGAAGGTGCGTGAGATGATTGTTTCTGCTAATCAGATGATTGACGGCTTAAAGATGGAACACCATGGTCTTTATGATCTGTATGAAGAACGTATGCAGGATTATGAAAAGAACCCGCCGGGTGCGGATTGGGATGGTGTCTTTATTGCGACAAGTAAATAAGCTTGTCGCAACGACCAACAAAAAAGCCGCTGGAATTTCCCAGCGGCTTTTTTGTTACGGACAAGGTTAGCATTAGTTTAGTGCAAGAACCTCTGGGCTTAACTGCCCTGTGGTCATGAGCACACTGTAGATAGCCTGACGTGTGTCATAGAAAAGTTCAGCATATTTAATCTTGGCTTCATAGACTTCTTTTTCACGGTCTAGCACATTCAGAACATCAACGCCTTCGGCACCGGATTCACGTTGCTTACGTGTTGACAAGAAAATTTCATCTTTCAGGATGACGTCGTTTTCAACCAGTGACAAACGTTCCCGCGAGGTTTCCAGGGTATGCCAGGCAATACGTGTTGCCTCAACAATTTTGCGGGTCACATGGCTTAGGGTGTCTTTACTCGCTGAATAATCGTAAACGGCTTTCTTCATGGAATATTCTGTAGAGAAACCACTGAACAGATCCCAGTTTGCTTCGACAAGAACAGAATAGTCGCGACGTGTGCCGATAGTGGCATTTTTGTCGTTTTCAAAGTTCCAGGAGCCAACGAGGTCAACTGTAGGATGATATTCTGCCTCAATTGATCTTTTATTTTCATCAGCCAATTCAGCATCAAATTCTGATTTCTGAACATTAGGATTGTTGCGAACTGCTATTTCAATCGCATCTTCCAATGATTCAGGCAAATAATTTAAAGGTGGTGAAGGGGCGATCATGGCTGCCAGATCGGGAGCATGACCAAATATCTGGATATATTGATCTGTTGCTTTGGCCAGTTCACCTTCATACTCAACGCGTTTTTCAATCGCAGTCTGTAGACGTGATTTTGCGTTCAGGACATCAATGCCAATACCAGACCCACGGCGAACACGTTCATTTTCAAGCTCCATCTGTTTTTTGATGTTCGCTTCATTCTCACGTGCATGTTTGATCCGACTGGATTGTTTTAGAACGTTTAGATATGCCGTCACACCTTCAAGGATAAGTGATTGTTCGGTGATTTCTTCCGTTTTTTTAGTGGCTTCTGATGTCAAGCGTGCAGAGCGAATGGCCGATGTTGTTGCATTTCCATCATAAAGATTTTGCGTAACAGTCAAGCCTGCTACTTCACGCATCCGGCTTGAATCGTTTTTGGTATCTGAATTCGCACGTTCTGATGGGTTTGTAATATACTCATACCCGTAATCAGCATTGAATGCCACAGTTGGAAGGTTGCCGGATTTCGCAACATCAATAGATTCTTGCGTCCCTTTTGTGGTTTTTTGTGCAGCCTTCAAAGACGGGTGCTCAACCAACATAGCGCTAAGTTCTGCTTCCAAGCTAGCAGCTTGGGATTGTGTGCTAACAGAAAACGCCATCAGGGCGCCGACGCAGCTGCTTAAAAAATAACGAGCCCGCACGGGTCCGACCTCCAACGTTAAGTAAATATACAAGGGATTTTAATTATATATAATATAAAGGTCAAACCCTAATAAGCCCTTAAAGAATACAATTTTAATTAATTTTCCAGCGTTAACACCTTATAATTTAAGACGAACCTCTACAATATCATCTTCCACTTGGGTATGTGCTTCAAATCCCATAGCCTTTACCATTTCAATCATGGTGCGATTTTCTCTTAAAATTTGCCCTGTAAAGTAGGTTGTGCCGCGTGACCGGCAGTAGTCAATCATCTTGTTCATGAGCTTCCAGCCAAGTTTTTGTCCCTTTAGGTCGGAGCGGACCAAAATTGCATATTCTGCATTTTCATTGTTGGGGTCCGTACCTGTTCTAACAACGCCCAAGGTTTCCATATGTCCATCGTCTTCATTTGGCGCTTGTGCAATAAAGGCCATTTCACGGTCATAATCCAATTGGGTCAAACGGGCCATTTCGCTGTGTGGTAGTTCACGCACAGAGCCGAAGAAACGAAACCGAATGTCTTCCGGGGTGATTTTAGCCACAAACTCGTTATGAGCGGGTTCATCTTCAGGACGGATGGGGCGGATCAAAACCTGACGACCATTGCGTAAAGTGAATTCTTCTTCTAATTCAGCGGGGTAGGGGCGAATGGTCAGGCGGCGGTTTGGGAATTTATGGGTAATGCGTTGGATGCGCATGCGTGAATCAACTGCTAGTGCCCCTTTATGTGAGCTGAAAATGGGGTTGATATCCATTTCTTGAATTTCTGGAAAATCAATACAGATTTCAGATAGTTCAATAAGTACATGGCAAAGGGCATCCATATCAACTGCTGGATGGTCACGATACCCTTTCAGAAGTTTACTGATTTTCGTGCGTGAAATAAGTTCTTTTGCCAATTGCATATTTAAAGGGGGGAGTGCAATGGCCCGATCCGCAATAATTTCTGTAGCTGTGCCCCCCTGACCAAACAAGATCACAGGTCCAAAAACTTTATCGTGTTTCATCCCCATGATGAGCTCATGTGTATGTTGGCGATCATACATTTTTTGCAAAATGAAACCGTCTATCTTGGCTTCAGGTTTGAAGTTACGAACCCTTTCTGTAATATCTTTAATGGCTTGTTCGACACGTTCTTCGCTTTGCAGGGACAGAACAACACCGCCGACTTCAGATTTATGAATGATGTCGGGTGACATTACTTTTACCACCACCGGGAAACCAATCTCACGAGCAGCCCTTTTAGCTTCTTCAGCTGTTTTAACGACAGAGGGTTGAACCGTATCAATAGCGTAGGCTTTGAGAATGGCTTTTGTATCTTTTTCTGTTAACCATACGTGACCCGCATCCAGAGCTTGGTCAATTATCTTGCGCACCAAGGTACGTGCAGGTTTGATGTCGCCGGGAACGCGTTCAGGTGTTTCCATTAATGAAATTTGGTTCTTTCTGAACTGAACAATATGCATAAATGCACTGACAGCCATACGCGGAGAAGAATAAGCAGGGATTTTATTCTCTTCAAAAAGGCTTCGGGCCTTGCCAACTGTCTCTTCACCCATCCAGCAGCTGATCAAGTTTGATTTAACTTTTTTCTGAATATCAATAATAGCTTGCGCACAGTCTAGTGCGTTATCGTCTATCGTCGGAGCATAAAGGATAAGGACGCAATCGACCTCTTTGCTTTTTGCCAGAATTTCATAGGCTTTTGCAAAGTTTTGTGGCGTTGCATTTAAACCAATATCAACCGGATTTGTCAGATTTGGTGCTTTGGGAAGAATTGCTTTAAGCTGATTTGTTGTTTCTTTACTGATTTCAGTCAGCTCACCACCAGAATCAAGTAGGTGATCGCTTGCCATAATATTCAAGCCACCGCCATTTGAAAGGATCGCTAATCTTTTGCCATTAAATGGTTTTGTCATCGATAGTGTTTCAGCGGCAGCAAAGAGTTCTGCAATGCTGTTCACGCGTAACATGCCGGCGCGCGCAAAAACGGCATCATAAACGAGATCGCTGCTCGCCATTGCCCCGGTATGGGATTGGATGACTTGTCTGACTTGTTCATATTTACCGGTTTTCATCACAATGATGGGTTTGTTACGGGCAGATGCTCGCACGGCAGACATGAAATTTCGTCGTTCAGAAATCGATTCCATATATATAAGAATGGCACGGGTAAATGGATCACTGCCAAGATAATCAATAACATCGCCAATATCGATATCTCCTCCCGTCCCTAACGAGATATAATGGGAAAAACCGACACCATGGGCATGGGCCCAATCCAGTACACTGGTGGACATGGAGCAGCTTTGCGAAATAAAAGCGACTTTTCCTGTTTCAATCGGCAGGTGTAGGGCACTTGCATTCAAGCGTTTGGTGGGGATCATAGCCCCCATACTATTGGGTCCCAAGATACGCATTTTATATTTAAGAGAAATCTGTCTGATTTGGTCAGTATCATACATTACGTAATGTGACTGATCATTAATCAGCATAACAGCTTTCAGCCCAGCCGTTCCAAGTTCTTCCAATTGTTCAATGTATTTATTCGATGTTGCGATAAAGATGCATAAATCGGGCAGAAAGGGTAGGTCATTTAATGCAGGATAGGTCAGAATTCCGGCAATTGATTTTGACGGGGAACAAATTGGCATAATGGGGCCGTCAAAGCCCCCAAGCATTAGGTTTCTAATTAGACGATACCCTGTGTTTTTTTCTTCTGGGCTTGCACCAATGATACAAATTGATTTTGGTGCAAACATTTTATTTAGGTGTCGAATACTCATCATCATTCCCCGATGTTGTACGCTGCATGTTGCATCGCAATAGCATGAAGAATGACTTGATTCATTGCACAGATCAAGTTTTGACGATGAAAGATTTATTTTTTAGATTTATTTGCTAAATATCAGATTCAAGATCTTCCAACAACCTGTGGTGGCTGGGGATGGTAACGTGGCGACCTTTAAACAAAGCAAGCCCGTCTTCTTCCATTTTTTTAATCGTACGTGCAATCGTTTCAGGGCGTGTACCAATGGCTGCAGCAAGCTCCTGACGTGAAAGGGGAAGTTCCAGCGTAACCTCGTCACTATGGCGGTCTTCCTGAGCATAACGCGTACGTAAACCTAACAGCAAATGAGCCAGGCGCTTGCGTACAGGTTGTGTCGTTGTGAGCAGATAGAGCTCTTCAATTTCACGCAAATCTCTTGCTACCCGACGTGTGAATCGTACGGCCACATCCGGTGATTGAGATAACAAATGGTCCAGGCTTGCCTTTGGAATAAAGCAGAGTTTTGCATCAAGTAAGACTTCGGCACTACCAGCATGCTTTTCATTGGCGAGAAAGGATCTATGACCAAAGGCTTCGCCGGGTTGGACCAGTCGTACCACTGCCGAATTACCATTTACATCGGTTTTTCTGATGGCAATGAGGCCTTTTTTCAGGCAGTAAACACCCTCGCTGCTATCGCCTTCAAAATAAATATTTTGACCGACACTATAGCTTCTGTTTGCACGTTGGAGGTCTTTAGCCGGTAAACCGGAATTGGCAAGAGCACAGAGCGAGGAGTCTTCCAAACCACCGCCACAGGTCCCACATTTATTAACATTAACAGGTTTACCTTGAATGCCCATGCTTCCTCTGGTTGATTATTCTTTAGAATGAATAGCTTCTTAAGGGATTTAAAGTCATTCTTTTAAAAATTGGCCTATATCTTACAGACTTTCTTTTTAAATGGAATAGAAAAACTCTAAAAAAAATCAAAACGCAAAAAAGGCCGCTCATGGTTTTGAACGGCCTTTAACAATGCAGTGCAGGCATTATGCGTTTACTGTTTCGCTTTCAGCGATGGCGCGTACCACATCAATGACGCGCTTACGGATCACAGGATCCTGTAAGCGAGAGAAGGTACGAACCAATTCAAGTGTCTGGCGGCGGTGCAGTGTCAGGTGCTCTTCAGGGATATCGCTTTCTGCGGTTTCGCCTTCATAACCCGGGAATGATTCGCGGATGCTTTCGGGCATATCTTCAAAGAAGAAAGATATTGGAACATCCAATACATTACCAAGTTGCCAGAGTTTGCTTGCACTGACGCGGTTTGCACCACGTTCATATTTTTGAATCTGCTGGAAAGTCAGGCCGATGCTTTCACCAAGTTTACCTTGTGTCATACCCATAAGTGTTCGGCGAAGTTTAACGCGTTGACCTACATGTACGTCGACAGGGTGGGGAGTGTCGCTTCCGCGTGTTCCAGGGAGAATTTCTTTAGCGGCTGTTTTGGCCATTGTCTAAAACCTTTTATGTTATGTAACGGCGTGTGTTTTTAAAGTTGAATTTCTCAACCATTTTTACGGTTGTTATGTATCCATAGGTAGAACTATAGGTGATTTTTATACGCTTGTCTCGAAAAAAACACAAAAAATTGTGCATCAACATATTTTTTTGCGCACTCGCAAACAAAAAAAACGCCTCATGTGACTGAGACGCTTTTTAAAATTGGCTCCGGCTGCTGGATTCGAACCAGCGACCAAGTGATTAACAGTCACCTACTCTACCGCTGAGCTAAGCCGGATCAAAAAATGATCTATATTGCCGACGCATGCACCAAGCCTCTATATTGGCTCCGGCTGCTGGATTCGAACCAGCGACCAAGTGATTAACAGTCACCTACTCTACCGCTGAGCTAAGCCGGATTAGTGGAGGCGCGGAGCGGATTCGAACCGCTGTTCACGGATTTGCAATCCGCTGCATAACCACTCTACCACCGCGCCCTCTCTCTGTCCAAGTTATTGGGCAGATAGGATGGCGAGGTGCATCCGTCGGCGGAGCGGAAATTAGTCATATGAGTGTCTGGGGTCAATGGCTTTTTTCATTTTTTTTACGTTTTTTTTTATAAGCCTCAAAAAACTTGGCTTTTCATGTGTCTCTGGCATTGTTATATATGGATTTGAGGATTATAAAACCACAAGCTTCAAGTTGTTTTTGATGACTTGGCGCCTGAGTCTCATGAATTGAAATCTTTTATGACGGTGTTCGATATGGATTACGCGCTTTCACGCTTCAATATGATTGAAGGTCAAATCAAAACCAACAGGGTGACTGACCCTTATGTTCTGGACGCAATGGCAGATGTCCCCCGTGAAGCATTTGTACCTGCCGCTAAAAAAGGCGTCGCATACATAGATGATGCGATCAAAGTTGCCAAAGGGCGCTTTATGATGGAGCCGATGGTTTTAGCGCGCATGTTGGAAGCTGCAGAACTTAGTGAAAATGACATTGTGTTAGACATCGGGTGTAACACAGGATACAGCACCGCTGTTTTAGCAAAAATTGTGAGTACAGTTGTAGGTCTTGAAAGTGACCAGGATCTTGCCGATCAAGCGAGCAAAAATCTTGAATCTGTCGGTATAGATAATGCAGTCATTGTAAGTGGCGATTTGCATGCTGGTGTTGAAAAACAAGCCCCGTTTGACGTTATTATTTTTAACGGTTCGATCAATGAAGTCCCTGATTCTATTAAAAATCAATTGAGTGATGGGGGAAGAATGGTTGTTGTCACGGCTGGAAAGGCAACAATGTCGACTGTTTCTGTTTATACGCGCAACAATGAAATTTTTTCAAAGCGTGATGTGCTGGAAGCTGGTGTAGCTGTTCTGCCTGGTTTTGAAGAAAAAAAAGGTTTTTCTTTCTAAGATATTGTAATTAAATAAAAAGCGCCTCTTGTCGATTGCGACATATGGGGCGTTTTTTTGTTTTTTTTAATAAAAGAAGTGTGACAAATATCACCAACGAAACAAACGTTTTGCATGTAAACACTTAATTTAGGTTTTTGTGTTTAAAAAACATGAACGATTAAGTGTCTGAAACCTTTGCCTTTCGCGTCGCAGATGGTTAGACTGTGCTAAAATTTTATGTGAGTGTCATGAGAAATAAAATGAACTTTAAAAAATCCTTTCTGTTTAGTGTAGCTGCAAGCACTCTTCTGTTTGTTACTGATCTTAAGGCAGAAACATTAGAAGAGGCACTCGTTAAGGCGTATCTGAACAACCCCACGCTTAAATCTGAACGTGCTTCTTTGCGTGCTACTGATGAAGGGGTGTCTCAGGCACTGTCGAACTGGCGCCCGGATGTGTCTTGGTCAGGCTCTATCTATCGCTCGCAAAATGAAAGTAACTCTCGTACCGGGGATGACCGTACGCAAACACTGACCCCGATGTCGAGTACCTTTACAGTAACTCAGCCTTTATTTCGTGGTTTTCAGACAATCTCTGCAACGGCTGAAGCAGAAGCCAATGTGAGTGCGGAACGCTGGCGCTTGGTAGATCAGGAACAATCAACCTTCATTGACGCTGTGACAGCTTATTCCAATGTCGTGCGTGATATCGCTGTACTTGAACTGAATAGAAACAACGAAGCCGTTTTGACACGACAGTTAGAAGCCACACGAGATCGCTTTGAAGTTGGAGAACTGACACGAACGGATGTTAGCCAAGCGGAATCGCGTTTGGCCAACTCAACAGCAGACCGTATCCAATCTGAAGGTGACTTGGAAATTTCACGTGCAAACTATCAAAATATTATAGGTGATCTGCCTGTTGATCTTCAGGTTCCAAGTTTACCATCGGATCTGCCGACAAGTGCAGAAGAAGCCATTGAGCGTGCACAGAAAAATAACCCGGAATTCCTGGCAAGCTATTTTGATGAAGAAGCTGCCTTGGAAAACATTGATGAGGTTGCCGGGAAGTTATTACCGGAATTGAATCTGGAAGCCAGTCAATCAACGAATTTTGAATCTTCGTCCAAGGGTTCACGTTCTGATGAGGCTAAAATTGGCCTCAAGTTAACAGTTCCATTCTACCAAAAAGGTAGTGTCTATTCACAAGTGCGCGAAGCCAAGCAAACAGCTGCAGAGAAACGCATGGATATGGAACAGGCCCGTCGTAATGCGGTCGAAGCTGCCCACAGTGGATGGGAAGGGCTCGTTACTGCACAGGCGCGTATCCAATCATACCTTGCACAAATTCGCGCCGCAGAAGTCGCTTTGGATGGGGTCCAGCGTGAAGCCGCTGTCGGTTCACGTACGGTTTTGGACGTTTTGGACGCGGAACAGGAACTGCTTGACGCGAAAGTAAGCTTGGTTCGTGCCCAACGTGATGAACTGGTTGCCGTGTTTGAATTAAAGCAAGCGATAGGTGATTTAACAGCAGAAAAATTAGGGCTTGATACGGGTATTTACGACCCTGACGTTCACTATAACGAAGTACGCGATGCCTGGGTCGGCACGTCTTCTGTTGGTGATGTTGACGAAATGCAGGAAGTTGATAACAATTAATTAAGGTGAGGCAGCGTATAATTTTAAGAATCGCATAAATTCTTTTATGATTACGTTTAATAATTCGGGTGATTAAAGATGAGTGAAGAAAACACAGAAGCCACGGAAGACGGTGCAGAACCGTCGATGGAGGATATTCTTGCCTCTATCCGTCGAATTCTTTCTGAAGATGAGGAAGAAGGCGCAGAAGGTGGTGAAACAGTTGCAGAAGCAGCACCCGAGCCTGAACCAGAGCCCGAGCCGGAACCTGAACCTGAACCTATTTTTGATGAAATTGATATTGATGACGATATTCTTGATCTGACATCAGATATGATGATTGAAGAGGAAGAGCCGGAACCGGAATTCGTCCCTCAGCCTGTAACGGCTTCTGATGTTGCAAATCGAATCGTTTCTCCACCAACTGTTGATGCCTCCACAGATGTACTTTCTGAACTGGCAAAAGCAATTTTGGATCAACGTGATATCGCAGTTGGTACACGTGATGTGACATTAGAGGGGCTAACCCGTGAGATGTTACGCCCACTTTTGAAAGAATGGTTGGATCGCAACTTGCCTTACTTGATCGAACGTTTGGTGAAGAAAGAAATCGATATTATGATCAACCGCGCGGAACGTCTCGAAGACTAAAGCGACAAATAATCATGAAAACAAAACGCCCGGGGTTGTCCTCGGGCGTTTTGGCGTTTATTACATATTTTAAATTTGCAAACTTTTTAAGAAGAAGGCCTTCTCAATCATGTTGGACAAAAAATTCGACCCCGCAGCCGTTGAAGAAAAGCACTATAAGCTTTGGGAAGATAACAACGCATTTGCCGCTGATCATACATCCGGCAAAGATCCCTATACCATCATGATGCCGCCACCGAATGTCACTGGCAGCCTTCACATGGGCCACGCTTTGACGTTTACCTTGCAGGACATTTTGATCCGTTATAACCGTATGAAAGGTAAAGACGCCTTGTGGCAACCGGGAACAGACCACGCTGGTATTGCCACACAAATGGTTGTTGAACGACGACTGGAAGGCGAAGGAGTTACTCGCCATGATTTGGGCCGTGAAAAATTCATCGATAAAATCTGGGAATGGAAAGAAGAATCTGGCGGGACAATTGTCAAACAGCTTCGTCGTCTTGGGGCTTCTGCGGATTGGGCAAAAGAACGTTTTACAATGGATGACGGCTGTTCTGAAGCTGTTCGTAAAGTTTTTGTACAGCTTTATAAAGAAGGTCTAATCTATCGCGATAAAAAACTGGTCAACTGGGACCCTAAATTACATACCGCCATTTCTGATCTGGAAGTCGAACAGCGCGAAACAAACGGGAAAATGTGGTATTTCAATTATCCGTTGGAAGGTGAAGACGGTAAATACATAATGGTAGGGACCACCCGTCCAGAAACCATGTTAGGTGATACCGGTGTCGCTGTACATCCTGATGATGAACGCTACAAAGACCTGATTGGCAAAAACGTTATCCTGCCGATTGTAAACCGCGCGATTCCGATTGTTGCAGATGAATATGCTGATCCTGAAAAAGGCTCTGGTGCGGTTAAGATTACACCGGGTCATGATTTCAATGACTATGAGGTTGGCAAACGCTGTGATCTGGAAATCATTAACGTTTTGGATATGAATGCAAAACTTAACGAAAATGCGCCTGAAAAATATCAGGGCATGGATCGTTTTGATGCACGTAAAGCCATTGTTGATGAAATGGAAAGCCTTGGCCTGTTGGTGAAGATCGAAGAAAACCCAATGACCGTGCCTTATGGGGACCGTTCTGGTGTTGTGATTGAACCATGGCTGACGGATCAGTGGTTCGTTAAAGCGGATGTTCTTGCTAAACCAGCGTTGGAAGCCGTCGAAACCGGTAAAACCCGTTTCGTACCTAAGCAATGGGAAAACACCTATTACGAATGGATGCGCAATATCCAGCCCTGGTGTATTTCCCGTCAGATCTGGTGGGGTCATCAAATTCCGGCATGGTTTGACGAAAACGGAAATGTCTATGTTGAAATGACAGAAGAAGAAGCGCAGAAAGCAGCGGGTGAAGGGGTGCAACTGACCCGTGAAACCGATGTGCTTGATACATGGTTTTCTTCTGCGCTTTGGCCTTTTTCGACATTAGGTTGGCCTGAAAAAACACCAGAGCTTGAAAAATACTATACCACTGATGTGTTGGTCACAGGGTTTGATATCATCTTCTTCTGGGTTGCCCGCATGATGATGATGGGTATCCACTTTATGGGGGAAGTTCCGTTTAAAGATGTTTATATCCACGCACTTGTACGTGACGAACATGGTGCGAAAATGTCAAAGTCTAAAGGTAATGTTATTGATCCTTTGGAAATGATCGATGAATTTGGCGCGGATGCGATGCGCTTCACACTGACAGCAATGGCTGCACAAGGTCGTGATATTAAACTTGCAAAAAGCCGGGTTGAAGGATATCGCAACTTTGCAACAAAACTTTGGAATGCTGCTCGTTTCTGCCAGATGAACGGCTGCCAGCCTGATGCTGGCTTTGATGCCGCAAACGTAAAACACCCGGTTAACCGCTGGATTGTAGGGAAAGTCGGTGATGTTGCCGAAGAGGTTGGTCGTCAAATCGAAGAATATCGTTTCAACGAATCGGCTAATTCCATCTATGGCTTTTCATGGGGGACGTTCTGTGATTGGTACTTGGAATTTACAAAGCCAATTCTTGCAGGTTCAGACGAAGCAGCTATTGAAGAAACAAAAGCAACAACCGCTTGGGTCCTCGATCAAATTTTGCACATTCTGCATCCCACTATGCCATATATCTCTGAAGAACTTTGGGAATCCATGGCCAATGAACGTGCAAATCAATTGATTAGCAGTGCCTGGCCGGAAAAAGTACTGGATGATGCAGATGCCAACGCTGAAATGGACTGGCTGGTAGACCTGATTTCTACCATCCGCACCACCCGTTCAGAATTAAACGTTCCAGGCAGTGTAAAGCTAGATGTCTATCTCCATGGTGCTAGTGACGTAACTGCAGCACGTTTGGTACGTAATAAGGACCTGATCCTGCGTATGGCACGCTTGGAAAAAGTCGAAATTGTCGCTGAAGCTATTGCCCAAGGATGTGTTCAAGAAGTTGTGGGTGATGCAACTGTGTTTATCAATGTTGTTGACCATATGGATGTCGCAGCGGAGAAAGCGCGACTTGAAAAAGAGATCGCAAATCTTGATAAAATTATAGGCGGTAAAGAGAAAAAACTGTCGAACGATAAATTCGTCAGTAATGCGCCGGCTGAAGTTGTTGAAACTGAACGCACCAAGGTTGCCGAACTGACAGAAAAGAACAACAAATTTAAAGAAGCATTGGCTCGTCTGGTCAGTGCCCTTTAACGGATTGTTTGTAACTTTTTGACTAAAGTAAAAGCCTTACCCAAGGAAAAGGGTAGGGCTTTTTCTATGGAAGTGAAAAATTATGGCTCACGAACCAACTCCAGAAGAACGCGCAGAATATATCGTCAAGCGCCTTGAACTGTTTATCCGCGAAAATCGCGAACCTTTTAAGGGAATGAATTTTAACAAATGGCAACAGCTTGCCCGTGTTGAAATTGCAAATTCCATGAAAGACATTGAAAAGACGCATCAAACGGAAGATCAGATCAGCCGTCGCATGTTGTTTATTATTGGTTCATCTATCGCAACCATCGGATTTTGGGGCGTTGCGGCTGCTTTTGGTAAGCTTGATTATATGCTTGCTGGCATGATTTGCCTGATTGCCGGTATCGTTGTTTTGGCTCATGCTGGAGAATGGGCAGGACGAAAAGCTTTGAAAAAGGCAGCCCGGGCAAAGCGTGAACGATCTTATAGAAATGCTGTTTCCTTGGATCGTCAGATTAAGCAAATGGAAAAAGACTTAAAAAATAAGGCAAATGAGTTAGAAAAAACACTTACAGCAATGGGCCGTGCGATCCCGCCTAAATAATCTTTATTTTCCCACTTGAAACATCATTAATTTTTCCTACTTATTAGTATCGGCTGACAAATATTAGGGAATATGCGAGGTGATTATGAGGTTTAAAACTTTGGTTAATCCACCTGCTGTTGACGGGGGGATATTGCCTGGTTTGTGTAAAGCGCATCCGGTTGATACAAAAAGAATTTCCGGTGTTTTGGAAATCGCGCGTGATTTTGATGTGATTTTGTTTAGTACAGAAGACACATTAACAAAAAACGGAAAAACCCATCCGGCAGGCGCCGTACTTGTGCCATCCCTTCGTCGTATGGAACGGAAATTGGCCATGTTTTCAGCTGATCCATATCTTTCAAGGGAAGAAGTGGCAAAACATGTCAATTATCTTGGTCTGTCCTTTGCGCCAGAACGTATTTTGTTGACTGAAGATTTCGACAATCTAAAAGCCAAGTTCCCATTGGCTCATAAAAGCCGCATTTTGATGGTCTGTTCAGACATTATTACAGAAGTCGCGTTGGGTCAGGCGCAGGGTCTAACAACATTGCTCATTACGAATGAAATAGATCAAAATGGTTCTGACTTTGGGATCGAGCCAGATTATATCGCAACATCGGTATAAGACTTTTACAAATGCGAAAGACATAGCTATGTTAGACGCCCTGCTTTTAATAGTGCAGGGCTTTATTTTTGCCAAGATCGTAAGGATTGAAGACTATGCCTGAATATCGTTCACGTACGACGACACATGGCCGCAATATGGCGGGCGCCCGTTCATTATGGCGCGCAACCGGGATGAAAGATGGGGACTTTGACAAACCGATTATTGCAGTGGTCAACTCGTTCACACAGTTTGTACCCGGTCACGTCCACCTGAAAGACCTCGGTCAGCTTGTCGCACGTGAAATTGAAAAAGCAGGCGGTGTTGCCAAAGAATTTAACACAATCGCTGTGGATGACGGTATTGCAATGGGGCATGATGGTATGCTCTACAGCCTGCCATCACGTGATTTGATCGCTGATAGCGTTGAATATATGGTCAATGCCCATTGTGCTGATGCCATGGTTTGTATTTCAAACTGTGACAAGATCACACCGGGGATGTTGATGGCTGCGATGCGCCTGAATATTCCGGCTGTGTTTGTGTCCGGTGGTCCGATGGAAGCGGGTAAAGTCACCATCGATGATGTGGAGCACGCGCTTGATCTGGTTGACGCCATGGTGAAAGCAGCTGACCCCAACGTATCTGATGAAGAAGTCGATGCGATTGAACGTTCGGCTTGCCCGACGTGCGGATCTTGTTCAGGCATGTTTACAGCCAATTCCATGAACTGCCTGTCAGAAGCTTTGGGTTTATCTCTGCCTGGTAATGGCACTATTGTCGCAACTCATGAAGACCGTCGTGCCTTGTTTGAAAATGCGGGCCGTACAGCGGTTGAAATCTGTAAACGATATTATGAACAAGACGATGATAGCGTCACCCCACGCGGAATTGCGACTTATGAAGCCTTTGAAAATGCGATGACCTTGGATATTGCCATGGGTGGATCAACAAATACGATCCTGCACCTTTTGGCAATTGCACGCGAAGCTGAAGTTGATTTCACCATGAAAGATATGGACGCCTTATCCCGCAAAGTACCTTGCTTGTCCAAAGTGGCCCCAGCTGTTGCAGATGTTCATATCGAAGATGTGCACCGTGCAGGCGGGATCATGGGGATCTTGGGGGCATTGGACCGTGGTGGGTTGATTAATCGCGATGTTTCAACTGTTCACAGCAAATCCATTGGGGAAGCAATCGATCATTGGGATATTGTTCGCAATGATTCAGATGAGGTTCAAACCTTTTATAAAGCGGCACCCGGTGGAATCCCAACGCAAGAAGCCTTTTCACAAGGTGCACGTTATAAAGTATTGGATGCAGACCGTGCTGGTGGTGTTGTACGTGATGTAGAAAGTGCTTTCACCAAAGACGGTGGTTTGGCCGTTCTTTACGGAAACATAGCCGTTGATGGCTGCGTTGTTAAGACCGCAGGTGTGGATGAAAGCATCTGGACATTCACAGGAACAGCACGCGTTTGTGAAAGTCAGGATGAAGGCGTTGCCCGTATCTTGGCAGGGGAAGTCAAAGCAGGCGACGTTGTTATTATCCGCTATGAAGGTCCAAAAGGTGGTCCGGGTATGCAGGAAATGCTCTACCCAACCAGTTATCTGAAATCTATGGGACTTGGAAAAGAATGTGCCTTGTTGACCGATGGGCGGTTTTCTGGTGGCACATCTGGCCTGTCTATTGGCCATGCGTCACCTGAAGCAGCCAACGGCGGGGCCATTGGTTTGATTGAAGAAGGTGATACGATTGAAATCGATATCCCCAACCGTTCCATCAATCTAAAGATTAGTGATGATGATTTGGCTAAACGCCGTGAGGCCATGGAAGCCAAAGGTGATGCAGCATGGAAACCAGCCAAACCACGCGATCGCAAAGTCAGCATGGCACTGCGTGCCTATGCGGCCATGGCAACCAGTGCCGATAAAGGCGCGGTTCGCGATGTGTCAAAGATTGAAGGTTAATAAGTGTGTCCCTGTGTAAACAACAGGGACCTCTTTAATCTATATCAGCTTTAAGAGGTTCCTGCCTTACGCAGGAAGATGACAGGACTACCCACCCAAATATTTCTTTGGATTAACCGGGTTCATCCCTTTGCGGATTTCAAAATGCAGTTGTGGTCTTGTTACGCCGCCAGAACTGCCAACCAAAGCAATTTTCTGACCTTTCTTGATCTTCTGCCCACGTGTGACCATAATTTTATCTGCATGGGCATAGGCTGTGATCCAACCACCAGAATGTTTTAGTAAAACCATATTGCCAAATCCGCGCAGTTCATTGCCACTATAAGCCACGACGCCATTTTCAGCTGCCTTAATCGGGGTGCCTTTAGGGGCGGCAATATTAATACCATCATTACGCAAACCATCTTTTTTGGCGCCAAAAGAAGATAATAATTTGCCTTGTGCGGGCCATGAAAAACGACTGCTTGAACGTGGTGGTGGTGTCGGGATGGCTTTTTTACTGATACGCGGGGCTATTTTTGCAACAGCTTTTGGTTTTTGTATCGGTGTTGCACTAACGCGTGCTTGTTGATTTATCGACTTTGATGCTGTCGTCAGGTTATTCGTATTGGGAAGTTTTAGTCGTTGCCCCGGAATAAGGGTAAAGGGCGAAGATAGGTTATTCACCTTTGCCAACTGATAGACATCTGTATGATATGCTCGCGAAACTGAATAAAGAGTATCTCCTTCACGGACAATATGGACAGGGTCCTGCGGTAAATGCAAACGTTGCCCCGCTTTTAGATGAAACGGGGGTTGCAGGTTATTGGTATCGATAATATCGCGGACAGATGCTCCGGTGCGCCGTGATACAGCATAGACCGTATCACCTTTTTGAACGATGATGGTCCCCGGGATTTCACGCAAGCCACTTTGACGACTTTTTGATTGTTGCGCCGATGGGCTACGGCTATAGCCTGGTTTTGATTGTCCATCTGCCGGGACTTCCACCCAGCCACAGGATGACAAGCTAAAGCCGACAATAACAAGCGAAATATATATCCATTTTGATTTCATGCTGCGGATTATGCCCAAGCTCGTAACAGCTTGCAATTTTATTCTGGTAAACCGGGAATAAGGGGAACAAAACGGACCTGTTCTAATTCTTCTACATCAAAACCGCTTTCGGTGCGCGTCACTCGGATCAGGTATTGTCCGGCCTTATCTTCACCAATTGGTGCAACCATGATCCCGCCAATAGCCAATTGGTCCGCCAGGGCAGGGGGAACATCTTCGGCTGCGGCCGTTATCATGATCCGATCAAAAGGGGCTTGTTCCTGCCAACCTAAGGTGCCGTCACCAGCTTTTGTTACAATGTTGGTTTGTTTAAACATATCAAAACGGGCTTTGGCCTGTTCTAAAAGGGGGCTGTGGCGTTCAATCGTATAAAGACGACGACAGAGTTTTGCCAGAACAAGGGCCTGATAGCCAGAACCGGTGCCGATTTCCAACACTTTCATCCGATCCTTTACCTGTAACCTTTCGGTCATCAAGGCAACGATATAGGGCTGACTGAGCGTTTGATTATATCCAATGGGCAGGGCGATGTTTTCATAGGCCTGATCGAAAAAAGTATCGGTGACAAATTTTTCACGCGGGATGGTTTCGATGGCTGATAAGACAGCTGTATCTGTAATGCCTTGACGACGCAGTTCCATTAACAAACGAATTTTTGCCGTTTCAATACTCACGTTGACTGCCCTTTCAGACGTTCCAACGTATTATAATCGGTAAAGTCTAACGAGATGGGGGACGCAGAGATATAATGGTTGACCACAGCGTGTAGGTCAGTGCCTTTGTTAAAGGTTTCTTCGCTACGTAAAGCGCCAATCCAAAAATATTCTTCACCGCGTGGATCAAGCCCTCTAGCAAGGTCATCACCGATTTTGCGTCGGCCTTGGCGGGTGAATTCAATGCCTTTGACTCGTTGGGCTGCCACATCGGGGAAATTCACATTCATTAACGTATTGCTAGGCCATGTGTTTTTAACAAGCTGCCTGATGATATCCGCACCACAACTGCTTGCGGTTTGCCATTTCACATCATTGCTATCTTCAAAATACATAGATAATGCGATAGCGGGAACCCCGAGAAGAGTCGCTTCCATAGCAGCTGCGATGGTGCCGGAATAAGTTACATCTTCCCCTAAATTGCCCCCGCGATTTATACCGCTTAAGACAAGGTTCGGCTTATGGTCTTTCATAATCTCATTCAAGGCCAGAAGGACACAATCGGTTGGGGTGCCATCCACGCTGTAATGGGTATCACCATGTTTATGGATACGTAAAGGGCGGCGCAGGGTTAAAGAATGTCCACTTGCGCTTTGTTCGGTTTGGGGTGCAACCACCCAAACGTCATCGCAAATGGATTTTGCAATTTCTTCTAAGACTTTCAATCCCGGTGCGTGAATGCCATCATCATTGGAAATCAGGATACGGGCGTTTGAAAGATCAATCATTTGCTTGGCTCTATAACCTCAAGGCCACCCATGTATGGGCGTAAGACTTCAGGGACAATCACACTGCCATCGGCTTGTTGATAGTTTTCCAGCACAGCGACAAGGCAACGTCCAACCGCAAGACCAGATCCGTTTAAAGTATGGACAAAGACTGGTTTTTTCTCACCTTCTTTACGATAACGCGCCTTCATTCGACGTGCCTGAAAATCACCAGTTGTCGAACAGGATGAAATTTCACGATATTGATCTTGTCCGGGCAACCAGACTTCAATATCAAAGGTACGACGTGCAGAAAAGCCCATGTCACCTGTACATAAGGTGACGACGCGATATGGTAGATTCAAACCTTGTAGGACGGCTTCTGCACATCCTGTCATACGTTCCAGCTCTGCATCAGACTCTTCAGGTTTGACCACGCTGACCATTTCGACTTTTGTGAATTGGTGTTGACGGATCATACCCCGTGTATCACGACCCGCCGATCCTGCTTCAGAACGGAAACACCAGGTCATCGCTGTAAAACGACGCGGCAGATCGTTTTCTGCAAGAATTTCATCGCTGACAATGTTGGTCAATGGTACTTCTGCGGTCGGGATCATCCAGAAACCTTCTTCCGTTCGGAAAAGGTCTTCGGAAAATTTGGGTAATTGACCTGTACCGTATAGGGCAGCGTCTTTAACAAGGGCAGGTGGGTTAACTTCTGTATAGCCATGTTTCATGGTGTGCAGGTCAAGCATATAGGCTGCAAGTGCGCGTTCCATGCGTGCCAAAGCACCAGACAATAGAACGAAACGAGAACCGGATAATTTTGCAGCTGTTTCAAAGTCCATCTGACCAAGGGACTCACCAATGTCGAAATGTTCTTTGGGGGCAAAGTCAAAAGACGGGACCTCGCCCCATTTTCTGATTTCAACATTGTCGTTCTCATCAGCCCCTTCTGGAACATCATCAGCAGGGATATTGGGCAAGGACATAAGGGCGTTTTCAAGTTCCACATCTTTGGCTTTGGCCAGTTCTTCCAACTCGGCCTGTTTGCTTTTGGATTTAGAAACCTGTTCCATGATATCGCTGGCATCGCGGTCTTCGCGTTTGGCAATGCCGATTTCTTTGGACAGCTTGTTTCGTTCTGCCTGAACGTCTTGTGCTTGTGTTAGCAGGTCACGGCGTTCACTATCCAGAGCAATCAATGCCTCGCTTTGTGCAGCCAAGTCTCTTTTAGCCATGCTGGCATCAAAAGCAGCAGGGTTATCGCGGATCCATTTAATATCGAACATAGGTTTCGGCCTTAAGTCATGTTGAAATCTGTTTCTTCAAATTCATCTTCATCATCGTCTTCTTCGACGTCTGCACGCTTGCGTTCAATTGCACGTACAGAGAAGATGGAGATTTCATAAAGAAAAAGAATAGGAATTGCCAGCCCGACTTGCGAAATAAGGTCCGGCGGGGTCATAAAAGCTGCAAAGGCAAAAGTAATGACCACAGCATATTTACGTTTTGCCACAAGCCCCCGTGAGGTGACAAAGCCTACACGTGCGAGAAGGGTAAGAACCAAAGGCAGCTGAAAACTGATGCCAAAGGCAAAGATCAGCTTCATCACCAAAGAGAGATATTCGTTGACCTTGGCTTCCAGCTGGATCGGTAATGATCCATCCACCCCCATAGTTTCAAAGCTGAGGAAAAACTTCCACGCCATTGGCATGATGAAGTAATAAACAAGAGCACTGCCGAGCAAAAACAAAATAGGTGAAAGCACAAGATATGGCGCCAGTGCGGCTTTTTCATTTTTATAAAGACCAGGGGCCAAAAAACGCCAAAACTGTGTGGCGATAATGGGAAAAGCGACCAGGAATGCAGCAAAGAAAGAGACTTTTAATTGGGTGAAAAAGGCTTCATGCAAAGCCGTGTAGATCATCCGGCGGTTACCGCCCAATTCGTGAAGCAACTGTGCTAACGGTTCCACCAAAAAGGCGTAAATGTCACCTGCGAAATAAAAACAGCCTATAAATGCAATAAGCAAAGCTGCCATAGCAACAGTCAGACGGTTTTTTAATTCAATCAAATGCTCCATCAAGGGCATTGTATTTGTGGCTGATTGCGGATCGTTCACAGCTTAGCTCGTTTTATCTTTTGAATCTGGATCAGATGTGATTTTGGCAGGTTTATCAGTTTCCTGCATGGATTTATTGAAATCGTCTGTTTCTTTGGAAAAATCCATGGACTTTTTGAGTTCCCCATCAGAATCAATCGTTTCAGATATTTTATTATCTAGATTCATATGACGGGCCGAACTGATTTGGTTTTTGACTTCTTCCAATTCAGTTTCTTTTATCATGTCATCAATGTTGCTTTGGAATTCACGCATCATTGCTTTGACCTTACCAACCATTTTTGCCACGCTTCGCATGGCTTTGGGCAAGTCTTTAGGCCCGACAACCAAAATAGCGATGACTAAAATAATAGCGATTTCAGTCCAACCGATATCAAGCATCTTTGTATCCAGATTCTAGAGTGGGATTAAGCGTCTTTCTTTTCAGACGCAGTACCAGTGTTATCGGTTACTTTTTCTTCGCTTTTAGAAATAGAAGGCTTTTCTTCTGAAGAAACTTCAGCGTCGTCTTCTTTCATGCCTTTTTTGAAGCTTTTGATGCCTTTTGCAAGGTCACCAGCAATTTTTGGAAATTTACCCAAACCGAAAATGACAACTACGATTAACAAAACGACAAGTAGTTGTGGAAGACTTGGCATCATAGGAAAGTTTCTCCGTGTTAAAAATTAAAATCTTTCGACGGATAATGGCAGATTGAAACGCGACCCGCAATGCCAATAATTCTTAAATGACTAATAACATTTAAATGTAATATCTTCTTGTTAGTTAACTCGCACGAAAAACCAAAGCATGTTCATAATCCATCACAGCCATGATGCTTTCATTTTCCTCAGGGAGTCTATGGCCTTCAACACGGGCATGTATATGTGTGCTTTCACCTGAGCCATTTTCAAGGCGGATATGAAGCAGGCTTTCACGCCCCAGATACCGAGCGGCTTCAATATGAGCTTGTTCTGTTGGCTTGATTTGATCTGTAATGGTTTGGATTTTGATATTTTGTGGACGGACCAGCACATCAACTTTTTCACCCTCGCGAAAACCTTCTGCCGGTACGTAGCCTAAAATTGTTTTGGCTTGGTTGTTCTGAATGACACCTTTTAATGTGTTCACCTCACCAAAAAACGAAGCGGCAAAATGATCAACCGGATTGGCATAAAGCTCACTTGGTGTGCCGTCCTGAACAATATTTCCGGCTTTCATCAAGACAATACGATCTGCCATGAACATGGCTTCTTCAGGATCGTGCGTGACCATGACTGCGGCCACATTTGATGTTTTAAGAACATGCAGCGTTTCATCACGGATTTCTGCGCGCAAACCCGAATCTAGTCCCGAAAAGGGTTCATCAAGTAAAATGATTTTCGGCTTTGGTGCCATGGCACGGGCAAGGGCGATGCGTTGTTGTTGTCCGCCAGATAATTGATGAGGCAGCGCCTTTGCATATTTATCCATGCGGACCTGCTTCAGGACCTCAAACACACGATCATCTATATCGGCTTTTTTCCAGCCCTTTAAACCAAAAGCAACATTATGATAGACATTGAGGTGAGGAAACAGGGCAAAGTCTTGAAAGAGAAAACCGATCTGGCGTTTTTCAGGTGCCATGACTTTGTTGCCATCTGTCATCACCACATCATCGACAATGACGCGACCCTTTTTGGGTGTTTCCAATCCGGCACAAACTCGCAAGGTGGAAGTCTTACCGCAACCAGATGGGCCGAGTAGACAGACGAATTCTCCAGTTTCAACTGTTAGATTGATACTGTTAAGGACACAGAGCTTATCAAAAGCAAGTTCGACATTTTCAAGATGCAAGGTCATGTCATATTCCTAACTTTCATGTCCAGGACGGGATTTTGCAATGGTGCGACTGATCATAATCACCGGAATGATACCGACGAGAACAATGGCAAGCGCTGCACTGGAAGCTTCGGCTAATTGTTCATCACTTGCCAGTTCAAAAGTGCGAACAGCCAATGTCGTGAAGTTAAAGGGCCGCATAATCATCGTTGCGGGCAGTTCTTTCATTACATCGACAAAAACCAGAATACCTGCGCTAAACATGCTGGCCCGAATGAGAGGGAGGTGAACCTTGCGTAAGGTTTCCCCCGGTCCATGGCCTAATGTACGCGCGGCGCAATCCATGTTCTTTGTCACTTTGCCAAGTCCGGCTTCGATTGCATTATATGATACGGATAGGAACCGGACCACATAGGCAAAAACAACCGCAACAATAGTGCCTGAAAGAATTAATCCTGTAGAAAAACCGAGATATTCGCGCGCCCAGCTATCAATCAGGTTATCTGTCCAGGCAAAAGGCAGCATAATCCCAACGGCCAAAACAGACCCTGGAACGGCATAACCGATAGAGGCAGCGCGCACGCCGATCTTGGTAAAAAGTGATGGTTGTAAACGTGCGCCATATGCCATCAACACAGCAAGGACGACGGCTAATAGGGCAGCAACAGTTGCAAGAATAAAGCTATTAAAGGCAAATTCCCAAAATTGCAGTGTCATCCACCATTCTGTTGTCGCAAAAGTCCAATTCAGTAAGATTCCGGCAGGGAGAACAAATCCGAGAAAGACCGGTAAGATACAAGCGATCAGGCAAAGAATTTGCTTGATGCCGTTAATTTGCAATTTTCGCAAAGCACGATAGCGAACGGTCGTATGGTGATAGGCCGCTTGCCCGCGAGAATATCTTTCAAGCGCGATTAGAGAAACGATAAATATTAACATGCATGCGCCCAATTGGGCAGCGGCTGCGGGTTCCCCCATTCCAAACCAGGTGCGATAAATGCCAGTTGTGAAGGTATCAACAGCAAAGAAGTGGACCGTGCCAAAGTCATTAAGCGTTTCCATCAAGGCAAGGGCAGTGCCTGCTGCAATAGCAGGACGTGCTAAGGGAAATGCCACGTCTTTAAAGGATTGCCAAGGGGTTCGGCCCAAGGTTCTGCTGACTTCTAAGACACAAATGGATTGTTCCAAAAAGGCAGCACGTGACAGCATGTACACATATGGATAGAGCACCAGTGTAAACATGGTTGTCGCCCCCCAAAGTGTGCGAATTTCAGGAAACCAGTAATCGCGAGCACTACGCCAGCCAAATAATTCCCGAAGAAATTCTTGTACAGGCCCTGCATAATCCAAAAGTCCGGTATAGGTATAGGCAATGACATAAGCTGGAACGGCAAGTGGTAGCAACAAAGCCCATTCAAAAATCTTTCGACCGGGGAATTCACACATTGTTACAAGCCAAGCGCACCCTGTACCGACGATCAAAGTCCCCAGACCAACACCGATTAATAATATCACCGAGTTGCTTATGTAATTGGGCAGGACCGTATTTGCCAGATGCGTCCAAACCTCACCAGAAGGTACAAAGACATAGGCGACAACAATAAATACGGGGGAGGCGATAATCAACGCTGTGATTACGGTGAAAAGTGACCAGCCATTAAGCAGCTGTTTGATTTTTATTGTTGTTAAGCTGGCAGACACGTTGATTTCAGGCTCTTTAACATGCAGTTGAAAATGACTTGCATTTACTTTTATACAAATTCTAGCAGAAATCAAACATTGATGTGGCTATTCCACAAAATAATTATGCCTTTAATCATCTTCTAATGGTTCTGGGAGATCATCATCGTCATTTTGATCAGGGTGATCCAAAGGTAATTCCATCTCACCACGCACGCTATATGCATTAATTGCAGGGCGTGCGTCCAATAAGCCGGCTGTTTTAAGTTCTTCTATACCGGGCAGATCATCTATTTTCTCTAGACCAAATTGATCCAGAAAAGCGATTGTTGTGCCCCATGTCATAGGCCGACCGGGGGTGCGACGACGACCTCTTGGTTTGATCCATCCGGCTTCGAACAGCACATCAAGCGTCCCTTTGGAAAGAGAAACACCACGAATTTCTTCAATCTCTGCACGGGTAACGGGCTGGTGATAGGCGCAAATGGCAAGGGTTTCAATTGCTGCACGTGACAATGTTTTTACGTTGGCTCGATGTTCACTTAAATGTTCGGCCATATCAGGTGCCGTGCGAAACGCCCAGGCAGAGCCAACCTGAACAAGGTTGACCCCACGTTTTTCATATTCTTGTTGTAACTGCCGCAAGAGGGGTTTGACCTCAACTTCTTCTTTGAAGTAATTGCCAAGTTTCTTTTCACCCAAAGGTTCTTTACTGGCAAATAACACGGCTTCTAACAGACGCAAATGTTCCAGTGAGAGGTCTTCATTCATTGTTAGCTCTCCTCATCCGGGCTTTGCACATAAATTGCCCCAAAGGTTTCAGATTGTCTGATTTTAACTTTACCATCACGCGCCATTTCCAAAGCGGCAGCAAAAGTTGATGCAATGGCAGAACGGGTATGGAGCGAGTTTTTAAGATCATCGGGCAAAAATTTCAATAACTGCGTCCATTCAGGAATCTTGCCTAAGAAATGACGAAGGCGCTCAATGGCCATATCCATAGAATAAAGATCCGTTGGTTCTATATGAAGGGTTTGATCGACATGTTTATTCATCTGGTCGCCATAGGCTTTCATCAGATCATAAAGCGTAACGTCATAAGAAACGTCATCCATCTTGCCAAAGCTTTCCGGTTGCCCACGTCGAAATACTTTTTGATCTAGAATACTGCGATCAATCAACATTTCGCCCGCATTACGCATAGCTTCTAGTCGTTGCAGTTGAAAAGCAAGGGCAGCGGCCATTTCTTCGGCGCTTGGTTCTTCTTCACTTGATTGTTCCGGGATCAGAAGGCGGCTTTTTAAATAGGCAAGCCAAGCTGCCATGACCAAATAATCTGCCGCAAGTTCAAGGTTTTTACGACGCGCTTCTGCTACCCAATGAAGATATTGGTCAGCAAGATGCAGAATGGAAATATGGATCAGGTCAACTTTTTGATCCCGTGCCAGTTCCAGCAGGATATCTAGCGGGCCTTCAAAGCCTTCCAGATCGATAATAAGGGCGCTTTTTTTCTTGGGGCGAAGATCGTCATCTTCATGCTGATCAAGGTCAATAAGTCGTTCCATCAGCGCCTCATTTTCTAATTGATGATCCCGGTGAGGTTGACGATAAATTCGGTCAAAACTTCAGCGGGAACACCGACCAGATACCAGAAGATATTCAGGTTTAATCCAAACATACCGCCTATGTAGGGTACCAGAAATATCATCCCCAACAAGATCACCATGCCATAGCGTTCCAGACTTGCCAGACGTAACGCAAGGGGGCGTGGAAGCAAGCCAACCGCAATGCGCCCACCATCTAAAGGGGGTAAAGGTAAAAGGTTAAAGACGCACAATATAATATTGATTCTAATTGAGTTTGCAAGGTTGTGTGCAACCCATAAATCAACATCCTGCGGCAAAAGTGGCAAGAGATAAAAGCAAAGGGCTGAGATCAAGGCAATTAATATATTTGCCCCCGGCCCAGCTGCTGCAATTAACACCATGTCACGTCTGGGGTTTGTGGTATTTCGAATATCGACGGGAACAGGCTTGGCATAACCAAACATCATTTTCCCACCTGAAAGCAACAGCATCAATCCCGGCATCAATAGGGTACCGAAAGGGTCAACATGTTTAACTGGATTGAAGGTTACACGACCCAGCATGTAAGCCGTATGATCGCCTAAACGATACGCAACCCAACCATGGGCAGCTTCATGCAGTGTGACTGCAATGATGATCGGCAGGATCCATACAGATAATAAAAAGGGGATGTTGGAGAAATCCATTACGTGACGAGTTCCATCAAGGTGTTAAAGCGGTTTTCAGCCTGATCGAAATCGATCTCTTCCAGATTTTCACGGGTCATTTTCCACCCTTCTTCAAGGCGGTCATCGGTTTCATCTGTGATTGGACGTAAACCATCTGCGACAGACAGCATTTCGTCTTTATCGCCGTTACAGTGCAAAACAAGGTCACAGCCTGCATCAAGGGCGGCTTCTGCCCGCGCATTGAAGTCACCTTCTAATGCATGCATCGAAAGATCGTCTGAAATGAGAACGCCGTTGAAACCAATATGGTTGCGAATCACGTCTTCAATCAAGCGTGGGGACATGGTGGCTGGGGCAAATTGGTCGATATCGCTATAGACGATATGGGCTGTCATGGCCCAAGGCATATCGGCCAGTTCAACAAAGGGTCGAAAATCAACACTGTCCAATATGTCAAATGCCGTATCAACAACGGGCAAGGCTTTATGACTATCAACCAAAGCACGGCCATGCCCGGGAATGTGTTTGATTACAGGCAAAACGCCACCAGCCATAAATCCACGACAAGCAGCACGTCCCATCACAGCAGTAAGTTCTGGGTGAGGTGCATAAGCACGATCCGAAATGATCGGATCAGCATCTTCTGCCGGGATATCCAATACGGGGGCACAATCTACATTGATTCCCAAATTCAATAATTCTGAAGCAAAAAGTCTGGCATTTAAATGCGCAGCTTCCAGCCCCATTTCCAGATTAAAAACAGCCAGTTCACCGATTTTTGCAGATGACGGGGCTTCACGCCAATGGGGGGGGCGAAGTCGGGCGACACGACCACCCTCCTGATCGATCAGGATTGGTACATCCGGGTGGCTGACGCAACTACGTAAATCATCACATAAAGCTTGTACTTGATACGGGTCTTCAATGTTACGTGCAAACAATATAAAGCCCAGAGGATTGAGATCGCGAAAAAAATCACGTTCCCAATCGGTCAGTTCCAGTCCAGAGCAGCCCAAAATGGCAGCTTGTGGATTTGAATTATTGTACGCGGACAATGAAGCACCCCACATCGCGTTTTTTGAATTTAGAACAAATATTTTTTGCTTCATCCCCAGTTGCAACGGGGCCAAGACGCAGACGATAGTAAATTCCTTTATCGCCAAGATCGGCTTTTACGATATTGGCAGACAGTCCTTTGACAATGTCTGAATTACTGCTTTTGATTTTTTCCCATGTCGTTTTGACGCCGCTTTCACTTTTGGATGATAAAAGCTGCATTACGTAACCAGAACTAGGGTTTTCTGCTGACGGTTTTGGTTTTATCGGTGCAGGGGGGGGCGCTTTTTTGGTGACTTGAACGGGGCTTGGGGTTTCTTCCACTTTTTCGTTCAGTGCTTCTGCGATTTTTGCAGAAAGGTCATCTTTATCTTTCTTAACAACAGCAGCGGGTTGATCACTTCGTTTTACTAAAGCGCGTGGTGCATTTGGGTCTTCAATGGGGGCAGGGGCAGGTTCGGTAATCTCTTCTGCAATTGCCGCAGGCGGTACAGGTGGAAGCTCTTCTTTGGTTTCCTCAACTGTTACAGCAGGCGTTACTTCTGCTTCGGCAGTTTTTTCTGATTCGGTATTTGTTTGCGGTGTCTGTTCTTCAACCGGCAGGGGCGGTAAAGATTGCGTGACCGTGCCCATGGCTGGTTTTTCCAGCGGTTGTTCTGGTCGAGGTAATAAACGTTCCAGTTTTGGTTCACTATTTTCACCGCTGAGACGATCATAGACGGTCTTATCCCGATTTGGGATTTCCATTCCGCCGGGGTCTGACGGTTTTTCTTTCATCGGGGTCGGTTCTGCTCGCACAACGGGGACTTTATCCTGTGTCTGATCACTTGATCCCACGACATACCAGGCCCCACCCGCTAAACCAGCAATAACTGTAACAGCGACAAGGAGTTTTACAGCCTTGCCACCGCTGCCTTCATTACTGCTGACGGGTTTATAATCATAAGCGTCTTCTGACGGGTCCAATAAATCGTCGTCGAAATCATCGCGATGCGGCATTAACGCAACTCCTTAACAGGTTCAACACCCAGAACAAGAAGGCCGGATGCGATCACCAAAGAAACGGCTTTTAACAAGGCTAGCCGTGCTTTGGTTAGATCCGGGTTATCAGCATGCAGGAAACGTAAAGAAACATCACCTGTGCCCTTGTTCCATAAAGAATGGAATTCTGACGCTAAATCGTAAAGAAAATATGTAATTCGATGCGGTTCATGTTCTTTTGCTGCCGCTTCGACCATACGGGGCCATTCCGCCATAAAGCGCATAACGGCCAGTTCTGACTCATCGGTTAGGTGTGATAAATCTGCATTCATCAGGTTTTCTACTGATAAATCAATTCCTTCGAATTCTTCTTCGGCTTTACGGAAAACAGAATGACAGCGCGCATGGGCATATTGCACGTAAAAAACAGGATTATCCTTTGACTGTTCTTTTACCTTTGCAAAATCAAATTCAAGCTGTGCATCGTTTTTACGGGTCAGCATGATAAAACGCACAACATCTTTACCCACTTTATCGATCACTTCACGCAATGTGATAAAGGTACCCGCACGTTTTGACATTTTAACAGGCTCGCCATTTTCAAGTAGGTTCACCATCTGGGCAAGCTTGATATCCAGGTCAGCTTTGCCATCGGACATGGCTTTGACAGCAGCTTTCATGCGTTTGACATAACCACCATGGTCCGCACCCATCACGTCGATCAATTGATCAGATCCGCGTTTGAATTTATCAAAGTGATAGGCGATATCTGAGGCAAAGTAAGTGCCTGAGCCATCGGACTTTTTAAGTGGGCGGTCTACATCGTCGCCAAATTCAGAGGCTTTAAACAGTAATTGCGGGCGAGGTTCCCAGTCTTCCGGTGTTTTTCCTTTGGGGGGTTCGAGAACACCTGTGTAAATCAGTCCGCGATCTTCCAGATATTTGATCGCTGCATCCACGCCACCATTTTCGACCAGGGCTTTTTCTGAGGAAAACACATCATGAGTAACGCCAAGGGCGGCCAGATCATCACGGATCAAATCCATCATGGCATTAATGGCAAAAGTTTTGATCTCTTCAAGATAGTCAGATTCCTCAGCATTCAGCCATTTGTCACCGTAGGTTTCTTTTAGTTTTTCACCGACACCGACCAGATAATCACCGGGATAAAGGCCTTCAGGGATTTCAATAGCTTGGCCATGTGCTTCGAGGTAACGCAAATAGGCAGAACGCGCCAACACATCGACCTGTGCGCCTGCATCGTTGATGTAATATTCCTTGGTCACGTCATACCCTGCTTTTGAAAGCAATAGGGCAAGGGCATCACCGACAACCGCACCACGGCCATGACCTACATGCATCGGGCCAGTGGGGTTAGCAGACACATATTCCACATTCACTGACTGACCAGCGCCCATGTCGCTGTCCCCCCAATTGGTTCCGGCTTTGAGTACATCTTTTAAACGCGCATACCAGAAATCATTAGCCAGCTTGACGTTGATGAAACCCGGGCCAGCGACATCGACAGAAACAACATGGTCGATTTCTGCAATTTTTGGTGCCAGCTTATCAGCTAAATCACGCGGTTTCATTTTGGCTGGTTTGCATAAAACCATTGCTGCATTGGTCGCCACATCCCCATGAGAGGCATCACGCGGTGGCTCGCATGTCACACGGCTGGTATCCAACCCTTCAGGCAGGTCACCTGATGCAGAAAGGGTGTTAACGATTGCGGAAATTTCTGAATGAAAAGATTTAAAAAAGTTCATGAGTTTCTGGCCTGTACATCAAATAAACGTGAATGTTCATCCAATGCGTATCGATCTGTAATACCGGCAATATAGTCAGCGACCACCTTTGCGGTCTGTTCTGACGGTTTGCCATCGGTGAGTTTATACCATTCGGTTGGCAAACAGTTTGGCTCTTCCATAAATAGGGCAAAAAGATCTTGCACTACACGGCGTGCCTTGCTGGTCATCCGATTGATTTTATAGTGGCGATAGACGTTTTCAAACATGAAAGCCTTCAGTTCACGGTCGCATTGTTGAATACGTTCCGAAAAAGAGGCTGTGGCATGATTGGCGTTACGAATATCACCGATGTCTTTTGGTGAGGCATCTTTAATGCGTGCTTGCGTTTCCTGCAAGAGATCGTTGACCATATCGCCAATCAATCTGCGTACAGCCTCGTAAATCAGCCGGGATTTATCCAAATCAGGGTACTGTTTTGCAACATCACGGAAGGTTTGACCCACAACCGGGATATCACTTAAGTCTTCGATTCGGATCAATTGCCCTCGCAAGGCGTCATCAATGTCGTGGTTATTATAGGCAATATCATCAGAAAGGGCTGCGATTTGAGCTTCCAGTGAGGAATAATTTGTCAAATCCAGATCCATAACGTTTTTATCATAATCCAAAATAGCTTGCGGCACAGGTTTGGCATGGTCTGCATTTGGCCCTAAAAGGGGACCATTATGTTTGACGACCCCTTCAATCGTTTCCCATGTCAGGTTAAGGCCGTCAAACTCTGCATAGCGTTGTTCGAGTTCTGCCACAACGCGCAAGGATTGTGCGTTATGATCAAATCCGCCATAAGGGGCAAGGGCGTTATCTAGGGCTTCTTCGCCAGCATGACCAAAGGGGGGATGACCAAGGTCATGTGCAAGGGCAAGGGCTTCTGCAAGTTCTTGATTTAAATTAAGATAGCGACAGGTCGTTCTGGCAATTTGGGCGACTTCCAGACTATGAGTTAGCCGAGTACGAAAGAAATCACCTTCGTGGTTTACAAATACTTGTGTCTTATATTGCAGACGTCGAAAAGCAGCCGAATGTATAATGCGGTCCCGGTCACGCTGATGACAGCTTCTGGTCGCACTTTCGGCTTCTTCAAAGCAGCGGCCCCGGCTTTCTTGGGGGAGGCTGGCATAAGGGGCAAAATTGATAAAGTCATTCATGCCAAGGAAGGTAGCCTTGTGTGTCAGATGATGCAATGGGTTTGACAAACGAAAAAGATAGCTTACATATGTGGTGCAGCAAAATTTGATGCCTTTAAGGAGAAGATAAATGAGCCAAGTTGGTTTAACCCCCAGTGCGAATGAGCAAGTTCAAAAGCTTATTGCCATGGAAGGCAATCCGAATCTTAAGCTGCGCATTATGATTACAAGCGGCGGCTGTTCAGGCTTTTCGTATAATTTTAGCCTAGACGACCAGGTCAAAGACGATGATGAAGTCTTTAATTTTGGGGATGTGGACGTGCTAGTCGATGAAGCCTCTCTTCCATTTGTTGAAGGCGCACAGCTTGATTACGTAACAGACCTGATGGGATCATCCTTCCAGATGACAAATCCGAACGCCACAAGTGAATGTGGTTGCGGGTCGTCTTTTTCTGTTTGATCTTACCTAGATCTCGTATAGCTCATTTTTAAAAACAGCCTCTATCCGATGCTTAACCTCGGTTATCATAGGATCATGGGCTGTTTGAGCATGAGATACCAGCCAGCTTTTAAAAGATAAGCCGTCCAAGGATTTACGCACGGCGATAAGGTTATGTGTTTGTTCAAGATAGGTTGGCAGTACGGCAAGCCCCATGTTATTGACCACCGCATCCAAAATCAGTAACGAGCTATCTAACTGAATATCCGGGGCGCTTATCCCGATATTTTGCGACAGCCATTTGTTGCTGGGCATATGGGCCATGCTTTTGGGATACCCCACCCAAGGACAGGTGCTTAACTCACCTTGATCAATTAGATCTTTATGTTTTTCCATAAAGTCAACGCCACCAAAAATTCCAAACTGATTTTGCCCCAAAGATTTTGCAAGCAAATTACCTTTTTCCGGCAATACATTACGAAGTGCGATGTCGGCTTCGCCTTTTTCCAGACTGACAAAGTTGGGGGAGGTCAATAAGGCAATGTTGACCTTATCCAACCCATCAATCAGCATTGGGATATGTCGGCTGATGGCAAGCCCGATCAGTGGGGAACAGGCAATGTTGATGGTCTGCTTTTGATGACGTAAGGAACGTGCCGCAATTTCAAAAGATTGGGCATGATTGACCATGTTGCCGGCAAGATTATAAAGCACCAATGCCTTTTCTGTTGGGATAAGGCCACGTTCACTGCGTTCAAATAAGGTAAAACCTAAATCAGTCTGTAGCAGCTTCATCCGGCGACTGACCGTAGGTTGGGAAATATTTAGACTTTCTGCCGCTTTCGAATAACTTTTCAATGCCACAACTTTTTCAAACAGCTTTATGTCATCCCAATTGCCTAACATTACACACCTATTCATTTTTAAATACTAATTATTCATTATCATTTATTTTTAAATATGTCGATCTGGGTGATCATCCTTTTATGTCCAAAACATGAAAGGAAAAGACATGCCAAAATTAAGCAATAAAGTCGCCTTGATCACGGGAAGTAGCCGGGGACTTGGGCGCGAAACAGCCCTTCGTATGGCGCAGGAAGGCTGCGATATTATCGTCTGTTATCGCAAGGAAAACGATGAAGCCGATAAAGTCGTTCAAGAAATTAAAGCTCTGGGCGCCAAAGCAACAGCTTTGCAGGTGGATTTAAATGGGACAACTGATTTAAAGCGCTTTATTGATGAGGTTGAAAAAGCACTCGGACAATTTGATCATAAAACGGGTCTGGATTTTCTGATAAATAACGCAGGTGTTGAAAGAAAGGCCGCTTTTGGTAATTTTAGCGATGAAGACTTTGATCTGATCTTCAATACCAACATCAAAGCCCCATTTTTCCTCACTCAAGGTTTACTGCCTTTTATGAATGACAATGGTCGCATCATTATGATTGGGACAGGATTGACCCGTTTTAGTTATGACTTTTACATCGCATATGCGGCATCAAAAGCAGCATTGACAACCACAGCAACCTATCTCGCCAAGATCCTTGGCCCGCGTGGCATTACGGTTAATACAGTTGCCCCCGGTGCATTAGATACGGATTTTACAAAGGCGTTTTTTGATGAAAACCCAGAAGTCGTCAAATCCATTGCCGACAGTACCGCGCTTGGACGGATTGGTCTGCCTGAGGATGTGACGGGTATCATCACATTTTTATGCACCCAAGAAGGTGCCTGGATAAATGGTCAGCGCATCGAAGTATCGGGTGGCATTCACCTTTAAATTTACCAGTTAGAACACATGGCTTGCTCGCGTCGATAGTTTGACTTTGTATCGATGCGGGCATTTTTGCGTGTAATGTCCTGACTCATCCGTTTAAAAAGCGGACGGATTTGAGCATCCAACAGCCGTTCGATCTTATTGGCTGCCGCATCCGCTGAACGTAAATAAACAGGACCGATCCGTTTGGCACGCTGACGGATGGCTTTTTCAATGCCAAATGCATGTTTATAGAGGGTATCACGAAAAATCTGCACATGGATATTTTCGTGGTTCATGATGGATTCATGTTCGCAGGAACCGGGCATGTATTTATTGCTCACATAAACATCAATATTTCGATATCCGATAAAAAGATTTGCCGACTTTAAAACCGCACAATAGCGATTATGGCCAAGGGAATATATTTTGGTATTGGTTTTTAGGTGATAGTTTTCATCTGCGACCGTTAAACCTGTCGGTATCCACATCGGACCGAGCCTTTTTCCTGCATTGCTATGCATTCTTGAGAGTTGAGCCGAATTTAACCCCGTGTGATAGCGCAGTTGCCCCATCGACCTTTCCATATAGACCTCGACATATCGGCCATCTTCAGGACATTGCGGCCAACCATTTTTTGCCCATGCCGATATATCCGTAAAAACAACGGACAAAAGAAAAAAAACAAAAAGGAATGCTGGCAACTTCATCACTACAGTATATGTTATCTACAAAGAAAAGCTCAATGGAGAAATCTCAGTGAAAATCGCTTGCTGGAACATAAATGGCATCAACGCTCGTACAGAACATCTGCTTAAATGGCTTAAAGACTTTGCCCCGGATGTCGCTTTGTTGCAGGAACTTAAAACCACCGGCGATGCGGTTCCAGAGATGGAACTGAAAGACCTTGGCTATCATATCGAATATGTCGGACAAAAATCTTTTAATGGCGTTGCGATTCTGTCCAAATTGCCGATTGAACTTGTGCTGACAAAACTGCCCGGCGATGATTCGGATGAACAATCACGCTATATCGAAGCCGACATTGGTGGCATTCGCGTTGCTTCCATTTATTTCCCCAACGGTAATCCGGTGGATAGTGAAAAATTCACATATAAACTGGACTTCATGAAGCGGGTCATTGCCCGCACAAAAGAACTTTTGGCTGAAGAACTCCCGTTTGTGTTGGCAGGGGATTATAATGTCGCCCCAGATGATGGCGATGTGTATGACATCCAAAAAATGGGCAGCGATGCCATTTGCCGTGAAGAGGGCAGAGCACTTTATCGCGAACAACTCAACCTCGGCCTGACCAACTCCTTTAAGCTCTATCACCCAGAACCCGGTCAGTTTTCGTGGTGGGATTACCGTGGCGGCGGCTGGAACAAGGATCATGGTGTGCTGATTGATCATCTTTTGGTGTCCCCACAAGCAACTGATATTTTAATAGATGCCGGGATTGATAAAACGCCGAGAGGCTGGGAAAAAGCTTCGGATCATACCCCAGTCTGGTGCGAATTAGAGGTGTAAAATGGTTTGTGATCCAATTGATAAAACAATCAACTATATTGAATTTGCAGTAAGCGATATTCAACGTAGCAAAGATTTTTATGGCACTGTCTTTGGTTGGACTTTTACAGATTATGGTTCGACCTATTGCGAATTCAATGATGGCCATATGAAAGGAGGCTTTGTCGTTGCCCCTTCAAAACCCGGTGGTCCATTGATTGTTCTTTATGGCAAGAAATTGGAATTGTTGATAAATTTAATACAAGCCTCTGGCGGCGAGATAACGAAAAATATTTTTGAATTCCCAGGTGGGAAACGTTTTGAATTTAAAGACCCAGACGGTTACGAATTAGCCGTGTGGTCAGAGGTATAAGCATCCTTGATTAATTCAGTCTATGTTATAAAATATCAAGTAACAAACCAAAGAGTTTGATCTGACAGGGAACCCGTTTACACTCTAAAACAGGTTCAGCTATGGATTTAAATGAAATTGACAACCTTATACGCGCAAGTAGGGTTGATGTTGCGACCAAAAGATTACTAAAAGAAATAAAAAGTAAGAAAGCAACAATAGAAGTTTATCGGCGTGCAATTGAAATTGCCTCAAGCCAACAAAATATTAAAGAAGTGGTTAGGCTCTATAAATCCGCAATGATGGCTTTCCCATCTAATCCAGATTTAAAAAATCAATATCTTCAGTTCTGTCTACAAAAAGAAGTATATGATGAAGCGATAAAATTTCTGGCAAAGCTTCTCAAACACAACCCTAATAATGTTGATGCAGAACTAGCCCTAGCTGATTGTTATATTAAGACTGGGCAGGCTCAAAAATCTACAATCATCCTAAATAAGTTAAATGAAAATGGCTATGCTAGAGAAGAAACCTATCGCTTACTAGGTGATGCCTATGTTGAATTGGACAAACCAGATGAGGCTTTTGAATCTTTTAAACAGGCGGTTAAACAGTTCAAACCAACTATAAATACTGTTGCAAGTTTTCTAAATCATTGTGACCGCACAAACAGACAAAAAGAGATTGCCGAGCTAATTTCTGATCTAGATGAGGAAATCATAAAAGCGCCTGGCGTCTTATTCCATCTCGCGGCATTCTACAGCCGAGAAAAAGAGTTTGATAAAGCCGAAGCTTGCTACAAAGACTTTTTCCAACATAGACCTACTGTTTCTGCACAAGCATATACAAAAGCTATTTATGAGCATGGTTTTCTTTTAGATAAAATGGGAAAATACCAAGATGCCATTGTCGCTTTTCAAACGGCCAATGATTTTGCTTTTCAAATGTATGGACAAGATGCGGAATTAACAACGATTGAAACGGTTGAGCTTCTAAAGAAGCTGAAGGTGGAAGGGGAAAGTTCTTTTAAAGCACCTGTATTTGTTATTGGTTTTTTGCGTTCCGGCACCACATTGGTTGATCAAGTACTGTCAACCAATAAAACAGTTCAGGTTTTTGAAGAAACCCCAGTTTTGGGTAAAGTTTTTATCAATAACCTGAAAAGTATACGAAAAGGTCGGATATTATCACGTAAGAAAATGCAAAAGGCCTTTTTTGATTACTATAAAAAAGATTATGGCTGGACCGGGGATAGATTACTCATAGATCGCAGTGCTCCAAACATGATTTATCTCAATTTTATTCGTGAAATCTTCCCTGAAGCAAAAATTGTTATCCTTAATCGGCATCCGTTGGATATTATCTTATCCTGTTATATGCAATTTTTCGTTCCTAGCAGCTTGACCCGAGACTTTATGAAACTGAATGAAATTGCAAAAGTGTTCAATCATGTCATGGCAGACGTTCCTCTAAGGGCAAAAGAGGACACAACCCTTACTATCAAATATGAAGACCTTGTATCAGACTTCGAAAACACAACAAAAGAATTGTTTAGTTTTCTTGATTTGGAATGGTCGGATAAAACATCTGAATTTTATAAAGTTGCGTTAGAAAAAAAACAAATTCAGACAGCAAGCTATCATCAAGTTGTCCAACCACTTTATAATAATTCACTAAACCGATGGAAAAATTACGATCTCCTGCTGTCACCATATTATGAAACACTGCGCGGTATAACCGAAAAGCTAGGTTACCAAATTTAGAGTTTCTGACCTAATCGACCAGCAAGGTCTTGAATATATTGCCAAGCCACACGGCCGGAACGTCCGCCGCGGGTAACGGTCCATTCAATGGCTTCTGCTTTCCAGTCTTCTTCGCTGATTTTCAGGCCGTAATCGCTAACATAAGCACGGATGGCGGCAAAATAGGTTTCCTGATCCATATTATGGAATCCGAGCCATAGACCGAACCGATCAGAGAGGGAGACTTTTTCTTCAACGGCTTCGGAAGCATGAATGGCAGTGGAACGTTCATTTTCGATCATATCACGGGGCATCAGGTGGCGTCGGTTTGATGTTGCGTAAAAAATTACATTCTCCGGGCGCCCCTCAATCCCACCTTCCAGAACGGCTTTTAAGGATTTGTAGCTGGTATCCCCGCCATCAAAGGATAAATCATCACAATAAAGCACGCATCGGCGATCTGTTTGCTTTAAAACTTTCAACAGATCCGGCATGGTTTCCAGATCTTCACGATGGATTTCTACCAATATAAGACTATGGGGGGTATCATTATTGAGCTTTGCATGGATGGCCTTGACGATGGAGCTTTTACCTGTACCACGTGCGCCCCATAAAAGAGCGTTGTTCGCACTGAAGCCATCGGCGAATTGCTTGGTGTTTTTCAAAAGGATTTCTTTTTGAAGGTCAATGCCTTGCAGCATATCCAAGGCGATATGGTTTACCTTTAAAATAGGATCAAGACTGTTGGTCAGGGGCTGCCAGACAAAAGCATCAGCCTGATTAAGGTCATTGCAGGAAGTTTTCTTGGGGCATTGTCGATCCAATGCATCTGCAATTCGGGTCAGGACCGTTAAATATTCTTGATCGCGCATGATGTCCTCTTGTTCTAAAAAATGTCTGAGAAAGCTACGAATTCCTGTGGAAAATGTAAACATCCCATTGTATAGTCTGCGGCCAAGTTTGGGAGTACCCAACGACTATTATCTTAACCTTTAGGAGTTTTCTATGCTCATTTCTCCGGCTTATGCTCAAGCTGCTGGTGGTGCAGGGGGCGGTATCGAAGCGTTTCTGCCGCTGATTCTCATCTTTGTTGTGTTCTATTTCCTGATGATTCGTCCGCAACAAAAGCGTGCTAAAGAACATAAAAAAATGTTGGAGGCCCTGCGTCGTGGCGACAACATCCTGACAAGTGGTGGTATTCTTGGTAAAGTCACCAAGGTTGACAGTGACACTGAAGTATCTGTTGAAATCGCCAAGGACACAGTTGTTAAAGTACGCCGTGAAATGATCGCGTCTGTTATCGATAAAACAGAACCGGCCAAAGGCGATGCCGCTAAAGATGGCGCAGCTGAGAAAACCGAAGAAGCCGGCGGCTTGAAAAAGCTTTTCGGCGGTAAAAAAGACTAATCACAAGCAAGGAAGGGACCGGACATATGGTCTACTTCGCCAAATGGAAAATTGCCCTTGTGATTGCGGTTTGTTTGTTGGGCGTGGCGTTTGCTGCGCCCAACATGTTTGACCGGAATACAACGGCTGAACTCCCGGGATGGCTTCCCAACCAACAAATCAGTCTCGGCCTTGACCTGCAAGGCGGATCACACCTTCTTTTAGAAGTTGAGGCACAGACCGTTATTAATGAACGTCTGGAATCTATTGTAGATTCTGTTCGTTCTTCTTTGCGTTCTGAACGGATCCGTTACACAGGATTGGGCAAGACAGATAATATTGTCCATGTGCAGATCAAAAAGATAGAACAGGTCGATCAAGCTTATGACCTGTTGCATAAACTCGATACGGGTTCTGAGACAACAGTCAATGGCCATAAAATCACAATTGCGCTGACTGAACAGGCGATTATTGATGCCAAACGTAGTGCGGTTGAGCAATCAATTGAAATTGTCCGTCGCCGTATTGATGAAACCGGTACGAAAGAGCCGAACATCCAACGCCAAGGTGATGAACGTATCCTGATCCAGCTTCCAGGTATTGATAACCCTGAAGATGTGAAACGTTTGCTTGGTAAGACGGCTAAAATGACTTTCCATTTGGTGAACCACAACGTAACACCAGAAGATCTGGCAACAGGCCGTATCCCACCGGGCACGATTGCGTTACCAGATGCTGAAAACGAACAGCGCCTGATTGCGGTTCGTCGCAAAGTAGAAGTCAGCGGTGATATGCTGATCGATAGCCAGCCGACATTCCAAGATGGCCAGCCTGTCGTTTCTTTTACCTTTAACGCGCTAGGCGGAAAGAAATTCGGTCAAGTGACCACACAGAATGTTAATCGTTCTTTAGCGATTGTGCTGGATGGTAAAGTCATTAGTGCGCCGAACATCAACGGCCCCATCCTGGGCGGTAGCGGTATTATTAAGGGTCGATTCAGCGTTGCTGAAGCCAATGATCTGTCCCTGCTGCTGCGTGCAGGTGCCTTACCCGCACCGCTGGTGATCCTTGAAGAACGTACCGTTGGGCCTGGCTTGGGTGCAGATTCTGTGGCTGCAGGTGAAATTGCCTGTTTGGTTGGTTTGATCGCAGTTATCGGGTTTATGATCCTGTCTTATGGGCGCTTTGGTGTCTATGCTGATATTGCCTTGATGTTTAACATCATTTTGATCACGGCTGCCTTATCTGTCTTGCAAGCGACCTTGACCTTGCCGGGGATTGCCGGGATCGTTCTGACCATCGGGATGGCGGTGGATGCCAATGTTTTGATCTTTGAACGTATCCGCGAAGAATTGCGAAACGGCATGGGGCCGATTGCAGCGGTGGATTCCGGCTATAAACGCGCGATTAAAACTATTGTCGATGCTAACGTCACAACCTTGATCGCAGCTGTTTTACTGTTTGAATTTGGCTCCGGTCCGGTTCGTGGTTTTGCGGTCACACTAGCGATTGGGATTTTAACATCCATGTTCACAGCCATTATGGTTACCCGTTTGCTGGTTGTCATGTGGCTACGTCGCAATAAACCTAAGACGATGAACATTTAAGGAGAGGGATTAAAATGAAACATTTGCATTTAGTCCCAACCGGGACAAAACTGGATTTCATCAGTAAAAAGTTCATCTTCTTTGCTTTTTCCATCATTCTTATTGCCAGCTCTCTTGGGCTGTTTGGTGTTAATGGTTTGAACTACGGCATCGACTTCCAAGGTGGCATTATGATGGAGGTGCGATCCAAAACCGGACCTGCTGATATCGCTGAATATAGAAGCAACCTTTCTGACCTTGGTTTAGGTGAGGTTTCTATTCAGGAATTTGGGGAACCCGAAGAAGTTCTGATCCGAATTCAACGTCAAGAAGGCGATGAGAAGGCACAACAAGCCGCCGTGGAAGCCGTCAAAAGTGTTCTTAAGGATACGGTTGAATATCGCCGTACGGAATTTGTCGGCCCCAAAGTATCTGAAGAACTGTTTGAAGATGGATTGATGGCGGTCACATTGGCGATCGGTGCAATCCTTGTCTATATCTGGTTCCGTTTTGAATGGCAGTTTGGGATGGGCGCCGTTATTGCCCTGATCCATGACGTGATTTCCACCATCGGTATTTTTGCCCTGTTGGGTATGGAATTTAACCTGTCGACTGTTGCAGCTGTGCTTACGATTGCGGGGTATTCCATTAACGATACGGTTGTTGTCTATGACCGGGTTCGTGAAAATTTACGTAAATATAAAAAGATGGAATTGCCCGAACTGTTGAATATGTCTGTCAACGAAACGCTATCGCGTACGGTCATGACATCCTTGACCACGTTACTGGCTTTGCTTGCCCTTTATATCTTGGGTGGCGAAGTGATCCGTGGATTTAGCTTTGCCATGATTTGGGGGATTGTCATCGGGACATATTCTTCCATTTGCCTTGCCGTTCCGATCCTGACGTATTTCACCCTTCGTCGTAGCGATGATGAGGATGAAAATACTGAGGTTGAAAAAGTAGAAGGCGAGGGGACTGTTTAATGTCTTTGGACATCACGCCTCTGGTCAGCGATGGCCGTTTAATGATCTCATCTTATGGCGATGGTCGTTTTACGGTTAACGATAGAAAGGTTGAAGGTTCTATCCTGCTTTATGAAAACAGGGTTGAACCTTGGACTGCAACTGAAGCAAGTGAGATCACGCTAGACAGCATACAGCCTCTTCTAAATGTTGCGGAGAATTATGATATTCTCATCATCGGTTATGGGGAACTTTCTAAAATGCCGCCCAAGGACATACGTTTAGCGGCAAAAGAAAAGGGGCTTGTGCTGGAATGGATGAATTCTGGCGCGGCGGCCCGTACCTTTACTGTTTTACAAACGGAAGATCGTCGTACCCTCGCGGCAATCATTGCAGTTTAAGAATTTTTAAGCCGCATCTTTTTCAAGGCGCATCATTACTTCTGATGTGATTTCATTGAAAAGATGCGGTTTTTCTTTCCAAATATGGCCATATGTTTCCCATACGGAGTTGGGATCTCTCATCGCATATTCAGCAAAGCCCTTTGCATAAAGGTTGCAATTGGCCACACGCTGCAAATAACCAAGTTGTGACAAACCGTTCTCGATATCCGGATCTTTAAGCGAAGCGGACAATAAAACGGTACTATAAGCAATTACCCCCAACATGATTACCAGTACAATCTTGATAACCTTAAAATCGAGATCAATAAGGATCATGGGGGAAAAGGCAAATGCACTAAACGGTATAATCAGACACCCCGCCAGAACAAGAAGAGGACGTACCATTTTAATTTAAATTACCCGCATTTAAATTACTGCTATTTTAATGTAATGGAAACCCATGACAGATACGTTAAAGACTTGTTAATAAAAAAAGAGCGCTCCGGTTAAGGAACGCTCTTTTGATTGTTAGCTATGAGTTTGTATTAAGCAGCAGCAAGCTGTTCATTAACAAAGTCCCAGTTCACAAGTTCGTTGAGGAATGTTTCAACATATTTTGGGCGTAGGTTTTGATAGTCCAGATAATATGCATGTTCCCATACATCACAGGTCAAAAGTGCCGTTTGACCATGTACGAGCGGCGTATCCGCACCAATTGTTTTAGTGATTTTTAACTCGCCATTTTCAATGACCAGCCACCCCCAACCGGAGCCGAAAGCTGTGATACAAGCTTGAGAGAATTCTTCTTTAAATTTGTCATATGACCCAAAAGCAGCATCAATTTTTGCTGCGATTTCACCAGTGGGGGCACCACCGCCATTGGGTTTCATACAGTTCCAATAGAATGTATGGTTCCAGACTTGGGCCGCGTTGTTAAAGAGACCAGCTTTTGACGCATCGCCTGCGGAGTCTTTAATGACAGCTTCAAGCTCAGCGTCTGAACTGCCAGCAGCATCGCCCAAAAGGTTGTTCAGATTTACAACATATGTGTTGTGGTGCTTGCCGTAATGGAAGCTGAGCGTATTGGCGGAAATATGCGGTTCGAGCGCATCTTGTGCATAAGGAAGGGCAGGAAGTTCGAAAGCCATTTTATAACCTCTTTTAAACGTTTCATTTGAACCTTTCTAAAAAGTAGGAGCACCTACCCTAAAAGAGAAGGGGTAAACGGCAAAAAAATCAATTTTTTTTCAATATTTTATTCAAAAATGGCCTGTGCTGCCCATTTTCCTGAACGTATTGCACTTTCAATTGTGGCAGGCAGTCCTGTATTCACACAATCCCCGGCAATAAACACATGGGGAAGGGGGGATTTTGTTGAAAGTTTGTTAGAGATAAAAGCATCATCCTGAAAAGGTGTGGCATGTTTTTCGCGGATGATTTTATGCACTGGGGTCTGGGTTTGGGCCTTATCCAGATGAAAGCAGATTTCCCGCCAGACTTTATCTGCCAATGATGTGCGATCCAGATCAAAATGGCTGATGGTCACAGATATTAATTTACCTTTTGCCCTAACCCACTGACTGGTCGTATTGATCATCCCAAAGAAAGCTGTGCGCACAGGATGATCCACATAAAAATGAATATTGGTAATGGGTGAAGATTTTACCTTGGGAATTTGAAAAGGCGCCTTGATATGGCTGTAGGCTTGTTGGGGAAGGCACAGGACTGCTTTATTCTGGTCATCCAGCGTGATCGTTTTATCTTTAAAATACAGATTACTATTATCAAAGCTCAATAATCGCGTGTTGAGTGAAAGCTCTAGACCTACAAGCGCCGGGGCAACAAAGGCGTTGTGCAAAGTTGTCTGACAGAGATAAGGCGTCAAACCATCCGGTCCGGATTGAAGCACTTCACGTAAAGTCTGCCAGGCGAGTTTCTTTGAAAGTTGCTTTAAGGGTGTGTTGAAAACAGCAAGAACCATTGGGTCCCATAATCTGCGCTGTGCGGTTTTCCCAAAGAGATTCCATAGTGAAACCCCCGGAACTTTGCCTAACAGGATTGCTTTAAAAAAGCCTTGTGCAGGTATTTCCCAATATAACGGCCCTTCACAAAGTTGGTAACTGTTGGTGGGGACAGGTTGGAGCTGATCCACACTTCCAATCAGTTCAAGATATTCAAAACTGTCTTTATACGCCCCGACTAACAAATGGGTGCCGTTATCATGATCGCCAACCTGTTTAATGCGTCCACCGACCTGACTTGATGCCTCATAGAGTCGAACATTGTACCCTCTTGCTTTTGCATGAACAGCACAGGACAATCCCGCAAGTCCTGCCCCAACAATATGCAAGGTCTTGTTTGTCATCTAAAAACCAGTAACTTGGATAAACACAGTGTCTTTTCAAAGGTCGATAAGCGCATGCGTGGTTCTAATTGATGCCAACCACGTGCTTTCATTTTTTCAAACAGTTTTTTATAGACAACCATCATCATTAAAGCGGGCTTTAAATTCTTTGCTCCCTTATCGTGCAGAATACGTTCAGCAGCGCAATAATGGCTTTCTGCACGATCAGCTACATCTTTTAGCACCTGCGCGATCTGTGGGGATGAAATTGAACCGGCATTATGTTTTTCAAGGCTTTCAGTCGGTAGATATAATCGGTTAATTTGCCAGTCTTCTACAACATCGCGCAGAATGTTGGTCAGTTGGAGGGCATATCCCAGTTCTATTGCAAAATTCTGTGCAGCCTGGTCCGTGCGCCCAAAAATGGGCAGTGATAACAAACCAACACTAACCGCGACACAGCGGCAATAATTATATAGTTCATCCCAACTGGGGCGCTGAATAGGACCTTTTGCATCCGCTGTCATGCCCTCAATTAGTTTATAAAATTCGCCACGGGGAAGATTGAACTTTTGGACCGCCTCATAAAGTACACGAGTAATGGGGCAATTCGGTTTTCCTGCAAGCATCTGATCGACCTTATGTCGCCACTGTGCGAGGGCTTTTAGTTTGCCTTCTGTCGTTCCTTCTTCGTCTGCAATATCATCTAAGACCCGACAATAAGCATAAATCGCAAAAAGATATCCACGTCGATCAGATGGCAAGGCCTTCATCCCCATCGCAAAAGAACTTTTGGATTTTAGGACAACCTGTTCTACAAAATTAAAATCCTGATGCGTAGGCGATGTCATAGGGGATATAAACCTCTGTAGGCAATCAACAGTTTGTCGAGTTTAGTCAGTTCCACACGCATGGCAAGCGGATCATTTTTTCTAAGCTTAGACGCTAAAGCCACAGCGCATAAATATGTTAATTTCGCCTGATAACGTAATCGTTTATTTTTGATCATTTGTGGCAATGCGGCCGCTGTTCTTATTAATTTTTCTGTTTCATCCAACAGTTGATCCAGCACCCCTCTAAAGGCGGGGGTGCATTTATCCTTTTTTAAAAGTTCTTCATAATTTTCTGGGCCTTTTAAAAAATCAGCAGGTAGATAGATCCGGTTCAGTTGGAGGAAATCTTTTTGACAATCCTGAAGATGGTTTAAGATCTGCAAAGCTGTACATAAGGCATCACTGGCTTCAAAACCAGTTTCTTCGTTGTGGACATCCAGAAGAAAACGCCCCACCGGATTGGCGGAATGTGTGCAATAATCCAGAAGTTCCTGATAGGTTTGATATCTGCTTTTGGTGCAATCCTGTCGAAAAGCTTGTAAAAGGTCTGCTTGAAAGGGGCTTTGTGTTTGAATGTCAAGCTTGTTAAGTTTTTCTTGTGCGCTTAAGTCAGGATCATCAGCAATATCATCTGCCTTGCGCGCAAAATGGTAGAAGGCAAGGACTTGCGCGCGCACTTTTTTCGCCAACAATAAGCTGGCGACGGGAAAATTTTCCGTATTATGCGTTTTTGTCACTTGGCTTCCTCCCTATTTAGGACCTATATGACACACGTCTATCATTAACAAAAGCCTTTATCATGACTTCCCGTCTTAGCCTATGTGCACAAGAACTTAAAAAATCAGATCATGACCAGTATCTGCTGGGGCTATACACCCCGGATGATAAACGCGATGGTTTTTACGCGCTCCAACTTTTCGCTCAAGAAACGGCACGTATCCGAGATATGGTGAATGAACCGCATCTGGGGCTCATCCGCTTGCAATGGTGGCGCGATTTGATTGAGGCTGTTTACAAAGGCAGAAAAGACCATTCAGAAAACGGTACGCACCGCGAATTTTGCGAGACCATCCGTATAAAACATCTCGATAAAGCTTTGTTTGAGCGTTACCTCAATGCCCGCCAATTTGATCTGGAAGACATGGCTCATGACGACCTTGCTGCCCTGTTACGCTATCTGGAAGCCACAAGTGGTACGATTGCTGAATTGAAAGCGTATCACTTAAATGGGGCAGGCGGAACGTCAGCGGTTAAAATTGGGGCTGCGCAAGGGCTATGTGAGCTACTTAAAACCTTACCTTATCAAGCCAGAACCGGACGCTGTAAAATTCCCACGGCTTTGATGAAAAAACATGGCCTGAGCCTGAAAGAGTTTCAGGATTTCAAACCAAATGAAGCCCTTAATTCTTGCGTTCGTGAGCTCGCCTCAGAAACTCACCGTCTTATTGAAGAAGCAAGACAGGAACGTGCGGAAACAAACGCTGTTCTTTTGGCCAGTATTGCAATAGAAGATTACCTTAAACGTCTTAAGAAAGTCGCTTACGACCCGTTTAATCCAGATATCGGTGGGGGTCGGTTGTCGCGTCAGGTTAAGCTTATGATTAAGGCTTGGCGTGGTCGATACTAAATCGTTCCACTTTCTTTGATCCAGCTATCTAAAGCTTCAAGCGCACGCGCAGAAACGGCGGCCTTTTTCTCTTTACCTTTGACCCGTTTCCCCCGTTCATTACGCACATCCATGGGCGGTAGCAAACCGAAGTTAATGTTCATAGGTTGGAAGGTAAGGGCATCGGCCCCGCCTGTAATATGATTAAGGATACCGCCAAGGGCCGTGACTTCCGGCGGACAAGAAATTTCTTCACCTTTTAATTCTGCTGCAGCAAAACGACCAGCCATCAGACCAACGGCTGTGCTTTCTACGTATCCTTCACAGCCGGTGACTTGTCCGGCAAAGCGAATGTTGTTGCGCCCTTTCAGTTTTAAAGACCCGTCTAAGAGGCGAGGGGAATTAATGAAGGTATTGCGATGAATGCCGCCTAATCGGGCGAAACTTGCATTTTCCAATCCCGGTATTGTCTTGAAAATACGCACCTGCTCGCCATGTTTCAGCTTGGTTTGAAAACCAACCATATTATAGAGCGAACCGAGCTTATTATCTTGTCGCAGCTGAACAACCGCGGCCAATTTTGTGTCTGGATCATTGGGATTAGTCAGCCCAACAGGTTTCATCGGTCCAAAGGCCAGTGTTTCGCGGCCCCGTTCGGCCATGACTTCAATGGGAAGGCAGGCTTCAAAGTATGGTGTGTTTTTTTCCCACTCTTTAAATTCCATTTTATCGCCTTCAATCAAGTCATCAATAAAGCGATCATATTGTTCGCGTGTCATGCCTAAATTGATGTAATCACTGCCGTCGCCTTTGTCATAACGTGACTGAAACCACGCTTTTGAAAAATCGATACTGTCTTTGTGGATGATTGGTGCGATGGCATCAAAAAAATGTAACGAGTCTTCGTCGGTTAGCGCTTTGATGGATTGGGCGAGGGGTTCTGAAGTCAATGGTCCTGTTGCAATAATAACCTGATCCCAGTCTTCCCCTGGAATTTCGGTTATTTCTTCGCGCACAATGGTCACATTTTCATGGTTTTCTAGTGCGTGTTGTACAGTCAAGGCAAATCCATCACGATCCACTGCCAAAGCCCCACCCGCAGGCACGGCATTATCATCAGCCGCACGCATGATTAAAGAACCACATCTACGCATTTCTTCATGCATCAGACCAACCGCATTATATTGCGCATCGTCTGAACGAAGGGAATTGGAACAGACAAGCTCAGCCAAGGTGTCAGTCTGGTGTGCCTCAGTCGGTCGGTGGGGACGCATTTCGTGGATTACAACCTGAATGCCGCGTTGTGCTGCTTGCCATGCTGCCTCGCAACCCGCAAGACCGCCACCGATAATATGTAATGTCTGTGTCATATTCCCAAATCCCATATGGTTTGAGCTGTGACATATAGATTGTTTTACGATTTAGCAAGCCCCTTGCTTTATTATCTTATATAGGCTTAAACAAAGAGATTATTTGAATAAAGGTTTTGAAATGGAATCACCACTCGTCAGTTCTGTTCTTGTCGTTGTTATTGCATTTGCAGCTTTTCGTTTGTTGCCGCGTTTAATCGCAGGTGTTCCGTTTGTCAGTCCCGACGCGGTCGTTGCCCGTATGGAAGATGATGAAAATGCCGTGCTGATTGATGTGCGCACACCTGAAGAATATGCCGCCGAACATGCAGCCGATAGCATTAATGTGCAGCCCCACCAATTGGGCGAAGATATTGAAGCTAAAAAACCATACATGAATAACAAAGTTTATATCATGTGTCTAACGGCCCAACGTGCGGCAATGGCAGCAAAAACCATGAAAAACCTGGGCTTCACCAATGTCAGCGTTGTTAAAGGTGGTCTGAAATTATGGAAGAAGCAGGGCTTGCCAACCAAGGCGGTATAAGACAAATCTTGTTCTAGGAAACAACTGTCTGTACAGTTATTGTCAAAATCACTGCAAATGTTGCAAATTCAATGGATTAGGGATTAGATGCTTCAGTTCGAAGGCTTAAGTGTAACGTGGATAAGGTCGAAGATTACCATGATTTTTTTGGTAATACTGCTCGGACTTATTGCGACCCCGTTCCTCTTGCCTTCCAGTGTTTATCAAAACCTGCTTGAACAACAGCTTGATAAATCAACTGGGCTGGACTTTCAGTTCAAAGGGGAGTTCTCATTCAGTTTATTCCCAACAGTCATTCTTGAGGCGGAAAATGTCGATTTCTACGGCACCATGATTGGAGAAGTAGAAACTTTAGGATCGATTGAAAAAATTAGTCTTGAGCTGGACGGTCTGGATTTTCTGACTGGCGACATTCATGTTGATGATTTCCTGCTATATAATCCCCGCATGACCATTAATGGTGATTTTACACCTCATCTCCCAGATGTGATCCGTACGAACCTGAGCGCTGCACGAAAAGAAGACATTCGATATCTCGAAGTCTTGCTTCATTTCATGGAAGATTCTGTCTTTGAAAAAGCCAAGCTCAATGAGGGTACGCTTCAGTGGAACAAGGGCGAAGATAAAGTCATTACAATTCAAAAGCTTGAGGTCAATCTAGAAAAGCCCAGTGGCGGCAAAGATTTCACGTTAGAAAGTAATCTGTACATCAATAACCGAAGTGTTGATTTAAACATGCGCTTACAGCGTCCAGATGATTTTTTGCGTGGATTTAGAAGTGATCTTGCATTCCAACTGGACTCGGCACCTTTAAAAGTTGACTTTCAGGGCAATGCCGCGCGGCGTCAATCCTTTGTTGCCCAAGGCGATGTCCGTTTGGATATACCCTCGGTTTATGATTATTGCACCTGGTTTAACAAACGCGAATTCTGTGAAGAAAAAAGCGAAAATGTCCTGATTAAATCCCATGTAAAGTTACGTGATCAACGCCTACAGCTTGAAGACCTGCTCTATACCCATAATCCGTCACAGTTTAGCGCAAACGTGGCCGTGGATTTTAAATATGCTCTGCCTTTAATCACAGGGGACCTAATTGTTCCTGCGCAAACAGTGCAGGCCAATGCACCAAGCTTTGAAAAAATTAAAAAGATCAATTTTGAGAATTTTTTATTTGATACGTTCGATGCTGATGTAAATGTGAAATATCTGGGCCTTCAACTCGCAAATGGTGAGACAATATCACCTAATGTGAACCTTAATGTAAATGACGGGCGCCTTACGGTTACGAGTGATCGGCTCAATATTTTAGGTGGTATCAGTAATGTTCGTTTTCGCTGGAATAAGGGAATGGATAACGGTGTGATGGACTTACGCATGGATGTGCGTGCCGTTTCCATCAAAGAATTGCAAAAAGCCACCGGAATGGATTTACAAACCAACGGGGCATTGAATTTTTTCTTTGAAATTCAGTCCCAAGGTCACAATTTAATGCAATTTTTAAAGACCTCGAAAGTGCATGGGGAATTTTCAATTTTGGACGGTCATTTTAAACAACCCGATGTTATTCAATCCTTAAACGGGCAAAACTTAGGTATGTTTGAATTCGCCGAAATCAAGGGGCATTTCAAAGGTGAACGTGGCGAAGTTACCTCTGATGATATCAAATTTGTTGCCCCTTTTGTCGATGTGGAAGGGCTTGCAAACCTGAATATGCTGGATCGGACGTTGACAGTCCAGTTGACCAGCACAATCCCACCAACGGATGGAAAAGCTGCGCACAAAGGATATGTCCATATCGTTGGACCTATTAATCAATTGATGATGCGTACCTCAGCCAACAATGATAAACCAATTATTCAGGAAAAGGGGTTACATTCAGGCTTGATCCCCAACAATGAAAAACTTGCAGAACCTGCGATAGATGGTGATCTTGTTGTGGAAGAAACGGATTTATTGGATTAACGAGTTTTTGATGAAAAAAATAATCACTATCGGTTTTATAGGGCTTGCACTACAGGCCTGTACCTTTGATCCATACGTCGAAGACTGGAAAAGAAACCGTATTACAGAAATCCCCACAGAACCAATAACTGTTTCTGTTTGTTTCGACCATACTAAGCATAGCAAAGAAACTGTTTATGGCATTGCCCAAGACGAATGCGGCCAACGTATTACAGAAGTGGAAAATCTGGTTCAACGGGCAAAGGCCAGAGGAGCAAGTCTTCAGAATTCTGCCGATGGGCAAGCCTTCGAAGGCTCTGTTCAACGATCTAAACGCATTCAGGCTATGGTATCTTCGCTGCAATTAAAATACATGAACAATGACAAATGGGATTGCCCGTTAATGACGCCTAATCGCATTACATTCCAATGTGTCTATAATGAAAATGCAACCGATTCGATACAAAAACGTCAGAGCTCTCAGCCTGTACCAGTTTCACCAGATCTTCCTCCTGAATTACCCGATGATTTAAAGCCTCAATAAATCATATACTTAACGTTGAAGTTTTAGCCCATGTCTAAAGTTCCTTTGGACAGCTTGACCTGTTGCTTTACCTCAAATATATTAGAGAGTACGTACGTGTATGTATCTGATGGGTAATACGCCTTTCAGAAATTTTAGTAAACCTTAGAGAGACCTTGAACAATGTCGAGCGTAACTAAGCCAATTGCTGCTAGTACCTCGCCGGTGACTTCCAGTCGACCGGGCAGTAGCTCGCGTCAGGTTTCTTCTCAATATGGTGCTGTTTCTGAACTTTATGCCCAAACCGGTGTTAAGGGTGAAGAAGATAACCGCGGCTTTGACGGATATGACCAAAATCAGGGTCAGCGCAATCCTTCACATGAACAACCTCCAACCCTCAAACTTCATGGCACATCACGCACTTTTGCAATGCTTTTTGAAGACACTGTTGATGACTATAGTTCTTCTGCAGGTGAGGGAAATGGCTATGAACAGGCCTATGCTGGCGGCAATAAACCGGCATTTCAGGCTTATATGAGCCGGGCAACTTCGACCTATGACCTCAATACCCGCGCCATCAATGGCGAAACAAAATATAGAGGCGGGTCTTTGAACGTCGCTCTTTAAGACGATCTCCATAATTTTTAAATCCACGACTGTTAAGCCGCTGGAAAGGATTTCTATGTCATCCTATATAAAGTAGAAGCTTTCCTTTGCGATTTAGAGGGCCGAATGACTGCAGCTGTTGAAACCATGTTTGATGTTGCCGCATGGTTTATGGATCACGCTTTAAACGATAACGAATATCTTCAACCCATGAAGATGCATCGCTTACTGTTTCTTTCACAAAGTTACTTTGGTGTTGCCTACCACGGCCGTAAACTAGCGCCAGGCGTCTTTGTCGCTGATGACATGGGACCGTTGGAACCTCATGTTTTTCGTGCCTTTGAACAGGGGAGACCTTCTTTTTACCTCAATACAGCCATGCCTGGCCCCGTAGAAAGCTTTCTGGAAGGGATCTGGCGGCGGTTTGGTTCATATTCGGCGGATAAGTTGGCTGACATTTGTAAAAAAACACCTGCTTATCAACAAGCCAAGCAAAAGGGAAATCGGGTAGAAATTTCCCATAAGCTGATGATTCAGAGCTTCACCAAGTCAAAAGAGGCACCTGGTGTTGATAAGGTGCTAAAACCGCGTATTTTGCGCTCACAAGATGGCCGCCCCGTTCAGGTGAAGTCCTGGGGGGCAAATTTACGAAAAGTGGCACAGGCGACGCCACTGGCCTCTCAGCAGAAAAAGAAGAAAAAGACATAAATCTATGACTTCGCATGGTTCTGAAGGTAGAACAGAAGCATGTCCGCCTCATGTTCCTGCATCGGGGTTAATCTTTTCATTGCATTAAAATGACCAATCCAATCGTTTGCTGAATAGGCATTTGCTTTATATTTCGTGTGACACAATGTGCAATTATCATCATAGAGTTTTGCGGCATATTCTTCGATACGATCTTCTTCAATGGACAAACCACCTTTGTCAGTCCAAGCGCTGACTTCGACTTGTTCCCATATGTAACTTGAATCAGCGGGTTCAACCGTTTTTAAAACCCGGATCGATTTATCGTCACTCGCGCTTATCTGCGCAATCATTTGTCTGCGTTCTGGTGCCGTATAGAGTTTTGCCGGAAGCGCCTGCCGGCGCCAGGCATTAAACCGTATTTGAACAAAATCTGTTTCAACGTTTATGGTTTTAACAGTTGCCCCGGCAACAACACGGCCGAGTTTATCTGCATTTGTGCTGACAAAGATAGCTTTGCTGAAGAGAACAGTTTTATCATCCGGCATACTGCGGACACTTGTTTTGGCATTTTGCAACAAAGTTTGATAAACAGTGCGGTTGTCTTTGTTGATATCCGGCATTTGATGGGCAATGCCTTTGTGACAATCGATACAGGTTTTTCCTTTTTTATAGGCATCTTGCATGGCGCGAGAAGCCTTTAAGGTTTGCTCATGAAAGGCCATCGCTTCAAAGCTATGACAGTTCCGACATTCCCGGCTATCATTATCACGCATACGTTTCCATTCGCGTTTAGCCAACGTATATCGTTCCGTCTGAAATTTTTCTTGTGTATTAATCGACCCGACCGCCCAGTGATATAATTCACGGGTTGCCTGTACTTTTCTGATTAGCTTGTGTGTCCAGTCTTTGGGCACGTGACAATCTGAACAAATGGCACGAACGCCTGAGGCATTTTGATAATGTTTTGATTGCTTATATTCCTGATAAACAGTTGATTTCATTTCATGGCAAGAAATACAAAAGGATAGCGTGTTGGTCTTTTCCATGAATGTGTTAAATCCACCCCACAGGACAATACCAGCAATCATACTGACAAAAGCAATCAGAAACGTCTTAGACATCATTAACCTATATTATCAATGCAATACCCACGTCCTATCAAAGAACGTGGGTATACATTATTAAAACGACAGAACGACCTTAGTCAAAAGGTTGCGGTTTAGGTGTTGAATCGTTTGATGGTGGCAGGATCGGCATAGCAAAAGTTGGTTGTTCCCCAGTCAGTGACTTCAGGAATGCAACAATGCTGGCGTTTTCTTCATCAGTGAAGGATCTGCCCAATTGAATGCGGCCCATAACATCAACAGCATCTGTTAACGTAGCAGCTTCGCCATCATGGAAGTATGGGTAGGTAAGTTCTACGTTACGCAAGGTCGGTACTTTAAAGTAGAAACGGTCTGCTTCATCTTTAGTAACCGCAGCACGACCTTCTGCAGCGTTTTTGGTTTGATATGGTTCAACAACACCCATTTTTTCAAAGGTGTTACCGCCAGCAGCTGCGCCATTGTGACAGGCTGTACAACCTGAATCTTTGAACAGTTCATAACCAGCTAATTCTTGTGCAGTCAGGGCTTTCTTGTCACCCTTCAGCCATTTGTCAAAAGGTGAGTTCGGCGTCACCAGTGTTTCTTCAAAAGCTGCGATAGCTTTGGTTACACCATCAATATCAATTTTATCGGTATTGAAGACAGCTTTATATTCAGAAACATATTCTGGAATTGATTGCAAAACTTTCAATGCAAGGGCGTGTGTTGACGCCATTTCACCTGGGTTTGCAATCGGACCACCAGCTTGTTCTTGCAGGTTCATCGCGCGACCATCCCAGAACTGTGCCAGGTTCAGGCTAGAGTTTAGAACGGTAGGGGAGTTAATGGGACCTTGTTGCCAGTTGTGTCCGATAGAGGTTTTAAGGTTATCTGTCCCGCCCATGGACAGATTGTGACAGGAGTTACAGGAGATAAAGCCAGATTTTGATAAACGTGGGTCGAAATACAATTTCTTACCCAGTTCAACCATGGCTGCATCTTCAACTGGTTTTACAGTGATTGGTTCAATTGGTTCTTCCGCACTGGCTGACTGTGAGACAAGTGGGAAGCAAACAGCGAGAGCAATCGCTGCGGCTTTTGAATACTTAAACATAAGAACTCACCTAGATCATGTTAGAACAATACCCCCTATAAAGTCAGTTTCTTCTGGTCTCCAACTGACCTTATTAGGCTTGTGAGGTTATAAAAAATATAACCACATCAATGGTATTTGAGTCCTAAAAAAACCTTATGACTTAAGTCAATTTCGAGCAAATTTATAATTATTCAATTTCAATAACTTGTGAGCCACTTTAGAAAATAGGAATAAATTCCAAATATGTTCTTTATAAATTAGAATGCCTAAGGGTGTAAATTATTAAACAATACTACTATTATGAAGTTTCAAATCATGATTATCACAAAGAAATGGAGGCACAATGGCCTCCATTTTTTAGATTCTTTCTGACCTATTTTACAGGACGTAATAGACTATCAGATAGAGTCCTAAAAGAATAGCAACCCACAGAACCATACTGCCCGTAGGCCATGTCCGTGCGAGGATACCTTCTGGTCCATGATGTTTAAAGACATGCTTGATAATGGTATCAACACGTTTCAAAGAAGCACTTTTGAAGGCGGCAAAGGCCGCGCCACCATGTTTAATGACAAATTCTTCATGCAGCAGATTGAAGAATTTACGGTAAAACCAGTCGAAATCCAGTGTGATGGTTAAAGTCCGTTTCATCATCTTCAATAAGACAAAGAAAGCAAAGCCGGAAAAGAGCAATAGTTCCAGCATATGAACGACTTTGGCTGGTTTATAGGGTTCGAAATCTACACTGTAAGGCAATATTGCATAAAGTGGTTCTGGATAGATACCAAGACCAATACAAAAACCAGCAAAAATGACCATGGCTAGTTTCATGTTAAACGGTGGATCTTTCGGCTTGGCACCAAATTCACGTTCCACATAGCCCGGTGCGCGTTGGAAGAACACAAACCACGGGAATTTGATCCCTGCGTGGAGGAATACACCCGCTGAGGCTGCTTCCAGCAAGAACCACGCATAATCAATATGTTCACTTGCTGCCGCTGAGGCAATCATGGTTTTGGTCGTAAAGCCAGACGTCAACGGGAAGCCCGAAATCGCCAATGCACCGATGGTACCGCAAACCATTGTAAGCGGCATAGCCTTGTAAAGACCGCCAAGGTCCGTACATTTTCGCTTATTAATTTCATACATCACAGCACCTGCAGACATCAGCAACAGTGCCTTATAGATGATATGGGCAAAAGCATGAGCAGACGCGCCATTTAACGCCATGTCCGTCCCAATTCCAATCCCAGTGACCATAAAGCCAACCTGATTAATGATCGAATAAGCTAAAATACGGCGCATGTCATTTTCAAGAAGGGCATAGATAATCCCGTAGAACACCATATAAAGACCAACAAAGATCAGAATGTTTTCACCGGGAAAACTGCGGATCAGAACATAAACCGCTGTCTTAGTGGTAAAGGCAGACAGAAACACGCTACCAGACCAGGATGCGCTTGGGTATGCGTCAGGCAACCATGAAGAAAAGGGTGGTGCACCTGCGTTGATTAAGAATCCCGCCAGTAACATCCATGTCCACCAGCTGTCTGCTTTCATAGCTGAGAATTCAACCGAACCCGAATGATAAATTTGACCAATCACACCGATCATTAAAATGACACCACCAAACAAATGCACAATGGCATAGCGCATGGAAGCCCCATAAGATTCTTTAGTACGTGCTGACCAGATCACAAGGGTTGACGCAACGGCCATAAATTCCCAGAAAATAAAGACGGTGACAAGGTCCCCGGCCATTGCCACACCAACAGCACCGCCCGCATAGGCATATGCAGACATTAGTTCAATTTGGCTTTTTTGATTAAGGGCAAAAATACCGCCAACAAATGCCATTAAGGTAAAGATGGTCGCAAACAAACGCGATAGCTTATCACCTTGCAACGGTTCAAGTGTGTAATCAAGGAACGGGACCGTTAATTGCACCCCATCAGGCACAGCCCAAATAAGATACATGGTCAAAACGGGTAACAACAACATTGCTGTCTTACGGGCATTCCCGACCAAGGAGGGCAGGAATAGTGCGCCAAGAATGAGGATCAGCCCGGGGGGCAGGGCACTATTAATCATCATAGTACGTGTCCTCCCGCTTTAAGAAAATGCCAAGTAATTTTGCAAATAGAACCATCGCTGCACAGGATAAAAAACCAAACCAGGCATTAAAGCCAAACCAGCCATCGACACCAAAATAGGCGTGGGGATGAATGGTAAATTCCAAACCAACCGTGATAACTAGAATTATAATCCCGATAATCCATAGTTTTTTAATAGTGGCTGGGCGACACAGCCAGTGAATGTCTTGTTTGTCACTCATGGTGCACCCCCAATCATTTGTTGGGCCAGATTAAGGGCCACATCCGGGAAGAAGAACATCAAAATGGTTAATAATGCCGTTGAGGTAATGGCAATGACGATGGGTAAGGGCGCTTCCCCATGATCGTCGTGGTGACCATGATCAGGTTTACCATCGTCTTTCTTAAAGAATGCCGCATAGATAATCGGTAAGAAATAGCCTGCGTTTAACAAGGTACTCAATACCACGACGGATAGGGCAACGAAGTTTTCAGAACTCATGGCCCCCTGAATGATATACCATTTCGAAATAAAGCCCGCAGTTGGCGGAAGTCCAATCATGGACAGGGCCCCGATGGCAAAAGCTGTCATCGTAATCGGCATTTTCCAACCAATGCCGTTTAACTGGCTGACCTCTGTCTTATGTGCTGCCGTATAGATCGAACCAGCTGCAAAGAAGAGGGTGATTTTGCCAAAGGCGTGGGCGGCAATATGCAACGCAGCCCCAACAGCAGAAATCGGTGTCAGGATTGCAGCTGCTAAAACCACATAGGATAGTTGCGAAATTGTTGAATAAGCCAGACGGCGTTTCAGGTTATCCTGACGTAATGCCACCATAGAGGCCGCGATAATCGTAAAGCCGGAAATCCAGACCAACCAGCCTGCGGACCCTGATTCAACAAGGTTATCAATTCCGAAAGTGTAAACGATCACTTTAACGACAGAGAAAACACCGGATTTTACAACCGCAACGGCATGCAGTAGGGCTGACACGGGTGTTGGTGCGACCATGGCTGCGGGCAGCCAGCGGTGAACAGGCATGACGGCTGCTTTACCAATACCGTAGATAAACAACATTAAAAGCAGACCCAGCATGGGGCCTTCAACATGGCCACCTAAAATACCACCCTTGGTGAAATCAAGTGTGCCTGTTGCCGCATAGGTCCACGCAATCGCAAGGAACAAGAAAGCAACCGAGGTCGTTACCAGAATACCAAGATATGTGCGCGCACCCTTAACAGCCGTTTCATTCCCTTTATGAGAAACCAGCGGATAGGTGCTGAAGGTCAAGACTTCATAGAAAATGAACAAGGTTAACAGGTTTGCAGAATAAGCCAGACCTAAGGTCGCAGCGATCGCAATGGCAAAACAAATATAAAAGCGGGTTTGATGCTTTTCTTTATTGCCGCGCATATAACCAATGGAATAGATCGAGTTCAAAATCCAAAGGCCGGATGCAATCAGCGAAAACATCATGCCCAATGGTTCGACCTTAAAGGCAATTGCCAATCCCGGGAACATTTCCACAAAAGTAATTTCGGGCGTTTGTCCATCCAAAACCGGACCGAGCAGGTTAAGCACGTTTAAAAACAGAGCAACCGCCGTAAAGAGGGTAACTGTTTCGCGCAGGTTCGGTATTTTGCCTGTTAGTGCAATTAAAATCGCCCCTATAGCCGGAATAGCCATGGCTAGAATGATTGAAAGTTCCAAACTCATGGCGTCCCTCCAACCAGCATATCTGCTGCAATTTCGGCAATGCCTAGGGTCATACCTGTATCAATCCCAAAATAAATGGCGGCACCCGCCATGATCCACAAAGGGATCAACATAGACAGGGGCGCTTCTTTTACACCTGTGTTTTGTGTTGGCTCTCTGAAATATGCGATTTCGATCACGCGCCAGACATAAATGACAGCAAGAAGAGAGCTTAACAGGATCAAAGCTGCAACAGGCATCATATCAGCTTCAAAAGCGGCTGAAATCAACTGCCATTTAGAGACAAAACCAACCGTTAAAGGCACCCCGATCAGGCTCATGCCGCCGATCACAAAAGCCCCCATGGTCCAGGGCATTTTTTTGCCCACTCCATTGAGTTCACTTAAACGTACAGTTCCCATACGGTAAACGATGCAACCAACAGCAAGGAAACAGGTGCATTTCATAATCGCATGATTAAGCAAGTGCACGAGACCGGCTGAAACACCTGTCGCATTCAAAAAACTGATGCCGAGCATAATGTAGCCAATTTGCGCAACCGAAGAATAAGCCAGCATCCGTTTAATGTTGTTTTGGAAGATCGCAACGGTTGATGCCACAAACATCCCTGCTATGGCAAAGATCATCAGGACATTAGCAAGTCCGGTTTCTTCAAAAATATCCACGCCGAAGATCGTAAAGAAGACCCGCAGCATCACATAAACAGCAACCTTGGTTGCTGTTGCTGCCAAAAAGGCTGTGACAGTGCTTGGCGCATAGCTGTAGGCATTTGGTAACCAAAGATGAAGCGGGAACAAGGCAAGTTTAAGACTTAAGCCAACGGTTAAGAAGGCAAGGGCAGCCTGTAATGTACGGATCGACCCATCCATACCGACCAGCCTATCATGAAGGTCAACAATGTTCAGGGTTCCCGTCATCATATACAGAAGGCCGAGGCCGATAACGTAAAATGTCGCCCCTAATGTTCCCATCACCAGATATTGATAAGACGCTGTCAGGGCCCGGCGATCTTTTCCCAATGAAACCATTGCATAAGTGGACAGAGAAGAGATTTCCAGGAAAACAAACAGGTTAAAGGCATCACCCGTCGCGGTCATGCCCAACAGACCAGTCAGACATAAAAGATAGGCTGTGTAAAAAAGGTAAATCCGGTTTTTAGGGATTTCCTTGTTGACGCTATGCCGACCATAAAGTGAGACAATGGCGCCAATTGCAGCAACAATCACTAAAACATAGGCATTAACAACATCAATGCGGAATTCGATCCCCCACGGTGCCGGCCAATCGCCCATAAAATAGGAAATGACCCCTTGCGTCAGAACCTGATCCAAAATTAATAAGGAAACAGCAAAGCACGCCAGACTGACGATCAGAGATATTAACCAGGCAATATCACGATGACGCAAGATCACACAAAATGGTGCCGCCATTAGCGGGATAAGAATTTGCAGAATAGGAAGATGGGCACTCATAAAGATTCATCCTCCTGCGCATGAATATCTTCTTCTTCGATGGTACCGTATTCTTCACGAATACGAACAACCAGCGACAAGCCAAGGGCTGTTGTGGCAATACCCACAACAATTGCAGTCAGGATCAACACATGGGGCAGGGGATTGGAAAAGGTATTAAACCCTTCGCCAAATATCGGGGCCGTGCCCCCTTCAACCTTCCCCATGGAAATATAAAGAACAAAAACCGAGGTTTGAAAAATGTTCAACCCCACCAGTTTTTTAACCAGATTGCCGCGGGAAATAACAATATAAAAACCGACCATCATCAAAAAGATCACGATCCAGTAGTTATAGAGTCCGGGCGACAGAAAGTCTAAATACTGCACAGTCTTAGCGCCCCCGTCCTGCAAAAACATAAAAAATCAATGTCATAGATGAAAAGACCGTAATGCCAACACCTAATTCGACCAGCAAAATACCATAATGTTGACCATGTAAGGCATCATGGGCCAATGCGTTATAATTCAGGAAATTACTCCCCATAAAGAAGCTGACCACACCTGTTCCGGCATAGACCAACACTCCTAAAGCGGATAAAATTTCCAAAACGGCACTGGGGAGAACCAGTTTTGCATCATGCAATCCGAAAATTAGTGCATATAGGATAAAACTGGAACCAAAAATTACACCAGCCTGAAACCCGCCGCCGGGACCAAAATCACCATGAAATTGGACATAGAGGGCATACAGCAGAATAAAGGGCATGAAGACTTTTGAAGTGACCCGTAAAATGGGTTTGCGTTGTATCATACCTCATCCTCCTGTTCTTCCAGTTCTTCAAGGGTCGGTTCATGTTTTTCACGACGTCGACGTCCGGTCAGGAGAATGAGAACACCCACAACAGCGGTAAAGACCACGGTTGTTTCACCTAGCGTATCAAAACCACGATAACTCGCCAAAACAGATGTGACGACATTGGGCATGCCCACTTCATCAATGGATTCTGTCAAATAACGTGGGGCGACATGCTGATGGATTGGCGCGTTAGGGTCGCCATACAAAGGCATATCCAATGTGCCGTAAACGAGCGCAGCCCCTGTTGCGATACAAACGGCCAAAGGCAACCAAATCTTATGCGATGACTTTTTTTCCTGCTTTTCTTCACGCGAGGTGAGGGCAAGAGTACCAAGCATTAAAACGGTTGAAATACCGGCTCCGACAGATGCTTCTGTGAAAGCCACATCAACGGCGTCCAGATTAACAAAGATCAAAGCCGACAGAAGGCTGTAAATGCCCCCCATCATGACGACTGCAAAAAGATTCTTCATGCGTACGATGCTAATCGCTGTCACAGCCATAAAGAAAAGCAGTACAATATCTAATATATCTAAGATGGCTTGTCTCCTTCGTCTTTGGGGGTGTCTTTATACTCGCCTTCAAGTACGACACCTTCTTTCAACATGGGTTTTGCACCATCTACAATCGCCGCACGCACCAATGCATGACAGGCAACTGGGCTGGTAAAGAACAGAAAAAATCCAATCATAATTAATTTGACCACAATCAGATTGAAACCACCGGCCTGAAACATCAGCCCCAATAAGATCAAACCCGTCCCAAAAGTATCCACCATCCCGGCAGCATGAGACCGCGTAAAGACTTCAGGTAAACGCAGAACACCAATTGCACCAATCAAAACAAAGGCGGAACCAAGAAGGATGAAAAACCAGCTAAGAATATCGAGAATAAGATCCATTACATATTCTCCTGTTCATTCGCGCTATGGTCCGTGCCCGCGTGTCCAAGGTCTTTAAAACGGAAATATTTCAAAATGGCGATCGTTCCAATAAAGTTAATCAGTGCGTAAACAAGGGCAATATCAAGAAATTCCGGACGTTCTGTCAAAAAACCATGAACAGAAATTAAAATAACAGTCAGGGTGCCGATCATATTACCGGCAAGAACTCTGTCATAAATTGTCGGGCCCAGAAATGCACGAATTAAACCGAGAAGTATTGAAATAATCACTGCGATAGTTGCGGCAACAAACATCATTCGTCATGCCCCTCCATCTCGCCTTTGACCTTGCAGACGCGGCGATCCATATCACCTGTTAAAACCCCTTTTGCCCCTTCAACCGTGAGCGCATGAATTTCAAGCACACCATTTTCCAGATCAACGGCGATTGTACCGGGGGTCAACGTAATCGAATTTGCGTAAATGACTTGACCCAATTCGCGTGACTGACTGGCTTTGGTCTTAAACATCACCGGGCTGATTGGAAGCTTGGGTGAGATAATCACTTTTGCAACATCAATATTGGCTTTGACAATTTCCCAACACAGCCAAGCCCAGTAGGGAATGATTTTAAAGGAAAGATGTGAGGGATGACCTTCATGGTCAATCACATCCATACGATGGGCGATATAAACAACTATCGTGCATGAAAAAGCACCGAAGCCTAATAGCAGTGGCTCGGTATGCCCGGAGAGCAAAAACCAAAATGCAAATAGAAAGACCCAAAGGCTAATTGAACTTGCCACAGGAGATCCCCTGATAAATTATAATTTTTATGGTCCATCAAAAACGGAGATGGACGTCAATCTACTAAAACATAACAATTCGTTAAACGATATCAAGTTCATTTGTATCAACAACGACATACAATTCATTGATTTCAGTTAAAAAAAGGTAGTTTTAGGTGATTATATGATTTTTTCGATAAGTATAATCCTGTAGTTTTATCATAAGAAAATCGTTCTGATGTAACCAGAACATGATTGCTAAACGAAAAAGAAAGCGGATTCGGATGCTGTCATTCATTAAAAAGCTAACACTATTTTGCCTGATTATCGCTACATATTGCGCCTTTTCGCTGGATGCACATGCGCAAGGTAAAGGGGTCTTGACAATTGTAACCCGCGAAGGGCCTGTCAGCTTTACGGTAGAATATGCGATCACGCCGGAAGAAAAAGCCAAAGGACTGATGTTTCGCAAAACCATGGATAAAAAACATGGCATGTTGTTCATCTATCAAAAACCAACAACCGTGACCATGTGGATGAAAGACACACCCATGTCATTGGATATGTTCTTTATCAAAAGAAATGGACTAATCCGTTACATCGAAGAAAAAACCCAGCCAAACTCGACCCGTCACATCAACTCAGGAGGGCAGGTTATGGCGGTTTTGGAACTGCGTGCAGGCAGTGCAGAGGACTACGGAATCAAGGTTGGTGACCAGGTAATTTTAGGAAAGTGAAACTTTTTTAAATTTTTCTCTTGCCAAGCACGTCGAAACTGCATAGTTTGCGCCGCGTCGGGGAGTAGCGCAGCCTGGTAGCGCACTTGTTTTGGGTACAAGGGGTCGCAGGTTCAATTCCTGTCTCCCCGACCAGCTCTTCTAAAGAGTTGAAACTTTGAAAGATGCCTTTGGATTTTCCAAAGGTATTTTTTTGTCCTATTTTTTGAAAAATATCTGTCTTAAAATGCTTTTTAAGCATGATTTTTAACTTTTTATTTGACGCACGCTTTGGATTGGGGCATTCACCCATAAAGCTGTTTAATTGAAAGGTATTTGATATGGACGTTCGTATTTACCAACCTGCCAAAAATGCCATGCAGTCAGGCCGTGCCAAAACCAACACATGGATTCTTGAGTTTATGCCCATCGCGGCAGAACGTGCAGATGAATTAATGGGCTGGACTGGCGGGGGTGACACACGTAAACAGTTACAAATGAAGTTTGACAGCAAAGAACTGGCAATCGCATTTGCCAAGAAAAAGGGACTTTCGTATCAAGTGAAAGAACCAAAGCAACGCAAGCTTCAAATCAAAAGTTACGCCGACAATTTTGCCTATGATCGGATCATCTGATCCATCTTCTTCAGTCTAAATTGTCCAATGGGTGCCCATAGCTCAGCTGGATAGAGCATCCGCCTTCTAAGCGGACGGTCGAGGGTTCGAATCCTTCTGGGCACGCCATTTTATTTATTTAACCTATATATTATCCTTACGAACAGTTTTACAACCCCAAATAAAATGTTATCCTGCCACAAAAAATAAGGCGTGATGGGGAATAATGCTGCGAAAAAACTATCTTTTTATTTGTCTGACTTTCTGTTTGATCACATCAGTAACAAACGTTTCAGCAGCACCAAGTTTTAGAGATATTTTTGAAAAGCATAATATTGTCATGATGTTGATCGACCCCGTAACCGGGGAAATTGTCGATGTCAACAGCGCAGCCAGCAAGTTTTATAAATATCCCCATGACGTTCTGGTGAATATGAAAATTCAACAGATTAATCAACTTTCACCTGAACAGGTTGCCAATGAAAGACAGCTTGCAAAGGAAGAAGGGCGTAATTTTTTTATTTTTCGTCATGCATTGGGAAATGGGGATACACGTACCGTAGAAGTCCATTCTGTCCCGCATAACTTTGACGGTCGGATATTACTTTTTTCCATCATTCGTGATATTTCTGAACAACGTGAACTCCAACAACACCTGTGGCATTATCAGGCACGACTTGAAGATATCGTCGAGCAGCAAACCCGTGTGATTGAAGATAAAGCCCGCCAGACAGTTTATGTCATGGGGACAAGCATTGCCGCCCTGTTAATCGTCATTATCATTCTTGTTCTTGTAATGAACAAAAGGCGTAAAGATGAAAAACAACTCCGCCTTGCCTCGTCTGTTTTTGAAACAGCAACAGAAGGCGTAATGGTGACGGATCGTGAAAATAAGATTCAAACGGTCAACCGTGCGTTCACAGAAATTACAGGATATGAGCTGGATGAAGTAAAGGGAACGACCCCTGACATTTTAAAATCAGGACTCCATGATCAAAACTTCTATGAAGAAATTTATCATCGCCTAAATGCCAATGAATTTTGGGAAGGCGAAATCTGGAATAAACGTAAATCCGGTGAGGTTTACCCTGAACGCCTGACGATTTCGGTGTTGCGTGACAAAAAGGGTTTTAAAGAAGGCTATGTCGCAATCTTCAGTGATATCACCAAACGCAAAGAAGCCGAAGCCCATATTCAACGTCAGGCCAATTACGATAATCTAACGAATCTCGCAAACCGCAGCCTATTTATGGATCACCTTGCCTGTGCAATATATCGTGCCGAACGTGATCAAAAAAGGGTGGCATTATTATTTATGGATCTAGATCGATTTAAGAACATAAATGATACGCTCGGTCACTCAACAGGGGATGAGCTTCTGGTCGAAGTGGCAACCAGATTATTAAGCCTGACCCGCAATTATGACACCTGCGCCCGTTTTGGCGGTGATGAATTTGCGATTCTTTTACCTGATATCAGTGATGTTCGCCATGTCGAAGAAGTTGTCGCAAAGATTCTAAAACGCGTGAGTGAGCCCTATGAGTTACACGGACATGATGCTTTTGTCTCTGCCAGCATCGGTGTGACCATCTACCCAGAAGATGGTGCAACACCACAAAACTTATTTCGCAATGCAGACAGTGCCATGTATCGCGCAAAAGAAAAAGGCCGCAACGCCTTTCAATTTTTCACCCATGAAATGGATTTGGAAGCCCAAAAGCGTCGTGAGCTTGAAAATGCACTATATCTCGCTTTGGAAAAAAGCCAGTTCATGGTCAATTACCAGCCCATTATATCTTTAGAAACTGGGCGCGTAACCAATTGTGAAGCTTTGATCCGCTGGAATCACCCACAAAAGGGGATTATTCCACCGTCTGATTTTATTCCTTTGGCTGAAGAGGTTGGGCTGATCCTGCCCATTGGTGAATGGGTCTTGCGCGAAGCCTGCAAAGAAGCTGCTATGTGGCACAACAGCCTGAAAAATCCACCAGCTATTTCTGTAAACTTTTCTATTCGTCAATTCCAGCGGGTCAATATTCCGATGCTGGTTTCTGAAGTTATGTCCGAACATAATCTCCCGACGAATTGTTTGACGATTGAAATCACAGAAAACCTGCTCATTGATGATGACAAAACAACGATGGAGCAATTGCGACTGTTATCTGAGATGGGGGTTGGGCTGTCGATTGACGACTTTGGAACGGGATATTCATCCTTGAGCTATCTCAAGAAGTTCCCGATTTCTGTTTTAAAAGTTGATCGTGCTTTTATCAAAGATATGTCAGATGACCCCGAAGATGCCGCGCTCGTGCACGCCATTATTTCGATGGCAAAAAGCCTTAAACTGAAAGTCGTTGCAGAAGGGGTGGAAACTATTCAACAGCTTGAAATGCTAAAAGAAAACGCATGTGAATATGTTCAAGGCTACTATTACAGCAAGCCCTTGAACTCAACTGACTTCAATGGATATTTGAAAAAAATGGCAGAGTTTTAATCTTTCTTTCTGCCACCAAACATTTTGATCAACGTCAAAACAGCCCAGATTGGAATTACGATACTGGCACCCAAAGCGATATATGGCCCCATCCAGGTCACCCAGCCCGTAAGAACGTTGTAGGCTTTGACAACACTGTCGCCAAAATTTTCGATGATTGATTTTGGTGTAATGTCGAAGAATGACATTGCAAGGCCGACAAGCAAAGACAAAATAACCAGTTTCAGAATCGTACCGCCAATATTGGGGGATTCTTTACGTGTTCGTGTCTGTGTTACTTCATTTGTCATGCTTTTCGTCCTTTTATTTTCTTTTTCAATTATATGGCGTATTTATGGCTTGTTCAACCGTTCAAAGCCACTATTCAAATCTACCAACAGGTCATCAATACTTTCCTGTCCGGCGTGAATGCGCAGGCAAGCGCCATCTTCTACCCATGTGGTCACGTTGCGCGCACCTTTTGGGTTAAAGGGAACGATTAGACTTTCATAGCCGCCCCAACTATATCCCATCGGAAAGAGTTCTAACCCATCCAACATGGCTGCAACAGCCTTCGGGCTATATTTCCCATCGAGCACGATAGAAAATAAACCGCTGGACCCTGTAAAATCACGTTTCCAGATATCGTGCCCAGGGCAGTCTGCAAAAGCTGGGTGCAGGACTTTGGTGACTTCAGGGCGTTCTTTTAACCATGCAGCCATTTTCAGTCCGTTTTCTTCATGACGAGCAAGTCGGGCAGGCAGGCTTCGAAGCCCACGTTGAGCGAGATAGCAATCATCAGGACCTGCACAATACCCCAGGACATTCAGCTTGGTTTTGACCATTTTATAATGTTCTTCACGCAGTGTGATTGTGCCCATCATAATATCAGAATGTCCTCCAATATATTTGGTGGCAGCCTGAATAGACACATCACAGCCATGTTCAAATGCATTAAAATAATATCCTGCAGACCATGTGTTATCGATCATTACCAAAACGTCACGCTCATGGGCAGCTTTTGCAATAGCTGGTATATCCTGCACCTCAAAGGTCAATGACCCTGGTGCTTCAGTAAATATCAAACGCGTATTATCCTTGATTAAGGACTTAATCCCGTCAGCGATCATGGGGTCATAATAGGTGACCTCGACACCAAAGTTGCTCAAAAACTCATTACAGAATTTCTTTGTGGGAAAATAAACACTATCTGCGACTAGGATATGATCCCCGCCTTTTACAAAAGCTAGCATAGCTCCGGTAATCCCCGCTAAACCGGATTGAACAGCGATCGCTTTATCACCGCCTTCAAGAGTTGCTACAGCTTCTTCGAAAGCACGCGAAGTGGGTGTGCCCATTCGACCATAGAAAATACCTTCCGTTGGGTTTTTGTCAGCTTGATAAAGGGCATCTACCGTGGGAAATGTAACCGTAGAAGCATGATAGACAGGTGGATTGACAATGCCATAATTGTCTTTTGGGTGACGTCCGGCATGCAGTAATTGTGTGTCTTTTTTCATAATCTAAACGGCCTTTGGTATTGAGTTTTAATGCTTGTTTCAGCTATAGCACAAACAGAAAACCCCGCAAGTTATCTACGGGGTTTTCTTATAATTTTATGGTTGATCTTATTCAACGGGGGTGTCTTCACATGCGCCCCATTCAGCCCATGCCCCATCATAAACAGCGGCATCCTTATTCCCAAGCAAAAAGGCGGCAAACGCAAGGACAGCTGCTGTTACACCAGAACCACAGCTAGCGATCATCGGTTTTCTCGGATCAACGCCTGCTTTGTCAAAAATGTCGCTTATTTCATCAGCTGTTTTAAAAACACCACCATTGTCCAAGTCAATCAGGCTGTCCCATGGCACATTTAAGGAGTTGGGAATCCGTCCAACCTTGATAACTGGCCAAGGTTCCTGACCTTCACCGCGGTAGCGTTCACTGGAACGTGCATCAACGACTTGTTCACGACGTTCTTTGATGTTGTTAAGCACTTGCTTTTTATCACGCAAGATAAAATGATTTAGGCGGGCTGTTAACTTGCGAGGTTGCGGTTTCTCTGCCGGGCCATCTTCTGTGGGACGACCTTCGGCCATCCATTTACCAAGTCCACCATCTAAGACAGCCACATCCTCATGCCCAAACAAACGGAATGTCCACCATACGCGGGCAGCTGCACATCCGCCATTTCGTGCATCATAAACAACAATACGGCACCCATCGCCCAGACCCAGTTCTTCAACAGCTTGTGCAAATTCTTCAGGACTGGGGACCATGTGGGGCAGGGTGCTTGATTTGTCTGCAATCTCATCCACATCGAAGAATTGAGCGCCAGGGATATGAGCTTGTTTAAAGGCATCATATGCCCCTTTACCTTCAACAGGTAAAAAGTAAGTCGCATCCACAATATGAACATCTGGCGCGTTCATATGTTCAGCCAACCAATCAGTTGAAACCAAGCCCTGTGAATTCTTAAAGCTCATGTAAAGTGCCCCCTGTTTTTATTATCACTATAGCTATATAGGGCACTTTACGGGGCGTTTTATCAAGAAAAAAGTAGTGACTTTCTTGCGTTTTTACAGCCAATCCGGGGTTGGCAAATTATTTTGACGCAGGAATTCCGGATTGAAAAGCTTGCTTTGATATCGTGTCCCGCTATCGCATAATATGGTTATGATCGTGTGGCCGGGCCCCATTTCCTTGGCCAACTGGATTGCCCCGGCGACATTCACACCAGAGGACCCCCCAACACACAAGCCTTCATTTTTCAGCAATTCAAAACAAATCTGAACCGCGATTTCGTCACGGATTTGATAAGCATAGTCAACTATGACATCTTCCAGATTGGCCGTAATGCGACCCTGACCAATCCCTTCAGTGATCGAAGAGCCTTCTGCTTTCAGTTTGCCATGTTTGTAATAATGGTAAAGGGCAGCCCCCATAGGGTCTGCAATCGCAATTTTCACATTCGGGTTATGGGCCTTTAGCCCCAAGGAAACACCCGCTAATGTGCCACCCGTCCCAACAGCACATACAAAGCCATCAACTTTCCCATCTGTTTGTTGCCATATTTCTTGGGCCGTTGTGTCAATGTGCCCCTGTCGATTGGCGACATTATCAAATTGATTGGCCCAAATTGCTCCATTTTTTTCTGTTTTCGCGAGCTCTTCGGCTAAACGACGTGAATAATGCACGTAATTGTTTTGATCTTTATAAGGGACGGCCGGAACAAGACGAAGATCAGCCCCACATAGGCGCAGCATATCTTTCTTTTCCTGGCTTTGGGTTTCTGGCATCACAATAACACTACGGTAACCTAGGGCGCGTCCCACAAGGGCGATCCCTATACCTGTATTTCCTGCTGTACCTTCGACAATTACACCACCGGGGCGCAAAAGGCCTTTGGCTTCGGCATCACGAATAATGGCAAGAGCCGCACGATCTTTAATTGATCCACCGGGATTCAAGAATTCTGCTTTTGCCAGAATTTCGCATCCGGTTTCTTCCGATGCTTTTTTTAGTTTGATCAGAGGGGTATTGCCGATAGTTCCGACAAAGCCGTCACGTATATCCATAATAAATGTCTCTCTATGCTCATGCTATCTTTAGTCAGAAAATAGGCACAAGTTTAGAAGAGTTCAATATTTAATCTTATGTTTGTGTGTAATATAATTAAGCACACCATTTTTTATGTATATAATTGCCATTTATTTGCAACCACTGTAAGGCAATGATTGTCATGGAATTATGGACTTTTCCAGATGTTAACAATTCAATCGCTTCATTGCGGGGCACTTTAACGACAGCGATATGCTCACCTTCTTCTTCTAGCCCGCCAAATTCAAATGCTTGTTCCGAATCGACTTCAACACAGTAAAGGTGCATCGATTCAGTCGTGCCACCGGGGCTAACAAGGTAATCACAAATAAATTCGACACGTTTGGCTTCACATCCAGTTTCTTCATGTGTTTCGCGTTTAGCAACACTTTCTGGTGTTTGGCCTTCTTCAATGATTCCGGCAGGGACTTCTAAAAGCCACGGGTTATATCCTGCTGCCAAGGCACCCGGGCGAAACTGTTCGATTAAAACAACAACATCGCGTTTTGGGTCAAACAAAAGCATAGCGGCGGCATGACCGCGTTCAAAGATTTCACGGGTAATGGGTGCTGACCATCCACCATCGTGTTTTTTGTGACGAAGGGTATATTCTTCGATACTGAAATAGCCTTTGAAAGCGACCTTTTTTTCCAATACCTCTACATCATTAATATTAAAATCAACATGATCGGAGCAGGATTTAGCCATTATTTTTTCCAGATTTCTGCTGCAAGTGCTTTGATCTCTTTTGCAGCAGCACTACTTTTTTCAGATTCAACAACCCCCAGTCCATCAATCATGCTTGCCGCAAAAGCAACACGGTTGCCAAGCGTTGCTGTCAGCATAGGGCGTTCATCTTCTTCCAGCATGGTTTTAATTTTTTCTAGAAGTTTACCCCGTGGTGGAATTCGGTTAAGCAAAACAATAGCTTCTGTTTTTTCTTTTTTAGCTTGCTTAAAGGTAGGTGCGGTTGCCCATACATCCATAGGACTGGGTTGGACCGGAATAACCAGCAAATCGGCATACCGAATGGCGATATTGGCTTCAGTTTCTGCATGGGGTGGGGCGTCCACCAGGATCACATCAAAATCTTTTTTCAAACGATCCAGTTCATTTTTTAAACGCCAGCCACCGACACTTGATAAGACAATACGATTGTCTTCCCCCAAAGTGCGTTTACGTTCCGCAAACCATGATGTTAAGCTTGCTTGCGGGTCAATATCGACCAAGGCGACATTTTTCTTTTGTGAAGCATAAGTCGTTGCCAATTGCGCAACCACCGTCGTTTTACCGGCGCCACCTTTTTGTTGAGCGATGGTTAGAATTTTGGCTGACATATTGATAGCTCCTGACCTTTAATCACGAAAGTTTAAGTGATTGTTACCTTAACGGGTTGGCTTGGCAAGGAAATGCTGCGTTGCAAGATCAGAATCTATCCAAAGACAGCCCTGAAAGGTCGATTTCAGGTGTTTTTTTCGAAATTATATCCGCAATAACCTGTGCAGAACCACAAGACATGGTCCACCCCAAAGTCCCATGTCCGGTGTTTAAATATAAGGAATCGATAGGTGTTTTGCCAATGATGGGTACACTGTCCGGTGTCTTGGGTCTGAGACCCGCCCAATAATCGACCCCCATAGGGTCGCCACAGTCAGGAAAAATTTCCAATGTTTTCTTAAGAATAAATCGGCTGCGAATTTGATTTACATCCGTACTATATCCGCCGAGTTCAGCCGTTCCGGCAACACGTAAACGATCGCCCAAACGGCTAAAGACCAGTTTGAATTCATCATCTGTCAAGCTGACCGTCGGTGCATTATCTGGTTTCGTCAGGGGAAGGGTAATGGAATAGCCCTTAGCCGGATAAATAGGTAGTTTCAGACCATAGGGTTTCAAAAACGGAGCACTGAAACTTCCCAAACAGATGACGACACCATCCCCATAAATGTCACCTTTATCTGTTTTAACGCCTTTAACTTTACCATCTTCAATAATCAACGACTGAATGTCATGATTTGTTGCAAATTCAACCGCTTGCTGACGGCAATAGGCCCCAAGTTGCTGCGTGAAACGATGGGCATCGCCACTTTCATCATTGGCAGAGTAAATCCCCCCGACCAGATCACTTTCAATTCCAGCAAGGTTCTTTTCTGTTTTCACGCAATCTGACGGGGACAGAACTTTACGGTCCAAGCCATATTTACGCATAGTTTCAGCGGCCTTGACAGCCAGTTCAAACTCTTTTTCACTGCGATAAAAATGCAAAATCCCTTCTTCGCGGTGATCGTAATCAAGGCTGATTTTTTTGCGAATATTTTTCAGACACTCTCGACTATGAAGCGCAATGCGTAATGTCCGTTCTGTGTTAACCTCTGTCTTCTTTTGTGTGCAGTTGGACAAAAACTTCAGACACCAAGACCATAAAGCTGGGTCATAGCGCATATAATGAAAAAGAAGCGGTGCCTCTTTCTGCCCGATCCACTTTAACGCTTTCCAAGGTGTTGCGGGGCTTGCCCAAGGATCAGCATGGGCCGCTGCAATCTGTCCGCCATTTGCAAAACTTGTTTCCATGCCTGGTTCATTCTGGCGATCAATGACCACCACTTCATGTCCAGCCCTTTGAAGATAAAAGGCTGTTGTTGTACCCACCACACCTGCGCCAAGGACCAAGATCCGCACGACAATCCATTCATTTTATTGCTATAATGACTGTGGTATTTAAAAGCTGTTGCAGTCAAAGGCAAGGATAGCCATGGGGATTTCATCAAAAAACTGTCTTTTATCGGTAAAACAAATGTATGAAGCCGACAAAAGAACCATTGAAAGCGGTGTATCCGGTCTTCAGCTGATGGAAGCTGCGGGGAGCTCCATCGCTCGTGAAATTCAGAAACGATGGTCACCTCGCAAAACTGTTATTCTCTGTGGCCCCGGAAATAACGGCGGGGATGGATTTGTCGTTGCCCGCTTGCTTCATCAAAAAGGCTGGTCTGTTGATATTTTACTGTTAGGTGAGCGGGATAACCTGAAAGGGGATGCCAAAGAAAATGCGGATCGGTGGCCCTTTGAGACTTTTCATTTATCACCAGAAAATTTAGAACGGGCAGAATTGATTGTTGATGCTGTCTTTGGGGCCGGACTCGCAAGAGATGTAGATGGACTTGTCGCAGACACCCTAACAGCAGCCTGCAGAATGAACGTGCCTATTGTGGGCGTTGACACACCAAGCGGAGTTGATGGACAGACAGGACAAATTCGCGGAACAAGTTTGAAAGCTGATCTGACAGTAACATTTGCGCGGGCAAAATATGGTCACTATCTCTTCCCCGGTAAAGATTATTGCGGGGACTTAATTATCAGTGATATCGGAATCAGTGACAAAACAGTTGCCGACTTAAACTGTCTTGTCGAACGAAACAACCCTGCACAGCTTTTTCCATGGCCTGAAAATGACATCCATAAATATAAGCGTGGACACGGTCTCATTTTAGGCGGACAACGCATGACAGGGGCAAGTCGTCTTGCAGCCTTATCTGCGCGCAGGGTAGGGGCTGGACTTATTACCATTGCTGCCAAGGGCACCGCCTATATGATTTACCGACAGGCTGATGCAGGCAATATTGTCAGTGACGAAGATTTCGACATCCTTTTGTCTGATCCAAGGAAAAATGCTGTCCTTGCTGGCCCTGGTCTTGGTATTAGTAAAAGGCGCACTGGAAAAATAAAAACACTTTTACACTCTGATAAATCACTGGTGTTAGATGCTGATGCCCTGACAATGATGACGTCTTTAGACAAACTACCGCAAAGAAATGGCGAGACCTTGCTCACCCCGCATGAAGGGGAGTTTTCCCGTCTGTTTCCACAACTGACAGGGAGCAAACTTGAAAAAGCAAGCAGGGCAGCACAGCAAACGGGCTACACTATCTTGTTAAAAGGACCCGATACGGTGATTGCCCACCCAGATGGTCGCGCACGCATAAATACAAGCGGAACCCCTTGGCTTGCAACAGCTGGAAGCGGGGATTGTCTGGCTGGAATTTGCCTTGGTTTAATGTGTCAGGGGCTGGACGCTTTCGATGCCGGATCACTGGCGGCATGGTTGCATGGAAAATGTGCTGAACACCATGGGGCAGGGCTAATTGCCGAAGATATTCCGGTCATTTTGCCCAAAGTTCTCAATTCTTTGCAAAAATAAGACGACTTCGGTGTTGACTTCCCTTTGGGAATGTATAGAGTGTGCCGCCAATTGGATCGGGCGTTTGGCGCTATCGATACAGTTTTTTGGTACCTGCGGGTGTGGTGAAATTGGTAGACACGCCAGATTTAGGTTCTGGTGCTTCACGGCGTGGGGGTTCAAGTCCCTCCACCCGCACCAAAAAACTGACAAGCTGCCGATCAGAATCCATAAGACGAATTCGTATAACTCATCTACATAGAGATTTTCAGACATGCAGGTTACTGAAACCAAGGCCGAAGGCCTGACACGTGAATATAATGTTGTTGTTGCCGCCGCAGACATCGAAGAAAAAGTAACAACTCGCCTCACCGAGATTTCCAAAACCATCAAAATCCCAGGTTTCCGCCCCGGTAAAGTACCCGCGAAAATCCTGCGCCAGAAATATGGCCAGTCCATTATGGGTGAAGTTTTGGAAGGTACTGTAAACGAAACTTCTTCTAAAACAATTGCGGACAATGAACTGCGTCCGGTTGCACAGCCGAAGATCGAAATCACCAAATTCGAAGACGGTGAAGATCTTGAATATTCCATGACTGTTGAACTCTTCCCAGAATTCGACATGATGGATTTCAAAAAAATCAGCCTTGACCGTCTGGTCGTTCCAGTTAAAGACGAAGAAATTGACGAAACACTGCAACGTATTGCAGATGCTAACAAAGATTCAGAACCAGCTAAATCCAAAGCTAAAAAAGTTGCCAAAGGTAACATCGCGGTTATTGATTTTGTTGGTAGCGTTGATGGCGAAGAATTTGACGGTGGTAAGGGCGAAAACTACAGCCTTGAAATCGGTTCCAACACATTCATCCCAGGCTTCGAAGATCAACTGATCGGCATGAAAGTCGATGAAGAAAAAGACGTTGAAGTCAAATTCCCTGACGAATATGGCGCTGAAAACCTTGCCGGTAAAGACGCTGTCTTCAAATGTAAAGTGAACGAAATTCGCACAGTTGTTCCAGCAGAGATCAATGACGATCTAGCTAAAAAAGTTGGCATGGATTCATTGGATGCGCTGAAAGATGCGATTCGTGAAGAACGTTCTAAAGAATTTGAACAAATGACACGCCAATACGTCAAAAAGCACTTGCTGGACGCGTTGGATGAAGGTCACTCTTTCGATCTGCCAGAAAGCTTGGTCACAAGCGAAGTTGACCAAATCTGGGCACAGTTTGAAGAAACACGTAAAAACAACCCGGAACAAATCGACGAAGACGACAAAGACAAGTCTGATGACGAATTGAAAGCAGAATATGCTGAAATCGCTGAACGTCGTGTCCGTCTTGGTCTGGTACTGGCAGAAGTTGGCCGTGTGAACGAAATCGAACTGTCACAAGACGACCTGAACGGTGCAGTGATGAACGAAGCGCGTCGCTATCCAGGCCAAGAACAAATGGTCTTCGAATATTTCAAAAACAATCCCCAAGCAATCGAACAGCTTCGCGCGCCATTGTTTGAAGAAAAAGTTGTCGACTTCATTCTGGAACTTGCAAACGTGACAGATAAAGAAGTAACAGCAGATGAACTCTTGGGTGCCCTGAATACCGAAGAAGAAGAAAAGCCAAAGAAAAAAGCTGCTGCAAAGAAAAAAGCACCAGCCAAGAAAAAGGCACCGGCGAAGAAAAAAGAAGAAAAAGCTGACGAAGAATAAGCTTTTTGACACTTTTTCCATGTTCCCTCTTGCGGGATTGGAAAAGGCTTCGTAATTTAAAACCCACCTTACTCACCTGTAGGGTGGGTTTTTTAATGCAGCTGATCATGCACACCAAATTTTAAGGAACGAATTCATAATGACTGATCCGTATAGCGTAATGAGCAACCTCGTCCCCATGGTTGTTGAAACAACAAACCGGGGCGAACGCGCCTATGACATCTATTCTCGCCTGTTAAAAGAACGAATCATCTTTATTACAGGGCAAGTGGAAGACCATATGGCCAGTCTCATTTGTGCCCAGCTGCTTTTTCTGGAATCGGAAAACCCAGATAAAGACATTGCCATGTACATCAATTCACCGGGTGGTGTTGTAACTTCAGGACTATCCATCTATGACACTATGCAATATATCCGCCCGGATGTATCAACCGTGTGTTTAGGACAAGCTTGTTCTATGGGATCTTTGTTATTGGCTGCAGGCGCAGCGGGTAAACGCTATGCACTGCCAAATTCACGTATCATGGTTCACCAACCTTCTGGCGGTGCTCAGGGGCAGGCAACAGATATCCAAATTCAGGCACAAGAAATCCTGACATTGAAAAAACGATTGAACGAAATTTATGTTCATCATACAGGTCAGAAATTTGATGACATCGAAGCTGCACTGGAACGTGATCGTTTCATGCAACCAACAGAAGCCAAAGAATTTGGTCTGATTGATGAAGTGGTCGACTCCAGACCGAAGTCAGAAGATGACGGTAAATCAGATAAATAACCCCCTTAACGCCCGCTCACATAGCGGGCGTTTTGATCTTTTAACTTATCCAAAAAACGACCTTCTACGTAATAAAACAGCCGTATTTCTCATTTTAGGCATTGTGGTGCCCCCCAAAGTCGGGCTAATCTACAGGTAGAGGAACAAATTCAGACGCAAGATTTGCGTCAAATAAAAACGGAGAAACCATGACTAAGTCTTCCGGTGACGACTCAAAAAACACACTCTATTGCTCCTTCTGTGGCAAAAGCCAACATGAAGTCCGCAAATTGATCGCCGGGCCTACCGTCTTCATTTGCGACGAATGTGTCGAATTATGCATGGATATTATCCGTGAAGAAAATAAATCGAGCCTGTCCAAATCAGAAGAAGGTGTACCTTCCCCGCAAGAGATTTTTGACGTCCTCAATGATTATGTAATCGGTCAGGCTTTCGCAAAACGCGTCCTGTCCGTTGCCGTTCACAACCATTATAAACGCTTGAACCATATGGGCAAAACAGGCGAGGTTGAACTGGCAAAATCCAATATTCTTTTAGTTGGTCCGACAGGTTGCGGTAAGACATTACTTGCCCAGACGCTCGCACGCATTCTGGACGTCCCCTTTACCATGGCAGATGCAACCACACTGACCGAAGCTGGTTATGTGGGGGAAGATGTCGAAAACATCATCCTGAAACTGTTACAAGCGGCTGATTACAATGTGGAACGTGCACAACGTGGTATCGTTTACATTGACGAGGTTGATAAAATCTCGCGCAAAAGTGATAATCCCTCCATCACCCGTGATGTTTCAGGCGAGGGTGTACAACAGGCATTGTTGAAGATTATGGAAGGCACAGTAGCTTCTGTTCCTCCCCAAGGTGGTCGTAAACACCCACAACAGGAATTTTTGCAGGTTGATACAACAAATATCCTGTTTATTTGTGGCGGTGCTTTTGCGGGTATTGATCGAATTATCTCAGCACGTGGCCGTGACACGTCGATTGGTTTTGGTGCAGATGTGCGCAGCGAAGATGATCGCGGTGTCGGTGATATCCTACATGGTATGGAACCAGAAGACCTTTTGAAATTCGGTTTGATCCCTGAATTTGTGGGGCGTCTGCCAGTACTTGCGACTCTGGAAGATTTGGATAACGAAGCCTTGGTTCGTATCCTGACAGAACCGAAAAACGCACTTGTGAAGCAATATCAGCGTCTCTTTGAAATGGAAGACGCAGATTTGAACTTTACGGATGGTGCGCTTGAATCAATCGCAGATAAGGCGATTGAACGTAAAACAGGCGCCCGTGGCCTTCGTTCCATTATGGAAGGAATCCTACTGGATACCATGTTTGAACTGCCCAGTTTGGAGAATGTAGAAGAGGTTGTGGTTAATTCCGAAGCTGTTTTGGGTGATGCAAAACCGCTTTTGATCTATGCCGACAAGGCTGAAGAGGCTGATGAAAGCGCATAAAGCCCTTTTTACAGCCCAAAACACAATTTTTTTAGCTCCCTTGAAGTTTTCTTCTTGGGAGCTAAATTCTTTCTAGTCTAAGATAGACCTAGCAAGTGGCTGCCGATTGAGCGGGGCCACACAATAGAACAGACAGTTTAATAAAAAAGGGTCTTATGTTCGAAAATGATTCTGACGGTATTTATCCCGTCCTGCCACTTCGTGATATCGTAGTCTTCCCGCACATGATCGTGCCGCTTTTCGTCGGGCGTGAAAAATCCGTGCGTGCTTTAGAAGATGTCATGAAGGAAGATAAGCAAATTCTGCTGGTTGCTCAGAAAAATGCAACTGATGACGATCCAAAAGCAGAAGATATCTATGATGTCGGTACAGTCTCGACCGTACTGCAACTGCTGAAACTACCTGACGGGACGGTAAAAGTTCTGGTCGAAGGTGGTCGCCGTGCGCGCATTGATTCCTATACCCAGACAGACGAATTCTTCCAGGCTCAAGTTACAGAGATTCCAGAAGATGAAGGGACTGATGAAGAGATTGAAGCCCTTGGTCGTTCCGTCGTTACACAGTTTGAACAGTATGTGAATCTGAATAAAAAGGTTCCGCCGGAAGTAATGGTCTCCATCAATCAGATTGAAGATTCCGGAAAGCTGGCTGATACGGTTGCCTCTCACTTGGCACTTAAAATTTCTGAAAAGCAGGAATTGTTGGAAATGCCCGCGATCACGGATCGTCTGGAACGTGTTTTCTCGTTCATGGAAACAGAAATTGGCGTGCTTCAAGTTGAAAAGAAAATCCGCAATCGCGTAAAGCGCCAGATGGAAAAGTCTCAACGTGAATATTATCTGAACGAACAGCTTAAAGCCATTCAGAATGAACTAGGCGAGGGCGAAGACGGGAAAGATGAAAATTCCGAGCTTGAAGAAAAGATCAAGAAAACCAAACTTTCCAAAGAAGCACGCGAAAAAGCACAAGGCGAATTGAAAAAGCTTAAATCCATGAGCCCGATGTCCGCTGAGGCCACCGTTGTGCGCAATTACCTTGACTGGATGCTGTCCGTTCCATGGAAAAAACGCTCTAAAGTCAAAAAAGACTTACAACGTGCAGAAGATATTCTGAATGAAGATCACTATGGTCTGGAAAAAGTCAAAGAACGTATTTTGGAATATTTGGCTGTTCAACAGCGTACCAAAAAAATGAAAGGTCCGATCCTGTGTTTGGTTGGCCCTCCCGGTGTAGGTAAAACATCTTTGGGTAAATCAATTGCCCGCGCAACAGGTCGTAAATACGTACGTATGGCCTTGGGTGGTGTGCGTGATGAATCTGAAATTCGTGGTCACCGTCGGACCTATATTGGCTCTATGCCGGGTAAAATCATCCAAGGTATGAAAAAGGCGAAAGCCTCCAACCCGCTTTTCCTTCTCGATGAGATTGAAAAAATGGGCAACGATTTCCGTGGTGATCCAGCTTCGGCTTTGCTGGAAGTATTAGACCCAGAACAAAATGACAAGTTTCAGGATCACTATATGGAAGTGGACTACGACCTGTCTGACGTGATGTTTGTAACAACGGCAAACTCGCTCAACATGCCGCAACCACTTCTCGATCGTATGGAAATCCTGCGTCTTTCAGGTTACACCGAAGATGAAAAAGTTGAAATCGCCAATCGTCACCTGATCTCCAAGCAGAAAAAGGCAGCTGGCTTGAAAGATGCTGAATGGACAATTTCTGACACAGCTATTCGAGATCTTATTCGTTACTACACACGCGAAGCCGGTGTGCGTAATCTTGAACGTGAAATCGCAATGCTTTGTCGCAAAGCAACACGCGACATTCTTTTGAACAAATGCGATAAAGTCACAGTAACAACCCGCAATCTTGAAAAATATGCTGGTGTGAAGAAATTCCGTTACGGTGAAGTAGAAGAAGATGATCTGGTCGGGATCACCACAGGCCTTGCCTGGACGGAAGTCGGCGGTGAAATTCTGTCGATTGAAGCCATTGCATTGGCTGGAAAAGGTGGCATCAAATATACCGGGAAACTCGGTGACGTCATGCAGGAATCGATTCAGGCAGCCAAGACTTACATTCAATCACGTTCTGTCAATTTCGGGATTGAACCACCAACCTTCCAGAAAAAGGATCTGCACGTGCACGTTCCGGAAGGTGCAACACCAAAAGACGGTCCAAGTGCCGGGGTAGGGATGGCAACATCCATCGTTTCTGCTCTGACCGGAGTTCCGGTTCGCAAAGATGTGGCCATGACGGGTGAAATCACACTTCGTGGCCGTGTTCTGCCCATTGGCGGTTTGAAAGAAAAACTGTTGGCTGCGCACCGTGCCGGGATCAAACTGGTTCTGATTCCAAAAGACAACGAAAAGGATCTCAAAGAGATTCCTGATAATGTCAAACGTGGTCTTGAGATTGTGCCTGTCCAGTGGGTGGACGAAGTTTTGGAAAAAGCTTTGGCCGCACCGCTCGTTCCTATCGAATGGGATGAAAAAAAGGAAGAGCAAGCTGCACTGGCTGCAAAAGCACAGGATGAAGATTCGAATGGTGTTGTGACACATTAGTCTTAATGCACAGATTCTCTTGGAAAAACGCTGCTTTCTCTAAAGTGGCGTTTTTTCGTTTTAGCTATTTATTCGCGTTTTACGTTCTTTTTTGACTGATTTGTGACCACACGGTAACAACCGTGAGGTGAAAGACGAAAAAACTACAAAAAACTGAGAGATTCTGCGCATCTTGGATTGACGCGCCCTGAAAGCCTTATTAAACTTTGCCCTTCTTCGACAGTTGGTTGGAAACAATCAATCGTCTTCGCTTTTTAAATAATAACCAACTTTTATAGGGGGCCCAGGTGAACAAGAACGATCTTGTGGCTGCAGTTGCTTCTGGCACTGGTCTTTCAAAGGCAGACGCATCTAAAGCAGTTGACGGCGTTTTCGGCGCAATCACTGACGCACTTAAATCTGGTGACGAGGTTCGCCTCGTCGGTTTCGGTACTTTCTCTGTTGCACAACGTGCAGCTTCTGAAGGCCGTAACCCTCGTACCGGCGAAAAAATTCAAATTCCGGCTTCTAAACAGCCGAAATTTAAAGCTGGTAAAGGCTTGAAGGACGCTGTGAACTAAGCTTAATTTTAGTTCTGGAATCCTGTGGAACCGGTTGCTGAAAGGTAACCGGTTTTACTTTTTTCAAGCTGATATTTTTTTTGTCAAATTTATGTAAATTAACTATTGCATTTGACAAATTTAAGCTTATAACAGGCTCACTTCTTGAGGGCGTCTAGCTCAGTTGGTTAGAGCACCTCGTTTACACCGAGGGGGTCGGGAGTTCGAATCTCTCGACGCCCACCATCTTACTTAGATGGCAAGAAGTACACAAAATGATGGGCGTCTAGCTCAGTTGGTTAGAGCACCTCGTTTACACCGAGGGGGTCGGGAGTTCGAATCTCTCGACGCCCACCATCTTGAAAAAGCTACCTTCGGGTGGCTTTTTTCATTTTTGCCTCTATTCTATCAGGCATCCTTATTTTGAGATTTGTTCATGCGCCCGATATTAATTTCTTTGCTTCTTTTTATGATAACTGCCTGTGAAGAACAGGTTGATGTCAAATCTGAAACTGTTTTTACAGGCTCGACCATGGGGACCACCTTCATGGTCAAGGTCATTGATTTACCGGATGCCCTTAAACCACAAGAAATAAAGGCCGAGATTGATAAAGTCCTAAAAGACGTAAACGATAAAATGTCTTTGTGGGTCGCAGATTCAGAGCTCGTCAGGTTTAACCAGTCAAAAGAAACAGACTGGCAGCAGGTTTCTTATGACCTCTTTAACGTCATATCATCAGCAAATGAAATCAGTTTGCAAAGTAATGGTCGCTTTGATGTCACTCTAGAACCTTTAATCAAGCTTTGGGGCTTTTCCAAGGAAAAGAGAGAGCATGAACCACCACAAAGTGATGAAATCAAAAAAGCCTTAAAAGCAATCGGCTATAAAAAGATCCATCTGGACCAAAAATCCTATCGAATTAAGAAAGATGAACCAGACTTAACCATCAATCTTTCGGCAATCGCCAAAGGTTTTGGCATAGATCAGGTTGCACGCTACCTTGAAAGTAAAGGGGTGGGGCATTATATGGTTGAAATTGGCGGTGACTTGCGGGTAAAAGGCAGCAATGCGCATCGCCAGCCTTGGAAAATTGCGATTGAAACACCAACTGCTGATAGCCGCAGCCTGCATAGCATCATTGATGTTGAAACCACAGGTATGGCCACATCAGGCGATTACCGAAATTATTTTGAAAAGGATGGGGTACGTTTTTCACATATTATTGATCCACTGGATGGAAGGCCAATCCGCCACAAGCTTGCTTCCGTTACCGTTCTGAGAAAAGATGCGATGACGGCAGATGCCCTAGCAACTACCTTATTAGTTATGGGGGAAGAAGACGGCCTAAAATGGGCAGAGGATAACGGCATTGCAGCGTATTTCTTAATACGGAGCCAGGATCAATTTATTGAGAAGAAAACATCACAGTTTCACGCTTTTGTTCAACCCTTGAATAAATAACATTGTACCCCAAGAAAGGAATTTACCATGGAAATCTTCTTTTTAAGTTTCGGAATTGTAGTCGTTATGATTGCAGGCATGGCCGTAGGTGTGATGTTTAAACGTAAACCTATTCAAGGCAGCTGTGGGGGGTTAAACGCCATTTCAGATGCTGATCATTGCGTCGTTTGCAAACGCCCTCACGACCCAAATAGCTGCTATCAACGAAACTTGCGTAAAAAAATGGGCATGGCTGAATAAATAATCTTTATTCGCAACTTTTTTCTGGTGTTTATCTTAAAAGACCATTGTGCAAATGCACAAAAATCTAGATTCTTTCTAGGGTAGATTACGTATTCTTGCCCATTTCGTGACAAAAACAACCATAATCAGCTTTGTTTCCGTGCCATAAAATATATTATTATCAAATAGTTACAAAGCATAATTGGTCTTACCAAAAAAAAGCTAAATCTTATTTGCGCGCATCCCTATATCCATGGTATCTCAGCGCGTTTTCGTGTCCTGCCTTTAAGGGCATTTATATTTGCGGTTATTTACGTCCATGTTGAAAAACTCAGTGTTGGGTCGTCAATTCAATCGAATGAGGGGACAGAGTTAAGGAATGAAAATTAAGAATGGCTTGGATATCCCGATAATAGGGGAACCGGAACAGCGCATCTATGATGGCAATCCGGTTAAAACAGTCGCTTTGCTAGGTCCGAACTTTGCCTGGATTAAACCTTCTATGCGGGTCGCTGTTGGCGATCAGGTTAAGAGGGGCCAGGCTTTGTTTGTTGATAAGCAATGCCCGGACATCACATATGCCTCACCTGGCGGCGGTAAAGTCGTTGCCATTAACCGCGGTCATCGCCGCGCGCTTGAATCTGTTGTCATCGAACTGGATGATAACGAAGAGGCTGTTCAATTTGATAAACACAGCCCGGAAAGCCTGGCTAACCTGTCTGTTGAAAAAATCCGAGAACAGCTGACTGTCTCTGGTGCTTGGACATCTTTCAGAACACGCCCCTACAGTAAAGTGCCGCACTCAGACGATACACCACGTTCAATTTTCGTCACCGCCATGGACAGTAATCCGTTGGCTGCTGATGCAAATGTCGTGATCGAAGAGTCAAAAGAGGATTTTTATAACGGTTTGGTGCTTATCTCCAAACTCACAGAAGGTCCGACTTTTGTTTGTAAATATCCCGGTGGTAACATTCCGGGTTCTGATATTGCAAACGTCCGTTTTGAAGACTTCGAAGGTCCGCACCCTGCAGGTCTGGCTGGAACGCACATCCACTTCCTGGACCCGGTCAGTGCATCTAAATCTGTCTGGACCATCAATTATCAAGATGTCATTGCCATTGGTAAACTGTTTGTCGATGGGCAACGTTCTCCAAACCGTGTTATTTCGCTTGCAGGTCCGGGTGTAACAAAGCCGCGTCTTGTACGTACACGTATCGGGGCGAACCTTGAAGAACTGACTGCTAATGAACTTAACTTTGATGATTGCCGCGTGATTTCTGGTTCACTTTTGTCGGGTGATACGGCGGAAGATACTTTCTCTTTCCTTGGGCGTTACCATACACAAGTCACCGTAATGCATGAAGGTCGTGATCGTGACATTCTTGGCTGGTTGATCCCGAAATTTGATAAATTCTCTTTCGCGCGCGTCAACCTGTCTGCCCTGACACCGAAAAAACTCTTTAACCTGACAACCAATCGCAACGGCAGCTATCGTGCAATGGTCCCTGTTGGGCTTTATGAACAAGTTATGCCGCTCGATATCTTGCCGACGCAGTTACTGCGTGCCTTATTGGTTAAGGATACAGATACAGCGCAGGCGCTTGGCGCCTTGGAATTGGACGAGGAAGATCTCTCGCTTTGTAGCTTTGTCTGTCACAGTAAATACTGTTACGGCGAAGCCTTGCGTGAAAGCCTCACACAAATTGAGAAGGAGGGCTGATCTTGGGACTCCGTAATTTCTTTGACAGTATGCATCATCATTTCGACGTCGGCGGCAAATATGAAAAATATTATGCTCTCTACGAAATGGTGGATACCTTCCTTTATTCTCCAAAGGATGTCACTTACAAAGCCCCGCATGCACGTGATCACCTAGATCTGAAACGCATGATGAGTTATGTGGTCGTCGCTGCGATCCCTTGTATTTTGTTTGCTTGGTATAACACAGGCCTGCAAGCCAACACGGCCTTGCAGTCTATGGGCATTACCGCACCAAATACAGTCGCAGGCCACATTATCAACTTACTGGGCATTGGGTTTAACCCGGATAACATCATCGCCAACATGATCCATGGGTTAATGTATTTCTTACCCATTTATGTGGTGACCCTTGTGGTCGGTGGTCTTTGGGAAGTTTTGTTTGCGGTAGTACGAAAGCACGAAGTCAACGAAGGTTTCCTTGTAACTTCCATGCTTTACACCCTGATCCTGCCGCCAACCACGCCGCTTTGGCAGGTTGCACTTGGTATTTCCTTTGGTGTTGTCATCGGTAAAGAAGTCTTTGGCGGTACAGGTAAAAACTTCTTGAACCCGGCCCTTGTTGGTCGTGCCTTCCTGTATTTTGCTTATCCGGCAAGCCAATCTGGTGCCACAGTCTGGGTCCCGGTTGATGGCTATTCCGGTGCAACTGCGCTTAGCGTTGCCAATGAAAAAGGTTTTGCTGCCTTGCCTGAAATGGGCTTTACATGGATGGATGCTTTCCTTGGCTTCATCCCTGGGTCTTTGGGTGAAACATCCACGCTGGCTTGTCTCATTGGCGGGGTCTTCCTGGTCTTTACCAAGATTGCAAACTACCGCCTGATTGCAGGCTGCCTCATCGGTATGATCGCAACCAGCTATATGTTCAACATGATCGGTAGTAACACCAATCCAATGTTTGCGATGCCTTGGTACTGGCATCTCGTCATCGGTGGCTATGCGTTTGGTCTGATCTTTATGGTAACCGAACCCGTTTCTGGTGCAATGACCAACAAAGGTCGTTGGGTCTATGGTGCCTTGATCGGCATCATGGTGGTTCTGATCCGTGTTGTGAACCCTGCTTTCCCTGAAGGCATGATGCTCGCCATCTTGTTTGGTAACATCTTTGCACCGCTGATCGACCACTTTGTCGTCAAAGCTAATGTTAAGAGGAGGCTGCGTCGAAATGTCTGATAATGAACAAAACACATCAGCACCCGCAGAAACGCCGGTTCGCACAATTATTGTTGCCGTCGCGTTGAGCCTCATTGCATCAATTGCAGTGTCTGCGGCAGCTGTGATGCTGAAACCGACCCAAGAATTGAACAAAAGTCTGGCGAAAAAGAAAATCATTCTTGAAGTTGCCGGACTTATGGAAGAAGGCGCCGATATTGAAGCGGCTTACCAAAGCAAAATCGAACCGCGTGTGATTGATCTGGAAACAGGTGAATATAGCGACGCTGTAGACCCTGCGACATATGATCAACGAAAAGCAGCCAAAGATCCTGCACAAAGCGAAAAATTAACGACAGCAGAAGATCAGGCCAGTATTAAGCGTCAAGCCAACCTTGCCAGTGTTTATCTAGTCAAAGAAGGCGACGAGCTGAAAAAGCTGATTCTGCCAATCCATGGGTATGGTCTTTGGTCCACTTTGTACGGTTTTGTGGCTCTGCAACCAGATATGAACACGGTTTCGGGCCTCCAATTCTATGAACATGCCGAAACACCCGGTCTGGGTGGTGAAGTCGATAACCCGAAATGGCGCAACCTCTGGCCAGGTAAAAAGCTTTATGACGACGAAGGGAATGTTGAAATTTCTGTCGTTAAAGGCGGTGCATCTGGTGAATATCAGGTAGATGCATTGGCAGGGGCAACCTTGACCAGTAACGGTGTTAACAATCTCGTCCAATTTTGGGTCGGAGAGAAAGGATTTGGTCCTTTCCTGCGCAATCAGAAGCAATAGGGGGGAACAATGGCAAAGAAAAATGTCCTGACGGACCCATTAGTCGATAACAACCCGATTATGTTGCAAGTCCTTGGCGTGTGTTCTGCCTTGGCTGTAACATCTTCGTTGCAAGTCTCACTCATCATGTGCGTAGCCTTGACCTCGGTTGTTGCATGTTCAAACTTCTTAATCAGTGCGATCCGTAACCAAATCCCAAGCAGTATTCGTATCATCGCGCAGATGGTTATTATTGCGTCTTTGGTTATCGTGGTGGATCAAATCCTTAAGGCCTATGCCTATGAGATCAGCAAGACACTCTCTGTTTTCGTTGGTTTGATCATCACCAACTGTATCGTAATGGGGCGCGCAGAAGCCTATGCAATGTCCAACCCGCCGATCCCCAGTTTTCTGGATGGTATCGGTAACGGTCTCGGCTATAGCTTGGTTCTGGTCTCTGTTGCGGTTATTCGCGAACTCTTTGGTGCGGGCAAGCTGCTCGGTATCACCATCCTGCCAACGGTAAACGATGGCGGCTGGTATGTGCCAAATGGTCTTTTACTGTTGCCACCAAGTGCGTTCTTCATCATCGGTCTGCTGATTTGGGCGGTTCGCTCTTACAAGCCGGAGCAGGTGGAAGAACGTGACTTCAAGATTTCCTTCCCGGTGAGGTACTAATCATGGAAGCTCATATTAGCCTTTTTGTTAAATCGATCTTTATCGAAAACATGGCCCTGTCGTTTTTCCTTGGTATGTGTACTTTTCTGGCCGTATCAAAGAAAATCGAAACAGCCCTTGGTCTGGGGATTGCGGTTGTGGTTGTCCAAGCCATTACGGTTCCGGCCAACAATCTGGTTCTATCCCTCTTTTTGAAAGAAGGGGCACTCTCTTGGGCTGGCGTTGCGGATATCGACCTGCGTTTTCTCGGTTTGATCTGTTATATCGGGGTTATCGCCGCGATCGTTCAAATCCTTGAAATGGTTCTCGATAAATTCTTCCCGGCATTATACCACGCGCTAGGTGTCTTCCTGCCATTGATCACGGTGAACTGTGCAATCATGGGGGGATCCCTGTTCATGGTAGAACGTGATTATGGTTTTGGTGAATCTGTTACCTATGGCTTTGGTTCCGGCATTGGTTGGGCTTTGGCGATTACAGCAATGGCTGGCGTCCGTGAAAAGCTGAAATACAGTGACGTGCCTGCTGGCCTGCAAGGCTTGGGGATCACCTTTATCACCGCGGGCCTGATGTCCATGGGTTTCATGGCCTTCTCAGGCGTGAAACTGTAGGCTGAAGAAAGAAACGAGTAGGAAAAACCATGCAAGAATTTACAGCAGGTGTCGTTGTTTTCACAGCCATCGTTCTGGCGTTGGTCCTCATCATTCTGGTCTTCAGAAAGATGCTGGTACCATCAGGCAACGTTTCGATCCTGATTAACAACGAAAAAACCATTGAAGTTGCCCCCGGTGGGAAGCTCCTGACAACACTGGCCGATAATGGTCTGTTTATCCCGTCTGCCTGTGGCGGCGGGGGATCCTGTGGTCAATGTACAGTAAATGTACATGAAGGCGGGGGATCACTTCTGCCGACAGAAGAATCACACATTAACAAGCGCGAAGCCCGAGAAGGCTGCCGTCTGTCTTGTCAAGTTGCTGTGAAACAGGATATGAAAATCGACGTCCCTGAAGAAGTCTTCGGTGTGAAGAAATGGGAATGTGAAGTTGTCTCCAATGAAAACGTGGCGACCTTCATCAAATGCCCGATCTTTAAATTGCCTGAAGGCGAAGACGTCCCGTTCCGCGCAGGTGGTTATATTCAAATTGAATGCCCACCTTATGATATCTCTTTCAAAGACTTTGACGTTGAAGAACAATATCGCGCCGATTGGGATCACTTCAATTTCTGGGATATCAGCCACAAGCAGGAGGAAGATTGCCTGCGTGCCTATTCCATGGCGAACTATCCGGACGAAAAAGGCATGATCATGCTGAACGTTCGTATCGCAACACCGCCACCGGGGTCTGAAGGTATTCCACCGGGCATCATGTCCACTTATATCTGGAACCTGAAACCAGGTGACAAAGTGACAATTTCTGGTCCGTATGGTGAATTCTTTGCCCGCGAAACCGATAATGAAATGGTCTTCGTTGGTGGCGGGGCTGGTATGGCACCAATGCGTTCACACATTTTCGACCAGCTAAAACGCCTGAAATCCAAACGTAAAATTTCGTTCTGGTATGGCGCGCGTTCTGTTAAAGAAATGTTCTTCGTTGAAGATTTTGACGGACTGGCGGCTGAAAATGAAAACTTTGAATGGCATTGCGCCCTGTCTGATCCACAACCGGAAGACAATTGGGACGGCTACACCGGCTTCATTCACAATGTTCTGTTTGAAGAATATCTGAAAGAACATCCGGCGCCTGAAGATTGCGAATACTATCTTTGTGGCCCGCCCATCATGAACTCATCTGTTATTCAGATGCTGCTTGATCTGGGTGTTGAACGCGAAAACATTCTACTCGACGACTTCGGTTAATCTGTGTCAAAGTAGCGATAGTTTATTGACCACGGTCATCGAATGGTGATCGTGGTCAAACTGTTTCTAGGGCCTGCCAATCTCTCAAAGGATTTTTTCTTGAGCGACCATCAAGCACAAGATAAAGACGCAGAAAATGTGAAAAAAACATTTCCGGTTCAACGACACTTGAAACGGCTGGACCCGGCTGTTCTAAGTGGTAGCTGGCTGGGTATCTTGATCGCCTGTACGGGCTTTGCCCTCGATTACTTTTTAAACCTTGCGCTGTCGCAATGGCTCAACCCTGAAGACCTTGGGGATTATTCCGTTGCATCCTCGGCAGCCGTATTCGGGGGAATGATTGCCATGTTGGGGGCGGATCAGGCCCTGATGCAATACCTGCCACAATATCTAAAAGAAAAAGACTGGCCTCGTATCAAAGGTATTTTAAAATTTTCCTTTCTCCTTGTTTTAGGCAGTAGTGTCGCAATTGGCATGCTCGGCTTTTCTTTTGCTTTTATTAAATCGGACCATCCGATTTTAATCACATTTGTTGCGCTTCCCGTTATTTCCCTTGTTTTATTAAGTACAAAGGCTTTGCGCTGTTTTCATCATATTTTTATGGCAACAGCCCCCACAAATATTGGCCTGCCTATTCTGGTCATGAGTGGCGGGTATTATCTGGTTGAACATGGGGGCGTCGATGACTGGGACTTGGTTGGTGTTTTCACCCTCAGCTTTATGTTCATTCTTTTGTTCCAACTCATTTTGTTAAAACACCACATGAAAGGCGAAATCCGTCAAGCCATCCCCATAGTGGAAAGCAGGGAATGGACCGGCACAGCGCTGACTTTGATGCTGTCGGCCGTACTCTTTATCGCGATGGAACAAATGGGGCTCTATATGTGCGAATTGCTGAGTGGAGAAGAAGATGTGGCCATCTATGCTGTTCTCGTAAAGCACGCACGTTTCCTGCTGATTATCTTCGTGGCGGTCAATTTCAGTGTCTTACCCTATATCACCCCGGCATTACAGCAACGCAATCATAACAAGGTTCAACGACTATACGGCACAAGCATGCATGTAGTTCTGTGGGGTGGCTTGATCCCCTTAATCCTGTTCATCGTTAAAGGGAAAGAATTGCTTCGTGCATTTGGTGTGGAATATGAAATTGGTTACCACAGCCTTATGATGCTGATGGCAGCATATTACCTAAATTTTGTTGCTGGCTTTTCCGTACCGTTCCTGCAGTTTGCCGGACACCGTAGAATTGTAATTAGTTCCATAGCGATTGCACTTTTTATCGAAATTATCTTGTTTAGTTGGCTTGTTCCGGCCTATGGTTTCGTAGGGGCGACTTGGTCTATGGTGGTTACGCTTAGCGGTTTGTCTTTGTGGCTTATGTTCCAATGCTGGTACCGCCTTAACCTAACGCCGCTCAAGCTATCATCAAGGGGGGAGGGTTGATGTTTTATTCATCAATCTGATGATCTTCTCAAAAACTGTTTTTCCTTTTCAGAAGAACAGCATAATATAAAAAAAACAATGAGGAGGAAGCAATGTTACACACAGTTCGCGTCAAAGATTTTATGGTTCGAGACTTTGTCCGTCTCAGCCCGGAAGAAGACATGTACCATGCTGTTCAAACATTGGTGCATAAAGAAATTCCAGCAGCTGTCGTTATGGATAAAAAAGATAAACTTGTCGGTGTTTTATCCGAAACAGACTGTATCCGTGTAGTTCTGGATGCTTCTTATAACGAACGTCCACCGGGAATGGTTGCCGAATATATGACGACTGATGTCGATACCATCAATGTTGATGCAACTTTGATTGATACAGCCGCCGTTTTCAAAGATAAAACATATCGTCTGTACCCCGTAATGGATCATGGTCATGTGGTTGGTATTGTCACGCGCCGTCGCGTTTTAAGAGCAACCGAAGCATTCTTTGAACGGTTTAACAACGTCCAACGTGGTTAATATCTTATGTCCAATTTGCCCGAAATTGCTGGGCTTATTCTATTTATACTCGCGGGTCGGCTTTTCCTTAGAACGTTTAAAAACAAACCTGAGGGATGGCAGACCCGTAGTGCCATGTATCTGATCGGATCGTTAGCAGGTTTCTGGCTTCTTTCTTTTGGTTGGTTTGAAGGGTGGTAATCACGTTCTGGTCATTTAGATATCACCCTTGGAAAGAATGTTTAACCATTTATTAAGAACAGTTCTCAAGGACTCGCATCCTTTCTAATTCATATGTTTCATCGATAAGTCTGAAATTGTTCTCTTTCAACAGCTTCACCAAAAAAAATAAAACATTCATCAAATTCAAACTGTATAAAAAAGCTATATTAGAAAATGCTTTTAAGCATATACATACTAAGCTTTTGGGCAAGATTGTGGCGCTTATTTTCAGTGCAAACAAATGGTAAGACCAAAGACATGGGTTTTCCATCCACTTGACAGTTTTCGGACGGTGCGATAATCCCATGTCTGCCTGATTATGGGGGTGTAGCTCAGTTGGTTAGAGCGTCGGCCTGTCACGCCGAAGGCCGCGGGTTCGAGTCCCGTCACTCTCGCCATTTTGTCGGACAGTTCAAAAAAAGGACTGGCGATGCAACGAAGATGCTTTGTGACAGATGCATCTGATATGAACAAAGAGGGAGTTCGCCTGTAAAAATTCAGCAATCGTTGCGACGCTAATTACCGAAATTCACTTAATACATTTTTTCTTTGGTTAAGCGCCTGTAACCATATCCTGACAGCGAACCATTTCCAAATTCATGGGAATAGGTTAAAAGGATAGGGGTTAAGGCATTAAAGGAACGCTACTATGGAAGCACTCCTGCAAGAATATCTACCGATCCTGATCTTTCTCGGCATTGCTATCGCTATTGCCGTTATTGCGATTGGGGCCTCTTATATCGTTGTGCGTCAGCGCCCCGATACAGAAAAAAATACCGCATTTGAATGTGGTTTTGCTGCCTTTGAAGATGCCCGTACAAAATTCGACGTGCGTTTTTATTTGGTGGCCATTCTCTTCATCATTTTCGACCTTGAAGTCGCCTTTCTCTTCCCATGGGCAATCTCACTAGGGAATGTAGGCCTGTTTGGCTTTTGGTCAATGATGGTGTTCCTTGGTGTTCTCACCATCGGTTTCGTTTACGAATGGAAGAAAGGAGCTCTGGAATGGGAGTAGATTCCAAGCCCGGCTCTCAAGCTCTTGCGCCTGTACCTAACGGTCAGGATCAAGACGAACTGTTAAAAGCAATTACCGACGAAATCCAAGATCGTGGTTTCGTCGTTGCGCAATTGGATAAGGTAGTGAACTGGGCGCGTACTGGTTCGCTTTGGCCTTTGACATTTGGTCTGGCCTGCTGTGCGGTTGAGATGATGCATGCCTATATGGCACGCTATGACCTTGACCGTTTTGGTATTGTTCCCCGCCCAAGCCCACGTCAGTCTGATGTGATCATTGTAGCTGGGACGTTAACCAACAAAATGGCCCCGGCTTTTCGCCGCGTCTATGACCAAATGGCTGAACCACGCTATGTGATCTCAATGGGATCCTGTGCCAACGGCGGGGGATATTACCATTATTCCTATTCCGTTGTTCGTGGTTGTGACCGTGTCGTTCCGGTTGATATTTATGTCCCGGGCTGTCCTCCAACAGCAGAAGCACTTGTGTACGGTATTCTTCAATTACAGAAGAAAATTCGCCGCACAGGTACGCTTTTCCGTTAAGGGGGTAGGTTAATATGAGTGAAGCCTTAAAGGAAATTGCAGAAATTGCGAACCTGAAACTTTCTCAGGAAATCACCAGCACAGAAATTTTAAACGGCGAGCTGATCCTTCACGCACGCCGCGATGCTATTTGTAAAGTTCTCACGTTCCTGCGTGATGATGCAAATTGTCTCTTTAAAGTATTAGTTGATGTCTGTGGTGCGGATTATCCAAACCGGGAAGAACGGTTCGACGTGGTTTATAACCTTCTGTCGATGACCCATAACCTACGTGTGCGTGTTAAAGTCACAACAGACGAAGATACTGCTGTGCCCAGCGTGACAAGCATCTTTAGTACAGCGAACTGGTTTGAGCGTGAAACATGGGATTTGTTCGGCATCTATTTTGATGATCACCCGGACTTGCGTCGTATTATGACGGACTATGGCTTTGAAGGCCACCCATTGCGCAAAGATTTCCCGCTGACGGGTTATGTAGAACTGCGTTACGATGACGAACAAAAACGTGTGGTTTACGAACCTGTTAAGCTTACGCAAGACTTCCGCAGCTTTGACTTCCTCTCCCCATGGGAAGGGTTGCAAGGTGTCCTGCCCGGTGATGAAAAAACGGAGAAGGAAGCCTAATGTCTGAGAACCAAATCAAAAACTACAACCTCAACTTTGGCCCGCAACACCCTGCGGCTCACGGGGTTCTGCGTCTTGTTCTTGAACTGGACGGGGAAATTGTAGATCGCGCTGATCCACATATCGGTCTGTTGCACCGCGGGACTGAAAAGCTTTTAGAACATAAAATCTATTCGCAAGGTACACCGTACTTTGACCGTCTGGATTACGTTGCCCCACAAAACCAGGAACATGCATTCTGTCTGGCGATTGAAAAGCTAACAGGTATGGAAGTTCCAAAACGGGCACAATATATCCGTGTTCTTTTTGCAGAAATCGGTCGTATCCAAAACCATTTGTTGAATGTTTGTTCCTATGCCATGGACGTTGGCGCAATGACGCCGTTCCTATGGGGTTTTGAAGAACGCGAAATTTTGTATGAATTCTGTGAACGTGCCTGTGGCGCGCGCATGCATATGAACTATTTCCGCCCGGGTGGTGTTGCCCAAGATATTCCTGCCGGACTGACCGATGATGTCCGTGCATGGGCAGAACGCTTCCCTGATGTGGTTAAAGACATTGAAACACTTTTGACGGACAACCGAATTTTCCGCCAACGTACTGTCGATATCGGGATTATCACATACGAAGAAGCACAAGACTGGGGTTTCTCAGGTCCAAACATCCGCGGTTGCGGTGTTCCATGGGATTTGCGTAAAAGTCAGCCTTATGATTCTTATGATGAATTTGACTTCGATATTCCAGTCGGTACGCGGGTTAATGACTGTTATGCCCGTTATTATCTACGTGTTCTGGAAATGTATGAAACCTGTAAGATCATTTTGCAGGCTTGCGACAAGCTGGATGCCTGTGTCGGTGATCCGGTTAAATGTACAGACAATAAATACACCCCACCAAAACGTGCTGCGATGAAGACCTCGATGGAGGCTTTGATCCATCACTTCAAACTCTTTACCGAAGGGTTCAAAGTACCGGCGGGTGAAACCTATTGTGCGGTTGAAGCGCCGAAAGGGGAATTTGCGGTCTATCTGGTCTCTGATGGGACGAATAAGCCTTATCGCTGTCACATCCGTGCCCCAGGGTTTGCCCATTTGCAGGCCATGGATTTCTTATCCAAAGGTCATATGCTTGCTGATATTACCGCTAATATCGGTTCGCTTGATATCGTTTTCGGTGAGATTGATCGATGAGCAATATGAATATTCAACAACCGGATAGTTTCGAGTTTACACCGGAAAATCTGGAACTTGCCAAAAAACACATTGCCAAGTACCCAGAAGGTAAACAACAAAGCGCTTGCATGCCCTTGCTGGATTTGGCCCAACGCCAATACGGCTGGCTGCCCGTTGCTGCCATGGATGTCGTTGCAGACATGCTTGGCATGGCACCGGTTCGTGTCTACGAAGTGGCGACTTTTTACACCATGTTCAACAAAGAACCTGTTGGGAAACATCACGTACAGGTTTGCACCAACATTTCCTGCTGGTTGCGCGGGTCTGACGAAATTGTCAAGGCAGTGCAGGAAGCTGCAGAAATTCATACAGGCGAGACATCAACAGATGGCTTGATTACCCTGTGGGAAGTGGAATGTCTGGGCGCTTGTTCGAACGCACCGATGATGCAAATCAATGACGACTATTATGAAGACCTCACGGCTGAGGATGCAACCCGGATCATTAATGATCTGCGTAGCGGTAAAGAGCCAACACCAGGTCCGCAAAATGGTCGTACAGGTGCCGCACCGCTTGGTGAACTGACCAGCTTGACGGGAGATGCCTAATGCTTACTGATAAGGATCGCATTTTCACGAATATCTATGGCCTGAAGGATAAATCCTTAAAAGGCGCGCAATCTCGCGGTTGTTGGGATGGCACAAAAGGTATTCTTGAAAAAGGAAATGATTGGATCATCAACGAAATGAAGACGTCCGGTCTTCGTGGGCGTGGTGGGGCAGGCTTTTCAACCGGGATCAAATGGAGCTTTATGCCCAAAGAAGTCGGTGAACGTCCGCACTATCTGGTTATTAACGCCGATGAAGGTGAACCGGGTACCTGTAAAGACCGTGAGATCATGCGCAATGATCCACACACCTTGATCGAAGGGGCTCTTATCGCCTCTTTCGCCATGCAAGCTCATGCCTGTTATCTTTACATTCGTGGTGAATTTGTTCGTGAAGCAGAGGCTTTGCAAGCCGCCATTGATGAATGTTACGAGGCCAAGCTGATTGGCCCAAATAATGTTCACGGTTGGGACTTTGATTTCTACGTCCACCGTGGGGCAGGGGCTTACGTGTGTGGCGAAGAAACCGCATTGATTGAAAGTTTGGAAGGTAAAAAAGGCCAACCTCGCTTGAAACCACCTTTCCCGGCTGGTTCTGGTCTGTATGGTTGTCCAACCACCGTAAACAATGTTGAATCTATCGCTGTTGCACCGGAAATCTTGCGTCGTGGCGGTGACTGGTTTGCCAGCATTGGCCGTGAAAACAACACTGGAACCAAGCTTTATGGTATCTCCGGTCACGTTGAACGCCCCTGTGTTGTTGAAGATGCGATGGGTATTTCCCTTCGTGACCTTTTGGAAAAACACTGCGGCGGCGTTATTGGTGGCTGGGACAATCTGATGGCTGTCATCCCCGGTGGATCGTCCGTTCCGGTCATGAATAAGGAACAATGTGATAACGCGATCATGGATTTTGATGGTCTGCGTGAACATGGTTCCGGCCTTGGAACGGCCGCTGTCATCGTGATGAAGAAAGATACAGACATCATCAAGGCGATTTCGCGTCTGTCTGATTTCTACACACACGAAAGCTGTGGTCAATGTACACCGTGCCGCGAAGGTACAGGGTGGTTGTCACGCATGATGAAGCGCATGGTTGTCGGTAACGCAACCGTGGAAGAGATCGATCTTCTTGAAGAGGTAACTCGTCAAATCGAAGGTCACACGATCTGTGCGCTTGGTGATGCAGCCGCATGGCCTGTACAGGGTCTCATCAAACATTTCCGTCCGGAAATGGAAGCTCGTATTGCAGCCTACCACGCTGCAAAGAACGCAGCAGCTTAGGAGAGAGATTGAATGCCCAAGCTGACAATTAACGGTAACGAGATCGAAGTCGAAAACGGCCTCACAGTGCTGCAAGCCTGTGAATTAGCCGGGATCGAAATTCCGCGTTTCTGTTACCATGAGCGTCTGTCCATTGCAGGTAACTGTCGTATGTGCCTTGTTGAAATGGAACGCGCGCCTAAACTTATCGCCTCCTGCGCTATGCCGGTTGGGGAAGGGATGGTCATCCATACGGATAATGAAAAAGTTCGTAAAGCCCGTGAAAACGTGATGGAACTTCTTCTGATCAACCACCCACTGGATTGTCCGATCTGTGACCAAGGCGGGGAATGTGACCTTCAAGACCAAGCCATGGCTTATGGCGGGGACAAAGGTCGTTACACGGAAGAAAAACGTGCCGTGAAAGATAAAGACTTCGGTCCCATCATTCGCCCGTTTATGACCCGTTGCATCCACTGTACCCGTTGTGTGCGCTTCACTGAAGAAGTTGCCGGGACGTCTGATCTTTGCGGTACCTTCCGCGGTGATCACACGGAAATTGGCACTTACGTTCAAAGCGCTGTCCAAACGGAACTGGCAGGAAACCTTGTGGATCTTTGCCCGGTTGGGGCCTTGACCAGCAAACCTTACAGCTACACAGCCCGTCCATGGGAATTAAAGAAAACAGAAAGCATTGACGTCTTTGATGCCGTTGGCACCAACATTCGCTTGGATAGCCGTTCAAACGAAGTTTTACGTGTCCTGCCGCGTCTAAACGAAGAAGTAAACGAAGAATGGCTGGCGGACAAAGGTCGCTATGCCATTGATGGTTTAAAAACACAACGTCTGGATCGTCCTTATGTGCGCGTTGACGGCAAGCTGAAACCCGCAACTTGGGAAGACGCTTTTAAAGCCATCGCAAATAAACTGAATGGTCTGGATGGTTCCAAGTTTGCTGCTCTTGCAGGGGACATGGTGGATGTTGAAAGCATGTTTGCTTTGAAATTGCTGGCTGAAAGCCTAGGTTCCGCAAACATCGATTGCCGTCAAGATGGGGCACAATACGACCCTAGCGTTCGTGCAAGCTACCTGTTTAATACCACAATCGAAGGTATTGACGAAGCAGATGCCTGTTTGATCATCGGTTCCAACACCCGTTGGGAAGCGCCGATCATCAACGCCCGCCTTCGTAAACGCTACACACATGGCGGCTTTAAAGCGGCAATGGTTGGTGAAAATTTTGATCTGACATTTGGGTGTGAACATCTGGGTGAAACAGCTGATGTTCTAGCGAGTATCGCAGGCGGTGCACATCCTTTTGCCGAAGTTCTCAAATCTGCTGAAAAGCCGATGTTGATTTTGGGTCAAGGTGCCCTGACGCGCAAAGACGGGGCAGCCATTCTGCAAGTTGCCAAACAAATCGCAGACAAATACGGTCTTATCAGTGGGGAATGGAACGGCTTTAACGTTTTACATACCGCTGCGGCCCGTGTCGGTGGTCTGGAGCTTGGCTTTGTTCCAGGTGACTGCGCTATGGATACCGCAGCAATCACTGAAGGCAAAGCTGATGTGGTTTACCTGCTGGGTGCTGATGAAATTGACACCTCTAAACTGGCAAATTCCTTTGTAATCTATCAAGGCCACAACGGTGATGCCGGGGCACAATGTGCCGATGTCATCTTGCCTGGGGCAGCCTATACGGAAAAAGACGGGATTTACGTCAACACCGAAGGGCGCATGCAATATGGTTCGAAAGCTGTATTTGCACCGGGTGAAGCCAAAGAAGATTGGACTATCCTGCGTGCGCTTTCTGAAGTCATTGGTAAAACATTGCCGTTTGACTCCCTTGAGCAACTCCGTGCCCAATTGGCAGAAGTCAGCCCGACATTTGCCAACCCGGATGATATTCAAAAAGCATCTTGGGATGATTTTGGTGTCAAAGGTGATCTGGATGCGACTGCAATCACATCACCAATTTCGAATTATTACATGACAGACCCGGTCAGCCGTGTTTCTAAAACAATGGCAGAATGTACCGAGGCTCTGATTAACCCACAGCAAAGGACGGGGACCAATGGCTGAGTTCTGGGAAGGCTATCTCTGGCCCACGATCTGGACTGTCATTAAGATCGTAGCCATCGTATTGCCAGTTATGCTTTCTGTTGCATATCTGACACTGGCAGAGCGTAAAGTTATCGGCTCCATGCACCTGCGTCGCGGTCCCAACGTTGTTGGGCTGTGGGGGCTGTTGCAACCTATGGCCGATGGTTTAAAGCTGTTCCTTAAGGAACTTATCATTCCAACAGGGGCAAGCAGGGGCGTTTTTATCATTGCACCCATGTTGACCCTTATTCTGGCACTGGTGGCCTGGGCGGTTATTCCGTTCAGCGACACACTGGTTTTGTCAGATATCAATGTCGGGGTTTTGTATCTGTTTGCGGCCTCAGGTCTGGGTGTCTACGGCATCTTGATGGCTGGTTGGGCGTCAAACTCAAAATACGCTTTCTTGGGCTCGCTTCGTTCTGCGGCGCAAATGGTGTCTTATGAAGTCTCTATGGGCTTTATCATCATTACCGTGCTGGTCTTTACAGGCTCTTTGAACCTAAACGACATTGTACGCGCACAAGAAGACGTCTGGTTCATGTTCACACCGCTGTTCCCGTTTGCTGTAATGTTCTTTATCTCATGTGTTGCAGAAACGAACCGACACCCGTTTGACCTGCCAGAAGCAGAAGCCGAATTGGTCGGTGGTTATAACGTAGAATATGGTGGGATGGCGTTTGCGCTGTTCTTCCTGGGTGAATATGCCAACATGATTATGATGTCTGCTTTCACGGCAGTTCTGTTCATGGGTGGATGGTTACCCCCGTTTGATGCGCTTTCCTTCATTCCCGGTCCGGTTTGGCTGATTTTGAAGATTTGCTTCCTGCTCTTCGTCTTTATCTGGTTGCGTGCGGCATATCCGCGTTATCGCTATGACCAGTTAATGCGTCTGGGCTGGAAAGTCTTCCTGCCACTGTCTCTGGCTGGTGTTATCATTGCGTCGGGTGTTGCCGTTTACGGCGGTTTCGCCCCCGGTATTCAATAAGGAGAACGTGATATGAGTCTTGTTACAAAAACAGCCCGCGCGTTTATCCTCAAAGAACTGCTTGAAGGTCTGTGGATTACGTTTCGCTATATGTTCAAGCAGAAAGTGACGCTGAACTATCCGTTTGAAAAAGGCCCGCTGTCTCCACGTTTTCGTGGAGAACATGCCCTGCGCCGCTATCCAAACGGGGAAGAACGCTGCATTGCCTGTAAATTGTGTGAAGCAATTTGCCCGGCACAAGCCATCACCATCGAAGTCGAACCCCGCAGTGACGGTTCACGCCGCACCACGCGTTATGATATCGACATGACCAAATGTATCTACTGCGGTTTCTGTGAAGAAGCCTGTCCTGTTGATGCGATTGTGGAAGGTCCGAACTTCGAATTTGCCACCGAAACCCGCGAAGAGCTTATGTACGATAAAGATAAGCTTTTGGCGAACGGTGCGCGTTGGGAAACTGAACTCGCTGCCCGCATCAATCTTGATGCGCCGTATCGCTGATTTATGGGGGTAGGGGAAAGAATTATGAAAATGTCTTTTAACATCCTGAATAGCCGATATTTCGGCCAGGGGGTCGCATGATAGTACAAGCATTGGCTTTCTATCTATTTGCTGCAGTGACCGTGGCAAGTGCGGTGATGGTTATCACCGCCAAAAACCCGGTTCACTCGGTCTTGTTCCTCGTTCTTGCTTTTTTCAACACCGCAGGGCTCTTTGTCCTGATGGGCGCTGAATTCCTGGCAATGTTGCTGGTTGTCGTTTACTGCGGCGCTGTCACGGTCTTGTTCCTCTTCGTTGTTATGATGCTGGACATCAACTTTGTAGAGCTACGCCAAGGCTTCTTGCAATATATGCCACTGGGTGCCTCTGTCGGGATTATCCTGTTGGCGGAATTGGCTGTTGTGATGGGGGGCTGGCACTTCGCGCCGGAAGCTGCAAAAGCAGGGGCCGCGCCCATACCAGCCATTGAAACCATGACCAATACGCATGCACTCGGGGCTATTCTTTATACGGACTATATTTACTTGTTCCAGGCAGCTGGCCTTGTGCTTCTGGTTGGGATGATCGGGGCAATTGTTCTGACACACCGCCAACGTGCAGGTGTACGTCGTCAGGTCATTCGTGACCAGATCAACGTGGACGTTCAAGAAGTTGCCGAGTTCAAAAAAGTTGAAAGCGGAAAGGGTGTGTAATGTTTGAAATTGGTCTTGCACATTATCTCAGCGTTGCAGCTATCCTTTTCACTTTGGGAATTCTCGGTATTTTCCTTAACCGGAAAAACGTGATCGTTATTCTCATGTCTGTGGAATTGATCCTGCTGGCGGTGAACATCAACCTTGTTACATTCTCTACACATTTAGGGGATCTGGTTGGTCAAATCTTCTCGATCTTCGTTCTGACTGTTGCAGCGGCTGAAGCAGCTATCGGTCTTGCGATCCTTGTCATCTTCTTCCGTAACCGTGGTTCTATCGCGGTCGAAGATATCAACGCGATGAAAGGGTAGGGGCTAAGTTATGTTATATACAATTGCTATTTTCCTGCCTCTCGTCGGCTTTTTGATCGCAGGGACCCTTGCGCTCTTTACGCCGGAAGATGAGAAAAAACGTAAAAGTAACGACCGTCTGGCACAAATTGTGACCTGCGCCGGGCTTTTAATCTCTGCTGCCTTAACGATTAAAATCTTCTTCGATGTCGGGCTTAACGGCGGCGCTGTGACCGTTCACCTCTTTACATGGATCCAGTCTGGCACGTTTGATGTCTCTTGGGCGTTGCGTTTTGATACGCTGACAGCTGTGATGATGATCGTGGTCACCGGGGTTTCCTCCATGGTGCATGTATATGCATGTGGCTATATGTCACATGATCCACAAATCCCACGCTTTATGGCCTATCTCAGCCTCTTTACATTCTGCATGTTGATGCTGGTTACAGCCGACAACCTGCTGCAACTGTTCTTCGGTTGGGAGGGTGTTGGCCTTGCATCTTACTTGTTGATCGGTTTCTGGTATCACAAACCTTCTGCAAATGCGGCCGCGATTAAAGCTTTCTTAGTAAACCGTGTTGGTGACTTTGGTTTCTCGCTTGGTATCTTTGCAACCTTCCTGTTGTTCGGCACGGCTGATTTCGACACGATATTTGCTGCTGTCCCTGGCCAAGCCGATACGATGATCAATCTCTTTGGTGCTGAAGTCCACGCCATGACGATCATCTGCTTGCTGTTGTTTGTTGGTGCCATGGGTAAATCTGCACAGCTTGGTTTACACACCTGGCTACCTGATGCGATGGAAGGTCCGACACCTGTGTCTGCCTTGATCCACGCCGCAACCATGGTAACAGCAGGTGTCTTCATGGTCGCACGTCTGTCACCGATGTTTGAATATTCTGAAACGGCCTTGGCTGTCGTAACCATTGTGGGCGCATCTACGGCTTTCTTTGCCGCGACAATTGGTTGTGTTCAAAACGATATCAAACGCGTGATTGCTTATTCCACCTGTTCACAGCTTGGTTATATGTTCTTTGCTTGTGGCGTATCTGCTTATTCAGCAGGCGTCTTCCACCTGATGACCCACGGCTTTTTTAAGGCGTTATTGTTCTTGGGTGCTGGTTCCGTCATTCACGCCATGTCTGATGAACAAGACATGCGTAACATGGGGGGTATCTGGAGCAAGATTAAACTGACCTACATCTTGATGTGGATTGGTAGCTGGGCCCTTGTTGGTCTGCCACCCTTCGCAGGTTATTTCTCCAAAGATATCGTGCTTGAAGCCGCCTATGGTGCCCATACTACCGTTGGTAATTTTGCCTTCTGGATGGGGATCGCTGCTGCCTTCATGACGGCCTTTTATTCATGGCGTCTGATTATCATGACGTTCCACGGAAAACCACGTGCCAATGACACTGTCATGGCCCATGTTCATGAAAGCCCACCCATTATGACAGTACCGCTACTGGTATTGGCCATCGGGGCGATCTTTGCCGGTTATCTCGGATATGAAAACTTTGTCGGCCACAATGCAACAGAGTTCTGGAATAATGCAATTCTAATTCTGGAAAACCACTCTGCACTTGAAAATGCACACCATGTACCAGGTTGGGTCATTGCTGCACCGCTTGTGGTGACCATTGCCGGGATTGCACTGGCCTATCTGCTTTACATGTTTGCCCCCTCCATTCCGGGCAAGCTGGCAAGCACATTCAACGGCTTGTACAAATTCCTGCTCAACAAATGGTACTGGGATGAACTTTATGACGTCTTGTTCGTAAAACCCGCCTTCTATATTGGTCGTGGTTTATGGAAAGCAGGCGATGAAGAACTGATCGATGGTGTTGGTCCAAACGGGTTTGCCCGCGCGACTAAGGCTGTTGCCGGCAAAGCATCACGTCTTCAAACCGGTTATCTCTATCACTATGCATTTGTCATGCTGGTAGGGGCCGCCATCCTTGTAACCTGGTATCTCTTTACGAAGGGCTGAAAGTAAGATGAGTAATATTCCTCTTCTCAGTGTTATCACCTTTCTGCCTCTCGTAGGCGTAGCTTTGATCCTGTTATTGGTTCGAAGCGACGTGAAAGATGATAGCAAACAGGCAAAAAACATTGCCTTGTTAACATCCGGTTTTACCTTTTTCCTCTCCCTGTTCCTGTGGTTCGGGTTTGATGCTTCGACATCTGATTTCCAGTTTGTTGAAAAAACAGAATGGTTACCGTCAATTGGTGTGAATTATCACATGGGTATCGACGGGATCTCCATGCTGTTTGTCCTGCTTTCGACTTTGCTGACACCTATTTGTGTGCTCTCGGCATGGGAAGCGGTCACCAAACGCGCCAAAGAATATATGATCTCCTTCCTCATTCTTGAGACAATGATGATCGGTATGTTCTGCGCCCTCGATATGATGTTGTTCTACATCTTCTTCGAAGGCGTGTTGATCCCGATGTTTATCATCATCGGTGTTTGGGGTGGACAAAACCGCATCTACGCTGCATTCAAACTGTTCCTCTACACATTGTTAGGTTCCGTTTTGATGCTGGTTGCGATGCTGGCGATGTATTGGGATGCAAATTCTTTCGATATCCCGACCTTGATGAACCACACGTTCCCTGCGCAAATGCAAACTTGGATCTGGCTTGCTTTCTTTGCTTCCTTTGCTGTGAAAGTACCGATGTGGCCCGTCCACACATGGTTGCCGGATGCGCACGTACAAGCACCAACAGCAGGTTCTGTCATCCTTGCGGGCGTATTGTTGAAAATGGGGGGCTACGGCTTCTTGCGTTTCTCCATCCCGATGATGCCACTTGCCAGTGCTGATTTCACACCACTGATCTACACCTTATCGATCGTTGCTGTGATCTACACCTCATTGGTTGCCCTTGTTCAAGATGATATGAAAAAGCTGATTGCTTATTCATCCATCGCGCATATGGGGTTTGTGACCATCGGTGCCTTTACCGGTACAATTCAGGGGATCGAAGGCTCGATCTTTACCATGCTCAGCCATGGTATTGTATCTGCCGCACTCTTCCTCATTGTCGGTGTCATCTATGATCGTATCCACACCCGCGAAATCGCAGCTTACGGTGGTCTTGTCGACCGTATGCCGAAATATGCCGTCATTTTCATGCTGTTTATGATGGCCTCTGTCGGTTTGCCGGGCACGTCCGGTTTTGTCGGCGAGGTTCTGGTTCTCGTCGGTGTGTTCCAAGTGGATCAATGGGTTGCCGCATTAGCTGCAACAGGCGCAATTTTAGGGGCTGCTTATTCGCTTTACCTCTATCGTCGCATCATCTTTGGGTCTTTGACCAAAGAGAAGCTGAAATCCATTCTGGATATGAACAAACGTGAAGTCCTGGTTTTCGCACCGCTAATCATCTTGACGCTTTATGCCGGGGTTTACCCGCAACCGTTCCTTGATGTGATGCATGCATCGGTCGAAAATCTCGTCAACAACTACCAAGCTGCTTTGGACGCTGCAGGCGCCCAAGTAGCCGTGCAATAGGAGTAGGCATCCATGAGTGGGCTTCCAAATCTCACCCCGGCATTGCCGGAAATTTTCATGGCCTGCGTTGCTATGGCGCTGTTAATGGTCGGTGTCTTTATGAAGGGAGAGGCCAAAAAGGTCACACGTACAGTCTCTTACCTTGCAACGGGTGCCATGGTTTTGGCTTTGTTGTTGGTAACAGCCTTCAGCACGACAGCAGGAACAACGTTTAACGGCCTGTTTATCACAGGGGCGTTTCCGGCTTTTGCCAAAGTTCTGATCCTCGCCGCAAGTGCGTTAACTTTGTTAATGTCACGCGATTTCTTTGAAAATGCCAACGTCACCCGCTTTGAATACCCAATCCTCGCTGTCTTGGCGACACTGGGTATGATGATGATGGTTTCAGCCAACGATCTGATCGCCCTTTACATGGGGCTTGAATTGCAATCTCTATCTTTATATGTGATGGCCTCCATCATGCGTAATGATCTGCGCTCAACTGAATCTGGTCTGAAATATTTTGTTCTTGGGGCACTGGCGTCTGGTATGTTGCTTTACGGTTCAAGTCTGGTTTATGGCTTTGCCGGAACAACAAACTTCGAAGTCATGGCGGAAATGTTTGCACATGAACAAGATAGCGTTCATGGCCCGAGCGTTGGCTTGATCTTCGGTATCGTCTTTGTCATGGTCGGTTTGGCGTTTAAAGTCTCTGCCGTCCCTTTCCATATGTGGACACCCGATGTTTACGAAGGAGCACCAACACCAGTCACAGCTTTCTTTGCGTCTGCACCGAAAGTGGCGGCACTTTCCCTGTTCGTCTTTGTGATGATGGGAGCCTTTGGTGATCTGGCTGCACAATGGCAGCAAATCGTGATCTTTATCTCGATTGCGTCTATGGCACTTGGTGCTTTTGCCGCTGTTGCGCAAACCAACATCAAACGTCTGATGGCGTATTCATCCATCGGTAACGTTGGCTACATGCTGATCGGTCTGGCTGTTGGCGGTGCTGTTGCCAGTGGTGCAGAAACGCAGCAAAACGGTATTGAAAGTATGCTGGTCTATCTGAGCATCTACATTATCATGACGTTAGGCACATTTGGTTGCATCCTTGCCATGAAACGCGGGGGCGATAATGTTGAAAATATTAATGATCTGGCAGGTTTGTCCAAATCCAACCCGATGATGGCGGCTGCACTGGCGATCTTCATGTTCTCCATGGCTGGTATCCCACCATTAGCTGGCTTCTTTGGTAAACTGTATGTCTTCCAATCCGCACTTGAAGCAGGTCTTGTTAGCCTTGCCGTCATCGGTGTGCTGTCCTCTGTTGTTGGGTGTTTCTATTATATCCGTCTGATCAAGATTATGTATTTTGATGATGCAGAAGAAGATCTGGATCGCCAAGTCGGCACAGAAATATCAATGGTGGTTGCGGCTGCAGCTATCGTTATTCTGGCCTTCTTTATCTATCCTGGCTTTATCACAGACAGTGCAGCCGCAGCTGCTGCAGGCCTGTTTGCTGGATAATGAAGACGTCAGACATATTTGACATCAAAATGCCGCCAGCTTTTCAGCTGGCGGCTTTTGAGTCACTAGACAGTACCAATGATGAATTGCGTCGCCGCGCTATGGATGGGGCAACTGCCAACACGGTCATCTGTGCCTTGGAACAAACAAAGGGCAGGGGACGGCGTGGGCGCACCTGGGTAAGTGAAAAGGGCAATCTTTTTTGTTCTATCCTGCAAAAGCCACAGGTTTCCATTCAAGAAGCAGCCAAAAGCAGTTTTGTCGCTGCTTTAGCCATTCATGACGCAATCGCAGAAGCCGTTAGGGGGTTTGATTGTAACGTTCAATGCAAATGGCCCAATGATGTCTTGGTAGATAGCTATAAAGTTTCCGGTATTCTTTTGGAATCACAGGCACAAAAAGGACAAAGCCAACTGGATTGGCTAATCATTGGAATCGGTATAAATTTAAACCATTCCCCGGCAGAAACCCCTTATCCAAGTGGATATATCAACGCATACAGAAATAAAGCTTTAAACCCAGCAGAGATGCTTGAAATATTACTTCGTCATTTCCAACTTTGGTTTGAACGTTGGGAAACGTTGGGTTTCCAAGCCGTTCGTGATGCTTGGCTGGACCGTGCCAAAGGTTTAGGGGAAGAAATTATTGTCAATCTAAGTGATAAAAAACTAATAGGCACCTTTGAAACCCTTGACCCGGACGGGGCGCTTGTCCTACAGACCACGCAAGGACAGCAGGTAATCACTGCTGGCGATGTGTTTTTCGCAAAGTAAGGATTTGATATGCTTTTAGCCATCGATTCAGGAAATACCAATACAGTTTTCGCCGTCTTTGATGAAGATGGGACAGTGTTGGGCGAATGGCGCAGTTCAACAAACGACAATAAAACGGCTGATGAATTTGCCGTTTGGCTGTCCCAGTTGATGAGCTTCGAAGGCTTAAAGCCTGTCGACATCAAAAATGCTATCATCGCCACTGTTGTTCCCGCCATGTTGTTCAGTCTGCAAACGCTGTGTCGTAAGTATTTCAAAGTTGAACCATTGATCGTTGGTGATCCGGTCGTCAAGCTGGGGATAGAAGTCTTTCTGGACCGCCCAGAAGAAGTTGGTGCAGACCGCCTTGTAAACGCGATTGCCGCCCATGAAGTTTATGAAGGCCCGCTGATCGTTATCGATTTCGGGACCGCCACGACTTTTGATGTGGTGGATGCAGATGGCAACTATTGTGGTGGTGCCATTGCCCCCGGGATCAACCTGTCCTTGGAAGCTTTACATATGGCGGCAGCCAAATTACCTCGTGTCGCCATTGGTCGCCCGGACAAGGCCATCGGGAAAGGCACGACAACCGCTATGCAATCTGGTATCTTCTGGGGCTATATCGGTATGATCGAAGGCTTAACTCAACGAATGAAAGAAGAATTCGGTTCTGATATGACCGTCATTGCAACAGGTGGATTATCCTCGCTTTTTGCAAAATCAACAGATGTTATTCAACATAGCGACACAGACCTGACGCTACGTGGCCTTTTGGCAATTTATAAAAGAAATCAAAACGTATGAATAAAAAAGAACTCGTCTTCGTTCCCCTTGGTGGGGCAGGTGAAATCGGCATGAACCTTAACCTTTATGGGTATGGAAAACCCGAAGAGGAAGACTGGCTGATCGTCGATTATGGTATCACCTTTGGCGATGATACAACACCCGGCATTGATGTTATTCTGCCGGATCCGACCTTTATTGAACAGCGCCGCGACAAACTTGTCGGAATGGTCCTGACCCACGCGCATGAAGACCATATTGGTGCGCTTGCTTATATGTGGGATCGAGTGCAATGCCCAATATACTGCACACCTTTTACCGCTACTTTGGCACGCGGTAAGCTTAAAGAGGCTGGGTTTGGCCATTTAAAAGATATTATTCATGAAATACCCATTGGTGGTACCTTTGAGCTTGGACCATTTTCGGTAGAATTTATTACTTTTACCCATTCCATCCTTGAACCCAACGCCCTTGCTATCCGCACAGAAGAAGGCACGGTTATTCATACTGGGGACTGGAAATTGGATGATGGCCCCGTCATTGGACGCACAACCGATGTGGATCGCCTATCTGCTATCGGTAAAGAAGGGGTCTTGGCCCTGATTTGTGATTCCACGAACGTCTTCACCCCCGGTAAAACCGGATCGGAAGAAGATTTGGAAGCAAGCCTGACAGAACTGATCGGTAGTCATAAAGAAGGTAAAATCTGTGTCACCTGTTTTGCCTCCAACCTTGCAAGACTTCATACGATTGCTGTTGCTGCAAAAGAAAATGGTCGTCAGGTTGTTGTATCCGGTCGATCTTTTTCCAAAATGATGGATGCCGCGCATGCCAATGGCTATATGATGGATACGCCAGATTTTCTGGAAGAAGACAAAGCACCGCATATCCCGGATAATGAGCTCCTTATCATCTGCACCGGATCCCAAGGCGAACCACGCGCAGCCCTTGCTCGCATAGCCAGTGGTAATCATAAAAACATTTCCTTAGGTGATGGTGACACGGTGATTTTTTCATCTCGCACAATCCCGGGGAATGAACGTTCTATCTTTCGTATACAGAACGAACTAGCCCGAAAGGGATGTAAAATCATCACGTCGCAAGATCATTTTGTCCATGTGTCCGGTCATCCGGCACAAGATGAACTGCGTGAACTTTTCCGCCGGGTACAGCCCGAAATAGCAGTGCCTGTTCATGGTGAATTTCGACATCTCCAAGCCCATGCGGCTTTGGCTGAAGAATGCGGTGTTAAGAAAACTTTCGTGATCGAAAATGGCAATGTGGTCAAACTTGATAAAGACATGCCCTGTATCATCGATGAAGTTGAAACGGGACGCCTTGCCTGGGAAGGCCGCCGGGCAGTACCGATCAAATCCGAAGTCGTGCAAACCCGCAAACGCGCCTTGTTCAATGGATCCTGTGTGGCATCTGTCGTTGTTGATAAAGACGGTATGCTTTTGTCTGACCCCATTGTGACCACAGAAGGATTACTGGACCCAGACGGGGACGACGACTTGTGGGATCAACTGTTTGATATTATCTATAATACGGTTGAAGCAATGCCCAAACGTGATCGAAAAGATGATGACGTTCTGGAAGAAAACCTGAGACTAAATGTGCGCCGCTGGTTTAGAAATACCTTTGGCAAACGCGCCATTACCCATATTCACCTGATCCGCGTATAGGAGTTCTTTAAAAATGATCGGACGTTTAAATCACATCGCCATTGCCGTGCCTGATTTGGAAGCAGCGGCGAAGACCTATTCCCAAACTTTGGGTGCAGACGTAAAAGCCCCACAGGATGAGCCGGATCACGGTGTTACTGTTGTGTTTGTTGAACTGCCAAATACTAAAGTTGAATTGCTTCACCCACTGGGCGAAAATTCCCCAATCCAAGGTTTTTTGGACAAAAACCCCGCTGGTGGTATCCACCACATCTGTTACGAAGTTGACGATATCATCGCCGCACGAGACAAATTAAAAGCAGAAGGGGCACGCGTTCTAGGTTCTGGTGAACCTAAAATCGGCGCTCACGGCAAACCCGTTCTTTTCCTGCACCCCAAAGATTTCAACGGGGCGTTGGTTGAACTGGAACAAGCCTAACAAGGATTGTGTCCCTGTGAAAGCAGGGACCTTTTCGTAACAAACAGTCTGCTTACGCTGGAAAACGAGGAGATCACATGACATTTGGTCAGACAGAAAGCTTTCTGCTTGTTGCTTTCATTGCGCTTTGGTGGCTATTCTATTTTGCTATCAAGATGCGTGCTGATCAAAAATATGTCAAAAGTGATCACCAAGAAGACATGCGCCCATGTTTGGGATGCATGGTCACACAAGCAGCTATGATGGCCGCAGCACTACTTGCTGTCCTTTATGGGGCTTATGCTCTGGAACTGGTCAGCTTTACAAGACCAAATCAACCCTGACTTTGACCATAAATCCGTTTCATTATTTCGGATGAACTCTCCGCATGAGCAATGATTTGTTCCATTAATCCAAGCACATACATGTTATTTGTGATGACTTCCTGAACCTCGGGCCGATTGTCTGAATGCATTTCATTGACCCGGGTAATAATATCACCACGGATCATGCGCATGACATCTTCGAGTGTATGGCCAGTCGGGTTGGTTTTAGAAACTAGTAATTTCGTCATATCATCCTCCCTTACTTTATCTTTTTAATACTATATACTATATGGGAATTGTACATAGACTTTACCATTAGGATAAATACATATCCTTGAGGAGATAACATGCTGAAATGGTTTATCATTGCCAGCCTACTCATAAGTCCCGTCTATGCGGACGAGATTGAACATGCTGTCTCCATTACAGAAAAAGAATGTCGCAAACTGATCCGTCTTAATACGGTCCATGGGGCAGATTATGTGCCCAATGTAGATGCCTATGGTCGCAAAGTCGTCGGGGCTGACTTAAATGGTGGTCATCAAATTAAAATACCGAAAGAAATCGTCTTTGATATCGGAATCGATCTGGCGGAAAAATATGATCTTGGTGACGGTTTTTACGGAAAAGCCAAACTGGGTGAGGTTAAAGTCAAAGGCCGAAACCTATATTGGAACGGCCAAAAACTGGGCCAAGGTGAAAATGATACCGTGCTAGAAGCCTGCCTTGCAGAATATGGGCAAAAATAACAACGATATCATTGCGTTTAAGGCTCGGTTTCACTAAAGTCGGCATCAACAAATTTCAATGATTTCGAGTGTTAACATGCGCCTTTCAAAATATTTTCTCCCGACCCTAAAAGAAAACCCGTCTGAAGCCCAGATTGTCTCTCACCGTTTGATGCTGCGTTCTGGTATGATCCGTCAATCTTCTGCCGGGATTTATTCATGGTTACCCATGGGGTTACGTGTTTTACGTAACATCGAAAAGATCGTGCGCGAAGAACAGGACCGTGCTGGTTGCCAAGAATTGCTCATGCCGACGATTCAGCCTGCTGAACTCTGGCAGCAGTCCGGTCGTTATGATGACTACGGCAAGGAAATGTTGCGTATTCAGGACCGCCATGGTCGCGACATGCTTTATGGCCCCACCAACGAAGAACAAATCACAGAGATCGTTAAAATGGAATGTCAGTCTTACAAAGACATGCCAAAGATGCTCTATCACATTCAATGGAAATTCCGTGATGAAGTCCGCCCGCGCTTTGGTATCATGCGCGGCCGTGAATTCCTGATGAAAGATAGCTATTCCTTTGATCTGGATTATGAATCTTCTAAAAAAGCCTACAACAAAATGTTTGTGGCCTACCTGCGTACCTTTGAGCGTCTTGGCCTGAAAGGTATCCCCATGCGCGCAGATACTGGTCCCATCGGTGGTGATTTATCCCACGAATTTTTGGTCCTGGCTGAAACAGGTGAGTCTGGTGTATTCGTTCACAAAGACCTGCTTGAATTTGATATTCCAGCCGATGATGTGGATTACGAAGGTGATTTGCAGCCGATCGTCGATAAATGGACATCACTCTATGCGGCAACGGATGAAAAGCATGAAGCAGGTATCGAGACAGAACTCGGTGACCAATTACTCAGTGCGCGCGGTATCGAAGTCGGTCATATCTTCCATTTCGGCACTAAATATTCCAAACCAATGGGCGCAACCGTTACCAATCAGGATGGTGAAGAAGTCGACCTGCAAATGGGGTCCTACGGCATTGGTGTATCCCGTCTAATCGGTGCAATCATCGAAGCCAGCCATGACGAAAATGGGATCATCTGGCCGGAATCAGTTGCGCCTTATAAAATTGGTTTGATCAACCTTAAGGCTAGTGATGAAGATTGTGATGCGGCTTGCGAAAAGCTTTATAAAGAATTTAACGCAGCTGGGATTGACACACTTTATGATGACACGGCAGAACGTGCAGGTGCCAAGTTTAATAATATGGACCTGATCGGTTTGCCTTGGCAGGTCGTCATTGGCCCACGTGGTTTGAAAAACGGTATTGCCGAAGTTAAAAACCGCGCGACAGGTGAAAAAGAAGAAATCGCCATCGATCAATTGGTCGCAAAATTCAGCTAAACCTAAAAAGGGAAAATCAACGTGTTCAAAGCCTTTGAATGGATGATGGCCGCGCGGTACTTGCGTGCAAGACGGCGCGAGGGATTTGTCTCGGTCATTGCTTGGTTTTCTCTTTTGGGGATCGCCCTAGGGGTTGCCACATTGATTATCGTCATGTCGGTGATGAACGGCTTTCGTGAAGAACTGTTAAGCCGGATCTTGGGTATCAACGGGCATATTAATGTCTATGGCCAAACCCGCGAGATCACAGATTATCCCACATTGGCGGCACAACTTTCCAAGGTCGACGGGGTACAAACAGTTACCCCTATGATCGAAGGTCAGGTCATGGCAACCGGGAAGGGCGACTCAAGCGGGGCAATGGTTCGTGGCCTATCTGGTGAAGATTTCAAAAAACGCACCCTTTTAGCTGACAGTATTCACGCCGGCTCACTTAAGCTCTTTGAAGAGGGCGAGGGCGTTGTCATTGGTTCACGCCTTGCCCAAAAGCTTGGCTTATGGGTTGGTGATAAAATCACCCTGATTTCCCCCAAAGGAAACGTAACAGCCTTTGGCACCGTGCCACGCATGCGCGCTTACACCATTGCAGCGACCTTTGACATTGGTATGTATGAATATGACTCCACTTTTGTTTTTATGCCTCTCAAAGCCGCACAAAATTACTTTCGCGTCAAAGGCGTGAACTATCTTGAAGTCATGACCCCAACAGCCGGGCAGGCCGATGAAGTCACCTATAATATCATGCGAGATATGGGACGACTTGGTATCAATCCGGTGGATTGGAAACGAACAAATGCAAGCTTTTTCAATGCCTTGCAGGTTGAGCGCAATGTCATGTTCATGATTCTGACGCTCATTATCATTGTGGCAGCCTTTAATATCATTTCCGGTTTGATTATGCTGGTGAAAGATAAAGGCAAGGACATCGCTATCCTGCGCACCATGGGGGCAAGTCGCGGCAGTATTATGCGCATTTTCTTTATATCTGGTGCAAGTGTTGGTGTTTTTGGCACCGCGGGTGGCTTTGCCTTAGGTTTGGCTTTTGCAGAAAATATCGAAACCATCCGGCGTTGGATTGAATCTCTAAGTGGCACCAATCTGTTTGCCGCTGAGATTTATTTCTTGTCCAAACTCCCAGCCATTGTTGACTATGGTGAAGTCGGACTTGTCGTTGCTATGGGCTTAGGCCTGTCATTTCTTGCCACCCTATATCCTTCATGGCGTGCTGCACGCCTCGATCCGGTGGAGGCGTTGCGTTATGAATAGCCCTGTGCTTGAACTTAGAGACCTGAATCGTAGCTTTAAACAGGGTGCGGAGGAACTGCACATCCTAAAAGCAGCTAATCTGGTCATTAACCCCGGTGAAATCGTCGCGCTTGTTGGCCCAAGTGGTGCAGGGAAATCAACCCTGTTGCAAACCGCCGGACTGCTAGAAAAACCAGATGAAGGTATCATTTTGATTGATGGAAATGATGCCAGTTCATTAAAAGATGATGCGAAAACCAAACTACGGCGTCATCATTTGGGTTTTGTATATCAGTATCACCATCTCTTACCTGAATTTTCAGCCATCGAAAACATCGTTATCCCCCAAATGATTACGGGAAAAAGCAGAAAAGAAGCAATTATTCGCGCGAATGAACTGCTTCATGCTGTGTCTCTCGCAAAACGCGGGGAACACCGCCCCGCAGAACTTTCAGGTGGGGAACAGCAACGCGTTGCCATCGCGCGCGCGCTTGCTAATAAACCCAAACTCTTACTTGCTGACGAACCCACAGGTAACTTGGACCCGGCAACATCCGATCATGTGTTTGATTTATTGTTAAATGAGGTCCGTAAAGAAGGGCTTGCCGCACTGATCGCCACCCACAACCCAACCTTGGCCGCCCGCATGGATCGTGTCATCAAGTTGGAAGATGGTCATTTGGTGGAACAATAAACGATACATAACATAAAAAGGCCCCCGTTTTTTTCAGGGGCCTTTTTATAATGATTGTACTGAAAAATTTATTAGCTTTCCTGATACCCAAGTACCATATCACGCAAAGTCACGATCCCAACGGGATTACGCTCGTGGTCAACGACTAGGGCGCGTGACAGGTTATAACGAGTCAACAAGCGTACAGCATATTTGATGTTCATTTCCGCAGGTAAGGTCAAGACAGGCTTTGTCATGATCTCATAAACGCCTGTACGTTCAGCGGCGCGATCTGTTGAAACCACTTCACGCGCAATATCGCGAATAGTTAACATACCAAACTCATCGCTTTCATCGTTACGTTCCACCACAAGCGAAGAAACTTTGGCACTTCGGATCAGTTCAATGGCTTCGGCGACTGTTGCGATCCGCCCGATGGTTTTTACATCCGGTGTCATTACATCGCTGACACGTACGAAAGGTTTGTCACTCATACTTCACCTGCTATTTCTTCCATAATTTTAGGCAATTGCGTATTCAGCCCAATGGCATCTTCAATATCGATCTGAAAAGCCAGACCTGCGCCTTGCTCTTCTTCAAAGTTTCCGGCCGCGCCAATGGCTTCCAGAATTTTACGTCCCATGGTGCCCGCGACCAGAAACAGAATCACATCTCTGTTAGAGCTAAGTTCCAGCCCCATGAAGCCTTTTTCAGGCGTTAAGCCTTCGCCACGGACCGAATTGATTGTTGTGGCCCCTGTTGCACCTGCTTCACGTGCAGCATCAATAACCACATCAGTAATAGAAGTATCAACCATGGCGACGATAAGTTTTAAGTTCATTCTTCCCTCCGGGATGAAGAAGCGTCCGTTTTTGCTTTAGCACGCTTAGCCAACAATTCAGCGAGCAAAGCATAAGCCAAAACAGACATGATTGGAAAGACACTTGCAAAGGCAATCAGACCGAAACCGTCCAGCAAAGGACTGCGTCCCGGCACCGTTGATGCCAAGCCAAGACCAAGCGCAGCAACAACCGGAACTGTCACGGTCGATGTTGTCACCCCACCACTATCATAGGCAAGGGGAATGATGGTTTTAGCTGCAAAAAATGTTTGGATAATTACGACAATATAACCGATCATTATATAAGTCGGCAAAGGCGTGCCCGTTACAATGCGAAACGCCCCGAGTGAAACACCAATGGCAACCCCAAGCGCAACGGAAGCACGTAAGCCCCAGGCACTGATTTTCCCACCAGAAATATCCTGTGCTTTAATCGCAACAGCAATAAGTGAAGGTTCTGCAACCGTTGTCGAAAAACCAATCGCAGCAGCAAAAATATACACCCAGTAATAATCATCCCAGCTGAGCAAGGAGGGATCATCACCACTGCCCAGAAATTCTGGATTTGATAGCTGTGTCGCCATCGTTTCGCCCAAGGGAAAGAGCGCCTGTTCCAGACCAACCAAAAACAGCGTTAAGCCTAAGAGAACGTATATAAACCCGATGATAATTTTACGAAAGTTCGGAACTTTCTTGCGGATAATAAAAAACTGAAAGCCCAGCAAGATAGCAATAATCGGCAAGACATCCCGACCCGTTGAAACGGCAGCGTGAAAAATACTGATAATCCAATCCAACATTACATCACCATCCCGAACAACAGAACGAAGATCATCGGCGTGAGGCTTGCAAAAGCGATCAAGCCAAAACCATCAATCATCGGATTACGTCCTCGGATCGTATGGGCCAAGCCCACACCAAGTGCGGTAACCAGTGGTACTGTAACAGTTGAAGTCGTCACCCCACCACTATCATAGGCAATCCCGACAATTTCAGGTGGGGCAAAATTTGTGATGATAATCACAAGAATATAACCGCCAATGATAAAATACTGTATCGGCCAGCCTTTCAAAATACGAAAGACCCCTAAAACAATGGCAAAGCCAACCGATAGCGCGACAACCATACGCAATTCCAATGCATATTTTGCCTGGGCTTCATCAGTTAAAGTAATATGCCCGCCTTTAGCTGCAATTTCGGCGGCTTCAGCGGCAACAGCAATCAAGGCAGGTTCCGCAACTGTCGTGCCGAACCCTAGACAGAAAGCAAAAGCAAGTAGGGCGATCAGGCTGCCTTTTCGCGCAAAAGCGTTGGCCATACTTTCCCCTAAGGGGAACAGGCCCATTTCCAGCCCTTGAATAAACAGGGCCAGACCCAAAACAACAAAAAACAGTCCGGGAATAACTTTATCCAAATTAGGAAAGGGTTGTTGTAAAACCACAATTTGGAAAAAGGCAATCACAAGAATAATAGGTGCCAAATCCCGTAAAGCCCCGAAAAAGAGACCCAGAAATTGTTTTATGCCGGGATGTATAGTCATGAAATATGAAGCGCCCTAGTTCTAATATTTCACTATTTCATACTGTAAGTTTCAGGGCAATACAAGTCAGTCTTTAATGACAAAAAGATGAACATCTGCATTTCGTCCGTGAACTGAGGTTGAACCGATACTTTGTAAGGGCAAATGGTCAATCAATTTTGCCGTATCCTCAGAGATCAGAATATTTGTCTTAAAGGTTTTATTGAGATCTTCAATCCGTGCCGCCAAATTCACTGCATCCCCATGAACCGTATAATTCAAACGCCCCTTGGCCCCAACAGCCCCGGCAACGACAGTACCTGTGTTCAAGCCAATTCGACTTTTCAAAGAAACGCCATCAAATGTTTTTTTTGACAACATTTCCTGAATTTCAATCGCCGCATTCAAAGCATTTTTTGCGTGATCTTTATCTTTGATCGGTACATTAAAAGTCGCCAGAACCGCATCGCCCTGAAACTGGGTCACGACGCCCCCGTGACATTCCAGAATTTCAACAACACTACTGAAATATGAATTTAGAATGCTGACAATCGGTTCTGCCCCGACTTCTTCAGTTAATTTGGTAAAGCCTACAATATCTGAGAAGAGAATAGTTGCCTCGCAGGAAATCGGTTTTAGCTCACCATTTTCCTGCATCAATGATGCCGCAATGGATTCAGGGACATAACGTCCAAAGACTTCACGAATCATGTCACGTTCACGCAAACCTTCGATCATGTCATTAACGGCCAGTGCTGCTTGATCCAGTTCTTTTAAGCGGCTGCGGGGTAGGGGATGAATTGGTTCCATAACCCCTTTGCGGATCATAATTGCTGTTTCAGCCAATCGGATGATCGGTCGGGCAAGTTTGCGTCCAACCTTAATAGATAGAATAACTGAAATGATCAGGACGACAAGACCAGCCCCACCCATTTCAAACAATTGCATAGCCTCGGTGCGGTCCGACTTCGCCGCATTGATGTAAACCCCGGTAATCCAAGGTATATGCCCAAAACGTTGAAGTTTTCGGGTCGCTACAATATGCATATCGTCATCAATACGCGCTAACTTCACATCTACGTCATTAAAGGGGGCGATTAACCTGGCTGGTTTGACGTCACGACTTCGCAAGATCACCAGTTTAGGATCATAAAAATCCTTGAGCTTGGGCAACGGTACATCACCTTTACCTTCAACCCAATCAAACTTCTTAGATTGCCCCGGCGCAACAGTACGACCACTCACAAGCAAGGGGTGAGCAAGAATATAATCATCCCCATAAAGGATAAATGGTGTCAGGAACTGGTCCGTCGATGTTTCCAGAATTTTTTTAGAAATGTCAGCTACCGTCACACCGATAAAGAGAACACCCTTTAATTCACCATCCTGAAAAAGCGGCGTACGGATATCAATGATCGTTTGCTCAAGTTTATCATAATAAAAAAGATCCCCCCAGATGGAGGTCTTGACGTTTTTCATTAATTCAAACAAACGCCTATTGTCTTCTTGACTCACTTCACGTCTTTCCACCCATTCATTTTCACCACGCAAGATAAAGCGCGCAATTCCATCAGGATATTGAATGCCAACCCCTGTGACATTGGGGGTTGCACCTAAAATACCGCGTAAAAATGCCTGCACAGATTTATGGTCTTGAATATCAAGATGACCGGATTTTATCTGATCGCCAAACCACAATGCCTGATTCTCCACCGGGAGAAGGATGCTCTCAATTTCCCTTTGCATTTTATCAAGCGCCGTTTCAATGAGCATGTGATGGTAATCTTTGGTGAGCTTGGCTGTAGAACTAAGGCCAAGATACAACACCACGGCGACAGCCAGGAGAATCAGACCGCCAAAGCCAAAAAAAAGAACATTCTGTATTGGCTGACGCGGAAACGTCATTTTTCTCCATAGTCTCATATGGTTAACCAGATCGCATTGAAAAATAAGAATGAAAAAATCTGCTTTCTTGAAGTGGAAAACAGGATTAGGATGCAGTTTGCACCAAAACTCTGCCTCAAAACAAGAAAATCCAGTAAATGTCTCACGCCGATTTCGTTCACCTTCGCCTTCACACTGCCTATTCCCTGTCTGAAGGGGCCATTCGCATTAAAGAATTGCCCAAATGGGTCGAGTCAGAAAATATGCCGGCAATTGCTATGACTGATACCAACAATATGTTTGGTGGACTTGAATTCTCACAAACGATGTCAGGGGCGGGCATTCAACCGATCATTGGCTGTCAAATTTCTATCCAGGCACAGGCGAGTGATACAGCAAATAAAGGGATGAAAGGCCGTCAGGTTGGCCCTGCTGAACCAGATCAGATTGTCTTGCTGAGCCAAAATGATATTGGCTATCGCAACTTAATGAAGCTCGTCAGTCGTGCATTTTTGAATTCACCGGCAGGTGAAGACCCACAAATCCCGCTGGATGATGTATTGGACTATAACGAAGGCCTGATCCTTTTAACGGGTGGTCACAAAGGACCAATAGGCCATCTTCTTCTAGAAGGTGAAAAAGAGCGCGCAGAATCTTTATTATCTAGAATAAACAGCACGTTACCGGGAAGAGTTTATGTTGAACTTCAACGTCATAACATGCCGGAACAAAACCAGATTGAAGAGGATCAGATTGACCTTGCCTACAAACTGAACATCCCTTTGGTCGCAACCAATGAAGCTTTTTTCCCAACCAAAGACATGCACCAGGCACATGATGCACTGATCTGTATCGCTGCTGGAACTTATGTCGATCAAACGGATCGCCGCAAACTCACACCTCAACATTATCTTAAGAGCGCCGCAGAAATGCGCGAACTCTTTAAAGACGTGCCAGAAGCCTGTGACAATACACTGGTCATCGCCAAACGCTGTGCACAAAAAGTTGAAAACATAGATCCAATTTTGCCGCCCTTTGACTGTGGTGAAGGGCGCAATGAAGAAGATGAACTGCGCAAAATGTCCGAAGATGGTTTGAAATTGCGTCTTGAAACCAATGAATTCAAAGAAGGTATGACACCTGAAGAACGTGATGCCATCGCCAAGCCATACTGGGAACGTCTGGATTACGAGCTCGGTATCATCAATCAGATGGGCTTTCCCGGTTACTTCCTGATCGTTGCGGACTTTATCCAGTGGGGCAAAGAACATGACATCCCTGTAGGGCCCGGTCGTGGGTCTGGTGCGGGTTCCCTTGTTGCCTACGCCCTAACAATTACCGACCTTGACCCTCTGAAGTATCAATTGCTGTTTGAACGCTTCCTAAACCCTGAACGTGTGTCTATGCCTGACTTTGATATCGATTTCTGTCAGGACCGCCGTGAAGAGGTTATTAAGTACGTTCAGGATAAATATGGTTACGATCATGTTGCCCAAATCATCACGTTTGGTAAACTGCAAGCCCGCGCAGTTTTGCGTGATACAGGTCGTGTTCTGCAAATGCCCTTTGGTCAGGTCGACCGGATTTGTAAATATGTACCGAACGACCCCGGTAAAGCCATGACCGTTTCCGAAGCACTGGAAGCCATCCCGGAATTCAAGCAGGAAGTTGAAGATGACGAGACCGTAAAACGTATGGTCGGCATCGCAAAAAAGCTTGAAGGGCTATATCGGCATGCCTCCACCCACGCAGCTGGTGTGGTAATCGGGGACCGTCCACTAGATAAACTTGTCCCCCTCTATCGCGATCCTAAATCTGATATGCCTGTCACTCAGTTCAACATGAAATTTGTTGAACAGGCTGGATTGGTGAAGTTTGACTTTTTGGGCCTAAAAACCCTGACGGTGATTGCAACTGCCCTAAAATTCATTAACGCAGGCCGCGATGAACCGCTGGATATTTCACAAATTCCACTTGATGATGGCCCGACATACGAAATGCTTGGACGCGGGGAAGGGGGCGGCGTCTTCCAGTTGGAATCCGAAGGGATGCGTGGCGTCCTCAGATCCATGAAACCCAACCGTCTAGAAGATTTGATCGCGGTCGTGGCCCTTTATCGTCCGGGTCCGATGGACAACATTCCCAGCTACATTAAGCGTAAACACGGGCAGGAAGAACCAGATTACCTTTACCCGACGATTGAGCCCATCCTGAAAGAAACCTATGGGATTATGATCTATCAGGAACAGGTCATGCAGATTGCTCAGGTTATGGCCGGTTATAGCCTTGGGGAAGCGGATTTGCTGCGTCGCGCGATGGGGAAGAAAATCGCCGAAGAAATGGAAAAGCAGCGTAAGCTCTTCGTTGAAGGATCTGTTGAACGTGGCGTTCCGGAAAAGAAAGCCAGCGAAATTTTTGACATCATGGCAAAATTCGCATCCTACGGCTTTAACAAATCACACGCAGCGGCCTATGCCTATGTGGCCTATCAGACAGCCTACCTTAAAGCCAACTACCCGGCAGAATTCATGGCCGGGATCATGTCGCTTGATTTAAACAATACTGACAAACTTAATCTGTTCCGTCAGGAACTGGACAAAATGAAGATCCCTTTGCTGCAGCCCGACATTAATAAATCTAATGTTATTTTCAGCGTAGAAGAAATCCAAAACCCAAATGAAGAAGTGGGCGGGACCATCAAAGCCGTACGCTACGCTTTATCTGCAGTCAGAAACGTGGGCGATGCAGCCATGGAATCCTTAGTGAAAGAGCGCGAGAAAAACGGTTGTTTCAAAGATCCGTTTGATCTGGCTAACCGGGTTGACAGCAAAGGCGTCAACAAGCGTATTTTAGAAAATTTGGTGCGTGCTGGTGCCTTTGACAGTTTGAACAGTAACCGACGTCAGGTCTTTGATGGCATTGAAACCCTGATTAAACATTCCAATCTGGCTGCTGAAGAAAGAAATTCAGACCAAATCGGTATGTTTGGTGCAGATGATACAGCCGTTAAAAAAGCAGCTCAATTGCCAAACGTCCCGGACTGGCCCTTAATGGATCGCCTGCGTGAAGAAGCTTCAGCCATTGGTTTCTACCTGTCTGCACACCCGTTGGATGCTTATAAGACCACTTTGAAACGACTTGGCGTCAAAACCTACACGGAAATTTTCCAATCTGGTCTATCCGGCCCGGTAAAAATGGCTGGAACCGTAATCAGTAAACGTGAAAAAATATCGCAAAAAGGCAACCGTTTTGCCTTTGTACAGCTTTCAGATTCAACAGCTGCATTTGAAATTGCTGTTTTTTCTGAAGCTTTGTCAGCCTGTCGGGATTATCTTGAACCCGGCCAATCCGTTTTTATTATGGCTTCTGCTCAATTTGAAGAAGAAAGCGTGCGTTTTATCGCAAACGGCATTGAGCTGCTGGATGTCAAAGCTGCACGGGCAACAGCTGGACTGAAAGTTTATATTGAAGACCAAACTGCCGTCCCCCTTATGAAAGAACTTCTGGAACGTGAAGGAAAGGGCAGAGGCAACGTAATTTTAATGGCGCGCGTCGATGCTACAACCGAAGCTGAGGTTAAGCTAACAAGCGGTTATCGCATTACTCCGGGACTATTACAGGCCGTAAAAGCCGTCCCTGGCATCGCTGATGTTCAGGAAATCTAAAAAACACCTTGCAATTCGCTCTAAAAAAGCTTATCAAGCGCGCCTTAACTTCACACGCAAGGAATTTGCGGGACTGTGGGGAGACATCCCACATGCTCGATCCGGTGTTCTTAACTGAACTCACACAGCCTTGCGGAGGATCAACCGGAAAAGGATATTATAATGGCACTGCCAACCTTTACTATGCGCCAGCTTCTGGAAGCTGGTGTCCACTTCGGACACAACACCCGCCGCTGGAACCCAAAAATGGATCAATTCCTCTTTGGTGTTCGCAATGGCATTCACATCATTGATCTGGCACAAACAGTTCCATTGCTGCACCAAGCTATGGTTCAGGTTCGTGACAAAGTTGCTGGTGGCGGTCGCGTACTGTTCGTTGGTACAAAACGTCAAGCTTCTGAAGTTGTTGCTGAAGCTGCTGGCAAATGTGGCCAGTACTACGTCAACCACCGCTGGCTCGGCGGCATGCTGACAAACTGGAAAACTGTTTCCGGTTCTATCAAGCGCTTGAAAACTCTTGAAGCTCAATTGGCTGGCGACATGGCTGGCTTGACTAAAAAAGAACAACTGAACCTGACTCGTGAGTGCGAAAAATTGGAACGCACCCTGGGCGGGATCAAAGAAATGGGCGGTCTGCCTGATGTTATGATCGTATTCGATACACAAAAAGAAGCGATTGCCATCAACGAAGCGAAAAACCTGGGCATTCCGGTTATCGCCATCCTTGACTCCAACAGCAGCCCGCTGAACATCACTCACCCGGTACCGGGCAACGATGATTCTATCCGTGCACTGAAACTCTACTGCGACTTGTTTGCGGGTTCCGTTCTTGACGGGATCCAAAGCCAAATGTCAGCCGCTGGTATCGACGTTGGTGCACAAGAAGAAGCACCGGCTGAAAACTTGCCAGCTGCTGAAGAAGCTGCACCTGCTGCTGCTGAAGCATAAGTATTTAAGCGACAGTGGGGAAATATTTTCCCCGCTGTCATCGCTTTGACACAGAAGACGTGTAAAAGCATTTAGATTTTTTCTAGAAAATATGAGGATCCTATGGCCCAGATTACTGCTGCGCTCGTAAAGGAACTGCGCGAATCATCCGGCGCAGGCATGATGGACTGCAAAAAAGCATTGAGCGAAAACGACGGCGACATCCAAGCTGCACAAGACTGGTTACGTCAAAAAGGTTTGGCTAAAGCTGCTAAGAAATCCGGTCGTGTTGCTGCCGAAGGTCTTGTTGCAGTTGCATCTAACGGCACATCTGCTGCTGTTGTCGAAGTTAACTCTGAAACTGACTTCGTTGCAAAGAACGACCAATTCCAAACATTCGTTAAAAATGTTGCTGACGTTGCTTTGGGCGTTGACAACTTTGATGCCTTGAAAGAAGCCTCTTACCCAGGTTCTGATAAATCTTGTGCTGACAGCTTGACTGAACTTGTTGGCACAATTGGTGAAAACATGAACCTGCGTCGTATGGACAAACTGTCTGTATCCAACGGTGTTGTTGCTTCTTACATCCACAATGCTGCTGGCGAAGGTTTAGGTAAGATCGGTGTTCTGGTTGCTATGGAATCAGAAGGCGATGCAGACAAACTGAACGCACTTGGTAAACAAATCGCGATGCACGTCGCTGCCACAAACCCGCTTTCTCTGGATCGCGACAGCGTTGACCCGGAAGATATCGAACGTGAACGTACAGTTCTGATCGAACAAGCTAAAGAAGCTGGCAAGCCTGAAGAAATCGCCATCAAGATGGTTGAAGGCCGTATGCGCAAGTTCTACGAAGAAAACTGCCTGCTGGAACAAGCTTTTGTTATCGACCCTGATACAACTGTTGGCAAAGCTGCAGAAGCTCTTGGTAAAGAGCTCGGCTCTGACATCAAAGTGACTGGTTACATTCGCTTTGAACTTGGTGCTGGCATCGAGAAAAAAGAAGAAGACTTTGCTGCAGAAGTTGCAGCAGTTGCTGGCAAATAAGCCGCAGAAGCTTCCTGCTTTTTACAAAATCCAAATGGCGCTTGTGGTGCAAACCACAGCGCCATTTGTTTTTTTTGACCTTCTTGCAGAAACAGCCGTTGATTCTTGATGTGGGGCAGGGTATTTCTAGCACACTCAAAAAACATGCTAAGAGCGGCCCAACAAATGTCTGATACCCCCGTCTTTAAACGCGTTCTCTTGAAGCTTTCTGGTGAAGGTCTCATGGGGAAGAAACAATTTGGTCTGGACACTGAATATGTCGATCAGATTGCAAGCGAAGTCAAAAAAGTTCATGAACTTGGCGCACAGATTTGTCTGGTTATTGGCGGTGGTAATATCTTCCGTGGTATTTCAGATGCCGCTGCAGGCATTGATCGTACCAGTGCAGACCATATGGGGATGCTGGCAACAGTCATGAACGCCCTTGCGATGCAAAGCGCATTGGAACGCCAAGGTGTGCCAACCCGAGTTCAGTCAGCCATACCGATGCAAAGCGTTTGTGAACCTTATATTCGCCGTCGTGCGATCCGCCATATGGAAAAAGGTAGGATCGTTATTTTTGCAGCAGGTACGGGCAACCCGTTCTTTACCACAGACACAGCCGCAGCGTTGCGTGCTGTTGAAATGAACTGTGACGCAATCCTGAAAGGGACGCAGGTTGATGGGGTTTATTCCGCAGACCCCAAAAAAGACCCGAATGCAAAACGCTACAATACACTAAGCTACAAAGAAGTTTTAACCAACGACTTGAAGGTCATGGATGCTGCGGCCATCACACTGGCGCGTGAAAACGGCCTGCCCATCGTCGTTTTTTCCATGCACGAACCGGACTCTTTTGCCCATGTGATAAACGGGCAGGGGCTCTATACGGTTATTAAAGATTAAGAAAAAGGGGAAGACTCGTGTCTGACGTAAATTTTAATACCATTAAAAAAGAACTTCACAGTAAAATGGATAAAGCTGTTGAAGTTCTCCATACTGAATTTGCAGGCCTGCGCACAGGTCGCGCTTCCACAAGCCTGTTAGACCCGGTCATGGTTGATGTCTATGGCGCCAAAATGCCAATCAATCAGGTTGGGACCATTGGTGTACCAGAATCCCGTATGTTGTCTGTACAGGTTTGGGACAAAGGCAATGTGAAAATGGTTGAAAAAGCCATCCGGGAATCAGGGTTGGGCCTCAACCCGCAAAGTGACGGCACCTTGGTTCGTATTCCGATCCCGCCACTGAACGAAGAACGTCGTAAAGAACTGGTTAAGATCGCCAGCAAATATGCCGAAGATACACGCATTGCCATTCGCAATGTTCGTCGTAACGGTAATGACGAACTTAAAAAACTGGAAAAAGACGGGGTGATTACAGAAGATCAACACCGTGATTTCGCGAAAGAAATCCAGGAAGAAACCGATGCGGCCATTAAAAAGGTTGATGAAACCTTGGTCCATAAAGAAGAAGAAATTATGCAAGTTTAACTCGCATGAATCAGGTTTCACAAAAAGAACGCAACGCTTCATCTCCTTTGCACGTTGCCATCATTATGGATGGCAACGGCCGCTGGGCGAAAAAACGCTTTTTACCTCGTACTGCAGGCCATAAAAAAGGCGCTGATGCAGTGCGTCGTACGATTGAGGCTGCCGTTGAACTGGGGGTGAGCCACCTGACTCTTTTTGGCTTTTCTTCAGAAAACTGGAAACGGCCGGAAGATGAAGTCAACGACCTGATGGGGTTGTTGCGTTATTACCTGAAACATGAAGTCAAACGACTGCATAGCGAAAATGTCGCCATTCGGTTTATCGGTGATCGCTCGCGTTTATCATCAGATATTGTAGATGATATTATAAAAGCTGAAAAGCTCACGTGTGAAAACTGCAACCTTCACCTGACCATAGCATTAAGCTACGGTGGACGTGCTGAAATTGTTGAAGCAACAAAAAAACTTGCTGAAAAAGTGAAATCCGGCGAAATTTGTGAAGAAAATATCACAGAAGATAGCTTTGCAAATGCCCTTTTCACGAAAGATTTGCCTGATCCGGACCTGTTAATCCGCACCAGTGGGGAACAACGCATTAGTAATTTCCTACTTTGGCAAATCGCATATACAGAATTTGTTTTTCTTGATGTGCTCTGGCCGGATTTTGGGAAAAAGCATTTAGAACAAGCCTTACGGGAACTTGCCAGCCGTGACAGACGATATGGGATGATCAGTGTCTAATAAAAAAACAAACGGTTTGCACTTACGCATCCTCTCGGCACTGGTCATTTCAGGCCCTGCAATTGCAGCCATTTATTTTGGAAGTCCATTTTTCAACATCATGATTGCGCTTTTTGCCATTTTGATGGGGTGGGAATGGTCAAAATTATGTCTGGGTGAATTTAAACTGCCTGGTATCCTTCTGTCTGCTTATGTCGGCATAATTCCTTTACTTTCCTTTATCAACATCCCTTTGCTTGAAGTAATCCTAATCACGCCAGTTATGTGCGCACTTCTCTTTGCCCTTACCCTTAACAACAAGGGAAGAATTTGGTTTGCAATCGGGGCACTTTATCTATCAATACCCATTTGCGCCTTTATTTTCCTTCGATCCGCAGATGCCATCGGGGTCAGTGTTGTTTTCTGGATTGCCTGTATGGTCGTGGCAACAGATACAGGGGGGTATGCCTTCGGAATTACAATTGGCGGGCCTAAACTTGCCCCAAAGATCAGCCCAAAAAAAACATGGGCTGGCCTCATTGGGGGGATGACGGGTGCCTTTTTAACTGGTCTTGCTTTTTCATTAGGATTTGACTGGGCAGAACCCATCCTTATTTCCTGTCTCAGCGCAGGCTTGGCTGTTATTGCACAGATGGGAGATTTATTTGAATCCCACGCCAAACGACATTTTGACGTCAAAGATTCTAGTCAAATTATCCCCGGTCATGGTGGCATCTTGGATCGTTTAGATGGTATGATGTCAGCCTCAGCATTTATGGCTGGACTTATTCTGGCGACAAGCGGTGACATCCTCTTATGGTTTTAAACGTACAAAAGCTTCCATCAACTGCACCGAAAACCGTCAGCATCTTAGGCTCCACGGGCTCCATCGGAACAAGTACCGTCGACCTGTTATTGCGCAACCCCGATAAATTTAACGTTGTTGCCCTTAGCGGAAACTCAAATGTTGATCTTCTTGCAAAACAGGCGCGTGCATTAGATGCAGAATATGTTTGCGTTGCAGATGCAGAGAATTATCAACCCTTAAAAGAGGCTTTGTCCGGTACAAATATTGAAATAGGGGCGGGCCCAAACGCCATTTTAGAAGCTGCCCAAAGGCAAGCAGATTGGGTTATGGCTTCAATTGTGGGATCTGCGGGATTGGCGCCTACACTTGAAGCGGTAAAACGTGGCGCCTGTATTGGATTAGCGAACAAGGAAAGTCTGGTCTGTGCAGGTGATTTGATGATGGGGTGTGTTACACAACATGGTGCAACGCTACTCCCTGTAGATTCTGAACATAATGCCATTTTTCAAGTTCTTGATTTTGATCGCCCCGAAGGAATTGAAAAAATCACACTAACGGCGTCCGGTGGTCCGTTTAGAACCTTTTCCAAGGATCAAATGCAGACCGTCACGCCGCAACAGGCTGTTGCCCACCCCAATTGGTCAATGGGTGCAAAAATCTCTGTTGATTCAGCCAGTATGATGAATAAAGGCTTAGAATTAATCGAGGCCTATCATCTTTTCCCTGTTGAAGAAGAAAACATCGATATTCTCGTTCATCCGCAATCCGTCATTCATTCTATGGTATCTTATGTCGATGGGTCTGTTCTGGCACAATTGGGAAGTCCAGATATGCGCACTCCCATTGCCTATACGCTGGCCTGGCCAGAAAGGATGGAAGCCCCATCACCAAAGTTAAATTTGGCAGAAATCGCCCAATTGAATTTTGAACGCCCCGACCTTGAAAGATTCCCGTGTCTTAGACTGGCGCGCGAATCACTACAACAAGGCAAGTCAGCTCCTGCCGTTTTAAATGCAGCCAATGAAGAAGCGGTAAGTTCGTTCCTTGAAGGTCTTATAGGCTTTTTGGATATCCCTGCTGTTGTCGAAGAGGTTTTAGAGCGATTTGAGCACCAAAATCTAGAAACCATTGAAGATGTGCTGCATGTCGATAAAAAAGCGCGCATTTTCGCCAGACAATCCATTGAAAAAAAATGCCAATAGCCTTACCTTACGCACACCTTAAACACAAACGGTTATAATCTATGTACGATCTGCTTTTTGCCAATCCAATTGTGGCATTTATTTTTGCGCTTAGCGTTCTGGTCTTTTTTCATGAACTTGGCCATTACTGGGTTGCGCGTCGCAATGGGGTAAGGGTTGAAGTTTTCTCCATCGGCTTTGGTCCTGAACTTTTTGGCTGGAACGATAAAGCAGATACGCGCTGGAAAATCTGCCTGATGCCATTTGGTGGTTATGTAAAAATGTTTGGCGATGCAGATGCGACAAGCTCTGGCCTTGATGAAGGAGAACGTCCTTTCACCGAGGAAGAAAAAGCCGTTTCATTTCATTACAAGTCTATTGGCGCACGAGCAGCTATTGTTTCAGCAGGCCCAATCGCAAACTTTATTTTAGCTGCCGTTTTGTTCGCCATTCTTTATATGGCAGTGGGTGTGCCTGAAAAATTCTATGCTGCCATTGGCGAAGTAGTGCCCGAAAGTGCTGCTGAAGAAGCTGCACTACAAAAAGGCGATCGAATTTTATCTCTGGATGGTAAGCCAACTGAGACATTCGATGATATGCGTGAAATCGTGATGAATAATCCAGATCGTCAATTGATGGCAATTGTTCAACGAAATGCATCTGAGATTAATGTAACCATCACCCCAAAAGCAAAAGAAAGCAACGGGGAAACCATTGGTGTTCTTGGGGTTCGCCCAGACCCGGACCAAGCCGAATATACCCGATACAATCCAGCTCTCGCTGTTTGGATGGGTGTTGAAAAGACTTATGAGATGACAGCGCAAATCCTTTCTCACCTGGGCACTTTGATTACTGGTGGTGGCAGTGTGAAAGACTTAGGTGGCCCGCTTCGTATTGCCCAGGTTTCAGGGGATGCCGCAAAATCAGGCTTCGATAGTTTAATTTATTTAATGGCGGTACTTTCTGTTAACCTTGGTCTGATAAACTTGTTTCCAATTCCGATGCTGGATGGTGGGCATTTGGTATTCTATGCAGCAGAAGCCATTCGTGGTAAGCCTTTAAGTGAAAAGGCACAAGAATATGGTTTCCGTTTAGGTCTAACTCTGGTATTGGGTTTAATGATCTTTGCAACATGGAATGACCTTGTCCAATTGAAGGTATTCGATTTTGTTACACAGCTCTTCACCTGAGCATAAAACCAAGTATGGGGGACTAAGGTGAAAAAACGTCAACGCATCGCATCAATAGGCGCAGCAATTGCACTTGGTGTCGCAACAACAATGACAAGCACAGCCGCTCTGAGCGCGGGCTTGATTAATCAGATTACGATCCTTGGTTCCCAACGGGTTGAACCGGAAACAATTCGCACCTACCTGACGTTTCAGGAAGGTGACGAATTTAATTCGCGTCAACTCAACCGTTCCCTGAAAAAATTATTTGCAACAGGTCTCTTTGCAGATGTCACCTTTAAACAGGAAGGTGGCAACCTTGTCGTTAATGTTGTTGAAAATCCTGTCATCAACCGGATTGCCTTTGAAGGTAACCGCAAACTTGATGATGACACACTGGAAGCAGAAGTTACCCTTCGCCCCCGTGTAATTTATACACGCACACGTGTTCAGCAAGATGTTGAACGGATCCTGACGCTTTATCGCCGAAGCGGTCGATTTGCCGCAACTGTTGAGCCTAAAGTCATTCAATTGGACCAGAACCGTGTTGACCTTGCTTTTGAAATTAAAGAAGGCGAGCAAACTGGTGTTGAGAAAATTCGATTTGTTGGCAACAAAGAATATGGTGATGGTAAGTTAAGCGAAATCATTCGTACACGCGAGACCCGCTGGTATAATATCTTAACGGCTGACGATAACTACGATCCAGATCGTTTGAATTATGACAAAGAACTCTTACGTCGTTTCTATCTCTCTAGAGGTTATGCTGACTTTAAAGTGACATCCGCTGTTGCAGAGCTAAGCCCGTCACGTGAAGAGTTCTTTATCACATACACAATTGATGAAGGTCCACGTTACGAAATCAAGGATGTTGTCCTAAACAACAACCTCAGAGGCCTGAATGAAGAAACTCTTCAAGGCTTGGTTTCTTTGGAAACTGGTGATTGGTATAATGCAGATGAAGTTGACGAGACCATTGAGGAGCTCGTCGATAATATCGGTTATCAAGGTTTTCCTTTTGTTAGAATTAGTCCGGATGTTCAAAGAAATACTGATGAACGGACAATTGACCTGACGTTCAACATTGAAGAAGGCCCTAGGATTTTCGTTGAACGAATTAATATCCAAGGGAACTTCCGTACCCTTGACGAAGTTGTGCGCAGAGAATTCCAGCTTGTCGAAGGCGATGCCTTAAATTCTGCTAAACTTAAACGCAGTAAAAAACGTATCAATAACCTGAACTTCTTTGAAAAGGTTGAATTCAATCAATCAGCAGGAAGTGCGCCTGATCAAACTGTAATTGATGTTCAGGTCGAAGAAAAATCTACAGGTTCTCTGTCAGTAGGCGGCGGCTATTCGTCTACCTCTGGTGCTATTGGTGAATTCAGTATTTCAGAAGCAAATTTATTGGGTAAAGGACAAAACCTAGTCTTTAAAGCTAGTGTTGCCGCCGAAAAAACAAAATTTGATATCAGTTTTACCGAACCCTATTTTTTGGATCGTGAATTGGCAGCTGGTTTTGACCTATATAAAATCACTCAAGACCTTCAGGACACAAGTTCATATGATATTGATAAAGTTGGTGCTGTGCTGAGAGCAAGCTATCCATTCTCAGATTATATGACACAATCCTGGAGTTATAAACTTGACCAAACCACAGTAGAAAATATTCAGGCAGATGCTTCGACCTTAATTAAATCTCAAGAAGGTGAAGAAATCACATCTGCAATTACGCATGGTCTGGTCTACGACAAACGTGATAGCCGGATCATGCCTACCGAAGGCTACAGAATTGGTGTTATGAACACACTGGCAGGCTTAGGTGGGACTGTTGCCTACATTCAAAACCAGCTGACTGGTTCTTATTATTACCCTCTGGATGACCAATGGGTTTTAAGTGCGCGCGGTCGCATTGGACACATAACAGGTATTGGCGAAGACGTTAAACTCCAAAATCGCTATTTCCTAGGTGGTGATAGTTTCCGTGGCTTTGAAACAAGTGGTGTCGGTCCACGTGATACGTCAACATCAGATGCCCTTGGTGGGGAATATGTCTTTAATTCAACAGTAGATATGCGTTTCCCATTAGGTCTGCCAAACGAATATCAAATTTCCGGTGTTTTATTCTCTGATCTCGGTACAGTGACAGAAGTCAATCCTGCGACATCACTTGTTCAGGACTCCAGTTCACTAAGAACATCCGTTGGTTTTGGTATTTCATGGATTTCCCCAATGGGCCCCATTGGGCTTGATTGGGCAGTTCCCGTTCTTAAAGAAGACCATGATAAAACTGAATACTTCCGCTTTAGCTTAGGTACGAATTTCTAGGATTGATTATGAATTTTAAAAGTATTTTATTACCAGCATGTGCAATTACTCTGTCTTTGATCTTTTCCTTTAGTTCAACAGCTAAAGCGCAAGAAGTTCCATTAAATGTAGCCGTTGTTAATTTTCAAAAAGTAATGGCGGTTTCTGCTGCACCTAAAAATGTACGTGAACAGGTAAAAGCTATCCGCGAACAATACAGAACAGAAGTTCAAAAGGAAGAAGCTGAACTTTTAAAAGCGAATCAAGACCTTGCACAAAAACAATCATTACTTTCTCCGGAATCTTTTAAAGAAGAACGCCGAAAGTTCGAACAAAAAGTTCGTGAGGTGCAAAAGAAGGTACAGCAGAAAAACCTAGACTTACAAAAGGCACAAAACGAAGCTTTAGAAAAAATTAACCAAAATTTACGCGAAGTCGTTTTGAAAATTGCTGCAGACAAAGGGTATTCACTCGTATTACGACGTGAGAACACTGTTGTTGTCGCAGACAAGTATGATATTTCTGATGAAGTAATCAAACAACTCAATGCAAAGCTACCTAGCATCAAGGTTTTTAAGTAACTCATGGCAGACCTACGTTTTTTTAACTGTAAGGGACCATTCACTGCGAGTGAACTAGCTAGTATTGCCGATACAAAACTGGTTGGTGATGAAAAGGCCAGCTATAAGGATGTCGCTGCGATTGATCTTGCTGGCCCAGATGATGTGACCTTTCTTGATAATCGCAAATATCTAGATGCTTTTTCAAAGACAAGGGCTGGCCTCTGTATTGTTCATCCCGATTTAGCTAACCACGCACCAGAAGGTTTGAATCTTTTACTAACACCTCAGCCTTATATGGCATATGCAAAAATCGCAAATTTGTTTTACGAGAAAGAACCTGTTGATAGTCAGATTTCCAGCTTAGCTCATATTGACCCAAGTGCGACAATTGGCCAAGGAGTCTACATTGAAGCCGGTGCATATATTGGGAAGAATGTGGTTGTTGGTAATGATACACAAATATTGGCCAATGCTGTAATCAGAGAAGGGGTGCAGATTGGCAACAGTTGTATCATTTCCTCAAATGTAACGATCTCGCATAGCTTAATCGGAAATGCTGTTACCATTCATCCCGGTACACAAATTGGCCAGGACGGCTTTGGTTTTGCCAGCGGCCCTCAAGGCCATCTACGCATTCCACAATTGGGGCGAGTTATCATTGAAGACCATGTCAACATTGGTGCAAATACCACCATTGACCGTGGCGCTGGACCAGACACAGTCATCGGCACAGGTTCACAAATTGATAATCTTGTCCAGATTGCTCATAATGTTGTTATCGGTGCTGGCTGTGTACTTGTTGCTCAGGTCGGCATTTCCGGAAGCACAAAGCTAGGGAACTTCTGTGTTGCTGGTGGTCAGGCCGGTCTAGCAGGGCATTTAACAATCGGTGATGGTGTTACAATGGCGGCCAAGTCTGGCGTAATGAAAAACATTGAAGCAGGTCAAACGGTTGGTGGTTTCCCAGCCATTCCACAAAAAGAATGGTTGAAAAAACAAGCCACACTAAACAAAATCATAAAAAAGACAAATCAGAAGGACAAACATCATGTCTGAACAAGAAGCAACATCAATAGATATCATGCGGATCATGGAAATGATCCCACATCGCTATCCCTTTTTACTGGTCGATCGCGTTGAAGATATTGTTGTCGGTGAAAGTGCAACTGGCATTAAAAATGTTACGATTAATGAACCTTTTTTTCCAGGACATTTCCCGCAAAAGCCTGTCATGCCGGGCGTTTTGATTGTTGAAGCTATGGCACAAACTGCAGCTGTGCTTGTTGTTCAAACTGAAGGCAAAGACATTGAAGGTAAACTTGTTTACTTTATGTCAATTGAAGGCTGCCGCTTTAGAAAGCCTGTCGGACCAGGCGATACATTAAATATCAAAGTTCAAAAAGAACGCCAACGTGGCAATATCTGGAAATTTAAAGGTGAGGCTTACAGTGACGGTAACCTTATGGCCGAAGCTGTCATCACCGCTATGATTGTGAAAGAATAATGGCTGAAATTCACCCCAGTGCAATTATCGACCCAAAGGCTGAAATTGCAGAGAGTGTAAAAATTGGTCCATTCTGTATCGTAGGACCCGATGTAAAATTAGGTGAGAATGTAGAACTGATCTCCCATGTGGTTGTTGAAGGTATTACAACAATTGGCGAGAACAATAAAGTTTTCCCTTTTGCCTCTGTTGGCCATTGTCCACAAGACCTGAAATATAATGGTGAACCTTCTCGTCTTGAAATTGGCAATAACAATGTTATTCGGGAACATGTGACCATTAACCCCGGGACTGAAGGCGGCGGTATGCTCACCAAAATCGGTAATAACTGTCTGGTTATGGTGGGTGCACATGTTGGACATGATTGCCAAATCGGCGATCATGTTATTCTGGTGAATAATGCAACACTTGCAGGACATGTCATCATTGAAGATTGGGCCATCATTGGTGGACTATCAGCCGTACATCAGTTCTGCCGTATTGGTAAACATGCCATGATAGGCGGGATGTCCGGGATCGAAAATGATGTCATTCCTTATGGCTCTGTAACTGGTAATCGCGCACGTCTTGCCGGCTTAAATATTGTGGGACTGAAACGTCGTAACTTTGACCGTGAAGTTATCCATTCCATGCGCACAGCCTATCGTTTGTTATTTGCGCAAGAAGGCACAATGGCAGAACGGGTTGATGATGTTGAAAATATGTTTAGTAACGTCGAACCTGTTATGGAAATTGTCCACTTTATCAGACAGGAATCATCAAGGGGCGTAACAACGCCAAAATAAGCCATGGCTGAAAAAATCGGATTACTTGCCGGACGTGGCGATCTTCCCAAACGTATTATAGATCAATGCGTTAAAGAAGGTCGCCCTTTTCATATAATCGCCTTTAAAGATCAAACCGATCCGGAACTCGTAAAAAACCACCCACACACATGGGTCAGACTAGGCGCCGCAGGAAAAACAATTGCCATCCTAAAAGAGCAACAAGCTTTAACCCTTCTGATGGCCGGGCGCATTCAACGACCTTCCATGCTTTCAATTCGCCCGGATACGTGGGGTCTTAAATTTCTTGCAAAAACCGGGGCAGGGGCCTTTGGCGATGATGGGTTGTTATCTCACATTATAGATGCGCTGGAAAAAGAAGGCTTTAAAGTCATTGGTGCCCACGACATTTTAGACGATCTTCTTGCACCTGCGGGCATCTTAGGAACTGTAGAACCTGACCTTCAAGCACAACAAGATATGGAAAAAGGCATAAAAATCGCTCATGAAATTGGGGCGCTAGATATTGGTCAGGCCGTGGTCATACAAGCGGGTCTTGTTCTGGCGGTTGAAGCTATTGAAGGCACAGATAAAATGCTGGAACGTTGCAAATTTGTGGCGCGCGAGGGCCTTGGTGGCGTTTTAATCAAGGCCAAAAAACCAAAACAGGAAAAACGTGCCGATCTTCCAACAATTGGCATTGATACCGTTGAAAATGTTAAATCTGCTGGTTTACGTGGTATCGCTGTTGAAGCTAATGGCAGCATTATTGTGGACCGTGATCGCGTTATTGATCGCGCGAATGAACTAGGGCTCTTTGTCGTTGGTCTAAAACCATGACAGATAAAAAACGTGTTTATATCATCGCAGGAGAACCCTCAGGTGACCTTCTAGGGGCACGACTGATGAAAGCGATGAAAGCTCAATGCTCTGAAAATATTGAATTTCTCGGCATAGGTGGTCCTAACATGTATGCCGAGGGGCTAACCAGTCTGTTTCCCATGAACGAACTCAGCATCATGGGGTTAGCTGAAATCATTCCCCACATTCCCAAAATTCTAAAACGCATAAAGCAAACGGTTGAAGATGTTGAAAAACAAAAACCCGACTGCCTGATTACCATTGATGCCCCTGGCTTTACGTTTCGTGTCGCCAAAAAGCTAAAGGGGAAGGGGATCCCACTGATCCACTACGTTGCCCCCACTGTTTGGGCGTGGAAACCGGGTAGGGCAAAGAAAATTGCACAATTTCTTGACCATTTGATGGTTCTGCTACCATTTGAACCACCCTATTTTAAAAAAGAAGGCTTAGAGACCACCTTTGTCGGTCATAGCGTTATTGAAAGTCATATGGGTTCAGCTGATGGTGATGATTTTAAAAAACGTCATGGCATTCCTGATAACGTCCCCATTCTTTGTGTGCTTCCCGGTAGCCGGCAAAGTGAAACTTCTCAGTTGCTCCCTATTTTTAAAGAGGCTATTGCTCTCATCAAAGAACAACACCCATCATTGCGTATTGTTCTGCCAACCGTATCCACAGTGTCCCAAATCGTAAAAGAAACCACACTGGGATGGGGAATTCCTGTTCTAGTTGTTGAAGGTGACGAGGAAAAGTTTGGCGCTTTTAAAGCTGCAGACGCTGCACTGGCAGCGTCCGGTACAGTAAGCTTAGAACTTGCGCTGGCAAATACCCCAAGCGTCATTACCTATCGCATGAAAAAAATGACCCATTGGCTTGCGAAACGTCTGATCAAAGTTAAATATGCAAGTATTGTTAATTTGCTCCATAACCGTGAAGTTATGCCTGAATTAATTCAAGATGATTGTACCCCTGAAAAGATCAGTCAGGAAGTCCTTAAACTTTTACAAAATAAAGGACAAGACCAGAGCCAAATTGATGATTTGAACAGTGCAATGCTTATGTTGGGTAAAGGTGAAAAAGACCTTCCCAGTATGCGGGCCGCACAATGTGTTTTATCCCTGATTTCAAAGGATTAACTATGTCCAATTTTCGTTTTCTCCACACCATGATCCGGGTTTTTGATCTGGAAAAATCCATTTCATTTTATACTGAGATCCTTGGGATGAAAGTCATTCGTCGTACTGACTATCCCGAAGGCAAATTTACGAATGTCTTTGTGGGATATGGTGACGAAAACGAAAATACCGTCATTGAACTAACATATAACTGGGATCCTAAAGAAGCTTACGAGCACGGAACAGGCTTTGGTCACCTTGCCCTAGGTGTGCCTGATATTTATAAAACCTGTGAAGATTTACGCGCAGCAGGGGCCACAATCTGTCGTGAACCCGGCCCCATGAAACATGGCACAACTGTTATTGCCTTTATTGAAGACCCGGATGGGTACAAAATTGAACTGATCGAAACCAATTGATCACTTCACTTTAACCAATTCCATCTGTGCAATAGCCTTTGTCATCTCAACGACGGACTTTAACAAACGGCTATCAATATTATGGCTATGAAGATAAAGGGGGCGGATAATTTCTTTATCACAGATTTTAACAAGTTCCCCATCTTCCAGATAGGGACGAACCTGATTTTCAGGAACAAGTGCATAAGCCATTCCGGTTCGTGTCACATTCACAAACCCTTCTGAGGATGGGATCACGTGGCAAGGGAATTCACCTGCTGAAATCCGATAGTTTTGCTTTAGAAACTTTTGATGTAAATCATCATCGCGACCAAAAATTACAGCTGGCGCTTTCTTTAAAGATGCAGGTGTCACACCTTCCGGGAAATAGCGTGAGATAAAATCAAGGCGAGCCACAGGAACATACCGCATCGCCCCAAGAGTGGAGATTTTACAGCCCTGTATCCGTTTGTCTTGCGTGCTAATTGCCGCCATCACGGTGCCTTGCTTTAATAAATCAAGAGTTCGGGTTTCATCTGCTGTGGATATATCCACCAACATATTATAGTCCAAAAACAGGACTTCAGCGACCCGAACAAACCAGGTTGCAAGGCTATCGGCATTTACGGCCAACGCAACGCGTTTAAATGCATCACCTTGTTCATCAGGTAAATCATTTAAGATTTCTTGTTCGAGCATATTCACATGCTGAAAATGTCTGTATAATCGCGTGCCTGCATCAGTTGCTTTAATCGGTTTGGAACGAACGACCAAAGGCTGGGCAACGCGTTCTTCCAACAACTTTATTCGTTGAGAAACAGCGGATTGTGTCATCCCGAGTTCCTGTGCCGCCTTTTCAAAAGAGCCAAGACGAATGACGGCTGAAACAGCCTCTACCAATTTATAATCAAGCATGATATTAGCAACCCTTATTAATCTTAAGGACTATTCAATTCCCTTTATCAATGATCTTTAACATAATCAGCTAACTTTACCAGTGAAAACTTAAAGGTTTTAAATGAGCACATTTTTTAGCGGTATGGGACTAGGGGCTAGTCTCATCATTGCCATTGGGGCACAGAATGCATTTGTCCTGACACAAGGGTTAAAAAAGAACCATCACATCTCTATTGCGCTGGTCTGTGCATTGTGTGATGCCATTCTGATTTTTTTAGGTGTTGCCGGCCTTGGTTCTTTGATTGCAGCAAGTCCTTTTTGGACAAATCTTATGGCATGGGGTGGGGCCGTTTTTTTGTTTTGGTATGGTTACAAAAGCTTTAAAAGCCTTTTCAGCGATCATAGCTTAAAAGAAGATAGTGCCATTGGGAGGGGACGTACAGGGATCATTGGGCTCACCTTGGCCATCACATTGCTAAACCCGCATGTCTATCTTGATACAGTTGTTTTACTTGGCAGTATCTCTGCACAATATGAAGAAAGTCAGAGAATGCATTTTGCAATGGGGGCTATTCTCTCAAGCTTCCTTTGGTTTTTCACAATTTCACTCGGGGCTGCTTATTTGTCACAATACTTGGCACGTCCTCTCACATGGAAAGTGATTGATGGCTTAACCGCATGTATCATGTGGTTCATCGCAATCACCTTGGTGCTATAATAATAAAAAGAGCCGCTTGTTTAAAACAAGCGGCTCTTTTATCTCAAGCGAAAGGCTGTTCGCGATCTTAGCGCTGATGGATCGGAACAAACTTTCGATCAACTTCACCTGTATAAAGCTGACGTGGACGACCAATACGCTGGCTTGGATCTTCAATCATTTCATTCCACTGTGCAATCCAGCCGGTTGTGCGGGCCAGTGCAAACAGAACAGTGAACATTGAAGTCGGAATACCCATAGCTTTCAGGATAATACCTGAATAGAAGTCAACGTTCGGGTACAATTTCTTCTCGATGAAGTAATCGTCTTCCAGAGCGATCTTTTCAAGCTGCATTGCGATGTCCAAAAGCGGCTCATCCTTAATGCCAAGCTCACCCAGAACTTCGTGACAGGTCTTCGCCATAATCTTCGCACGCGGGTCGAAGTTTTTATATACGCGGTGACCAAAGCCCATCAAACGAAACGGATCATTCTTGTCTTTAGCTTTTGCGACAAATTCACCAACACGATCCGGTGAGCCGATTTCTTGAAGCATGTTCAGAACGGCTTCGTTCGCACCACCGTGTGCCGGGCCCCACAAACAAGCAATACCAGAAGCGATACATGCAAATGGATTTGCACCAGAAGAACCAGCCAAACGAACTGTAGAAGTCGAAGCGTTTTGTTCGTGGTCAGCATGCAAGATAAGAATACGATCCATGGCTTTAGCCAAGGTCGGGTTCACTTTATAATCTTCACACGGAACAGCAAACATCATGTGAAGGAAATCTTCGGCATAACGCAAATCGTTACGAGGATACATGAAAGGCTGGCCCATAGAATACTTATAAGCCCAAGCTGCCAAAGTTGGCATTTTGGCAATCAAACGATAAGAGGCGACCATACGTTGGTGCGGATCGTTAATGTCCAAAGAGTCATGATAGAAAGCAGACAAAGCACCAACAACACCACACATGATAGCCATTGGATGAGCATCACGGCGGAAACCGTCGAAGAATTTATGCAACTGTTCATGCACCATTGTGTGCATAGTGATATCATTTTCGAACTTGGCTTTTTCTTCCATGTTCGGCAGCTCACCCTTAAGCAACAGGTAAGCAACTTCCATAAAGTCACAATTCTCGGCCAAATCTTCGATAGAATAGCCACGATGCTGCAGGATACCTTTTTCCCCATCGATGAAAGAGATTTTCGATTCACAAGACCCTGTGGATGTAAAACCCGGATCATAGGTGAAATGGTCGGTATCAGCGTAGAATTTACGCACATCAACGACATCAGGGCCGACGGAAGAATCCAAAACCGGCAATTCAAAACTCTTACCAGACTGATTGTCTGTAAGTGTAAAGGACTTCTTAGAACTCATAGAGACATCCCCTTAAAAAATCGCATCCCACAAATGTTCGATGCAAGGTGAACTGACATAACATTATTAATTTGTTGTGCAGACAATACTGCGTGTTAGTCAAAAAAACAATTATTCTCCTTGATTGGCAGGTTCCGTCGTCAACCTTTTAACTGTTTCATTACGACCAATTACAGCCATAACCTCAAAAACAGAAGGTGATACAGTAGATCCTGTCAATGCGACGCGAATGGGTTGGGCTATTTTTCCCAGACCAACTTCTTCGGCTTCTGCCAAATCTTTCGCAGCCGCTTCAAGGTTTTCCTGCGTCCAATCAGACACAGATTCAAGGCTTGCAACAAACTTTGACAAAAGTTTTTTTGCATTACCTTTATTCATAAGTTTCATAGCTTTGTCGTCATATGTAAAGGGCAGGGCACGCAAATAAAATGCAGCACTTCCCGCCAATTCCAACAAAGTTTTGGCACGTTCTTTCAAACCTGGCATCCCGGCAACCAGCCAATCGATACCATCTTTATTCATGTCATCGCCCAGTTCTTTTTCAATCAACGGCAACACAAGGTCTGCCAAATGTTGATCATCTGACTGGCGAATATATTCAAAATTCAAGGCCGTCAGCTTAGTTGTATCAAACCGCGCAGGCGAACGACCGATCCCCTCCAGATTAAACCATTCAATGGCTTTCTCTGTCGGTATAAATTCATCATCACCATGGCCCCAGCCCAAGCGCAGCAGATAATTGCGCATTGCTTCTGGCAAGAACCCATCCTCACGATAACTGTCCGCCGCTAATGCTCCATGGCGTTTAGACAGTTTTTTACCATCAGAACCATGGATCAACGGGATATGCGCAAACTGCGGCGTTTCCCATCCCATAGCATCATAAATTACTTTTTGGCGAAACGCGTTGGTCAGGTGATCATCCCCACGAATAGCATGGGTCACGCCCATATCATGATCATCAACCACCACTGCCAACATATAAGTAGGGGTCCCATCACCGCGCATCAATACCATGTCGTCAATTTTATCATTGGAAACGGTAACTTCGCCTTGAACAGCATCTTTAACAACTGTTTCCCCTTCAAGAGGGGCTTTCAGGCGAATCACTGGCTTTACATCAGCAGGTGGTGTGGCGTTACTATCACGCCAACGTCGATCATAAGCAACAGTACGGCCTACGGCACGGGCTTCCTCGCGCATCTGCGTCAATTCTTCAGGTGTGCAATAGCAATAATAAGCCTTGCCTTCATCCAAAAGTTGCTTGGCAACTTCTGCATGGCGATCAACCCGGCTGAATTGTGAAACAGCTTCGCCATCCCAATCCAAGCCTAACCAGTTTAAACCATCATAAATTTTTTGGACGGCATCATCAGTTGAACGTTCCCGGTCTGTATCTTCAATACGCAGAAGGAATTTACCATTGTGATGGCGTGCAAACAGCCAGTTAAACAAAGCGGTACGAGCCCCACCAATGTGGAGGTAACCGGTCGGAGAAGGTGCGAAACGTGTAACGACAGTCATAGAGCCTAATCTTTGTTAGTTATTTGTTTGGCGGTTGTGTACCATATAAAAAAGGGATGTGCATTAGTTGGTTTTCAAAAAATGTTGCCAAAATTTCGATACCTCACATTAAGGTATTATAAAAAAAGACTTTTTGACATTTTTGCAGTGCAAGAGAAAGATCACTTTTTCTTGGCTGTACCTGTTCTACTTGCTATCGGAATTGCTATTTATTTTGGTATGACCACAGAAATTCCTATTTGGGTAGGTTTGACTTTCCTATTTATAAGTGGTGTGACCACGTATTATTTACGTCATTATTACATTGTTTTCTTAAGTACTTTAGCACTGACTATAGTATTTGTCGGTTTTAGTTCGGCACAATTACGAACCACTTATCTGTCTACAAATATATTGCCTAAATCGTTTGGTCCCGCAGGAATTCAAGGACGAATCGTAAGTGTGACGAAGACACAAAAGGGCAGTAAAATTCTTCTTGAAGACTTGCAGATCAGTCGATTACGTGCAGATCACGTACCGACAAGGTTACGATTACATGTAAACAACTTAAAAGAACAAATAAAAACGGGTCAATGGATCGAAACATGGGCAATGCTGAAACCGCCACCACAACCGTCCAGTCCCTATGCCTTTGATTTTCAACGCCATGCTTATTTCCAGAAAATTGGTGCTGTTGGGTTTACCTATGGTGATATTCGCATCATCTCAAGTCCTGAACCACACTGGCTGTCCTATTTTGATCACTTACGTCATAAAACCGAAGAAAAGATTGAAAAAGCCTTTGAACAAATCGGGCGATCAGATCAAAAAACACTGGCCATTGCTTTTTTAACGGGCAACAAACAAATTATTGATGAAGAAACTCATGAAATTGTCCGGGCTGCTGGACTTGCCCATCTTCTTGCAATCTCGGGACTTCATATTGGCCTTGTGTCTGCCATAGCATTTTTCAGTCTTCGCTCCCTTCTTGCGTTCATTCCACCACTGGCTTTGCGATATCCTATAAAAAAATGGGCCGCTGTCTTTGCTATCTTGTCGGCCTTGGTATTCACCCTAATCACCGGAGGCAGCACCCCAACCCTTAGGGCCTTTTTAATGACCTCGATTGTTCTTGTTGGTGTCTTGATTGATCGAAAAGCTATTTCTTTAAGAACCGTTGCATGGGCTGCCATTGTGATCTTGCTTGTTCTGCCAGAAAGCCTTCTTGGCGCCAGTTTCCAGCTTTCTTTCGCTGCCGTAACAGCTTTAGTTGCTTATTACGAGAATACACAAAATAACTTTAAACAACATAAAGTCATACAGTATGTAAAAGGAATTTTTACCTCAAGCCTGATCGCGACCCTCGCGACAACACCATTTGCAGCTTATCACTTTAACCGTATTGCTCTTTACGGAATTGCATCTAACTTGCTGGCAATTCCAATTACAGTCTTCTGGATTATGCCTTTTGGTCTTCTATCCTTGTGCTTAATGCCTTTTGGTTTTGAAAAATACAGTCTTTTTATCATGGGGTGGGGGATTGAAGCTTTGTTATGGGTGGCAAATACCACCGCAAACATTCCTTATGCCCAAATCTCAGTCCCCTATATGGGGGCTGGCGCCATAGTTTTGATAACCTTTGGCGGATTATTCCTGTGCCTGTTCAAATATAGCTTACGCAAAATAGCGTTTCCGCTCATCGCCTGTGGTGTTGCCTTATCCGTTTTTCTACCAAGCCCCGATATCGTTATCAATTCAAACGGTAAATTAAGTGCAATCCAAAGTAAGAACGGACAAGCCTATCTCTCAAACCTAAGGTACGCCCGTTATACACAAGATAGCTGGCTGCGAAGTTGGGGACTGGAAGAACATAAACCACAGGCGTTCGATGAAAAGTTACCATGCGACACATTTGGATGTCGCTACACACATCCCAATGGTCTCGTTATTGGGTTTAATAAAAGCTCCCTCGCGCTTGAAGAAGATTGTCTCAAGACAGACATACTCATAACACCGCTCAGCAGTCCACTGAGCTGCACACGGCCGAGACACATTATAGACCAACACAGCCTGTCACAAAATGGTGCCCATGCGGTTTACCTTAAAGATAAGCAAATCATTATCAAAACCGTACGCGATATACGCGGCAACCGCCCTTGGACAAATTACGGGGAATAATCAATATTTGCGGATCAATCCGACAAGACGGCCTTGAATTTTCACCTGCTCTGGGGGATAGATCTGTGTTTCATAACTGCTGTTTGCGGGTTCCAGGGCAACAGCCCCACCTTTTCGACGCAATTTTTTCAATGTTGCTTCCTGCTGTTGAACCAGAGCAACCACAATTGCACCGTTTTCAGCAGTCGTGCAGCGTTGTATAATCACTGTATCGCCATCGTTAATTCCAGCTTCGATCATGGAATCACCATCGACTTCAAGGGCGTAATGTTCACCAAGGCCAAGGATACTGGCTGGCACATCGACATGGGCACTGTGGTCGTTTAAGGCTTCAATGGGCGTCCCCGCAGCAATTTTACCAAACATCGGAAGTTCAACAGCTTCAGAGTCAGGCAATACATCTGTATTGGTGTTTGCATTTGTTGTCTTACCACCAACCTCTTTATCAGAACCAAAAGTATCAAGGTTCTTTGTCTTATCGGTCCGTAAGGGCGCATCTAGTTGATCGCGGTTTTCCGGCACGCGCAAAACTTCAACAGCACGGGCACGATGAGGTAAACGACGGATAAAACCGCGTTCTTCCAAGCCAGTGATTAATCGATGAATACCGGATTTAGATTTTAAATCCAGCGCTTCTTTCATTTCATCATATGAAGGGGAAACACCAGATTCTTTCAAACGTTCTTCCAGAAACAAAAGCAGATCATATTGTTTTTTCGTAAGCATATTCGCACCCTCCATAAATGGAACAAATGTAAAACACCCGTAATGTTCTACTTTAGTTCCATTGGACGGTCAAGCACTAACTCAAATGCTTAAATGACTATCAGCCACATAGATAACATCGGTTTGTTCACCAGCCTTTAAGGCTGGGCTATTTATAGGTCGAATAATAAAACCTTCACAAGCTGCAAGGTTTGCCAACATTGAACTATCCTGCTTGTCATATGGTGTTGCAACCAACCGACCATTCAAATCTTTGGAAAACACAGCTCGGCGATATTCCTGTCTTGTTGTATTTGCAGGCACATCAGCACCTAAAATTGCCCGAACAGGTTGGTCTTGTTGGAAAGCCCCCCCTTGCATTTTACGTAAAGCGGGCCGGAGGAACAAAAATGCGGTGATATATGACGAAACCGGGTTTCCCGGCAGGCCCATAGCTGGTTTATTCCCAATATGGCCAAACATAAAGGGTTTGCCTGGCTTCATGGCAATACGCCAGAAGTCTATATTCAACCCCTCATCACCGAGAACTTTTCTCACCAGATCATATTCGCCAACCGAAACCCCGCCTGAGGTAACCAGAAGATCTGCACCTTCCAGTCCTTCTAAGGTCTCTCGCAAGGACTCTTCGCTATCTTGAGCAATTCCAAGGTTGATCGCAATCCCCCCCATGGCCTGAACCATAGCTGCAATCATCAAACTATTTGAACTGATAATCTGGCTTTCCTGTACGGATTCCCCCGGCATCACTAATTCATCACCCGTTGCTAAAATTGCGATACGTGGTTTTCTGTATACCTTCACCCACGGTACATTCATCGCACACAGGAGACCGATATCACGTGCATTTAAAAGCTGACCCTTTTTCAAAAGGATATCACCTTTATTGAAATCAAGCCCCGCGCGGCGCATGAACTTGCCTTTAAATGCAACCTCTTTCATGGTGATTCGATCACCAACGACATCGCAATCTTCCTGCATGATAACCGCATCGCAACCTTCTGGCATGGGCGCACCTGTAAAAATGCGTACACATTGTCCAGCTGCAACAGCTCCATCAAAAGGGCCACCTGCCTGCGACTCACCAATTCGTATCAGGGTGACTGGTTGATTTAAAACATCTTCAGAACGAACAGCATAACCATCCATAGAGGAAACAGCCGTTGGAGGCTGAGTTAGTCGGGCTGCCACATCTTCTGCCAGCACACGTCCCAAACTTTCTGAAACGGATTGCTGTTCAAAACTTAAAACGGGGATACCTTCACCCACCTTGGCAAATGCTTCATCTAAGGGCAACAGTGTCATGAGGCAACGAACTTCCCTGATTTTCCGCCTTCTTTATACGTTAGACGGACATCGGTGATGGTCATCGCCTTATCAATTGCCTTGCACATATCATAAACAGTCAGGCTGGCAACTGTCACTGCGGTCAAGGCTTCCATTTCGACCCCGGTTCGACCCTTAAGCTTGCAGGTCCCAATGACATCTACGGCATTTCTGTCAGGGTCGCAGGTGAGTTCTACCTTCACAGAGGTAAGGGCGAGGGGGTGACAAAGCGGGATCAAATCAGGCGTCTTCTTGGCCCCCATAATTCCGGCCAATTGCGCAACAGATAAAACATCACCTTTTTTCAAGGTTCCGGCCATAATGCGCTCAAGCGTTTCTGGCTCCATGATTACACTGGCTTTGGCTGTTGCAACACGTTCTGTAATGTCTTTTTCAGACACATCGACCATGACCGCATTGCCGTCTTTATCGATATGCGTAAATTCCTCACCCATCAGGCTTGTCCTTTTATTGTGCAAGAAGCTCTTTCGTTGCTGCTTCTACATCTTCTTTTCGCATCAATGATTCCCCAACCAGGAAGCAATTGGCATTAACCTTGGACATTCTAGATAAATCTTCAGATGTAAAAATACCACTTTCACAGACCAATGTTTTTTTCGCAGGTACCATGACTGACAGACGTTCTGTTGTTGTCAGAGTAATTTCCATGGTTTTTAGATTGCGGTTATTAACACCGATTAAGTTAGATTTAAGCTTTAAGGCACGTTCCATTTCGTTTTCATCATGAACTTCTATCAAACAGTCCATGCCATATGAAATAGCTTTTTCTTCCAATTCTGCAGCCAGATCATCACTAATGGCTGCCATAATGATTAAAATACAGTCAGCACCCAAGGCTCTTGCTTCTGTGACCTGATAAGGGTCAACCATAAAATCTTTGCGCAAAACGGGTAGGGAAACTACATTTCGTGCCAAGACAAGGTATTCATCGGCCCCTTGGAAATACGGTTGATCTGTTAGAACAGACATACAGGCTGCCCCTCCGGCTTCGTATGCCTTCGCAATCGAAACAGGATCAAAGTCAGCCCGGATTAATCCTTTAGAAGGTGAAGCTTTTTTCACTTCTGCAATCAAACCATATTTGCCTTTGGCGACTTTAGTATTCAAGGCATTAATGAACCCGCGGGTCGGGTCAGCCTGCTGTGCAGCCACTTCTAAAATACTGATATTTTTGCGTTTTTTACAGTGGGCAACATAGTCGCGCTTATCATCACAAATCTTTGCCAGAATATCACTCACGACCTTATGCTCCGTTTGTAATTTCAACGAGTTTAGCCAAAGCTGCTTTGGCTTTATCATCATCAATTGACTGTGCAGCCATCACAATGCCGTCTGCCATACATGTGACCTTATCGGCAACCAACAAGGCAGCTGCACTATTCAACAGAACAACATCACGATATGCACCGGCTTCACCATCTAAAAGACGTTTGATTGCTGCGGCATTGTAGGCACCGTCACCACCGACGAGATCAGAGAGCTCAACAGTTTTTAAACCAAGTGTCGTCGGGTCAATTTCAAATTCACGAACAGAACCATTTTCATATTCTGCCACATAGGAAATCCCGGTTGTTGTCAGTTCATCCATCCCATCTGCACCATGAACGACCCATACTTTTTCACTGCCCAAACGACCCAGCACCTCTGCGAGCGGGCGAACCCAATGTTTATCAAACACACCTGTCATCTGGCGCTTTACACCAGCCGGATTTGAAATCGGACCTAAAAGGTTAAAAATTGTGCGAATACCAAGATCAGCACGGGGGCCAGCCACATGCTTCATAGCGGAATGATAGAGTGGGGCCATTAAAAAGCCAATGCCAGCCTGATCAATCGCTTGTTCAACCTGTTCCACCTCGGCCATTAAATTAACCCCAAGGCAGGACAGCACATCAGAGGCACCGGATTTGGAAGACACGGCTTTACTGCCATGTTTGGCAACAGAGACACCACAGCCAGCAACGACGAGGGCGGTTGCCGTTGAAATATTCAACGTATTTCTGGAATCTCCACCTGTGCCAACAATATCAATCGCCCCAGCAGGTGCTTTCACACGTTTCATCTTGTCACGCATTGTCTGCGCACCAGCGGTGATTTCTTCAACCGTTTCACCACGAAGGCGAAGTCCCATCATAAAAGCACCTATTTGCACAGGTGTGGCATTACCTGACATAATACAGTCAAAAGCGACCATGGCATCGCCCTGGCTTAAACCTTGACCTTCACCAACTTTACCGATGATTTGCTTCATTGCTTCGCTCATTGGGCTTATCCTTGTTCTTTTGCGAGGGTGAGGAAATTTTCCAGCATTTTGTGACCATGTTCTGAGGCAATGCTTTCAGGATGGAACTGTACACCATGTATGGGTAGCTCTTTATGCTGGACCCCCATGATAACACCATCTTCCGTCTGTGATGTCACCTCAAGACAATCTGGCAAACTATCTGGTGCAATGGTTAGGGAATGATATCGCGTGACATTTATAGGACTAGGGATCCCGTTAAAAACCCCTTTATTCGTATGACTGATTGGGCAGACTTTACCATGCATGGGTTCTGGGGCACGTACAATCTTTCCACCAAAAGCCTGACCGATTGTTTGGTGACCAAGGCAAACGCCGAAAATCGGGTGGGTGCCAGTAGCCTTTTCAATAAGCGCCAAACAAATGCCAGCTTGATCCGGGTCACACGGTCCTGGCGATAAAATGATGCCATCCGGATCCATGCCCATGACCTCATCAACTGTTACCTTATCGTTACGAAAAACTTTTATTTCAGCCCCTAACTCGCCAAAATAATGAACGAGATTATAGGTGAAGCTATCATAATTATCAATTAATACAAACATATCAACATCTTATTAGTTACTTTAAAAGTAAAATTTTAAGTAGTTAATGTTTTATTTACCACTTAATTTACGGCAGAATGCAAGCAGATAGACGCTACGTCAAGGTCGTTTTTAAAAGCAACTCTTGACCTTGCCCTTACTGGAAGGACCATATAACATTCCAGTAAACTGGAAGATAAGTAAATGACTGAATATAAGCTGAACATAACAGGCATGACCTGCGCTGCTTGCTCCACCCGGATTGAGAAGGTTCTCAGCCGATTAAACGGCGTGAATGAAGCCACTGTTAACCTCGCGATAGAACAAGCCAATGTCCTCACTGATAATAATCAGGTTAGACTTGCAGATATTATTGCTAAAATTGAAAAGGCAGGCTTTGGGGCAGAATTAGCCACTGACGAACTTGAAGTGTCAGACAAGGATAAAAGCTCATCCAATGAATTAAAGCTTTTGGCCTTTTGCGCGGCCTTAACAGTCCCGCTTGTTTTCCCAATGTTTGGAATGTTGCTTGGCAAGGATTGGCATCTAAACGGCTGGCTTCAGCTTCTTTTAGCAACCCCTGTGCAAATTGTCGCTGTTTATCGCTTCTATAAATCAGCCTGGGGTGCTTTAAAGGCGCTTACAGGCAACATGGACCTTTTGGTTGCCATGGGCACCACAGCAGCCTTTGGATTGAGCCTATACCTGCTTATAAGCTCATCTGATGAACAACACATGCTGTATTTTGAAGCCGCCGCTGCCGTCACTACACTGGTGCTCTTAGGCAAGTGGCTTGAAAACCGGGCAAAACATGGTGTGACACAAGCTATTCGCTCACTCCTTCATCTTCGACCCCAAACCGCACGTCGGATAAATGAGGCAGTAGAACAAGAAGTTCCTATCAAGTCTGTTCAAAAAGGCGACATCGTTCTAGTAAAGCCAGGCGAACACATTCCTGTAGATGGATTAATCATTGAAGGGCAAAGCGAACTCGATGAATCTATGCTTACGGGTGAAAGCCTACCGATCAGCAAGACGGTTGGTGAGCCCGTAACTGGTGGGTCCCTTAACGGCTCTGGCTTGCTTAAGATTAAAACCACAGCAATTGGAAAAGAAACAACCCTCGCCAAGATCATCGAGATGATCCAAGGGGCACAGGCAACAAAAGCGCCGGTTCAAAAGCTAGTCGACAAGATCGCCGCTGTGTTTGTACCCATTGTCTGCCTAATTTCTATCCTTACCTTTTTAGGCTGGATTTACAATGGTATTACCCCCGAACAAGCTATCATTAACGCGATCACGGTCCTCGTGATTGCCTGTCCTTGTGCCCTTGGTCTTGCAACCCCCACTGCAATAATGGCAGGAACAGGTGTCGGGGCAAAATACGGGATCCTGATTAAAGATGCACAATCCCTTGAATTTGCTCACAAGGTCAATACCGTTATTTTTGATAAAACAGGAACACTGACAGAAGGCAAACCTGAAATCGTTGAACAGGTCGGCCATGGTCTTGAGATTGCCACCAGCCTTCAACAAGGCAGTGAACACCCCTTAGCCAAAGCTTTTAAAAACGACAATATTCGTCCAATTAATAACTTCAAGGCTACCAGCGGGCAGGGGATTGAAGCTTCAGTAGATGGAACAGCTTATCGATTGGGCAATCGAAAGCATATGCGGCACAACACGTCATTTTATAAAAATAAAGCCCTGAAAATGGAACAGGCTGGCATGACGGTTGTTTGGCTTGAAAACGAAACCGAAGTCCTTGGGTTGTTTGGTATCGGCGATAAAATCAAACACACCAGCCCACAAGCCATTAAAGACCTGAAAAGCAATCATATTCAATCTGTTTTGCTGAGTGGTGACAATCAAAAAACCGCTGAAACCGTTGCCCATAGCCTCGCCATGGATCAAGTCATTGCCGAGGTTTTGCCCGATCAAAAGGCGGACAAAGTAAAAGAATTGAGAAAAAACGGAGGCGTCGTTGCCATGGTCGGCGATGGTGTGAATGATGCCCCGGCCTTAGCAAGCGCAGATGTCAGTTTTGCCATGGGGACAGGATCGGATGTCGCTATTCACAGTGCAGGTATAACTTTAATACGATCGGACCCCTTGATGGTGCAACAAGCCATCAATATTTCCAAAGCAACCTATCGCAAAATTCAGCAAAATCTTTTTTGGGCCTTTATTTACAATGTTATAGCCTTACCAGCTGCCGCCTTTGGCTTGCTCAACCCTGTGATAGCCGGGGCAGCCATGGCATTAAGCAGTGTATGTGTGGTCAGTAATTCCCTACTTTTAAAAAGGTGGAAACCATGAATATCAGTAAAGTTGCCAAACTGACAGGTGTCAGCGCAAAAACGATCCGCTATTACGAAAGTATCGAACTGATGCCTGAGCCCATGCGAGCTGAAAATGGATATCGGGATTATTCTGATAAAGACGTTGATATTCTTAAATTTATTCAAAGTGCTCGAAAAATGGGCTTTGCCTTAAAGGACGTGGGAAACCTGCTCCAACTTTGGCAGAATAAAAACAGGGCAAGCCGGGATGTGCGTGAACTGGCCGAACGTCACATCAAAGAAGTAGAAAACAGAATTTTTGAGTTGCAAAATATTCGCGATACCCTGAAAAATCTTGTAGAGTGCTGCCACGGGGATGATCGCCCCGATTGCCCAATTCTCAATAGCTTCGTGAAGGAAAACAACTGTGGCTGCGAAGAAACATAAGAAAAAAAGCTATTCCAGCCTCTTTGTACTCATTGCTTTAATCCTTAGCCTCCTCGCTTATGCAGGGGTCTATTTTAGAGACACCCTTTTTGCACCCAGTCCAGAAATTTCTGTAAACAAAACCACGACCCCTTGGTACAAGGAACACACCAAAGCTCCTGAAATGGTCCGTCTTCCGGATGCACCCTTGATTGTTGCAGCCAGCGAAGCTGAAATTGATGAAACAATTACAGAACTAAAACCAAAAAAACCGCTTAAGAAAAAAGCTCCCCCAAAACCACAACCCCGGTTAAATGACGTTGACGTAAGCGCAAAACCAACACCACCTGTTATTTATGAAGAAGCCTTACCACAAGAGGTTTATACCCCAAAACCTGTTGTAAATACGATTACACCCATCACACCCGTCCAGCCAAACATGCAGCCGCGTTGGATGAAATATGCGTTTAAAATGGATAAAACGCCCAACAAACCCATGATTGCACTTGTCATAGATGACTTGGGACTTGATCTAAAACGTACAAAAAAAACAATAGAACTTCAAGGCCCTATGACAATGGCCTTTATACCATATGCCAAAAAACTGGCACAACAAACCGCTGACGCTAAAGCCAATGGACATGAACTCTTAGTCCATTTACCGATGGAACCATTAAGCAATAAGGTTGACCCTGGGCCTAACCATTTAAATACACATCTGGCGACAGAAGATCTGTTAGATCGCATTCATTGGAATTTAGAACGTTTTGACGGATATGTTGGAGTGAACAACCATATGGGCAGCCGGGCAACAGCTAATAACAAAGTCATGACAGCTTTGATGAAAGAACTGCGAAACCGTGAGATGCTTTTTTTAGATTCTCGCACAAACCCAAAATCCATTGGGGCTAAAATAGCTGGATTGGAAGGCGTGCCTTTTGCAGAAAGAAACGTCTTTCTGGATAATGTGAATGAAAAAGGGGCCGTGCTCAAACAATTAAGCTTATTGGAAAAAGTTTCACGTCGTAGCGGCATGGCCGTTGGCATTGGTCACCCTCGTGACGGAACCATCGCCGCCTTAAAAGAATGGCTACCAACGGCAGAAAACAAGGGTTTTATCCTTGTCCCTATTTCACAAATTGTCTTAAAAAACCAAGGTCTCAGTTAAGGAGAAAACAATGAGCAACAGCTATATCGTTGAAGGAATGTCATGCGGACATTGCGTTCAGGCCGTCACAAATGCATTAAAAAACATTAAGGAAGATGCAGATATCCAAATCGATCTGGATCAAAAGAAAGTAACTGTTTCGCAAATTGATGATGAAACAGCCATCAAAGAAGCCATCGAAGACGCTGGCTTTGACTTTATCGGTAAAGCCTAACATCCATGACACAACTTCTCCCAATTTTCCTCGCCGTTTTCCTTGCTGAACTGGGCGATAAAACACAACTGGCAACCGTATTGTTTGCCTCTGACAAAGCCCACAACCCTTATCTCGTTTTCTTAGCCGCTGCTGGAGCACTCGTCGCCTCAACGGCAGTTGCGGTGGTTTTGGGTCAAGCTGCTGGGAAATATCTTGATATGATCCCTTTAAAGCTTATTGCCGGGATCGGATTTATCGCTATTGGCGGCTGGTCCGTCTTTGAACATTTTAAAGGCTAAATAAAAAAGGCAGCTGTTTCATACCAGCTGCCTTTTAAAACCACGATCTCTTTCTTTTAGTTTCGTGGCGTTTCATCCGCTGCAAACTTATAGGCTTCTTCGGCAGCTCGGACCAAAGCCCTCGCTTTATTAATGCTTTCCTGATATTCCCCTTCGGGTGAACTATCCGCAACAACACCGCCGCCAGCCTGGACATACATCTTGCCATCTTTCAATAAGGCTGTGCGCAAAGCAATTGCCGTATCCATGTCACCATTCGCCCCGAAGTAACCAATACAGCCTGCATAAAAACTACGCCGTTCCGGCTCCAGCTCATCAATGATTTCCATGGCACGTACCTTTGGTGCGCCAGAAACCGTCCCGGCCGGGAAACCACCTATTAAAGCATCCATATTATCGAAACGTGCCGTATCAAGTTCACCAACAACATTAGAAACGATATGCATGACGTGAGAATAAAGTTCGACAATAAACTTATCCGTCACTTCAACCGTGCCAATTTTAGCCACACGGCCCACATCATTGCGGCCCAGATCCAACAACATTAAATGTTCTGCCAGTTCTTTCGGGTCCGAAAGCAAATCTTCTTTTAACGCTTTATCTTCGGCAGGTGTTTCCCCACGCTTGCGTGTCCCGGCAATCGGTCGAATAGTCACTTGCCCCTCGCGCTGGCGAACCAAAATTTCAGGGCTGGATCCCACAAGCGTAAATTCCCCAAAGTTCAAAAAAAACAGGAAAGGGGACGGGTTTAAACGCCTTAGGGACCGATAAAGCGCAAAATGCGGTAATTCAAAGGGCAGGGTGAACCTTTGGGAAAGCACCGCCTGAAAAATATCACCGGCAAGGATATATTCCTGCGCCTTGTGAACCATGGTATGAAAATCTTCCCGTGTCATATTGCTGACAGGTTCCGGTAATTTACCAATGTCATTATTGAAGTCACGAGAGACACTTAAATTTGCTTGCAGATCATCCACAATTTCCTGCAAACGATCCTGTGCCAGATCATAAGCATCTTTAGCCGTCAGACCATCTTTCGGGCGTATCGGTGTCACAACCGTCACCATATCTTCGATATTATCAAAAGCAGCAATGATCGTCGGGCGCATAAAGACACCATCCGGTATCCCCAAAGGGTCAGGATTGCTATCTGGCAGTTCTTCCATCAAACGTACCGTGTCATAGCCCATATAACCAACCAGACCGGCTGCCATTGGGGGTAAGTGATCTGGCAAATCAATTGAACTTTCCGCAATTAAGCGGCGCAATGATTCAATTGATGACTTATCACAAGCCTCGAAAGCCTCACGATCCACGTCTGCTATCCGATTAATTTCAGCCTTTTCCCCGAAACAACGCCATGTCAAATCGGGTTTTAGACCTAAAAAGGAATAGCGTCCGCGATTAGCACCACCTTCAACTGATTCCAAGAGGAAGCTCTCCGGTTTGCCATCCGCAAGCTTCATCATGGCAGACACAGGCGTTTCCAGGTCTGAGACCAGTTTCGTCCAAACGACCTGAGGCTGACCTTTATCATAAAAGGTTTTGAAGCTTTCAAAGTCAGGATAAAGTTTCATTATGGTTGCTCTTGTACAAACAGGCGATTTACCACGCTACGATCAACAGAAACACTGTAACGGCCACGAAGAGCATTGACGAATTGGCCTTGCAAGTCACTTGTCATACCGTTTGTCAGTTCCGCCTGTAACGCATTAATCGCCGCATCATTTGCCGAACCAGACAAAGGTTTAATCTCGCTCAAAACTGCAACAACATAGCCATCTGGACTTTCACCATTAACTGCCTCATTGACTTTAGCTGCAAAAAGGTCAGTGATCACAGATTTGGGTAAACCTGAGTCGAAACGGGTGAAACCTTCTTCGATGCTGACTTCAAATCCAGCAGCCTGCGCAGCCTCTTCCAATTTTGTCCCGCCTTTAACCGCAGCAAGAAGCGCATCAGCTTTTTCTTTAGCTGCATTTAGTTTCTTGTCCGTCAAAACCATATTTGCAGCCTGATCTTTAACAGCTTCAAAACTACGTGCTTTGGTTTCTTCAATCGCATCAACACGCACCATAAAATAACCGCCGAGGTCATCATCCTTCATGGACGGTTCTGCATTCATGCTTAATTCAAAGATTTCCTGCAGAATGGTCGGGTTAGAAACAATTTCTGTTGCTTTACCGTCTTTATCCAGACCTTGCGCATCTACAAACGCGATGGATTTCAGGTCATAGCCTGCTGTTTTTGCAGCTTCTTCAATCGTAGCCCCACCACCCAATGCATCTTCAACATCATTGGAAATCGCATATAATTCATCAGCAGCCATTTCGATTGCCAACTCATCACGTAACTGGTCTTTTACTTCATCAAATTCAGGGTTTACGGATTCAGTAATCGTTGTCACGCGTGCCACGTGCCAGCCCAACATGGATTGGATCGGCTCACTGATACCATCCTTTTCAAGCGCAAAGACGGCATCACGCAATTCTTCCGGCAATTCTTCTTTCGTAACATCCCCCAGAAGCAAGGAGTCTTGTTCCAGACCAAAAACGTCCTTTGCCACGGCTTCAAAGGCTTTACCCTCTTTCATTTGTGCGATTGCAGTATTTGCTTCTTCTTCAGAGGTAAAGACCATTTGTTCAACGCTTCTGCGTTCCGGTTTTTTGAGGTCTTCCTGACGTTCTGTATATAAATTTTCGATCTTTTCCAATGGTACATCAATATTCTTGGCAACATCTTGCGGCTTAATATGCAACAGGCTTATGCTGCGATATTCAGGTGCCATGAACTTGTCGATATTATCATCATAGTATTTGCGCACCTCTTCATCCGAGGGTGCGGCTATCTCACCAACATTATCCTGAGAAATACGAACCACTTGTGCCGAACGTTGCTCTTGACGGTGTTTGTATAGGTCTTGCGCTACTGCTTTCGGCATGGTGGCACCACTAACAAGCGCGCTAATAATTTGCTCACGTGCTAGATCACCACGAACCAGTTCGATATACTGATCTTCCGTCAATTGATTGGAAAAGAGGATTTGTTCAAAACGAATACGGCTAAACTGACCATCTTCCTGAAATGCTTCTGTTTCGCGGATGGATTTGGCAACCAAATCGTCACTGATAGCAACCCCCATATCGTCCGCGTTAACTTCTAGTAAAGTCCGATTGATTGCGCGTTCAACGACACTGTTACCAATCATGAGTGAAAGTTGTTCATTTACGCCTTGATCGCCCGTCAATTGACGCATGCGATTCATTTCACGTTGGAAATCATTGAATACTTCTTGTGCAGAAACGTCGATACCACCGACTGTTCCGATGCTGTTGCCTTGTGTGGCCGGGCGTAACATATCACCAACCCCCCAAGCTGCGAAACTTGCAATCAAAAGGAAGAGAAGGGCTTTAACGATAATTGAATTTGAATGTTTGCGAAAACCATCGAGCATTATGAACGTATTCCAACATGAAAGGGTTATTAAAAGCGGTGCGCATCATAAAAGGGGAAAGACAACCTCGCAACAGCTTATACACCTAAATTTTAGTAAGATTGCGTCAAACCGAACAAATAACTGGTGTGGTTCGATTTATTTGTGTAAAAACAGGCCAACTAAATGACCGCCATGAGAGGACTTTATCATATGTCACGTCGCCCCTTGATTGCAGGTAACTGGAAAATGAATGGCCTGCGTGCTGAAGCACAAGAACTGGCAACAGAAATTGCCACTTTGCGCAAAGCACAGCCTGACGGTGCTTTTGACCTGCTGGTCTGCCCACCTTATATTGTTATGGAAACCGTTGGAAATGCCGTTGACGGTGCAGGTGTCTTTTTAGGGGCACAAACCTGCCACACAGCAGAAAAAGGTGCACATACAGGTGATATCAGCCCGGTCATGTTAAAAGATGCGGGCTGTAGCCATGTCATTCTTGGCCATTCAGAACGTCGATCCGACCATGGCGAAAGCGATGCCGACGTTCAAGCCCAAGCCATTGCCGCGCATGCGCAGGACCTGATTACCATTATTTGTGTAGGCGAAACAGAATCAGAACGTGAAAGTGGTAAAGCTCTTGATGTTGTTGGCGAACAAATCATCGGGTCAGTTCCGGCAGGGGCAACTGCTGAAAATACAGTCATTGCCTATGAACCCGTTTGGGCGATTGGCACAGGTAAAGTTGCGACTCCTGACGATGTTCAGAAAGTCCATGCAGCCATTCGTGAGACTCTGGGCGACAAATTAGGACAAGATGCCGCCCAAGGGATGCGTATTTTATATGGGGGGTCCATGAAACCCGGAAATGCCCAAGAATTGCTGGCTTTAGCAGATGTGGATGGTGGTCTCATCGGGGGTGCAGCTTTAAAATCTGAAGATTTTTGGGCAATTGCACAAAGTTGTCCTAGCATTTAACATTTCTTCGCGTTAAAAGAAGCGCCAAGTTTTCTGAAAATTCGAATTTAAGGATGGAAGAGCAGCGATGACAAACGTTCTTCTCGTAATACATTTGATCTTGTGCCTTGGCCTGATCATTCTGGTTTTGATCCAACGCTCCGAAGGTGGCGCACTTAGCGGCCTTGGCGGCGGCGGTGGCGGCGGCATGAGTGGCCTGATGACAGGTCGTTCAGCTTCAAACCTGCTGACCCGCGCAACAGCTTTACTGGCTGCTGGTTTTATGGTGACGAGCCTGATCCTGTCCCTGTTGGCAAACGCTGAACGTAACAGCGGTTCAATCCTGGATGAGGACAATCTCAAGCCGATCACTCAAGAACAACCCGCAGCTCCTAAATCAACGGAGCCGGGCGCGCCTCTGGCCGAATAAGTTTCGCTTTCCATTTTTTTGAAAAGCGCACTTGAAATTACATCGAAGAGGCGGTCAAATGACCGCCTCTTCTTCTTTGAATAAAAAACTAGTCATTTTAGGTTTTAGACATGGCAGCACGTTATATTTTCATTACTGGTGGCGTTGTATCTTCACTTGGTAAAGGCTTGGGTTCTGCGGCTTTGGGGGCTTGTTTACAAGCTCGTGGCTTTAAAGTCCGCTTACGTAAATTAGACCCGTATCTGAACGTTGACCCGGGCACCATGTCACCTTACCAACATGGCGAAGTTTTTGTCACAGATGACGGTGCTGAAACCGATCTTGACCTTGGCCACTACGAACGCTTTACATCCGTAAATGCAATGCAAAGCGACAACGTGACATCAGGACGTATTTATTCAAGCGTCATTCAAAAAGAACGTGCGGGTGAATATCTGGGCGCGACAGTCCAAGTTATTCCACATGTCACAGAAGCTATTAAAAACTTCACCAAAGCCAATGTTACCGACGAAGATTTCATTCTAGTTGAAATCGGCGGTACAGTTGGGGATATCGAATCGTTACCATTTTTAGAAGCAATCCGCCAGCTTGGCAACGAGCTGGGCCGCGGTCGCACCATGTTCCTTCACACAACACTGGTTCCCTATATCCCCGCAGCCGGGGAATTAAAAACCAAACCCACACAACACTCTGTCAAAGAGCTGTTGGGTCTGGGGATTAGCCCGGATGCATTACTGTGTCGTTGTGATCGTGAAATCCCGGCAGGGGAACGCCGCAAAATTGCCCTTTTCTGTAATGTTGCTGAAGATGCTGTAATTCCTGCGCTGGACGTAGACACCATTTATCGCGTACCGCTTTCATATCATGCCGAAGGTCTGGACACCGTTGTTTTAAAACACTTTGGCATGGCCGCACCTGAACCGGATCTGACCAAATGGGAAGAAATCGTTCATCGCGTGCTGGAACCCGAAGGCGAAGTCAATGTTGCCATCGTTGGGAAATATGTTGAACTTCTGGAAGCATATAAATCTCTAGGTGAAGCTTTGACGCATGGTGGGATTGCCAATAACGTCAAAGTCAACCAGCATTGGATTGATGCCGAAACATTACTTGCAGAAGACGGCATGAAGCAACTAGAAGACAAAGATGCCATCCTTGTCCCCGGTGGTTTTGGGGAACGCGGTGCTGAAGGTAAAATTGCTGCCGTCAAATATGCGCGTGAGCAAAAAGTGCCATATTTTGGGATCTGTCTCGGCATGCAAATGGCTGTTGTGGAAACAGCACGCAATATGGCCGGCGTTGATGGGGCAGGGTCTTCCGAATTTGGTAATTGTAAAACACCGATCGTCGGCCTGATGACAGAATGGGAAAAAGAAGATGGTTCTGTTGAAACCCGTGATGAAGACGGCGATCTTGGTGGCACCATGCGTTTGGGTGCATACCCTTGTAAGTTGGTTCCAAACACGCTAGCTTATGACATTTACAATGGTGCCAAAGAAATTTCAGAACGTCACCGTCACCGTTATGAAGTCAACGTGGACTTTAAAGAAAAACTGGAAGCTGCAGGTATGAAATTCTCTGGTCTGTCACCTGACGGTGTGTTGCCAGAAATCGTTGAACTGCCGGATCATCCTTTCTTTATTGGCGTTCAATTCCACCCGGAACTGAAATCACGTCCAACCGATCCGCACCCCATTTTCAAAGCTTTCGTCAAGGCTGCGATTGAACAAAACAGACTGGTATAAGCATCATGGTTGCACAAAAACATGTTAAAGTCGGCAACGTTACTTTCGGAAATGATCTACCATTTTGCCTAATCGCAGGCCCCTGTTCTATGGAAGGGCGCAACCACGCCCTTGAAATGGCCCATGCCCTAACAGAAATGTGTGGCGAGCTTGGCATTGGTCTGATCTACAAATCTTCCTTTGATAAAGCCAACCGCACCAGTGTGGATGGAAACCGCGGCATTGGCATCATGCCAGCCATGTCCATTTTTCAGGAAGTTAAAGATACTTACGGCTGCCCGGTCATCACCGATGTGCATACAGAAAACCAATGTGCTGTTGTTGGCGAAGTTTGCGACATGATGCAAATCCCAGCCTTTCTTTGCCGCCAAACAGACTTGTTGCTTGCCGCAGGTCAGACAGGCAAAGCTGTCAACGTCAAAAAGGGTCAGTTCCTTGCACCATGGGACATGCCCAATGTGGTCAAAAAAGTTGCCTCAACAGGCAATGAAAATATCTTAATTACAGAACGCGGATCAAGCTTTGGCTATAACACGCTGGTTACGGACATGCGCGGCCTGCCACAAATGGCCGAGGATACGGGCTATCCGATCATTATCGATTGCACACACAGCGTCCAACAACCAGGCGGTCAGGGCAATTCATCAGGCGGCCGTCGCGAACTGGCCCCCGTCATCGCCCGTTCTGCAATCGCCCTTGGCATTGCAGGTGTGTTTGCAGAAACCCACAACGACCCAGACAAAGCCATTTCAGATGGCCCAAATATGATCCCGGTTCATAAACTGAAAGGTGTTTTACAGACCCTAAAAGCACTTGATGAGGTTGCCAAAGCCAATCCTGTCGATCTGGTAGGTATGGCAACCTATTAACTTTGAGCGACATGCTCGTTATTAAAGGACAACAGATGCAGAAAACAATTCTAACTCTTTTGCTCGCCTTGATGTTAACGGCATGCCAAACAACCAAAAAAATATCTTACGACGCTTCCAGGACCGATGCTTACTCTTTTCATCGTTTAAATAATCCTGTCCAGACAACAGAACAGAAATGCAGTAAATCCCCCAATACCGTTTGGGCAAATTCCCGATGCCTGAAATTCTTTCCGGGCGGTAAACTGGAAAACGTCTCAAACCTCAACATCTTCATATTACCGCACGTAGCAAAATACAATCTGAAACGCAAATTTTTCACTTCAATATCAGCTAGTTACGTTAACAACACTGATGAAAAAATGCAAACCGCTGTTCAGGAAATATCGAAAAAAATCAATACCCCCATCATTTACCTAGCCCCTGCTGGTATTTATGGGTCTTCAGGCAAAGCCACCGATTTCCTGCGTCATTCTTATTCCGATACAATAAACATTGCAATAACTCGACTTAAGGAAAAATATAACGCTAAACGACTGACACTTATCGGTGTCAATTCTTCAGGTCTACAGGTATCTTATCTGCTCACAAAGCGAGATGATATTTCATGTGCGACCATTGGGCAAAGCCGACTGTCGTTAAAAGAATCGTTTCGCAACGCGTACACTAGGCCGTTTGAACTAAACAAACTGGCTTCAGGCCTTTATGACCCTGTAAATGCCGTACAAAACATAAAGGAAGATGAAAACCGGAAAATCATCCTGCTGGCTGATCATAAAAGTTCGAATTCTACCTATGAGTCACAGAAAGCTTATTTTGATAAAGTTAAAAATGCAGGCCATAATATTCAATCAAAACTTTATTCTGCACAGGACGGACGTCATCTCAATTGGATCAGCATTGCAATTATGACGGCACTGACATGCACTCCAGTGAATGACAAGGAAATATTAAATTTTTAAAACAGTCATTCACTAAAATGAATATCTGTAAAAACCAATGTGAATTCCTGCGTAAAAAGTTACTCTTTCCTTGCTTTTTTACGCCTAAAGCAGTATTCAAGGTCGCGTTAGGGGCCGGACCCTATTTTCACATTTATATTTATATATCTCAGCAAAGAGAGCATCTCAATGAGCGCTATTATCGATATTCACGGTCGCGAAATTCTTGACAGCCGTGGCAACCCTACTGTTGAAGTTGACGTCCTTTTGGAAAGCGGTGCGTTTGGTCGCGCAGCTGTTCCGTCCGGTGCCTCCACAGGTGTCCATGAAGCTGTTGAACTGCGCGATGGTGACAAAGGCCGCTACCTTGGTAAAGGCGTAGAAAATGCGGTTGAAGCTGTTAACGGCGAAATCTTTGATGCCCTTGTTGGTATGGAAGCTGATGAACAGCTTTTGATCGACCAAACGATGATCAATCTGGATGGCACAGAAAACAAAGGCCGTTTGGGTGCGAACGCCATGTTGGGCGTTTCCATGGCTGTTGCACGCGCTGCGGCAGAAGAAGCAGGCCTGCCGCTTTACAAATATCTTGGCGGTGTTTTTGCCCGTGAACTTCCCGTCCCATTGATGAACATCATCAACGGGGGTGCACATGCAGACAACCCAGTTGATATCCAAGAATTCATGATCATGCCTGTTGGCGCATCTTCAATCCGTGAAGCCATCCGCATGGGTGCAGAAGTCTTCCACGCCTTAAAAGCCGCCTTAAAAGCTGCCGGCCACAACACAAACGTTGGGGATGAAGGTGGTTTTGCACCGGGTGTTGCCTCTTCTGACGAAGCTTTGTCTTTCATCATGACTGCAATTGAAAATGCAGGATACAAAGCAGGTGACGACATCGTTTTGGCTTTGGATGTTGCATCTAGCGAATTTTACAAAGACGGTAAATACGAACTGGCGGGCGAGGGAAAATCCTTAAGTTCTGCGGAAATGGCAGATTACTTGGCAGCTCTCGTTGAGAAATTCCCCATCGTATCCATCGAAGACGGTATGGATGAAGACGACTGGGAAGGCTGGAAAATCCTGACTGACAAAATCGGTGACAAATGCCAATTGGTCGGTGATGACCTGTTCGTGACAAACCCGAAACGTCTGGCCGATGGTATCGAAAAAGAAGTCGCAAACTCTATTCTGGTTAAAGTCAACCAAATCGGTACGCTATCAGAGACTTTGGAAGCTGTTGAAATGGCACAAAAAGCTGAATATACAGCTGTGATCTCTCACCGTTCTGGCGAAACAGAAGATTCCACCATTGCTGACATTGCGGTTGCCACAAACGCGGGTCAAATCAAGACTGGTTCCTTGAGCCGTTCAGACCGGATTGCAAAATACAACCAATTGATCCGCATTGAAGAAGAGCTTGGCTCTAGTGCTGTATACGCAGGACGCAAAGTTTTGCGCTAACAACACTTAACTTTTTAACAAGGCCGCTTCTAATCAGAGGCGGCCTTTTTTGTGTATAAAGAACTACCGCGTTCTTCCTCATAGCAAGGAAGTCCATCATCCACAAAAGACCAGTCTGCTTTATATTTTGTAAAAATATGGGCAGATGGTTTTATAGCAGCAGCAGCATCCAATGTTGAAAGCGCAAAATAGACATGATCATTTGAACCCGTTGCAGATTCAAAAAACAGACTTGTCCCGCAGTTTGGGCAAAATTTTCGAGTCGTGCCATTTGGCGCCTGATAAGCAGCAATCAAGGTTTCACCGGACAGAAAATTAAAGTTTTCTGGAGTGACCGCAGCATATGTCGCATAGGCTGCACCATGAAACTTACGGCACATTTTGCAATGACAATTTGATAAACGTTCACTTATGTCTTTGACTTGATAAGTAATCTCGCCACAAAGGCAAGATCCATTCATCCATTTTTTTGTCATACTTTGAAAACTCCTTCACGTGAGTAGGCGAAAATACTATTCGAAAGTATAGAATTTATTTACCAATTAGCGCCATAAAAGATACTGTATTTTGAGCACTCAAAAAGGCACTATTTTCAATGAAGCTTTGGCGCACCCTTTCTTCCAAGATTCAGCCCGGCGTTTTTCTGCCGGTTCTTGGTGTGTGCGTTGTCCTTTATTTTGCCTATCATGCTGTACAAGGTGAACGTGGTATTCGTGCCTTACTGGATTATCAGCACCGTGTTGAAAAAACAAAAATTCAACTAGCAAAGATTAAATCTGAGCGCATCCGCTTAGAACATCGCGTTTCATTATTACGCTCAGACAATCTGGACCCGGACTTATTAGAAGAACGCGCCCGTGCGGTTTTGAATTTTGCCCACCCAAATGAAATTGCCATCATTTTGAAGTGACCAGCTTATGAGTGCCAAAAAATTACCAGCCCCCCCGTATTACGCCGTTATATTTGTCAACCAACGAAGCGAAGAAGATGGGGAAGGGTATGGTCAAACAGCAGATCATATGGTTGAACTTGCCCAACAACAAGAGGGTTACCTTGGCATTGAAAGTGTGCGTGACGCAAAAGGTAAAGGGATTACGGTTTCTTATTGGCGTGACATGAACGCCATTAAAGATTGGAAAAACAATCTGGAACATTCAGATGCCCGCAATAATGGGCGTGACAAGTGGTACGAAGACTATCAGCTGCAAATTGCAAAAGTTGAACAAGGCTATCGCTGGATTAAAAGCTAAACGCGAATCCATTTCACAAACTGGTACTCCTATACCATACAGATGAAAAAACTTTCTTTTCGCAATGCAAAATTACATTATTTCAGTTATGTGAAGCTATATTGACGCATACGTAAACGGAAGGTTCTTTTAAAGTTAACCATATAGAAGTTAAAAGTAATGCATTATAAGGATTTATACGGAGCCCTTTTCAGTACTTTTAAGAATAACCCCGTCAAAAACACGTAAACACAGTTTAACTGAAATTCGGTTATTTTATTATTTTGCATTGCAGCACAAACACTTAAACAAAGTGAAATCCTTTGCATTAACTGCTGGTTTGCGTTTCATAGAGGGGTAATTCGCATTCAAATGCTTCACGCCTAGCCAAGGGGAGTCCTATGGCAACACAAACAAAACGCAGCACTCGGGGTAAAAACAAAAAACCCGAAGCAACACCAGATGAACTTCTCAAGTTCTATAAAGATATGCTTTTGATCCGTCGCTTTGAAGAAAAAGCAGGTCAGTTATATGGTATGGGCCTCATCGGAGGGTTCTGTCATCTTTACATCGGTCAGGAAGCCGTTGTTGTCGGTATCCAATCTATCGCAAACCCGCAAGACACATTGATCACGTCTTATCGTGACCATGGTCATATGTTGGCCTGCGGCATGGACCCGGATGGGGTTATGGCAGAACTGACAGGACGTGAAGGCGGCTACTCCAAAGGTAAAGGCGGCTCTATGCACATGTTCTCCAAGGACAAAGGGTTTTATGGCGGCCATGGCATCGTTGGCGCACAAATTCCTTTGGGGACAGGTCTTGCATTCGGTCATAAGTACAATGAAGACGGCGGTGTTAACTTTGCCTATATGGGCGATGGTGCAGTCAACCAAGGACAGGTTTACGAAGCCTTCAATATGGCAGCGCTTTGGAAATTGCCTGTTGTTTACGTAATTGAAAACAACCAATACGGCATGGGCACATCGCTCGAACGCGCCTCTTCAAACACCAACCTTTATGAACGTGGTGCTGCCCACGGCATCCCGGGCATTCAGGTGAACGGCATGAGCGTTCTTGAAGTTCGTGAAGCAGCCAAAGAAGCCGCTGAAAAATGTCGCCGTGGCGAAGGCCCGATCATTCTTGAAATGAAAACATATCGCTATCGCGGTCACTCTATGTCTGACCCGGCCAAATATCGTGCAAAAGAAGAAGTTCAAAAAATCCGATCAGAAAGTGATCCGATTGATTACGTTCGCGCGCTTCTGACCGAAGGTGGTCACGCAGATGAAGCGACTTTAAAAGAGATTGATAAAGAAATCAAAGCGGTCGTGACAAAATCTGCCGATTTCGCCCAAACTAGCCCGGAACCAGCCGAAAGTGAGCTGTGGACCGACGTTTTGGTGGATGCTTAAAGCATAGTGATATAGAGAGAAAAATTTATGCCTATTGAAATTCTTATGCCGGCGCTTTCACCAACTATGGAAGAGGGAAACCTCGCCAAATGGTGTAAGGCCGAAGGTGATACAGTCGAAAGCGGTGATGTAATCGCAGAGATTGAAACAGACAAAGCCACAATGGAAGTCGAAGCTGTGGACGAAGGCGTCCTTGGTAAAATCCTCATCCCTGAAGGTACACAAAACGTTAAGGTAAATGAGCTAATTGCTTTGTTGCTGGATGAGGGCGAAGAAGCATCTGCTGTTGAAAATTATTCAGCAGGCAGTACATCTTCATCAGTAAGCGCTGAACCTGCACCCGCAGAAACAGAAGCCACAGCGGCCCCGACAGCATCTGCTGCCCCTGTTGCCGTTCAGGAAGATGCCTATGACGGCCCAACCGAAGAAATGACAGTGCGTCAGGCCTTAAACACAGCTTTATTTGAAGAATTCCGCCGTGATGAAAAAGTATTAGTCATGGGCGAAGAAGTTGCAGAATATCAAGGCGCATACAAAATCACACAAGGCCTGTTGGATGAATTTGGTGCCAAGCGCGTTGTAGATACACCGATTACCGAAATCGGTTTTACAGGTGTTGGCGTTGGTGCAGCCTGGTCCGGCCTGAAACCCATTGTGGAATTCATGACCTTTAACTTTGCCATGCAGGCCATCGACCATATCATCAACTCTGCTGCGAAAACGCTTTACATGTCCGGTGGGGAGATTTCCTGCCCGATCGTATTCCGTGGATGTAATGGGGCAGCAGCCCGTGTTGCAGCACAGCACTCGCAATGTTATGCCTCTTGGTATGCGCATTGTCCGGGCTTGAAAGTGGTTGCCCCTTATTCAGCAGAAGATGCCAAAGGCTTGCTCAAAGCAGCTGTACGTGACCCGAACCCGGTCATCGTATTGGAAAACGAAGTCCTTTACGGCAAAAAATTTGTTTGCCCGACAGACGAAGATTTTACCATCCCATTTGGTAAAGCAAAAATCGAACGTGCGGGAACGGATGTAACCTTGGTAGGTTACTCCATTTCTGTTGGCTGGGCTTTGGAAGCGGCTGAAAAGCTGGCGGAAGAAGGTATCTCTGCCGAAGTGATCAACCTACGTTCATTGCGTCCACTTGATACCCACACAATCATTGAATCGGTTAAGAAAACCAACCGTCTGGTGACTGTGGAAGAAGGCTGGGCTTATGCCAACATTGGCTCTGAGATTTCATCACAGGTCATGGAACATGCATTTGATTATCTCGATGCACCCGTCACGCGCGTTGCTGGCGCAGACGTTCCGATGCCTTATGCTGCCAACCTTGAAAAACTTGCTTTGCCGACTGTGCCGGATATCGTCGCAGCGTCAAAAGCCGTTTGTTACAAATAATCGTGGACGAGAGGAAATAGCATTATGCCCATTCAAATCTTAATGCCTGCGCTTTCTCCGACCATGGAAGAAGGTAATCTGGCAAAATGGTGCGTCAAAGAAGGCGACACCGTTGAAAGCGGCGATGTCATCGCTGAAATCGAAACAGACAAAGCCACTATGGAAGTCGAAGCCGTTGACGAAGGTACAATCGGCAAAATCTTGGTCGCGGAAGGCACAGAAGGCGTAAAAGTTAATGAACTGATCGCTTTGTTGCTGGAAGAAGGCGAAGATGAAAGCGCACTTGAAGGCGCAGATACGGCCGCACCGGCCCCTGCACCTGCTGTAAAAGAAGAAGCCCCAGCGGCAACCTCTTCTGCAAGTGCGACGTCATCCCCGGCAGCCCCTGTTTCAGACAGTGGTGATCGTGTGTTCTCAAGCCCCTTGGCGCGTCGCATTGCCGCACAAGAAGGCTTGGACATCAAAGCGATCACAGGGTCTGGCCCACGTGGTCGTGTTGTAAAACGAGATGTGGAAGCTGCGAAAGCAGCTGGCACTGGCAAAGCATCTGCACCTGCTGCGGATAAAGCCGCACCAAAAGCTGCGGCAGCTGAAAGCAAGACCATCTCCCAAGATGATCCAATCTTCAAGCTTCTGCCTGAATTTGAAGCCGTGCCAAATTCAAACATGCGCAAAACCATTGCCAAACGTTTGACAGAATCTGCACGCGATATCCCACACTTCAACCTGCAAGTGGATGTGGAAATCGACAAACTGATGGCACTTCGCAAAGAACTTAATGGTCGTGATGGTGCCGATTACAAAATCTCCGTCAACGACTTCCTGGTAAAAGCAACATCGCTGGCGCTGACACGTGTGCCAGATTGCAACGTCGCATTCACAGACGATGCGATCTTGAAATTCAAGCAAGTCGATATGGCGATTGCGGTTGCCGTTGATGGTGGCTTGATTACGCCAATTATTAAAGATGCCGCTTCCAAAGGCTTGGCCACATTGGCAAACGAAGCTAAAGACTTGGCCTTGCGCGCCCGTGAAGGCAAACTTTCGCCGGAAGAATATCAAGGCGGAACCTTTACGATTTCCAACCTCGGTATGTTTGGCATCAAGAGCTTTAACTCGATCATCAACCCACCACAAGGCGGTATTCTGTCCATCGGGGCAGGGGAACAGCGCCCGGTCGTCAAAGACGGTGCCTTGGCTGTTGCAACAGTCGTCACTCTGACACTGGCTGTTGACCATCGCTGTATCGATGGGGCCACCGGTGCGGCCTTCATTAAGGAACTAAAAGGCCTTATTGAAGATCCGATTGCTTTGATGCTCTAAGAGATAGGAAAACAGATATGTCTGATACGACTTTTGACATTATTGTCGTCGGCGCAGGCCCGGGCGGCTATGTCGGTGCCATCCGTGCTGCACAATTAGGGCTGAAAACTGCTTTGGTTGAAGCTAACCATTTGGGCGGTATATGCTTGAATTGGGGCTGTATCCCTACAAAAGCGCTGCTGCGTTCGGCTGAAATCTATGAACATATGAAACATGCGGCCAGCTTTGGTCTTGGGGCGAAAGATATCTCTTTCGATATTGCCAAGATTGTTCAGCGTTCGCGTGGTGTTTCAAAGCAACTGTCCGGCGGTGTTGGTCATTTGCTTAAGAAAAACAAAGTCACTGTGATTGATGGCTATGGCAAATTATTAGGTGGCGGCAAGCTGGCTGTTGAAAAAGACGGCAAAGTTTTCACCACGCTGAATTCAAAGCACATCATCATGGCAACAGGGGCGCGTGCCAAATCTTTTCCAGGTCTTGAACCGGACGGCAAGCAAGTCTGGACCTACATGGAAGCTTTGGTGCCGACGGAAGTGCCGAAATCCATGCTAGTTATTGGATCTGGTGCCATTGGTATCGAATTTGCGAACTTCTTTCATACATTCGGTGCTGATGTCACCGTTGTGGAAGCAGTTGACCAGATCATGCCATTTGAAGATACCGAAATTTCACAGTTTGCCCAAAAGACTATGGAAAAACGCGGTATGAAGTTCATGACTGGCACAAAAGTGACCAAACTGGACAAAGCTAAAGACGGTGTAACAGCCACTTTGGATAAAGGCGGCAAAACCGAAACGCTTAAGGTCGATAAAGTCATTACAGCCGTTGGTGTTGTGCCGAATGTTGAGAACATCGGTTTGGACGCTGCTGGTGTTAAACTGGATGATCGTGGCTTTATCGCAATTGATGGTTATTGCAAAACATCTGCTGACGGCGTTTATGCCATTGGTGATGTGGCCGGCGCACCTTGTCTTGCCCATAAAGCTTCCCACGAAGCCATTATTTGTGTGGAAAAAATCGCAGGTCAAAAAGGTGTTCACCCACTGGATAAATCCTTGATCCCGGGTTGTACGTATTGTCAACCACAAGTCGCTTCTGTTGGTTTAACAGAACGTGGGGCCAAGGAAAAAGGCTACAAGATCAAAGTTGGCCGCTTCCCATTCATGGGTAATGGTAAAGCCATCGCTCTAGGTGAACCAGAAGGCATGATCAAAACCATCTTTGATGAGAAAACGGGTGAATTACTCGGCGCCCACATGGTTGGAGCTGAAGTAACAGAACTGATTCAGGGCTTTGGCGTTGCCAAGACTTTGGAAACAACGGAAGAAGACTTGATGCACACGGTCTTCCCGCATCCAACCTTATCGGAAATGATGCATGAAAGTGTTCTGGATGCATATGGGAAAGCCATTCACTTCTAGAAACATTTCGTGAAACTAAAATAACAAAGACGGGGAGGGGGCAAATGTTTCATCCTCGTCTTTTTTTAAATAAATAGTGCAAAATATTGTTAAGCTGAGTATAGCTTGGCCGAATACCCCAAACTAAATCCTGTTCACGGGTAAAAACACATGCAAGAAGAAGGATCATGAAATTATGAGTGAAGCCCCTAAATTGCGTCACCCAGAAAAGCAGAAAAATCCGGACAACCCGATTCAGCGAAAGCCTGGATGGATTCGTGTAAAAGCGCCTACGTCAAAAGGCTATAATGAAACCCGCAAACTCATGCGTGACAAGAAACTCCACACTGTTTGTGAAGAGGCTTCCTGCCCGAATATTGGCGAATGCTGGGAACGCAAACATGCGACTTTCATGATCCTGGGCGAAATCTGTACCCGTGCCTGTACCTTCTGCAATGTCATTACAGGAAAACCAAACGCCGCTGATCCGATGGAGCCGGAAAATGTCTCCATTTCCGTGGCAACTATGGGTGCGAAACATGTTGTCATCACATCAGTTGACCGCGATGATATGGATGATGGTGGGGCCGATCAATTCGTGCAATGCATTGAAAGAATTCGCGAGAAGTCACCCGAAACAACCATTGAAATTCTAACACCTGACTTTCGTGGAAAAGAAGGAGCGTTGGAGCATGTAATTGCGGCCAAGCCGGATGTGTTTAACCACAACCTTGAAACCGTGCCGCGCCTTTTCCCATCCGTTCAGTTGGGTTCGCGCTATTTCTATTCCTTACGTGTCCTGCAAAAAGCAAAAGAGCTGGACCCGCATATGTTTACCAAATCTGGCATTATGGTCGGATTAGGTGAAACAAAAGAAGAAGTCTTACAGGTTATGGATGATATGCGCTGTGCAGATGTTGACTTTCTTACCATTGGGCAGTACTTAGCACCTACGCCGAAGCACGCACCGGTTGATCGATTTGTGACGCCAGAAGAATTTGAAGAATATGCAAAAATTGCCAAACGCAAAGGCTTTTTACTGGTTTCTTCAACGCCTCTGACCCGTTCAAGCTATCATGCAGATCAGGATTTTGCCAAACTGCGTGCGGCACGTGAGGAACAACTAGCCAAGAAGTAACATGCCAACGCACGCTGAAAAAAAATATTGCCCGTACTCCGCCCAACAGATGTACGACCTTGTTGCTGATGTGGATGCCTATCCGGATTTTCTACCGTGGTGCGTGGCAACACGTGTGCGTGAAGAATCAGACACGCATATGCTGGCTGATATGGTCATTGGCTTTAAGATGATCCGAGAAAAATATACGTCCGAAGTCACCCTTGATCCGGGCTGTGAAGTCAAAATCGTTTATAAGAACGGTCCGTTTAAGTATTTAAATAGCCACTGGAAATTTGATGCAGAACCAGATGGTGGCTGCATGATCGACTTTTTTGTTGATTTCGAATTTCGCTCAGCTTTGCTTCAAAAGGTCATGGGCGCTGTTTTTAACGAAGCTGTACAGTTGATGATGTCAGCCTTTGAAAAGCGGGCAATTGAACTTTACGCATCCCCTTGAACCAAAACCAGCTCAAGGGCTCGTTTGACCGTTTGTTCTCGAACTTCATCTCTATTGCCTGCGAAAATCTGTTTTTCAACAACCGTTTTAACACCTTGTCGCGCACAGGCTAAATAAACCAACCCTACAGGCTTGGTTTCAGTTGCACCACCGGGCCCAGCTATACCTGTTACAGCTACACACATATCGGTTTTAGCATTTTTTACGCCCCCCTCAGCCATGGCTCTTGCAACAATATCGCTTACAGCACCGTAACTATCTAAATCAGCTTTTAAAACACCCAGCATTTCTTGTTTTGCCTGATTTGAATAAGTCACAAATCCACGGTCAACAACATCTGACGATCCGGCAACGGCTGTTAGTGCCCCCGCAATAAGCCCACCAGTACAGGATTCAGCCGTTGCAAGTGTCAGTCCTTTAGCGCGCAATGTCACAAGTGTTTTTTCAGCAAGTTCATCAAACATCATTACATTCCTGAAAGCTGGATATTAAGAAAATAGATCGCAATGACTGCGTATATAGCTGCGACCACATCATCCAACATGATGCCCAGCCCACCGTGAACATTTTTATCAAACCAGCATGCCGGCCAAGGCTTGAAAATATCAACAATACGGAAAAGAACAAATCCAATAAGGTAGAGTAGGGGATCAAGCCCGGCAGGGATCAACACCAGCCATTGACCCGCAACTTCATCAATTACGACACAACCGGGGTCTTCTACACCCGCTTCTTTTTCAAATACATGTGAAGCCCACCAACCTATGATAAAAACCACAACAGTTGCAACGCTAAGTCCAACCCAGCCCCAGTAATACTGGATCCCCCACGCAAAAGGCAGAGCTGCCAACGAGCCCCAGGTTCCCGGAGCAAAAGGCATCATACCTGAGTAAAACCATGTCGCTAAAAAGCCTGCCGGACTTTTAAGAAACTGTACACTTACATTTTGAGCTGAAGGCGACAAGTTGCATTCCTCTTTCTTTTCAATTAAGTGCTATCATATGGTGATAGCGGTTGATTTGAAAAGTTTTTACATTTTTTTTATTATTGGCATAGCGTTAAGCGCTAATCCACTGTATAAATGCGCTGGGTTTTGGGGAAATTCGTCAAATACTGACGAGGCCTAAGAACACAAAAACTTTATTAAGTAGTTGAATACTATATTTTATTCTGGGTTCTGTGAAAAAACGGCATTTGGGGCACATGAGCGATTTTGAAACACGACTAAAGACGTTTAAAGAACGGGCAATTGAAATCACCGACAAATATTTTCCGGAACGTCAATTGGTCTTACGTACTGACGGTGATTTAAAATATCTCCAAATTTCAAAACGACTTCAAATGACAGCCGCTGCCTGTGTCTTCTCACTGCTTAGCTGGACCACTTATACAAGTGTTACCCATTTTTTACATGATGCTGAGCTTATTGCCAAAGATAAAGAAATCCTCAGTGTCCAGGTTGCCTATCGCAGCTTGTTGACCGAGGTAAGCGAATATCAAAACAAATTCACAAACATCAGTGATGAACTGGAAGCCAACCATACAAGACTGGTCGCATCCATTGATCCTGAAACCCTCAAAAATAAAGACAAGCTTGTCACGGCTGAAGCAGCGCGAAAAGAAGCACAGATTGCACGCAAACATCTTAACAGACAACTCCTGTCCATCGAAGAATCCATGCGCGAACTGGCAAATCGCAACTATACACTAAAAGATGACCTTTCCCTCAAGGAAATGGACCTGCAAACAGCTTTGGCCGAACGTAATACAGCACGCCTACAAAAGAAAAACCTGGAAGAAAAGCTCCGCAAAATCGAAGTTGAGATGGCAAAATTAAACCATACTCAAGAAGATTTAATCAAGCACGTGAGCAACAAAGCCAATGAAGAAATTTCAGACATTGAAGAGATCATGACCTTGGCCGGACTTGATCCTGATGAAATGCTGAATAACATGGACGAAGACCAAACAGCATCAGGTGGACCATTTATTGCAGCCGTGACTGTAAATGGTGAGGCCACAGAGGAAGCTGAAAAAATCAAGCTTAATATGGTTGATCGCCATTTGTCTCGCTGGCAAGGTTTACAACACATCAGACAATCCCTTCCTTTGGCACAACCCTTAGATTACTATTATATCAGCAGTCGTTTTGGCAAACGCCGTGACCCCGTCAACAAGCGGTGGGCTGTTCATTATGGCTTGGATATGGCAGCTTCTAAAAAATCACCTGTTTACGTAACGGCACCGGGTAAGGTAAAGTTTGTCGGGTGGAAAGGTAATTATGGTCGTTTCATAGCGATCGATCATGGTAACGGTATTGAAACCCGTTACGGCCATTTACATAAAACCCTTGTCAAAAAGGGTGATACAGTCGATTTCAGAACCAAAATCGGGTTGGTTGGGAACACAGGCAGAAGCACTGGTGCCCATTTACACTACGAAGTACGCGTTAACGGCAAACACGTAGACCCGTATAAATTTATCAAGGCAGGACGCAATGTTTTCCAAGGGTAACAAAAACAAAGCACAACAATCTTCTGCAGCTGCACCAAAAAAACGTGTGCCGCCGTCAATAATAAGCGCAGACCTGACAATTAACGGTAATTTGATCAGCGATGGCGAAATTCAAATTGATGGTACTGTAAAAGGGGATATCCAAAGCAAAGACCTTCTGGTTGGGGAAACGGCCTTAATTGAAGGTGAAATTGTTGCTGAATCTATTCGCGTCCACGGTAAAGTCGACGGCCAGATCAAAGCCTTAAACGTAAGCCTTGCCCAAAGCGCTCATGTTGTTGGCGATATCCTGCATGACAACCTTTCAATCGAGACCGGTGCCTTCTTGGAAGGACACTGCAAACGTCTTTCTGATGGTGAATTCCAAAAAAGTCAAAAACCTGATTTGAAAGTGACCCCGGAAAGTAAAGCTCCGGCACCAACCCCGACAAGTAATGAAAAGATAAGCCCGACCAAAAAGGCCAGTGCTTAAGAAACAAGAGCCCGCAAAAACTGCGGGCTTTTTTATTTCTGATTTTTTATAAAAGTATAAAGTGCTTTTGCTGCCTCTGGTTCAGACAGAGTAGGGGCATGACCAACATTCTTGATCTCAATCCCCTGAATATTCTCAAGACTTTCACACATTTTGGTATAAGTTTCATGCGTGAAAACATTTGATTCTGCACCGCGAATAACCAACACAGACCTCTTTCCTAAACCAAAGAAATAAGGCCAAAGGTCGTGACGCTCTTCTTCACTTTTTTTCAGCTTTAAATTCTCTGCGATTTTAACATCCCAATTCGGGATATACTGGCCTTTATCAAGCTTGTAAGTATTTTTAGCAACAGCCATCCAGTCTTTATCAACAAAGCCTTCTTCATCTCTGTAGTAACTTTTCAGTTTCTTCACAGCACCTTCCAGATTAGTGACAGGTGTATTATCCTGCGTATAGGCGATGATCTTTTGTAAACCTTCTTCGTTTAAATCCGGTCCAACGTCATTTAATACGACAGAATGCACCAACCCGGGGGCCACAACAGCCATAGCCATCGTCAGCAACCCACCAAGTGACGTGCCAATAAAGGTACAGCCATGCAAATTCAAGGCAGTACATATACTAAAGATATCCGAAACATAAACCTTAGGGTCATAATTGCTCCAATCTTCATCATAATCAGATTGACCACGCCCCCGATAATCCAAGCAGACGACCCGACGACCCATTTCACAAATTTCTTGTGCTATCTCAGCAAAATCCTTGGAATTTCGGGTCAGGCCTGCAAGGCACAAAATAGGGCGGCCTCTTTCCTGAACAGGCTTGTAATCGCGCACATAAAGAGACAACCCATCACTTGAGCGTATATATTTTTCAAAATAAGACATGCTAACTGCTTTCTAACAGCCCAATAAATTGATCTAGAGATCTGATTTCATGCTTGGGCTCATTTATAACGCCGAGTTTCTCTTTTTTCTGTGCAAAACGATTAACCCAAACGACCTGTAACCCAAATGCCATCGCACCAGCTGCATCCCACGCATTCGCTGACTGGAATGCAATTTTTTCTTTTGCAACCCCTAACTTGTCTACAGCATGTTGATAAACATCGGGGTGAATTTTAAATTTTTCAATTTCATCGACAGAAAAGACATCGTCCAGCAAATGACCAATTCCAGCCTTGCGCACTGCAGATGTTAACATGGTCCGTGATCCATTAGATAAAATCACAGTTTTCATGCCCCGGTCACGCAAATTTTCAAGCAGCTTCGGGACTTCAGGGTAAGTGTCCAGCTTAAGATAAAGTTCCATTAAACGTGTGCGCAGCGCAGGATCATGGATGTTGTAGGTATCCATCGTAAAATCCAGTGCATCACCTGTAACGTGCCAGAAATCCTTAAAGTCCCCCATAAGGGTTCTGAGCCAGGTATATTCCAGTTGTTTTTTCCGCCACATGGCTGAAAAATCCAGCCAACGTTCTCCAAGTTCTATAGAACACCGCCTTGCCGCTGCCGAAACATCAAATAAAGTCCCATAAGCATCAAAGACACATGCTTTAATGTTTTTTAACGGTGCTCCCATAGACAGCCTCTATTTTCTTCTTTTTAAATCTGATTCAAGTGATGAAGCGATTTCTGTTGTTTTTAGTCGGTGCCTGTACACCTGAATATTTTCTAATACACGTTGAACATAATTACGTGTTTCGTCAAATGGTATTTGTTCGACCCAGTCAATCACATAATCATGATCATCGATACGTGGATCGCCAAATTCCTTAATCCATTGCCCTGCACGGTAAGGACCAGCATTATAAGAGGCCAACGTCAGCACGTAAGAGCCTTCGAACTTCTTCAACAGGTCATCCAGATACTCACTTCCCAGCCAAACATTCAGTTTTGGGTTTGTTGTCAGTTTTTTTCGGGAATATTTGTAATTTTTTGTTTTGGCCAAATGATGCGCAGTTCTTGGCATCAATTGCATCAACCCACGCGCACCAGCACTGCTTTTTGCTTTCTCGTAAAAAGCACTTTCCTGACGGATAATGCCATGAACTAGAGCAGCCTCCGGTGTCTTCCTCATCAATTTGGGGTCTAACAAAGGATAAGCAGCGTCAATCACTCCTTGTCCATCACGCAAGGCTTTTTTACCAACATAGACTGCTAAATCCGGCCGGCCGGCCTTAATTGCAAGTTCCGCAACCAATGTGCGCCAACCTGCTGTCGTACTCATCGTATTGAGTTGATAAATAAACGAACGCATGTAATCGCGCTCATTCATTCTTTCTAGCAAATGAACAACATCTACAAGCTCACTTTGGTGGAAAACAATACGTTCCTGTCTATTGGGCTGAGCTTTTGTATTAATGGTGAGTTGCGCTTTCTGCCCCATGCGTTCACTGGCTAACTGGCCATAATAAGTCGTCTGGAAGTTCGCCGCCGTCTGATACCATGTCTTTGATTCATCTTTTCTGCCTAATTCTTCAAGCGAACGGGCAATCCAGTAAGCACCGCGTGATTTACTGATAGGGTAATTCACCGCTTCATAAAGGTTGGTAAAATGTTGTAAGGCTATATTTGGCTCCGCAAGAAAGCGCAGCTTAATCCATCCGGCAAGCCATTCCGCATCCGCATATTGCGCGCCTTTTTCCAAACCATGGTTCACCACCATACGATAAGCTTCGCTGTAATACCCCTCCCGAACCGCACTACGGGCTAAGACGGCGCGCTGGCGCCACCATATATGAGGGTAGGGGACCACTTGCGGAGCTTTAAACAAAAGTTCACGCGCACCTTCGTCACGGCCTTTTATGCGACGCCATCTCATTCGTTCGAATAATAACCCCGGATGATCTTTGAATTTGGCAGGCACATTTTTAATCGCACGATCAACTCCACCACGCATTTTGCGTAGTTTCAATCGAGCTTCGGCTAATTGCTGCCAGTCTTTTTTCACATAAGCCAGCATACGTCTTGCGGGATAATAACGCCCCTCCCACAACAAACGGTCCAATCGGTCAACATGGTTTTGATACGTCAGAAACTTCTTATAACGTCTATAAAACTGTTTTTGCTGATCGCGGCCAAAATTCACATGTTGCCAAGATTTTCGTACCTGCAGACGGAGCTCTTCAGTTCTTCCTAACTGTTCCAAAGCTGCCGCAAGGAGAATATGACCATTTGAACTGGCAGGCTGGCGTCCGGCAAACCATTTGAGAATGGCGCTTGCTGGAATGGTTTCGTCCATTGCCTCTTCCGCACGCCTTTGCAAAACGGATTGACGGGGCCATTCAGGGTTATGTGCAATAAAAGCGGCGATATCCTGAAAAGGAATATCTTTCTTCGGATCAATAATTTGCATCCAGCGAACCAGCTTTGCAGGTAAAGGGTTTTCCGCCTTAAGGGCCAGTGCTGAAGCTTTTTTCCAATGTTTTTTCTTGGCATCCAAGAACGCCTGCTTGGCAACCTTAAAGTCACTATCAGAAAGAGGTTTTGCTGCATCTGCACTGAACGAAATAAAGATCAATCCTGCACAGAGGATCAAATAACGCACGTACACCCTTAACTTTAAACCATAACCCAACTGATTACATCCCTATATGTTTCTAGGCTGCCTCAAGGCACTTTAGACCTACTGTAAAAGTCCAACCCTTCGACGGCAAGGATGGAATATGATTTTTTTTATGACAAAACTTGCTGTATGTTAATGAAAGAGCTATGTTCTGGCTCTTCTAATTTTAGTTACTTAATATGTGGGTCGTTTTCGCCTACATTCCAAGGAGATAGTCATGTTTCAGGGATCCATTCCTGCCCTGATCACGCCGTTTAAAAATGGTCAAGTCGATGAACAGGCTTTTCAAGACCATGTAGAATGGCAGATCGAGCAAGGGTCTGATGCACTCGTCCCCGTCGGCACAACAGGTGAATCGCCGACACTTAGCCATACTGAACACCACCGCGTTGTGGAACTGTGTTTAGAGGCTGCAAAGGGACGTGTTCCGGTGATTGCCGGGACCGGTTCAAACAATACAGCCGAAGCCGTCAGCCTGCATAAACATGCCAAGGATGCAGGCGCGGATGCGGGTCTGGTCGTAACTCCTTATTATAATAAACCGACACAAGCCGGTTTGTTGGCTCATTTTAAAGCCATTCACGACTCCTGTGATTTACCGATCATTATTTACAACATTCCCGGTCGCTCTATCATTGATATGAGCACCGACACCATGGCGGAACTATCCAAGCTGCCCAACATTGTTGGCGTAAAGGATGCTACAGGTGATTTGACACGTCCGTTGAATACCTATCTGGCATGTGGCGAAGACTTTTGTCAGCTGTCTGGTGAAGATGCGACTGCTGTGCAGTTCTTATCTGCGGGTGGACAAGGCTGTATTTCTGTGACTGCCAACGTTGCGCCCAAACTATGTGCTGATATGCAGCGTGCATGGCGTGAAGGTGATGTCAGAAAAGCAATGGACCTTCAGTTCAAGCTTCTGCCATTGCACAATGCCTTATTCTGTGAAAGCAGCCCGGGTCCGGTTAAATATGCCGCGGAACTGATGGGGCGTTGTTCAGCAGAAACTCGCCTGCCTTTGGTTGAAATTGCACAAAGCAGTAAAGATCGCGTCCGCACGGCCTTGACTGACTTGGGCCTGATTTAAGTCCAATGGCTACAAAAAAGAAAAAAGACGACTTTTCGACGCGCATTGCGGCTCAAAACCGCAAGGCGCGTCACAACTATTATATTGAAGACACCATTGAATGTGGTCTTGTTCTGACGGGCACGGAAGTTAAATCCTTACGCAATGGACGCGCTAGTATTAGCGAAGCCTATGCCGCAGAAAAAGAGGGTGAACTTTACCTGATCAATGCCAACATTCCGGTTTATGAAGGCGGCAACCGCTTCAATCATGAACCAAAACGGATGCGTAAAATTCTCGCCCATAAAAAGGAATTGGCCAAACTTATGGGGATGACCACACAAAAAGGTTATACCCTTGTGCCACTACACATCCATTTTAATGACCGCGGCATTGCCAAGGTCGCAATTGGAATCGGCAAAGGGAAACAAAGCCACGATAAACGTGAAAGCATCAAAGACCGCGACTGGCAACGCGATAAAGCACGCCTGATGCGTGAAAAATACTAAATCAAACCCAAAACCCCCTTACAGAATATTGACTGTAAGGGGTTTTTTTTATTTGATAAGTGGGTTTTTATGTTTTCGCAAAAAGACCCGCGTAAATCAAAAATTGAAAATTGTTTTACAATATTAAATTAAAAAATCATAAAATTTCTATTTAATTAATAAAATGAAAAATGAAAATTAACAAAAATAATCAAATATCAACAGTTTATTACTTTCAAAAATAAGAAACTTTTATAATAATCAAATAAAATATATACTCCTTTTTTTGATCTCACACACAAAGAGTCTTTATGCGTATCCAGTTTAAAACAGGCCTTATTCTGGCCAGCCTTATTATCATTGGCTTATTATCCAGTACGATCTTATTCACCCAGTGGCTGGTCGGGCAAAAAGCTTCCCATCAAGTGGCACAAAAAATATTTGAAACCACAGCAAGCAAAGTGCAATCCCAAGTCACGAATTTGATTAACATCCCTTTATCATTGTCTAATGTGATTTCCCAAAACCCCTTGATTCAAAAGCCAAAAGATAATGGTCTTACAGAACCTGTGCTCCGTCAGATCTTTCAGGCTTTGGAAGAATACCCTTCACTTTATTCCATATACCTAGGCCATGAAGACGGTAGTTTTTTTCAAATGATCGCGGCTCGCCGGGACAAAGGTGTTCTTGCCAAACATAAAGCGCCAGAAAATACGCAATGGATTATTCGTACAATCCTCACGAATGAGGAAGCCAAACGCGTGCAGCACTGGTCTTTTCTTGATGACGCTCTAAACCTTTTAAAAACGTACGAAGAAGCGGCACCTGATTATGACCCGCGCCAACGCCCGTGGTATAAGTCAGCACAAGAAAAAGATTCTGCCGCCTTATCTAATGTTTATGTCTTTAACTCCCTTCAACAACCGGGCATTACAGCCTCTCACATTCTGCCAAATAAGGATGGTGTGTTAGGAATTGATATGACTCTATCAGGCCTAAGTGCTTTTGTGTCAGACCAAAAGCTTTCAGAAAATGGCCTCACTTTTATCTATGATAGACAAAATCGTATCATAGCATTGCCTTCACACATCAAAGGTGTTGATTTTCTAAGCGATGCCGCCTCAGTTCCATCCGAGACTGTTCAGGCACTTTTTGATGGAAAGAATAAAGACGATTTTTATGCGAAAAGCCTGGAGTTACTGAAAGAAGGTCCGGGTTTTAAAATTGGCATTTCAGCCCCTATTTCTGATTTCACGAAAAGTTATCGTGAAATGCAAAATAAAATCTTTATAATTATTGCACTGTTTATAGTCATTTTCATCCCTGCCGTTTTCTATTTTAGTCAGCTTCTGGCAAAACGCGTTAAACTATTGGCCGAAAATGTCAAATGTGTTCAAAACGGTGACTTCAGCATGGTCGAGCAAGAACCGACAAAGATTATAGAACTGTCGGAACTTGAAAATAGCTTTTCGGAAATGCGCCAATCGCTCAAGGAAGCAGAAGAACTTCATCAACACCGCCAACGGGAACAAGAAGAAAAACTTCAACGCCAAATTCAATATGAACGCTACATCGCGGAATTTGAAACATCCATGAACAGTGTTTTTGAAGGACTCGATAGTGCAAATTCTACAATGAAAGAAACCTCTGCTGAAATGCAGGTCATTGCTCAACACACCCAAAAACAATCGACTTCCGTTTCTCAATCAGCAGAAGTTACATCAACCAACGTAGAGACTGTTGCCAGTGCAGCAGAAGAACTTTCTGCCTCTATTGCTGAAATTGCGACACAGGTCAATGAAGCCACCCGTTCAACCCTTACAACCGTTTCTCAGGCCAATGACACTTCAGAAAAAATTCGAATCCTAGAAGATAATATTTCAAAAATTGGTGAATTCGTTCTCATGATCACGGATATTGCTGAACAAACAAACATGCTTGCCTTGAATGCAACAATTGAAGCTGCAAGGGCAGGGGCTGCGGGGAAAGGTTTTGCCGTTGTCGCAGGGGAAGTAAAGAACCTTGCCAATCAAACTTCAAAAGCGACTGAAGAGATCACCAAGCAAATCAAAACCATTCAAATCGCCACCCATGATTCTGTTGATGCTATTAACAATGTCTCCAAAAGCATTGAAGAAGTGCAAATGATCTCATCTGCCATCTCAAGTGCGATGGAGCAACAACGTGCAACAACCTCTGAAATTGCCTGTAATGTTGAACAAGCTGCCAATGAGACACAAAACGTATCTACAGAAATTAGGCAGCTAAGAGAAACTGCTAATCGTTCTGAATCTGCCTCCAATGACATTGGGGCAGCTGCAAATGATCTTTCAGCACAGGATGAATTACTGAGAAAAACGGTGAAAGAATTCCTCAGCCGCGTACATACATCCGCATAATAGAAAAAACGCAAAAGAAAAGGCCTCGTGGAATGCGAGGCCTTTTTTGTGGGGATATTCTGAAGAAAGAAGGTTATTCGATTACATCTTCTTCTTTGCAGCGCAAGGGTTTGCCGCACAGGGGTTTTTCGCAGCACAAGGATTTGCAGCAGCACAAGGATTTGCAGCAGCGCATGGATTTTTTGCAGCACAAGGGTTTGCTGCGCATGGGTTCTTCGCTGCGCAAGGATTGCTTTCATGATTTCCTGCAACTTCAAATGCACCAGTAGATGCAGCTGAAGCCATTGGAATAGCTGCGGCACCGACTGCACCGAACACAACAGCACAGGCAACTGATTTCATGACGCGTTTTTTTGTGAGAACAGACATTGAGATAACTCCTAAATTTAAAATAAACACTTCTTGGGCGCCCCCTGATTTAGGAGCGTTAAATATTTTGTCGCACGAAATTGATGTAGAAGGGGAATCACAACGCTTCACAAGAACGTGATTATATTGTCATTTCTTTATAAAATATTTACGGTTTACCAAAAAATAAAAACCATACAAATAAAAAAATATTTTTTACTTAAACAATTACAAAAATATAAAATTAGGTAATACCTTTTCTTGGTAATACCAAATGTTTATTAAAATATATAATTGAACAAAAGAAAGAATATCCTTATATTTATTCTAAATTCGCTGTCTAATCATGAAAAAGGAATATACTATGGAGAAGCCATTGCTTCATCTGGTTTTCGGTGGAGAAGTTTCCGACCCGCAAACCAATGATTTTGTAGATCCCGATAACTTGGACATTGTCGGTATTTTTCCAAGCTATGAATCTGCCCTAAACGCCTGGCGTGGTGCAAGCCAAGCGCGCGTGGACGAAGCCCATACAAAATATGTCATCGTACATATGCATAAAATACTGGACCCCAGTAGTTCAGATTAAAACAAAAAAGGCGGCACCTTTTTGGTAGCCGCCTTTTTATAAAATTAATCATTCAGCTTTTTATCATCGATCTCTTTTTTAGAACGATGGGATTCAAAATCATCGCGTTTCTTTTGCTGTTTGGTTCGACCAAATTTCACACGATTTTCTTCAGCCTTTTTATCTTTGTCCTTGCGCGCCTTTTCTTTTCTCTTTTGACGCAGATTAATAACCTCAACCAAATCTCGGGCTCGCTTCTTTGATATGGGCCATCAATTCATCATATTCGAAAGCTGTTTTAAACTGAGGGAATTCTGCAATCACATTATCAGGCGCACTGAACAAAATCCCGGTATGTGCCTCACCCAACATCGTTGTATCATTGTAGCTGTCTCCAGCTGCAATTGTATGGAAATTCAACTTCTTAAAAGCCTCTACGGCTTTTCGTTTATGGTCTGCAAGCCGTAGTTTGTAATCAACCACCCGATCTTCCTCATCAACGATCAGGCGATGACAAAACAGTGTCGGCCAATCAAGTTGGCGCATCATGGGTTCTGCAAATTCATAAAACGTATCGGACAGGATCACGACCTGAAACTGTTCGCGCAACTGGCCTAAGAAATCACGTGCGCCTTCCAATGGTCCTAATCCATCAATCACACCCTGAATATCCTGCATTTTAAGACCATGCTCTTTTAGGATGTCCAGTCGGTACCGCATCAGCACATCATAATCCGGTTCTTCGCGGGTCGTGCGCTTTAGGGCTTCGATTCCAGTTTTTTCTGCGAAATTAATCCAGATTTCCGGGATCAAGACGCCTTCAAGATCAAGACAAACAATTTCCACAAGCTTTCCCCTTTAAGCTAATTCTTCACAAACCGCACGAAATACATCATGAAACATCGCTTCGGTCAAACGTCCCGTATTGGTATTATATCGGGAACAATGGTAACTATCGAAGAGAATCGGCGCACCATCCGGCAAAGCATGACGCACATTATGACCAAACTTCCATTGTGATTTTTTCAAACCAAGCGTTTGGATCACAGCATTATGTCCAACACTGCCCAAAGCAACGATAACTTTTAAATTAGCCATCGCGTTCAATTCATCGATTAAAAACGGACGACAATTTTTTTCTTCTGCCGCAGTCGTTTTATTTTGCGGTGGCACACAGCGAACAGCATTTGTGATCCGACAATTCACCAGTTCAAAACCATCATCCGCGGATGAACCATATGCCCCTGTAGCAAAGCCAAACATCTTAAGGGTAGGGTAAAGTAAATCCCCGGCATAATCCCCGGTAAAAGGCCTTCCCGTGCAATTTGCCCCTTTTAGACCCGGCGCAAGCCCAACCACCAGAACCTGCGCCGAAATCGGCCCAAAGGAGGGTACAGGCCCATTGAAAAAATCTGGATATTTTTTTTGATTATCTATACGAAATTCGACCAGTCGCGGACATAATCCACAATCCAGTGCCGGAACAGCAGGCTCAATCATGCTTAGTCCACATATTCCACATCATCGTCATCGATATATTCATCATAATCAGGTTGATGATCAGCCGGGCCATTACTGGGTCGGGTAACCGTATCTTCCAATTCGGTCAGATCAATAAAATTATCTGCCTGACGTCGCAATTCATCAGCTACCATCGGCGGATTAGATTTTGTTGTGCTGACAATTGTAACCCGGACTCCTTTGCGCTGAATAGCATCGACAAGACGTCTAAAATCACCATCACCTGAAAAGATCACCACATGGTCCAAATGCTCAGCCATTTCCATAACATCAATGGCAAGTTCTATATCCATATTGCCTTTAATTTTGCGACGCCCTTGCGCATCCGTAAATTCTTTGGTCGGCTTGGTCACCATTGTATAACCGTTATAATCCAGCCAATCCACCAAAGGTCGAATCGGTGAATATTCTTGGTCTTCCACCAATGCGGTATAATAAAAAGCACGGATCAAATGCCCCTTATTGGCAAAAACCTCCAATAAGCGTTTATAATCAATATCGAAATTCAATGCACGGGCAGCGGCATAAAGGTTGGAACCATCAATAAACAACCCCATACGTTCTTGCGGGTAAAAAATCATTTTGAATACCTTACGTTCTAAAATTATCTTACGGTTTAATTCTTGATTGCCAAAATACAGCAGCAATAGTATAGAAACTCCTTAAAATGTAGCTTAAAAGCACTGTTTTCGCAAGGAGTTATCATGATTTTCGTCGGATTAGGCGCCAATTTGCCATCACCTCAACATGGTACGCCTATCGAAACATTGGAAGCTTGCGTCAAATCTTTTGCAGATCACGGCCTTATAGTCCTTGCAAAATCACACTGGTTTAAAAGTGCGCCGGTCCCCATGTCAGATCAACCTTGGTACATCAATGGCATGGTCAGTATAAAAACAGACCTTGATCCACGCGCTCTCTTAAAAGAGCTTCTCGTCATTGAACATAAATTTGGCAGAGTGCGCAGTGAAACCAATGCACCGCGCGTGCTAGACCTTGACTTGATCGCTTATCATGACCAAATCATTGAAGATGAAGGCAAGATCGAAGATAAACCTTTCTGCATCCCGCATCCGCGCATGAAAGAACGCAGCTTTGTTCTTTTGCCATTGCAAGAACTTCACAGTGGTTGGACAGACCCCAGAACCGGGGCCAAAATCATTGATTTAATTGAAAACTTGCCGCAGGATCAGATAATAGAGGCGATTGAATAAGTTTTTCGCTTGATTTAACAGCTATGAGCGCTATATTTTGCGCCCTTCGCATTTTTTATATATTTGGAGTGACGTCTTTATGGCTCGCGTTACCGTAGAAGATTGTATCGTTAAAATCCCGAACCGCTTTGAGCTCGTTATGTCCGCTGCTCAGCGTACTCGTGATATTTCAGCTGGTGCTGAACTCACTGTAGATCGTGATAACGATAAAAACCCTGTTGTTTCCCTTCGTGAAATTGCTGACGAAACCGTTTCTATCGAAGGTTTGAAAGAATCTTTGATCCGCGGCTCTCAACGCATGGCACCTGCCCGCGACGACGAAGACGCAGCAGAAGCAACTGAAGAAACAGCAGCAGCCGATGCTGCTGAAAATGCAGATGCATTGGCAGATGCTTTGAACGTTCAAGACGACAGCGCCTCTTTGGATGCTGCCGGGGCTTTGGCCTTCCAAGACGAAGTTGAAATCGACGACGAAGACTAAGGCAAAGCGATGATCCGTCAATATGAGTTAGTTGAGCGGGTCAGAGCCTACGATCCAAGCGCGGATGAGGATGCCCTCAACCGCGCTTATGTTTTTGCGATGAAAGCACATGGCTCGCAAAAACGCGCCTCTGGTGACCCGTATTTCATGCACCCGCTGGAAGTTGCTGGTATTCTAACCGACTATCGTCTGGACCCTGATACCATCATCACAGCCCTGTTGCATGATACAATAGAAGACACGGAAGTTACCTCGGAAGATATCGAAAGTGCCTTTGGCGAACGTGTTGCCCGTCTTGTTGGCGGTGTGACAAAGCTTACCCAAATCGAACTTCAATCCAGTCACACAAAACAAGCTGAAAACCTGCGCAAACTTGTCATTGCCATGTCCGATGACATTCGTGTTCTTTTGGTAAAACTTGCGGATCGTCTGCACAATATGCGTACGATTCATTTTATTAAAAAACCTGAAAAGCGCCGCCGTATCGCTGCCGAAACAATGGAAATCTACGCCCCGTTGGCAGAACGGATCGGCATGCACGAAATTAAAGATGAGCTGCAGGATATGTCCTTTGCCCAGCTTAATCCCGAAGCGCGCGACAGCATTATTACCCGTTTGGAATTTTTGCGCGAACAAGGCGGAAATTTGGTTGGCCATATCCTGCAGGAACTGCGTGAAACCGTTAAAGAAAACGACCTTGAAGCCGAAATTAGTGGGCGCGAAAAAGCACCATATTCCATCTGGCGAAAAATGCAGCGCCAGGACGTGGGCTTTGAACAGCTGTGTGATATTATGGCGTTTCGAGTCATCGTTGACGATGTGGCTGACTGTTATCGCGTTCTAGGTATTATTCACGGCAAATACCCAACCGTTCCGGGACGCTTCAAAGATTATCTCAGCACGCCTAAACCAAACGGCTATCAGTCCTTACATACCGGAGTTTTTGGCCCCGACCACCACCGTATCGAAATACAAATCCGCACCCGTCAGATGCATGAAGTTGCAGAATACGGTGTTGCCGCACACTGGCATTATAAGGCCAAGGGCGGTTCTGATACGCAAGTCACAGAAGGACGCCAATATCGTTGGCTGCGTGAATTGTTGGACATTCTCGATAGCGCAGATGACCCGGAAGAATTTCTTGAACATACCAAGCTGAATATGTTTCAGGATCAGGTGTTCTGTTTCTCACCTAAAGGGGACTTGATCAACCTGCCACGCGGGGCAACACCGGTTGACTTTGCCTATGCAGTCCACACGGAAATTGGTAACCGTTGTGTCGGTGCAAAAATTAACCGGCGCATTGTCCCGTTACGCACAGAACTTCAAAACGGGGATCAGGTTGAAATCATCACCTCAAAAGTCCCGCAACCCAGCCCAACTTGGGAACGTTTTGTCGTCACAGGGAAAGCACGTGCCTGCATTCGGCGCTATATCCGCTTGCAACAGCGTGATGAATATCTTGCCCTTGGTAAAATCATGCTGCAACGCGCCTTTCGTCAGGAAGACTATGAATTTTCTGAAAAAGCCCTGCATGGGGTTTTAAAGAAATTTAACGCAAATGAATCTGATGACCTGATGGCCGAAGTTGGCAGCGGCCATATTCCGGCCCGCGATGTGTTAGAAGCGGTCTTCCCCGGAATTAAGTCGAAGAAAACAACAACATCAACAAAAATTCCGACGAAACCGAAAAAAGACAAAACCACAACCGATAGCGTACCAATCCGCGGACTCATCCCCGGTATGGCCATGCATTTTGCCGGGTGCTGCCACCCCTTGCCCGGTGACCGGATCGTTGGAATCGTCACAACCGGTCGCGGTGTCACAATTCATACAATTGATTGTGATAGCCTCATGCAGTTCCAGAATGAACCGGAACGCTGGTTGGATGTGTCGTGGGATATGACCCAGCAAGATCATGAGGCAAAACACGTTGGGCGCACCAAACTAACCGTGTTAAACGAACCGGGAGCATTGGGGTCATTGTCCACCATCATTGCCAAAAATAGTGGAAATATTCACAATCTGAAAATTACCCACCGCACGCATGAATTTTTTGAAATGATTGTCGATATTGAAGTCGACGATGTGCGCCATCTCACCAATATCATTGCAGCACTCAGGGCCACACCGGAAGTCAATTCTGTTGAAAGGGCCAAGAGCTAACATGTTCAGACGTCGTGAAAAATCGCCTTTAGTAGATCGCGTTCTTGGTTTTTTCTGGCCTAAAATCGGCTGGAGGCGTTCCTCTCGTTATGTTGGGCATCGCGTTGCACGCTTACCCGGCACACCATACAGCATTGCCGCAGGATTTGCTTGTGGAGCCGCAATTTCCTTTACACCGTTTGTGGGACTTCATCTCGCGGGCGGGGCATTGATGGCCTGGTTGATCCGCGGTAACATTCTGGCCGCCTGGATTGGCACTCTGGTTGGTAACCCTTGGACCTTTCCCTTTATCTGGATCGGGATTTACAAACTGGGCCTTTACATGGGCGCAGGCATTGATAAATCATCTTCGAGTCTGGACTTTATTAGTTTCTTTGAACAGCTGCTTGATGCGCTTTACAGTCTTGATATAGGCTACATTGGTGAAATTGCCTGGCCCGTTTTATGGCCTATGATCATTGGCGGCATACCTTGCTTTGTGATTAGCTGGGTCATCTTCTTTTTCCCCATACAAGCATTGGTTCGTCGTTACCATGCCCGAAGGGTTCTCAAACATGCGATGGCGAAAAAATCAACCTTTACAGGATCTTCCAATTCATGATGGAACATAAATTACGTCTTGGCGTGAATATTGACCACGTTGCCACCATCCGAAATGCCCGTGGCGGCAGCTTTCCTGACCCAATCCGTGCCGCATTACTCGCAGCACAGGCCGGAGCAGACGGCATTACAGCGCATTTACGCGAAGACCGTCGTCATATCTCCGACAGTGACATCACACGCCTGACCAATGAAGTCAATCTGCCGCTAAACTTTGAAATGGCGGCAACAGAAGAGATGCTTGGCATTGCTTTACGCCATCGCCCCCATGCAGCTTGTATCGTACCCGAAAAACGTGAAGAACGCACAACGGAAGGGGGGCTTGACGCCAAAAGCGGCTTCGACAAGCTGAAACCCTGTGTCGAAAAACTATTGGACGCAGGCATCCGCGTCTCTTTATTCATCGAAGCGGACCCTGAACAACTTGATGCAGTCAAAGCCCTTGGTGCACCAGTAATTGAACTTCACACCGGGGCATATTGTGATGAAACTGGACCAAAACGCGATGCCGAACTCGCACGTATCGTAAAAGCCGCTGCATATGCAGATCAACTGGGGCTAGAATGTCATGCCGGGCATGGCCTGACATATGATACCGTCAAACCGATTGCAGAAATCCCAAGCATTCGTGAACTTAATATCGGTCATTTTCTCATTGGCGAGGCCGTTTTTTGTGGTCTCGCAGAAGCCATGGAAAAAATGCGTAGCCTGATGGATGAAGCCAGAACGGGGAAGAAATGATCATTGGGGTTGGCACAGACCTGATCGACATCAGACGGATAGAAAAGACCCTTGAAAACTTCAAGGACCGCTTTATAAACCGCGTCTATTCCGTTGAAGAAAAAGAAAAAGTAGAAAAAAAAGCGCATGTAGCAAATGGTTATGCCATGCGCTATGCGGGAAAAGAAGCCGCCGCAAAAGCACTGGGCACAGGCTTTCAGAATGGCGTTTTTTGGCGTGATCTTGTCAACGATAATTTGCCTTCAGGTCAACCCACGATGACCTTTCGCGGCGGTGCTTTAAAGCGGCTAAAAGAACTGACACCGCCGGGCATGAAAGCTCAGATCAATGTCTCTTTGACCGATGAATATCCCATGGCCCATGCAATTGTCATTATTTCTGCCATTCCAGATACAGATGATCCTTGACAAAAAGGCCATAACGCTGGATTCATCACGACTTAAATTTAACTCAAACAAAAGCTTATTATGGATACGATTAAAACAGTTTTTTGGGCCATCGTCCTTGCTTTGGGCATCCGCACCGTCGCTTATGAGCCTTTCAACATCCCGTCCGGTTCTATGAAACCGACCCTTTTGATTGGAGATTACCTGTTCGTATCCAAGTTCTCCTATGGATATAGCACCTATTCCTTGCCGTTTGGCGTGAATCTGTTTGATGGTCGCATCATGGCAAGTGAGCCGGAACGCGGCGATGTCGTGGTCTTTAAACTGCCGACAGACCCGTCTATAGATTACATTAAACGTGTCATTGGCTTGCCGGGTGATAAAATTCAGGTCAAAGACAGCATTCTATATATTAATGGTGAAGCTGCAACGCGTGAACTCGTCGGTGAATTTGTAACACGTACACAAGATGGCAGCATTCAACGAACAAACCGTTATCTTGAAACCCTGCCATCAGGGTTTCAGCATTATATTCTTGAAGAAACAGACAGCTTAAACCCATTGGATAACACTCAAGTTTACAATGTTCCCCCTGGTCACTACTTTATGATGGGCGATAATCGCGACCATTCTCAAGACAGTCGGGTTTTAACAAAGGTTGGCTTTATTCCAGCGAAAAACTTGGTTGGCCGTGCTGAATTCCTGTTCTATTCCAAAGATACACTGGAACCGATTTGGGATTTATCATCCATTCGTTTCTCCCGTCTCTTTAGCGGTATCGAATGATTTATGACCACAACAAATAGCCCACAGCAGTTGGAAGAAAGCCTTGGATATACATTTAAGGACAAAGACCGCCTTAAACTAGCTTTGGTCCATTCCAGCACCCATAAACGCAAAAAAGACGGTCAGGCCATTGATAACGAACGCCTGGAATTTTTAGGGGATCGGGTTTTAGGGTTGGTTATTGCTGATTTGCTCCTAAAACGCTTTCCAAAAGACACTGAGGGCGATTTGGCACGGCGTCATACCGCTCTGGTACGCAAAGAAGCTCTGGTCCGTGTGGCCCAAAAAATCAAACTTGGTGACCATATTGATATGCTGCCGGCCGAAGCAGCAGCGGGCGGACGCAAAAATGCAGCCATTCTCTCCAATGCTTGCGAAGCCGTGATCGCCGCCCTTTTTCTGGATGGTGGGCTGGAAACAGCAGAGACATTCATCCACCAGTACTGGCAGGAAATCGTAGAAGAAGACCCGACACCACCACAGGATAATAAAACCGCATTACAAGAATGGGCACAGGGCAGGGGCCTGCCTTTGCCGATCTATAAAACCATTTCACAGGATGGCCCGGCCCATGCCCCTGTTTTTGTCATTGAAGTTATGGTAAAAAGCCATACACCCCAACGTGCAGAAGGCACCTCGAAACGTCAGGCAGAACAAGCCGCCGCCGGAGCCTTGCTTAAAATTGTCTTGGATAAAAAATTATGAACGAAGAAAACGGTATGTCGACACAACGTGCGGGCTTTGTTGCCTTTGTTGGCGCCCCTAATGCCGGAAAATCAACCGCCATCAACTATATGGTCGGCACGAAAGTTTCCATCGTATCGCCGAAAGTTCAAACCACACGAACCCGTGTTCTCGGCATCATGATGAAAAATGCCAGCCAGATCATCTTTGTAGATACACCTGGGATTTTTGCCCCCAAACGTCGTCTTGATCGCGCCATGGTGGCTGCGGCCTGGGGTGGGGCAGCTGATGCAGATCATATCGTTGTGCTGGTCGATGCCAAACGTGGCATCTGTAAAGAAACCCGCAACATCATCGACACCTTGAAAGAACAAAATCGCAAAGCCATCCTGATCCTCAATAAAATCGATCTGGTTGAAAAAGGTGCCTTGCTGGAACTCGCGCAAACGTTGAACGAAGATAACATTTTTACAGATACTTTTATGGTTTCTGCAAAAAAAGGCGATGGATTAGATCATTTCGTTGATTTCATTGCCGATAAATTACCGCAAGGGCCATGGCTCTTCCCCGAAGATCAGGTCTCCGACATGCCGGAACGCTTGCTCGCCGCAGAAATCACCCGTGAACAGCTTTACCATAAACTTCGTCAGGAATTACCGTATTCGACAACGGTCGAAACCGAAACATGGGAAGAAAAGAAAGACGGCTCCATAAAGATCGAACAAGTCGTCTATGTTGCCCGTGATGGTCAAAAGAAAATTATTCTTGGCAAAGGCGGCCAACAGATCAAAGCCATTGGCGCCCATGCTCGTAAAGAACTGGAAGAAATTCTGGACTGTCGCGTTCACCTTTTCCTGTTTGTCAAAGTCCGTGATAAATGGAGCGATGATCCAGAACGGTTCAGCTATTGGGGCTTGGATTACAACGCGTAAAGGTTTGGGGGAGCTTTTGAAAGTCAGCTTTACTGACTTTTCTTAAGCTCCTCGTTAAATTCCAAGACTTTTTCAGCAACCGTTTCGGCAAACAAATCATCGCCAGTGAATTTGATCATCTCATTCACCGCCTTGATCTTTTTATCTTTTAAAATCTTGCCAGATTTTTCGTCATAAGACACATCAAAATCCATATCCAGCTCGTCTGAATAAAGGGCAAGCCATGTTGTGTGTGGTTGGAGATTATGTTCGACGCTGACAAACAGATGACCATTGTCTTCATCAGTCACCTGGATGCGATGATCTTCTGTGCATAAAATCTGTTCTTCACCCAGTTTCTTGCGTAGCTTCTTAATGACGAAATCTACAGGTGTTTGACGTCCCACGTTCTTTTTCCTTTATTTTTGCAATTCTTCTTTAAATCGGTCCAATTCTTGGCCCAAGCGAGCAAAAACATCAGCCCAATCCCCGGCAACAGCTTGGCGATAAAGCGTCATTGTTGGATACCAGACAGACTTTTCCCCCTCATAACCGGATGGTATCCCCCAACGCCAATCAACGGCATGAGGCAAAACCATCCAGACAGGTTTCCCCATGGCTCCGGCCAAGTGGGCAACCGCACTATCACAGGTGATAACCAGATCCAAGGCTTCAATAAGCGCAGCCGTATCCGCAAAATCCAGTAGGTCAATACCATAGTTTTTCACGACCTTTGATAATTGCGGGTCACTTAAAACATCACTACCATCGCCCACCTGTAAGCCAAAGAAATCCAATCCCCGCATGTAGAACAGGCGCGAAAATGGCCAAATTCCGGGGGACCGGCGGCTGTCTTTTCGATAGTCGCGCGCACCTTGCCAAACAAGGCCAACTGTCACACCGCTGCTGTCTCGAACAATACGGTCGCGCCAAACTTTTACATCTTTTTCAACCGGACTGAGATAAGGGGTAAAGACAGGTAAATCCGTTTCAGCATCAATCCCCAGTAGGTAGGGTAAACTGTTAAGTGAGGCAATTACATCATGTCGGGGTAGGGGCGTGCCATGGGGGATCACACCACTTAACCCCTCTACAGCAGCAAAAAGCCGGGCCAGATCTTTTTGGCAACAGACATAAACATCTGACACACGTTCTTTGACCATCGACACAAATCGAACAAACTGAATGGCGTCGCTAAAACCACCTTCTGCATATAAAACAATGCGTTTATTGCCTAAGACAGAACCATCCCATTGGGGGGCCTTACTGTCTGTACTTGAAAGCAAAGCCTTATACTCAGGCAATAATTTTCGCGATTCATAAACTTTCCAGCCATCTTCCCATTTCCCTGACTGCAACAAAATCTGGGCATGGCGAAGTTGAATTTCATTATCTTTCGGGCTTAGAATTTTTGCTTCATGGATATAATGAAGGGCATGATTTAAATCGAGATTATCCTGATGTGCCAAAGCAATTTCGAGCAGAGGCTTACTTTCATTTGGGGCCGCCTTGATCGCACGTGCTAAGACATCAACAGCTTCGTTTAATTGATCATCTTCACGCAGTAAAATTCCATGTGCGCAAAGTGTTTCCCAATTGTTTGGCGCGATCTGCACCGCATGCTGACAGCTTTCATATGCATCCTGTATATGGCCCAATGACAGCAAGGCTAAGCCGCGTCGTGCATAGGCAAGCCCCTCACGTGGGGCATGGTCAATCGCACGATTGTAGCTCAAAACCGCGCCGTCATATTCTTTTTTGGCAGACAGGCAATCGCCCATAAGGCAATAAGCTTGCGCATTTGCCGGGTTTAATTTCGTTTCACGATGAAGGGCAGATAAAGCACTGTCATAATCATTTAATTGAACAAGTTTTTTTGCGACCTTCATGTGAAAATCTGCACGTCTGGCACTACATCGCGACGCCGCATCAAAATGGGCACGGGCAGTTTTTACATCCCGCGCTGCTGTTGTGAGCAACCCATAAAGAAAATGTGCATCGGCATAGTCTTTTTTAAGCTTGAGAGCTTGTTTTACATGCTTACGCGCATTATCACGCTTCCCCAATCGGGCTTCAATCGCAGCAGCACGATACAAAGCTTCATACGAATCGTCCCAACGGCTGATAATATCCAGATAATGCGATAACGCCAGCTCGGCCTCGCCATTTCTTTCCAGAATCTGAGCGCGGCCAAGATGAAAACGCACATCCCCAGGTGCAAGTTCAGCCGCCTTTTCATATGCGACATCTGCTCGATCCACATAGCCGGATAAAGTCAGGATTTCACCTAACTTACCATAATAAGAGGCATTATCAGGCTCTGCCTTGATCGCGCGTTCGATCATCGCAATCGAATCATCTTTCAAGCCACGTTCAAAAGCGGCGACCCCCAGAAGGTAATTTGCATCCGCATGATCGGGGTATTTACGCAAAATTCCGCTGTAGATTTGTACAGCCTTTTCCATCTTGCCTTTTTTATGGGCGCGAATGGCCGCCGCGAGTGAGAGGGAAACACTGATAGGCGCAGGTTGAGAAGCCGATCCTTTTTCTTTAGAATCAACACCTTGTTCAGATAGTTCATTTTCTTGCGCTTGATCGCCCAAGCTGGAAAATGCCGACACGCCCGTGACCTCATTTTTTAATATTTGTTAAATTTAGCTTCCATCATATGAAATCATAGGCCATCTTCCCAAGAGTTTTTTGATTTAATTTGGCTTTTCATGCTCTGGTCTGATCTTGGCATCGTCTTATCAACACGTAAACATGGGGAAAATAGCGTCATTTTATCGCTCTTAACCCGTGAACATGGTCGCCATAACGGATTGGTTCGTGGCGGGGCAGGCAAACGTTTATCCCCAATATTGCAACCGGGCAATTTATTGCGCGTAGAATGGAAAGGCCGTCTGGACGAACACCTTGGCAGTTTTCAAGTTGAAATCGAAGAAAGCTTCGGTGCAGCAACCCTGACCAATCGAGACAAGCTATCGCAACTAAATGTTCTATGCGCAATGTGTGAAGCTTGCCTTGTGGAAAGGCAATCCGTTGAAGGTATTTTTGGTGCGGCTCTTATCCTGTTGACAATGATGGACGAAACACGACTTTGGCCGGAAATCTATCAAGAGTGGGAATTAGGTCTTTTAAATGAACTTGGCTATGGATTAGACCTTTCATCCTGTGCCGCCACCGGACAGACGGGTGATTTGATCTATATTTCACCTAAAACCGGACGCGCGGTCAGCCGAGAGGCAGGAGAGCCGTATAAAAACAAACTTTTCCCGCTCCCATACCATCTGCTAGTAGATGAGGTAAAACCAAGCAAAAAAGACCTTTTAGCTGTCTTTGAAATTACACAATACTTTATTTTTAAATATGTTTTGGAACCTGTTGGCAAGAAGATGCCGCCTGCACGACAGCGATTTATTGACCGATTGAAATAGATCGCTAAACTAAGACCAACATTCACGATTATTTGATTGAGTTTACGACCCATAATGTCAGACAACATCTCTGCGGGCGATATCCGCGAAACCAGATTAGCCGATGCCTTGGGTGAGCGTTATCTCGCTTATTCAGTGTCCACCATTAAATCACGTGCCTTGCCAGATGTTCGTGACGGTTTGAAACCTGTTCACAGACGCTTGCTGTTTGCCATGCGTCAATTAAAACTGGACCCACAAAAAGGCTATAAAAAATGTGCCCGTGTGGTCGGGGACGTTATCGGTAAATATCACCCCCATGGGGATAGCTCGGTCTATGAAGCCATGGTTCGACTGGCTCAAGAATTTGCAGTGCGTTATCCGCTGGTCGACGGGCAGGGGAACTTCGGTAACATTGATGGCGATAACGCAGCTGCCATGCGTTATACTGAATCTCGCCTAACAGAAGTCGCCATGGCACTTTTGCGCAATATTGATGAAGATGCGGTTGATTTTCGTGAAACATACGATGGTGAAGAAGAAGAACCCATCGTTCTACCTGCTGCTTTTCCAAACCTTCTTGCCAATGGCTCCAGCGGGATTGCGGTGGGGATGGCGACCAATATTCCGCCGCACAATGCTGGTGAACTGTGCGATGGTTTGCTTCACCTAATCAAATTTCCAAATGCAGGCATTGAAAAACTGGTCGATTTGATCCCCGGTCCCGATTTCCCCACAGGCGGGGTAATTGTTGAAGACCGTGCCAGCATTATCAGTACCTATACCAAGGGCAAAGGGGCTTTCCGTCTGCGCGCCAAATGGGAAAAGGAAGAATTATCCCATGGCATGTATCAGATCGTGGTTTCTGACATTCCGTATCAGGTTCAGAAATCCAAACTGATTGAAAAAGTTGCTGAACTTTTGATCGCTAAAAAGCTACCCCTTCTGGCCGATATCCGCGATGAATCGGCTGAAGAAGTTCGAATTGTGATTGAACCACGCAACCGCACGGTTGAACCTGAAGTGCTGATGGAACAGCTCTTTAAACTGACCGATCTGGAACTTCGTTTTAACCTGAATATGAACGTTTTGGATGCGGATCAAACTCCGCGTGTCATGAACTTACGCGAGGTTTTACAAGCTTTTCTGGATCACCGCCGTGATGTCTTACAACGTCGCTCCAAGTTCCGCCTTGAAAAGATTGAACGCCGTCTGGAAATTCTCGAAGGCTATCTGATCGCCTTTTTGAATTTGGATGAAGTCATTCGAATCATCCGCGAAGAAGACCATCCCCGTCAGGAGCTGATGAACACCTTCAAGCTTAGCGAAGTGCAAGCCGAAGCTATCTTGAACATGCGCTTGCGTTCATTGCGTAAACTGGAAGAGATGGAACTGAAATCAGAACATGACGATCTAAGCAAAGAACGTGAAGGTCTTCATACATTGCTCGCGGATGAAACACTGCAATGGTCTACGATTTCAGATGAGATTCGCGAAACCAAAAAACAATTCGGACAGAAAACAGAACTCGGCAAGCGTCGCACCGACTTTGGTGATGCGCCAAGCGCCGATATTGTAAACTTCGAAGCCTTTATTGAACGCGAACCCGTTACCATCGTTTGTTCAAAAATGGGTTGGATCCGTGCCTTTAAAGGACATAACAACGATGAAGCCGCCATCAAATATAAAGATGGAGATAAGGCCCGTTTTGTTATTAAAGGCTACACAACCGATAAAATGCTGGCCTTCACCACAAACGGGCGATTTTTCACCATTGGCTGCGACAAATTGCCCCCGGGCCGTGGTCATGGGGAACCGATCCGTTTGATGGTGGATATTGGTAACGAAAACGATATCATTGATCTGTTTATTCACGAGCCGGAACGTAAATTGCTAGTGGCTTCCAGCTCTGGTCGCGGCTTTGCTATTGAAGAAAAAAGCGTGGTTGCCCAAACTAAAAACGGCAAGCAGGTTTTGAACCTTCAAGACAAAGAAAAAGCTAAGGTTTGTATCCCGTTGACAGGTGATGCCGTCGCTGTTGTTGGGGACAATCGCAAAATTCTGGTCTTCAAGGGTGATGAACTACCGGAAATGAACCGTGGTCGCGGTGTTATCCTGCAAAAATACCGCGATGGTGGCATGTCCGACGTCATCAGTTTCAATTTGGAAGACGGCCTGTCTTGGCAAATGGGGGGCGGTAGCGATCGCACGCGCACCGTGACCGACCTCTTGCCCTGGATCGGGAAACGGGCCGGGGCCGGGCGTATGGCGCCCAATGGCTTCCCGCGAAACAACAAGTTTACTTAGACTGACCGTCTGTAAATCAAAACTGGAGGGGGGTAAATAATGGAAAAAGAAAAACAACCCGAAATTATAGGCTCCTTCCTTATAGGCGTTGCAAAGACCTTTTACAGCATCAATGCCTTAACAGCGCATAAGCTTGATAGTCTGTTACAAAACCTTAAAGCAGATCAATGGTACCCACTTGCCCATTTGCATCTTCTTTTCGATGCTTTGAAGCAATCCCCTTACTATTCGGAGCTCTTACTTTATCAGGCTGGCGCGAACTTTATTCAAAATTGGTATGATACAGAAGGAAAAGCCCTCAACCTGGGAAGCATAGGGCATATGCGCCTGCAAGATAACTCAGCAGGGGTAAAACTGGTTTGTAGAAATTATGACCCAGATTTTTTCTTTACTGAAATTAACTGCCTAGACCTTGAGAAAGGTTATCTAGAACTAAACACAAGTTCACCGATGCCTATAGCCTTTCTGAAAGGTCTTTTTTATAACGGTTTATGGATGTGGGGCGATCTTCTGTGGCTGGACATGGAAGTTATTGAATGTGGGGCCCATAATCCCTACCACCACATAATTATGAAATACTCTTTTCGAACGCAGACTATTGATCGTCTGGATGACATCATAGACGACATTAGCAACAACAAATGTAAAATCGACAATTTTCCAGAACTTACAAAAGAACTTGCATGGAAAGTAAAAGGCCTTAGACAAGTTGTTGAAATGGAAAAAAAGATTAACACCGAATCAGCAAGCATTCTAGGTAAAGCGCTTAAGCGTCAAGTAGAAATCAACAATCAACTAGAAGAAGCCACAGAGACGATCAAAGAACAAGCGATCAAAGATCATTTAACAGAAATATATAACAAACGTTTTTTTGACATCTCTTATGAGAAAATGTGGTTCCAATGCATGCGCCAAAAGAAAAATATTTCAATATTCATGATCGATGTGGACCATTTCAAACTTTATAATGACCGTTATGGCCATCTAAACGGTGACACAGCACTAAAAACCATTGCCAAACTCATTTCTAATTTGTTTCATCGTGCAGGCGACATTGTCGCTCGCTTCGGTGGAGAAGAATTTATCGTTGCAATAAGCGACACACCGCAAGACGTGGTAACTCAACTGGCACAAAAGATAAATACTGTGATTGAAGATGCCAAGCTGGTTCACGAACATTCACCCGTTTCAAATTTCATCACTGTTAGCATTGGCAGCGCGTCCACCGTTCCAAAAGAATCAATTTGCAGCCCTGAAAAGCTCATCGCACAAGCAGATGTTAGCCTGTATAAGGCAAAAAAAGCAGGGCGAAACTGCCATGCGCACAAAAACTTCTAATTCACATCCGATGAATTAATCGGTATTCAAATGCCGATTTATCTTGAAACTTTACTAAAGCTCGCGTATTAAGTTCTTTAAATAACGTGGTACGCCACTCAGGTATTAATAATTGAAGATCGAAAAAATGACCCCTCAAATTTCTGCTACGCCTCGTAATGACTGGACCGTTGAAGAAGTTGAAGCGCTGTTTGCTTTGCCTTTTAATGACCTGCTTTTTCATGCGCAGTCTGTTCATCGTCAAAACTTTGACCCGAACAAAGTCCAACTCAGCACCTTGTTAAACATCAAGACTGGCGGCTGTGCAGAAGATTGTAACTACTGTTCTCAAAGTGCGCACAATGATGCGGACCTGAAAGCATCCAAGATGATGCCGACAGACGAAGTTATCGAAGCGGCCAAGGCTGCGAAAGAGGGTGGGGCGACCCGTTTCTGCATGGGGGCAGCCTGGAGTTCACCTAAGGACCGCGACATGCCTGAAATCCTTAATATGGTCAAATCTGTTAAAGGATTGGGTATGGATACCTGTATGACCCTTGGCATGCTGTCTGACGAACAAACTGAACAGTTAAAAGAAGCCGGGCTGGATTACTATAACCACAATATTGATACATCGCGTGAATATTACGACAAAGTTGTATCTACACGAACCTTTGATGACCGTCTGGCGACTTTGGATCGCTGCCGTGACAATGGTATCAAACTCTGCACTGGGGGTATCATCGGCATGGGTGAGAGCCAGAAAGACCGCGCTTCCATGATGGTAACATTGGCAAACTTGCCGAAGCATCCGGAAAGTATTCCAATCAACATGCTGATCCCGATCGAAGGCACCCCTTTTGAAGCCAAAGCCAAGATCGACCACTTTGATTTCGTAAAAACCATCGCTGTTGCCCGGATCGTTATGCCGGCTTCCTATGTGCGCCTATCGGCCGGACGTGAAGAAATGAGCGAAGAACTTCAATCACTTTGCTTCTTTGCAGGTGCAAACTCCATGTTCTATGGTGATAAACTTCTAACAGCAGGAAACCAAGGAGTAAGCGCAGACCAGGCTATGTTTGCTAAACTTGGCATTCAACCAGAAGAACACCGCGAAGGCAAGCCTATGCAGGAAGCCAGCTAATTCCTACTTTAGACTGATTTTTAAAGGCCTGCGAAGACATTCTTCGCGGGCTTTTTTTACGATTCTATTAAACCTTTATTTTGGCACATTCGTGGCCTAGTTATCAAATTTCAACAACTTTGAATATTGTATACAATAGTTACGGGATACCCCGTATATTTTATCAAATGTTTCTGTATTTCTTTTTTACTGACCGCCAAAACTTTCCCCATATAGTTACATATTGAGCTTTGTAAATTTTATCAGGCATGGGCTGAGAACAATTTGCAAATAATGTGCAACAGGACAGTGAGGTACAGCAGTCCAACTTCCCCCCTTTGAACCCAACATAAAAATATAAAACGGGTCAAAAAATGAGAGACATATGAAACGTTTTTTTAAAATCGTCCCCATCAGTTGGCAGATCGGCTTAATTGCCCTTTTGTCCCTTTGTGCTTTAGTTGTGATTCAAGGCATTAACAACTATCAAAATAATGTAATTGAATCCGCCGAGCATAAAAAAGAAAAAATCCAACAAACAGCCTTGCATCTTGACCGTATTTATTCGTCATTCTTGCAATCGCGCATCATCGAAAAGAATTTTCTCTACGAACTTGATGAAGCCTACGTAGAAGAACACAAAAATGTCCGCACTAAACTAGCGTCATTCAAACAAAAGCTCCTTGATGATAAAGGGTTTACAAGTGACACTAACGCACTTGAGGCCCTGAAGAAATTAGGTGCGACTTATAAGTCTTATACACAAGAGTTTGATTTAGTCGTCCAAAACACCACCCAGATCGGACTTGATAAAAAATCAGGACTACGCGGTGACATGCGTAATTTCAGTATCCTGATTAACGGCGTTATGGCCGGGATAAACAGTCAGGATGTGATCAGCGTCTTAAAAGATATGCAATTTAAAGCCAATCAGTTTTTGCTTGAAAATGATAAACGCAGCATCAAACGCGTGGCTTATCTTGGTAAGAAACTCAAAACAAAAGTCACAGAAGCTGATCCCGCAGAACTCGACTCTTTACTCAAAGCGATTGATGACTATGTCAAAACCTTCAACATGTTAGCCAAGCTCCGTTTGGAAACGATTGAAAAGATTGATCATCTCTCTGAATTATATAAACAAGCCCAGCCTTTTAAGGCTGAACTTGATAAAATCATTATCGCCCAAACCAATCTGGTTAACCAGCAAGCCATTGAAAGTGAAAGAAAAGTCAATCTAATCGTTATTGCAACGATTGCAATTTCACTTATCCTCATGCTTGCCTTATCTTTCTATATCAACAAAATGATCAACCATCCGATCAAACAGTTGAAAGACACAATGGGGGAACTGACAAAAGGCAACCTTGATACGACAGTCTATGGAATGGACTACAAAAATATCATTGGTGAAATGGCAGAAGCCATCAATATATTCAAAGAAAACGCTATTCAAGTCCGCGAGATGGAAGAAGGCCAAAAGCAGGAACAAGAAATCAAACAAAGACGGGCTGAAACCATTGATGAACTGTTGACCTTGTTTAATCAGGAATCCACTAACTCCCTTGATATCGTCAGCACCTCTGCACAACGTATGACCGCCAGTGCACAAGAACTGTCGAACATCGCTCAAAACACCTCTCAGGAAGTTGAACTGGCAGCACAAGCAACTGAAAAAACATCAGACAACGTTCAAACTGTTGCTGCAGCGACCAATCAGCTTTCTGCGGCGGCCGCTGAAATCAGTCAACAGATCCAGCAATCAAGCCAGGTTGGTCATCAGGCCGTTGAACAAGCAACCCAAACCAACGACCTGATCACAGGACTTTCTGAATCTGTTGAAGAAATTGGTAAAGTGGTGGATTTGATTAATGATATTGCAGATCAAACCAACATGCTTGCCTTGAATGCAACGATTGAAGCTGCGCGGGCAGGTGAGGCAGGTAAAGGCTTTGCCGTTGTGGCAGGTGAAGTAAAAAACCTTGCGGTTCAAACCGGAGAGGCCACAAGCCAAATCTCGCTACAGATCAATCAAATTCAAGATAAGACCAGCCATGCGGTTGAGGCAATCCAGAACATTACCAATGTGATTTCACAAATAAGCGAAGCATCCTCTTCCATTGCCACGGCTATGGAAGAACAGCAGGCTGCTACAGCAGAAATCACCCGCAGTGTTGAAATTGCCGCTGCGGGGACACAGGATGTGGCCTCGAATGTTTCTCATGTAAATAACGGAGCATCACTGACGGAAGAAACCTCGAAACAAGTCAGTCAAGCTGCGATTGAAGTCAGTCAGCAAACAGAAGAACTAAAAGAAAGAGTCCATACCTTCTTGGAAAACATTCGGGTTGCTTAGTCAAAATCATTCAACAAAAAAGGCCGACTGCAATTAATGTTGCAGTCGGCCTTTTTATTTGGATCGGTTAAGATCTTATCCGAAGATTACCGATGGTAACCATGTCGCCAGCTCTGGGAAGAGAGCCAGAAGGAGCAGGCCGATCACCTGAATAATGATAAAGGGAACAACCCCTTTATAAATCTGCATGGTTGACACAGATTTCGGCGCAACGCCGCGTAAGTAGAATAAGGCAAAACCGAAAGGTGGTGTCAGAAAGGACGTCTGTAAGTTCATCGCCATCATAACGCCAAGCCACACCGGGTTCAGGTCCATCATTAACAGAACAGGGGCAACAATTGGCACAACAACGAAGGTGATTTCGATGAAGTCGAGGAAGAAGCCCAACAGGAACATCACAGCCATAACAACCAGCATCGCCCCGATCACACCGCCAGGAAGCGCAGAAAGCACTTCATGAACCATGTCATCGCCACCCAAGCCAATAAAGACGAGAGAGAAAACAGAGGCGCCAATCAGAATGACAAACACCATCGATGTAATATCCATGGTGGAACGACACACATCATGCAGAATTTTCACCGCATACACACGTTTCAAGGCAACGATAACACCAAATGCCAAAATAACCGCACAGACAGAAACAACACCAATACCGATCATGTTAGCAGTACTGATTTCATCCATATTTGTGCGCAGATCCATCACGTTTGTTAAGATCAGCATGGTCACAAGTGCAAGGCCTGCTGCATAAAACGGAACACTCTTTGTTTCATCCAAACGAAGACCTGCCAGCAAAATCGCACCAATAGAACCAACGGCCGCAGCTTCTGTCGGTGTTGCAATACCAGCAAGAATGGACCCCAACACCGCGAAGATCAGAACGATTGGCGGGATCAAGGCATGTGCGATCCGTTTACCCAAACCATCCACATTCAGTTCTTCCGCAGGAATAGCAGGGGATGTATCAGGTTTAAGCCAAGCGACAATCAACTGGTAGAGAATATACATACCAACCAGTCCCAAACCCGGGATCAACGCACCAGCAAATAAATCCCCAACCGACACAGGTTCCGGCGAAAAGTTCCCTAATGCCCGTTGCGCATCAGAATAAGCATTTGAAATCTGATCGCCCAGCAAAACTAAAACGATAGACGGTGGAATAATCTGCCCCAGCGTGCCTGCGGCACAAATTGAACCGCATGCAAGCGAGGGGTTATAACCCCGTTTCAGCATTGTTGGCAGAGACAATAGCCCCATCGTTACAACAGTGGCCCCGACAATCCCCGTAGAAGCCGCCAATAAGGCGCCCACAATAGAAACAGAAACACCTAAACCACCGCGCAAGGAACCAAAAAGCATGCCCATGCTATCAAGCAATTCTTCGGCAACTTTTGAACGTTCAAGCATAACCCCCATAAAAATGAAAAGAGGGACAGCAATCAAAATGCCTTTTTGCATGGCGTTGCCGAAAATGCGAGAAGGCAAAGCACCAAAATCGCTCCACATAAAGACATCAAAGGCTGTGCCAAGTGCTGCAAAGAAAATACTTGATCCCGCAAGTGTGAACGCAACGGGAAAGCCAAACATCAGGAACCCGCAGGTCACCAGAAACATGGCAATGCAAAGAATTTCAGCTATTTCCATGATTAAGGTACCTCGTGGATTTCATGATCTTCTTCAGGGACAACAGCCCCTTTCAGAATAAGGAATGAACGCAGTGCCATTGAAATGCCTTGCAGGGCCAGCAACAAACAGAAGATCAAAATGACAGATTTAAGAATGTAAAGTGCTTGAATTCCGCTTGTTTCAACTGAGCCTTCACGAATGGACCAGGATTGGTAAACATATTGCCAAGAACTTTCACCAATCAACAAACAGACTGGTAAAAGCAGGAAAACAACACCGAAAATATCAATAATCGCCTTTTTACGAACACTGACATCGCGATAGAAAACATCAACACGGACATGGCCGTTGTGAAGCAGGGTATACCCGGCTCCTAACATAAAAAGGAATGAATGCATGTAAGAAACTGATTCCTGCATCATAATTGAATTGACGCCGAAAACATAACGCATGAGCACAACGCTAAACTGGGTGATCACCATAATCACCGCCAGCCAAGAAACTGTTTTACCAATCCCCTGGTTCAATGCGTCAATGAAGCGCATGAGCGCAGCAAGAGACCCCAAGGTACTTCTCCTGAATTGAAATATTTACAAAAAAAGGTGACCCCAGCAATATGAGGTCACCCGATTTTGTGATTCTATTCGTATTGGAACGGCAATTTACGTGCTGCCCAGAACGCGCTGTCTGACATGTCAGACCAGCGGATCGCTTTTTTACGGAAGTCCGTAAAGCTTTTGAAGATTTTGGCTGTTTTCTCGTCTTCAGCCGCAACTTCACGCATAACTTCGCCTGATGCTTTACCGATTTCGGTCATAACTTCATCAGAGAATTTACGCAACTGAACACCATGCTTGTTAATCAACACATCAAGGCTATCACCGTTACGTGTGTTAAATTCAGCCATCATGTAGTTGTTTTCAGCCATTGTCGCGTTACGAATGATTTCTTGATGTTGTGGTGTCAAAGATTTCCAGACATCAAGATTAACACCGCAAGACAAGGTAGAGCCTGGCTCGTGGAATCCCGGATAGTAATAGAATTTAGCAACTTTATAGAAACCAAAGGCCAAATCGTTCCAAGGGCCAACCCATTCTGTCGCATCAATCGCACCAGATTGCAGTGATGGGAAAATTTCACCACCAGGAATGGTCACAGCAGCGGCGCCAAGTTTACGCAAAACTTCACCACCAAGGCCCGGCATACGGATTTTCAGGCCTTTCATGTCCTCAACATTGTTGATTTCTTTGTTAAACCAACCACCCATTTGAACGCCTGTGTTACCACAAGCAAAGGCTTTGACATTAAAATCAGCAGCGAGATCGTCCCACAACTCCTGACCACCGCCATGGTGGATCCAGGCATCCATTTCACCGGCTGTCAAACCAAACGGTACAGCTGTGAAGAAGTTGAACGCTTTGTGCTTACCTTGCCAGTAGTATTCGGCACCATGATACAGATCGGCTGTACCGCTGGAGACAGCATCAAAACATTCAAGTGCCGGCACCAATTCACCAGCGGCATACAGTTTAACAGTCAACTGACCATCAGACATGTCTGTAATACGTTTTGCAGCACGCGCAGCACCAGTACCCAGACCGGGGAAATTCTTCGGCCAAGTGGTTACCATTTTGAGTGTACGCTTGTTTTGCGCGATTGCTGGCGAAGAAATAGTGGATGCCGCACCTACGGCAGCACCGGCAGCAGCACCAGCTAGAAAATCACGACGCTTCATGTGAAAAAACCTCCCTAATCACATTTAAAAATAATCTTAAGCCCGATCTCCCAATCGGGTTTTGGTAATAAAATTACCAAGGTCGGCTTAGCTTACGACCCTTTGTAATTAGTTTCAATTGATTATAACTACCCAATAATGCGTACTGCATTGCAATATTTATGACTTTTAATGTAATATTAGCCGTTAATGGTCGTCCAGACGCCATCGACGCACCCTTCAAGGGGGGCATAACGGGCCTTGTAGGACATTTTACGACATTCTTTTATAAGATACCCTAGATAGACGTAGGGTAGGGCATTTTCCAAGGACTGACGAATCGCCCAAAGCACCATGTAATTGCCAAGCCCATCATATTCTTTGTCGTTATCATAAAAACTATAGACCGCAGATAAACCATCATCCAAATGATCCATCAACAAAGCGGATACAAGCCGGTTGCCATCTCTAAATTCTACAATGGATGTCTCGACGGGCGTTTCTTCCACCATGGATCTGTAATCAAAAAAATCCATCAATGCCATGTCACCATCAAAGTGACGCCCCTGTTGATATGCTTCAAACAGGGTAAATTGTTCCTGGCTGGCGATGGGCGGGCAATAGGTTGCATTTAAGCCCTTAAACCTGTTTTCCAGTCGACGCCAACTTTTCGAAAACCTGAAATTTTCAACATCGACACGAACCGGAATACAGGCATTACAGTTCGGACACACCGGCGCATATGCCATGAAGTGACTGCGACGAAACCCACCTTTTGATAAGGCATTATGCAGACTGTCAGCCTCATTACCGGACAATTCAGTGACAATACGACGCTCTACCTGCCCATCCAAATAGGGGCAGGCAAGAGGAGATGTCGTATAGAAAAAGACTTTAGACTGTATGCGGTCAGGTCTCATTTATTGTGCACTTAGATGTTTTTCTCAGGGTCATTTAACGTCAATGTTCCGGCGAGTATATCATGAAGACAGCGCCTGCGGGTATTAAACAAACAGACGATTAAAATTAAGAAAGAGGTTGGTGGCGCCGTAAAGAAGAAAATTGCGGTCTGGATAAAGGCTTGCAACATTTCCGGACGACCACCATCAAGGCGATAAACACGGATGCCAACAAAACGCATCCCTATGGTCGCGCTTTTATCTGATGCGATGAGGACCGTATGATAAATGATTGGAATTAAGGCAAGAAGTGCGATCATGGGGCCAAATAACAAACCAAAGCTCATTAACCCGACGATACTTGCGATAATAACGCCGATAAAACCAACCACGGCACAAATAATAAAATCGATAACATAGGCCAATATGCGCTTTATCGATATTCCGTCATAATATTCCGGATATTCAATCGGGTCAGGGCCTTCAGCTTTTCTTTGTTCCTGAGTGGGCTGCCAAAGCTCTGTTGACAGGGATGAACCTTTTGATGGCATTATTTTTCCTTCGCAATCAGCCAAGTGTCTTCATATATGACATAAGGTAAGACGTTTAACTGGATTTAACAACCTATTGACGCGCCTTGATAGACTCTCTATTGAAACAGCACGAAATTTAAATGACACGGGTATTTTTATGAGCATCGATCAACGGAATTTCAGAAACGCACTTGGTAAATTTGCAACGGGCATTACTGTTGTCACCACAAAAGACAATAAGGGCGGCTTGATCGGCGTCACGATTAATTCTTTTGCTTCTGTCTCCCTAGATCCACCTATGGTATTGTTTTCATTAAAAAATGAAAGCCCGCTGTGTGATATTTTCGCCACGACAGAAAACTTTAATATTGGTATCCTGGCCTCAGATCAAGAATCTGAATCTAACCTGTTTGCCGGCCCCACTGACAATAAATTTGACCAAATCGAGTGGGTGGAAGGGGCAAATGGTATCCCCTTACTAACAGGAACCCTTGCGAATATGGAATGTAAACGTGCCGCTGCCTATCTGGGCGGCGACCACACCATTTTTGTAGGCGAGGTCACCAAGCTGGAACAATCAGATAAAGAAGACGCCTTGCTCTATTTCAAGGGTGGTTACAAAACCCTCTAAGCTTAACGGGCATTAAACGTTGGGGGTTTCTTTGCCATAAAAGCGCGATAGCCATTTTGATAATCTTCAGAATCGCATGTCGAAAAGGCTTCGTCCCGTTCAGCCTGTGTTAATGGCGCAGGCTGTTTTAAACGACTAACCATTTTCTTGTGAAGACGTGCGGCTAATGGTGCGCCTTTGGCAATTCGGTCCGCTGTGACACGGACTTCTTCTTCAACTTCCCAATCTTCAACAATCCGGTTGATTAACCCGACGCGCAGGGCAAATTCAGCATCTACGACACGACCTTCAAGCAAAAGTTCCAGCATCACAGCCGGGCTTACAAGACGTAAAATGGCATCAAGTTCCGGATAGGCCAAGGTGTGACCCAAACGGTTGATTGGTACCCCAAAGCGCGCAGATTCCCCCACAATGCGCATGTCACAGGCACAGGCGATTTCTAAACCTCCCCCCGTGCACGCCCCTTTGATTAGTGCGATTGTAGGATGAACACATTCTTCAATGGCCTTAACGGTATAAGTGACGATATCACCATAGGCTTTGGCCTCGGCCGCACTGGAGCGTTCTGTCGGAAATTCAGAAATATCCGCCCCTGCTGCAAAAGCTTCCTCACCCGCACCGCGTAAAATAATACACCTTAGATCATCATCTTTTGACAATTCGACCATCACATCCCCCAGTTTTTGCCAGGCTGGTTTGGTCAGAGCATTTCTTTTTTCTGGGTTATTCAGCACAATGGTGACAATAGCCCCGTCGCGTTGAACGAGGATTGGATCGGACATTTTTTTGCTCCTACCTAAAAGAATTGTTTGACAGCAAAACTATCAACTTTGAAAAATAAGGCAATCGCTTTGGAAAAAAGGATCGCAATCATGTTGCAAAAAAGTTTCTTAAGTCTTGGCCCCCACGGGTTTCATCGCATCGCTTATACCGAATGGCAAAGTGATACAGCAGAACATAATGCCATTTGTGTCCACGGCTTGACCCGCAATAGTCGTGACTTTGACGCTTTGGCCCAAGCTTTAAACGAAACACATAATGTCTTTTGTCCAGATATAGCGGGTAGGGGATATAGTGACTGGTTATTAAACCCGCATGATTATGGCTTCCCGCTGTATTTAAATGATATGGCAACACTTCTTGCCAGGGTCGGCGCTGAAAAAATTGACTGGATTGGAACATCAATGGGCGGCCTGATTGGAATGATGCTCGCTGCACAGGTTAACTCACCAATCCAACGCCTGATTTTAAATGATGTCGGCCCATTTATCCCCAAAGAAGCCTTGGGCCGAATTGCCGATTACCTAGGCATGAATCCTGTCTTTAATAATCTTGAAGAATTGGAACAGCATTTACGTTTTGTCCATGCCCCCTTCGGCGAATTAACAGATGAGCAATGGCATCATTTAGCAGAACATAGTTCAAAACGCTGTGAAGATGGCAAGATCGCCCTGCATTATGATCCCAACCTTGCCATTCCGATCAAAGAGTCGGAACCAGTGGATGTTGATTTTTGGCCGATATGGGAAGCAATAAAATGCCCTGTGTTAATTTTAAGAGGCGAAGAGTCCGATTTACTCAGCGCAGAAACAGCACAGGAAATGCTAAAACGCGGACCAGATGCAGAACTTATTGAATTTCCAAAGGTGGGACATGCCCCAACTTTAATGAATGATGCGCAAATCGGACTTGTAAAACAATGGTTGAAGGATTAGTTTCAACGAATATGACGATGAAAACAATAATTTGGGTAACTCAGGGGTAGATTTTCCTGTAAATATGTTTTTAAATCATTTGAGGGAAGGCTTCTTCAAAAGCTTTGCAAACATTCACGCCAAATAGTTAATGGCCGGAGAGAGAGATTATGAACCAGCTTGTAACAACTGAAGGACAATCAACTGACCTGATCAAAGGGGATGGGTTGGAAGATTACGTAACTTTCAAAATTGCTGACCAACTGTTTGGCATTCCGGTATTGAAGGTTCAGGATATCCTGATGCCGGATCACATTGCTTTTATTCCACTTGCACCCAAAGAAGTCGCCGGCTCTATCAACCTGCGCGGTCGTATCGTGACCGTGATTGATGTGCGTGTCCGCCTTGGGCTGCCCAAGCGTGAAGATAAAGGCCAAAGCATGGGCGTTACCGTTGAACATATCAACGAACTCTACAGCCTGCTTGTTGACACCGTGGGCGAGGTTCTAAGTCTCGATGAAAAGAATTATGAACGCAACCCCAGCACGCTGGATCCGATCTGGCGCGAATTTGCCTCAGGTGTCTATCGTCTGGATGGCCAGTTGATGGTGGTTCTAGATGTGGATCGTATGTTGGACATCCAGACAGGTGATAAGGCTGTTAAAACGGGATCCTAAAAAACAAAAAAGCCGCTGACATGACCCGTCAACGGCTTTTTTTATATCTAAATTTTGATTACTTTTGCAGAAGTTTAGCTGCTTCAACGGCACAATAGGTAAAGATCACATCAGCGCCTGCACGTTTAAAGCACATCAGGCTTTCCATGACAGCACGATCATTATCCAACCAGCCATTTTGAACAGCAGCCTTCAGCATCGAATATTCACCACTGACATGATAAACCGCAACAGGGGCAGCAAAAGATTCCTTGATGCGGCTGACGATATCCAGATAGGGCATACCGGGTTTGATCATAAACATATCAGCCCCTTCAGCGATATCCAGCGCGACTTCACGTAAAGCCTCATCCGTATTCGCCGGATCCATCTGATAGGTTTTCTTGTCCCCTTGCCCCAAAGCCGTAACTGAACCAACGGCGTCACGAAATGGACCATAAAAGGCAGATGCATATTTTGCCGCATAGGAAATCGTCTGAACATTCTGGAAACCAGCACCATCCAGCGCATCCCGGATAGCTCCCATACGCCCGTCCATCATATCAGACGGTGCTACAATATCACATCCCGCTTCCGCCTGATTGATCGCCTGCTTGCATAAGACTTCTATCGTTTCATCGTTCAAAACAACCCCATCCACTACAAGACCGTCATGCCCATCACTGTTATAAGGGTCTAGTGCAATATCAGTGATAATGCCTAGGTCAGGGTATTTTTCTTTGATCGCACGGGTCGCACGACACACAAGGTTATCCTTGTTGTATGCTTCTTTCGCACAAGGGGTCTTTAAGTCCTCGTCTGTATAAGGGAAAAGTTCAATTGCCGGAATCCCTAGTTCATACGCTTCTCCAACAGCATCCACCAAAAGGTCGATGGAATAGCGTTCAACTTCAGGCATGGAAGCCACAGGAGCACGGCGATTTTCGCCTTCCAGAACGAAGACAGGCCACACCAGATCATCAACGGTTAATTCATTTTCACGTACCATCCGACGTGACCATTCACTTTGGCGTGTGCGGCGCATACGGGTGCGCGGGTAAGAGGCACTTGTTAAAAAATGCGGACGTGACACGATAATTCCCCCTTCGTCATAAGAAAAACGCCGCGCTTATATGCCCGGCGTTTATGCTTAAATTATGGCAATGTTTACACTTTTGCTAAAGCCTGTTCGATATCTGCGATAATATCGTCTGCATGTTCAATACCGACTGATAAACGTACATACCCTGGTGTCACACCTGCAGAAACCTGTTCTTCTTCGGTCATCTGAGAATGGGTGGTGCTTGCCGGGTGAATAGCAAGCGAGCGCGCATCCCCGATATTTGCAACGTGATAAAGCAATTCAAGGGAATCAATAAAGGTACGTCCGGCTTCCAGACCACCTGCCAGTTCAATCCCGATTAAGCCGCCATGACCACCATTCAAATATGTTTCTGCACGACGTTTGGCTTCACCTTCTTGAATACTAGGATGATTAACAGAAGAAATCTTGTCATGGCCTTGCAGGAAAGAAACGATTTTCTCAGCATTTTCGCAATGTTGACGCATACGAAGGGGCAGGGTTTCCAGCCCTTGGATGATCTGCCATGAATTAAATGGGCTGCTTGCACTGCCGATGTCGCGGAGCAAGGTTACACGCGCACGAATAATGAACGCAATCGGGCCCAATGGTTTTACCGCTTCTGTCCAGACTGCACCGTGATAAGAAGCATCCGGTTGGTTCAATGTCGGGAAACGATCCCCTTGTGCTTCCCAGTCAAAATTCCCCCCATCAATGATCACACCACCAACAGATGTCCCATGGCCTGCGATATATTTGGTTGTGGAATACATAACCACTGCCGCACCATGATCAAGCGGACGACAAATCAGTGGCGCTGCTGTGTTATCAACAATTAATGGCACACCAATTTCACGACCAATGTCTGCAACTTCCTTGATTGGGAACACATTCAATTTAGGGTTCGGGAGAGTTTCAGCAAAATAGCAACGGGTCTTATCATCTGTTGCCGCACGAAAAGCTTCAGGATCTTTAGGATCCACAAAACGCGCTTCGATGCCCATTTGTTTAAATGTATTTGCAAACAGGTTCCAAGTCCCACCATAAAGATCTGTCGAAGTTACAAAATTATCGCCTGCGCTACATAGGTTCAGGATCGCCAAAGTTGCTGCAGATTGACCTGATGAAACACAAAGGGCAGCTACGCCACCTTCCAGCGCGGCCAGACGCTGTTCCAAAACATCGTTTGTCGGGTTCATAATGCGCGAGTAAATATTGCCGAACTCTTTTAATGCAAAAAGATTGGCCGCATGCTCAGCGCTATCAAATTGATAGGAGGTTGTCTGATGGATTGGAACGGCAACAGATTTCGCTGTTGGATCGTTGCGATATCCGGCATGAAGTGCCAACGTTTCGGGGTGCAATTGCTTATCAGACATGAACTTATCCTTAATTTCATAATAGTTGGAATTTGCACCCCAAAAGACCATTTCCCCATATGCACGTCAAGTAGGATAACAGGGACAGCGTGATTGGCACTTTAGGGAAATATCATATGGCAATACCTTAAAAGCATTGAACGAGATCCGTTTAAGTCAAAAAACTTAAAAAAAAACTGTGTCTCATTAAAAACAGGACAAATTTCCGATGACGCAGAAGGGAATCCATCAACCACAACATCTCAAAACAATCTAAGGTTTATATTTTCGTAAAAATAAAACATTTGGCGTTGAGACCTCTTGCAAAACATAAAAATTCTAAAAAATCGCATCTATTTTTTGTTGTAAAACCAACAAACAATTACCTCATATTAAAGGTGCTGTGATATCCGTCACAGCAAATATTTTTTGGCATCTATATCTACTTTAAAAAACAACAAAAAAAGATGATTAACCATTAATTATGCGGGATAATAGTGTCGTGTCGAGCCAACCATACAGTGTCATTCGCTTCAACAAGAATACTCCTCTTTTCAAAGAAGGTGAAAAAGCTGACTGTGCCTATATCATTAAAAAAGGCAGCGTCAAAATTTCAAAACGCGGTCCCAGCGGAAAGAACATTTCTATAGCAACTGCAAGCAAAGGTGGCATCGTTGGTGAGATGGCTGTTGTAAGTGATAATCCAAGATCTGCCACTGTCATTGCTGTCGAACCCGTAGAAGCCATAGCTGTCAGCAAAGAATCTTTTGACCGACGCCTCGAGGGTGTTGACCCTTTCTTACATTCCCTCATCACAACGGTTATCAACCGACTTCGAAAAACATCTGATCATACCGTTGCACTTTATGAAAAAATCCAAGCGACGCAAGACAGTGAACTAAAAAGTCCTTACATAACCAAAAAGGCAAAAATCAACAAAAATGGATTTTCAAAAATTAACTTCTTGTTGGCGGACCCAAACAGACAAACACGCAATGGATTAAGAAGCAGCCTGTTTGGCCATGGATTTCGTGAGATTTGCGACATAAGCAATCATTTTAAGATTGCAGAGGAAATGACCCGCAAACATTATGACCTTGCCATATTAGATGCCGCCTTTGGCTTAAAAGAGTTAAACGGCATCATTCAGGATATACGTCACGCTAAAGCCAGTAAAAACCCTTTTGTGACGATTTTGGTCATGACAGAAAGCCAAGATAAAGAAGTTCATCAAACTTTACGACATGCAGGATGTGACGAGATCTTAATCAAGCCACTGTCATTGATGGATATCATTAATAAAATTGAGGAAATCTCGCAAAACGGGGCACGTACATTTGTTGTCACCCGCGATTATGCGGGTCCAGACCGTACAGGCTTCAAAGGCGATGATGCTAAAGAAGCGCCTCAATTCAGCCCGCCGAACACTTTTGTTGCCAAACTAACGCGTAATATAAGTGAAGAGCGTGTTGAAACGGCCGTGCAAAAAGCTGTTTTAAAATTCAATGCCATGAAAATTGAACGCCACATGGTACAAATTAACTGGCTCATTCAGAAACTAGATCCGACTAATGGTGAACCGATTGATCGATTTTATTTATTAGACCGTATCAATGAAGTGTTGGATGACCTGACAGAACGCTCAAAAGAAAACCAATTTGACGGGTCGATTAAAAGCTGTAAGGACATGCGTGCCCTGATCAACGATTTAAAATCAAACGATAACTTTGATCTTCAATCTTGGCAGCAACTCGGTATGTCTCAGAACAATTTACAAAAAAGCCTGCCGAGCACGGTATAAGAACAAAAACGCACTGGACGCTTTGTTAATTCTGGCTAAATTGTAGAGATCATCAACTTTCATCTGTCTGAACAATGACCCAACGCGTCCAACTTAGTCACGTCTATTTTGAAATTCGCCGCTATGGTAATTACCTCCGCGTTGCAGCGATTGACCCGGATTCAGGAACTGAGGCAATTGCCACTGGCCTTGTGAAGATGGGGGAAAGCGCACTGAAACATAATGCCCAGCGCAAATTAGAATATATCTTAACTAAAAAAATGAAAAACCTATAACTTGGATTCGCTTACGACCTGCGGCGCAACTTTATAACAACAGTAACAAAAAGGACAATCGGAAACAAAGTCCCATTTCAGCCGTAAATATTATAATTTTTTTACAATAATTCGGTCTTTCTTCCTTAAGCCATGCATTCTGTGCAATACAGCTTTCATTTTTCTTGACATCACCCCGTGCTCCGATAGGGTCAAAATCAATAGACAAGGGCATAAATCGTGCTCAAATAATTCTTTTTTCCAATCTCGCATAGGCTCGAGACTTGGAAAATTCGGTTAGGACATATCTGGTGGGGAATTGTTTAATAAAAAACATTTCGCTCTGCAATTTCAATAACTTCTCTATCCTGAGAAGCCCTATTTTTGCGACACTTTTGAGAGACTTCTAAAGGCACAAATGGAATATTTCACCCAACAACTTATTAATGGTGTGACATTGGGATCCATCTATGGATTGATCGCAATTGGTTACACCATGGTTTACGGGATCATCGGCATGATCAACTTCGCCCATGGCGAGGTATATATGATCGGGGCTTTCGTTTCGATGATCACCTTCCTCATTCTCACCATGATTGGTGGGGTATGGCTTCCTCTGGCGCTTCTTGCTGCCCTTATTATGGCGATGCTCTTCACATCGATATGGGGCTGGACGATTGAACGTATGGCATATCGACCACTTCGTGGTTCTTTCCGCCTTGCGCCGCTGATTTCAGCAATCGGGATGTCCATCTTTCTTCAAAACCTTGTTCAGGTTCTTCAAGGCGCGCGCGTTAAACCGATGCAAGCCCTGATTTCTGGCGGTTTTGAAATTATGGAAAAAGATGGCTTTACCGTAACCATTAGCTATTTGCAAATTTTTATCATTATTCTGACCATCGTGTTAATGACCATCTTTACCTTGATCATTAACAAAACTTCTCTGGGGCGTGCCCAACGGGCAACGGAACAAGACCGCACCATGGCTGCCCTGATCGGGGTCAATGTGGATCGAACTATTTCCACGACCTTTGTCATGGGCGCCGCACTGGCTGCTGTTGCTGGTTTGATGGTGACACTTTATTATGGTGTTATCGACTTCTACATCGGCTTTCTGGCGGGTATGAAAGCCTTTACTGCTGCGGTTCTTGGTGGGATTGGGTCCTTGCCGGGTGCAATGCTTGGCGGATTGCTGATCGGCCTGATTGAAGCCTTCTGGTCTGGATATTTCACCATTGAATATAAGGATGTTGCTGCATTCTCTATTTTGGTTCTGGTGTTGATCTTCCGTCCGACAGGTCTTCTTGGAAAACCGGAAATCGAGAAGGTATAATGTCAATGTCTGTACAAAATCAAAAATTAGATATGCTGGCATTGCTAAAAGAAGCAGGTATCGCAGCATTGATTGCTGCAGCCCTTGCTTTACCGCTTGCTGGTTTCAAAACCTTTGACCTCAATGGTACGCTTACGGTTGAACCACGTTTTAATCATGTGCTGATTGCAGCTGTGGTGGTCTTTTTTGGTCGCTTACTGATTTCAATCGGTCAAAAGACGTTTTTACCGCCAATCGGGCAGGCTGCCGGAAATACGGCTGGCTCCATTGGCCACATCATCAATAAGAACAAAACCCTTCTCCTTGTTCTGCTTTTAGCTGCCGCCATTATCTTCCCATTCTCACCGATGGCTAACCGTCACTCTCTGGATTTGGCTGTATACGTGCTCATCTATGTGATGCTTGGCTGGGGGTTGAATATTGTGGTTGGTCTTGCCGGACTGCTTGACCTTGGTTATGTCGCATTTTATGCAGTCGGTGCATATTCTTATGCCTTGCTGGCCACAACATATGACCTGTCATTCTGGATTTGCCTGCCCATGGCGGGGATTTTTGCTGCTAGCTTCGGGATTATTCTTGGCTTCCCGGTCCTTAGACTACGTGGGGATTATCTCGCCATTGTGACTTTGGGCTTTGGGGAAATCATCCGGGTTATCTTGTTGAACTGGTATGAATTCACTGGTGGTCCTGACGGCATTGCGTCTATCCCGAAACCTTCTTTCTTCGGTTTGGCTGAATTTTCCAAGCGGGGCAAAGATGGTCTGCCACCATTCCATGAATTAATGGGGATTGAATATTCATCACTGAACAAATTCATCTTCTTCTACTTCCTGATTATGGCATTAGCGCTGATTACCAACCTTTTCACCTTACGTATTCGTAAATTGCCCGTTGGTCGTGCTTGGGAAGCGTTGCGTGAAGATGAGACAGCTTGTCGCTCTTTGGGGATCAACCCGACGAACACAAAACTTTCTGCTTTTGCTATTGGTGCAATGTTTGCCGGTTTTGCAGGGTCTTTCTTTGCAACCCGTCAAGGCTTCATCAGCCCAGAGTCCTTCACCTTCATTGAATCTGCAATCATTCTTGCCATTGTTGTTCTTGGTGGGATGGGATCACAGGTTGGTGTTGTTCTGGCTTCATTGCTTCTCGTTCTTGGTCCTGAAATTTTCCGTGAGCTTGCGGAATATCGCATGCTGGCCTTTGGGGGTCTTATGGTCCTCGTCATGGTTTGGAAACCGCGTGGTCTTCTGTCCAACCGCGCACCTACCATCCGGTTACATAACGAAGATCCTAGCGAACAGGGAGCAGCGAAATGAGCGATCAATCTCAAGAAGTTTCCGGTGTTCCACTGCTGGAAGTAGAACATTTAACCATGCGTTTTGGCGGCCTTGTGGCCATTGGTGATTTATCCTTCACTGCCATGCGCGAACAAATCACCGCCTTAATCGGTCCGAACGGGGCGGGCAAAACAACAGTCTTTAACTGCTTAACAGGTTTTTATAAACCAACAGAAGGCCGTTTAACGTTGCACCATCCGGTCAAGCAGGAAAAATTCTATCTTGAACAGATGGATGGTTTCCGTATCCCACAAGTCGCAGGTGTTGCCCGTACATTCCAGAACATTCGTTTGTTCGGCAATATGACCGTATTGGAAAACTTATTGGTTGCCCAGCATAACAATCTAATGCGCGCATCCGGGTTTTCTATCTTTGGCCTGTTGGGCTTGCCTAACTACAAACATTCAGAAGCCGAAGCAGTGGAACTTGCAAAACACTGGCTGAATCAGGTTGGGCTTTATAACAAGGCTGACTGGAACGCAGGCAACCTTCCTTACGGTGACCAACGCCGCTTGGAAATTGCCCGTGCCATGTGTACACGCCCCCAAGCTTTGTGTCTGGATGAACCAGCTGCAGGCCTGAACCCCAAAGAAACCTTGGAAATGAACGAACTTTTCCAACATATCAAAGAAGTCGAAAAAATCGGACTTCTGTTGATTGAACACGACATGTCCATGGTGATGGAAGTATCCGACCATGTTGTTGTTTTGGATTATGGTCGTAAAATCTCCGACGGGACACCGGAACATGTCAAAAACGATCCGGCCGTTATCCGTGCCTATCTTGGTGAGGAAGAAGATGAAGAATTGCCGCCAGAAGTGGCACAGGACATGGAAGGGGAGAACGCCTAATGCTTAAGTTCACAGATGTTCATACCCATTACGGCAGTATTGAAGCCCTGAAAGGCATCAATATCGAAGTCAATGAAGGTGAAATCGTTACCCTTATTGGTGCCAATGGTGCAGGTAAGACGACAACCCTGATGACCATGTGCGGTCTGCCACAGGCATCCAGTGGGACAGTGACCTTTGAAGGTGAAGATATCACCAAAAAACCGACGGATCAGATTGTGTCCAACGGGATTGCCGTTTCACCTGAAGGACGCCGTATTTTCTCGCGCATGACGGTTTATGAAAACCTGCAAATGGGTGCGATTACGACGGATCCAAAATATTTCGATGAAGACCTTGAACGTGTCTATAAGCTTTTCCCACGTTTGCAAGAACGTCTGGACCAGCGCGGCGGGACCTTATCTGGTGGAGAGCAGCAAATGCTGGCGATCGGGCGCGCATTGATGGCCCGACCGCGTATGTTGTTGCTTGATGAACCGTCACTTGGTTTGGCCCCCCTTGTTGTGCGCCAAATTTTCGAAATTATTAAAGAGATTAACGAGAAAGAAAAAATGACAGTCTTTCTTGTTGAGCAAAACGCTTTCCACGCCCTGAAACTGGCCCATCGCGGTTATGTTTTGGTCAATGGGGAAGTCACCATGAGTGGGACGGGCGAAGAACTTCTTGCCAGTAAAGAAGTCCGCGCGGCCTATCTTGAAGGTGGACATTAAGGAGATAGAAAAATGGAATCCATTACAGGTGTATCACTTGGTGTCTTTATCGGTTTAACCTGTCTGATCGCGGGCTTTTGTGCCTATATGACTGGACAGGCCCTTGCCGCCACATGGCGCCCCATGTGGCACCTTTATCCTTATGTTATTCTGCTGGGCCTGGCGGATCGTTTTCTGAATTTTGCTTTGTTTGAAGGACCGCTTTTATCCTTGCAAAGCTATATCGTAGATACGGCCGTCTTACTGGTCATTGCAGTCCTGTCTTATCTTGCCACACGGGCATCTAAGATGGTTGCTCAATACCCTTGGCAGTATAAACGTGCCGGACTTTTCAGCTGGAAAGAAATTAAAGGCTGAAAAGTTCAAAATAATATTGCTAACACTGAATATTAATATCATAGTTTGACCCTAAGCATTTCTGCTTAAAGGTCTTTTTTTGACGGATTTGGTTAGATCCGTCCCAATCCTAGGGAGACAGTCTCACATGACTAAAACTTTCAAAAAATCATTGTTCGCTGCAGCTGCAGGTATCGCACTGACTGCAGGCGTTGCCCAAGCTGACATTCTGATCGCAACAGCTGGTCCGATGACTGGCCAATATGCATCTTTCGGTGAGCAAATGGCCAAAGGTGCCGAGATGGCTGTAAAAGACATTAACGCTGCTGGCGGTGTTCTTGGTGAAAAAATCGTCCTGAAAATCGGCGACGATGCGTGTGATCCGAAACAAGCCGTTGCTGTTGCCAACCAAATGGTTAACGAAGGCGTTGTCTTCATGGCTGGTCACTTCTGCTCTGGTTCTTCCATCCCGGCTTCTGAAGTTTACAACGAAGAAGGCATCCTGCAAATCACACCAGCTTCTACAAGCCCAACCTTCACAGAGCGTGGGCTGGACAATGTTTTGCGTGTTTGTGGCCGTGATGACCAACAAGGTGTTGAAGCTGCAAAATTCCTGAAAGAAAACTTCCCGGGCAAGAAAATCGCAATCCTGCATGATAAAACAGCTTACGGTAAAGGTTTGGCTGACCAAACTAAGATGAACCTGAACAAAGCTGGCATTGAAGAAACAATGTACGAAGCGATTACAGCTGGTGAAAAAGATTACTCTGCGTTGGTTTCCAAGCTGAAACAAGCTGCTGTTGATGTGATCTACCTTGGTGGTTACCACACAGAAGGTGGGCTGATCATCCGTCAAGCACGTGAGCAAGGCCTGAACGCAACACTGGTTTCCGGTGATGCTTTGGTTTCTGGTGAATTTGCTTCTATCGCTGGTGAATCTGGCGATGGCACACTGTTCTCCTTCAGCCCGGACCCGCGTAAAAACCCAGAAGCTTCTGGTGTTGTAAAAGCGTTTGAAGCAGAAGGTTACAACCCTGAAGGTTACACACTGTACACATACGGTGCGATCCAAGCTTGGGCACAAGCTGTTGAAGCTGCAAAATCCACAGACTTGGAACCCGTTCGTGCAAAACTGGCTTCTATGGAATTCAGCACAGTATTGGGTAAATTCGGCTTTGACGACAAAGGTGACGTAACTGCACCAGGTTATGTCTTCTACGAATGGAAAGATGGCCAATACGATTATTTCAAAAAATAATCTAAGGCATCCCACCTGAAAGAAGCCCGGCCAAACACTGTTTGGTCGGGCTTTTTCGTTGTCCAAGCCATATCGCTGTGCTACATAGTCGTCAAATCTGACAAAGCATTCATAAGGATAAATGATCAATGACTGCTGAAAAAATCGCAATCGCCTGTGATCACGGTGGTGTTAACCTGAAAAAAGCCCTGATTGACGAGCTTAAATCCAAAGGATTTGATGTACTTGACCTTGGCTGTGATCGTGGCGATTCTGTAGATTATCCCGATTATGGCTACAAGTTGGCACAGGCCATCAAAGATGAAACCATCAAACGCGGTGTTGTTATCTGTGGGTCCGGCATTGGTATTTCCATCGCTGTGAACCGTTACACTGAAGTGCGCTGTGCACTGGTTCATGATACCTTGGGTGCCAAGCTTTCACGTGAACACAATAACGCCAACGTCATCGCCTTTGGGGAACGTACAACAGGTGTTGCAACAGCGATTGATGCGCTGAATGCTTTTTTGACAACTGAATTCGAAGGCGGGCGTCACGAACGTCGCGTCGAAAAGCTTACTAATCCACCGCTTTGAAGCATAGGTCTTAAAAGCAATTTCTTTTATCTCCTCACTGGAAAGGCTCATATAAATGTCTTTTGAAAATTTCTTTACAGCTTCCTTGGCGGACTCTGATCCCGAAGTTTATGCCTCTACTCGCGAAGAACTGGGCCGTCAGCAAGATCAGATAGAATTAATCGCTTCTGAAAACATCGTTTCACGCGCTGTAATCGAAGCCCAAGGCACCGTTCTGACCAACAAATACGCTGAAGGTTATCCGGGACGCCGTTATTACGGTGGTTGCGAATATGTTGACGTTGCCGAAGGTCTGGCAATTGAACGTGCGAAAAAACTATTTAACTGCGAATATGTCAACGTCCAGCCTCATTCTGGCGCACAAGCCAACGGTGCGGTCTTTATGGCCTTGTTGCAGCCAGGTGATACCATTATGGGTATGACACTGGCTTCTGGTGGTCACTTGACCCACGGTGCCCCACCTGCACAATCCGGTAAATGGTTTAACGCTGTTCAATATGATGTATCACGTGAGACACAAGACATCGATTATGATGAAGTTGAAGCCATCGCAGTTGAAAACAAACCCAAGCTGATCATTGCTGGTGGCTCAGCTATCCCGCGTCAAATTGATTTCAAACGTTTCCGCGAAATCGCTGATAAGGTTGGCGCTTTGTTGATGGTTGATATGGCCCACTTTGCAGGACTTGTGGCGGGTGGTGTTCACCCAAGCCCACTACCTTATGCAGATGTGGTTACAACAACAACTCACAAAACATTACGTGGCCCCCGTGGCGGTATGATCCTATCCAACAACTTGGATTTGGGTAAAAAAATTAATTCTGCTGTCTTCCCGGGTCTTCAAGGTGGTCCGCTGATGCATGTCATCGCGGCAAAAGCGGTTGCTTTTGCTGAAGCATTGCGCCCTGAGTTCAAAGACTATGCAGCACAAGTTGTGAAAAACGCCCAAGCCTTAGCCGCTGTTCTTGTTGAACGTGGCTGTGACATTGTGACAGGCGGTACAGACACACATTTGATGCTGGTTGATCTGCGTCCGAAAAAAGTCACAGGTAAAATGGCTGATGCCGCCTTGGAACGTGCAGGCATCACCTGTAACAAAAACGGTATCCCGTTTGACCCGGAAAAACCGATGGTCACATCTGGTGTTCGTCTGGGGACACCGGCCGGCACAACACGTGGCTTTAAAGAAGAAGAGTTCAAACAAATCGGTCACTTGATTAGTGACGTTTTGGATGGCTTGGCTGCCAATGGCGAAGACAACAACGATGCAGTTGAAAAAGAAGTCCGTGCCAAAGTTGGCGAATTGTGTGCCAAATTCCCGGTATACAAAGACTTTTAAGGAAGACGAACGATGCGCTGTCCATTTTGTGGTGATCCCGATACTCAGGTGAAGGATTCGCGTCCTGCAGAGGATGGCGCATCTATTCGTCGTCGTCGATATTGTTCGGCCTGTTCCTCACGCTTTACAACCTTTGAAAGGGTGCAACTGCGTGAACTCATGGTCGTCAAACGTGACGGAACTAAAAAACCGTTTGATCGCGAAAAGTTGTTAAGTTCTATCCAAATCTCTCTTCGCAAACGTCCTGTGGATGAAGAAAAGATTGAACGGATTGTCAGTTCCATCCAGCGCCAGCTTGAAACATCGGGCGAAACAGAAATTCCTTCTGCCGTTATTGGTGAAAAGGTAATGGAAGTTTTGCTGGATTTGGATAAGGTGGCCTATGTAAGATTTGCCTCTGTCTATAAAGACTTCCGAGAAGCGAAGGATTTCGAAGATTTTGTCGAAAATTTGGGAACAGATAAAAAATAAAGCCCCTGCGGCATCACAGGACGATACCGCCTATATGAAGGTGGCGCTTAAGCTTGCCAAACGCGGTCTTGGAAATGTCTGGCCCAACCCAGCTGTTGGATGCGTGATCGTCAAAGAGGATACGATCATTGGTCGCGGCTGGACCCAACCTGGTGGTCGCCCCCATGCAGAAACCGAAGCTTTGAGCCGGGCAGGGCAGACCGCAGAGGGCGCAACCGCCTATGTGACGCTGGAACCTTGTTCGCATTACGGAAAAACCCCACCATGCGCCAATGCTCTAATTGAAGCCAATATTTCACGTGTAGTCATTGCGGTGGAAGACCCGGACCCGCGGGTTTCAGGGCAAGGAATAAAGATGTTGAAAGAGGCTGGCGTTGATGTTTTGCTCAATGTCTGTCGTGATGAAGCTCTTGAAGTCAACGAAGGTTTTTTCCTTAAAGTCTTGAAGAATCGCCCGCTTTTCACCATGAAGATGGCAACCACACTAGATGGTAAAATAGCTGTCCATACCGGGGAAAGTCAGTGGATCACAGAAGCGCCAACGCGTCAGCAAGGTCATTTGTTACGCGCTAATCATGATGCCATTATGGTTGGAATTGGGACCGCTACAGAAGATAATCCCCAGCTTACCTGTCGCTTGCCCGGATTGGAGCATCATTCACCTGTGCGTATTGTTGTTGATCGTCGAATGCGCTTGCCCTTGACCAGTCAGTTGGTCACAGAAGCCCATCGCATTCCCACCTGGATGGTAACACTAGGCGATCAGGATGATATTCGAGCAGAGGCATATCGTGAAGCTGGCATTGAATTAATTATCCCGTCCGATGTCACCCAGACAGAAGGCGGTATCACCCTTGACTGGGTGGCAGAAGAACTTGCGAACCGGGGATTAACGCGTGTCTTGGTAGAAGGTGGAAGCCACCTCGCAGCCGCCATGTTACGTCGCAATCTGGTGGATCGTTTGTCCTGGATGCGCGCACCGCGAATTATGGGCCATGACGGCATTCCTGTCGTTCAGGCCTTTGGTGTAGATCATCTGGAAGATACCCCGTTTTTTGATCAGAGCCGACGATTTGAATCTGGTAATGACCTGGTTGAAATCTATCGCCGCCGCGATCTCGATATTTAATAATAAGATACTTAGAAAGGCTGTTTCCCTATGTTTACAGGCATTATCACCGATTTAGGCAAAGTCAAATCCATCGAAAAATCAGGCGACACCCGCTTTGAATTTGAAACCGCATATGATATGTCCACTGTTGATATCGGCGGTTCTATCGCCTGTAATGGCGCCTGCATGACGGTCATTGAAAAAGGCGACAACTGGTTTGCGATCACCGCATCCGGGGAAAGCCTCTCAAAAACCACAATGGGCACCTGGGAAGTAGGCAGCGCGATCAATTTTGAGCGTGCGTGTCGTGTCGGGGACGAATTAGGTGGCCATATCGTGTCTGGCCATGTGGACGGCGTTGCGGAAATTATATCCATCACAGAAGAAGGTGATTCCCACCGATTTAAGTTCAAAGCACCGGCCGATTTGAAGAATTTCATTGCGCCAAAGGGTTCAGTTACGCTAAACGGCATCTCATTGACCGTAAATGAGGTTGAAGATGATGTCTTTGGCATCAATATCATTCCTCATACCATGCATGTCACCAACCTGGGTACATCCAAAGTCGGCGACAAGGTAAATCTGGAAATCGACATGTTGGCGCGATATGTTGCGCGCCTTCTTGAAAAGGACGAAAATTAAAAGTGACTGATTACAGCCAATATCTGTCCAGCATCGAAGAAATTATCGAAGATGCCAAACAAGGTCGTATGTTCATCCTTGTTGATGATGAAGATCGCGAGAATGAAGGCGATCTGATTATCCCGGCAGAAAAATGCGATGCCGATGCGATTAATTTCATGGCAACCCACGGTCGTGGCCTGATTTGCCTGGCCATGACCGGAGAACGGATCGATCATCTGGGTCTCCCCTTGATGACCACACACAATGCCTCACGTCATGAAACAGCCTTCACCATTTCAATCGAAGCCCGCGAAGGCGTCACCACAGGCATTTCTGCACATGATCGCGCCCTAACCATCGGCACAGCGATTGCAGAACAGGCCTCGCGCGCCGATATCGCCACACCGGGCCATATCTTTCCGTTGCGTGCCCGTGATGGTGGTGTACTGGTCCGTGCAGGACACACAGAAGCATCTGTAGATGTCGCACGCCTTGCTGGCCTGAACCCCTCCGGCGTAATCTGTGAGATTATGAATGACGATGGCACCATGGCGCGTCTACCTGACTTGGTCGAATATGCCAAACGTCTAGACTTGAAGATTGCCACGATTGCAGACCTGATCGAATATCGTCGCAAACATGATCGCATTATCGAAAAGAAAACCGAAACCAAGCTCAACAGCTTATATGGCGGTGAATTCGATATGCGGGTCTATACCAACAATGTGGAATATGCTGAACATGTGGCCTTGATTAAAGGTGATATCACAACGGATGAACCTGTTCTGGTCCGCATGCACGCGCTTAATGTTCTGGATGATGTCTTGGGCGATCACAGCGCAGGTAAAGAAAAAGAACTGCATAACGCCATGCGTCATATTGCAGAGGTGGGGCGCGGCGTCATTGTTTTGATCCGTGAACCGCAACGCTCTAGCCTGTCAGAACGGGTCAAAGCACATGCGGATGGTAAAAAACCAACAGGCCATTTGCGTGAATATGGGACTGGTGCTCAAATCCTGCTGGATTTAGGTATCAGCGACATGATCCTTTTAAGCAATTCGCAGAAAAAAAATATTATTGGTCTGGAAGGCTATGGTCTTGCTATTGTTGACCAACAGCCCATCCCGGATTTGGAGAATAAATAATGGAAGCCCCACGTATTTTTGTTGCAGAAGCCCGCTTCTATGACGATATCGCAGATCAGCTTTATGCTTCTGTCGAAAAAGAATTTGAAGGCAAAGGGTTTGAACTTAAGCGCTTTCAGGTCCCCGGTGTATTTGAATTAGCACCGGCTTTTTCATACGCAATTCAATCCATGAAAGTGGGCGCTATTGGATCACGTTATGCTGGTTTCATCAGCTTGGGCTGTGTCATCCGCGGTGAAACCACCCATTATGACGTGGTGGTGAATGAAACATCACGTGCCCTAATGGATTTGAGCGTCAAACATAATCTCGCCCATGGTTTTGGCATGATTACATGTGAAAACCGTGAACAGGCTCTTGTCCGTGCGGATCGAGCCCAAAAAGATGTGGGTGGTAAAGCCGCACGCGCTTGCCTTGATATGATCGAGCTGAAAAAACAGCTCCACCTGATGCCGAGATAACCTGACATGAGTGACAAAAAAAAACCTTCTAAATCAGTTAAGCGTAGCTCTGCCAGATTGGCTGCTGTTCAGGCGTTATATGAAGTGGAACTGTCTGACAGTAATGTGGATGATGTTCTGATTAGCTTCCTTAAAACCCGTTGGGATACCCCGCAGGAAATGGGCGATGAAAGTCAGGAAACAAGCCCGTTGACAGAACCGGATAAAAACCTGTTCACAGACCTGTTGCGTGGCGTCTATTCCCAAAAAGAGCAGATGGAAGAAATGCTGGCTGGCGCCTTGTCACAAGAATGGTCTCCAGACCGCCTGGAAACCATCGTGCGCATTATCCTAATGGCCGGAATTTACGAACTTTATAACCGTAAAGACGTACCGCCCCGCGTTGTCATCACCCAATATGTCGATGTTGCTCACGCCTTTTTTGAAGGACCAGAGCCGGGCTTTGTCAACGGTGTGCTGGATCGTATGGCAAAAACCTTGCGTCCTGATGATTTTAAATAAAGCTCGAAATGCTTGGTGAATTTGAACAAATTGCACAGATCATGGCTCCTTTAGCTCAAAAGGCTAAGGGAGCTTTTGGTTTAAAAGACGATGCTGCTGTGTTTCAGGTCAATTCAGGTGATGAAATGGTCGTGACCACCGACACCTTGATCGCGGGTGTGCATTTCTTTGCAGATGATCCAGCTGAAACCATTGCCCATAAACTGTTGGCCGTTAATCTGTCTGATTTAGCAGCCATGGGGGCACAACCACGTTACTACACACTCAACACCTCTTATCCAAGTGAGGTCAAGCTAGACTGGATCAAGCAATTTGCGAACGGTTTGAAACAGATGCAGGATGAATATGGCATTATACTGCTAGGCGGCGACACAACACGCACTCCAGGCCCCTTATGCCTATCCGTTACCGCCTTTGGCTGTGTTCCAGAAAGGCAAGCCCTGAAACGGACAACTGCACGGGTAGGGGATTTAATTTGTGTCAGTAACACTATCGGTGATGGCGCCTTGGGCCTCTTGGTGGCACAAGGCAAGATTGAGGATAAATCAGGACATCTTCTCAAAAGCTACAGAAGACCAATCCCGCGCACAAAGCTTGGCCCAAAACTCGTCGGACTTGCCACCAGTTGCATGGATATTTCCGACGGATTGCTAAGTGATTTTGGGCATATGGGGGTCGGTGGGGAGATTGACCTTGCAAAAATTCCTCTGTCGCCAGCAGCGCAGCAGGTGTTAGCTGAGGATTCGACCTTGTTTCCCACCATCTTAAACGGCGGTGATGATTATGAATTGCTATTTTGTATCGACCCAAAAGATAAAGATCGCATGCTTGACACTGGAGAGACATGTGACTGCCAAATCAGCGTAATCGGCAGAATCACCGAAGGTTACGACTTGGTCGTCCTAGACGAGACAGCACAAAAAGTTGACATAAAAACAAACGGCTATCGCCATTTTTAAAGTCTCGCGTTGCAATCATCTGCGACACACATGATAATAAATAAGTTTTTTCGAGGGTATTGGGCCAAATCATAATGAAAAAAGCAATCATTTTCCTAGTTTTACTTGTCGTCGTTGTTGGCGCTGTTATCGGGGCACTGTACTTCCTAGAACTCGGTCCCTTTGAAAAAGGTGAACCGGTCCCAAAGACACAAGAAGAACTGGAACTGGAAAGAACTGACAATAAATCCACGGTCAAAATTAAAGCCTTCACAATCCCTATGTTCCAAGGTGAACGGGTGGCAGGCAGTATTCAGGTGCAATTTGAACTGGAAGTCGAAAAAGGTCAGGAAGAAGTCATCAATGCCAAGATGTTACGCCTAGAAGATGCCTACCTTCGTGACCTTTATGTCTTTATGCCACGGCTTTTACGCAATAAAGAAAAACTGGATATTCTTGCACTGAAACGCAGGTTGAAGCGCGTCACAAATAAGGTGTTAGGTGAAGAGGCCAACGTGGTCACAGACATCCTGATCCAGTCTGTTGCCGATAACCCCGGTTGATTATTTATCTTTGTTGAAACGACCCAAGTTACCAAAGATTTGTTCAAAGAACGTGATTTCGTTACCAGCAGTTGGGGTCTCACGTTCTACAAAAGCGACATCGCGCCCTTGCTGATTTTCACGTTCTTCGACCCGTTCAACCATGCCGTTTTTGCTGAATTTCACCTGAACAACTTTACGATCAATGATTTTAGGTTCCAAAAATGCATAATATTCGACACGTTCACTAATATAATACCAAGATTCGCCGCCAAATGTTGAAAAAGCTGTCGGTGTTCCCAATATCTCAGCCACATCCCGGGCATGAACTTCACCGGGGATCAATTCTGCCAAACGGTCCGGGTCTGGAAGGTTGCCACGCGTTGCATACTGCGATGTACAGGCAGATACCATTAAAGACGCACCGAGGACGAGACCAAGGTTCAGAAAGGATTTTGAACTAAGCGATTTAAACATCTATACCACAAACCTGATTTTCACTTTGAAAAGAGCCCCTACAATATCTTATAAAGCCCATTGATCAAGTTTTATTGAAATGCACAGGCACCATGATCTTTTCCAATCTATTTAAATCCAAGCCCGCCTTCAGTTCTGAAGTACAGGCTCTCTACAGCGCAATCGTTGCCCAATCAAGACAACCTGCCTTTTATACCGACCTGGAAGTCGCCGATACCGTTGAAGGGCGTTTTGACATGATCGTGCTGCATGCCTTTGTGGTTATGCGCCGTTTAAAAGAAGGGGACGAAGCCGTCAAAGAGTTCGCCCAATCCCTCTATGACCTTATGTTTGCAGATTTCGATCTGAACCTGCGCGAACTGGGGGTCGGTGATATGGGGCTTGCACGACGTGTCCCCAAGATGGCCGAAGCCTTCTATGGTCGAATTACTGTTTATGAAGAAGGGCTGAGCGCATCAGACGATAATGCCTTATTAAAAGAAGCTCTGGACAGAAACCTCTATAGAAAAACACCTGTTAAAGACGAATCGCTCATGACCATGGCGACTTATCTCAGAAAACAGGCTAAACATTTTGAAAAAACCGACCTGAATGACCTTTTGAAGGGGCAAGTCACTTTTATCAGCCCACCGGAAATCGAAGGATAAAAAAATGGAACATGATTTCTCCATGCCTTTTCAGGTCGATAAGCTGGGCCCTAATCCCAAAAAGCTTCATATCACCCCAAGTGATGAAGATTTAAAGGCTTTGGCGATGCGCTTTGAACTGCAATCCCTTGATGAATTAAGCGGGCAGGTGATGTTGCAGCGGCTGTCCGGCAAAAGAATTGAATGTAAATTTGAGGTCAAAGCAACATTTACACAGCAATGTGTCGTCACTTTTAAACCCATCAGCACAACGCTGGAACTGGGCTTTACACGCCTTTATGACGAAAGCTTAAAAGCAGATCATATAGAAAAAGAGGTGGAAATCGACATGGAAGCCACCGAAGAGCTTGATCCCATCATAGAGGGTGTGATAGACCTCGGCGCAGCTGTCAGTGAGGAACTGGGATTGGAGATCGACCCGTTTCCGCGCGCAGAAGGCACGGACTATACCGAAATCGGTATCGGTCCGGACATTACGGAAGAAGAAGTTCAAGAGAACAATCCTTTTTCCGTTCTCGCAAAGCTGAAAAAATAAAATCATCAAAGAGTCACAAAGGGCTTGCTCTCTGTGACACTTTCGTTTAAATAACCGCCTCCCTCGTTTTCGGGCTGATTAAATTTAAGAGTACAGAATAATGGCTGTTCCTAAGAAGAAAGTTTCTACATCTCGTCGCAACATGCGTCGTTCGCACGACTCCCTTAAGGCGTCTGCTTATAACGAATGCCCTAACTGTGGCGAACTGAAGCGTCCTCACCACGTTTGTTCTGAATGCGGTTACTACGATGGCCGTGAGGTTACCGACGTCGAAGCCGTATAATTACGTCTTCGTAGAAAGGGTTGCCTCTTGTCAAACGTAATGACGCTTGCCATTGATGCCATGGGTGGGGATGATGCCCCCGATATGGTCATTGAAGGCTTAAGCATCTGCAATACAAAGCTCCCTGGCACTCGTTTCCTCGTTGTGGGTGATGAGCGTCAGTTGGAGCCTTTGTTGCTTAAATACCCAAAACTTAAAAACGTCTGCAGCATCCTGCATACTGATGAAGTTGTCACCAATGACGACAAGCCGGCTGTGGCTTTGCGCAATCGTCGCAATTCCTCCATGCGCCTGGCAATCAATGCGGTGAAAAAGGGGGATGCTGCTGGTATTGTCTCTGCGGGCAATACCGGGGCGTTAATGGCGATGGCCAAGTTTGCGCTTCGCACCCTGCCGGGTATTGATCGCCCAGCGATTGCCACATATTTGCCCCATCAAAACGGGGGGAGCGTCATGCTGGACCTTGGCGCAAATGTGGAATGCGATGCAGATAACCTGACTCAATTTGCAGTCATGGGCGAAGTTTACGCCCGCAACGTCTTGGGATTACCAAAACCCAAAGTCGGCATCCTCAATATCGGTGAAGAAGACTTAAAAGGGAATGATTCGGTCAAACAGGCCCATTCCATTCTGCGTTCGACCAATCTGGATATTGATTTCTACGGTTTTGTAGAAGGTGATGACATTGGTAAAGGCACCGTAGACGTCATTGTTACCGATGGTTTCACGGGCAATGTGGCGCTCAAGACTATTGAAGGTACAGCTCATCTTTTAGGGTACTTCCTCAAAGACGCCCTGACCGGCAGCTTCCTTGGCAAGCTTGGTGCCCTGATTGCCCGCCCGGCCTTAATGAACTTCAAGAAAAAAATGGACCCCCGTCTATATAATGGCGCTATGTTCTTGGGTTTGAATGGAATTTGCGTTAAAAGCCATGGGGGCACCGATGCTTTAGGCTTTGCGAATGCGGTTAAAGTTGCCCATGATCTGGTCGATCATGGCTTCAATAACCTGATTAAAGAAGACCTGGAACGTCTGATGGATGCCCATAGCGGTAACGACTCTTAAACTTAATATGGCGGCTTTCAATGGCATTACGTTCAAAAATCCTCGGCTGTGGCTCATATCTTCCTGAAAATTGCGTCACAAACGGTGAACTGGCAAAAACTGTCGACACGTCCGATGATTGGATCGTTGCCCGCACAGGCATCAAGCAACGCCATCTCGCCCAAGAAGGCGAACTGACATCTGATCTCGCCCGTAAAGCGGCCTTAAAAGCCATTGAACATGCGGGAATTGATATACAAGAAATCGACCTGATTATTCTGGGTACGACCACACCGGACAACACATTCCCGTCAACTGCCACCAAAGTGCAGGCCCAACTTGGCCTGACCCATGGATTTGCCATGGATGTGCAGGCGGTCTGCTCTGGCTTTATGTATGCTTTAGCAACAGCAGATAATTTCCTAAAAGCCGGGCAGGGGAAAACGGCCCTTGTTATTGGAGCAGAAACATTTTCGCGTCTGCTGGATTGGGAAGACCGTACAACCTGTGTCCTTTTCGGAGACGGGGCAGGGGCTGTCATCCTGCGCGCCGAAGAATCTGACGAATCAGTTGGTATTCTCTCCACCCATTTACACTCTGATGGACGTCATCAGGACATTTTAATCGTCGATGGTGGCCCCAGCCTGACCCAAACAACAGGTCATGTTCGCATGGCCGGAAAAGAAGTTTTCAGACACGCTGTTGTCAACCTTGCCGAGGTCGTCAAAGAAGCGTTGGAAGCCAATGGTTTATCCTCTGATGACATCGATTGGATCGTCCCGCACCAAGCCAACAAACGTATTTTGGACGGCACTGCAAAAAAGCTCAAAATCAGCGCAGATAAAGTCGTTGTGACGGTTGATAAGCATGCAAACACCTCTGCAGCCTCCATCCCCTTGGCGCTTGATGCTGCGGTGCAAGATGGTCGTATCAAACGCGGCGATCTTTTAATTTTGGAAGCCATGGGCGGTGGCCTGACCTGGGGGTCCGCACTGGTCCGTTGGTAGGAGATTTGGTCTGATTTTATGAAGTCAGCCAAACCTTTGATATTGACTGATTTATCCTGCTCGGGTACCGTAAATAAATGTCCGTATAATTCAATTGCGAGGATCGCTACATGAGTGAAAAAACCATTACACGTGCCCAATTGACCGAGGCCGTCTATCAAGAAGTTGGTTTGTCCCGCAATGAGTCGGCCGACCTGCTTGAATCCGTCCTCGACATGATTGCCGACACATTGGCCCAAGATGAAACCGTTAAAATTTCTTCTTTCGGCAGCTTTTCCGTACGCCAAAAAGGCCAACGGATTGGTCGCAACCCCAAGACAGGCGAAGAAGTGCCGATCCTGCCCCGCAAGGTGCTGGTCTTCCGCCCGTCACAAGTCCTTAAAGCACGGATCAACGAAAACAACTGACCATGAGCGCAGGTTCTGACAAATCAGCCGATGCATTTCGCACCATCAGCGAAGTGGCAAGTGAACTTGGCCTTGCCACCCATGTTTTGCGCTTTTGGGAAAGCAAATTCCCCCAGATTAAACCGCTGAAACGCGCCGGGGGCAGACGCTATTATCGCCCTGACGATGTGGCGCTTCTGCGACGTTTGCAGACACTCCTGCATGATGAAGGCTACACCATCAAAGGGGTGCAAAAGCTCTTTCGTGAAGAAGGCGCACGCAAGTTCATCGATGAAGGGGCCGTCGCGCAAAACGGCAGTTTTACTGAAGAACCTGCTCCCCACACACCTCTGCCTCAGGCCAGCCTGTTTGACAGCCCGTCCCGCGAACCCCTTCCGACTAACGAAAAAATCGAATTGGTCGAGCCCATTGAACCAAACGACATTACTGTTCAATATCGCCCGGATCTGCTCCCTAAAGCCCCGGAACCCGAACCCGTTCTGGAACCAGAAGAGATGCCTCAAACGGTTATTCAGCAAGGCTTAAGCGAGACACAGCGTGCATTGCTTGGCGACATCTTGGAAGAGCTCAAAGCCCTCAAAGAAGAAATCGACACAGCGGCATAATTTTTTCAAAACAAACCATTGCACTTCCCCCAAACCCCCTATATATTCCGCCCACACAAATGACCGGGACATAGCGCAGTCTGGTAGCGCACTACACTGGGGGTGTAGGGGTCGTGGGTTCGAATCCCGCTGTCCCGACCAAAAATCAAGGGCTTAGCCAATTCGGTTAAGCCCTTGATTTTTGACCGCTTTCACGGATTTCAGCAGAACATATTCGGAACAATTGCCGTTTAGCTGCACCAGTTGGATATACAGTTAGATTTTAGTTAGGTGATTTTTGATCGCGAAATCTTTGATGCACTCCAACACGTCCAGCCCACCAATATCTCGATATTCAAATCGTTTGCCATTAACATCGGATAAATCAATTTGGAGACCGCCGAATTCGAACACTCTTTGGAACTTTGGATTCCTGATTTCCCAATGAGGGTCAGCCATGTTGTGTGCAAACGCATTTCGAATTTGGTAAATCAAATGGCGACACTGATCTGCTTCTGTTTCAATATCATTTGGTCGGCGACCACATTCACTATCCAAGACAATTCCAGCAGTACCAAATGCAACTGACAAACTATTTGCAAAAGCCAGAAGCAGATCATCATCGGTATCAAATATTTTGTCAGGCAAAACCCAAACAGTATCTTGAGACTGATCCTGAAAGGTTAGCGGGATATCAATCTCATCACGCTTGAAGCGGCCTTCGCATGCCAAATGATATAATTTTCCGGCAAATGCCAAATGTGCGAATGCTGTTTCTATGTAGCTCATGAAATCAGTCTCATATCAAGAAATTAAAATTGGCTGTTTGTCTCGGTCGTACATCCTCATGATGTCATGTGCTGGTCCAATGTCAACAAACTGGTATCCGTCAACCGGCCCAGCATGCAAACGTGACCAGAGGGTACGGTACTCATTCTGATAAGCGTAAGAAAAATCCTTAGACATACTTGCATCAAAATATTCATTTTTTCTCTGCTCGTATGGGTCAAAGTATTGAACAGGATTATGATGATAGTACCAGCCCGGATACACCGACATACCGGCATCACCAATTCTTTTAAGAAATTCTTCCGGTGCATGTATTATCACACATGTATCGGCTTTAAATTCATCAAAAAGACGTTCATCCCATACAGAAGAAAAACACACCAGCGAATACTCTGCACCGGTAACTGTCCTCTGCATATCACAAAGTATCGGAATTGGTCGGCCATCTTCACTCGTAATTGTCAAATATTCACCCGGAGTGAATGAATGTTTTCTACGCTCATCATCCCGTCGTGCATCATTATTATCATCACCTTCATATGCTTCTGCTGGCGAAAAACGAATTCGCCCTTCTTCGACCATTTGCTGCATGTATTCACGTTTACCGTAGCGGTACAACACTGTAGTTCCATTCGGAACAACTTCACTATTTTGATCCAACGGAACAATGTTTTGCAGTTCAGGTTGAGAGAAACCTCGAAGAGCAAATTCAAGCCTTGTCAAATGTTCCTTGCGATACCAGTACCAAGAGCTTTGATAACTGATGATCGGAACGATATCCCTTTCCGGGGCAGTGTATGAAGGCATATTTCGGACAATCCCGTGATATCGGGCCAACAATTGTTGTTCGGTCATGCGTCCGAGTAATCTATAGCTGCAATACTCCATCTCCCAGATGTCGGGAAGATACGAATACTTGTTATGCCCCCATGATTTCATAGCAGCCTCAGTGGGATAGTTTTCCGGCAAATGGTATCGTTCAATTTTGGGTATTTTGAATGTTCGATTGTTCATCACTTCCCCTCTGCCAACACTTTCGATTCGTAGAAACATCCATATTATGACGCATCATACACACACCACCTTTCGATGAAAAATTAAAAACATAATCCCGATAAAATAACGTTCTGACATCGCTCATGATTTTGGTTTGAAACTAAACATTTCTGGTGATTTTTGAAAATCACTCAAATTTGACAAACACTTAGAACAGCCCATACCCTTAGTATAAGGCAAGCAAATCTCGACTCAGGACAATGCACCATGGAAGTGAAACTCAATACAAGATTGTTCACCGATACCCGTGAAATTCGCCCCGCCGGGATCATCGGAATTTTGACCAAAGTGAACGATCGCTGGATTCAAGCCTCACTCAACGCCACCGATGACTACCATAGTTCAACGGGCAGTTACCGACCTCTTGATGTTAAAATCAGATTGTAAGCCCTCTCAATCCACTTTGTAGCGCTTTGACAGCTGTTTAAGTGCATATCCTGTTGCGCCGTAGAGTGTCATGGAGATAGCGCCGAGGGTGAGAAGGGCGGCGAACATCAGGTCGGTTTTGACGCGGCCGTTGGCCAGCAACATGAGGTAGCCCAGTCCTTGTGAGGAACCGACCCATTCGCCGATAGTGGCCCCGATCGGTGCGTAAACGGCCGCCAGACGGATGCCTGAAAAAAGCGATGGAGTGGCCGCAGGCACTTTGATTAAAAACAAAAGCCGAAGACGGGTCGCTTTCATGACCTGTGCCAGATCCAAAAAACGTTGAGGTGTTTGTGACAGGCCATCGTGGAATGCAGAAGTGACAGGGAAATAAATGATTAATATCGCCATCACGACTTTTGACGTCATGCCATAGCCCAGCCAGAGCGTTAACACCGGGGCGAGGGCAAACACGGGCAAGGCCTGACTAAAAACCAGTAAGGGACGCACAAACAGACGTGCGGTTCTGGACGTTTCCAAATAAAGGGCCGTCACACAGCCAAAGGAAATCCCGATCAACAGACCGAGGAAAACTTCCGTCAAGGTGACCAAAGCATGTTCATAGATAAGTCCCAAATTATCTATGAAAGACAAAAAGACAGCAGAAGGAGCAGGCAGAATATAACGTGGAGGTTCAGCCCCCCATATAATTAACTGCCACAGGAACAGGATGGAAAAACTTGCCGCTGCACTATAACGCCATCCCTTCATTGTTCTGTCCCCCGAATTTGTGCCAAGAGTTCATTTTGCAGGGCAAAAACTGCTTCGTCCTTATGATCCTTGGGGAAGGGTGGCTGTAAATGCCGCGCCACATGAAGTTCATGCCGGTTCAGAATATAAATCCGATGACATAGACGAACGGCTTCGCCCGGATCATGTGTCACCAACAACAAGGTTTTCCCGCGCAATGTCTCGGCCACCAGTTCCTGCATTTGAAACTTGGTTTTGGCATCCAGTGCCGAAAACGGTTCATCCAGCAAAACAATCGGTGTGTCTTCCATCAAAGTGCGTGCAAGGGCGGCGCGTTGTCGTTGCCCGCCGGATAGCTCAGATGGATATTTATCGATATGATCCCCTAAACCAACCTGTTCAATAATCGCGGCTCTTTTATTTTTATGAATGGTTTCACCGCGTAATTTTGCGCCCAGACAGATATTCTCCCCAATCGTTGCCCAAGGGAGCAAGAGATCGCTTTGCGCCATGTATGACACCCGGGAGGCGACCTCCTGAGCATCACTGGCCGTAATTGTGCCTTCAAAGGTGACATGGGTCTCAAGCCCGGCCAGAAGCCGCAGTAAAGTCGATTTGCCCACCCCTGACGGTCCAAGAAGACAGGTCCAATGGCCTGCCTCGATCTGGATATCAAGGGTATCAAACAGCAATTCATTCTCTTCAAAGGCTTTTCCCTTAATGGAAATGGCCGGACCTGTCTCAGTCATGCAGAATCTTTCGCATCAAATGCCATGCCCCAAAAATTACTTTCAAGGCGGGTTGCGGTTTCAAAATGCTGTAACAAGGTCTGCCAGCGACCCGTGTCCTGATAATTTTCCCCCAAACGGGTTATCACGGCTTTATCAATCAAGCTGCCAAGTTCGGCACAAAGGTCCTGATATTCAGAACAGCCATAGGTGTCGATCCATTCTCTGTAGGTTTTGCTTGTTGCCGATTGATCCAACAAACTTCCGATCTCGCCATAGCCCATAACACACGGGGCCAGTGCCGCCATCATATCCAGAAAATCACCGGAATAGCCTGCTTCCAACACATAGCGCGTATAGAGCATGTTTTGCGGTAATTCCACGGTCTTTTCCAATTCTTCCAAAGAAATACCAGCCTCAGCACAAATGCCGACATGCAATTGCATTTCTTCATGAATCAACCCATGAACAATGGCCGAGGCGGCTTTCATTTCTTCCAGATTTCCCGCCTTTGTCACGGCCAATGCCCACGCGCGGGAGAAATGGATCAAAAAGACATAATCCTGACGCAGGTAAGTTAAAAAGGCCTCATGTGGCAAACTGCCATCGCCCAGACCTTTGACAAAATCGTGACAGGTATAATCTTTCCAGGCCTGCGGGCAATATGCGCGCAACCCTTCAAACACTTTTCCATATGTCATGATTAATTCGCCGTTACATCAATTGCAATTTTAGAAATTGGCTGTTCTTCCTTGATCAGCTTGGCATCTATCATGAATTTCTGAAACGCCTCATAACGCCCATGATCAAAGGCTGCCGGACGCAATGCAAAACGTGGGATGGTATCCAGCCACGCACGATGGTTCAGTTCATTTTGCAACTCTTTGGACGTGGCGCTAAAAATCTTCCAGCTTTCTTCCGGGTTATTGATGATAAACTGGGTGGCAAGCTCGGTTGCTTTCATAAATTTAACCAGTTTCGCTTTATCCATTTTATCCGGGTTGGCGACATAGATCAGCTCGTCATAGGCGGGCACGCCTTCTTCTTCGAGATAAAAGCAACGCCCCGGTTCTTTTTCAATATCCATCTGGTTCAGTTCGAAATTACGAAATGCACCAATGACCGCCTCGACCTGACCTGACATCAAAGCCGGAGAAAGGGAAAAGTTTACATTAATCATCTCGATCTCATCCAGCTTGACGCCGTGGGTGTTTAATACGGTGCCCAACAAGGCTTCTTCAACGCCAGCAACGGAATAACCAACTCTTTTGCCTTTCAAATCCGCAGGTGTCTTGATGGGACCATCTTTTAAAACAAGCAGGCAGCTTAGCGGGGTTGCAACCAATGTACCGACCCGAACCAAAGGCAAGCCCTCACTGATTTGCAGATGGAGTTGCGGCTGATAGCTTACAGCCAAATCGGCCTGACCCGCAGCAACCAGCTTGGGGGGGGCTGAAGGGTCAGCCGGGGCGACGATTTCAATATCAAGCCCGGCATCTGCGAAAAATCCTTTTTCCTGTGCAATCACTAACGGGCCGTGGTCCGGATTTACAAACCAGTCAAGCAGCACGGTCATTTTATCAGCCGCCTGTGCTATAGAAACTGTCATTATGGAAGTGATTGCGACGCTTGCCGCCAGAATAAATTTTCGCATTCGTTTTATCTTTCATAAGTTAGCGTGCGCGGAGAATAACCACCGAACACATGAAAACGAGTATCAGGATGAAACTTATCAACCTGATCAGAAAAAGAATGCAATTTTCCAGAAAACAAAAAGGCGATTGCGCCTCAATGACTTCCTACGCCAGCATTATCCGGTTCAGGTAATAAGGGTTAAGTCTCAGCCCATACGGACACCCCTGTCATAGGTCAGAACAATAAGCCGACATACATAAATGTCAAGTTGTTAACTTCAGAACACTGTCGCCGTATCATTGCTTTTAACAGATCAACCCGCTAAATTGCCCCAAAATCACGCCCCCTGCATGACCGAGTTATAAGGCACACAATGGTAGAAAAAGCTATGCTGCATCCACGCAATCGTCATCTTATGGGATATGACTTTTCAATGCTTATTCAGGCCGTGCCGGAGTTAAAAAACTACACGCGCAAAAACCCCAGTGGACAGACGACGATTGACTTTCAGAACGATCAAGCCGTTCGCATGCTGAACCGCGCCTTATTGAAAGCGTATTATGGAGTAGAATATTGGGACATCCCTGAAAACTATCTTTGTCCCCCCATACCGGGGCGGGTCGATTATATTCATTATCTGGCTGATTTACTCGCTGAGGACAATAAGTCACCGGTGCCGTGCGGGAAGGGGATTAAGGTACTGGATATCGGAACCGGGGCCAATCTTGTCTATCCCCTGACGGGACAAAGTGAATATGGCTGGCAGTTTTACGCAAGTGACATTGATCCGGCTTCCATAAAATCCGCTGAACAAATTTGCCGCGCAAACAAGCTTAAAATTAAGCTGAAACAGCAGAAAAACCGCAAGAACACCTTCCATGGAATCATTGGTTCAAAAGACTTTTTTCACCTCACCATGTGTAATCCCCCGTTTCACAGTTCCGCGCAGGAAGCACAAAAAGGCACCCAGCGAAAGTGGAAAAACCTTGGCAAAGGTCGATCGTCCAAATTAAATTTCGGTGGTCAGAAAGCCGAGCTTTGGTGTCCGGGTGGGGAAAGAAAATTCATCGCCACCATGATCGAAGAAAGCCAGCATTATCGCGATCAATGCCTCTGGTTTACCTCTTTAGTGTCAAAAAAAGATAACCTCCGCCCTCTAAAAGACCTGCTTAAGACAGCCAAAGTTGTAGAAGTCAAAGTCGTTGATATGGCGCAAGGCCAAAAAGTCAGTCGCTTTCTTGCTTGGAGCTTTCTTACAAAAGAGAACCGAAAGCGACATTATTTTCGAAAAAATTCATAAGATTTTTTACCCGTAACAGATAAATAGGTTTATCTTTACACAAAATTATCTGTTTGAAAGGCCAAAGCCCATGGGTTCAGGATCCACACGACCAAACACAGCTGACGACAAAATGATTGCAGCCATTGAACGCGGCACGCAGGACGAGTTTAAAGACAGTAAACCACCCAAGTTCAAGGCAGATCAGCTTGTCAAAGACAAAGAAGATCAAAAGCGCAAAAATCAGGAAAAAAGCAAAGCCCTGAAAGCCTTGCGTCTGGCTGCTGAAAAAGAACGCAAAAAGAAATAAAACGATTTACCAGCTGCCATGCACACCATAAAGCGCGCTGGCGGCTGTAATCACTGTCAGTATAAACAAATTGCGTTGCATGCGTGAGACTTTGTGAAGGCGAAAGGTGGCTGCTGCGTCATCCAATTGCGGAGTGCATTTGCGTCTGGTGTTGATAAATTGACGCAATAAAAGCGCGCTATAAACCAACCATGTCGCTGTCATCAAATGGACCCACCAATATGTCGTAAAATCCAGATAGCGATCCCAACCTGACAGAAAATGCAACATAGCAAACCCACTGAGCCCCACAGCCAAAGAAACATAGCGCATCCAGGCCGCAAAGGGTCGGGCCACAGACAGGAAAAATTGAAATTGCAAAGAAGGGGTAGGGTTACTGCGCAGGCGCGGCATCAGGATAATTACCAAGAACCCAATTCCACCGCCCCATATAATAACGCCCAGTACATGAATAATCCGGGCTAGTGTGACTTCATCCATTCTTCTTCCCCTATATTTTGCACCCGCGAAGAATTTTACTCTATTGTGCAGGGCTGGGGAAGGGGAAGAGATCAGTTAGGGAAAGGTTTAAGATATTTAATTTTAAACTCTTCACTATTCATGGGTTTATCGAAGAAATAGCCCTGTAAAATATGCGCCCCTGCTTTGCTAAGCCAGTCGACCTGTTGAATAGTTTCTGTGCCTTCTGCAATGACGTGCAAGTTCAACTCCCGCGCCATGGATAAAATCGCCATAGATAACCCTTTGGAAGAGGGATCATCCGGCAGCCCCATGATAAAAGCCCGATCAATCTTTAAGGTTTTAAACGGGTAGCTGTTAAGATAGCTGAGACTGGAATACCCCGTCCCAAAATCGTCAATCGAGACACTCACACCCAAAGCAACCAGAGCCTCCAGCGAACGTCTTGCGCCTTCTGGGTCTTGAACCAGAATGCCTTCGGTCAGTTCAATTTCAAGGGCTGATGCCCGCAGTTGGAATTTTTCAAGTTTTCCTTTCAACACGTCCGACATTTCACACGCCATAAACTGGATAGGAGACACATTGATGGCAACAAAGAAATTCTCATGGTTCGTCCGCATTTCCGTCGCAAACTGACATGCTTGATCAATCACCCAGTCCCCAATTGGCACAATCATTCCGGTTTTCTCCGCAATAGGGATAAATTCCACAGGGCTGATAAAACCAAGTTCGGCATTTTGCCAACGTAACAACGCTTCTGCACCAACAACTTCCTGTGTCTTTGCATCGACTAAAGGTTGGAAAAAAACAGCCAATTCATCTTTTTCCAAAACATAAGGCAGTTTATTTTGCAGCAGATGTATCCGATCATTCTTCAAGCCCATCTCTTTATTATAGGTCGCATAAGAATTGCGGCTTTCTTTCTTGGCCTTATGCATCGCACTGTCGGCATGCTGTAAAACATCATTGGGTTTTGCCAGCTCACGGGTTTCAAAAGCCAATCCGAGGCTCATCGACACATGAATTTCATGGTTATTCACCAATAATGAATGGCTAAAATCCTCTAAAATACGTTCACAGGCCTGATGGGCGATGATTTCATCATTATCCACATCAAGGACAAGTACAAACTCATCACCAGCCAACCGTGCGACTTGTAGCGTCTGCGGGAACAGTTTGAGCAACCTTGTTGCAACTGTTTTTAAAACCTCGTCCCCCATCGCATGACCAAGCGTGTCATTTACGATATGAAATTCATCTAACCCCAATAAAATAATCGCAAATTTCTTACCTTTAGATCTTGCTTCTTTGTGGAGTTGGGACAGGCAATCATTTAGATTATAACGATTAGGCAGACCTGTTAACGGGTCATATAGAGCAATTTTTTTCAGGCCTTCTTCATATTCCATCTGTCGGCTGATATCGCGCACAAAGGTAATGAACTGATGTTTATTCCGGCTTTTTACCGTTTCCGTAATGGTTAATTCTGCCTGAAAGAGAGAATTATCCCCCCGTTTAGCAGCAACCTTCATAGCCACAGGCTGTTGACGACGTAACGAGACTTGAGGCACATGAATCCCGCCATCTTGCTTGGCGATAAGCTGGTCATATAAATTAAGTCCGATCAATCCATTATAGTCATAACGAAACATGCGCCGTGCTGCCGGGTTTGCATCCAAAATCGTTCCATCCTGTGCACAGGTGATAATCCCTTCATGGGATATTTCAACAATGGCCGTGTTCTTGTGATCTGCTTCAGTTAACTCACCACGCAACTGTTCCTGAACCATGGCTTGCTGATCAACCGCATCATTTTGTAACATAATAACCTTGTGAGCGGCAATTGAGATCACGATAATGACAAAAGCAAAAGCTAGGATCTCTAATCCATGGGCTTTCAACTCCAGCCCCGCCAAAATCCCACCGTTGGCCTTGGATACGATATATACCCCTTTAAAACTGTTTTCCGTGTTAATGGTCCTTGCAAAATCCGGCGCGAAAAATTTCGTATGAAAAACTCCATTTCTCGTGCTGAAAGAAGTCTCACCCTTTATAAACAGTTGCCATTCATCAGAATACTGATCCTGAAACTTATGCTCTTTTCCCAGCATAAAGCCCCATTCCAACTGTCGACTAGGCCCCAACAACCAGTAGCCTTTTTTGTTAAGCACATATCCTTCAACACCATCTGAAAGAATATTTGACATCTTTGACAGAAAATCCTGAGCCAAATAGTTAATCACGATAACGCCCTTGCGCTCATCATTAACAAAAACAGGCGCGACAAGGCGGATCATAGGTTTGTGAGGAACCTCTAGCACACCGTTTTCAACATTCAGATCAAGCTTTGAAATATAAACTTCATTTATCCCGAGGTCTTTGGCTTCCTTAAAATAATATCTCGCGCTTTTATCTTGTAACAAGCTCGGCGCGATGGGCATGGCAACCCCGTTATGATCAACCCTGACTTTTTCCCAACCATTTTGATCAATGAACCTTAGCTGCTGATATACTTTTTTGGCATTTGAAAGCCCAACAAGGAATTGCTCAAACTCAATTCGACGCGCTTCATCTGAATTCTCAGCATAAATCAACAGGCTTGGATTTTGCCGGATAAAGCTTAAATCTCTCACCGCTGTTGATAAGGCATTTTCAATTGTAATATGAGCTTGCTGAATACGCCCTTCTTCACGCACACTTAATTCTTCCCAAAAAGCCTGGGAACGCAAAGTCACCCCACCAAGAAATACCAATACAGGCAGCAGGATGGAAGCAATGATTTTATGTGCCGTTGTTAGTCGCATTTCGCTCCATTGTTCGGATACATATGGGATTTCTTTTCATGTATGAGAGAGAACTGTCTTTATCTTTTAAAAGCAGATAAACAAGGTTCTTTACATCATCGGAAAAATTTAAACATATAAAACCAACTAGAAATTTTATAGCACTAAAATCATAAATGCCAGAGTTCATTGTTTGTTTTCAAAGACTTTCACTTAGAATAAGTCGAAAATCGTTTTGAACACACTGAATAAATTAGCTTAATTAAAAAAATTCAAGGCCGAAAAACAATAATAAAGCTTATAGATATAACAATAAACAATTTTAACTTGATAAAGCTTCCTCTTGAGGAAGCATCGCTCTAAAGATTGTTTAGCGCTTGTTTTAAGCCAGCTTCTACAGGAAAGAATTTTTCAATTCCAAAATCTAATGCTTCCTTTAACATAACTACACCCCTGTCTTTTCGAGCCGGATCATTCAATAAGACAATCCCTGAAAACCACAAACCAATCGGCTTGGTTGACTTATATTGAAGCGCTTTTTGGGCCCGTTGATAAAGGTCTTCTTCCTGACCTGTTTCCAAGAGCCAGTTATAAAAGGGAATAGCAAGATCAAATCGTTTTGGAGCAAGGGCCATTACCTCATCAAGATTTTGCTGCCACCCCTCAATCATTCTCTTATAAAGGACTGGATGCTGCTGTGTTTGCGTGCGATATCGATAGAGATAATCCCCACGTGCCATCAAGGCCCGTACACCCGACACAAGCTCTTGTCGTTCAGACAAACGTTGGTCTGCATTACATAATAATTGTTCAAGTCGTTGCCAATGCGCAGGCGTAATAGTGCTCTCTTCTTCTTCAATCTTGTTATTAAGCATATGAATGTAAGATTTAAACACCTCTGCAAAATGGCGTCCATCGCGACCAAAAACATACACATCAACCCGACAGGCCTCTGTTGGGTCATTTTGTGGTTCATGATTTAAAATAATCTGTTGATGACCTGCTTCTGCAAGACGGTAGCTGAAAAAACCGCTATAGGAAAAAACTATAAAGATAAAACAAATTAGGCTTTTAAACGATATTAATTTCAAATGCTTGTAACAATTTGTCTGACCGCTTAGCAATCCAAATGTAATTTAATAGAATCAGGCCAATGACACACGAAAAAGTTAAAAATAAATATTCCCTTTTGGCAAAGCGGACCAAGCTGTAAAATACGCAAAAACCAGCAGAACCCCAACCAATCCAATGCTGCCAAGGCTTTCCACAAACAGATTATGACTGTGAAAATCAAAACGTAACAGACTGTCCCAGATCCAGGTTTCACTACTGATATCAGCCATGTTTCCTGAGAAAAAAACAGCGGTTTTTTCAAAAGGAACGTTCATCATCAACATATTGGCAAAACTGCCCCATCCGTTACCAAACAAGAACTCTGTGAAACTGTCACCACTGCTATCTGCCACCACCGACAAAAGCAAATGCCGGGAATGCATTGTGGAGGCAATCTTATTGGATAAGTTTTGATAAACTGCCCAGTTCCCATCAAACGCTCAAACCACAAGCCCAATAGACATAGCCAAGCCGATGCATAAAACACCGCCTAACTTGGCAAACGTTTTGGCAGGTAATCGCAAAAGCAGATTTATTTCTGCAACAAATTCATCCGTGTGGGCTGATCAAAGTAAGTAAATCCATCTTCATGCTGCCCCAACTGCTTAAACGACTCTCTTAGTTGTGCATCCTGTTCGACAAATATTTTTTCGCGTTCCGGGTTAGGACCTGTCAGTTTATCGCGCATCTCTTCAAAACTTTTCCTGCGAACCGGGTGATTATAAACCTCTTCAGTAATCCAGTTTAAACCGGCTTCCTCAAAACGTTTGATAACTTCGTAGGCTTTGGCACGCACGAATGTTTCATCATCAATAGGTTTTAAAAGTTCGAAATGCGGTCCTTCGGCAATCGGTTCAGAAATATAAATATAGCCCTTTGATTTTAACACACGCGCAGCTTCACAAAGGGCCGTGAACTGATCGTCGACTGGGATATGGTGTAGGCTATTAAAGAAAATAATAATATCAAACGACTGATCCTCAAAGGGCAGGGATTGTGCCACTGCGTCCACATAAGTTTCATTGCCGACTTTATTATAAGACATTGCCTTTTCAAGTTGGCGCGCAGTACATTCAAGCCCAATAACCTCGCCGCCTTCCTCCGTCATCATGCGGGTCAAATGGCCTTCGCCGCTTCCCACATCAAGGATTTTCTTTTTCGATAAATCCAAAGTGGATTTTAAGACATCTGAATTTCTTTTAATTTTCATCGTTTTATTCTACTCGGAATGTGGAATGGCACGCGCTACACACGTCAATAGTTTCACTTAGGGCCGTAAAGACATTTTTATAATCTTCAGGCGTGGGTGGGGATTGAACACTACTGGCAACTTCGGCAAAATTTTCAGCTGCCATATGAAATTCCTGCCCCATCATGGTTAATTCTTCCGGCATAAACCGCCCCATGCCCCGACCTTGGCCTGGGCCATGTTTTTCACGCATTCTTTTCATAAAGGCATCAATTTCAGCTTCATGCATACCTTGATTGACCAGAATTTCACGCATGGAATGACCAAAGCCCATTTTGTTTTTAGCAACAAAAGCAGCGGCTTCAAAGTCACCTGCTGATAAGGCCAGTGTGATTTCATTCAGGTTATCAAGATGACCGCGCATTTCTTCTAAGAACATCGCCTTAATTTCGCTTGGTACATTGACAACCTGACGATCATCGGCATGCACAGACTGTATAGGCAGAACGGTCAGCGCCAATGCCATCGCAATTTTTTTCATCTTTATGGCTCCCCCATATGCTTGATTTTTTATTGTCAGTGTAAATAAAACCTGTGTAAACCTATTCTTTATGAAAGAAAAACAAAAGATCATCACACGGCATCTCGAATATATATATCCTGATGCTGATTTAACCCCGCTCGCTAAGCGCTGCCTTGATGCCTTTGGCGTTGGTAAAAAAAATGCCAAGCCGCGCTTTAGTGCGTTGTGGGATCAAAAAGATGCTGTGATGATCACCTATGGCGATACCTTTGTCATAGAAGGGGAAAAACCACTTCGAACGCTGAAGCATTTTCTGGATACCTACCTGAAAGACAGTCTGACAGGTGTTCATATTCTACCTTTCTTTCCCTATACCTCTGATGACGGTTTTGCTGTTCAGGATTATGATCAGGTCCGACCAGATCTTGGCAACTGGGAAGACATTGAAAAAATTGCCAAAGATTACCGTTTTATGGGCGATCTTGTAGTCAACCATGCTTCCGGGTCACACAAATGGTTTAAAGAATTTGAAGACGCACAAGAACCTGGCAAGAGATACATAAAAACAGCCCAGCCCGATGATGATCTGAGCCATGTCGTGCGCCCCAGACCTTTTGCACTTTTACGCCCGACAGTGACAAAAGAGGGAACCAAATACGTCTGGTGTACCTTTAGCCACGATCAGGTGGATCTTAATTTTTCAAATCCGGATCTTTTGGTGGAAATGCTCGCAATCATGGGGCGTTATATTGATCATGGAGTTCGGATCTTCCGTCTTGATGCAGTTGCCTTTTTATGGAAAGAGGCAGGGACCAGCAGCATCCATCTACCCCAGACACATGAAATTGTAAAACTGATGCGCAGCCTGTCTGATATGCGCGATGAAACGATTATTCTGATCACCGAAACCAACGTGCCAAACCACGAAAACCTGCAATATTTCGGCAATGGCAACGAAGCCCATGTGGTCTATAACTTTAGCCTGCCACCTTTGTTGCTGCACGCCTTGCTGACAGGACGTTCTGAACATTTGCGCCACTGGGCCAGCAGCATGCCGCCTTTGCAAAACGGGTGTACATACTTAAATTTTACGGCTTCCCACGATGGTATTGGCCTGCGTCCGGTGGATGGGCTTTTATCGCAAAATGACATTGATCTGTTGCTTAATACGGTCGAAGTCTTTGGCGCACAGGTCACAACCCGAACCTCGCGCGAAGGCGTCGAAAAACCCTATGAAATGAACATCACTTATTTTGATGCACTCAAAGGCACCATTCAGGGTGCAGACCATCTACAAGTAGAACGGTTTGTAGCCTCCCAATCTGTGATGATGAGCTTACAAGGCATTCCAGCCTTTTATGTCCATAGTCTGCTAGGCACCCCAAATGATTATGAAAAGCTGAAACAAACGCAGCATAATCGGTCCATCAACCGCAGCCAGCTTGATTTTGATGAAACAGCCACAAAGCTTGCGGATCAGCATAGCAGCACCGCACGCGTCTTTAATGAAATTCGTCGCCGCCTGAATATACGTATCAATCAAGCGGCCTTCCATCCCGATGCCACACAATATCTTATGCAACCCCAATCAGGATTTTTCGGTTTTATCCGTCAACATAAAGGGCAGGGGCAGTTTATCTATTCTGTCACCAACCTGCAAAAAACAGATCGCCCCTTATCCCTGTTTGACCTAAATCTGGATAAAAATGAAAATTGGGTAGACCTTATCACCGATCAAGACATCACCGACCCGATAGGGGATTTGATCTTTAGCCCCTATCAAACGGTTTGGCTGACGCAACAACAATTTGCAAATTAAGACTCGTTATCTTCTTCAACAGCCTTATTCAAACGTGTCAGGAAGCCCGGCATAGCTGCATGAACACGGCTCCAACTCGGGATGAAAGGAACTTCTTCAGGGTGTTCCAAAAAGACCTGTCCGGCTTGCATGATATTGGCCGCAAATAACTCGACCGCCTGTTCTTCCTTGTGACGATCCACGGACAGACCATTCATCATCGCATCATTATAATAGTTTTCAATCAAATCAAGCGCTTCACGGTAATAGGTCGCCTTGATGGTGCGGAATTTCTCTAAAGAAAAAATTTCCCCATCCGTAGCAAGTTTTCGATAGATCGCTTTAGAAATATCAATGCTCATGCGCGAAAGGCCCGTGCTGGCATCTTCTTCCGACATCACCTGATGCTTGTGGTCATAGTTATCGGCAATATCCACCTGCGCAATCACTTTGGTGGAATAGTTGCGACGAATTTCAGACAGGACGCCAATTTCAAGCCCCCAGTCAGACGGAATACGAATATCAGACACCACACTGGCTCGCATGGCAAATTCACCCGCCAGCGGATATCTGAAACTGTCCAGATAAGTCAGGTAATCATGATCACCAATGACCTTCTTCAAGGCACGAAGCAACGGCGTCACTAACAAACGGGTCACCCGGCCACTAAAGCGGCCTTCATTGATGCGCGGATAGAATCCCTTTGCAAACACATAAGAAAAGTTCGGATTTGCCACCGGATAAAGCAAGCGTGCCAGCATTTTTCTATCATAAGTCAGGATATCGCAATCATGTAAACCTACGACTTCTGCGCGGCGTGATGAAATGGTATAGCCAAAACAGAACCAAACATTACGTCCTTTACCCAGTTCACGCGGGGACAAGCCTTTATCTTTTAATTCCGCATCCAGCGCCTGTAGTCTTGGTCCATCGTTCCATAAAATGCGGTGACGTTGGGGCAGTTTGGAAAAATATTTCTTTGCATATTCAAACTGTTCTTTATCAGCGCGATCCAGACCAATCACAATTTCAGCCAGATATGGAACTTGGGCTAATTCTTCGACAATATTGGCAAGGGCAGGACCTTCCAGTTCACTAAACAACGACGGCAAAACCAGCGACATGGGTCGGGTTTGGGCGAACATAGTTAGTTCTTGTTCAAAATCTTCAACCGATCGATCCGTTAAATTATGAAGCGTTGAAATTTCACCTTTTTGATAAAAGTCCGACATCCTAAATCCCCACCTTATGTTATGCGAGCCCAAGCTCGTCCATCAACTCATGCATCCCTTGCGCCCAGCCCGCAGGCCCCGGCGCTTTTGGATATTTAATCTTCCCAAAGGCCCCCTTGATTGTCAGGGCCACCCCATCCGGATTAGCAATTACTATGCCTGTATCGGCTGAAGCGATCATTTTTTCATCATTCGGCCCATCACCCAGCGCAACCGTATGAAAATCAACAGCATTATAAACAGACTTTGCCTTCTTTGCCAGCCAGTCCAGCGCTAAACTTTTATCGACCTTGGAAACGATATGATAAAAACGTCCACCCTGTAAGAGAGCCATATCCTGCCCATCCAGTAGTTTTTCCAATTCTCTCAGCCCCTCTGGCGCGCCCGTCCATTGAAACGGTTCGCTCGCCAGGCGGTTTTTTGCTTTTTCTGCCTTTTCAATAGGCAGGCCTGTCACTTGGGCGACCTCTTGTGCCGATAAATCGGCAAAACCTGTCAGGGAAACACGAATATTTTTAGGCAGTTGCTCAATAAATGTGCAAATCGATTGATATGAGCGACCGAAAATTTGCGCATCCCCCACGGCCAATGCCTGACTAAACCCACTTGATCCCATATAGATTGCAGACCCGTTTTCAACTATACAGGGATCGTTAATTCCCAATTCCTTTTGCAGATCAACCACTTCAGCATAGGTCTTACTGGTAGTCAAAATGATCGGCACATGATGAGATTTCAATCGATCAAGCGCAGATTGAGCAGAGGAGAACGAATAAGTTTCATGATCCAGCAAACTGCCATCCAGATCGGTAAAAACCAATAGTTTTGCCGTTTTAGTAACCTTCACGTCCAACTCCTCAACTGTAATTCATTGATAACACACATCTCAATTTTCGTGCCACCCTTGAAAAAGTATGTTTTTCTTGTGTTCAAAAAAAATCCCATTAAGCTCAGTCACAACTCAATTTCATTATAAATAGTGAGGGCATGTCCTATGAAATTTCTTCCCAAAGTCTTGGGCTTATGTGCAGCAGCCAGTTTAACACTTGGCATGGCACAGGCGAATGACAAACCTGTTAAAATTGGTATGATTACCACCTTGTCTGGTGGGGGTGCTTCGCTTGGCATCGATATTCGTGACGGGTTTGATCTGGCTGTCAAAATGAAAAATGGCATGCTCGGCGGGGTCAAAACCGAAGTCATCACCACAGATGATGCCCGCAAGGTCGGTAACGCCAAACAAATCGCGACCCGCATGATCAAACAAGACAATGTTGATGTCTTGACCGGGATCGTCTGGTCCAACCTCGCTATGGCCGTGGTCCCAAGCGTCACCAAAGCAGGTAAAATCTATATCAGCACAAACGCTGGCCCGTCTGCATTGGCGGGTAAAGCTTGCAACGAAAATTATTTCAACGTGGCTTGGCAGAACGATAACCTGCACGAAGCCATGGGGAAATATGCCACCGACCAAGGCGTGAAAACAGCCTATATTTTGGCGCCAAACTATCCGGCGGGCAAAGATGCGTTAACTGGTTTCAAACGCTTCTTTAAAGGTGAAGTTCTAGGCGAAGTATACACAAAACTTGGTCAGGTGGATTACGCTGCTGAAATCGCAAACCTGCGCGCCGCCAAGCCAGAAGCCGTCTTTTTCTTCTTACCTGGCGGAATGGGGATCAATTTTGTAAAGCAATATAACCAAGCCGGCTTAAGCAAAACAACACCGCTTTATGGCCCTGCCTTTTCCTTTGATGAAGGCATCTTGAAAGCCGTGGGCGAGGCTGCATTAGGTGTGCATAATGCCTCCCAATACACATGGGATCTGGATAATGCAGCTAACAAAGCATTCGTCGAAGCTTTCCGTGCTGAATATAAACGTAACCCATCGCTTTATGCATCCCAAGGCTTTGATGCCGCCATGTTGCTTGATAGCGCGATTGCCGCTGTCAAAGGTAATGTGTCCGATACAGACGCTTTCCGCGCCGCCATCAAGGCCGCTAAATTTGACTCCGTGCGTGGAAACTTCAAATTCGGCAGCAACAACCATCCGGTTCAGGATATCTATGTCCGTGAAGTGGTTAAAGCCGGTGAAGGTGTGTCCAACAAAACAGTTGGCAAGGTTTTCACTGACCATGTGGATGCTTATGCTTCACAATGTAAAATGTAATCCAAATATCGTGCCCCTGTGCAAGCAGGGGCCTTCAGAAGCCTGATTTTAAGGGCCCCTGCTTGTGCAGGGGCACTACTTATTAATGACCACACTTTTATTTCTTGAACAAACGCTAAATGGCCTGCAACAAGGGGTGATGCTGTTTTTAATGGCAGCCGGACTGACTCTTGTCTTTGGCATTATGCATCTTTTAAATCTGGCCCATGGATCGCTTTACATGGTTGGGGCCTATGTCTGTGCCACAGTCACTCAAGCCAGCGGATCTTTTCTAATCGGTGTAATTTCTGCCCTTGGGGCCTGCGCGGCCTCGGGCATGGTGATTGAAATACTTGCCATGCGCCGTCTTTATGCCCGTGAACACCTTGATCAGGTGCTTGCGACGTTTGGCATTATTTTATTTTTTAATGAATTGGTTAAAATCCTTTGGGGCCCACAAGCCCTGTTCCTTAATCCACCAGCCCTGTTAAACGGCACGATGGAAATTCTTCCCGACACACCGTATCCAACCTACCGCTTATTCATTATCGCCGTCGGCTTAATCGTGGCGTTAGGTTTACGACACCTGATCTTAAATACCCGTGTCGGCATGTTGATCCGTGCAGGGGCCACACACCGCGAAATGGTCGGTGCCCTTGGTGTTAATATTGACTGGCTTTATACGGTCGTCTTTGGATTAGGTGCCATGTTAGCGGGTCTTTCCGGGGCATTGGCGGGTCCTATGCTCGCCATTCAGGTCGGCATGGGGGAAAATATTCTGATCCTGACCTTTGTGGTTATTATTGTCGGGGGCGTTGGTTCTGTGCGCGGGGCCTTGGTTGGTGCTTTGCTGGTCGGACTTGTGGACACCTACGCGCGTGCTTTCCTGCCCATGGGACTTCGCGAATTTATGGAACCAGCCAACGCCGACAATGTGGGTGCGGCAGCCTCCGGCATGGGAATCTATATTTTGATGGCTATTGTCCTGCTCTTTAAACCAAGCGGCTTATTTCAAGCCTATAAGGGGCAATCATGATCACACGTATTCGATCTGTTCAAATTGTCACCCTTTTGATTTTGTTCAGTTTACCCTTTATCGCAACGGCAATGAACCAGCCGTTCTGGGTTGACCTGTCGACACGCATCCTCATCTATGCCATCGCAGCCATGAGTCTTGATATTATCCTCGGCTACGGCGGAATGGTCAGCTTGGGTCATGCCATGTTTCTAGGAATTGGCGCCTACAGTGTTGGCATCCTGACCCATCATAGCTTTGAAGGCAGCGCCGTCCCGTTTCTTCCGGGGGAGTGGACCGGGTCCATGTCAGGGCTTGTCCATTTACCCGCCAGTATCCTTGCCTCCAGTCTGTTGGGATTAATCATCGGGCTATTGAGCCTGCGCACCGTTGGGGTGTATTTCATCATGATTACGTTGGCCTTTGCACAAATGATGTTCTATTTCATGATCTCTCTACCAACCTACGGCGGGGAAGACGGTCTGAACGTCTGGGGTAGAAGTGAAATCCCCGGTCTGGACCTATCCGATAGCGTAACCTTTTATTTCGTCTGTTTGATGTTGCTGCTGGCTTTCTGGTTTATTGCCCGACGTCTTGTCGATAGCCGCTTTGGCGGTGTCTTGCGCGGCTGTAAACAAAATGAACAGCGCCTGAAAGCACTGGGCTATAACACCATGCGCTACAAACTGATCGCATTTACCATAGCTGGTGCTGGCGCAGGGTTGGCAGGGGGATTACTCGCCAATCTCAATGAATTTGTTGGCCCGGGCATCATGCATTGGACCAAATCAGGCGAACTGATTGTTATGGTTCTGCTTGGTGGAATGGGTACTCTGATCGGTCCAATCTTTGGATCTGCCGCCCTTTTATTACTGGAAGAAATCCTGTCAGCCTACACCGAACATTGGATGATTGTCTTAGGTCCAATTTTACTGCTGGTCGTTTTATTTGCCCGACGCGGCATTTATGGCTTTTTGGCTGGGGAGGGGGCTAAAGATGGCTAATCTCTTATCCGTCAATAACTTGCATAAATCCTTCGGGGCGTTACAGGCGACTGATGACCTCAAACTCAATGTTGAAACGGGGACCATTCATGGCTTAATCGGCCCAAATGGAGCAGGCAAAACAACTGCGATTAACCAGCTCAGCGGGGAGTTATTCGCAGATAGCGGCACAATCCTGTTTGATGGGGAAAATATCACGCGCTGGCCGATCTATAAACGGGCACAGTTTGGCCTGCAACGCTCCTATCAAATCACCAGCCTGTTTCCTGAATTCAGCGTGCTCGATAATGTCGCCATTGCTATTCAAGCCACCGATGGACACAGCTTTCGTTTTTGGGGCAAGGCACGCAAAGACAAATCCCTAATCGATCCGGCCATGGCTGTGTTGGAACAGGTCGGGATGGATCATCTCGCCCATACCCCGGCGACGGACCTTGCACATGGTCAACAACGCCAATTAGAACTGGCGATGACACTTGCGACAAAGCCAAAAATGCTGTTACTGGATGAACCTATGGCCGGGATGGGCAAAAGCGAAAGTCATTCCATGATGGAAGTCTTGCGCCCCTTGAAAGGAAAGATCACCATTTTGATGGTTGAACATGACATGGACGTGGTCTTTGCCTTGGCCGATCACGTCAGCGTCCTTGTACGTGGTCATTGTCTGGTCACAGGTACGCCCGATGAAGTCAGGGCCCACCCAGACGTACGTGCCGCTTATCTGGGGGAAGAATAAGATGGCTTTATTGGAACTTCATAACATTCAAGCAAGCTATGGTCCCTCGCAGGTTTTGTTCGGCGTTGATCTGGAAATTAACGCAGGCGAAGTTGTCACCCTTATGGGGCGCAACGGCATGGGCAAAACCACCACGACCCGGGCCATGATGGGCTTAACGCCGGCGCGTCATGGTAAAATCATCTTTGATGGCAAGGACATTACCAGCCTTGCCCCCTATAAGATCGCAAAAGCCGGGATCGGGTATGTCCCCGAAGGTCGACAAACCTTTCCCAACCTGACAGTCTATGAAAACCTCGTGGCAACAGCTGCTAACCATACGGGCACAGATAGCCCCTGGACGGTTGAACGTATCATCGACCTGTTTCCCAGACTGGGCGAGAGGGCCAAACAATATGCCCGCACGCTATCTGGGGGCGAACAACAGATGCTAGCGATTGCACGCGCCTTGATGACCAACCCGTCTTTTATGATTTTGGATGAAGCTACCGAAGGTCTTGCCCCGATTATCAGGGATGAAATCTGGCATGTGCTGGAACATAATCTCAAGCAATCCGGTCAGGCGATTTTAGTCATTGATAAACACCCCGAAGCCATGGCACGCATTGCAGACCGCCATTATGTCATGGAAAAAGGCAAAATTGTCTGGACGGGCACATCAAAAGAGTTGTTAGATAACAAAGACATGCAACATCGTTACTTGGGAGTTTGACGTGACAGAACGACACCCACAGATCGATCCTGTTCAAGAAAAACATTATAACGTGCGCGAGCGTGTCCCCAACTGGCTGGAAGTCTTTCAGGTTTGGCACGATCGTTCCACTGCCTTTCGCCAAAATCATCCCCATACCCAATTGGATTTACGCTATGGGGACCATCCGAAAAGTACCTTGGACCTGTTTTTACCTGAAGCAAAAGGTAATAAGCTATCCCCGGTTCATATCTTTATCCATGGGGGATATTGGCAGGCGATGGATAAATCGGATTTCAGCTTCATCGCAGCCCCCTTCGTCAAATCCGGTGTCGCCTGTGCTATCGTTAATTATGACCTGTGTCCGGATGTAGACCTATTTCATATCGTGGATCAAATGCGCGACATGATTGGCTGGATCTGGGAACATGGTGAAAGTATCGGCATCGATCCGCACAATATCCACATCAGTGGCCATTCTGCAGGTGGACACCTTGTTGGTAGTCTTTTGACAACTGACTGGAAAGAAGACGGGAATCATCACGTCCATGGCAGTGCCATTAAGAGTGCAATTAGTTTAAGCGGTTTGTTCAATCTCACCCCCTTGGTCCATACAACCATCAACGCCAATGTGGGGCTGAATTATGAAGATGCACAAATCCTAAGCCCATATGGTAAAAAAGCTTTTGTAAACTGCCCTTTGCTGTGCGCCTATGGGGGACTTGAAGGGGAAGGGTTCGCAATGCAATCTGAAAAAGCCGTTGAATATTTTCAGAATCAAGGCTTGCCATGCCAATTACTGAAACTTGAAAACGCAACACATTTTGACGCTGCCGATGCCTTGGCTGATGAAGATAGCCCCATCTTCCTGTGGGCCATAAAACACGCACTTTCCCAGGTGCAAAACCGTTAATACAAGGGGTATCGACCGACCCCCTTTTTCGAAAATTCATAAAACCTAATATAAAATATATTACAATGGCTTCGGTAATACCAATCACATAACCTAAGATAGAACATTGGTTTTAAACAGTAAATATGAACTGTCGTATTTATTAATTCAGCGGGATATTGTAGTATTCGCTCAAGAATAGAAGGAGAAAACTCACATAAAAAAAATTCTCTTGAAATAGAGGGCTAAGATCGTTGCTCGTACCAGAAAGTTTTTACAGACATATTCCATTCGCCGCTGCACAACTAAATAATAAAAACCATATTCTAAATCCAAATCAGTGTTTTTGCGATTTAATGGGCATTTCCCTTGAAGGGTGCCTTCTGGAACATATCCTTGCCATCCCCCACGACTATGAGTGGTTGAAACAGGTTGCCTTTCTTAAAAGGGAAGATGAAACCTACCTGCTTTTAAGAAAGGGAAACGGCTCAACCTTTATGGCAGAAATCGCGATCACCCCATCCCCGGATGAAGAAGACGCACGTATCTTATGGGTGAACGAAGCGCGCTCCTTACAAAAAGCCAACCAATCTTTAAAAGTTATCTTTGATAATGCACCACAAGCCTTGCTCGTCTGCCACCCGCGAACCGCCAAAATCATGCGCATTAACAAATCCGCTGCTGATTTCTTTGGCCTGGATTTGGAAATGCGCAATAATTGGGGCATTCTGGATGATATTATTAAACCCTCGACACGTAAGGCCATTTTTTATCAGGTCAATAAAGAACGCCAAGTCGATGGAATACGGATCATGGTTTATAACAGCCATAAATCCAAAATTCCGGTTTCTTTGTCCGCACGATTTTTAGATATTGGAGCAGGGCAGTGCATTTTGATCGGGCTGACAACTGGGCTTGGTAAACTTGCCCACCAGACGGTCGAAACCCACAATGAAACTGTCGCCTTTGAAATGGCAGAACCAATTATCAATGCGACGCCTTTTGCCCTCATGGCCATAACCCTTGAAAACGGTCGTCTGACACAGCTCAATCTTCCCGCAAGCCGTCTGTTGCGTGTCAGCCGACGTGACATCATTAATACGCCCACAACACTGGAACAGTTTGTCGGCAAAAAACAAGCCTTGTCTCTTTTAGACCAGATTAAACTCCAAGGCGAAGTCAAAGAACATCCCGTTCAAATTACCCCAAACAGACGTGAAGCTTTTGATGGTTTTATATCTGGCAAGCGCGCCCACCTGGATGGGCATGACTATGCCGTTTTTGGCCTCAGCAAGACTCAGGCCCCAAAAACCGCCGGATATGAAGAGTTTTTCGATCAGGCCCCCATCCCGATGTTGTTAATTGATAAATCAGATAAAGCGCGCGTTAAACGTCTAAATCGTCGCGCGCATGAATTATTTATCGCAGATGGCAATTCAGATATTGAAACTTTACGGCTTAAAAACATTCTCGGCCTTCGCACCTATTCAAACTTTCGAAAAAACCTTGAAACATCTGGCTTTGTTGATGATTTTGAAGTGGATCTGGAAACCGCCTATGGTGAAACCATTTCCTGTCTGTTAAGCGGCCATACCATTCATGCCAATGCAGATGAACTTTTCCTGGTCAGCATCAACGATATTACGGAGCGGAAAGAAAGTGCCTTAACGTTGGAACGGTTCTTTAACGCGGCACCTTTACCCATGATTTTATCCAGCCTTGAAACAGGAAAAGTCAAACGGATCAACCGACGCGCTTCTGAACTATTTGCGACACCCGTCGATGTGGAGCGCGCGACCCTGACCCTAAAGGATTTCTTTGGGCAAAACGAAACAGAAAACTTCTTCAGCAAAGTCAAAAACGGCGGTTTTGTTGATGATTTTGAAGTTATTATCGAAACCCCTTATGGCGAAAAAATCTGGGGGCTGTTGTCTGGTCAGCTCATCAATATCGAAGGCGAAGACTGTATCATGACCGGGATTAACGATATTACAGAACGTAAACACGTTGAAGTCGCCTTGAAAAAATCACGCGAAGAAGCACTGGAGGCGACCCGACAAAAATCCAGCTTCCTGTCTACCATGAGCCACGAAATAAGAACCCCTATGACCGGGGTTTTAGGGATGTTGGAATTGCTGCATCTGAGCAATCTGGATGAAGAACAATCCTCTTCTGTTGCTGTTGTTAAAGATTCCGCGACAGCCCTTTTAACCATCATTGACGATATCCTTGACTTTTCAAAGATTGAAGCAGGTCGTTTAAAGCTGGAACATATTGTTTTTGATATCCGCGAAGTCATTGAAAGTGCGGTTGAACTGATGGGCGCACGGGCACGCGCAAAAGAGTTGGAACTGATCTGTACCATTGCCCCGGATGTACCTGAAAATGTTATTGGCGATCCGACACGTTTGCGCCAGATTTTATTAAACCTCATCGGAAATGCGATTAAATTCACCGCCACAGGTGCGATCAGTGTGCGGGTTCTCAGTTTGTTAAACAGCAAAAACACGGCTTTCCTGCGCTTCGAGGTTCAGGATGAAGGCATTGGGATTTCACAAGAAAAATTACGTCTTCTATTCAAGCCTTTCTCACAGACCGACTCTTCAACCAGTCGTCACTTTGGTGGCACAGGACTTGGACTGTCCATCTGTAAGGCCTTAACAGAACTGATGAAAGGTCAGATCAGTGTCATCAGTGAAGAAGACAAGGGCTCGACCTTCTGGTTTGAACTGGGGCTGGAAACAGCTGAGGTTGAAAAACAAGAAAAAACAAGGAACATGCTGCAAGATAAATCAATTCTTGTTCTACAAAATCACCCGGAAACGCTGAAATCCTATACGCAGACACTAGAACAGGAAGGGGCCGTCGTCTGGGCTGGCACCTGTCTGGAAGAAGTCAAGAAAAACGGTCAGACAGAGCATCTGGATTTGGCAATCATTGATCATGCTCTCCAAGGCTTTGACGGGTTTGAGACCATCAAGCAACTACAAAAAGAAATTAATTTGCCCAGTTCTTCAATTATTTTGACCTCCTCAACTTTTGCAGATCAAGTCATGCAGGAAGCCCGTGATCTCGGACTAGGTGGACGAATTTTCAAACCCGTCAGGCAAATGTCCCTTATTCGCCAAGCCTGTCAGGCCTGTGGTGTGGAAAGCGGTATTCAGGCCAGACGAAAAATTGAACCGCGTGCGCAAATGAAACGCAGTCAAGCCCTGTCCGAAAATAAGCTTGTCCTCTTTGCCGAAGACAATCCCACCAACCAATTGGTCATCGGCAAACAATTGGCGCGCTTGGGCTATGCCTATGACATTGCAGAAAATGGTGTCGTGGCTTTAGAAAAATTGGCTGAAACCAACTACGCACTCTTGCTGAGTGATTGCCGCATGCCGGAAATGAACGGGCTGGAACTTTCACTGACCATTCGTAAACAAGAACTCCAAAACAAAGTGGATACAGCTTTACCCATCATCGCACTCACCGCTAACGCAACCGCTGAAGATGCGGATGCCTGTTATTCTGCCGGGATGAATGACTATCTCGTCAAACCGCTGAAGTTTGAAAAACTGGGCGAGGCCATGCATAAATGGCTGCCCCTTGAGCACGAAGAAGGCGACCAGAAAAAAGACACCCCACACCCCACATCAGACCAACCACCAAGCACAACAATGGATGCACCGGCTGTAGATCTAAGCCAACTTGGGGAAATCCTTGGTATGGACGACCCTGAGATGTTTGACGAGATTTTAAATTTCTTTGTCGAAACCATGGAAGAACTTATGGGCGATCTGGAAAGTGCTATTCAGTCCGGCGATGCGCAAAATATCAGTGACAAGGCCCATGCCGCAAAAGGAGCCTCTCGCAATGCGGCTGCTGTAGACCTGGCTAACACGCTTGAGTTTCTAGAAAAAAATGCCTTCACCATGACGGAAAATGACATTCGAAAAACACAACAAAACATTCTGCAAAATGTTGATAACGTTAAAAAATATGTTTCTGAATTAAGGAATTAGGAAGAATGGGTACAATAGACTATTCAATGATGGATGCGCTTGTCGTCGATGATGAAAAATTCTCACTCAAGATCGTTTCGCGCATCTTGAACCAAATCGGTTTTAGTAATGTGCAAGAAGCCAAAGATGGCGGTCAGGCCCTTACAATGCTCAGTGATTTCTGCGGCAATAAAGCTCAATTAATCATCGCAGACTTTAACATGCCACAAGTGACGGGGCTGGAAATGTTAAAGGCCATTCGCGTTGGTCAGAAACACATTGCGCGTGATATTCCCATCATCATGCTGACAGGTAATACGGACAAACATCTGGTCGCAGCAGCCATGGCACTAGATGTGGATGCCTTTGTCGCCAAACCAGTTTCTTTAAAAGGCTTACAAGGGCGGATCAATAAAGTTCTCAGCACCCCACGACCCCTTAAAGCCCCGAAAGACTATCAAAAGATTAATGTCGATATCAAGATCGCTCCGCCCACAGCCGAAAAAGAAGAAACTGATCAGGCTGATTCAACCACAACAGAGGGGGAAAACAAAGGCCGGGAAGTTCTTCTCACCCAAGTGCCTGTTGGTGCTGTACTTGCACGCCCGGTTTGCCTCTCTGGTGGGACAACCGTGCTGGATAGCGGGATTAAGCTTACTGAACGGTTAATTGAAAAATTAAAGGACTTGAACGGGCTAGGGGAAAATATCGAAACCCTGTGGGTTGAATAATAAAAATAAGCCGATTATGCTTTTTTAAACAAAACGAAATCAGGATAAATCATATGTCAGCCCCCATACCCGAAGACGCACAAGACCAATTGTTCTTTAACGCCCGCAGTCATAATGGTTGGCTGGACAAAGAAGTATCTGACGATCTTCTTGTTCAAGCGTGGGATATGGCACGTTGGGCACCGACCAGCATGAACTGTAATCCGGCGCGCATTACCTTTATCAAAAGCGCGAAAGCCAAAGAAGCGCTTATCCCTTGCCTGTCGGAGGGCAATCAGAAAAAAACCATGAAAGCCCCGGTGACGGCCATCATTGCCATAGATCGAAAATTTTATGTCAATATGCCGCAACTTTTCCCCAGCTTTCCCGGCGCAGCAGATATGTTTGAACAAACTGATGATCTGTGCAAAGAAACTGCTTTTCGAAATAGCACGCTGCAGGGGGCTTATTTTATTATCGCCTGTCGTTCTTTAGGGTTGGATTGCGGCCCGATGTCCGGTTTTGATGCAGAAAAACTGGATGAAACATTTTATAAAAACTCTAGTTTCACGGCTAATTTCTTGTGCAACATTGGTTATGGTGATGTTGCTGACCTTTATGACCGTAATCGCCGTCCTGCTTTTGACGAAGTATGTACGATCAAATGATTAATCCTTTTTTTATAAATACTTGATGGTTGCTTCCCCTTAAGAGAAATTACATGTTAGAGTGCCGCTTGAACTTGGATAAGCGCACACATGAGCCCTGTAAACGACCCAATTGATACCATTGTTAACCGCAACCTTTTGACCTGTGTCCCAACCGACACGGTTGCTTTTTGTGCACAAGCCATGCAAGCCAAGGGATGCAGTTCAATCCTTGTGATGGAAAAGGGCGTTCCAATCGGGATCTGGACAGAACGCGATAGCCTGAATCTGGATGTATCGAACCTGGCTGTTTTTGACCGTCCGGTTCGTGATTTCATGACCTCTCCGGTTAAAAGCATACGAAACGATATTTCCATCGGTGCAGCCGCCGTTCGTTTTAAGGAAGAGAAAGTCCGCCATCTGCTGGTGATTGACGAAGAAAACAGCCCTATCGGTATTATCACACAGACGGATGTGATTTTAAAACATGGGGAAGAATATTATCTCACCCTTAAAACCGTAGGCCAAACCAGCACAGTTTCTGCGCCTCTGGTAGAGGAACAGATGCCTTTAAGCGAGGCATTGCATAATATCCAGAATGCACCTCAAGGTGCCGTGTGCGTCCATTTTAACGATGACAGCTATGGCATTGTCACCGAAAAAGATATTATGCGCTTTGTCTCGCAAAAGAAATTCCCCGATACCGTCGGGCAGTCGGCTTCGCGTCCGCTTGAAACGATCATTGATAGCGCCAACCTGTTAGAAGCACGCAAAAAACTGATCAAAACGGGTTTTCGTCACTTAGGTGTCCATGACAAAGAAGGAAAAATTGTTGGACTGATCAGTTTTTCCAGCATTCTGTCCAGCCTGCAGTTTGAATATGTCCGGCGCATCAATACAATTTTGGAAGAACGCTCCCAAGCATTAAAACAATCACAAAACAGCCTGCATCTTGCCCATAAAATCATTGAAGCCAGTCTGGATGGCATCATCATCGTCAATGCAGCAGGGGTAATTGAATATGTCAATCCCACCTTTACGGAAGTGACCGGCTACAGCACCAAAGAAGCCATCGGTCAAACACCGGCCCTGTTAAAGTCCGGGCGCCATGATGAACAGTATTATGTTGATATGTGGAACCAGCTCTTCAAAGATGGCTATTGGCAGGGTGAAATATGGAACCGTCGGAAAAATGGTGAACTCTATCCCGAATGGCTGACCATTACCGCGATTAAAAATGACCATGGCGAGATTTACCAATATGCCGGTATTTTCTGCGATATCTCTGAACGCAAAAGTCAGGAAAATGAGATTCGCCGCTTGGCTTATTTTGATGAGCTGACCAAGCTTCCTAATCGCCGCCTGTTTGGGGACCGCCTCAATATGGGTGTTGCGCGTGCCAAACGCCATGGGGAACGTCTGGCCGTAATGTTTGTCGATTTGGACCATTTTAAAAAAATAAATGATACCCTTGGCCATAATACAGGTGATGCCATTTTGGTCGAAGCTGCAACCCGGCTAATCAACTGTACGCGTGATGAAGATACCGTTGCACGGCTGGGTGGCGATGAATTTATCTTGATGTTCCCGGATGTTATCTCGGTTGAAGAAGTAACTAAAGTCGCAGATCGCATTGTTGAAGCATTTTCCAATCCCTTTGTTGTGGATGGAAAAAACCTGTTTGTAACCTCCAGTCTGGGGATAAGCCTATTCCCCGATGATGGTACAGATTCAGAAAGCCTGATCAAAAATGCTGATGCGGCCATGTATCGATCTAAAGATACCGGTCGCAGTACCTTTAACCTGTTTAATCCGTCCTTTAACGAACTTGGCATGCGTCAGCTCATGATCGAAGGAGCTTTGCGCGGCGCCATTGATAAAGGGGAACTGGAACTTTATTTTCAGCCTCAGGCCACTGCACTGAATGGTGAATTGATTGCGGCTGAAGCTTTGCTAAGATGGCATAATAAAGAGGTAGGTAAAATCGGTCCTGCTGAATTTATCCCCATCGCAGAAGAAATCGGCATGATTTCGCGCATCGGGGAATGGGTCCTCAATCAAGCCTGCAAACAGCTCAAAGCATGGCAAAACAAAGGGTATGATCCAATCACCATTGCTGTCAACATCTCACCGGAACAAGTAACCGATCACAATTTCCCCATACTTGTTCAAGACATTTTGGAAAAACACGAAATCAACGGCCATTATCTTGAAATTGAAATCACCGAAGGCTCATTCATCCATGAACCAGATCAGGTCCGCAATAACCTTTTTGCCCTGAAAAACCTGGGCGTTCGTATTGCTATTGATGATTTTGGAACGGGCTATTCAAACCTAGGATATTTGCGCAAACTGCCTATTGACCACCTTAAGATTGATCAAAGCTTTATTCATGAGTTGTTCAGCGAACAAGGCAATCGTATGCTGGTTTCAACCATTATTAATATGAGCCAGAGCCTCGGCATGCAATCCATCGCAGAAGGGGTAGAAACAAAACCCCAAGCCGATTATCTCAATCAGGAAGGGTGCAACTTGTTACAGGGTTATCTGCTCGCAAAACCCGAACCTGCCGACCTTTTTGAGCGTCATTTCAAACCGAAGACACTTAAACCTGACGAATAATCCAAGCGAGAAATTGATTTCACAAGGTTGATCTGGCCTAATCTTCTTTGCCCATTTCGTTGACCAGCCAATCCATAATTTCATCGATTTTAGCAGGCTTTGCCCCTAGAAAAAACTCCCCACCGGGTGCAACGCGAATGGCTGGACCAAAGGTACATTGTCCTAAACATATTGTCTTTTCAATAGGGTAGGACAATTCACGTTTTACCATCTCCTGCTTTAAGAGCTCTAATGTCTTTTCGCTACCCCGTATGGCGCAAGAGGGGCTGTCGAGGCTGAAACGGCGATTGGTACAGACATAAACAGTCTTTTCAGATGATTTTTCAGGCATAAATTTCTCACACAGTCGCAAAAAAACTTCGGATGCAGTTAGATTGCGCAAAAATTAGATAAAATTGAATCGATTACGAATTAATGGTTTTCAAGATCGTATAAACATTATTATTTTGTATAATTGTATATTACTACATCATTCATTAACTTCATCCTCTAAAACCTCTTGTCCTAACTCCGTCAGTTTACACACCAGCCAGTCCGGTTTTAATGGATTTGAAAACCATGGTTCAGCCCAACCATTTCGGATGCAGCTTTTCACCGTTTGGATATTAACCTGCTGGCCATACTCATCAAACAGAGGCAACTTGCCACCGGGTTGAGCCAGCCCCCGTTCCAGCCACTTGCGTTGTGAGGGGGATGGTTTTATGCCATCATGATCGAATTCTTTATCATCACTGTCCTGGGTCATAATCATCTCATTTTGATTTCGTCAGGGATGTGAAAAGGGTAATGTGAAATTTCAAAAACGCCAAGCCTTATACATAACGACCATGAAACGGCACGCATAAAACCTACAATCACAGAAGACTATCATGCAAATACATTTGGTTTACGTCACTTGCGCCAACACGGATGAAGCACGCACAATTGCACAGGATTTGGTCCGCAACCGCCTGGTCGCCTGTGTTAATATCCTGGGCGAAATCCAATCCTTATATTGGTGGAACGATGCTGTTCAGGAAGATCGTGAAACTGCATTTTTCGCCAAAACAACAGCAGAAAATATTGACGGAGTCGTTAAGCGGGTAAAAGAAATGCACAGCTACGACTGCCCCGCAATCCTCACCACACCCATCGAAAATGGCAATGAAGATTTTCTCAAATGGGTAGGGAATGAATGCCAAAAATTGGGCTAATTAGCAGCCAATACATTTCGGGTCCGTGATAAAAAATCATATTCCTGTAAGCGCATGAAGACAATAACCTACATCTTCACAGATACGACTGCCTGTGCCGCAATTCCTTCGGAACGTCCGGTAAACCCCAATTTCTCGGTCGTGGTGCCTTTAACACTCACCCGGTCCAGCGAAAGCCCTATAATTTCCGCGATTTTCTGACGCATTGCATCACGATAGGGGCCGATCTTAGGGCGTTCACATATAAGGGTTAGATCCACATTCACCAATGATCCGCCTTTTTCAGCCACCAATTCGCAAGCTTTAATCAAAAACCGATCAGATGATGCGCCCTTCCATTGATTATCACTGGGGGGGAAATGGCTTCCGATATCCCCTTCAGCAATTGCACCCAAAATTGCGTCTGTTAAGGCATGTAGGGCCACATCCGCATCAGAATGTCCCGCAAGGCCATAGTCATGCGGGACTTTGATCCCACATAAAGTTACGTGATCGCCTGTGCAAAAACGATGCACATCAAAACCACTGCCTGTTCGAAACTCTGTCATTTTCTCAATCATCCTATGGGCCTGTACCAAATCACTTTGGGTCGTGATTTTAAAGTTATCTTCATGACCATCGACAAATTTAACCGATTTTCCAACCGCTTCCATCAAGGCAGCGTCATCGGTCAGTTCCTGCCCCTTTAACTTTTCATGTGCAGAAAAAATATCGTCAAACATGAAACCTTGCGGCGTTTGGGCCCGCCATAAATCAGTGCGATCTACTGTTTCACCGCATAAACCGTCTACTTCGCGCTTGATCGTATCAGCAACTTTAACAGCCGCAATGACACCGACGCCTGTTGATGTTACCCCAATCACCCGGTCAATCACATCGTGACTGACAAAAGGGCGGGCCGCGTCATGGACAAGAACCATATCAGGTTTTAAATCAACAAAACTTTCCAAACCTTTACGCACCGAGTCCTGTCGTGTCGCCCCGCCAAAAGCACAAGGCAGAATATCAAGGTCCCCACAAGCCGATTCGTATAAATCCTGATCATCAGGATGGATCAGAACCCGTACGCCGGCAATTTTTGGATGTTCTAAAAAAACACGAACCGTATGACGCAAGACTGGATCTTGACCCAACATACAATATTGCTTGGGTAAATCCCCACCAAACCGTCTTCCACGGCCTGCAGCAACAATAATGGCATAAATTGATTTCATGACTTCTTCATACCGAGGTGCAAAGCAAGAGACAATAGCTATTGCATCCTTTGACCACATAAGGCTAGATACTGGCATGATGATAGAGTCCATGGTTTTCAGTTTCAGTGCGGTTTTGGCTTTGGCTTTACCCGCCGTTTATTTCATTAAAGAACCCAAAGGGCAGGGGGGCACCTTCTGGTCTTTGATGGCCGTTGCCATTGCAGGATCATGTAGCTGGACTCTTAGTCATTATTCAGGGGAATGGCGTACATCTTTTTCTCTTGCCATCTGGGTGACGGTATCTGCCAGCGTTATCGCCTTTACAATCACTTGTGGCTTAAGCCGTCTGGCTTGGCGCCTAACACCGTTATTGATGCCATACCTCGCTTTGATGGGGCTGTGGGCGATGTTATGGCAGGCCTTCCCCGGACATCCTCTTGATGAGGAAGGTCCCATCAACAACTGGATCATGGTTCATATTGCCATCTCGATCTTTACCTATGCGCTTGCCACAATCGCCGCTATTGCAGCCCTCAGCGCCTTTTTGGTGGAACGTGCTTTAAAGAAAAAACGTCCCACTAAACTGACCCGCATGCTGCCCTCGGTCATTGATAGTGAAAACCTGCTTGTGAGCCTTTTAATTGCCTGCGAAGTCATTCTAGGTCTTGACCTTCTTTCAGGTATCGGGCTGACCTTCATGGAAACAGGCCAACTTCTAACATTAGATCATAAAACCCTCTTTTCCATTTCTGCCTTCGTTGCAATCGCAGGCCTGCTTTTTGCCCATTATCAAAGCGGTGTGAGGGGGCGTAAAGCCACGCGCGTTGTCCTTGTCGCTTATCTGCTTTTAAGTCTTGGATTCCTTGGTGTACGGTTTGTCACCGACGTGATGATGGCGTAACTCTGTACATAAATTGCTATCTTTTTCAGCATTTTGAAATTTTGCCTAAATTTTAGCACTTTTTGCCAAGAGAACACTTTTTTACTTTGCATGACTTTTAAACCATGCCTATAACTTAGGCATATATTTATCTTGATGAAAAAACAGTCAATGCGTATCGGTTCCATCGATTTAGAAAGCCCTGTTATCCTTGCCCCCATGTCCGGCGTCACCGACATGCCCTTTCGCAAGCTAGTAAAAAAGTTTGGCGCCGGCCTTGTGGTTTCAGAGATGATTGCCAGTAAGGAAATGCTTCGTGCGTCTGAAAAAACCAGAAAAATGGCCACCCCTTGCCAGGATGAAAACCCCATTGCCGTTCAACTCGCCGGAACCGAACCCGATGTCATGGCCGAAGCCGCACGTATGAACGAAGCGCGTGGGGCCGATATCATAGACATCAATATGGGATGCCCTGTTAAAAAAGTCGTTAAATCCTATGCAGGCTCAGCCCTGATGCGTAATGAAAAGCTGGCAGGCGATATTATGCGCGCCGTCAAAGACGCGGTTAATGTCCCTGTCACAGTCAAAATGCGCTTAGGGTGGGATAATGACAGCCGCAATGCACTGACTTTAGCCAAAATGGCAGAAGATGCTGGCCTTTCCTGTGTCACTATCCATGGCCGCACACGTGATCAAATGTATGGCGGACAAGCCGACTGGGCTGCCATTGCCCCTATCAAGCAAGCGTTGAATATCCCAGTCATTGGTAATGGGGATATCTTAAGCCTTGAAGATGTGGACCAACTTTTTGAACAAAGCGGTGTTGATGGGGTCATGGTAGGGCGCGGTGCCTATGGAAGACCGTGGTTTCTAAAAGAAATCATGCATTATCTGGCAACAGGTGAACGCATGGAACAGCCGGATTTGGCCACACAGCGCGATTGTGTTCTCGACCATTATGACGACATGCTGGCCCATTATGGCGAACATGTCGGCGTGCGCCATGCCCGAAAACATTTAAGCTGGTATTGTAAGGGCTTAACAGGGGCTGTTCATTTTCGAAATGACATTATGAAACTGGCCAACCCCGATGATGTAAAAAAACGTATCCGTGACTTTTATGATGACAATATAGAACGAAAGGCGGCCTAAAAAATGCCAAAGAAGCCGGTCTCCTTTGATGGGGAAGTAATCTTAAATTCCGTTGCAGCCTGTGTTTTTGTCATTGATCCAGATGATATCATTCGCTTTGTCAACACCAGTGGAGAACAACTCCTTCAAGCCAGCGCGCCTTACCTGAAAGGACGCAGAATTAACGAATTCATCCCCCATGACAGCCCGGTCATCGCATTGATACACCAAGCACAAAACGACCAGGCCAATGTTTCAGAAAACGGCATCACGATTGAAACCCCGCGTCTTGGCAAACATCTGGTCAACGCCTTTGCCGCCCCCTTGGTAGAAGACCCATCCCTGATCATCCTGAGTCTGGCAAAACGATCACTAGCAGACCAAATTGCACGTCAACTTAAACATCGCTCAGCCGCGCGTACGATTACCGCCATGTCTGCGATGCTGGCTCATGAAATTAAAAACCCCTTATCCGGTATTCGCGGCGCTGCCCAGCTATTGGAAAGTACGGCCAGTGAAGATGATAAAGGGCTGACCCGTTTAATCACCGATGAAACAGACCGGATTTGCGCTTTGGTGGATCGCATGGAATCTTTCTCAGATGGTCGACCGATCAAACGTGAAGCGGTCAATATTCACCAGGTATTGGAACATGTGCGACAATTGGCCCAAAATGGCTTTGGCAAACACGTCCGCTTTATAGAAAATTACGACCCCTCGCTGCCACCTGTCTTTGGCAACAAGGACAACCTCATCCAAATTGTTCTGAATTTAGTTAAAAACGCATGCGAAGCAGCCGTTCAGGACAATGCAGAAATCATTCTGACCAGCGCCTATCAACATGGCGTTCGCCTGGCAGTTCCCGGTTCCAACACCCGGGTACACCTGCCTTTGATGATTTCTATTCAGGATAATGGTCCCGGCATACCGGATGACCTGAGAAATCAGCTTTTTGAACCTTTTGTCACCACCAAAGCCAAAGGCAGCGGCCTTGGCCTTGCTCTGGTTGCTAAAATGATTGGCGACCATGGCGGTTTAATTGAATGCGAAAGCGAATCCCGTAAAACCATCTTTCGCATTATGTTACCCATGTATTCAGAAAAACAACACGGTCCCTTGCGGTCCGGTAAGGAAAATGCATCATGAGCGCTACCATCCTCGTTGCTGACGACGACGCAGCCATTCGCACCGTACTTAATCAGGCGCTAGGGCGGGCAGGGTATGAAGTCCAGCTCACAGGCAATGCCTCGACCCTCTGGAGATGGGTCAGCGAAGGACAGGGTGATCTGGTCATCACCGATGTGGTTATGCCCGATGAAAACGGACTGGATTTGATCCCACGTATCAAAAAAATTCGACCCGAGCTGCGCTGCATTGTCATGAGTGCACAAAACACCTTGATGACGGCCGTTCGGGCTACTGAACGTGGCGCTTTCGAATATCTTCCTAAGCCATTTGATTTAAACGAACTTTTGTCCGTTGTGAAACGAGCACTGGAAACCCCACAACCGTGCAAACCCGCAGCCGTTCAAGATGATGATATGGAAGAAGAACTGCCGCTGATCGGACGTTCTGCGGCCATGCAGGATATTTATCGCACACTCGCCCGCCTGATGGGCACCGATCTGTCTGTAATGATCACAGGGGAGTCAGGCACCGGTAAAGAACTGGTTGCGCGCGCCCTTCATGATTACGGCAAACGCCGCAACGGTAGCTTTGTCGCCCTTAATATGGCTGCCATCCCGAAAGAACTGATTGAAAGTGAACTTTTTGGTCATGAAAAAGGATCGTTCACTGGGGCCACCAATCGTAAATCAGGGCGCTTTGAACAAGCCGAAGGCGGGACACTCTTTCTCGATGAAATCGGGGACATGCCCGCAGAAGCCCAGACCCGTTTGTTACGCGTTTTGCAGGAAGGCGAATATACCACAGTCGGTGGCTCCACTCCGATCAAGGCCAATGTCCGTATTGTCGCAGCCACACACAGGGATTTACGTAGTTTGATCCGTCAGGGGCTGTTCCGCGAGGATTTATATTATCGCCTGAACGTTGTGCCCATTCGCTTGCCCCCGCTTCGTGAACGCACTGAAGACATCCCGGAACTGGCAAACCATTTCCTTAGTCTCGTTGCAGAAGAGGGCCTGCCTTGGAAAACGATCGAAGGCCCTGCACTTGAACGTTTAAAACAACACAACTGGCCTGGAAACGTACGCGAACTAGAAAATGTTGTGCGCCGTTTGGCAGCCCTTTATTCACAAGAAACCATCACACTGGAAGTCATCCAGCAGGAATTGGCTGAACTGAATGCTCAAAGTGCAAACGGGGGCGGGGAAACCGACCCGGATAACCTATCGGCCACCGTTGAAAGACACTTGCGGTCCTATTTTGACGCCCATGGGGACAGCCTCCCGCCTGCCGGACTTTATGACCGCGTTTTGAAAGAACTAGAAAGACCTTTGATTTCAATGACTTTGGAAGCGACCAATGGTAATCAAATTAAATCTGCGCAGGTATTAGGGTTGAATAGAAATACCCTTCGTAAAAAAATACGCGAACTAAATATCCCCATCACAAAAAATGCAGGAAAATAAATTATAATTGGCATGGAACAACTGTTGCTTCTTTGCAACACAATCGACTAAACTCCTTGGACAATACTTGGAAAATGGCCTCAAAGTAGGGGGATTTCTTTTTGTCCACTGCCAAATCCAATGCAGACCGCCTGTCCAAATTGATCACCTGGGTTAGACGTAACCGTCTCAGCCGACGGTTGGCTTTGGTATTGGTGATTGCAACGATTTTATCAGGCATAGCAACCTTTGTGGCAATGACCAGTTCAGGCCCACAAGGGGCAAATCCGACACTGGTCTTAAACCTGATCTATCTGGATGCCGTCCTGCTGTTGTTGCTGGGCACGCTGATTATTCGGCGCATTGTCAAATTACGCAACCAGCATACAAAAGGGGTCGCAGGTTCAAAACTGCATACCAAGCTGGTCATTTTCTTTAGCCTGCTCGCTGTTACACCCGCAATTTTGGTTGCAATTTTTGCCGGGATTTATCTGAATTTGGGTATGCAATCCTGGTTCAGTGAACGGGTATCAACGGCGTTAAGCTCATCGCAAACCGTAGCCAAAGCCTATCGTGACGAACATGTGCGCACCATTCAGATCGATGCTTTGGGACTGGCCAATAGTTTAAACCGTAATGCTGCTTACCTATCGCGCTCACGCTACCTTTTGGAACGCGAGCTGAACAAACTTGCCCAGGACAATAATCTGGCCGAAGCCGCCTTAATGGATGGACAGGGGCGCGTTCTGGCCCGAACCGCCCTAACGTTAAGCCTTTCCTTTGATAAAATATCCAACGAAGTCTTTGAAAGGGCAGGAAATAACGAAGTTGTTGTAACCTTTGAACCACAAAATGATCGAGCACGTGCGGTCGTTAAGCTGGAAAACTATATAGATACATACCTCTTTATAGGTCGCTTCATTCCCCCAGAAATTACTGGATCAATTGATCGAGTAGAAAAAGCTTATCAACAATATTCTGAGCTCGAAAAACGTCGTGAAGGCATTCATATCAGCTTTATCATGATCTTCCTGATCATTGCTTTGATGCTGCTGCTCGCAGCCGCCTGGTTGGGGATGACATTTGCCAACCAGATGGTGCGCCCGCTGACAGACCTAATTTCAGCATCAGAAAGGATTAGACAGGGTGACCTTGCCGCCCGTGTAAACAAAGACCATGGCGGGGATGAAATTGGTATGATGGGACGTGCCTTTAACCGCATGGCAGAACAACTGCAAAGCCAGCGTCATGACTTGATAGAAGCGAACCGGGAACTGGCTGAACGACACCGCTTTACAGAAACGGTCCTTGATGGGGTTACAGCCGGCGTCATTGGTTTGGACCGGATCGGTATTATTCATCTGCCCAACCGTTTTTCCGGTCTATTTTTTAAAACAGAAATTCAGAACCTGATAGGCCAGCACATCAAAGATATCGTGCCTGAAGTGGAAGATTTATTTGAACAGGCCAAGTCAAACCCCAAACGTCCTACGCAGGCAGAAGTCAAACTCCTGCGTGATGGTCAGGTTCGTATCATCAATGCCAGCATTGCTGCTGAGTGGGTAGATGATGAAATTATCGGGTTTGTACTAACATTTGATGATATTACCGAACTACAAAGCGCCCAACGCAGCGCCGCCTGGGCCAATGTGGCAAGACGGATCGCACACGAGATCAAAAACCCGCTGACGCCCATTCAATTATCAGCTGAACGTTTAAAGCGTAAGTATCTAAAAGATATTGAAAATGACCCGGACACATTCTCTATGTGCACCGATACAATCATTCGTCAGGTGGATGATATGCGACAAATGGTCGATGAATTTTCGTCCTTTGCCCGAATGCCACGCCCGGTCTTGAAAACAGAAAACCTTTCAGAACTGTGCGGTGAAATCATCTTTCTGGAAAAGAACCGCAGTCCAAATGTGAATTACACGCTGAATCTTCCCGAAAAACAGCTCACCTTATTATGTGACCGTCAACAAGTTTCCCGCCTTTTGACCAATCTGGTCAAAAATGCAACAGAAGCCATTTACGGTAAATATGATCTCGATCCGGAAGATGATCTGCCCGATGGTCTTCCAAGCCCCTTAGGATCTGTCACGATAACTGCGAAAGAACAAGAAGATGAACTTCACCTAACAATCGAAGACGATGGTAAAGGCTTCCCACACGAAGAACGTGATCGTTTGACAGACCCTTACGTGACCACTCGCACCAAAGGGACTGGATTAGGCTTGGCCATTTCAAAAAAGATTATGGAAGAACATCAGGGACAACTTGCCCTGAAAGACCGTAAACAAGGAGGGGCCGTGGTTGAACTGCACTTCCCGGAATTTGAACAACACGGACAGGCAACGTCTGTAGAAAGTGAAAACAAACAACAAGATCCAATGGACACAGCATTAAGGTTGGTTACAGATGGCGCATGATATTTTGATCGTCGATGATGAAGCCGATATCCGCATGTTAACAGCAGGTATCCTTGAAGATGAAGGCTACGAAACCCGCGAGGCCGCAGGTGACATTCAGGCCATAGAAACCGTACGGACCCGCCGTCCCAGTCTTGTGTTGCTGGATATCTGGCTACAGGGTAGTAAACTGGATGGACTTGGCATTTTGAAGGCCCTTAAAAAAGATCATCCGGATTTACCAGTTGTGATGATGAGTGGTCATGGCACCATTGAAACAGCCGTTAAAGCCTTGCATGATGGCGCCTATGATTTTATTGAAAAGCCGTTCAAGACGGACCGCTTGCTCATGGCTGTCAACCGCGCCCTTGAAACAGCCGACCTACGTCGTGAAAATGCTGAACTGCGCACCCGTGGTGCCGTAGAAAATCAATTAATCGGCAGCTCCCAACGCATAAATCAGCTGCGTCAGGCCATTGACAAAGTCGCCTCTTCAAATTCACGGGTCTTAATCAACGGCCCTGCAGGCTCTGGCAAGGAAGTCTGCGCCCGCCACCTTCATAGTCAATCAAGACGCGCCCGAGGCCCCTTTATCGTCTTAAATTGCGCCACTATGGAAGCAAGCAAGGTGGAAAGTGAACTGTTTGGCGTAGAAGCCAATGGGGGCCCTGGCAAGGTCGGTTTTTTTGAACAGGCCCATAACGGAACCCTTTTGCTTGATGAAGTTGCCGATATGCCGCAGGAAACACAAGGCAAGATCGTACGTGTGCTGCAGGAACAACGTTTTTTAAGAACAGGCGGGTCAACTGCCGTTGAAGTCGATGTGCGCGTCATGGCAACCTCCAGCAAAGATTTAAATCAGGAAATGTCAGAAGGGCGTTTTCGTGAAGATTTATTTTACCGTCTCAGCGTTGTTCCCTTGGATTTGCCGGGGCTAAACAGCCACCGTGAAGACATTCCCGAACTAGCAAATTATTTTATGCAGAAAACAGCCCATAGCCTTGGTCACGCGCCGAGGACTTTTTCCGACGATGCCATTGCAGCTATGCAAGCCTATGAATGGCCGGGAAATGTGCGCGAACTGCGAAATGTGGTGGAACGGGTCCTGATTATGGCACCGGGCACAGCTGACCAGCCCATCAAAGCCGATATGCTGCCCCGAGAAATCACGTCCAACGGTGGTGAAAACCTAAAATGGGATCAAACCAGTGAAATCATGGGTTTACCCTTACGTGACGCCCGTGAAATCTTTGAACGTGAATATTTGAATGTTCAGATCAATCGCTTTGGCGGCAATATCTCCAAAACAGCTTCTTTTGTGGGCATGGAACGCTCGGCCTTGCATCGCAAGCTAAAATCGCTAAGTTTGACACCGGATGAAAAAACAAAGGCGGGCACGTCATGAAAGTCATTATTTGTGGGGCAGGGCAAGTTGGATCAAACATTGCCCACTATCTTGCTCTGGAAGACAACGATGTTACCGTGGTTGACCAATCCCCGGCCTTGATCGGTAAACTAACGGATACGCTGGATTGCCGAGGGGTTACGGGACACGCTTGCCACCCGGACGTTCTAAAAGAAGCCGGGGCAGGAGAAGCAGACATGTTGATTGCCGTTACTTATACGGACGAAATCAACATGGTTGCCGCACAGGTTGCGCATTCGTTATTTAATGTCCCAACGAAAATCGCACGAATCCGTTCACAAAGCTATCTCGCACCGGAATGGGCTAACCTTTATACCCGCGACAATCTGCCTATTGATGTCATCATTTCACCGGAAATCGAAGTTGCACGTGCCGTTATGCGCCGTCTGACCGTTCCCGGGGCGACCGACATGATCCCACTCTGTGGGGGGAAGGTGCGTATGGTCGGGGTGCGCTGTGAAGACGATTGCCCATTGATCAACACCCCTTTGCGACAACTCACCCAATTGTTCCCCGACCTGAATATCGTCGTGGTCGGTATGGTACGTGATGGCAAGGCCCTGATCCCCAAAGGGGATGACCAGTTTTTGGCCGGGGATGAAGCCTATTTCGTGGTCGATGAACAGCATATGTCGCGTGCTTTGACCGCCTTTGGTCATGACGAAACAGAAGCCCGTCGCCTGTTAATCTTTGGTGGTGGTAATATCGGCCTGTTCCTCGCTCAACAGTTGGAACGTGAATTCCCTTGGGTAAATGCCAAAATCATTGAAAAAAGCGAAGACCGCGCCCGCCAGATTGCCTCGCAACTGACCAAAACCACTGTTTTATGTGGGGATGTACGCGATCAGGAACTGTTGATGGAAGCCAATGTCAACGCCGCTGAAGCCATTGTGGCGGTAACCGATGATGATGAAACCAATATTTTAGGGTCCTTGCTTGCCAAACGCATGGGCTCACAACGCGCCGTGACCCTGATTAACAAATCGCTTTATGAGCCCCTGTTAAACAATCTTGATATCGATGTGGTGGTGAACCCCAGAACCATCACGGTTTCACAAATTTTACAGCAGGTGCGCCGGGGCCGGATCCATAGTGTTCATTCCCTGCGCGAAGGTTTTGGGGAACTTATTGAGGCAGAAGCCCTTGAAACATCACCACTGGTCGGGGCCCCGTTACGTGAGGTTAAAATGCCCTCTGGCGTCTTACTGGGCGCTATTGTACGCAATGGCGAAGTCATCAGCCCGCGCGGGGGGACTGTTGTTCAACCCAAAGACCGGGTGGTGCTTTTTGCAGCGTCTGACAAAGTGCGCAAGGTTGAAAAGATGTTCTCCGTGCGGCTCGAATTTTTCTAGAACCCGACAAAGAAGGTTTATTTTTTATGTCCAAGCTTATCCGCCCCAAGGCTGTTGTATTCGATTGGGACAACACATTGGTAGATACCTGGCCTGCCATCCATGATGCCCATAACTTTACGCTGAAAAAAATGGGTCATACACCGTGGAGTTTTGAAGAAACCAAAGAACGCGTCAGGAAATCACTACGCGACAGCTTCCCGGCACTCTATGGCGCAGATTGGGAAAAAGCGGGTGAAATTTTCTATGCCCGATTCGAAGAATCGCATATTGAACAGCTTTCCCCCCATGAAGGAGCTGAAAATATGCTGAAAGCCTTGCATTGTAAGGGGTATTACCTATCTGTTGTCTCCAACAAGACAGGAAAGTACCTCCGACAAGAAGCTGACCATCTTGGATGGTCCAAATATTTCAACAAGATACTTGGGGCAGGCGATGCAACACGGGATAAACCCGACCCCGCACCTGTAGATTTAGCCCTTGAAGGTAGCGGAATCACTAGGGGTTCAGCGGTTTGGTTCGTAGGTGATACGGACGTGGATTTACAGTGCGCACATAACGCCGGATGTACGGGTGTACTGGTCAGAAATGAGCCCCCGATGCAGGGAGAGTTTGACGGCATCGCTCCTTCTTGGTATTTCAATAACTGCATAGAGTTACAAGCTACCTTGGAAAATTGTGAAGTCGGGGAGACAGATCAAGTAGCGGACGCTCTGTAAATAAACCTTAACCATAAATGCCAACGATAAAGATAAATAGGGGATAAGACCCATGGCTGCTGAAAAATCCCAGAATGTGCAAGACGTATTCCTGAACCACATTCGTAAACAAAAGAACTCCGTCACCATCTTTTTGGTGAACGGCGTCAAATTACAAGGGATCGTTACGTGGTTCGATAACTTCTCCGTGCTTTTGCGCAGAGACGGCCACACTCAACTGGTGTACAAGCATGCAATTTCTACAATCATGCCATCCTCACCGGTTCAACTGTTTGACCCGACTTCGGAAGATGAAGAATAAGCGTGACAGACAGTTCCTTCCCAGCCAAAGGCCCATCAAACGAAGGCTGGAACAAAGATAACGACCGGACACCTTGTTTGGTCGTTCACCCGCATCTGAAAAATGAACGCGGCAGTCTTCGTTCGCCCGAAGCCCGGCTTGAAGAATGTGTCGGTCTAGCTTTGGCCATTCATGTGGATGTGGTTCATAGCGAAGTCGTGAATGTCGCAAGACCAAAAGCCGCAACCTTGTTCGGCCAGGGGGTTGTTGAAGCCCTTGCAACCACAATTGGACGTGCTAACCTTGAAAAATGGGAATGGGCAGATGACAGCATTGACCTTGCGATTGTCGATGCCAGCTTGACACCTGTTCAGCAACGCAACCTTGAAAAGGCCTGGAACTGCAAGGTCATTGACCGCACCGGCCTGATCCTTGAAATTTTTGGCGAGCGGGCGCGCACCTCAGAAGGTTCCTTGCAAGTCGAACTGGCTGCGCTGACCTATCAAAGATCCCGTCTTGTCCGGTCTTGGACCCACCTTGAACGCCAACGCGGCGGGGCAGGTTTTCTTGGCGGTCCTGGTGAATCACAGATCGAATTGGATCGCCGGATTATTGACGACAAAATCGTCCGTTTAAAAAAAGATCTGGAAAGTGTGAAACGCACCCGAGAACTGCATCGTAAATCACGCCGCAGCACGCCTTATCCCATTGTCGCGCTTGTGGGCTATACCAACGCGGGGAAATCCACGCTCTTTAACCGTTTGACCAAAGCCAAGGTCTTTGCCGAAGATTTGCTCTTTGCCACACTGGACCCGACCATGCGCTCCATCCAGTTGCCTTCGGGCCGGGATGTGATTTTATCGGACACCGTTGGCTTTATTTCAGAATTGCCACACGAACTGGTCGCTGCGTTTCATGCCACACTTGAAGAAGTCCATGAAGCCGATGTGATCTTACATGTTCGCGATGCCAGCCACCCCGACACAGAAGCCCAACGCGCCGATGTACTGGATGTGCTGAAGACATTGGGTGTGGAAGACAAGCTCGAAGACTGCCTGATTGAAGTCTATAATAAATCAGATCTTCTTAAAGAAGATGATATCGAGATCATCACTAACCGGGCAAATCGGTCCAATGGCCGTGTCGCTATGGTTTCTGCCATCACCGGGGCAGGGTGCGACGCCTTACTCAATGACGTCAACGCCCTGTTAAGTGCGCGATTTGAACGTTTTGACTTAACCGTTCCTTATAGTGACGGACAATTGTTAAGCTGGCTTTATAATCATGGCGAAGTCAAAAGCCGCAGTGATACCGAACACGGCATTGAGGTCACAGTCTTGATGAACGACGCCAACGCATCGCGTTTCAAACAAAAATACCCACAGTTTTTTGTGATTGAAGAAAAAAACGATACGCAAATGGATGAGGACAACTCAACCGGCTGGTCACCAACCTGACCTGATCTTAACGCGTTTCTCTTTGACTTTCGTTTTACTTAAATTGCGGTAAAACCAACCCGTCATGCATTGCATCAGATCATGTATCTTACATATTTAACTGAACACGCATGAAAGGTGAATAAATGGATAGTGAATTCTGGCATGACAAATGGGAAAATAAAAAAATCGGTTTCCATGAACCCGATGGGAACAGCTTGTTCAAAAACTATTTTAAAGACCTGAATTTAAAGACAGGCGCCTGTGTCTTTCTTCCCCTATGCGGAAAAACCCATGACATTGCAAGATTGCTCGATCAAGGCTATCGCATCAAAGGCTGTGAATTAAGTGAACTTGCCATCCAAGAATTGTTCGATGAACTTCAGCTCACCCCGGACATTTCCAAAGCAAGCGATCTGAAAATTTATCGCGCTGCTAATATTGAAATCTTTGTCGGCAACTTCTTTGACCTGACAGCTGATCTGTTGGGAGCAATCGATGCGGTCTATGATCGTGCTGCTTATGTCGCGCTGCCCCCTGAAATGCGAAAAAGTTATAGCGAACATCTGATCACCATCAGCAAACAAGCCCCGATCTTCCTTATTACCTATGAATATGATCAAAGCCAAACAGACGGCCCACCATTTTCCATCAGCGATCAGGAAATCCAAGACCGATACGCCGCAAGCTATCATGTGACGAAGAAAACAATCATCTGTTTGATAAAGGGCTTACGTAAAAACTGCCCAGCAACAGAAACCGTGTGGGTACTGGAGGGGAATTAAAATAAATTTCTGTCGGCTTCTTCCTTTTTTAACCAGTTGCCGTCATATTCTCTACAAGTAGATTTCATTTCGCATGAGAGAACGAACAGATGGCAACCAAAGAAGCCCAAGCCCGCTGGCGCAGTAAACATGCCTTGGTCAAAAAACAGCTCAACGTCATGGCCAAACGCCTGATCCACGAAGACCTGGAAGAAATCGCCAAATCGTTCGATCTGAAAGGCAAGGCCGAAGCCGTCACCTTCGCCACCTTCATCACCAAAGCCATGCAACAACAAGCCGACTATAACCCCGAAGCCAAACGCATTATGGAACTTTTAGAAACGGCGTATAAACGGGATCGGGATATTTATAGACCTTGATAGCCTTAATCTAATCGTGATGCTATAAAGAAAACATGACGCAACAGACCAAGCATATTACACAACAATTTCTACGGGACCACAGGGCCCCCCACTTGGAAATTCGTTCAACTTTTAACAGTACTAAAAGCTACAAACAACATTATCACAATCAACTCTCACTTGGTCTAATCACCTCCGGCAGCACATGCCTGAAACTCAAAGAAGGGGATATTCTTCTCAAGCAAGGGGACATGGTACTCATTGATCCTCTAAAACCCCATGCCTGTGCTCCAATCGAACAAAAACCTCGCAGTTATTATATGATTTATATCAATACAGATTGGTGTTTACAAAAAATGTCCGGGCTTAAAAACACGTCTGTTTCTCTGGACTGCTCCCCTTATGTTATCCAAAACCCTTCTCTTTTTGACACTTTCGTACGCCTGATGCAAAACAACAGCGATGTATTAAGTGAACTGGAGCAACTAATTGAAGCTACTCTTTTGCTCTATACAAATCTTCCTAGTAAACTCAACGACAAAAACACGCGAGCCGTTTCTATAAGAAATCATTTGCTTGCAGATTTTGAAAACATTCCAAGCCTTGAAGAACTGGCGCAACAGCATGGCTGTTCCATTGAAAATATAATACGCCTTTTTAAAAAGGACTTTGGCTTATCGCCACGGGCCTACCTCAACAGTGCAAGAGTTGAGAAAGGAAAAAAATTGCTCAAAAAAGGAAATTCCATCGTTGATGTTGCCCTTGATCTTGGATTTGCCGATCAAAGCCAGTTCCATCACACCTTTGTAAAATATACGGCCTCCACGCCCCGACAATATCAAAAATCAATTTTTGACAATAATTCCTGAGAACAAGTCTTTAGTTTTTTAAGCTGAGAATTACAAACAGCTAAGAAAGACACTCATGGACCACTTTTTGCATCCTGCCTTTCCCGCTTTGGCACTTGCCCATTTCCTTGCATTACTCAGCCCTGGACAAGACTTTTTCATTATCGTTGGGCATTCAATTCGACACGGTCTGAAGAGCAGCTTGCTCATCTGTTTGGGTATAGCCTTTGGAAATGGAGTTTATATTATCCTCGCCATTCTGGGCTGGCAGGGGATCAATTCCCATTCAATTCTCTACATGGCCATCAAAATTGCAGGTGCATTCTACCTCCTCTGGATTGGCTATAATTTAATCAGAACCCATAAGCGGAAACTCACATTCTCAGAGCAACCCAACCAAGCTCCGTCCAGCATGCGCAAACCATTTGTCCTCGGCGTGCAATCTTCCCTACTAAATCCTAAAAACGCACTATTTTACATCTCCATTCTATCCACGATCCTTGGGCCGGATAGCACTGGTCTACATCTTACCGTTTCAGCTATCTGGATGGTTTCTGTCGTGTTCTTCTGGGATCTCCTGATCTCTGCAACACTAGCTAATCGAATGTTGCAAAAGCGCCTTGAAGAGAAGATACATATCATTGAGACGGTCTCTGGCATTTTTCTGGTATCAATTGCCGTCAGTCTGTTTTTTTTCTTCTGATTTTTATCATGACTCCCACATCTAGCCTTGCTAAAAGGGGCAGATGAAGATTGATGTGGACCATATTACCCGGATTATTGCCGAGGTCGCGGATGAAGAGATCATGCCGCGTTTTCAAAAACTGACGGACGGCGATATTATGGAAAAATCGCCGGGTGATCTGGTGACGACGGCTGATCTCGCGGCCGAAACGAAATTATCAACTCGTCTTTCTGATTATCTCCCCGGCTCTCTCGTTGTGGGCGAAGAAGGGGTGGCTAAAGATGAATCCAGCCTAAAAGCCCTAGAAAGCGACCACCCGCTGTGGATCATTGATCCGGTGGATGGCACACGCAATTTTGCCAATGGGAATAGTGTTTTTGGCTCCATGGTCGCACTCGCCCACAATGGAGAATTGATCGCAAGCTGGATTCATGATCCGGCACGTTCGCGCACTGCTGTTGCGGAAAAAGGGGCAGGGGCAACTTTATCCGGAAAACCCATAAAAGTGCGTGATATCACCGCTTTTGAACGTATGACCGTTACGTTAGGTGAGAAGCACCGCGCATTCATTGAAAAACGCGCCGTTAATGGTTTGGGGCCTGTCCCACACCTTGCCCCGCGTTATGGATCGGTTGCCCATGATTATATCTCGCTTGCTTGCGGGGAATTTCATTGTGCCCAATATCGCCGCCTCAACCCTTGGGATCATGCCCCGGGTGTTTTGCTTCACCGCGAGGCAGGCGGTTTTGATAAAATGATCGCCACACAAGGGCCTTATCGGCCGCAAACCTATGCAGAAGACTGTCTGTTGCTGACCCCAAATGAAGAAGTTTGGGAAGATGCACGCGCCTTTTTGAATCCCGGGACGGACAGTTTCCATGTCTAAAGACCCGCTGGATATCCTGCAAAAGACCTTTGGTTATCATGAATTTCGCGGTGTTCAGGCCGAAGTGATCGATCGGACCATCAAGGGCGGGGATTCACTGGTCCTCATGCCCACTGGGGGTGGTAAGTCACTGTGCTATCAAATCCCAGCTGTCTGTCGCGACGGCTGCGCCATTGTGATTTCGCCCCTGATCGCCTTGATGCAGGATCAAGTAACCGCCTTATGTCAGGTCGGCATCAAGGCGGCGACCCTAAATTCCACGATAGACCCGCAAACCACACAAGAAATTGAACGGGCCATGCGCGCAGGCGAGCTTGATCTTGTCTATGTCGCGCCGGAACGATTATTGACAGATCGCTTTTTCACCCTGTTAAACCACTGCAATATCTCACTGTTCGCCATTGATGAGGCCCATTGCGTCTCCCAATGGGGACATGATTTCCGCCCGGAATATCGCCAACTCGTTAGCCTGCATGACAATTTCCCCCATGTGCCACGCATTGCCCTGACCGCCACAGCCGATGGCCCAACGCGCAATGATATTATTGAACGATTGAATTTGGGCGAGGGTGAAGTCTTTATCACCGGGTTTGATCGCCCCAATATTCGTTACAGCATCGTACCTAAAAAGAACGCCAAAACCCAACTGCTTAAATTCCTTGGTGATTTTAATGAACATGACAGCGGTATCATCTATTGTATGAGCCGCAAAAAAGTTGAAGACATCGCCAGCTGGCTACGTGATCAGGGCTATGATGCGCTATCTTATCATGCCGGAATGGATAAAAACATCCGTAGCGCCAACCAGGATAAGTTCGTGCGCGAAGAAGGGATGGTCATGGTCGCCACGGTTGCTTTCGGCATGGGGATCGACAAACCGGATGTGCGGTTCGTTGCCCATATGGACCCACCCAAAAGTCTGGAAGCCTATTATCAAGAAACAGGCCGGGCAGGGCGTGATGGTCTGCCGTCCCACGTCTGGATGGCGTATGGGTTGCAAGATGTCACCAAATTACGCCAGTTTACAGAAAGCTCGGACCTCCCTGAGCGTCAAAAGCATGTGGAACGTCAAAAACTTGATGCGCTGTTGGCCTATTGTGAAACCCATCGCTGCCGTCGTCAGGTCCTGTTGGAATATTTTGGAGATCATCTGGATGAACCCTGCGGCAACTGCGATACCTGCCTGAACCCGGTTGATACCTTTGACGGCACAGTTCCGGCACAAAAAGTGCTGTCCTGCATATATCGCACAGGCGAAACATTTGGCGCAGGCCATATCATTGACGTGCTTTTGGGCGAAAAAAATGACAAGATCATGCGCTTTCGTCACAATCAGATCAGCACCTATGGCATTGGTAAGGAATTAAAGCGCGACACATGGCGCTCCATCATCCGTCAACTGGTCGCACTTGGTCTGGTGCGTATGGATATAGAAGGATTTGGCGGCTTAAAGCTCGGTCCGGATGTGCGCGGTGTCTTGCGCGGCGAACAAACGGTGCTTATGCGCAAAGACCCGGATGCCAAAAGTGCGGCCAGAGAAAGACGCGCTGCCAAATCCACCATTATACTTGAACGCGAAGACGACAAGGCGCTGTTTGAAGCCCTGCGCGCCAAACGCCGCACCTTGGCTGAAGATCAAGGCGTGCCCCCTTACGTCATTTTCGCCGATGCCACCTTGGTTGAAATCGCCAAGCACCGCCCGCTTAAAAGCGATGACTTCTTGGAGATTTCCGGGGTAGGGCAAACCAAGCTGGAACGCTACGGCGCCGTTTTCATGGATGTTGTAGCGGAATTCGAGTGACACCGTGCCCCTGTGAAAACAGGGGCCTTTTAAAACATTTACACTACCCACTGTTTAAAGCCCCCCCTGCTTTCGCAGAAAAACAGCTAGATTGTCACCATATCAAACTAACCTTTGCCACCCTTTCATCCGCCTTCTATACTGCCTGAAACAATTCTAAGAAACGAAAGGCAACATAAATGAAAGTCGCATTTTTAGGGCTGGGCGTCATGGGATATCCGATGGCAGGGCATCTCATCAAAGCAGGTCATGAAGTCACAGTCTATAATCGCACAACGGCAAAAGCTGAAAAATGGGTGAGTGAATATGGTGGCAGTTTGAGTAAAACGCCGTCAGAAGCTGCCACAGGCGCGGAAATCGTTTTTGCTTGTGTAGGTAACGATGATGACCTTAGAAGCATCTGTACAGGCGAAAATGGCGCTTTTGGCGCTATGGACAAAGGCTCTCTCTTTGTAGATCACACGACAGCCTCTGCTGATGTTGCGCGTGAAATGGCGGCTGTTGCGAAAGACATGGGCCTTTCTTTCATGGATGCTCCGGTGTCCGGTGGTCAGGCAGGCGCAGAAAACGGTGTCTTGACCGTTATGGTTGGCGGCACAGAAGAAGATTTTGCAAAAGCAGAACCTGTCATGCAAGCCTATGGGCGCGCCGTCACCCTGATGGGACCTGTGGGGGCAGGGCAATTGACCAAGATGGTCAACCAGATCACTTTTGTGTCGGCTGTGCAGGGGATTGCCGAAGGCTTGGCTTTTGCTGAAACCGCAGGCCTTGATGCCAAAAAAGTCGTGGATGTTATCTCAAAAGGCGCTGCCGGTTCATGGCAACTGGAGAACCGTGGTTACACCATGATTGACGATAAATTCGACTTCGGTTTTGCCGTCGATCTGGTCCGAAAAGACCTCGGGATTTGTCTGGATGAAGCGCGTCGAAATGGGGCCAGATTACCCTCGACAGCGCTCATCGATCAGTACTATGGCGAAATCCAAAAGCGCGGCGGCGGCAACTGGGATACCTCCAGTTTGATTAAGCTTGTTCGCGATAAATAAATCACTTTAAGAAGCGAGAAAAATACAATACTACCAATTACTTAAAGGCTAAAGTTAATTCTTTTTCTCGCTTTCTTTTACCGTCTGCCAATGACCCTGCATCTCTTCCAAAGTAGCTTCTTGCATCTCTTTTCCACTGGCACGAACACCATTTTCCATCGCTTTAAAGCGACGTTCAAATTTAACATTGCAGGAGCGTAACGCACTGTCCGGATCCACATCTGCCCATCGTGCCAGATTGACCACAGTAAAGAGCAAATCCCCGATCTCATCCTTGATACGTTCTTGAGAGATATTGGCCTCACGAACCTCTTCTTCGACTTCTTCCAGTTCCTCGCGAACTTTATCCAAAACGCCATTTACATCGGGCCAGTCAAATCCAACGCGCACAGCACGTTTTTGTAATTTCAATGCCCGGGTCAGTGAAGGCAAACCACCTGCAACACCATCCAGTGCAGAAGGGGGTTCCTCACCTTTTTCAGCTGCTTTTTCTTTGCGTTCTGCTTCTTTTTGCGCCTCCCAGGCAATGGTCTGGGCATCTGCTGTTTCAATAACATCATTGCCAAAAACATGCGGATGACGTTTTAGCATCTTTTCAACGATCCCATTTGCCACATCATTGAAATCAAACATATTTTGATCTTTTGCCATCTGCGCATGAAAGACCACCTGCAACAATAGATCACCCAATTCTTCGCGCAGGTGAGGCCAGTCTTCATGTTCAATCGCGTCCGCAACCTCATATGCCTCTTCAATCGTGTGAGGCGCAATCGTTGCGAAAGTCTGTTCAATATCCCAAGGGCAGCCCGTGTCCGGATCACGTAATTTTTCCATAATTGCCAACAGGCGGGTGATCTCGCTGTCAAAAGATGACTTTTCATAATTCTTCACGGTTCGGCTCTCCATAGATCAAACAGGCTAGAAATTTTGCCCGCCACAATGCCTGAGAATAAATCGACAAGAAAGACCGAATTGGAAAAAGAAAGCCCGCATAAGTGTGGCCAGAAAAATGATATCCATTTTTACTAAGCTCAGAAACTTGATTTTATATGCAGCTTTAGGCACCACAACCGAGAAGTGATGCACAAAGTTAAAGTAAATTCACATGAGGGGAGAAACTTAAACCAACTGAGGCGCCTCATTTTATACTCATCAATAATGTCGCATAATGTATATTATGTATCTTTTAAATATATAATATACATTAATTACTTACGCGTATATTGAATGTGAACTTGTGGAGTTAATGTAATATCTACTTTCGTAAATTCTTTGCTGTTTGATGCACAGACGTGCTTTAAGTTTTCTACTTTGGGGCGGCTGGCAATTGCCCCGCCGTCCGGTCACGGTCTCGTTCTAACCCCAGTTCAGCAGCCTAAAAAAGCTAAACAGATTAGAAAATATTTAGGTAAATTGACTCAATAAAATGAGTCTTCGCTGAAGCGAAAAACGCACAAAAAAAGCTCCCTTTTTATCCAAGGGAGCCTCATAGAATCATTTATTTGATTCTAGCAAATTTGAAAGATTTCGATTGAGTCAAACCACGATCTCAAGCCCATCGAAGCAAGGCCGCACATGATCTGGTAATTTCTCTGTCAGCGCCTGATAGTCCAATCCAGTACCCAAATGCGTCAAAAACGCCCTCTCTGGTGCGACCTCTTTTATCCAGTTTAATGCCTTATCCACGTCCGCATGGGTCTGGTGTGGGAAATCGACCAGCGTGCCGATGACCCAAACCTTGATGCCTTTTAACAGATCAAGGCTTTCTTGAGTCATAGAGACAACATCGGTGGAATATGCAAAATCGCCTAAGCGATAGCCGATCGTTTCACAATAGCCATGATCCTGCAGGATCGGCATGACGCTCTGTCCGGCGACCTCAAACGGCTTTCCTGTTTCCACCAGGTTTGGGATCAAAACGGGTTTATAGAAAACATCAACGCCTTCTGCCAACGGTTCCAGCACATAGCCAAAACGCTGTGAGATGTGGTCCAATGTTTCTTGATTAAGATAAATCGGCAAAGCAGCATTTTGCAGACGGTTAATACTGCGCAGGTCATCGATCCCATGCAAATGATCCGCATGGCCATGGGTATAAAGCACCGCATCCAGTCGCGTCATTTCGGCGTTTAACAGCTGCTGACGGACATCTGGTGATGTATCTACTAGTAGGGATAGGTCACTATCTTCGATTAAGATAGACGGCCTTAAGCGTCTGTTCTTGGGATTGTCCGGGTCACACTTGCCCCAATAGTTCCCGATCCCGGGGACACCGCCTGAAGGGCCGCAGCCTAAGATCGTGACCTTCATCAGCAGGTTCGTTTCGCTTTGGAAAAGAGCGTGAAGAAATTATCGGTCGTCTGCTCGGCAAGCTCTTCTTGGCTCACACCTTTAATTTCAGCTAATTTAGCCGCTGTATGGGCCGTGTAGGCTGGCTCGTTACGTTTACCACGTTTGGGTATGGGGGCAAGGTAAGGCGCGTCTGTCTCGACTAAAAAACGATCTAGAGGCACATCAGCGATAGCTGCACGCAAGTCATCGGCCTTTTTAAAGGTCACAATGCCGGAAATGGAGATATAAAGCCCCAGCTCGACCACACGATCGGCAAAGGCTTTGGACGCTGAAAAGCAATGGATCAGGCCCTTAAACGGAGCTTTGGCCATTTCTTCTTCAATGATCGCCAGTGTATCTTCTTCAGCCTCGCGTGTATGGATAATAACAGGCAAATCCAGCACCCGTGCAGCTTCGATATGGGTGTGAAACTGTTTTTGTTGAATATCTCGCGGACTATGATCATAAAAATAATCCAGCCCGGTTTCCCCAAAACCAATAACTTTGTCGCTGCTTGCCGCAGGCCCAGTCAAATCTTCCACAGAAATTTCCGGTTCATTTTCTGCGTTATGAGGATGAATCCCAATGGTGCAATAGATATTGTCATGGGCCTTTGCGATGTCATGGACCTGATCAAATTTGGTCACATAGGTGCAAATGGTCATCATGGTTTTAACCCCGGCGTCTTCGGCCCGGGTTAAAACGGCATCGAAATCTTCCTTAAAATCAGGGAAGTCCAAATGACAATGGCTATCGACTAACATCTATGATTTGGGCTCAGACTTGCGTCAAAGCCCCCTTCTCTTTTGCTTTTTCAAGATCGGTGGACAGCAGTTCTTCCACATCACCATTTTCACGCACGATCTCGAAAACAGTTTCTTTATTTTTTGGATTTTGTCGCAAGGCTCGCTTGATCAGGAACTTGCCGTCTTTACCTTCGTAAGACTTTTCCAGTTCTTCATGATCGATAAAGCGCGGGAAGACCCCTTCCGGTTTTTCCAAAGCAGTTCCCGGTTTCAAGGCCCCTGCCTCACCGCAAAAAGCAAATGTGCGATTTTCTTCGCCAATTTCAAGAAGCCCCAGCATCTTGTCCATACTAGTTGGCATTAAAGGCTGAAGTAACAAAGCCACATTGCGGATCGTTTCGGACAGCACATAAAGCACCGTCGCCATGCGCGCCGGATCTTCTTTTTTCAACTTCCACGGGGCCTGATGATCGACATAACCATTGGCGGCACGGATCACAAGCCAGATCGCTTCAATCGCTTCATGGAAAGACTGTACATCGATCTTGGTACGCACAGCTTCCAGCAAGCCATAGGCCTGTGCCAGCATTGCGTTATCTTCTACAGTAAATTCACCCGGTGTCGGCACAACACCATCACAGTTTTTAACCACCATGGACAGAACCCGTTGCGACAGGTTACCAAGGTCATTTGCCAGTTCGCCGTTCATGCGCGAGACCATAGCAGAATGGGCAAAATCCCCATCATTGCCAAACGGTACTTCGCGCAGAAGGAAGTAACGCACTTGATCTAAACCGTATTTATTCACCAGATCAATCGGGTCAATTACGTTGCCAAGTGATTTTGAAATTTTCTGACCTTCATTGGTCCACCAACCATGAGCAAAGACCCGTTTCGGTGCAGGTAAGTCCGCCGCCATCAAGAATGCTGGCCAATAAACCGCGTGGAAGCGCAGAATATCCTTGCCCACCATATGTACATCCGCAGGCCAATATTTCTGATAATCGGCCGCATCTGTGTCTGGATAACCACAAGCGGTAATATAGTTGGTCAACGCATCCAGCCATACATACATGATATGGGCATCATCATTGGGCACTGGAATGCCCCATTTAAAGGTTGTTCTGGAAACGGAAAGGTCTTGTAAGCCACCTTTAACAAAGCTCAACACTTCATTACGGCGAGATTTCGGCAGGATGAAATCCGGGTTGGCTTCATAAAATGCCAGCAAGCGATCTTCCCAGGCTGACAGTTTAAAGAAATAGCTCGGTTCTTCCATCCATTCGACTTCGGCACCACTGGCTTTGGCTACACGCGTGCCGTCTGGCTTTTTCTCGGTTTCATCTTCCGTGTAAAAGGCTTCATCACGCACCGCATACCAGCCTTCATAAGCCCCAAGATAAATATCTCCATTTTCCAGAAGCTTGTTCCACAGTGCCTGACATGATTTTTTATGACGTTCTTCCGTTGTGCGGATAAAATCGTCGTTGGTGTAGCCCATAAAGGCCGCCAGATCACGAAAGTTTTGCGAAACACCATCCGTGAAGCTTTGCGGATCAACACCTTTGGCATTAGCTGAATTTTCAACCTTCTGACCATGTTCGTCGGTCCCGGTCAGAAATTTTACATCATAACCATCCAAACGCTTGAAGCGGGCCATCACATCACAGGCCAAAGAGGTATAAGCATGACCGATATGCGGTTTATCGTTCACATAATAAATGGGCGTTGTGATGTAAAAAGGTGTCGATCCCGTCATGGGTCACTCCAGACAATAATAATTGATTATGGTTACTATTTTACTGCCCCTTCAAGGGCGAGAAAAGAATTCAGCAAGGCTTGTTTGCGATCCAGATTTCCGCTTTGGGCCTGATCGAACAAATCACCGATCTTGCGCCAAACGTCCATGAGTTGGGTCACATCGCTATTTTGGGCAATGCGCACCATCAAGGCGTCTTCTGTCTCACTTAAGCCAAGCCCTGAGGTCTTAGCGCGTGCGCCTTGGGAGATCAAGCGTCCTAACCACCATCTTAGCAAATCACCAAGGGTGCGAAAGGCTTCATCTGCACCCGCACGTGCCATCTTATCCCCTAGCTTATGCAAGGCTTCCACGTCCAATTGCGGCAAGGTGGAAAGCAGTTTTAACAGCTCCTGATGCAGTTCAAGTCCACCTTCTTCATAAAGCGAAAGGGCACGACCAAAGCTGCCTTCTGCCAGTTTTGCAAGCCCTAAAGCTTCTTCTGCGGACGAATCGGGGGCATGTTTTGCCATCAAGTCGGTGATGATTTCATCTGACAGACTATTTAAATTAAGGGTGCGACACCGTGAACGAATAGTTGGCAGCAAACGTCCCGGATTATGGGCCAATAACAACAAGACAGCCTGTGCAGGTGGTTCTTCCAACACTTTTAAGACAGCATTGGCGGAATTTCGGTTCATTTCGTCTGCAGCATCAATCACCACAACACGCCAGCCGCCTTCAGCAGAGGTTTTCCCCAAAAAGGCGCCGACACCACGGACCCGATCCACACCGATCTGACCTTTAAAGCGGTTTTTCTTTTCATCAAATTCTCGCTCAATCGTCATTAAATCCGCATGTCCCCCCGCAGCAATCCGACGAAAGACCGGATCATCAGGATTTACATACAGAGTTTCTGGGTCACTGGCAGGCAAGGCTTCGCCAAATAGACTATCGCCATCATCTTCACCGGGCTTACCATGTTTTAACAAAAATCGCGCAAAACGATAAGCCAGTGTCGCTTTCCCAATCCCGCGTGGCCCGGTAATCAACCACGCATGGTGCATGCGGCCAGAATTATAACTTTCCAGCAGAGTCTGCTCAGCTTCGCTATGGCCGATCAGGTCCGGGGTTGTTTTAGGTTCCAGTTTATGGTCATCACTCATGACAGCTCAATCCCCAACCTCTGGGACAGGGCTTGTTGCATATCTTTCTGAATTTCTCCGATGGTACGCGAGGCATCAATCACACAACAACGTGACGTATCTTTTTCAGCAATTTCCAGAAAGCCTGATTTTAAGCGATGATGAAAATCCACACCCATTTTTTCATAACGGTCTTCCCCAGCCCCACGGCCCAAGGCACGTTTAATCCCTGTTTCCACAGGAAGATCCAGAACATAGGTCAAATCCGGTTTAAAGCCATCAATTGAGGTCTGCCAGAGATCATAAAGTTTAGAAACCTCCAGACCATGACCATATCCCTGATAGGCAATGGTTGAATCAGCAAACCGATCAGAGATTACCCATGCCCCTTGTACCAAGGCGGGCCAGACAGTTTTGACCAAGTGATCGCGCCGGGCGGCAAAATTAAGTAAAGCTTCCGTCATCCCATCCCAACGGGCAACATCACCATTCACCAGAAGATTGCGAATTTCTTCAGCCCCGACACTCCCGCCAGGTTCTCGCGTCAAGACAACATCAAGACCTTTTGCTTCCAAGGCTTCTTTCAATAAACGGGTTTGGGTACTTTTTCCGGCACCTTCACCGCCTTCAAGGGTAATAAATCGCCCCTTAGCCATTACCCAGTTACACCCCAGATAATGGATTTAACAGCCGCACCCAAGCGCCCGACAAATCCCAGACGTTCTGCATCTTCAGCGGCATAAAGCGGGATTTCGATATCTTTCACATCCGGGGCGCTAATGACGACTTTTGCCAATTGCTGACCTTTTTTAACAGGGGCCGGGATGGGGCCTTCATATTGCACCGTGACTTTCATCTGGCGGCGGCTTTTGCGCGGCAAGGTGATTTCGACATCTTGATCGATAACAAGACCTACGCTTTGTTTATTCGACAGCCAAAGTTCGGCACTGGAGACTTCCTGTCCCTTTTGGAACAAGGCATAGTTATTGAACTCGCGAAAGCCCCATTCCATCAGACGTTCAGACTCGCTTGAACGTGCACGCACGCTGTTTAAGCCATTCACCACCAAGACCAAACGACGCCCATCGCGTATCGCAGAAGAGGTCAAGCCATAGCCAGCTTCAGACGTGTGTCCTGTTTTCAAGCCATCCGCCCCCATTGTCTTATATAAAAGAGGGTTGCGGTTGCTTTGACGAATACCGTTATATTTGAAATTCTTTTCAGCAAAATATTTATAATATTCCGGAAATTCATCAATCAACGCCTGCGCTAAAATGGAGAGATCATGTGCTGTCATGCGTTGACCCGGATCCGGCCAGCCCGTCGCATTGGCAAAATGAGAATTTTCCATACCCAGTTCGCGGGCTTTTTCTGTCATTTCAATGGCAAAATTCTTTTCCGAACCGGCAATCGCTTCGGCGACGACAATGCATGCGTCATTGCCAGATTGAATAATGATCCCTTTGATCAGGTCTTCAACACGGACCTTTTGGCGTGGTTCCAGAAACATGGTGGAACTGCCCGAAGCAGCCCCGCCTTTACGCCAGGCTTTTTCAGACACACTGAATTTATCATCCAGCTTTAAACGGCCATCTTTTAAACGTTCAAACACAAGATACAAGGTCATGAGCTTGCTCATCGACGCAGGCGGCATGGAAACATCAGCGTCTTTTTCTAACAAGACATGACCTGTCTTGGCATCCACCATATAGGCTTCGCGCGCCGTTGTATCGATGGCAAATGACGAGGTCGCAACCATTGTTGTTGCAAAAACGGTTGCCAGAAATGTAGTGCGCAAACCCATGTTAGCCTTTTCCTTTTTCTACAATAATTTTCGCCGAGGGATAACCGGCCTGAATAACATTCTCTAAAACCTGATCAGCTTGTGACACATCCTGAAGCGGCCCCACCCGCACACGGAAAAAATCACGCCCATTGACCAGAACCTGCGACACCTCCACATCACCGACAGATGCAAGGGAGGCTTTTACCCGATTGGCATTTTCATATTTTGAAAAAGCACCAGCCTGAATATACATCCGTGTGGGCGAAACCGCATATGTGCGAACCGTATTGCTTGGTTCTTGCATTGCCGTCTGAACAGGTTCAGGACGCGCAACAGGTTGCGGTGCCTGTGCCATGGTCATTTGTGATTGAGCAGCCTTGCCACCTTCTGGCACGGACAAACTTTGGGCACTGACTTGTGGTTTTGCCATACCTGCAGATTTAATCGGAGAATCCTTCGCTGCAATCTGATTGACCAACGTGTTTTTCAACGCAAAGCTTTGATCTTTCAAAATCTCGACCTTCACACGCGCTGTGCCTTGTTTTTCAAAACCCAACAACTGTGCGCCACGACGCGACATATCCAAAATGCGGCCATGGGCAAAGGGGCCACGATCATTGACACGCACCACCAGTGAACGACCATTTTCAAGGTTTGTCACGCGAACCAAAGAAGGCAACGGCAATGTACGGTGTGCCGCACTCACCTGGTTCATATCAAAGACTTCGCCATTGGCAGTCGGTTTGCCATGAAATTTAGGGCCGTACCAAGATGCGATCCCGGTTTCCACATATGCAAAATCTTCTGCCGGATAATACCATACACCCTGGATTTGATAGGGGTTGCCGATTTTATACTTTCCTGCAACCGGCTGATCACTGCCAGCATGTTTGATGGAACTGGATAAAAAGGTAGTTTCTGCACATCCACTTAAAAAGACAGCTGCCATCAACCCAATGGCAAAATGTGCAGGTTTCATAAATCGTTTCATCGCCCTTAACCCTTTGTTCCTTTAAATGGCACAAAACCGTGCTCAGCATACTGTTGGAATGCCATTGCTTCAACCCCGCCTTACTTCAATAATTCTAAAAGTTCGACACTGGGATAACCATCGGCAGGAATTCCCATAGATTTTTGGAAAGCTTTGATGCCTTTTCGTGTGCGCGAACCCGCAATTCCGTCAGGTTTACCAACATCATAGCCTTTTTCATTCAGCCGTTGTTGAATTAATAAAGCCTGTCCCCGGCTTAACGGTGTTTCCTTGATCTGCGGGGTTTGCAGCGGCCCTTTCCAGACTAGACGGTCAGCTAAATGCCCAACCGCGATGGCATAAAAGTTTGAGCGATTCCAATCCAAAATCGTGCGGAAGTTTTCATAAACGAGAAAAGCTGGCCCTTTATATCCAGCGGGCAGAATGACAGAGGCTTTCATATCAGCAACTGGCAAGGCCTTACCGTCAACTTTAACAACACCCAGCTTTGCCCAATCGGCCAAATTCTTTTTAATCCCCAGCCCGGCTAAATCGAGATTGAAGCCTTTCGGGATTTTCACTTCACGCCCCCAGGTTTCCCCGGGTTGCCAACCTGATTGTGAAAGGAAATTGGCAGCTGAATGGAATACATCCGGCAAACTTTGCCACATGTCACGTTTACCATCCCCATCCCCATCAACAGCATAGGCTTTATACGTCGTCGGCATAAACTGGCAATAGCCCATCGCCCCCGCCCAGGATGCTTTGACATCATAGGGGATATGACCATCATCCATAATTTCCAAAGCCGTCATCAATTGTTTTGTGAAAAATTCACGGCGACGTTCATCATGGGCCAATGTTGTCAAAGATTGAATGAGCGGAAAAACACCTGTGTAATCCCCAAAATTTGTTTCAAGCCCCCAAAAAGCCACGAGAAAACGTGGCTGTACACCATATTTTTTATGAACCTGTTCGAACAATTTGGCATGCTTTTTCAACAAATCACGACCACGTTTGATACGTTTTTCAGAAATGCTGTTGTTAATATATTTCCAAAACGTCAGAGAAAATTCCGGCTGACGACGATCCAGCTCCAAAACTCGCTGGTTTGGCTCCAACCCGGTTAGAGTTGCCTCCAGTGTTTTTGCTGAAATACCCGACTTTGCTGCCGCCACTTTAAAATTATTTAACCAGGATTGATAAGTTTCTTGTGTTTCTGCCATGGCTTGTGTGGACAACAACACACTTCCTGCAACCATCGCAGCTTTGAAAAATCTTTTTTTATCAATCATTTGGGCCTCTACCTTTAGGGGGACGGGAAAAACTCATGTGTTTTATCCGTCAAATAATAAGCCAAAAGCCCTAACCATTCGTGAAGAGCCCCTCTTAAAACACCTAACCCTTCTCTCGGGTTTAATAAAACCGAATAATGCATATTGGGGCTGGTATGATAATCAACCGGATAAGGCAGAATATTGACCCCTTGCGCTCTGAAGCACGCAACCGATCTGGGCATATGACGTGCCGAAGTCACCAGCAACCAAAGACCGTCCCCCTGATCCTGGATCATTTCTTTAGTAAAAAGGGCATTTTCATAGGTGTTGCGCGATTCTGTTTCTAAAATCAACCGCTTGGCGTTTGGTACAATCTGTTCCAACACGGGTTTCATCATTAGAGATTCTTTTAAGTCAGGTCGTCCCATAAGCCCTGCACCCGCTGTAAAAACAATCGGAACATCAGGGTAAAGCTCCCCAAGGTCATAAAGCGAAGTCAGACGTTCAATATTACCGTTTAACTGCAAAGCACCGCGCTGATCACTGGTGTAAACATCCAGAACACCGCCTAAAACAATAATACCGGCAATCTCTTTCGGTAATTCTTGAGGGACCGGAAAACGGTTTTCGAGTTCTGCTTTTAAATAGTTACCCAACGGAACAATGCCCAACACAAGGTAGAATGCCAGTGCAGCCCCACAAAAAAGCTTGGCCCATTTGAACTTGTTTAAAAATAAAAAGACAACCCCGATCAGCAATAATAAAAACAGAATATTGCCCGGTTCAAATAGCCACCAAAAGATTTTTGACAGATAGAAAAACACCTCTAGCCCTTAATAAAATCCGCAAAGAACGTCATAATCTCTTTGCCGTGAACTTGTGAATTTTCCAAACTCGCGATGGCTTTATCTGCCAGTTCCGTATCGATCTTATTGCCCCGATTTCGCACAATCAGACTTTTTTCAAATTCAGCGCTAAATTCTGGATGAGGTTGCAGCGAAACGGCACGACCTTCATAAAGCAATCCGGCATGAGGGCAATGATCCGTCTTGGCAAAGACACGGGCCGTTGGGGGGACGTCTACCACCTGATCTTGATGGATGGCATAAAGGTCCAAAGTATCTGTTAGTCCGGCAAATGGCTCTAGCAATTGGTAATGTTGCAGTCCAATCCCCCACCCTTTATGGGATTTTTCAACACGCCCACCCAAACTTTGCGCCAAAATTTGATGCCCAAAACAAACCCCGATCAAGGGAATTTCTTGGGCATAGGCCTGCCTTAAAAAATCTTCCAGCTTGGCAATCCAATCATGTCCATCATAAGCCCCGCATCGTGAGCCCGTAATCAGCCAGCCATCACATTGGTCATGGGCCGTCGGAAAAATGTCTTTCTGTACATTATAAGTAATGAAAGACAGATCGGGATCGACTTCCAACAAGCGATCAATGAACAGGTCTTCATATTCACATTGATACTTATTTCTTTGATCCGCATCGAAACTGTCACAGACCAGAATACCAAGTGTCGGCATTATTTTGCCTCAATCAAACCAGATGTCGGGGAACTGGGATCGGCATATTGCTTTTTCGGCATGCGCCCAGCGTGGAAAGCCAAACGACCAGACTCAACAGCCAGCTTCATAGCTCTGGCCATAGCAATCGGGTCTTTCGCTGCTGCAATAGCAGTATTCATCAACACACCGTCACAACCTAACTCCATAGCGTACGCTGCATCAGACGCTGTGCCCACCCCTGCATCAACAAGAACCGGAACTTTCGCATTTTGTTTGATAATCTGGATATTAACCGGGTTTAAAATGCCAAGACCAGACCCAATCAGAGAGCCAAGCGGCATGATCGCCACACAGCCCATATCTTCCAGCGTTTTTGCTGCAATGGGATCATCTGAACAATAAACCATTACCTTAAAACCTTCTTTGATCAGCATTTCTGCTGCTTTCAAAGTTTCAGGCATATTAGGATAAAGCGTCGCCTGATCGCCTAAAACTTCCAGCTTCACCAGATCCCAACCACCGGCTTCGCGGGCCAGCCGAAGAGTACGAACTGCATCATCACAGGTAAAACAGCCCGCCGTGTTGGGCAAATAGGTGTATTTTTTCGGATCGACATAATCAACCAACATGGGTTGGCTAGGGTCAGACACATTTACGCGGCGAACAGCCACTGTGACAATTTCGGCTCCACTGGCTTCAATTGCGATTTTAGTTTCTTCGAAGTCTTTATACTTTCCGGTCCCGACCAACAGACGAGAGTTAAAAGTTTGTCCGGCAATTTCGAATGTGTCGCTCACGTCTTGTGATCCTCCGCCAATAAAATGAACAATTTCCAGCTTGTCACCATCTTCCACTAAAATAGTGTCGAACTGTGATTTTGGGACAATTTCAAGGTTGCGTTCAACTGCAACTTTTTTAGGGTCAATTCCGATCTCCGTCAAAAAGACGGCAACGGATTTATTTTGATCAAGTGGGCGTTCTTCCCCATTTACAATGACATTCATTTGAGACTCTCTGGCTGGAATTTGCAGCGGAGTATGGACGAGCCATTCTGTATGTGCAAGAGGGTGATTAAAGAAAGATTGCATGCTGTGAAAGGCATGTTATAAAGCATGCTAATACTTCGCAAAATTAACACGAATGCGGATAAGATAATAAATGTCCCACAAGGTTCTGATACTGAACGGTCCCAATCTCAATCTCCTTGGCAAGCGCGAGCCTGAAATCTATGGTTTTCAAACGCTTCAGGATGTTGAAGACCTGTGCGTAAAAAACGCTAAAGGATTGAATCTGACAATCGACTTTCGCCAATCCAACTCGGAAGGCACACTGGTTGACTGGATACAGGAAGCCCGTGAATCGTTTGACGGCATTATTATTAATCCGGCGGCTTATAGCCACACATCCGTTGCGATACTGGATGCGTTGCAGGCCGCGAACAAACCCGTGATCGAAGTACACCTATCAAACATTCACAAGCGTGAAGAATTCCGGCACAGCTCTTTTGTGTCCAAAACAGCGACAGGCGTGATTTGCGGTCTGGGCGTTGATGGATACGATCTGGCAATGCAGGCAATTTCACGCATCCTATCAAGTCGCTGATATAAGAGAATCCTTTATAATGGCTAAAGACAAATTCAATAGCGAGCTGGTTCGCGAACTGGCTGAATTACTGAACGACACAGGACTGAGCGAAATCGAATACGGTCAGGACGACTGGCATGTGCGTGTGGCGAAAAACATCACTGTCAATGCCACCGCTGCAGCCCCTGTGGCCGCTGCGCCTGTTGCTGCTGCCCCTGCAGCTGAAGCGGTTGTTGATGATGCCAATCACCCCGGTGCAGTCACATCACCTATGGTTGGTGTTGCTTACCTTTCCCCGGATCCGGATTCCCCGCAATTTGTTAATGTGGGGGACAGCGTTGCTGAAGGCGCGACCTTGTGTCTGATCGAAGCGATGAAAGTCTTCAACCCGATCCACGCGCCCAAGTCTGGTAAAGTGACCCGCGTTCTCGTCAACTCCGGCTCTCCGGTGGAATTTGGCGACCCTCTGTTCATCATTGAATAATCGGAACATCCATGTTTGAAAAAGTCCTCATTGCTAACCGTGGTGAAATTGCCCTTCGCATTCACCGTGCCTGTAAGGAAATGGGCATTTCGACGGTGGCTGTCCATTCAACAGCCGATGCCGATGCCATGCATGTGCGTCTAGCGGATGAAGCCGTTTGCATTGGCCCTGCCTCCAGTAAAGACAGTTACCTGAATATTCAGTCGATCCTGTCGGCAGCAACTATTACAGGGGCTGATGCCATCCACCCAGGCTATGGTTTCTTGTCAGAAAATGCCCAGTTTGCTGAAATGGTGGAAGAACACGGCTTTACCTTTATTGGCCCGACACCCGAACATATCCGCATGATGGGTGATAAAATCACCGCAAAACGCATCGCCGAAGAAACCGGTATGCCAATCGTTCCCGGTTCTGCTGGTTCTGTTGACACGGTTGAAGAAGCCCTGAAAATTGGCGAAGAATTTGGCTATCCTGTTATCGTGAAAGCCACAGCAGGTGGTGGTGGTCGTGGCATGCAACTGGTGCGCCACGCTGGTGAGATGGAAGTTAACTGGAAAACGGCCCGGACCGAAGCCTTGGCTGCTTTTGGGAATGCGGACGTTTACATCGAAAAATTCCTCACCAAACCGCGCCATATCGAAATTCAGGTTCTGTGTGATACCCATGGCAATGCCGTCCATGTGGGTGAACGCGACTGTTCTTTGCAACGTCGTAACCAGAAAGTTTTGGAAGAAGCCCCCTCACCTGCCCTGAACGAAGAACAACGCAACGAAATCGGTGAAACCGTGGCAGCAGCCATGCGCAAGATGAAATATCGTGGCGTGGGGACAGTTGAATTCCTCTATGAAAATGGCGAGTTCTTCTTTATCGAGATGAACACCCGCTTGCAGGTGGAACACCCGATTTCTGAAATGATCTCTGGCCTTGATCTCGCGCGCGAACAAATCCGTGTGGCGTCTGGTGCGCCTTTGGGCATGACTCAAGACGATATTAAACTCAGCGGTCATTCCATTGAATGTCGTATCAATGCCGAAGATCCGGAAAACTTTATGCCGTGTCCAGGGCAAATCACAGACTATCACGCCCCCGGGGGCCTGAGCGTTCGTGTTGATTCAGCCCTTTATGCTGGTTATAAAGTTCCACCGCATTATGACAGCATGATTGCCAAGCTGATCGTTCATGGCAACAACCGCAATGAATGCCTCATGCGCTTGCGCCGTGCACTTGGCGAATATGTCATCGGCGGCATCAAAAGCTCCATCCCGCTTCACCAAAAACTGTTGGATAATCCCGACTTTATCAATGGGGATTACGACATCAAATGGCTTGAGAAATTTGTCGGGCTAGAAGACTGAAAAAAGAAAGAGGCTCTCATGAAAATGGGGGCCTTTTTCTTGCTTTCCCGCACCTCATCCATATATTGAAAATATGGACAGGAATCAAAAATACGTCATCACCGCAGAAACCTTGCTTCGAGCCTATGCCGCCGGGGTCTTTCCCATGGCAGAAACGCGCGAGTCCAAAGACCTGTTTTGGGTTGACCCAGAAGAACGCGGTATTTTTCCCTTAGGTGGGCTTAAGATCTCGCGTTCACTTTATAAAACCATTCGCCAGAAAAAGTTCGATGTCACAGTCGATCATGACTTTAATGCCGTCATGGAAAAATGCGCAGAAAGTACAGAAGATCGCCCTGACACCTGGATGAACGAAGACGTCTTTCGTCTTTATAATGAACTATTTGAAATGGGATGTGCCCATTCAGTGGAATGTTGGCAAGAAGGTGAACTGGTCGGTGGACTTTATGGTGTCTCGCTTGGTGGGGCCTTTTTCGGGGAAAGCATGTTTTCCAGACGATCAAACGCCTCCAAAGTCGCACTGGCCCATCTGGCAGCACGCCTTCGTCTATCTGGTTTTCTGCTCCTTGATACCCAGTTCATCACCGATCATTTAGCCAGTCTGGGCGCGATTGAGATCCCCAGACGCACCTATCATCTCATGCTGGATGAAGCCTTACAGGTTCTGAATGTCTCTTTTTATTCCGATCCCACAGAAGAAGAGCTTTCTTCGGAATTAGAATCCATGTTCTTGCAATCCAGAACCCAGACATCATAAACCGGATGTTCCATGGAATTTAATGCCGGGCTGGAGGCAAACATCCATCCACGGAAAACCTCGCTTGCAGCCTCCCCCGGTTTTGATTCTGAAATATCTAAAAATGCCGCACTTTCCGGTGTTTCCGTCGGTGGTCGTTTGTCGCACGTTCTCGCCACAATCTCCAAGGTACCGAAACGGATAAAATGGCCGACAGGGGCTTCCAGTCTGGACACACGCGCGGTGACTTTATCTAACCCTTGCAGCACAACCGTGTCATAAGGGTCTGCCGCAACGGGTTTCATAACACAGAACCCCAGAGCCATCGCAGCAAGAAAGACTGCTTTGCGCATCATCAGTTACCATCCCCGCCCGTTGCCAGGAAGATGATTTCACCGACCTGATCTTCCAGAGATTTGAAATCTTTTGTGGTTTCGATACGACCACCGTCCTGTATGTAATTGTCGCGATCAGCCCCCGGTTCCAGACGGACATATTTACCCCCAATGAGCCCACCACTGACAATGGAGGCCACCGTATCAGAAGGCAGTTTCAAATCTGGGCGAATAGTCATAGAAATCACAGCATCATAGGTGTCGGTATCTAGACGGCTTTCACTGACAGAACCGATTTTGATCCCATTCATACGCACATCACTGCCTTTTTGCAGGCCACCAATTTTCAGGAATGCAGCTTCGACTTCATAACCTTCAACAGAACTGATCTGTGCCGTTTTAACAGCCGTAAACAAAAAGCCTGCTGCCACCAGCAAAACCACCATACCCATGACTGTTTCGACTAAGTTTTTACCCATCATCTGCTTTTCCTCAGCCTATTGCGCATCTTGGGCGCGTTTGGATTTACCTTCTGAAATAATCAATTCCAGCAACTCTTCCACAACAACAGAACTTTGCGTCATATCAATCGAACTGTCATTTGCCATCATCTCTTCTTCACCGCCCGGTTCCAGTTCGATAAACTTCGCCCCGAACAAACCATCGGTATGAATGGCCGCGGATGTATCCAAGGGAAGTTTAATTCCTTGTTGAATGCGCATGGTCAACACAGCGCGGTAATTATCATTCAATTCGGCCGCAATCACTTGCCCGATCTGAACCCCGCCCATGCGAACTTCAGCGTCATCTGCCAAACCATCAACGCGGCTAAAAGTGGCCTTGATCTTGTAAGACCCGTCATCCAGCTCGGCTTCAGGCTGACCATACGACAAAAAAATCGCAATCAGCAGGATGCAAAATGTCAGCCCTCCAACGATTTTTTCTCTGCGTGCCGAATAAACCACGATACATCTTACCTTTCGCAAAAACGGGCGCCTATTGGCGCCCGAATGATATTAGAGGCGAACCTCATAAAATTCAATTGCTTATTCAGGTTGCCACGCTTGATAGTCACCTGTTGCAGCAGGACGTTCCGTCCCATGACGGGCATCACCTTTAGGGTAATAAGCATGGGCAGTGCCTGTCAAATTCGGCAAGTGGCCTTGTTGCCAATCTTTTGCCTTGGTGGCTTCTTCTGTCAACGGTTCATCAACCGTGTGATGCAGCCAAGCATGCCATTCAGCCGGCACTTTAGAGGCTTCGCTAATGCCTTTATACAGCACCCAGCGACGCTCACGACCCTGCAGTTTCTTTTTGTTGCGGTAATATTTGTTCCCAAATTCATCGGTCCCGACCAATTTACCGTTCAACCAAGTATGAATGCGTGTCCCAATCGTCATAACGAAACTCCATGCCATATGGCAAAAAACTATAAACCCTATGCACAATCATGTGCTTGGGCTATTTATAAGGAAGTCTCAGAAAAAATACAAAGATTTCTTCACGGCTGTTTCTGATAAAATACGCCCTGAGCTATCATTTTTTCCATTTCCGCAGCAGGGACAGGGCGACTGAAATAGAACCCCTGTGCCAGATCACAGCCTTTTTCTTTCAGGTATTCGTATTGCTCTGGCGTTTCAATCCCTTCGGCAACCGTCTTCAAACCCAAGGCACGCGCTAACATGATGATGGCATCGACAATGGCCGCATCACGTTCATTTTCATTCACATCATGAATAAAGGCACGATCAATCTTCAATTTGGAAATCGGTAATTTTTTCAAATAAGATAAGGAAGAATACCCCGTCCCAAAATCATCGATAGAGGCCATAACCCCGAAATTACGCAGATCATTTAACGTCCGGATGGCAGAATCGGGTTCTTCCATCACAGAACTTTCCGTCAACTCCAATTCCAGAAGTTCTGGTGGTAATCCGGTTTCCTGTAAAACCTCATTCATCAAGACCATCAGACGTTCCGGCTGGACAAACTGGCGCCAGGATATATTGACTGCCAGCGGTACTGGATTATAGCCCTTGTCAATCCAACCTTTGACCGTATTGCATGCTTCGAACAGGACTTGATGACATAATTCCCCAATCAGACCCGCTTCTTCTGCAACGGGGATAAATTCAGCCGGACTGACAAGCCCCAGTCGTGGATGTTGCCAACGCACCAAAGCTTCCATCCCGGCAATTTCACCACTTTTCACATCAATCAATGGCTGGAAGAAAGGCACAAATTCTCGCGCGATCAAAGCTTTTCGTAATCTATTTTCATACGCCAGAACCCGCAAAGCCCGCGTATTCATTTCTTCTACATAAAAGCGATATCCACCAGGCGAAGTCGTCAGTGCCCGGCGCAACGCCGTATCTGCATTCATAATTAGATTTTCTGCACAATCACCGTCGCGATTAGACATACTAATCCCAATTGATACACTGACATCTAAGCGACGGGTACCGACGGAAAATGGAATTTTCATTGTTGCCAGAAGGCGTTGCGCCAAACCTGCAACATCATGTTCATCATTGACATTGGGGACAACGATGCAGAAATTCTCCGCCCGCAAATGCGCGATATAGACATCTTTCTGGGCCATTGCCTGTGTTAGATGATTGGCAATGGTCTGCACCAGATAGCTCGCCGTTTCCCCGCCCAAAGTCTCATTCACCAAATCTAAGCGATCAATCGCAAGGGCCATCACAGCAAAGGTCTGTGGTGGATCGTTTTTAAACAGACTTTGAAGATATTCTTCCAATGCCAGACGGTTTGGCATTTTTGTATTTTCATCATGATAGGCTAGATAATGCAGCCGTTCATCAAGCAGATGCTGCCCGGTAACATCAATTACCGCCCCATCCCAAAGCACATGGGTTTCATCACAGGGGCGCGGGTTGGCAAACATCCGTAACCATATTTTGTGTTGCGCTGTTACGTTCAAACAAATTTCTTCATCCAGCACATCTTCCTGCAAGGCAGCTTTTTTGACCCGACGTAACAGCTTAACCTGATCGCGCGCAGCCAACATGGCAAAGAAAGCCTCGGGATTATCCTGAAACTGTTCACAATCAAGCCCGATCAGTTTTGCCACCCCGTTGCTGATATAAGGAAATGACAAGCTGCCATTTTCCAACAGCTTCATTTGGAATAACGTCACAGGCAGATTACCCATCATATCATCCAAACGGTTTTCCGCCTGATTTAAATCTGTTTGTAGTTTTCTTATCTCGGTGAGATCTCGCAAGAGGCCAAGCTCATATTCTTCGCCCGCCAAGCTTATTTGGCTCAGGCTTAGCTCGACATCCAATTGACGCTGATAACGTGTTTTCAGGGTAATTTCCTGACGTGTTCCGACTGCCACAGGCCAATTTTTTGCATGTTGATCAAACACACAACCGACATGGCGCCCCAATAGGAAAGACTCACCCTCCATAGACAGAAGGTTTAAGGCTTCCTTACTGAGCGCAACAACCATATGAGCCCTATCCGTTAGAATAGCAGCTTCATTCAGGTCATTGATAAATGCGTCGAACACCTTTTTTTGATTAGGCGTTTCTTTAATCACTGACTCTATTCAACCACATGCAAATGCCCTTAAAAAAGGTTGGCTGCAACACATATGGCTCCCGGCTGGATATAATTTATTTTTTAGACTTATGTATTCTATAACACGAGTTCTCAATCCCCCCAAAGCCAATTTATAACTATTGTAATGATGAAATTGACTTCTCAAAGACAGTCCATCGATTCTGCGATCAAAAAGCCTCATAACTGTGCCTAAAATTTGGTCACAATGAGGGGAAAAATTGGATTCTCATTAGGTTTTTCCTAACTTTACACCGATAGCCCCCTCACCCACTAGACCTTGTGTAGATAAGATCAAGGTAACACAATGGGTTGGGGAGATTTTCAGCTAAAAAGACCGTTTCAAGTCTTTTTTTTTTATAATTTTTTTTCCACAAGCTAACGTGAACGGGAATCGGCAGAGTACTTACGATAGCAATTGTTCCGTATTCGTAACGGTGTATAACTATACTTTCGTAGTACCTTGTCATAGCTTTTCAAAAGTGTTCTACATCTTGTGCCCCAACTGAAGGAGAGCACGCCGTATATAGATGCATGGTCCAGGAGGGGTGAGGGCAAATTATAAAAAATTTTTCGTTATTTCCGCCGCTAATTTTTATGAAAGAGGCATCAGGGGCACAATGCGTATTAATCGTCATTTCACGCACAAAGATAAATCGCCGTACGACGGCATCGTTTTCAGAAAAGCTACCAGTGAAATCCGTAATCCCGACGGCTCTGTAGTTTTTCAGGCCAATGATCTGGATGTTCCGGAAAGTTGGTCACAAGTTGCCTGCGACGTGTTGGCACAAAAATATTTCCGTAAAGCCGGTGTACCGGCACATTTAAAGGCCGTTAAAGAAAAAAACGTGCCTGAATGGTTATGGCGAAGCGTCCCCGATGATGCTGCCATGAATGACCTAAGCGAAGAAGACCGTTTCACAGGCGAAACGTCTGCCAAACAGGTATTTGACCGTCTGGCAGGCACATGGACCTATTGGGGCTGGAAAGGCGGCTACTTCGACTCAGAAGAAGACGCCCGCGCTTACTTTGATGAAATGCGCTATCAACTATGTGCGCAAATGGGGGCTCCAAACTCTCCACAGTGGTTCAACACAGGCTTGCACTGGGCCTATGGTATTGATGGTCCGGCACAAGGCCATCACTATGTTGATTTTAAAACGGGTAAACTGACCCGTTCCAAATCTTCATACGAACACCCACAGCCACATGCTTGTTTCATCCAATCCATTCAGGATGATCTGGTCAATGAAGGCGGCATCATGGATTTGTGGGTTCGTGAAGCCCGTTTGTTTAAATATGGCTCTGGTACCGGCTCCAACTTCTCCAACCTGCGTGCTGAAGGTGAATCTCTATCAGGTGGTGGTAAATCTTCCGGCCTGATGAGCTTTTTGAAAATCGGTGACCGCGCAGCAGGCGCGATCAAATCCGGCGGGACAACACGTCGTGCAGCCAAGATGGTTGTGGTTGATGTGGATCACCCTGATGTTGAAGATTTCATCACATGGAAGGTCAAAGAAGAACAAAAAGTCGCAGCCCTTGTTGCGGGTTCCAAGCTTGCCCAATCGCACCTTGGGGCAGTCATGGAAGCCTGCGTTGAAGCCGGTGACAGCGAACATGCATTTGATGCCAAGAAAAACAAGCCGCTGAAAAAAGCGATTTTGGCGGCACGCAAAGTCATGATCCCTGAAAACTATATTCAGCGTGTCATTGAATTTGCCAAGCAAGGTTATACGAATATTGAATTCCCGGCTTACAACACAGACTGGGATTCAGAAGCTTACATGACGGTTGCGGGTCAAAACTCCAACAACACCGTGCGTGTCTCCAACGACTTCCTGAATAAAGTGCTGGCCGATGGTGAGTGGGAATTGATTAACCGTAAAGATGGATCAGTTGCCAAGCGCATTAAAGCTAAAGACCTTTGGGAAGAAATCGGCTATGCCGCATGGGCCTGTGCGGATCCGGGGATCCAGTTTGATACCACCATTAACGAATGGCACACGTGCCGGGCAGACGGTCGTATCAATGCCTCAAACCCGTGTTCAGAATATATGTTCCTGGACGATACGGCCTGTAACCTTGCATCCCTGAACCTGTTGCAGTTCACCAAAGAAAATGGTGATTTTGATGTCGCAGCATTCTCACATGCAGTTCGTATCTGGACAGTCACACTCGAAATCGCTGTTTTGATGGCACAGTTCCCATCTAAAGAGATTGCGCAGCGATCCTATGACTATCGCACGCTCGGCTTGGGGTATGCCAACATTGGTGGCCTGTTGATGGCCTCTGGTTTGTCTTATGACAGTGTTGAAGGCCGTGCCCTGTGTGGGTCCATCAGCGCGCTCATGACAGGCGAAGCCTACGCAACTTCTGCTGAAATGGCAAAAGAACTGGGCGCTTTCCCAGGTTATGCCAATAACGCAGACCATATGCTGCGTGTCATCCGTAACCACCGCCGTGCGGCCCAAGGTCTGAAAGATGATTATGAAGGCCTGTCTGTTTTACCTGTTCCCCTTGATGCAGCAAACTGCCCAGAAGGTGAACTGATCGAAGCTGCACGTAAATCATGGGATCGTGCCCTTGAACTGGGCCAAGAAAACGGTTTCAGAAACGCACAAGTTTCGGTCATCGCCCCAACAGGCACCATCGGTCTGGTGATGGATTGTGATACCACCGGGATTGAACCTGACTTTGCCTTGGTGAAATTCAAGAAATTGGCCGGTGGTGGCTATTTCAAGATCATCAACCGCATTGTCCCGCAAGCCCTGATCAAACTAGGCTATACAGAACAACAAGCCAACGACATGATCCGTTATGCGGTTGGTCACGGGACGCTGAAAGGCTCAACACAGATTACCCATGATCAGTTGCGCGCCAAAGGCTTTGATGACCAGGCCATTGAAAAGCTGGAAAAATCACTGGCTGATGCGTTTGATATTAAGTTCGCCTTTAACAAATACAATCTCGGTGAGGATTTCTGTGAAAAGAAACTCGGCCTTGATCTCTCAAAAATGGATAACCCCAGCTATGACATGCTGGCTGAACTGGGCTTTAGCAAAGACCAGATCGAACATGCGAACACTTATGTCTGTGGTTCCATGACCCTTGAAGGGGCACCGCACTTGAAAGATGAACATCTGTCCGTCTTTGATTGTGCCAACCCTTGTGGTCGCAAAGGCAAGCGTTTCTTGTCCGTTGAAAGCCACATCCGCATGATGGCATCCGCACAATCCTTTATTTCCGGTGCCATTTCCAAAACCATTAACATGGCCAACAACGCAACGGTGAAAGATTGTAAGGAAGCTTATCAACTTTCTTGGAATCTGGGTCTCAAAGCCAACGCCCTCTATCGCGATGGTTCCAAACTGTCTCAACCGTTGCAGGCACAAGTTCTGGATGAAGAAGAATCTGATGAAAGTCTCGCTGAAGCCGTTGCTGATAAAGCAACCGCCAAGCAAGCTGAAATCGTTGCTGAACGTATCGTAGAACGCATCGTTGCCAAACGTCGCAAACTGCCAAACCGTCGCAAAGGCTATACGCAAAAAGCTTCTGTCGGGGGTCACAAGGTTTATCTTCGTACAGGTGAATATGAAGACGGGCAATTGGGTGAACTGTTCATCGATATGCATAAAGAAGGCGCGGCTTTCCGTTCCTTGATGAACAACTTTGCCATTGCGATTTCACTTGGCCTGCAATATGGCGTGCCACTGGATGAATTCGTTGAAGCCTTTACCTTCACCCGCTTTGAACCATCCGGCATGGTTGAAGGCAATGACACCATCAAGATGGCCTCTTCCGTTCTGGATTATATCTTCCGTGAACTGGCTGTGTCTTATATGGATCGCAATGATCTGGCCCATATCAAGCCGGAAGACCTGCACCATGACACCGTTGGCGGTGGTGAATCACAATCCGAACTGCCTCAGGAAGATAAAGACAAAGCCAATCAAATGATTGAACGTGTCGCTTCCCAAGGCTATATGCGTGGCCGCTTCCTTGTTTTTAAAGGGGAAAATGGCGAAAGCAGTTCTGAAGGTGGTTCAGGTGGTGCTGTTTCAGGTTCGGCTGCCAGCGGAACAGCTGATCTGGCTGCTGCGGCCAGCATTGATGGGGAACCGGATATCTTTACCGAAACCGATCAAAAGCTGGAACAGATCCGCGAAGCCCGCATGAAAGGCTATGAAGGTGATGCCTGCCCGGAATGTGGTAACTTCACACTGGTCAGAAACGGGACCTGCCTGAAATGTGTGACTTGCGGGTCAACATCGGGTTGTTCCTAATATCCGACACACTTAATTAAGCGAAGACGATAAGGGGGTTGGTCATTTTAATGACCGCCCCTTTATTTTATTTCAAAACAGACCTTGTCCTTTTACTGACTTGCCTTAAATTTAAAAGATATTGTTTAACTAGGAGCCTGATATGGCAGGAAAAATTGACACACGTTTGGCCGAATTGGGCATCACCCTTCCCAATGCCAATGCAGCCGTGGGCAACTATGTCCCAACCCTGATCACGGGCAATCAAATCTTTGTTTCCGGCCAGATCACTATGTTGGATGGGGAATTAAAATACATTGGCCGCATTGGTGAAAGCCTGAATGTAGAAGACGGAATGGCGGCCGCACGTTTGTGTGGGCTTAATCTGATTTCACAGGTTCGTGCCGCCCTTGACGGTGACCTTGATCGTATCACTCGGGTGATTAAACTTGGCGGGTTCGTGAACTCTACACCTGAATTTACCGAACAACCTAAAGTGTTAAACGGTGCATCTGATCTGATGGTTGAAGTCTTTGGAGAAAGGGGCAAACATACCCGTTCTGCCGTTGGCGTTGCCGCCCTGCCCCTTGGCATTTGCGTTGAAATTGATGGCATCTTCGAATTTACATAAAATTGACGTTATCGAAAAAATCAGTGATATCCATGCTGACGACTGGAATAACTGCGTCGGGGCGGATGAACCTTTTGCACGCCATGAATTCTTAAGCGCGCTTGAGGATAGTCAATGTACCATTGCCAAAAGCGGATGGATGGCACAACATCTTGTGCTGCGTGATGATCTGGGACAGGTTCTTGCCTGTAGCCCCTGTTATCTAAAAGGCCATTCGTACGGCGAATATGTTTTTGACTGGTCCTGGGCTGATGCCTATGAACGTGCCGGCGGGCGCTATTATCCCAAACTACAATGTGCAATCCCCTTTACCCCGGTCACAGGGCACCGCTTATTGTTAGCCCCACAAGCCCATCCAGATTGTCAAAAAGATTTGCTGATTGGCCTGATTAAACGCGCACAAGACCTGCAGATCTCCAGTTTGCATATTACCTTTGCTACCGAACAGGAATGGCACCTTGCCCAAGACCTTGGTTTTATGGGACGAATTGGTCATCAATACCATTGGACCAATGATAATTATGGCAGCTTTGACGATTTTCTTGAGGCCCTCTCCTCGCGCAAACGCAAGACTATCCGGAAAGAACGGGCCAAAGTTCAGGAAAGCGGCATAGAAATCCTAACCTTAAGCGGGCAGGAAATCACCGAAACCCATTGGGATGCTTTTTACAATTTCTATCTTGATACCTCCGGACGCAAATGGGGACATGCGTACCTCAACCGTGAGTTTTTCAGTTTACTGGGACAACGACTGGGGGATCAAATTATTTTAGTTCTTGCCCAATATGGGGGTAAGATTGTCGCCGGGGCCTTGAATCTAAAAGGGAATCAAACCTTATATGGCCGATATTGGGGATGCCTGACAGATTTTAAATTCTTACATTTTGAAGCCTGTTATTATCAAGCCATTGATTTTGCCATAAAAAATAACCTGAAACGGGTTGAAGCTGGTGCACAAGGCCAGCATAAAATCCAACGCGGCTATCTTCCTGTCAGAACCTATAGCGCCCATTGGATTGCTGATCCTAATTTTGCCAATGCTGTCAAAGATTTCCTGGATCATGACCAACGGGTTAATGAATTAGAAATGGCGGAACTTTCAAGCCTTTCGCCTTATAAAAAGTAAAAACTCTTGCTGCCTCTCACTCATATAGGTGGTGCAACCCTTGATCGATTTGTCATAATAGGGTCATAATAAGATAATAATAAAAAGCCGGAGAGAAAAAATGACCTTTGCAGCAGACCTGATACTTTCCTCAAACGTGCCCTTTATTAAACAGGGCCACCCGTTGATTGCTAAATATGTCGATGAAATCTGCGAAGAATTGGCGTGCCGTAAACCATTAAACGAAATCCTCGCAAAAATTGATCAGTTGATGGAAGATATTGAACCCTATCTGCTGTGCAAAAGTGAATGTCAGGCCAAGCATAACTGCGAGCCCCATATTTATCCCCACGATATTTTACAGCGCCTGATCGATTTGCGAAATACGCTGTCCAGCTTTGGTGACTCCATGCCGCCTAGCGTTGCTGTTTTAGAAACGCGCCAATGGGCACAATTGCATATCTTCAGTGATGATATACATTGCCAGCATTGTGCTAAAGTTCTTCCGAAACAATAATCTTTATAGCTCTGCGATCAGATCAGCCGCATCCATTTCAATCATTGTTTTTCGCGCAGATGGGGGCTGACCATCGACCCATGCAGGGTAACGAATTTCAGTCCCTGATGCGATCTGACGTTCTTTCACATGTGGATGATCAAGAACCTCATCTGGTGTATGAATTGGTTCCATACAACAATCAGCTGGCAATAAAACACCAGCCCAATGGTCCAAGGTTTCAGCCTTAAACAAATCACGCAGTGTTGCGATCAGATTATCCTGTGGCAACGGCTCATTTTGACGTTCAATCAAATCTTCACGACCTAAAGCTTTGCAGAAATTCTGCCAGAACTTGGGCTCGATGGGGGCAAAGGCAAAGAACCGCCCGTCTTTTGTCTCATAAATATTGTACCAGGCGGCCGCCCCGCTCAGCTCCCCTCGCCCACAGGCATCCACCGTCCCATGATGGGCTGGTGTTAAACTGAGATAATTCCAACTCAGGGCCGCTTCAAACAATGACACATCAATAAATGCCCCTTTGCCCGTACGTTCCCGTCTAAACAATGCCGCCAAAATACTATTGACCGCCTGCATCGCCCCGCTGTGATCTGCCATAGGCGGAAAGATAGGTACAGGCCCCGTTTCAGCATGACCTGTTTGCGACAAAGCCCCTGTCAAGGCAACGTAGGTCATATCATGGCCCGCGACCTGACCATAAGGTCCTGTTTGACCAAAACCAGATAAAGCGCAATGGATTAGTTTAGGATTTATTTTCTGCAGATCATCCGGCCCAAAACCAAGTCGCGCCATTACACCGGGGCGAAAAGATTCCAAGACAACATCCGACTTTTCAACCAATTTTGTAAAAGCTGCTTTGCCTTCATCGGATTTTAAATCCAGTTTAATAACCGTCTTGCCGGCATTTAATTGCTTGTAAAGCGGAGATAAACCATCTTCTGCCGTCATAAATGCTGTACGCATGGGATCCCCAAACGGTGGTTCAATCTTGATGACTTCTGCCCCCAGATCCCCCAATGTCATGGTCGCAAACGGACCCGGGATATATTGGGATAAGTCAAGAACACGCAGTCCGTTCAGGCAATCATTAAACATAGAAAAAGGCCCCATCTTTTTTAAGTGAGGCCTAATCTAGTCATAAGACTGTTCGCTTGGCAAACATTATTTATCCACTGTAGCAGGGATTTTACTTTTTAATTTTTGGCGTTTTGGCTTGTCATGAACGTCGGTTTCCGGAAACTCGAAGCTCAGCTCGCCTTCCTCCACCTTGACCTTGACCAGCCCACCGCTGACCAATTTGCCAAACAATAACTCATCTGCCAGCGGCTTTTTGATATGTTCCTGAATGACACGACCAAGTGGACGCGCACCATACAGTTTATCATAGCCTTTCTTCGCCAACCATTTACGAGCCGCAGGTGTGAGCTGGAATTCAACACCGCGGTCTGCGAGCTGGCCTTCCAGTTCCATGATGAATTTATCAACTACTTTACCCACCACCTCTTCTGGCAGATTGGCAAAGGGCACGATCGCATCTAGACGGTTTCTAAATTCAGGCGTAAAGAGCTTTTCAATGGCTTCCATATCTTCGCCTTCACGACTTTCCCGGCCAAACCCAATGGCATTTTTTGCCAAATCGGCCGCCCCGGCATTAGTCGTCATGATCAGAATGACATTTCTGAAATCAATGGTCTTGCCATTGTTATCCGTCAGTTTGCCATGATCCATTACCTGCAACAGGATGTTAAACAAGTCAGGATGTGCCTTTTCAATTTCATCCAGCAAGACGATACAGTGTGGATTCTGATCCACCCCATCGGTCAGCAAACCGCCTTGGTCAAACCCGACATATCCGGGTGGCGCGCCGATGAGGCGTGAAACACTGTGACGTTCCATATATTCAGACATATCAAAACGTTTCAGTTCCACACCCAATGTCAAAGACAGCTGACGAGCAACTTCTGTTTTCCCCACACCTGTGGGACCAGAGAACAGATAAGACCCGATGGGCTTATCCGGTTCACGCAAACCAGCACGTGACAGCTTGATCGCGGTCGAGAGCTTATCAATCGCCGCATCCTGACCAAAGACCATTCGTTTTAAGTCATCTTCCAGACTGCGCAATGCTTCCTTATCATCCGTCGAAACCGATTTCGGCGGGATGCGGGCAATTTTGGAAACGGTTTCTTCAACATCTTTGACCGTCACGGTTTTACGGCGTTTGCTTTCAGGCAGCAACATACGCGAAGCCCCGACTTCATCAATCACATCGATGGCTTTATCCGGAAGCTTGCGATCCCCAATATAGCGCGCAGACAATTCAACTGCAGAAACAATAGAATCGGCCGTGTAGCGCACCTTATGATGTTCCTCGTAATAAGGTTTCAGACCACGCAAAATCTTAACTGCATCATCAATACTTGGTTCCTTTACATCAATTTTCTGGAAACGACGCACCAAAGCCCGATCTTTTTCAAAATGACCACGGTATTCTTTGTAAGTCGTCGAACCAATGCACCGTAGCGCCCCATTCGCGAGGGAAGGTTTCAACAAGTTCGAAGCATCCATTGCCCCGCCGCTTGTCGCCCCAGCCCCAATGACCGTGTGAATTTCATCAATAAACAGAATTGCATTCGGGCGCGCTTCAAGTTCTTTGACAACAGCTTTTAAACGTTCTTCAAAATCTCCGCGATAACGGGTTCCTGCCAGTAAGCTGCCCATATCAAGGGCATAGATCACTGCTTCGTCCAGAACTTCCGGCACCTGTTTTTTAACAATCCGTAACGCCAGACCTTCCGCAATGGCTGTTTTGCCAACACCCGGATCACCCACATATAACGGATTGTTCTTACTGCGGCGACACAGGACCTGAATGGTACGGTCCAATTCTTCCTGACGGCCAATTAACGGATCAATCTTTCCGTCCATGGCTTTTTCATTCAGGTTAACGCAATAGTTATCAAGCGCCTTGGCCCCATCAGACTGGCCTTCTTCATCTTCTTCCACATCATCATCTAAACCATGGACGGCACGATCTTCCGACAGGCCCGGTACCTTGGCTATCCCATGAGAGATGTAATTCACCGCATCAAGACGGGTCATTTCCTGCACCTGAAGGAAATATACAGCGTTGGATTCCCGTTCGGAAAACATCGCAACCAGGACATTAGCCCCGGTTACTTCTTCGCGACCAGATGATTGCACGTGAATGGCTGCACGCTGAATCACGCGTTGAAAACTGGTTGTCGGGGATGGGTCCACCGGGGTGTCGCTACGCAGTTCACTTAAGTCTTCTTCCAAAAAGACGATCAGATCTTCACGCAATTGATTAATCGAAATGTCGCAGGCGCGCATGACTGCGACAGCATCCGGGTCTTCGATCAGAGACAGCAATAAATGTTCAAGGGTTGCCATTTCGTGGCGGCGCTCCGTTGCCAGGGCAAGGGCGCGGTGAAGGGTTTGTTCGAGGTTTCTTGACAGCATATAAAGTCCCTTCCTTGTCGTTTTTAATCTTTCTCCACCGAACACTGTAACGGGTGTTGGTGTTGACGTGCTAGATCCATCACCTGTGAAGCCTTGGTTTCGGCAACTTCATAGGTAAAGACCCCACAAAGACCAACCCCTTTGGTGTGGACATGTAGCATGATTTGAGTCGCTTCTTCCTGATTTTTTCCGAAGAAACGTTCCAACACATGGACCACAAATTCCATGGGCGTGTAGTCATCATTCAACAATAATACCTTATACATTGAAGGTTTCTTGGTCTTGCTGCGCGTTTTTGTCGCAATGCCAATTTCGCCGTCATCATCATGTCTATTGTCTTTGTTGCTCATTGTACTCAAGTCACTGGGTTGTTGTGTTTCTATAATATTAGTCTGTTTTGCCAATCATGAAAGGGGCAAAATAAAAAAAGCGTGCAAAGGTCGAACACCCTCGCACGCTTTTTAGAAGAACTATAGTTGACCGCTATACTTAGGCAACTTTTTCGTTCAATTTTTCAACACCTGCTTCGAAGCGGGCTTTCAACGGCTTTGATGCTTCTTCTGCGATCTTTGTAGAAGCTTCCTGAATACGGGTAGCATCAGCCAACAGCTTGTCGTAACCGGATTTCATCAGTTCTGCTTGGTATTCAGCAACTTCCTGAGGTGTTTTGCATTCGAAGATTTTTTTAGAAGCAGCAACATTGCCTTCAAATGCAGCTTTCGTGATTTCAGTAACCAAAGTTGTTACGTCCTGTACACCTTTAGCAGCAATAGAAGAAGACTTAACAAAAGCGTCTACGTTCTCTTTAGAGAAAGCCATCGCATCTTCGTAAGATTTAAAAGCATCAACGCCTTCAACTTTAAAGAATTTTTCCATTTGCTCTTTACCGAATTGCATCATTTCGTTGTAACCTTCTTGTAACTGTGTAGAGAATTGTTCAAATTGTGCTTCAAATTCTGCCGTCGGTGCCTCTTCAGCTTTCGGGGCAGGTTTTGAAGTCGTTTTAGCCGGAGTTGCCTTCGGCGCAGCTGTTTTAGCTGCCGCAGGCTTTGCCGGAGCTTTTTTGGCAGGTGCCTTTTTAGCGGCTGGTTTTGCTGACGGCTTTGCTACCGGCGCTGCTTTTTCAGCAACCGGAGCAGGTGCAGCCTCAGCAGCCGGGGCTTTTGCAGCCGCCGCTTTCGGTGCAGCGGGCTTTTTAGCCGGCGTTGCTTTTGTTGTTGTGGAAGCAGCAGTCTTGTTAGCAGGGGTAGTCATCTTCAACCTCACCAGCGAAATAATCAAAAAACATTAAACGTGCAAACCCATATTGCATCGCAACATTAAACGTTAAAGTATCATAAATTAGATAAAGGTCAAGAAATATTTTGCATTGCAGCAAAATCGTCATACAGCAGACTTATTTCTGAAATCCAACCAACCCATTACCGGATACTTCCAATAAAAATGGTTTTTGGTATTTTTCATATTCATACTTGTCAACTTTGCTTAAAACCCTTGGTTTCACAGGTTCTACACCTGTCACATCCCAAGAAAACAGCAGATCATCAAACACCATTTCATTCCAGTGATCCGTTCCCCAGAGGTAGGCATCAAAGTGAAAAACACCGTCAACACAAGCTGCTACTGTCCAGTAGAAATCATCTGCATAAAGACGTAATCCCTTCTGATCATTGTGCAGCGCAGCGCTTTCTTTCAGCGATTTCCTTAAAATTGAAAGCTCTTTTTCATTCATGACAAGATCTTCACGCACCCCCCGCCATGGCGCAAACAGATCATTTAAATTAAATTGAGCTACGTTTGCCTGACCTCTGACCTGCATGGTCATTTTACGAGCATAAAAGAAAATATCATAACTTCTGGTTTGTTCCTGATAAATGCCGTTATACACAAAACGGTAACGATCTGTTCCTAGATCGGCACAAACTTTGCGTATATCATCTCCGTTGATATAGCTAAACCAGCTAAATTTACGCGACACCGGATCGTTCGCCCCACCTTGATACGTACAGGAGGCGGCAAAAATGACCATCAGGCCGGCAAAAAGGGATCTCAGGACAAACATTTTTAAAATTCCACCGTCTTGTTTAACACTTTTTTATCAAACTCAGGGCACACTGAATCTGATAATTTGAACTCGACCTTAAGCTCAAGATGACATAGGCTGCAAGCAGATGATGAAAAATTTACTCATAAATACGTTGCGCAAAACGCGAATGCACCTGTCCTTTTTCGGGATAGCATTCGTATTGTCGATGACGTTGGCGATCTCTACGCCTGCATTTGCGAAATATGCGTCTTTTGTGATGGACGCAGATACGGGCCGTGTGCTGCATTCAGTTAACGCCGATACGCGTAACTATCCGGCGTCCTTAACCAAGATGATGACCCTGTTCATGCTATTTGAAGCGATTGAACAAAAGAAAGTCAGCTTAAATACAAAGATGCGTGTATCGCGCCGCGCCACTTGGCAACCCCCATCACGCCTTGGCCTGAAACTTGGCGCCACCATCAGCGTTGAAGATGCGATTTACGCGCTTGTTACAAAATCTGCTAACGATGTCGCCACGGTTGTGGCAGAAGCTCTCGGTGGAACCGAATGGGAATTTGCCAAAGCCATGACAAAGCGTGCCCATCAAATTGGTATGAAAAGCACCAATTTCCGAAATGCTTCCGGCCTGCCGAACCGCCGCCAGCTGTCCACGGCACGTGACATGGCCCTGTTGGGTAATGAACTTTGGAAACGTTTTCCAAAATATTACGGCTATTTCAAAACACAAAAATGGAAATACAAAGGTCGCACCTACGGCAACCACAACAAGCTAATGAAGACCTATGACGGTATGGATGGTATTAAGACGGGCTATATCCGCGCCTCCGGCTTTAACCTTGTAACATCGGTAAACCGCGGTGGTCATCGTCTGATTGGTGTGGTCTTTGGTGGTAAAACATCCAAACACCGAAATAACATCATGGCACGCATTCTAGACAATGCCTTCACCAAGATCGATCCACAAATGATGGCGGCCTATAAAAGCAACAAAAAAGCCGAACAGGCTAAAAAAGCATATGCCATTGCCTCACAGCGCCGCTCTACGGCCTGGGGTGTTCAGGTTGGGGCTTATACCTCTATCAAGACAGCTCGCGTTCAGGCAATCGCTGCGATCAAACGTGCCCCGAGCTATTTGACCGGAGCAAAAACAAAAGTGGTTCCGCTTAAGACTGGCAATAAAAAAGTCTATCGCGCCCGCGTTGTTGGTGTTGAAAAACGCGAAGCTTATCGTGCCTGTAAAGCCTTAAAGCGCCTGCGCCAGCCTTGCATGGTCTTTCGGGATAAAACCCAAGTGGCTATGAAACGTTAAGGCTTATTTTCTAAACGATTTTTATGATGCGCCCCTGTGTAAACAGGGGCCTTTTTTTATGGAAAGGGCATAAAGCCTCTGCCATCCCTGTAAAAACAAGGATCCAGATTCACACGAGGTTTCTCGTTTCGCGCAAACGCGGGAATGACAGGTTATTCTTAAAACTCTGGCGCATCGATATTGCTTAAAGCCAGCTGTTCACAGAGGTTCGCTTTCAACCGCTCCAATCCAGTTTCATCTTTGGCTTCACAACGTGCCACCAAGACAGGTTGGGTGTTGGAGGCACGCAAGAGCCACCAGCCATCAGCGGTGACCACACGAACGCCGTCTACTGCGATAACTTCAACGCTATCGTCACCAGCCAAACGGACTTTGACTTCTTCAGCGACTGCGAATTTGCGATCTTCGGGGCAGTCAAAACGAATTTCCGGCGTGTTCACCATTTTGGGCATCGCGTCCAGCATATCGTCCAGTTTCTCATCCGTCTGCGTCAGGATAGAAACAAGGCGGATGGCGGCATAGAGAGCATCATCAAAACCGTAATAACCATCTTTAAAGAAGATATGACCGCTCATTTCCCCGGCAAATGGGGATTGCAGTTCTTTCATCTTGGATTTGATCAAAGAATGTCCAGTCTTCCACATCATGGGCTCGCCGCCCATACGTGCGATTTCGTCAAACAGCACTTGTGAGGCTTTCACATCCGCAATGATGGTAGAACCGGGTTTGCGCGATAAAATTTCCTTCGCCCAAATGACCATCAACTGATCGCCCCACAGCACACGGCCTTGGCTATCGACCACACCAATGCGATCCCCATCGCCATCAAAGGCAATACCGAGGTCACAGCCCTTAGAACGCACGGCTTCTTTCAAATCCGCCAAGTTCTTTTCAACGGTTGGGTCCGGGTGATGGTTGGGAAAATTACCGTCAATATCGGCATAGAGTAAAAAATGCTTACCCGGCAACTTGTCACACATCATGGTCATGGCTTCACCCGCCACCCCATTGCCCGCATCCCAAGCAATTTTTAAATCTTTACCCGGTTTGAAATCGTTGAAGATACGCGCGACGTATTCATCTAGCATGGGACGTTGTTCAGTCGTGCCTTCACCTGCTTCAAAATCTTCTTCTTCAGCAATGCGGCCTAAGTCCTGAATATCCGCACCAAAGAAAGACAGGCCAGACATCATCATCTTCATGCCGTTATAATCAGGTGGATTATGTGAGCCTGTGATCATCAAACCCGCATCACTGTCCAAAGCATAGGTGGCGTAATACAGCATAGGTGTCGGACCACGCCCAACTTCATAAACGTTCAAACCACAGGAACTCAGACCACGCACCGCAGCAGCGGCCAACCCCGGGGAACTTAAGCGTCCGTCATAACCGACACAAACCGATTCCCCCCCTGCCCGCTTTATCCGTGTCCCAAAGGCCCGGCCCAAGGTTTCAACGACTTCTTCAGTGAAGGTGTCGCCGACAATGCCACGGATATCATATTCGCGAAGGATGGTGGGGTTGATCGATGTGCTCATAGTCTCAGTCCTTAGTAAAAAGGACTTCTGCTATAAACAGAAGCCCTGATCGTCTTGTCTTATAAATTAGTCAACCAGCTTGGGGCGACCGATACAGGTATAATCGAACCCTGCATCTTTCATTTCCTGACGGTTATAGATGTTGCGTAGGTCAACCATGACAGGGGCTTTCAACAGCTCCTTCATACGGTCTTTATCCAGCATGCGGAATTCGTTCCATTCCGTAATAATAACCAACGCATCTGCACCATCCATAGTATCATAGGAGTTTTCTGTCCATTCAACACCGGGAAGCATTTCTGCTGCTTCTTCCATAGCTTCGGGGTCAAAAGCGGCAACGCTTGCGCCTGCTTTTTGCAAAGCCGGAATAATATCAAGGCTGGGTGAATCGCGCATATCATCGGTATTCGGCTTAAAGGCCACACCCAGGACGGCAATTTTCTTACCTTCAACATTGCCCCCACAGGCGTCGATCACCTTGGTTGCCATTTGTTGCTTGCGGGTTTTGTTCACTTCCACCACAGTTTCGATGATTTTAAGCGGGCTTTCATATTGCTGCGCTGTCTTCACCAAAGCCAATGTATCTTTCGGGAAACAGGACCCGCCATAACCAGGACCGGCATGCAGAAATTTTTTGCCAATACGGCCATCCAAACCAATGCCTTTTGATACCTGTTGAACATCCGCCCCTACCTTTTCACAAAGATCAGCAATTTCGTTAATAAAGGTAATCTTGGCAGCCAGGAATGTGTTGGCAGCATATTTGATCAGCTCAGATGTGCGGCGTTCTGTAAACAGGATCGGTGTTTCGATCAGGAACAATGGACGATAAAGCTGGCGCATAACGTCTTGTGCACGCTCGCTTTCAGTACCAATCACAACACGATCAGGACGCATGAAATCTTCAATGGCTGAGCCTTCACGCAAAAATTCCGGGTTAGACACCACATCAAAATCAGCATCCGGGCGGGTTTCGCGGATGATTTTCTCCACCTCATCCCCTGTACCAACCGGCACAGTGGATTTCGTTACAACGACAGTATAACCATCCATGGCTTCTGCAATTTCTTTTGCCGCCGCATAGACATAGGAAAGGTCCGCATGTCCATCACCACGACGTGTCGGTGTCCCCACGGCGATAAATACTGCATCGGCACTTTTAACAGCCTCTTTCAAATCAGTTGTAAATTCAAGACGACCGCCAGAAACGTTATTTTCCACCAATTTATCGAGGCCGGGCTCGAAAATCGGCATAATGTTTTCGTGCAATTTTTCAATTTTTGTTACGTCTTTATCGACGCACACAACATTTGTTCCAAATTCAGAGAAACAAGCACCGGATACAAGTCCAACATATCCAGTGCCGATCATTGCAATACGCATGGGTTTTCCTTAACGCGTTGTAGTAAAAATTATTGTGAGAGTTTTTTCAAAATTTCCTGAACGCCGTCGTGTAAATCATCACGCGCCAGCGCAAAGGCTAAATTCGCTTCGATAAAGCCAAGCTTGGAACCACAGTCATAACGTGTCCCATCAAAACGAAGACCACGAAAATCAACACGATCCATGGTTCTTGCCATCGCATCGGTTAACTGAACTTCGTTACCTGCGCCACGCTCCTGCTTATCCAATTCCTTAAAGACTTCCGGCTGTAAGATGTAGCGCCCGATAATAGACAGATTGCTTGGTGCATCTTCTGGTTTTGGCTTTTCCACCAAACCATCAGCTTGGGCAATACGGCCATCGTCATGTGTGACGTTTAAGACACCGTACTTATATGTTTCTTCGCGCGGGACTTCTTCAATCGCCACCACATTACCACCGTTTTCGTTATAAACATCAATCATCTGTTTCAGGCAGCATTTATCCTGCGCCAGAACCAGATCATCGGCCAGCAAAACGGCAAACGGCTCATCGCCAATTAATTCTTTCGCACACCAAACCGCATGCCCTAAGCCGCTTGGTTTCATCTGACGGGTATAAAAAACAGAACCCGGCTTAGGCAAAATATCCAAAACGATTTTATGGGTTTCCGTCTTGCCTTTATCCAGCAAGGTTTCTTCGAGTTCATGGGAATGGTCGAAATGATCTTCCAACGCCGTCTTACCGCGACCTGTAACAAAGATAAATTGTTCAATTCCGGCTTCAATGGCTTCTTCAACCGCGTATTGAATCAACGGCTTATCCACAACAGGCAGCATTTCTTTCGGCATTGCTTTTGTTGCGGGAAGAAAGCGTGTACCTAATCCCCCAACCGGGAACACCGCTTTCCTGACAGGCTTAGTCATATTATTCCCCTAGAACTTCATTTCTATTTTCGAACACTAATTTGTGCCACAGCGAAATGTTTAGCACAAGTGACGGGTTTGTGAAACGTGAACTAAGATTATTTCGCTTTTTTATTACGGTATTCAGCCCAGACTTGCCTTGCTTTCTTGCAACCATCAAATTTAATAATCCGTGTGGCGCGAATTTGTGACATTTCTAGGAGACTGGCGGCCTTTGCCTGCCAATAGACAGCCTCGCAATTGAGTTTACGAACCCCGTCCGGACCTTTTTCTTCCCACTCATCCACCAGCCCCTTTTCCTGGGCTGTTCGATTTGTAAAGGCATCGCGAGCTGCCGATAAATCTCCCTGAAGCGCCTTAAGAATCGCATCCTCGCGTTTTTTACTATCGACCTTACCTTTCATACCTTCGATTTGAATATGCTGTTGAATTTGCGTGCCCATGCGCACCAGTTCCACCAACACATCATCAGGTTCTTCAAAGCCGACTTTTTTTACCAGCTTAACCATCCGTTTGTCGGGTCGGCTTCTTTTCCAGTCATAATAGGTTAAACGGTTTAGGTCATTTAGCCGCGTCAGATGATAGCGTGATGTGGGCATATAATGGACTTCATTGATCAAGTTCACCTTATCGCGCATCACCACCGGAAGTGTGCGTGCCTTTTTAATGGCTTCCTGTAGTAAGCCGATAAAGCGTGCATTTTTGGCATCGCCATAAAGTGAGCCATAAAGCTTGATCGCGCCGTAATGACCTGCAATGGGGTCGGCAAATTCCGCATCCTCAATCTGATCGAAAAGATAACGTTGTGTGGCAAGAATCAGGCTATAACTAAGCTGACGTGCCGTTTCATCCCCACGATATCCTGCGGAAACTTGAATCCAGCCTTTTTCTTCATCCCATTGGATCAAGCGATCCGTATTTTGCCCTGCAATCACTTCCAATGCCGGGATCAATTCCACCAGGGGATAAAAATAGGGATTAACCTGTTCTGTAATTAACAAAGCTTCTTCCAGACGCAAGCCAAATTGGACAAAGATATCTTCATCTAAATTTTCAGCCCGGATCACCGGATATCGCCCGATGAGCTTAAAACTATCATCGCCAGCCGTTTTTTCTGAAGGGGCGACTTGGCACGCAGGCTTTGTCGGGCGCCAACCATTCGCCCATGCCTTGGCCGTATCCACAACCGCATAGCGTGAGGCCTGAACCGCACTTTTAAAAATTTTCACCGCATCACTGTCCCCACCCCACGCCGCCAGCTGGGCCCACATGATACCTTTTTCAATCGCCATATCATCATGGGATTCTTCCAAATAAAATTGCGCGACATGCCGCTGAGCAGGTGCAATTCCGGCTTTTGCCAAGGCAAGGAAATTCTTGAAGGCCGTTTCTTCATCCCCCAAATTCTTACGCTTTAAGGCCGCTTTATAAGACGACAAGGCCGTTTGCATATCACACAATTCAATCGCCCGTGCCTTAGGGGAAAGAAAGACGGACAAGATCAAAAGCAAGCACAATAGCCTAATCATTCAATAACACATCCTTTGCCCGATTGACTGTCGCGGCCCAGTCATCACTGCCGCCATGATCCGGGTGGGCTTCTTTAATCACCCGATGGTAAGCTGCTTTTATCTCAGCCTTGCTTGCGCCTTCTTCCAGTCCAAGAATGGACAAGGCTTCTTCGCGGGTCATATTCTGGCCTGATCTCTTGGGTGATTGTTGTGTCTTCCCAAAAAAACGACGAACCCCTTTGACAATCTGAAAGACCGTCCGAAAGCGTTGAAACCAGATAAACAGAACGGGCAACGTCCCAAAGGCAAAGGCCAGTTTGCCGCTTAGAGCCAGCCAAGCGAAAAGCAGCAATATGATAATAGCCCCGCCCCATTTGATCAGATACAGCACGTCCTTGGGGTCCGCGCGCACATACCAATGCAACAGAGCATAACCCGCAATCACTAAAAACAGACCAAGGATCAGGTAAAAAATCATTTATCCAGACAGCTTAAATTCATTGCTTCGATTAAGGTACGCACCTCTTGACGTGCTGCCAAGTGGGACATGGATAATTCAGCACCGGATAAATCCATCATGGTCAGGCCTTTGAGGAATAGTTCACGATAAATCACCCGTTCCCCAAAACCGGGTACAATGCGACACCCAAGTCGTTTGGACATTTCATCCAGCAATATTTCCATATCGCGCTTGTTGCGCGCATCCAAATGGCTGAGACGATTACGCATCACGATCCAGTCTATATGGGCACCTTTTTGATTTAACATTTTTTGCTGGCGTTGTTTCCAGACTGTTTCAGCATAATGGCTTGGGCTTTGAATTTTCATTTTTTCCCCATCCACACGGGCAAGCACATCCAGATCAATAAAGCTGTCATTTAACGGTGTAATCAATGTATCAGCCAAGGAATGGGCCAACACACCCAAATCCGTGTGATGACCCGGCGTATCAATCACCACCACATCTTCAGCCTCTTTTAATCTGTCAAACGCATCCTGAAAATGACCGTTATCTTCAATGATCCTCACATGGTCTGGAGATTTGAGCAACCGATCCGATTTGCTGCGGTTTTCAATATAGCGTGACAAGGTGCCTTGGCGTAAATCCAGATCAAGGCTGCCTACGTTCAAGCCATGATCCAACAATCCAGCGATAATATGCATAGCTGCGGTGGATTTACCCGTCCCACCCTTTTCGTTGCCTAAGACAATGACATGAGCCGTCATACTTCATCCACCCGTAACCAAACCGAAGTATCATGAAAAACCGCACCATTGTTGGGATAGCCCGGCTCGCTTGAGGTCAAACTATTGATCCCACGGCCTTCAATAAAACTGTCCGCAGGCCAGATGCCTTCAATAACGACCGTATCTTCATGCTGTCCTTTTACCCCAATGGCATTTAGCAGGACACTGCCACGTTCATTGCCGATACGGATCAGGTCACCATCGACCAGACCCATTTTACGCATGATGCGGGTATGGATCAGAACCTCAGGACATCGTTCTTTAATGCGCGAGGTTTTGGTTTCCGTGAAAGTTGAATTCAGGAAGTTCTGTGACGGCGGTGTAATCAGTCGGAAAGGTTTTTCATCCGTTTTTTCATCAATCACATCCCAATGATCGGGGAAAATGGGCATATCTTTACCTTTGGGACCAAGGGCTGCCCAGTCCGGCTTAAAGTGGAATTTCTTATCCGGCGTATCAAAACCATTGATGAAATGTGACGTTTCAAAATCCGGATAAAGATCATGTCCGGTCTTTTCCACCAAGTCATCAACCGTTGGATAGCCTGAAACCTGCAACGTTTCTTCCACCAGTTCCAGCGCCGTTTGGTCAAAGCCTTCATGGTCGGCCCCTAAACGTTTTGCCAGTTCGCACAAAACCTCGTGATTAGATTTACATTCCCCCGGGGCATCCACAACTTTTTTACCGACCTGTAGCGTGCCATGGGCACTGGCAGTATAAAGGTCATCATGTTCTAAAAACATGGTCGCGGGCAAAACGATATCGGCATATTTCGCCGTTTCCGTCATAAATTGCTCATGAACGATAGTGAACAAATCATCACGTGCAAAACCTTGACGCACTGCTTCGCTATTGGGCGCGACACTTAACGGGTTAGTATTCTGAATAAACAGGGCTTTGACTTGCGGACCACCTGCCAAGGCCTCAGTTCGACCACATAAAATCTCACCAATGCGTGATTGATCGAGGGTACGCACATCGGGCTTAGCGACATCAGTGCCTTTAATCATCGTCATATCCAACTTGGCAAGATCACCCTGTCCATAAAGCGCACCGCCTCCTTCATGGGCCCAAGCCCCTGTAATCGCAGGAAGACACGAAACCGCATGCATGTTATGCGCACCATTTCTGGATCGTGTCATACCATGGCCGACCCTTAAGAAACTTTTCTTTGTGCTGCCATAAAGTCTAGCAAAGGCTTCAATAGTATGGGCGGGAACGCCTGTGATTTCTTCTGCCCATTCAGGTGTTTTGTCTTTTAGATGTTGTTCAAATTCCGTCGGACAGTCTGTATATTTTTCCAGGTAGTCAAAATCAGCAAAGCCTTCTTTAAACAAAACATGCATCACCGCACAGGCCAAAGCCCCATCCGTGCCGGGGCGCACCGCCAAATGAAGATGGGCTTTGTCGGCCGTCTTGTTTTTATAGGGATCAACAACGACCAGCTTGGCACCGTTTTTCACCCCCTTTAAAGCATGCGTCATCAGATGAATTTGACTGGAAACCGCATTTAATCCCCAAATCACGATCAGGTCTGATTTTTCCATCTCCAGCACATTCGGCCCGCGCTTTGACCCGATGCCGGCTTCCCAACCTGGTCCGGACAAAGCCACGCAATAAGTACCCTGCATTTGGGAGTAGCCTTTAGCATGGGTTAATCGATTGATCCCGTCGCGCATCACGTGCCCCATGGTCCCGGCATAATAAAATGGCCAAATCGCTTCGGCACCAAATACTTGTTCGGTTTGGTTCAGACGTTCGGCTATTTCCCTGTAGGCATCATCCCAGCTAATGCGTTCAAATTTACCACGTCCTTTAGCACCGACGCGTTTTAAGGGGTACAGCAAACGATCTTCATGATGGATGCGTTCTGCATATCGTGCGACCTTGCCGCAAACCAATCCGTTCGTAAAAGGATTATCCTTGCTGCCATTGACCTTGCCGATCATCTGTGAATTGAGCTTTTCCACCTCAACCGGACAGACGCTAGGACAGTCATGGGGACAGACGGATTTTACGATTTCAGAGCACATCTATTTGTTCTTTCTGCAAAAGATTTCCTTAGCGACAATGTAGTGCCATTACTTGCCTTTTTGCAAGGATCGCAGTAGGGTCGCATAAATTTTCAACTTGGACCCTTCATCATGAAAAAAGCAGTTCTATTTTCTATTGTCTTTATCGCTCTTTTTATCTCCATTTCCTCCATCATTAACTTTATGGGCGAAGAGATGAACAAGGAAGAAGGCTTCCTCTACAGCGCCATCGGCTGCATTAGTGTCTATAAAAAACTGGACCGACAAGATAAGGCCGAGGTCGTCTTAAATCTGGTCCATTCGTTCAGCGAAAAACAAAATATTGATGAGATCAAGCCCGGCTATATGAGCCGTTTCATCAAGCTGGTTGAGAAAAAATGGGAAAAGGAAAATGATGTCGCCAAGAAAAATTGCGACGGCATCTATGCTATGGCTGAAAAGGAAGAAAAGCCAGAAAGCTATAATAAAGTCGCACTAAGCGTGGTCGAATATCTGGCAGATTTGAATAGCAATAAAAAGGAAACTGCCACCGAAAAAGCCATGCGGGTGATTGAAGAAAAACAACTGAAGCAAAATTAAAAAGAGAATAACAAGAATGAGTGAACGCGTTGATGCGATTGTCATCGGGGCCGGTGTTGTCGGCCTTGCTGTTGCCCGTGGCCTGTCACAATCAGGCAAAGAAGTCATCATTGTTGAAGCTGACAAAGCCATTGGCATGGGCACCAGTTCACGAAATAGCGAAGTCATCCATGCCGGGATCTATTACCCCAAAGACAGCCTAAAAGCCCGCCTGTGCGTCACAGGTAAGAACATGCTGTATGATTTTTGCGACAGCCATGGGGTACCTTATAAAAAGTTGGGTAAACTGATTGTCGCAACCTCGCCGGACCAAGTTGAAAACCTGAAAGCTATTCAGAAAAAAGCAGCCGACAATGGTGTGGATGATTTGGTCTGGCTGAAAAAAGAAGAAGTGCAAAAACGCGAACCTGAACTTGCTTGCGTGGCTGCCCTTTTATCACCGTCAACAGGCATTATTGATACTCATGCTTACATGTTAGCCCTACAAGGTGACGCCGAAGAGGACGGAGCTATGTTGGCCCTAAACAGCCCTGTTCTTGCGGGACAAGTGACAGATAATGGCATTTATCTGAACGTTGGCGGTGATATGCCGATGGAGATCGAGGCCAAGATCGTTGTCAATGCCGCAGGTCTTGATGCCATTGACCTTGCCAGAAAAATCAAGGGGCTTGATGACAAGTTCATTCCAACGGCCTATTTCTGTAAAGGAAACTATTTTTCATTAGGACGAAAAGCGCCTTTTTCTCATCTGATCTATCCCGTCCCGCAAAAAGCAGGCCTTGGCGTTCACCTGACGCTGGATATGGGAGCACAAGCGCGCTTTGGCCCTGATGTGGAATGGCTGGAAAATGGCAACAATATTGATTATGCGGTTGATGAAAAAAGAGGGGACCTTTTTTATGATGCCATACGTCAATATTGGCCGGGTCTGAAAGATGGGGACCTGAATGCCGATTACGCTGGCGTGCGCCCCAAAATTCAAGCCCCCGGCGAAGATGCACGCGATTTTATGATCCAGGGTCCGGCGGATCACGGAATTTTAGGATTTATAAACTTGTTTGGTATAGAATCACCGGGATTGACGGCAAGCCTCGCCATCGCGGACGAGGTTATAAGGAAACTGGAAACAACATAGTATCTGTGATGATGAAAAGAAAACTCTTTGGATTTTGTAGCGCCCTGATCGTTAGCCTGAGCCTAAGCATACCATCGGCCAATGCGCAATTGCGTTCACAAGGTAAGGAGCTTAACTTTGGTGAAGATGACCAATCACAAAGTTATTTTCAGGGACCAAGCGTAGATTACGCCGAAGAGATGCGCACGCTGGTTCAAAACATCGCGAAATATGGCCGTAAATTTAAACCCAACTTTCTGGTTCTGGTGCGAGATGCCAAAGGTCTGATGACACAGATTGTGGATGTCGACTTGCTTTTGTCTGCCCCCAGTTCGGTTTATCTGAATTCTATCGACGGGTTGATTGAACCCGGGCTTTCCTTTGGCAAGGAAGAATTTGGCGAAGCTTCCAGTGAAAAAGACCAAAAAGATACGATGGAAGAATTAAAGGTAGCAACCGATGTCGGCCTAAAGGTCTTCACGCTGGATTATGCGTCCAAACCATCCGATGTGGACAAGGCCATGCGCTATGCAATGAAGCATAAGTTTGTGCCCTACGTTGCACCAGGAAAAGGGTTCTTTAACAACAAACTCCCAAACTGGCCCCGACGGCCTTTACATGAAAACTCACACACAATCAGTAATATAAATTTGGTTCAAAACTATGTTTTGATTGAAGATTCATCGCGTATGGGATCGCGTGAAGAATATGCTATGAAAATGCATAATACCAATTATGACCTGATCGCGACCCCGGTTTTTCATCACCGTTCCCAAACATTGGGACGCGATAATGTCCGGAAAATGCAGTTTAAAAAACTCGGCGCTCGCCGTCCGGTTCTGGCTATTATTGATATCGGAACCGCCAGCCGTGGGGCCTATTACTGGAAAGAGGACTGGCGTCAAGGCAATCCTCCTTTTATCCTGGAAACCGCACCAACAAGTTCGGACAAACACCTTGTTCAATATTGGCACCCGGGCTGGCATCAGGTGATGTACGGGCATACCATGTCCTATATTTACGGCATTATTCGTGAAGGCTATGACGGGGTTGTACTTGACGGTGTTAATGCTTACGAAATTTTTGCAAACCCTGAATAACACTCTTTTTCATACGTAGTAATTGCTATTGCACTTTTGTTCTGCCTCCCTACAATTAGGCCACAATTCGGGAGGAAGAGATGCTCAAAAAAAACAACAATTACGAAGATATTTATGAATCCTTTCAATGGGATGTGCCAAAATACTTTAATATGGGGGTATCCGTCTGCGATCACCATGCAGATCTAACACCTGACAAAGTTGCCCTGATTGTTGAACAGGCCGACGGCTTCATTGAACGCTACAGCTTTGAAGAGTTACGTCGTTTCACCAATAAACTAGCAAACTTGCTTGTTTCCAAAGGTGTAAAACGTGAAAATCGTGTCTCCGTCCTTCTGACCCAGTCCATGGAAACAGCGGCTAGCCATGTCGCAAGCTGGAAAGCCGGATTTATTACCATCCCGCTTTTCACGCTCTTTCAACAGGATGCACTGGAATTTCGCCTGAACAACAGTACTGCACGCGTTTTAGTAACTGATAAGGAAAACTATCAAAAGATCAAACCATTGCGTGCACACCTGCCTGCATTGGAATTCGTCTTCCTGATTGATGGGGAGGATGAAGGTGCCCTTGACCTTTATAAGGAATTGGAAGGGGTATCTGAGGAGTTTACCCCAATTACGACCAAACCAGATGATCCGGCCCTTATTATTTACACCTCCGGCACCACGGGTAATCCCAAAGGTGCCCTTCATGGCCATCGCGTCTTGCTGGGTCACATTCCCTGCGTTCAAATGTGCCATGAATTTGCACCCGTCGAAAATGACTTGTTCTGGACACCAGCAGAATGGGCCTGGATCGGGGGATTGATGAATATCCTGATGGCGGCGTTGTATCTTGGCATTCCTGTTCTGGCGTATCGTGCGCGTAAATTCGACCCAGAAGCGGCGTTAAGCCTGATGGAACGCCATGGGGTGCGCAATATTTTTATGCCCCCCACCGCCCTTAAGATCATGCGCCAGCTTGACGATATCGCCGAACGCTATGACCTGAAACTACGCACTGTCACCGTTGGCGGTGAACCAATGGGGGAAGAGCTGCTCCAATGGGGAAGAAAGGCCTTTGGCGTCACCATAAATGAATTTTTCGGCCAAACTGAATGTAATCTGGTCGCGTCTAATTGCGCTAAGATCATGCCTGTAAAACCGGGTTCCATGGGGCGCCCCGTACCGGGCCATCATGTCGCCATTGTTAATCAGGAAGGCAAAGAAGTCCCCCGTGGAGAAGTTGGTGATATTGCCGTTCACAAAGATGACCCTGTACAATTGCTGCATTATTGGGATAACCCGCAAGCAACGGAAAAGAAATACCGCAACGACTGGCTTATTATGGGGGATCAGGGTTATATGGACGAAGATGGCTATATATTCTTTGTCGGACGTGACGACGATCTAATTACGTCGGCCGGATACCGCATTGGCCCTTCAGAGATTGAGGATTGCCTAACCAAGCATGAAGCGGTTGCGATGGCTGCAGTGATCGGTGTGCCCGACCCCATTCGCACAGAATCCGTCAAAGCCTTTATTATCTTACGCGATGGTTTTAGTCCCAGCACGCAACTGGAAACAACCTTGCGCAATTTCGTAAAAGACAAACTTTCCCCGCACGAATATCCCCGGGCAATCGAATTTGTTGAAAAGCTGCCCCTGACAGAAACGGGTAAAATTCGTCGCAAGGATTTACGTGCACAGGAAATTGAAAAACAAAAAACAACCTAAAAACGGCAATTAAGTGTTTCAGATAATGAGGTAACAACAAACCCCTGATCCGCAGGATAACGGTCCGTTATCAAAGTCAGGGCCTCTGCCTCGTTATAGGCGACCACATTTTGATAATGCACATCGGCCCATTCGTCACCATAATCAATATGGCTGTTGTTTTCTTTTACCAGACTACGGACTTCTTGATTATAGATGCCCACTTCATATGTTTTTTGATTTCCAGTTGCGATAGCAAACATGGCTTTACCTTCCCTAGTCATTAAACCAAGAAAGGATGGTAATACCATTTTATTAAGAAATATTTATCAAGCAGGCATAATGCCCGTAATCATGAACCCTTTTTCTTTTGGGTATTTCGTCAGGATTTTACGACGGGCATCCGATTCATCGCGCGCGCTTACTTCAATATAATGGGTATCTGCCCAATCATCACTATATTGTGAGTGTTCACCATTTTTGACAGCTTGCTTAACCAGTTCGTTATAGATCGCGACTTCGTATAATGCCATTTTTTTATCCTCAAGATTTTATTGGGCAGCAATAACAAATTACTCAAACAAGGAATGTGATTTTCATCACACACTAATCAACTTGAATATTTTTTTCAACTTCTGCCATTCACTCTCGTCTTTTGGCAACCCCATGCGTACACAATCCGCAATATCTGCAAAGGGTCGAATCAAAATGCCTTGCTGCCCCAGCTTATGATAAAGGTCTTGTCCATTCTGACACTGAACAAAGCGAAACAAAGACGTACCGCCTCTAACAGTATAGCCATTTTGCGTCAACAGCTGATCCAGCCGTTTGGCTTGGTTATGCAACTGAATTTTTGTCTCGTCAATCCATTGCTGATCCAGAAAGGCCTGTCTGGCAATTTCAAGTGCAGGACCATTAACGGCCCAGGGTCCAACCCCTTCCTTTAACCGCTCCGCCAATGCGCCGCCCGCTAAAACAAAACCGAGACGAATACCTGCAAGGCCAAAAAACTTACCAAAAGATCGCAAGATCAATAACCCATCCATCCCAGCATGAGATGAAATATCTGCATCTGCCATGCAATCAACAAAGGCCCCATCCACAATTAACAGGCCTCCTTTTTTATGCTGACGTTTTGCAAGTGCGATCAAATTATTCGGTTGATAGGTCTGACCCGTTGGATTATTCGGGTTTACCACAATAATAATATCAGCCTCTTTTTCTGCCGCCTCCAAATCCACAACACCTTTTACATTGTGTCCGGCCAAGGCCCAGCAATGGGCATGCTCTTTATAAGTTGGTTCCAGAATGCGTACCTGTTTGGGCTTCTCAAACAAATGCGGTAAAATCTGTAACAGGGTTTGGGTGCCAGAAACCGGAATGACCAGCTCGGGATTTTGAACCTGATAATAAGTGGCAGCCGCTTCTTTCAGTTTCACCAATCGGTTTTGATCGGGTAGGCGCGCCCAAAGATCATCCGAAATATTCACGACCGGATATGGATTCGGGTTAATGCCCGTCGACAAATCGATCCATTTGTCCCTTGGGATGCCAAATTCGGCTGCTGCACCCGCTAAATTACCGCCATGGTAGACAGACAAGGGCAAAACTCCGTGAAATATTATTACTCATTCTCGCATATCTTACGCAACGCCTAGCATGCCCAAAAAAGCGGCTCTGACAAGCGATTTTCAAAATTGAAACAATATTACAAACCCTACTTCCAAGTTGTAGCATTCACACTTTATAACTGAAGTTTTACGAAAGATTTAGAATGATTTTTGCATTGCAAAAAATTACCTTAAAAACAACAACTTAACTTATATTTAGCCTTGTATTTTGCCTGATCGTTCACACATAAAAGAGGAACAACATCCCAACAACAGGAGTGGATTATGTCCGTATTTGAGGCAACCGATTTTGATAATCATGAAAATGTCGTGTTCGGCCATGACGAAAAAACCGGTTTGAAATGTATCATCGGTATTCACAACACAAACCGGGGTCCGGCCCTTGGCGGTTCCCGTTTCTGGAATTATACCAGTGAACAAGAAGCAATCACCGATGTGCTTCGCCTCTCAAAAGGCATGACCTACAAAGCGGCGATCACGGGCCTTGATCTTGGTGGTGGTAAATCCGTAATTATTGGCGATCCCAAAAAAATCAAAACCCCGGACCTGATGCGCGCCTTTGGTCGTGTGATTGAACGCCTAAATGGCGCTTACATCACCGCCGAAGATGTTGGCACAACCGTTCAGGACATGGACTATATTCGCGAAAGCACAACTCATGTGCGCGGTAAATCCACTGGCACAGGTAATCCATCCCCCGTCACTGCATACGGAACTTTTATGGGGTTAAAAGCAGCTGTAAAACATCAACTGAAAACAGATGACCTGACAGACTTGCGCGTCATGATTCAGGGTGTGGGCAATGTGGGTTATTACCTCTGTAAGGACTTGCATGAAGCGGGCGCAAAACTGGTGGTCAGCGACATTAACACCGATGCCATCAGGCGCGTGGTTGACGAATTTAGCGCCACAGCCGTGGGGCTGGATGAGGTTTACGCCCAGAGCGTCGACATCTACGCCCCTTGCGCCTTGGGAGCGACCATCAATGATCAAACACTGGATCAATTGAACGTCAGTATCGTTGCCGGAGCCGCCAACAACCAGCTGGCCAAAGCCCATCACGGCCAAGCGCTAAAAGACAAAGGCATCTTATATGCACCAGATTACGTCATCAACGCCGGTGGCCTAATCAACGTCGCCAGCGAAACCGATGACTACGACCCAGCTGTCGTCAAAACCAAGGTCGAAAAAATCTACGATACCCTGCTGGAAATTTTCACCCGCGCGGATACTGAAAACAAACCCACCTCCACCGTCGCTGACATCATGGCACAAGAACGTTTTCAAACACCCATGAGTGCAGCCGCTGAATAAGAAACGTAAAAATCATTCCCTCAAACTTAGGCCGTGCAGCTCATGTTGCACGGTCTTTTTTTAGAACTGTTCAAATAATGCAAATCATTCTTATTTTCCCTTGCAACTCGTTCTTAGTTGCGATATTAAAGTTTCAGATTAAGTGAATCACTCGTACTTATAGTTTTGCCAACGAAGGTTTAATCAATGAAAAAAATGGTTCTGCGTAATAGCTTTCTTTCCCTTATTGCCGGGGCCTGTGCGCTCACTGGAGTTCAGGTTGCAACGGCATCTGCTGAAGAAGTAAACGTTTACTCTTATCGCCAAGAAGTTCTGATCCGTCCCTTGCTGGATCGTTTTACGGCCAAGACTGGGATCGATGTTAATCTTGTAAATGGTAAAGCCGATGTGCTGCTAGAACGCTTGAAAAGCGAAGGGATGAACAGCCCCGCCGATGTCCTGCTGACGGCGGATGTCGGACGTTTGATCCGTGCAAAAAAAGCTGGTGTGATGCAGTCTGTTACGTCTGATGAACTGTCTAAATTGATCCCTGCACAATATCGTGATCCGGACGGTCAATGGTTTGGTCTATCATTACGGTCCCGCGTAATCTTTGCTGCCAAAGGTGTGGTCAAAGAAGGCGAGATCAGCACCTATGAAGACCTTGCCGACCCGAAGTGGGAGGGACGTATCTGCATCCGTTCTTCCAGCAACATCTATAACCAATCCCTGCTGGGTTCCCTGATCGTTCACAACGGTGCAGAAAAAGCACAAAGCTGGGCCGATGCCGTTGTTGCCAATATGGCGCGTAAACCACAAGGCGGTGACCGTGACCAGATCAAAGCCGTTGCCGCAGGGCAATGCGATATTGCTGTCGGAAATACGTATTACCTTGGTAAAATGCTGACAGGAAAAGACGAAAGTCAAAAAGCCGCAGCTGAAAAAGTCTTTATTATTTGGCCGAACCAGAAAGGTCGTGGCTCCCACGTCAATATTTCTGGGGCAGGTGTCACCAAATCCGCAAAGCACAAAGAAAATGCGATCAAATTGATTGAATTCCTTGCCTCTGACGAAGCCCAAAAAGTCTATACAGAAGAAGTCTATGAATATCCATTGCGTGATGGCATTGATGTCTCAGACACGCTCGCTTCCTGGGGTGAATTTAAAGCTGATCAGATTAAACTGTCTGACTTTGCTGAACATCAGGCCGAAGCCGTTCGTATTTTCGATAAGGCGGGCTGGCGCTAATATCAAAGAATAAAAACAATCCGAACATCAAACCCTGCGCCTTACCCGCGCAGGGTTTTGTTTTCCTCCCTCCAAGTTGCTTGTTTCGTTATACTTCTATACGCAAGGGGGACAGAGAAAGAACGATGTTAAAACAAGCAACTATCGAAAACAGAAGAACAAGACATCATCAAACCAATGTCAAAGCCATTCTGTTTTTTGGTGAAGACACACATGAAGCCACTGTTCTGGACATATCAACAGGTGGGGCCAAGGTTGTTTGGGTCCATGGTAAAGACTGCGGACTACAGTTTAATGATGATCAGGATTGCTTGAGCGAATTCCTTTATAATCTGGCTATTTACGGAACAGCCTAATCCTTGATCTGACGCATGACAAAACTGGTGCGAAAGCGGATAATGTTTTTATCTCGATCAAAAAAACGATCACATAAATCCTGATATTCATCCATATCAGTCAGGTTTAGAAACAATACCACATCACTGTCCCCTGTAATGCCAAACGCCTTGATGATGGCATCTTCGTTTTTGACCTTTTCCTGAAAGGCGACAAAGCTGGCATGGCCGTGGCGGTCCAGATCCACTTCCACGATGGCCTGCAAGTTTCGACCAAGGGCCTTATCATCAATCACACAAATCATCTTTCTGATGATACCTTGCTGTTTCAACTTCTGAACCCGGCGTAAACAGCTGCTGGGCGACAAGTTGACCTGTTCAGCCAAAGCCGCATTTGTCAGTTCAGCATCCTGCCTCAGAATGCCGATTATCTTATGATCAATCTTATCCATGCAATATTATTGCATATATATGCAATATTTGACCACATATTTCAGGTCTTTTGCGTTAAGGTCTACGCAAATTTTCAAAACAAAGGCCCACCCATGCAGCATTTTATTGATTGGCTTAAAAAACCTGTACGCGACAGTATTTTCCTCTATTGGGAACTTTTAAAAGTTATGGTGCCAATCATGGTTATTGTGCGCCTGGGGGTAGAATTTGGTCTGATTGACCATATCAGCCTGATGTTTACACCTTTCATGGATGTGGTCGGCCTGCCCCCAGAAGCCGGGATTATCTGGACAACGGCCATGTTGGTCAATATCTATGCCGGCATGGTCACCCTGGTTGCCCTTTTGCCCGAAGCCCCCATGAGTGTAGCTCAAATCACTGTACTTGGGTCCATGATCCTGATTGCCCACAGTCTTCCCATTGAACAACGTATCGTGCAAAAAGCCGGACCCAGCCTGATTGCCACGACCTTGCTACGTATTGTCGGAGCTTTGGTTTATGGGGCAATCCTGAACCTGATTTATCAGGGCTTTCAAGTTCTACAAGAAAACGCAACCATTGACTGGCTGCCTTCTACAGCAGTGGACGCAGGATGGCTGCAATGGACACAAGACAGCGCCATTTCGCTCTTCTCCATCTTTTGGGTCATCCTTGTTTTAATCCTCGCCTTAAAAATATTGGAAGCCTTAAAAGTCACAGATTTTATCTCTAAAGGCTTAGCCCCTGTATTGGGACTAATGGGTATTTCCAAACACGCCATACCGGTCACCATGATCGGTGTCATGCTCGGGCTAGGGTACGGGGGGGCCTTAATCATTCGCGAAGCTAAAGAAGGCAAAATGTCGAGTCAGGATATCTTCCTCTCGCTCAGTTTTATGTGCCTCTTTCACAGTATGATCGAAGATACTTTATTGATTTTTGCCCTAGGTGCAGATTTAAGCGGCATTCTAATTGGACGGTTTATTTTCTCATTTATTATTCTCTTTTTTATGGGATTACTCGTCAAAAAGATGCCAAAACAGGCATTTGACCGCCTATTATTTAAGCAAACATAACACAATTTGCGCAACGCACAATTTTTCTAGACTCAACTGTAAATCCCTGATTAGAATGAATTCAAGCTCATCTCTTAAGGGATCGAAAATGGAATCAGAACTGCTTTCACCACATGTTACCTGGGTGTTGATTGCCGCCTTTCTTGTCGCGGTCATGCAAGCAGGGTTCACCTGTCTTGAAAGTGGTTTTGTCCGCGCAAAAAACTCCATTCACGTGGCCATCAAAAACCTGATGGATTTTTGTATCTCTTGCCTGCTGTTTACCTTGTTTGGCTTTGGCATAATGTTTGGTCCGTCCTACGGTGGGGTCATCGGGATCCCTAGTATTGCGACCTATGAAAACCTCTCCCCCCACGATATTAGTTTCTTTATTTTTCAGATTATGTTCTGCGGAACGGCGGCAACTATTATTTCCGGTGCTGTGTCAGAACGTATGCGCTTTGTCGGCTATATTTTTGTCACCGTCGTCATTGCTGGATTTATCTATCCCATCGTCGGCCATTGGGTCTGGAATGGCGCCCATATCGGCGAAGTCAACGGCTGGCTTGGTAAGCTGGGTTTTGTAGATTTTGCAGGCTCTACCGTTGTCCATGGAGTTGGCGGCTGGATTGCATTGTCTGCCATTCTGGTCATCGGCCCACGCATTGGTCGCTTTGGCGTAAATGGTCACGAAATCGAAGGCCATAACCTGCCCATGGCTGTTTTAGGCGTCTTTCTATTATTGTTCGGCTTTTTCGGCTTTAACGGCGGGTCTACCCTTGCCATCAACAATCAGGTCCCGCTGATCATCGCCAACACCGCCCTTGCAGGTGCCTTGGGTGGCCTTGGCGGCATTACCTATAGCTGGATTGCAACAAAACGCCCCACGGTCCACGGCATCGTAAACGGAACAGTTGCCGGGCTCGTTGCCAGTTGTGCAGGCGCCCATCTGATTGGCGCTATGGATTCAATCATTATTGGTTTTGTGGCCGGCGCGTTGACCCTGGGCAGCATGCGCCTGTTGGAAATATGGGAAATTGATGATGTCATCGGTGCCGTACCCGCCCATCTTTGTGCCGGGATATGGGGAACCGTTTCCGTTGCATTATTTGTCCCTGCCGAAAACCTACCTACAGGTGATACCTTGACCCAGCTTGGCGTACAGCTTTTAGGTATTGCTGTTATCGGTTTATTTTCTCTGCCAAGCAGTTATATCCTCTTTCGACTTGTCGATAAGCTTATCCCCTTTCGCGTCACCCCCGAAGAAGAACGTTTAGGCCTTAATATCGCTGAACATAATGCGTCTTCTTCCCTTCTTGATCTCATCACACAAATGGATTTTCAGGCACGTACAGGTAATTTTGACCGCGACGTGGATACCGAACGCGAAACCGAAGCTTCTGAAATTGCCACCTTCTATAATGCGGTTCTTCATAAAGTCCGCACAGAAACCCATCGCCGTCAGGAAGCCATGGATCAACTGACCAAGCTTGCCAGTACTGATGCGCTAACCGGCCTTCCCAATCGCCGCAGTTTCTTTGATAGTGTGCACCGTGCTTTGTCGGCCAGTCAACGCAATTTGCGCCAAGGGGCCATCCTGTTTATGGATCTTGATGGCTTCAAGGCCGTTAATGACAACCTAGGACATGAAGCGGGTGACGAATTATTAAAAATGGTGGCGTCACGCCTACGTGAAGTCGTGCGTGACAATGATATTCCTGCGCGACTTGGGGGGGATGAATTTGCTCTGCTGGTTAGCGAGCTTGAAAGCCTTGAAGGCTTGAAAACACTTGCCAACCGTTTAATCGATACCTTGTGCGATGATTTCACCCTGCCCCATGGCACCGCCGAGATCGGCGCCTCTATCGGGATTGCTGTTTTTGGTGGCACCAAAGCTATGGCTGAAGAACCCGAAGCCGTTATTCACCGTGCTGATGAAGCCATGTATAAAGCCAAGCTGGCTGGTAAAGGCACATGGCGTTTAAACGAAGCTCCTGTTGCTAAAGCTGCTAATTCTTAAGGAAAATAGGTCCCCGCTTACGCAAAAATATAAAACTGTTTTCCTGCAAAAAAAGGAATCTCTCTGACGCCAATAATTACATCTTCATACAGTCTCTCAGGAAAATCGCGAGGTGTTGCGCACGCTCATCCTTTTTCGCACGCATCTGCGATCGACAGGAAAAACCATTGGCGACCACACGCGCATCTGGATTTTCACGCAGGCGCGGCATTAGCGCCGCTTCGGCCATCTTATCAGCGACTTCGACATGTTCCGCCTCAATCCCGAAACTTCCTGCCATGCCGCAACATCCAGATTCAATAATTTCAAAATCATGATCCGGGATCAGCTTTAACACCCGGCGCATGGCCTTCATCGCCCCGACGGCCTTTTGATGACAATGACCATGGATCAGAGTTTTCTTCCCTGCTTGAGAAACAAATTCCGCATCAAAGCGTTTGGCTCGAATTTCTTTGGAAATAAACTCTTCAAACAAGACAGTCTGGGCCGCGACCTTTTCAACCAGTTCCCCCAGTCCCAGTGCCTTCGCATCATCACGTAAACCCAACACGCAAGATGCTTCCAACCCGATGATGACCCGTCCGGCTTCCACATGACCCAACAAACTTTCACATAAGCGTTTTACTTCAGTCCGCGCTTGATCGATCATCCCTTGTGCCAGATAAGTCCGTCCGCAACACAAGGGCTTTTCCCCTTTGGGGGCTTGGACCAGGTTGCACCGATAGCCCGTTATGTGCAGAATATCTTGCGCCGCTTCGACAATCTTAGGTTCAAAATATCGCGCAAAGGTATCGATAAACAGAACCACTTCCGGCTTGTCATTTTCTTGATGCAAAGGGCGGTCCTGGAAATTATTCTTCACAGGTTCCGGCAAAGGCACGTCTGCTGCAATCCCAACCGTTTTCTCCATCAATCGCGCAAGCAGTTTATTTCGATTACGAAGTTTGATCATCGTAGAAAACCAACCGGAGGCCGAGACATATTTGGGCGTATTTGCCAGCAATTTCGCGCGCAGACTATAGCCTTTTTTATGACCTTTCTGTGCAAGATATTCTGCCTTGATAAGCGGCATATCCACGTTATTTTCACATTCACGCTTACATCCTTTACAGGCCACGCACAAATCCATGGCTTCTTGCAGGTCTACTTGGGATAATGCATCTTCATAATGATCGTTCCCAAGTGCTGCTTTCAACATGCGCACACGCCCACCTGTAGACAGGTTTGCATTGCCTGTGACTTTATAGCTTGGGCACATAACCAGTTTATTTTGGGTTTCACACTGGCGACTATTGATACAAACCGCGATTGCCTTAGCAAAATCACCCCCGTGTTTGGGGATATCAGCGTAAGCATCCCCCATACCCGCATCCTGATATTTAGACCAGTCAAGAAAATGCTTCATAAGCTTTGTGCCCCTTGATTAAGGCGATAACCTTCTTCGGCCAGCACTTGTTGTACGATAGGACGGGTGCACATGGTCTGATAATGTTGTTCGCACACAACAGGCATTTGGATATCACTACGATCTGCCCAGAATTCCACATAAAACAAGGCTGCATCTGCGATGGTCAAATGATCAAACACCAACCCGTCACAACCCGTTAGATACTGTGCGACGACATCAAAACTGCTTTTAACCCGTTCCAGTCCCTTTGCCTTGACCTGACCCAGGTCATCATCGCGCAGCATATATTTTTCAGGGGCAAAGATTCGGGTATAGCCTTGACCATGCAGGGTTGATGTGACGAAATTCATGATCTCCAGACAACGCGCCTGATCCACCTGATTTTGTGGCAATAACCGTTTTTTCGGATGGCGCGAAGCCAGCCACCAGGCAATAGCTGAAAAATCAGTCAACACATCGCCGCTATCCAGTTTCAATGCCGGAATGGTGCCCTTGGGGTTAATGGCTTTATATTCAGTTGTGAGATGATCACCCTTTGGCATATTGATGATATTGGCCGCAAAGACCTGTTCCAATTCTTCCAACAAAATATGAATCCCGGTCGAACAGGACCCCGGCGTCATATAAAATTCCATCATGGCTTCTTCTTTTCCCTGCAAGTCGCTTGAATATATCCATGCATGCAAAGGGTGAGCCATATTTAACATATTGAAATTAATGATTTAACCTTGTTACCTATACGACAAATGGGAAAAAGCAGGTTCATCCTGCAAACGCGGATCAATACGCGCCTTCCCTACTGTAAAATGATAGATCACCTGCCAGGGGCCTTCTGTTGTGGACAATCCCAAAAGCCCATGGACTTCATCATCAAAGAAACAACCAATCCCTGTACCGTTTAGCCCACAAGCTTCCGCTTCCAGATAAAGCGCCTGTCCAAGCAGCCCCGCTTCCCAATGAAGTCTGCGATAGACCCATGCGCCCCATTCATCCATCACCTTGAAATCTGCCAACATCGAAACCGCAAAAGCCCCATGCCCTGCAATACCTTGATGGCAGGATAGTTGGGAGGCGATTTTTCTGACATCAACATTCGTTTGCAGCTGATAAAGTCCTGCAATCTTTCCTTCCGGCTGCCATGAAAAATCAACGGCACATAAATGGGAAATTTCATCCTGATGCCCGTCTTTTCTTTCATAAAAATAAAGTCCCGGTGCAAGCCCTTCCACGTTATGGATAAAGAAGACAAGACTGATGGCCGGATCAAACAACTGAACAGTTTTAAGGTTTTCAAGCATCCTTTTAAAATCGTCATAACCGATCACGGAGTCTTCTTTTAACATCCTCTGTGCAGAGCGACGGTTTTGAATGAACGAGATGGCTTTCTGTCGATCACTCATCCAGTCGGGCTGAACATCCACAGTCTTTGCCGACATATGAGCCTGTTTTTCCACATATTTTTTCAGGCGACAGATTTCCGGCCAAGCGACTTTTTCCGGGCTGAGTTTATTGGGTTTTCCGTACCAGTTTTGAAAGAATAAAGGCTCCTTTACCCCACAGCCTTTAGGGCCGATCAAAAGCAAAATATCCGGTTCTTCTTGTTCTACGCCGTCAAAATCTTCCAGTTGGTTCAGCCCCAAAAATCCGGACAGTTGATCATCGCTTAAATCTAGCAAGGGCGTCACCGTCCAGCCCAACAAGTGAGCACTATAGAGCATCGTGCCAATGGCATGCCCTACATCCAACTGGCAATAACGGTACGCCCGTTCCCCATATTTCCATTCTTCCCGCCAGGTAATGCTGCTTAGGCCCACCGCGCCAAAGGCCCCATCATGGTCCCCGCACATATCCGATGCGCGCAGTTCCAGACTATGGTTCAGCACATTATAATGATAAAGCCTGCCTTCTAAAAAAGACGCCAGATAACATTCGGTTGGATGCAGGTTGCCGCTGCTGGGGGTCATACGTAAAGACCAGCGATCCGGCCCCATGACTTTCCAGCCGCTTAAGCCCATACTTAAACCTAAAAAACGTGCGATATTTTCTTCATTCCAATCGGTACTTTCTGCAGGATGATCCACAATCGGCAACAAAATTTCTTCACAATCATCATAGCGACGAAACGGGTTCGGCTGGCTGTCCCAATCCAGGAATCCCGGTGCCGGCGCATAGGCGTTCAGGCGGTGTTTGGTGATTTCGTGATAGCGATAAATCTCTTTTAACGCACTCATTGATCCAGCACCCCTTCAGCTCGGAGCATGGCCTTGAATGCTTTCATGACAGGCCGGGAAATCATGGTTTCGGCATAAAGGCGTTGTTCATAAATCCTGCCACGCATCTCTTCAGACAGCCCAGTTTTTTGAGCCTGTGCAATCAAATCATGATGGGTTTTGCCCAACCTTAAAGAAGGATCACCTTTCACCCGTTCATATAAAGCCGCCATAATGATTTTTTCATCTTCAATCATCTTACATTTACCATCCAGAATTTTCAGCATCACGGCAATCGCGCAATCTACGTGCTGGGGGCTTAATGGGAGAATATGATCCACAAGGCATCCTTTGTCACAAAGCAAACAAAAATCTATCATCGCTTTAAGAACAGCAATTTCTGCGCCATCTCATAAACCTGTCGACCTTTCAGATTAATCAGAGTAAAGATGGGCCTATGAAGACAGAAACAGAACTTGAAATATTCCTCGTTTGCGTTCCCGGTTTTGAAACCGTTTTGCGCGCCGAAGCTATTGAAAAAGGCTTTAAAAAACCAACGTGTAGCCAAGGTGGCGTCACTATCCGTGGCGGCTGGTCCGTAGCTTGGCGCGCAAATCTGGAACTGCGCGGGGCAAGTAAGGTTCTGGTTCGTATCGCAACATTCAAAGTCCAGCATCTTTCCCAACTGGATAGACGCGCCCATGATGTTGACTGGCAAGCTCTACTGCAACCGGAAGGGACTGTACGTGTAGAAGCCAGCTGCAAGAAATCCAAAATCTATCATCAAAAAGCGGCTGCTGAACGGATCGCCAAAGCCATTAGTGACACAACAGGTGCAAAAATCAGCGATGATGGGGAACTTGTCATCAAAGCCCGTATTTTTGAAGACCACTGCACCATCAGCATTGATACATCAGGCACCGCCCTTCATAAACGCGGGTCCAAAGAAGCCTTAAACAAAGCCCCCATGCGCGAAACGCTGGCTGCCTTGTTGCTGCGTTCCTGCGGTTATCAAGGGAGCGAACCTGTTGTGGACCCCATGTGTGGATCAGGCACCTTTGTCATTGAAGCAGCAGAGATTGCCGCTAAGAAAAAAGCCGGGAGACATCGCCATTTTGCCTTTGAACAATTAATCACCTTTGATGCAGACCTTTGGGCACGGATGAAAGCCAAAGACATTAGCATTAAACCAGAACCCCATTTTTATGGCTTTGATCGCGACCCCGGCGCCATTGATCGCAGCCGCGCCAATGCAGAACGCGCCGATGTTCTGGACGATTGCACCTTCACAAATCAACCCATCAGCGCGCTGAAAGCCCCTAATGGCCCAACAGGTCTGATCATCATCAACCCACCTTATGGCGTACGCATTGGCGAGATTAAGAAGCTGTCCAACCTCTATCAAAGCTTAGGTCAAGTTTTAAAAGATGAATTTACAGGCTGGCGCGTCGGTCTTGTAACGAGCGCGGACAAGCTTGCCAAATCAACCGGGCTTGCCTTCGATGACAACACGCTTGCCTTCTCCCATGGGGGGATCAAGGTAAAGCTTTATCAGGCGCAATTATAACAGGCCAAGGTCACGCAGTTCAGCCTGCATATCTTCGGGTAGATCATCACCTTTGGCCGTATTATCACCAAGGTCGGCAGGCACGTCTTTTACTTCAAAATAGCGCCAGCCCTGAAAGGCTTTCTGTGCTTTTAATTCGGTGCGGATCAAGCCGGGTTTCAACAGGATCAGGCAGAATTTACGCCCCTCTTCATCCACCCCGCTTTCAAAACCGATGATTTCCTGACGGCAGCGAAACTGGCCCTTAATCACCCAGTACATGCAGCCGCCGTCCAACACTTCTTTATCGCGTCGCGGCGTATTGCGGGTATAGGCATAAAGTACATCGCCATGACCGTTGGCACGGGCTTGGGCCATTCGTTGGGCCTGCACCTCTTCCAGGTGTTCGACAGATTCAATGCCGACGGACAGTTTGCGTAAATGAACGGTCATAGCAAACCCACCACCAGACCGATCAGCCCGCCAAAGACACCGCCCCAGACGACCAACCAACCGAGATGTTCACGGATCATTTTTTGTACGATTTCTTTGACATTTTCAGGGGTCAGTTCGTTCAGTCGCCGGTCAATGATCTCTTCAATTTTGGAAATCAGCCCGGTGGTGATATCCTGTCCGATGCCATCCCCCACATTTCCATCTGCCAGTTCAGAAATGATACTTTCCAACTTGCGTGTGACAGGTTCTCGCAAAGGCTCCAACGCTTTTTTACCCCCAACCATGGACAGCATACCGCCTAGGCTGGACTCTTCAATCGCATCACTTAAACCATTAAAGACCCGGTCAAAATCCACTTTTTCAACGATATTTCCCCCAAGCCCCGATTTATTATCCTGAAAGAACCGTTCAATATGTTCATGGGAGAAAAATTCCTGAATGATCAGATGCTTGATCCCCGCCTTGAAGTCTTCAAAGCGGTTTGGGATCACCCCGGACCCATAAAGAAACGGAACTTTTTCAAACAGCATATGGATCGCCAGCCAATTTGTAATCCCGCCGGAAAGAGCAAATAAGCCGACCATCATAACAAGCTCGCCATATTCAGGCAGCATGTAGCCAACGATGATCACGATTAATGCGATGAGATTAGTCAAAACCGATTTATTCATTTTTCTCTAAGCCAATTGCGAAACGATGATCACTAGGTATAATCCTTCGCGTAATTTTGCAAGCTCTCAAGGGGAAGTTTATGCCAAACGTCCAGATCAACAGGTTCGATAATCGCCAACAATGGGCAAATGCACTGGCTGACAAAATGGCTGATCAGCTCGCAAAATCCATTGACCAAAATGATTTGGCATCCATGGCTTTAAGCGGTGGGCGCTCCCCGGCCCCCTTATTAGAAGCTTTATCAGGGAAAGACCTTGATTGGTCCAAAGTCACCATCACATTGGTTGATGACCGCTGGGTCCCCCTCGGTTCTGAACGCTCCAATGAAGCGTTGGTACGCACGCACCTTTTGAAAAATAAGGCTAAAGCCGCGACATTTTTCGGCCTCACAACCAACCACTCAACACCAAAGGCAGGGTTGAGCGAGGTTGAATCCCGCCTCAAAGACCTTCCCCTACCCTTTAGCACCCTTTTTTTAGGATTGGGCGAAGATGGTCATACGGCCAGCCTGTTTCCATGCGCACCCGCCGATGAACTGGCCTATAGCTTCGCCCCGGACCATGGTGAAAAGGTCTGTGCCATTCACCCAAAAAGCCAGCCGGAGGCACGCATTACCCTAACCCTGCCCACCATCCTGAACAGTGATCACATTGCCCTTTTCATTTATGGCGAGGATAAATGGAAGGTGTTGGAACAGGCAATGAAAGAGGGGGAAGAAACAGCACTTCCGATCCGCGCAGTGTTGCGGCGCAGTCTACGCCCTGTTAATATTTATTGGGCGGCTTGAATGCTCATAAAACGTGTCATCCCGCACATGTTGCGGGACAATCCATTGAAGCATGTACGATTGAAAACCCTGTTTACATAATCAGATTGTCCCAGAATAAATCCGGGATGATACATAGATGAATGACAATACTCTTTTATACTTACTTGGCTGCCATCGCTAACGAAACCTTGGATGCGGGTGCACGGCCAATCACATGACTAATGTAACGTCCGGCTTCACATAATTTTTCAAGATCGATGCCCGTTTCAATACCTAATCCATCGAGCATATAAACCACATCTTCGGTTGCCACGTTACCGGATGCGCCCTTGGCATAGGGACAGCCGCCCAGCCCGGCAACAGATGAGTCAACCACGGACACACCCATTTCCAGTGCTGCATAAATATTGGCCAGGGCCTGACCATAGGTGTCATGGAAATGAACGGCAAGCTTGTCCATCGGAACTTGCCGGGAAACAAGTTCAACCATCTTTTGAACCTTGCCCGGTGTACCAACACCGACCGTATCCCCAAGGGAGATTTCATAACAGCCCATGTCATAAAGTTTAGCTGCCACATCGGCCACCTGATCCGGCGAAATATCGCCTTCATAAGGGCAACCGACCACGCAAGAGACATAACCACGTACGGCGATCTTTTCTTTACCAGCGGCTTCGATCACAGGTTTGAAACGATCCAGACTTTCATCAATTGAACAGTTGATGTTCTTTTGGGAAAAGCTTTCAGACGCCGCCCCAAAGATAGCAACTTCTGTCGCCCCAACGGCCAAAGCCCCTTCAAAACCTTTTAGGTTTGGGGTCAGAACAGGGTATGACACACCATCCTTGCGGGTAATTTTCTGCATGATCTCGGCACTATCGGCCATCTGTGGCACCCATTTGGGAGAGACAAAACTGCCTGCTTCAATCACCGACAGTCCCGCCTCACCCAATTGATGGATCAAATTAATCTTGGCTTCAGTGGGGACAATTTCTTTTTCGTTTTGCAGGCCATCGCGTGGGCCAACGTCAACGATTTTAACTTTCTTGGGTAAGGACATATTTCTTTCCTTAAAGAGGCCCCCGCTTTCGCGAGGGCACATATGTTTTCCTGCGAAAGCAGGAATCTCTTTGATTATTTACTCACTATGAAGCTTCAACAGTTCCACACCTTCTTCAAGCTGATCGCCTGCACGGAAGAAGATATCCTGAACCACACCATCCATCGGTGCATAGATGGTGTGTTCCATCTTCATCGCTTCCAAAATCATCAAGGCTGTGCCTTCTGAGACTTCCTGATCTTTGTCAACCAGAACAGAAACCACCTTGCCCGGCATAGGTGAGGTCAACGACCCGCTGACTTCATCCATCCCTTCCGCAGCTGCCAAGGGGTCGAACATTTTCAGCGCATGTGCACGACCATGAACCAGAATGTCCAGATCATCGCCATGACGTACCACGGTTGCCTTCATACGACGCCCACCTAAATCAGCCAGCAAATCACCATTGGCATCACGATCCCCGCGCACAAGAATATCGTCATTTGGCAGTTCCATTAAGAAACCATCGTCGCGATAATGACAGGTCACTGTGATGATATCTTCGTTATTCACAAAATACAGTTCGTGATGGTTATCATCATTCATGCGGAAGCCACTTGTCGAATGCCAAGGGCTAAACGGATCACCTGACCAGTCAGCACTGGCTTGGGCTTCTTCTTCGCGGGTAAGGAACACATCAAGACAAGCCAAAGCCAAGGCATCGTCTGTCACATGCTCACGATCCGGGAACAGGTCATTTTCATGACGTGCAATAAAGCCTGTATCCACATCAAAATTAACAAATGCCGGATGTGCCGCAACCGTTGCCAGAAACTCGATATTCGTTGTGACGCCGACCACCTGATATTCGTTCAAGGCTTTGCGCAAATGACGCAAGGCACCATCACGCGTATTGGCCCAGACAATCAATTTTGAAATCATCGGATCATAATGTATGGAAACTTCATCACCTTCACGCACGCCTGTATCGATACGCACATGAGCACTTTCCTGCGGTGGGCGCAGATGTGTCAGCTTACCTGTTGCCGGCAGGAAGTCATTGTCCGGGTCTTCGGCATAGACACGTACTTCGATCGCATGACCGTTGATGGTGAGATCATCCTGTTTGCGCGGCAATTTTTGACCTGCGGCCACACGTAACTGCCATTCCACCAGATCTTCACCCGTGATCATTTCTGTGACCGGATGTTCCACCTGAAGGCGGGTATTCATTTCCATAAAATAGAAGGACCCGTCTTCATCAAGCAGGAATTCAACTGTCCCCGCCCCTTCATAGCCAATGGCACGCGCGGCATTACAGGCGGCTTCACCCATCTTGTGACGAAGGTCGTGCGTCATCAAAGGTGCCGGAGCTTCTTCAAAGACTTTTTGGTGGCGACGTTGGACAGAACAATCACGCTCAAACAGATAAACCACATTGTCATGTTGATCCGCAAAGACCTGAATTTCCACATGGCGTGGCTTTGTCAGGTATTTTTCGATCAGCATATGGTCATCACCAAAGCCTTTCATGGCTTCGCGTTTGGCCGCTTCGTAAGCGTCTTCAATCTCTTCGGCTTTCCAGACAATGCGCATGCCTTTCCCGCCACCGCCGGCAGCCGCTTTCAGGATCACCGGATAGCCCATTTTTTCGGCTTCGGCGCGCATCAGGTCTACAGATTGTTCATCACCGTGATACCCCGGCACGAGTGGAACGTCAGCTTCTTCCATAATCGCTTTGGCCGCAGATTTTGACCCCATCGCTTCAATCGCGCCCACAGGTGGGCCGATAAAGATAATGTCATTTTTAGCCAGTGCTTTACAGAAGGCCGCGTTTTCCGATAGGAACCCATAACCGGGGTGAACCGCTTGGGCGCCAGACTTTTTACAAACATCAATGATCTTATCATAGACAAGATAGCTTTCTGCCGCAGCAGCCCCACCGATATGATAGGCTTCATCGGCCATGGCAACATGCATAGCGCTTGCATCGGCATCAGAATAAACGGCCACGGTTTTGACACCCATGCGACGCGCCGTTTTAATGACACGGCAAGCGATTTCGCCACGGTTGGCAATCAGGATTTTATTAAACATTCTTTAGCTCCCCATAACCCAGGACGGTTTTCTTTTTTCAAGAAAAGCGCCAAGGCCTTCTTTTCCTTCGACAGATGCGCGTTGTGTGGCAATCCGTTCTGCAGTATCTTTAATGACGGTTTCATCGACCGGACGGTTATAAACGGCAAAGATCAAATCTTTACAAGCCGTAACCGATGCCGGACCATTGACCATCAGGCTGTCGATCAGTTTTTCAACAGCTCCGTCCAGTTCATCTGCTGCGACGACCTCATGCAACAGGCCAAAACGTAAAGCTTCATCAGCCTTAAACCGTTCCGCTGTCAGCATATAACGACGACTTGCACGTTGTCCCATGGCGTTGACTACGTAAGGTGAAATCACCGCCGGGATCAGGCCCAGTTTCACTTCGGACAGGCAGAAACTGGCATATTCTGAGCCCACAGCCATATCACAAGCCGCAACCAACCCGACACCACCCCCAAAGGCCGTGCCCTGAACTTTGGCGATAGTTGGTTTTGTCAGGAAATTCAGTGTTTCCAGCAAACCACCCAGCCCCATGGCGTCTTCGAAGTTTTCTTCGTAAGAATAAGAGGCCATGCGCTTCATCCAGTTCAGGTCCGCACCAGCAGAAAAGCTTTTCCCTTCTGCGGCCAGCACAACGACGCGCACAGCCTCATTGCTTTCCAGCTCTTTCAGCTTGGCCGTCAAATCCGCGATCATCACATCGTCAAAAGCGTTGTGCATTTCGGCACGGATCATGGTCAGGGTTGCGACACCACGGGCGTCGATTTCAATTTTTGAAGTTTCAGTCATGATCCATCCCTTACATTCTGAAGACGCCGAACTTGGTCGGCGCAATCGGTTTGTTAAGAGAAGCGGACAAAGATAAGCCCAACATCATGCGGGTATCAACCGGATCAAAGATACCATCGTCCCACAAACGGGCAGAGGCATAATAAGGATGACCTTCTTTTTCGTATTTTTGCAGGATCGGGTCTTTAAAGGCGGCTTCTTCTTCTGCCGACCATTCTTCGCCTTTGCGTTCCATACCATCACGTTTGATCGTGGCAAGCACGCCTGCCGCCTGTTCCCCACCCATCACAGAAATACGGGAGTTCGGCCACATGAACATAAAGTTCGGGCTATACCCACGACCACACATGGCGTAGTTGCCGGCACCAAAAGAACCACCAATGACACAAGTGATTTTCGGTACATTCGCACAAGCCGTTGCAGTCACCATCTTGGCGCCATGCTTGGCAATCCCTTCAGATTCATATTTGCGACCAACCATAAAGCCGGTGATGTTTTGTAAATACAGAAGCGGAATGCCGCGCTGCGCACACAATTCAATAAAGTGCGCACCTTTTTGGGCACTTTCAGAGAACAGAATACCGTTGTTTGCCACAATCCCGACAGGATAGCCGTAAAGATGAGCAAAACCGCAGACCAGTGTTGTACCGTAAAGGGCCTTAAATTCGTCAAAGCGTGACCCATCAACAATACGGGCGATGACTTCACGGATATCAAATGGCTTTTTGGTATCAGCCGGGATGATGCCGTATAGTTCTTCTGCCGGATAAAGGGGATCAATCGGTTCGCGAATATCAAGGTTCGGGTTTTTCACGCGGTTTAGGTTGCGAACAACCTGACGAGCCAGTGCAAGCGCGTGGCCGTCATCCTGCGCATAATGATCTGCCACACCGGATGTTTTACAGTGAACATCTGCCCCACCCAGATCTTCGGCTGAAACAACTTCGCCTGTTGCAGCTTTCACCAAAGGTGGACCACCCAAGAAGATGGTGCCTTGTTCTTTTACGATAATGCTTTCATCAGACATGGCAGGCACATAGGCCCCGCCTGCCGTACAGGACCCGTGAACAACAGCAACCTGCGGGATGTTCTGGCCTGACATATTGGCTTGGTTATAGAAAATACGACCAAAGTGATCGCGGTCCGGGAAAACATCGTCCTGACGTGGCAGGTTCGCCCCCCCAGATTCCACCAGATAGACACACGGCAGATGGTTTTGCATGGCGATTTCTTGGGCACGAAGGTGCTTTTTCACCGTAATCGGATAGTAAGACCCACCTTTAACTGTCGGATCATTGGCAACGATCATACATTCCTGACCTTCGATCCGGCCAATCCCAGTGATGACGCCACCTGCGGCAACTACACCGTCTTCGGGGTACAGATCCCATCCGGCAAGCTGGGACAGCTCTAAGAAAGGTGAGCCCACGTCCAGCAAACGGCGAATACGTTCACGCGCCAGCAATTTACCACGTCGGATATGACGTTCATTTGCCGTCGTCCCGCCACCTTGTTTGACAGTTGCAATTACCTCGCGCAAGTCATTGACTTGTTTTTGCATGGCTTCTGCATTGGTCTTGAAATCGTCAGACCGTGTGTTAATCGAACTTTTTAAAACGCTCATGGTTTATGACCACTTTCCCTGTTTGTGCCAATCACGGATCATGGCGATCCGGTCCCATCCCCAAAAGGCTTCATCATCAATGATAATGAATGGGGAACCGAACACACCGCGATCAATCGCTTTTTGGCCTTCTTCAATTAATCTGGATTTAACATGTTTATCCTGAACTGCGCTCAGGAATTCTTCTCTGTCGATGCCGCACTCTTTGGCGACATCTGCGGCTTCTTGATCCGTCCACAAGGGACGATTATCTGCAAAATAGGCTTTATAGGCGGCCTTGGCATAGGTAACAGCCAGATCGTCTTTACCTTGATCCACCAACCAGTAAAACCCGCGTGGTGCTGCTAAAATCGCTGTGGGGAATTTTTTCGGCAAGGACCATGGCGTACCTGTATAGTCACTGATACGTTCCCAGTCCTGCAAACAATAATCACCCTTTAAAGGCACCTCACGCAACGGAACAGAACCTGTTTTGGCAAAGGCACTGCCCAGCATAAAAGGTTTCCACACGACAGTGCGGCCCATTTCACTGGCGAGAGCTTCGATCTCATTCGCAGCGAAATAGCCGTAAGGACTGCCAAATTCAAAATAAAATTCAATGATTTTATCTGTCATATCCTGCCCTTCCCTATCTTGTGATCATTGCCGTTAAGGTCACTTGATGCAACCTAATTAAAACCTAACATACTAACTACATGTGCAGATGGATTTTGAAGGCTGATTTTCTACTGAATCCACCCTTCAAAACCCTGTCTTTTTTATCGTTTTCAAACCCAAAAAGTTAAAACTTTATTACTTTAAAAACAGTGTATTAAAAACCTAGTAGACGGTCAAATTAACCATTTAGAACCGCGCGTGAAATGACAATTTTCTGCACCTCGCTTGTACCTTCATAAATCTGGCAAATACGCACATCACGGTAATATTTTTCCACCGGAAATTCAGATGAATAGCCATAGCCGCCAAAAACCTGAATGGCATCCGAACAAACTTTTTCTGCCATTTCGGACGCAAAGACTTTTGCCATACTTGCTTCTTTCAAGCAGGGCATTTCCGCATCACGTAACGCAGCGGCATGCAAAACCATCTGACGGGCAGCATGAACCTGCGTTGCCATATCTGCCAATTTAAAAGAAATGGCCTGATGATGCGCAATCGGCTTACCAAAAGCTTCGCGTTCTTTGGCATATTCAATTGCAGCATCCAGTGCCGCACGTGCCATGCCGACACATTGCGAGGCAATCCCGATGCGACCACTTTCCAGATTTGAAAGCGCAATCTTGTAGCCCATGCCTTCTTCACCCAGAAGGTTTTCAGCTGGAATACGCATATCTTCAAAAACGATTTGCGCGGTGTCAGAAGCCTTCTGCCCCATCTTATGTTCCAAACTGGAAACGATGTAACCGGGCGTATCCGTTGGCACGATGAAGGCAGAAATACCTTTTGCGCCTGCATCCGGATCAGTTACGGCAAATGCAATGAGCGTATCGCCAATCTTGCCAGAGGTGATGAATTGCTTGGTGCCATTAAGCACATAATGATCCCCGTCACGCTTGGCCCGACACTTCAAAGCAGACGCATCAGAACCCGTGTGCGGTTCAGTTAAAGCAAAACATCCAATATGTTCACCTGCGGCCATTGGCTTTAAATATTTCTCTTTCTGCACCTCGTTTCCAAACTTTAAGATTGGACCATAACCCACTGAATTATGTACAGAAAGAACTGTACTTAAAGCACCATCTCCAGCTGCAATTTCTTCCAAGGCCAAAGCCAGTCCGACATAGCCGATTTCGGAACCGTTGTAGTCAGCTGGTGCAACCATGCCCATCAAACCAAGCTCTGCCATCTCGGCAAAAATCTCTTTCGGGAAGGCCGCATCGGCCTCCCACTGCCTGGCGTTAGGCGCGATGCGATCGGTGGCAAAGTTGCGCACCATATCGCGGATCAAAATCTGTTCTTCGTTCAGAATCATTTGTTTGACTCTATTTTCCACATATCAGTACTGAGATTAAACGATGCGTTCAAACGCCATGGCGGTGGCTTCTCCACCCCCGATGCAGAGCGATGCCACACCATTTTTCTTGCCGTATTTTTCCAACGCAGCAAGAAGTGTCACGATGATACGCGCGCCACTGGCACCGATCGGGTGACCCAAGGCACAAGCCCCACCATGGACATTGACTTTATCTGCATCCAGATCCATGTCACGCATAGCGGCCATTGTTACGATAGCAAAGGCTTCGTTAATTTCCCAAAGGTCCACATCATCCTTTGTCCAACCCACTTGTTCCAGCAAGTCTTTCATGGCAAAAACAGGAGCTGTCGTGAACAGGTTTGGTTCCTGCGCAAACGTTGTATGTCCCAAAATACGTGCCAATGGCTTCAAACCGCGTTTTTCAGCCTCAGATTCACGCATTAGGACAAGAGCTGCCGCCCCGTCAGAGATAGAAGATGAATTCGCTGCTGTCACAGTCCCATCCTTGGCAAAGGCTGGGCGCAAAGACGGAATTTTGTCTGGACGCGCATTACCCGGTTGTTCATCCGTATCAACAACATGCTCCCCTTTGCGAGATTTAATGGTTACAGGCGTAATCTCACCCTTAAATGACCCATCATTAATCGCAGCATTGGCACGACTTAAAGAACGAATGGCAAATTCGTCCTGTTCTTCACGGGTGAATTGATAAACGGTTGCCGTTTCTTCTGCAAAGGTGCCCATCAGGCGACCTTTGTCATAAGCATCTTCCAAACCATCCAAGAACATATGGTCTTTGACTTCACCATGCCCCAGACGCATACCGCCACGGGCTTTTTGCAGCAAGTAAGGTGCATTCGTCATGCTTTCCATCCCGCCGGAAACCATCACATCATTAACACCTGCTTTAATCAGGTCATGCGCCAGCATCGTTGCTTTCATGCCAGAGCCACACATTTTGTTAATAGTCGTCGCGCCAGTCTTCAACTCCAAACCGCCACCAAGGGCGGCTTGACGTGCCGGAGCTTGGCCTTGACCTGCGCCAAGAACGTTCCCAAAGATCACTTCTTTAACGTCGCCAGCTTCGATACCAGCACGTTCAACAGCTGCCTTGATCGCATCCCCACCCAACTGAGCAGCTGTCAGATCAGAAAAAGCACCTTGCATACCGCCCATGGGCGTACGGGCAGAACCGACGATTACGATAGGATCATTGTTAGACATAATATCTTCACCTCAATTTTTTCCTGCGTAAAGCAGGGATCTTTTATTCTTTGCAAAAGAAGTCCCTGTTTTCACAGGGACACAGACTTACTTGGTTTCGTTAAACAACTCACGACCAATCAGCATGCGGCGAATTTCAGATGTACCAGCACCGATTTCATACAGCTTGGCATCACGCAGCAGACGACCTGTCGGATATTCATTGATGTAACCATTACCACCCAGGATTTGAATAGCATCAAGTGCCATTTGTGTAGCTTTTTCTGCAGCGTACAAAATAACGCCCGCAGCATCCTTACGGGTTGTTTCCCCGCGTGAACATGCCGCACCAACAGCATATACATACGCACGGCACGCATTCATAGTGGAATACATGTCTGCGACTTTACCCTGGATCAACTGGAACTCGCCGATGGACTGACCGAATTGCTTGCGTTCGTGGATGTAGGGGACAACAACATCCATACATGCCTGCATAATCCCGGTCGGTCCACCTGCAAGAACAGCGCGTTCATAGTCCAGACCGGACATCAAAACGCGAACACCTTTGTTCACTTCACCCAGCACGTTTTCTTCCGGCACTTCACAGTCCTGGAAAACCAGCTCACAGGTGTTGGACCCACGCATCCCAAGCTTGTCCAGCTTTTGCGCGGTGGAGAAACCTTTAAAATCTTTTTCGATGATGAAAGTCGTGATGCCTTTCGGGCCTGCTTCCACATCTGTTTTTGCATAAACCACCAACGTGTCGGCATCCGGGCCGTTCGTGATCCACATTTTGTTGCCGTTCAGGATATAACGATCACCCTTTTTCTCTGCCTTCAGCTTCATAGAAACAACGTCTGAACCAGCACCCGGCTCAGACATAGCCAGCGAGCCGATATGTTCACCAGAGATCAGTTTCGGCAGATATTTTTCTTTTTGCGCTTGTGAGCCGTTACGATAAATCTGGTTTACACACAGGTTAGAATGCGCGCCATAAGACAGACCGATAGAAGCAGAAGCCCGGCTGATTTCTTCCATCGCGATGATATGCTCAAGGTAAGACATACCCGCACCACCAAACTCTTCAGAAACGGTGATGCCGAGCAAGCCCAGCTCCCCAAAACGCGGCCACATCTCATTTGGAAAAGCATTTTCCTCATCCGTTTTCGCTGCGATCGGTGCAATTTCTTCCTGTGCGAAAGAACTCACCATATCACGGATCATGTCCGCTGTTTCACCAAGATTAAAGTTCAAAGAAGGATATTCTACGAAGCTCATGACTTATGTCCCATTTCCCTATCGGTGCAATATTATGCGTTTTAAAATCTGCCCCAACCCTATTTTACGTTTACGTAAACGTCAACTTATAAATTGTAAAAAAAAGTGAGCCCGTCCTGACGCGCCCACCTTTTATCTTTAAACGCCGCTAGAACCTTATGTTTCCAGAGCTTCCATCACGCACATCGTCCAAAAACCCTTGAACAGAATTGCGTAAATTCTGGCTGGATTCTTTCAAGCTATTCGCAGAATCTGACACACGGTGGGCAAGCCTTCCCGTATTCTGTGCCGCTTGTGCGACCCCCGAAATATTGGAAGAAACATCTTCATTACCTTGCGCAGCTTCGTTGACATTATGGGCAATTTCTCCGGTGGCCGCACTTTGTTCTTCCACGGCTGCGGCAATAGAAGAGGCGTATTCATTAAGCCTTGAAATAATTCTGGCAATACCCTCTGTTGCGTCAACAGATCCAGAAGTTTCTTCCTGAATTTTACCAATTTGCTGACTGATATCTTCTGTTGCTTTTGCCGTTTGCTGGGCAAGGTTTTTAACTTCGCTTGCAACAACGGCAAATCCTTTGCCCGCATCGCCTGCACGCGCGGCTTCAATTGTCGCATTCAGGGCCAACAGGTTCGTTTGTTCTGCAATACCAGTGATCAGTTTAACGATCTCATCAATCTGACCGACTTCGCTTGCCAAGGCTGAAATACGTTGTGTTGTCTCTTTCGCTTCCTTCACAGCTTCAGCCGAGATATCAGAAGATTCAGTCACTTTTTGTGAAATTTCGTTGATGGATGCCGACAATTGCGCCCCTGATGCAGAAACAGCCTCCATATTAGCTGTTGATTCTTCTGCTGCGCTACAAACTGCCTGACTTTGCACACTGGTTTGATCTGCTGCAGCAGACATTTCTGTTGCCATTCCTTCCAGTTCCACAAGAATAGCTGAAATTTCTTTCATGCTCCCGGTGACGCGACCTTCAAGCTCATCAGCCATCTTCATCATGGTATGCATACGCTCTTGTTGGGCTTTTCCTTCTTGTTCTGCCTGTTCCTGCGTTAAACGTCTATTTTCAATTGCACTTTGTTTGAACACCTCAACAGACTCAGCCATTTGTCCCAGCTCATCTTTACGATCCAACCCGGGAACCGTTATATCAAGATCACCGTCCGAAAGCGTTTCCATGGTCCGGGTCATGAATGAAATATTTCTACAAATGCCGAGCACCGTTCCAATCGTCACCAAAGCAATCAGAATTGAAATGCCAATGGGTAGCAAGGCGATATCAGCCAATGTATCATTTTGTGCAGCATGATTGCTCAGCATCACCTCACCGTCATTCAAGGTTTCTGAAACATAGGCTTTTACCTTATTACTGACCTGGGCAACCCCTTCTTGAATGTTGGCAGCAACTTCATCGAAGCTGCCCATCATCTTATTTCCGCCCGCAGGTCCTTCATCAATGTAAGCTTGCGCCATCTTGATCCCAGTTTGATAATAGGGGTCAAAAGCCTCACCCGTTTTAAGAAGTGCTTCTGTCAAATCCGTCTTATTCAGCGCTTTGGTCAAGACAAGAGCAGCTTGCAAATTACGTTTAAATGCTTTGGCATTTGCTTCAGCTTCATCAAAACCGTCATTCAGACCATCTTGTGCCCGTGTAGCTGAAATATCCGTCAGCCATTGCTGAACCTGAATGACATTTACCTTCAGGTCCTGAGTAACCGTAATGAGAGGCAAAACCTGTTTGTTAATTTTTTCAGAGGATTTTGAAATTTCTGCAAAAGAATGTGAGCTTGAATTCGCATTGAACAGAAGTAAAGCACTGTTCACCAACATAAAAACAAGCATCAACGCAAACGCGCCAATCAATTTTGTACGGATAGTCATCGGTTTCATCCAAATTTCTTTAATAAGGGACGGCGAAAATTTCTGGAAACCTAGCAATGGTATGTCTGTAAAGATACGACATAAGTCAATGAAGCACAGAAATGTAAAAAAGAAATATTACACAAATAGATAAGGTTATCTTCAATGCAATCAGATAAAGAATGCGCCCCAATCAAAGAACAAATAAGGCAAATAAAAATCACCCTTGAGTTTTGCAACGCATAATTCCTGACCAATTGCACAGAATCGAAATCAAAAAATCAGGATGTTACAGCGATAAGGGTTTGAATAGCCGTTGCACAATGAACTTCATTGTCTTTGCTTACACCAAACACATCGATATGGGTGACAATCAATGTTTTGCCCTGCTTGACGACCCGTCCGACCCCTTTTAGATAATCCCCGACACCGGGCGAAATGATATTCAGCTTATACTCAACCGTCAGTACAGCTTTACCTTCGGGCAGTAAACTATAACCAGCGAAACCACCAGAAACATCCGCCAGACTTCCAATAACCCCACCATGGAAATAACCATGATGCTGATCCAGTTCCGGCTTAAAAGGTAAATGAAGTTCGCAATAGCCCGGTTTTATGTCCGCGATCTCAACACCCAGATATTGCATAAAGCCCTGCTTTGAAAAAGCCTCTTGCACAAGCTGGATGTAGTTGTCGCTTTGGGGAGAATAGTCGGTCATTTTTTGGTTTGCTCTCTACCTAAAATAATGAGGAGCACTTTTGCGATATGGTTTACAGTGTTTCAGCTTTGTTTCTTTTGCAGCAGGCTTGAGCACTGTTCTTCCAATGTCTCTAACTCACCCAGCATGGCATTGATGTCCTGCTGCTGCTGCGACAAGGCAAGGCGGCGTTCCTGAATACGGTCCAAAAAGACCTGAAGCTGCGTCACTTCAGACCGGTCTGTATCATAAAGGTCAATCAGTTCCTGAATCTCAGATAAGGCAAACCCCAAACGTTTCCCACGCATAATCAGGCGCAGTCGCACACGATCACGCTGCGAATAAATCCGGCGCTGCCCTTCGCGCTTTGGCGTGATAAGGCCCTTATCTTCATAAAAACGGATTGTTCGCGTCGTAATATCAAACTCTTTTGACAGATCCGTAATACTGAACGTATTTTTCTTTTGTATGCTCATGGGGAAAAGATTACTTTACCTTTACGTAAACGTAAAGCCTTTTCTTTCTAATTTATAACGCTTTTTTATCAAAGCAAAACAAGCGCTGCCAACCCCAAAAAAGCAAAGAAACCAACCACATCCGTCACTGTTGTCAAAAAGACAGAAGATGAAATGGCCGGGTCTGCACCAAATCGATCAAGTGCCACCGGGATCAAAGCGCCTGCTAAACCAGCAACCACCATGTTGACGACCATGGCTACGGCAATAACCCCCGCAAGTGCCCCGTCACCAAACCATGCCCATGTGGCAACCCCGATGAGGACGGCAAAGATCACACCGTTCACACATCCCACTGTAACTTCTTTACCGACAACACGAATGGTGTTTGCCGGTGTCAGTTCATTCATTGCAATTGCACGCACAGCAATGGTCAGGGTTTGTGTCCCCGCATTTCCACCCATGGAGGCCACAATCGGCATCAAAACGGCCAGCGCGACAAGTTGTTCAATCGTTCCACTAAACAAGCCAATCACGATAGATGCTAAAATCGCGGTCCCCAAATTCACAACCAGCCACCAGACGCGAGACTTGGCCGCATCCATGGCTGAACTGTAGAATTCATCCTGCGTAACCCCGCCCATGCGCATGATATCTTCTTCATGTTCTTCATCAATAACGTCCAAGACGTCATCGACTGTAATGACACCCAAAAGCCGGGCATCGTCATCCACAACCGGAGCAGAAACAAGGTCACGGTCCCGGAAGATAAAGGCCACGTCTTCCTGATCGGTTTCAACCGGAATGGTGGTCAACTGTTCTTCCATCAGATTGCCCAGTCGGACCGGGCGTTTATTACGCATGAGTTTGCTTAACTGCACCGTCCCAAGCGGGTTATATTTGGCATCGACTACAAAAATTTCATAGAAATCATCGGGTAAATCCACGTCGCTTCGCAAATAATCCAGTGTCTCGCCCACCGTCCAAAAGGCAGGTACACTCACTAGATCACGCTGCATCAAGCGCCCGGCTGAATCTTCCGGGAAAGACAGACCTTCCAAAAGGACTGTACGCTCCCCATGGGGCAGCGCTTCCAGAACTTCTTTCTGGTCTTCTTCGTCCAGCTCTTCGATAACAGCCAGAGCATCGTCGGTATCCATCTCGATGATGGCTTGGGCAACCTGTGTGGCGCCCATTTCTTCAACGACTTCTTCAAGAATATCGTCATCAAGTTCTGACATGATATCGGGGTCAAGTTCATCCCCGACAATCTGATAAACCTGTGTACGGTCATCAGACTTCAGCTGCTGCAAGATATCTGCGGCATCGGCATAATGCAGATCTTCAAACAGTTCCTTTACAGCAGCTTCATCACCTTCACGCAAATGGTCTTGCAATTGGGAGAGATGTTCTTCCCCCGTACCAAAAGCATCACCTTCTTCGATGTCCACATCGGTGTGATTTTTGCTTTCTTCTTCCATTTGTTTATCAGACTGTTCAGTCACTTGATTATTTACTCCGCTTCACCAGCATGGATTTGTGCATCCACAACCGCAACCGCGCTTACATTAACCACCGCACGAACCGTTGCCGATGGTGACAAAATATGACCCGGTTTGGCGGCCCCCAACAATAAAGGACCAACCGGTAAACCATCCGCTGTCATCTTCACAAGGTTATAAGCGATGTTTGCTGAATCCAAGTTCGGCATAATCAACAGATTGGCAGACCCACGCAAGCGCGAATTGGGGAAAATATTGTTACGAATTTGTTCAGACAGAGCCGCATCGGAATGCATCTCACCCTCAATTTCCAAATTCGGATCTTTTTCCAAGACAAGTTCACGTACCCTGCGCATTTTAACGGACGACAAGCTATCGCGGTTGCCGAAGTTGGAATGACAGGTCAAAGCCACTTTCGGTGTAATGCCAAATCTTCTGACTTCCTCAGCCGCCATCAAGGTAATCTCGGCCAATTGTTCGGCTGTCGGGTCATAGTTGACATAAGTATCACACATAAAGAGCGTGTCTTTCTCCATGATAACCAGGTTCATACTGGCCATGACAGATTGACCTTCGCGCAGGCCGATTACGCCTTCAAGCTGTTCCAGATGTTTCCCATAACGCCCAGATGTACCACAGATAACGGCATCGGCTTCGCCCCGACGCACCATCAGGGAAGCCAAAACAGTAGCCCGGGTGCGAACGATGCTAAGCGCAGCGGTGGGAGATACGCCACGACGCCCCATCAAACGATGATAATAGTCAGCATAACTATGCAGGCGGTAATCGCGCATAATCTCGACAATCTCAACATCCTTGTCGACTTCCAGACGCAGACCCAAATCTTTGATTTTCTTTTCAATGGTTTCACGACGCCCGATCAGGATCGGTTGGGCAATCCCATCATCCACCACAATTTGAACTGCACGTAACACACGATCATCTTCACCTTCGGCATAGACAATTTTTTTCGGGTTACGTTTGGCTTGTTCAAAGACAGGCTTCATCATCATCCCGGAACGGTAAACAAACTGGGACAGACGTTCACGATAGGCACGGAAGTCATGAATAGGACGGGTTGCAACACCACTATCCATCGCCGCTTTGGCAACCGCCAGCGTCACATTCAAAATCAAACGTGGATCAAATGGTTTGGGGATGAGATATTCCGGCCCAAAGCGCAAGGATTCTTCCCCATAAGCTTTGGTGACCCGTTCATCTGCTTCAGCCAAGGCAAGATCTGCCAAAGCTTCAACACACGCCATTTTCATTTCCGCATTAATTGTGGTTGCGCCCACATCCAGCGCCCCCCTAAAGATATAGGGGAAACAGAGAACATTATTTACCTGGTTTGGGTAATCCGAACGCCCTGTCGCCATAATACAATCTGGTCGGACTTCCTTAGCCAATTCCGGGCGGATCTCGGGTTCCGGATTAGCCAGTGCAAAGATAATCGGCTGCTCTGCCATCTTGGCAACCATATCCTGTTTTAACACACCCGGTGCAGAAAGCCCGAGGAACACATCCGCCCCTTCAATGGCTTCAGCCATGGTACGATGATCGGTTTCCTGTGCAAAGACGTCTTTATATTCGTCCATTTCCTCAGTCCGGCCCTTATAGACCACACCTACAATATCGCAGACCGTAATGTTTTCTTTCGGCAATCCCATATGGCGCAGAACATTCAGACAGGATAAAGCAGCAGCCCCAGCCCCGGAGGCCACCAGTTTGATATTCTTGATATCTTTACCAATGATGCGCAGTGCATTTTTCATGGCCGCGCCAACAATAATCGCTGTGCCGTGCTGATCATCATGGAAGACAGGGATGTTGCAGCGTTCTTTAAGTTCGCGTTCTACATAAAAACATTCTGGTGCCTTGATATCTTCAAGGTTGATCCCCCCAAAGGTGGGCTCCAATGCGGCAATAATATTAACCAGTTTTTCAGGATCGCGTTCTTCAACTTCAATATCGAATACATCAATATCCGCAAATTTCTTAAAGAGAACGCCCTTCCCTTCCATCACCGGCTTGGACGCCAACGGGCCAATGGCCCCCAGCCCCAAAACAGCCGTACCGTTGGAAATAACACCCACAAGGTTGCCGCGGGCCGTCATGCTGGCAGCTTCTTTTTCGTCGCGTACAATTTCTTCACAGGCAAAGGCCACGCCCGGTGAATAGGCCAAAGCAAGGTCGCGTTGGTTTGCCAATGGTTTTGTCGCATTCACACTGATCTTGCCCGGAACAGGATAACGATGGTAATCCAGCGCCCCCTGACGGAATTTTGCTTCAGTGTTTTTCTTTTCTTCATCTGCCATACACTCGTCCCCTTGTTTTGGCTGGGCTTATTGGCCCAAAATTTCGACAGCGATTCGAATTTTCATCATTATGGGTTTTAATACTTCCCTCTCCTGAAGCATTAAACTCCTGTGACTTCGCATCTGTTTTTTGTAATTTACGATTTCACAGGAAGGACGTTTCCTTGTGCAACAATAGCTTCCCCGACAAAAAGCACAATAAAAAAAGCCCCAAAGGCGAACCTTTGAGGCTTTAAAAAGTTATTGGAAGTTATTTTTATTTTACTTCAATAACCACACGACGGTTTTTGGCTTCACGCACACCATCAGCAGTCGGTACCGCCAATGAAGTTTCACCCACACCAGCCGTTGTCATTTTGGATTCTGCGACACTCATACCAGCGACAAAGCTTTTTACAGCCTGTGCACGACGAAGTGACAATTTTTCGTTATAGGACTTGGACCCTGCTGAATCGGTATGACCTGTCAGTTCAAAAGTCACCGCTTCTTTGCCCCAATCTTCGACAAGCGCCTGAAGAACCAGACGACCAACCGATGTGATTTCTGCGGAATCAAAATCGAAGAAAACCGTATACAGTTTAGCCATATCCAGCTCAGCTGTTGGTTTTTCAGCAATCACGCCCTGCAAAACCTTCAAAGCCGCTGCAAACTGATCTTTACATTTTGCGATCTCGTCATTTTGCCAGCCTTCTTCTTCTTCTTCCACCCAGCAATCAAAACTGGCTTGAGCTTTCGCAGCTTCCATCGGGAAGTCACCAACACCTTCATTCAGTGCGGCAAGCAATTGTTGGCGCGACTCCGCAAATTGCGTCAATTCCTCAGTTGTAAAGCGCCAGTTTGCCGGATCTTCCGGACCAATAATACCGTCTGCTTCAGAAATTTTAATCGCTTTTCTGGCAAAAAAGTCCGAATCAAACCAATCGGACCAGACAACCCCTTCTTTGGTTGCAAGTGCCTGGTACTCTTTGATCAAAGCACTTTTAAAGTCCGTACCTGAGGCTTGGAGCCCTTGGGCTTCCTCATAAGTAAACGGTTGCGTGAAAGGGTTACCGCCATGCTGAATTGCCGTTGGAAAGTTAGCACAACCTGCTAAAATCGTTGCCGACATGACAGCAGCAAGGGGCGAAGTCAGTCGTTTAATCATCATAAAAAAACCTTCTAATACATTACTGTATTAAAAGGTATGTAGAGAATGTCGTCCTGACAAGAGTTTTTCACAATTTAAGTTAAATACAACGCATGGCTGCAATAATAACTTCACGTTCTTTCGATAGATAAGAAGGTTTCAGCGCACTTGTAATTTCATACGCTCGGCTTTGCGTCCCCACCAGTCGGTCAAACCGTCCCGGGGTATGTTTCACCAAGGACAGAATCCCATCCGGTGATTTACGAAGTCGCGCTTTGATTTGGTTTGGTAAGTTAATTTCAGCGCAGACCTTGCCCAAATGCTGATCCATCTGTTCAACGAGTTGATAATCAGGATTTTCTTCCAAATCATGTGATGATTTTATACGCTTTGCAGTAACACCATTTTTCGGTCGAAACGCATCCAGTCGCAAAGTGCTGGATACGATATAGCCTTCCGGAAAATAAACCGCCAGATTGTTATCTAACAAGACCCGGTCCCCTAATACAGGACCTGAGCGCAACAGCTTTTTAATACGTTGAGCTTTAATTTTACCGGAAAAATCATTGAATTTAAGCACGGCACGATCACCGCGATATTTCGCAAAGTAGCTTTCATATGGCAAAGTCGGCAAATAGGTCTTCTTCGCCCCAGCCTCGGCCGGATGTCCCATCACAACAGAAACGGCAAAAAGTGTCACGACACAGAAAATGTGTTTAAACATATGTACATCCTTTCCTGACCTAATTTCTCTGATGGGATATGGGGACCCTACATATCATTTTTTTCTGAACTTGCCAATTTAGAATTGAATGAATTTACATAGCCCTGACATTTTCCAGGAAGTTTGTCACCTGCATCTGAAGCTCTTCAGACCGTGAAGACAATTCATTGGAAACCTCAAGCATGCTTGTTGCAGATTCACCTGTTTCATTGGCAGCGGTTTGGACACCCGTGATATTTGAAGACACCTCATCCGTTGCCGCCGATTGTTCCTCAACAGCGCCAGAGATCATGGTGCTGATTTCACTGACTTTGGCAATCACGTCGGTAATATTACGAATAGCTTCAGCGGTTGTCCCACTCACTTTCTGAATATCGTCAATTTGTATTGTAATTTCTTCTGTTGCTTTTGCTGTCTGTTGAGCCAGATTTTTCACTTCGCTTGCAACAACAGCAAACCCCTTGCCCGCTTCGCCCGCACGGGCTGCTTCAATTGTTGCATTCAAAGCTAGAAGATTCGTTTGTTCCGCAATCCCCGAAATTAAAGATGTCACTTCACCAATCTTTGCCGCAGCCTCAACTAAATTCGACACAAGTTCTTCAGATTTTCGTGCTTCTTCTACAGCTTCACTAACAATGTAAACAGAATTCGTCACCTGGCTGGAGATTTCATTAACAGACGCAGATAATTGCTCCGTTGCACTTGCCACCGTATTTGCCTGGTTGCTGGTTTCTTCTGACGCTGCTGCCATGGTTTGTGACACCCCATGCATCTGAGTTGCAGATGAAGCCACAACATGAACCAAAGACTGCACATTTATTTCAAATTCATCAGCTAAACGTGCATTTTCTTCTTTTCGCGGCGTAAGGTCACTTGCAAATTTGGTGACTTTAAACGGCTTTCCATCCGCGTCCAGGATCGGATTGTAAGAGGCCTCAATCCAGACTTCCTTCCCCCCTTTACCCAGTCGTTTAAATTGTGCCGCTTGATATTCACCACGGTTTAAAGTTTTCCAAAACTCTTGGTATTCTGAACTGGTGGCAAAATCAGGTTCCACAAATATACTGTGATGCTTTCCTTTAATTTCTTCCAGTCTGTAGCCCATAACAGATAAAAAGTTTTCATTTGCATCAACAATTGTGCCATCCAGTTCAAAATGAATAACAGCCTGTGACCGGTTGATTGCCTCCACCATGCTTTCAAACTCGGCATTCTTCTTCACTTTATCCGTAACATCTGTGGCATATTTAATAACTTTAAAAGGTTCACCGTTACTGTTTAGGACAGGATTATAAGAAGCCTCAATCCAGACTTCCTTTCTGCCCTTGCCAAACCGTTTAAACTCCGCCGCCTGATATTCGCCTGCCCTTAATCTACGCCAAAAATCTTTGTATTCTTGGCTCTGTGCATATTCAGGATCAACAAACATGCTGTGATGCTTGCCTTTAACTTCACTGAGTTCATATCCCATAGCCCGCAAGAAATTATCATTTGCGGTGATAATCGTGCCATCCATTTTAAACTCAATACTCGCCTGAGATTTATCTAACGCATCTAAAATAAAACGCATCTCTGAAGATGCTCTTCCATTCGCATTGCCTAATCCTGAAAAAAATGACACTTGTCTCTCCATTTATAATGTACAGTTGTTGTTATTTTTCACCTCACAGGTAGATTTACACAATTCTACAAAACAAACATCAAAAATCTAAAGTTTAAGTAATGATACTTAAAAACGCCAAATGGTAGAAAAAAGCGCAAAAATTTATGTTTCTGCAATTAAAAACACCACTTCAGAAACAGATAAACGAATAATGAAAGATACCCTCAACCCGAAATGTTCAAACGGCGTATGACTTATGGTTGATTGAATTTATTATCAAACAATAAAAAAACCCGCGTCCAAAAGAAGCAGGTTTTTTTATGGTGCGGTCGAGAAGACTCGAACTTCCACTCCGGTTAAAGAACAACGACCTCAACGTTGCGCGTCTACCAATTCCGCCACGACCGCTTAGAATTTGTGGCAAAAGATGTTTGAACGGTGTATGAGGTTTCAAACCGTAAACCATCTTGTGTGGGCGTGGGTATAAACAAACTCTTCAAATAGATCAAGACATGAATGATAAAAATTTTACATCTTTGATAAGAAATGACATTGAGTGGCGTTTCAGCGATGATGAAATTCCGTATAAAGACGCACTTTCCTTTATGGAACAACGCGTTAGCGATATACGTGCTGGAACTGCAAAAGAATGTATCTGGCTCTTGGAACACCCGCCTCTTTACACTGCTGGCACAAGTGCTGACCCAAAAGACCTGATCGACCCTGAACGGTTCCCGGTTTATGAAGCGGGTCGGGGAGGACAATATACATATCATGGCCCCGGACAACGCATTGCGTATGTCATGTTGGATCTGGCCAAACGCGGGCGCGATATACGCAAATTTGTTCACAACCTTGAAGAATGGGTCATTCAAACCCTTGCCACGTTTAACATCACCGGGGAACGCCGCGAAGGTCGTGTTGGAATCTGGGTTGACCGCGGTATGGGGCAGGAAGATAAGATCGGAGCGATTGGTGTTCGTGTGCGCAAATGGGTCACATTCCACGGGATATCCTTGAATGTAGAACCGGACCTGTCCCATTTTGGTGGAATCGTCCCTTGTGGCATTTCAGAACATGGTGTGACCAGCCTGCAAGATTTGGGCATCTGGATCACCATGCAGGAAGTCGACAGCCTGTTAATGACCTGTTTTGATGCAATCTTCGAAGAGGATCAGGACATTTTATAAAAGAAAAAAGGGCGATGCAAAACACTGCATCGCCCCTTCTTGTCTTTATAAGATAATGACGTACCTTATTTGAACTTAACCGTCACACGGCGGTTACGTGCTTCTTCCACACCATCACCAGTTGTCACAGCGTTCACTTTCTCACCGCTTGCACCAACGCGAATAGATTTCGCAGCAATGCCATGTGCTTTGAGGAATTCAGAAACTGCTTGCGCACGAGAAAGCGCCAAAGCTTCATTGTAGGCTGCATCACCTTTAGTATCTGTGTGACCATCAACCATCAACGCGTCCGCACCACGCCCCATCATAGAGGCTTTAACCAACAAGCCTTTAGCTTCGTCCGTCAGATCAGCGCTGTTGAAGTCAAAATAGACAACAATGTCATCCATTTTTGGTGCCACCGGTTTAGCACCCATATCGTTCAGGCCAGCCATGAAGTACTTTTTACAAGCTTCAATATCGTCAGGTTGGAAGTTTTCTTCCTGTTCCTGCATCCAGCAATCAAAACCAGCTTGCGCACGGGCAGCTGCATTTGGTGTCGCTTCTTTACCGCCAGCAGCAAAAGCAGCCATCAGCTTTTCACGAGCCGCTGACATTTCAGCAACTTTGTCTTCTGGAATGCTACGCTCAGAAACCATTTGCGGGTCAATTTCGCCTTTAGTCGTGGCCAGCGCCTTGTTCACAAACAAACGTGCATCAGCCCAGTCGCCTTCATCACGCTCCAGACCAGCCAGACGAGCATATTCGCTTTGCAGTTCTTTTTGGAAAGCGCTGCCGTCATTTTGGGCCATCTTGGCACCATCCACATCCCAATTTGCTGCACAAGCGGCCAAAAGTGGTAACGCACTCAATGCAACTGCTGTTTTTAAAAATTTCATATACTAGCCTCCTAGACTTTAAATTATGCCATTCGCTCAAACTGAAAGGAATAAACGAACGTTAAGTTCCCTCGCCCGACCCTTTCAAAATCCCTATGCTTCTAGATAGAATGTATTTTCAACACCTTTTGTTTTTCTAAAAGTTTGCCTTATATCTTGCAAACTTTCTACATTTGTAGAAGCATCTTAGAAATTCAGATAACCAAAATGATTGTGTGGCACGCCGATGAGTGCAAGCTAAATATTTGTTATTTTAATATTTTATATAAACGGAGCCCCCTTTGACCCGCGAGAGCCCTTTACAACTGGCGATTTTCGACTGTGACGGAACTCTGGTTGATAGCCAATATTCTATCATCAAGGCCATGGACTTAACCTGTAAAACCTATGGAATCGATAAGTTACAGCGCGACTCGATACGCCGGATCGTCGGATTACCGCTTGAAATCGCGATGGCAAAACTATTTGAAGGACAAGCACAATCAACCTACAATGACATGGCAGAATGTTATCGAAACCATTTTCGTATCATGCGCCGGGCAGAGGATGTTGAAGAACCCCTCTTCCCCGGTGTGCTAGAAGCGTTGGATAAACTTGAAGGTGACGGATGGTTACTGGGTGTTGCGACAGGCAAAGCTATGCGCGGATTGATACCAACCTTAGAAACCCATAATCTGGAAAAAAGGTTTTCAACCTTGCAGACCGCCTGCCGCGCGAGGGGCAAGCCTCATCCGGAAATGGTTGAAAAAGCACTAGCCGAAACGGGTGTAGACGCGCACAATGCAATCGTTATTGGCGATACGACATATGATATTCATATGGCTTGTAACGCAAATGTAAAATCAATTGGTGTATCATGGGGTTATCATGATGCAGATGAACTTTTGGCAGCAGGGGCGAAATCAGTCGTCCATGAATACTCTGAACTCGCAGAGGCCGTATATAAAGCAATGGAGGAATAGTTAATGAGACGTATGAAACTCATAATCGGCGGTGTCGTCGTCGTCATCGCAGGCCTTGTGGTCGCCGGTGTTGCCATTTTAAGCTCGATGGATTTCAACCAGTACAAAGGTGAAATTGCAGCCCAGGCCAAAGCCGCTACGGGCCGCGACCTGGTAATTGAAGGTGACCTCGATCTGAATATCTCGCTATCCCCCAAAGTCCGTGTAGACGGGGTGAGCCTGACAAATGCCAAGTGGGGCTCCAGTCCCTATATGGTCAAGGTCGACAGTTTCGCCGCAGAAATGCAGCTTCTGCCCTTGCTGTTTGGGGAAATTCATATCTCTGAAATCATTCTGATCAAACCGGAAATCCTGCTTGAAACTGACAAAAACGGTAAAGGCAACTGGGTTATGGGAACTGATGGTGCCCCGGTTAAGGAAGAAGCAGTGGACAATGCCGGAAGTCCAACCCTCCCGGCCGTCAATGCCATTCGAATCGAAAAAGCTAAATTCATTTATAAAGATGGTCAAAAAGGCGAACAAACCTCCGTCGTCATTGACCAAATGATTGCCACTGCCGATGACATTGGTGATCCGCTTAACCTGACCTTTAAAGGTGCCTTCAACGATCATATTGTCTCGCTTACGGGTGTACTTGGCACACCAGAAGCCTTGATGCTGGGTGAAGCCATTGATGTGGATTTGACGCTTGAAGCCGCGGGCACAACCGCCAAGGTCACTGGCAATATTAATGAACCTATGTCGGGTAAAGGCCTGAACCTTGCCCTTTCTGCCAAAAGTGAAAACATTGCCAAACTTGCAGAACTTGGTGGGGCTAAAGTTGGCAAGGTTGGCCCATTTGAAATGACCGGCACTGTTTCTGATGGTCAAGACAGCTATAAACTTGCAGGTTTGAATATTAAAATCGGTCAAAGTGACGTAAGTGGCGATGTAATGGTCAGCCTTGCAAACAAAACGCCTTATATTAAGATCGATTTGGCATCCAACCGTCTATCCCTAAAAGAAGTTTTGCCACAAAGTGAAGAAACAGAAGCTTCTGCTGAGCCGGTGAAGGAAGAAGCCAAAAAGTCTGATAAAATCTTCCCGTCAGACCCCTTGCCTGTTGATGGCTTAAAAGCAGTTAATGCGGATATATCCTATAAAGCCAAAGACTTTATTCTGGGCGATTTTGCCTTGACCAATGTATCGGATGTCATCTCGCTGAAAGGCGGAAAAATGACGGGTAAACACGGGTTTGGCATGGGCGACGGTAACTTTAATGGCCATATCAATTTTGACGGTAGCCGTCTGCCTGCAAAGCTTGACATTAATCTTGTGGGGAAAGATTTGGGTCTGGGTAAAAGCTTAAAAGACAATGGCATTACCGACCTGATTGACGGAGCAAAAACCCAAAGCGTCATCAAACTGAAAGCTAGTGGTAAATCCGTTGCAGAACTGATGGCATCTCTGAATGGACAAACCCTGTTGAATGTCGGTGAAGGTAAAATCAATTCAAAATACATCAATCTGGCCGGTGGCGATCTGGTTTCAGAATTGACAGGTGCCCTGAACCCCTTTGCCAAAAAAGAGAAATTCACACCACTGGCCTGTATGGTCGTGAACCTGAACTTCGAAAATGGTGTTGCTGATTACGATAAAAACATTGCCGTTCAAACTGATAAAATGAATGTGACAAGTTCCGGCGTCATCAATCTGGCAAAAGAAACACTGAACATTGGAATTAAACCCGAACCACGTGGAGATGCCGCAGATTTGGGCATTAACGCAGGTGGTCTGGCTGGCATGGTCCGTTTAACAGGTCCGCTTTCCTCCCCTGGTGTGGGCATTGATGCCATGGGCACGGCCAAAGCTGCCATGGGTGTTGGTGCAGCGATCGCAACCGGTGGCGTTTCCTTACTGATTAGTGGATTAGCTGACAAAGTTATGTCCGATAGTTCCCCTTGTGACACCGCACTGGGTAAAAAATCTGCAGCCAAGGAATCTTCATCTGGCAGCACAGAGAAAAAGCAGGAAAAATCAAGCAATCCAATTGGCGGCTTGCTAAATGCCCTCGGAGGGAATAATTAATCTCCTAAATGATTTTTTAACCCCTTCCTGATCCATTCGGGAAGGGGCACCTTTTTGGGGAATATAAATGGACCTTTCTGCCGCCTTAAAACGTTTTTATAAATCCGTCGATATCATGGAAGACAAAGGGGGGTTTCGCGTCACCCTTGATGGTCGCCAACTGAAAAGCCCGGCAAAACGTTCTTTGCTTTTGCCAACAAAATCTTTGGCCGAAAAACTGGCTGAAGAATGGGATGCACAGGAAGAACATATCTACCCCCTGACAATGCCCATGATGGGGCTGGCCTCAACAGCTGTGGATCGTATAGGTCAATTGCGCGATGGTGTCATTGAACAAATCGCAAAATATGCTGAAACTGATCTGATCTGTTATTGGACAGACACCCCGGAAGACTTGGCCCAACGTCAGGCCGAGACCTGGACACCCTATCTTGAGTGGGTGAAACAGCGTGTGAATGTAGAACTGAAAACCCAAACCGGGATCTTACACGTTCAACAACCCAAAGAAAGCATTATACGCTTTACAGATATCATCACTAATTTCAATGACTGGGAACTGGCAGGTCTGTCCAGCGCAACCCATTGCACCGGATCATTGGTATTGGGCCTAGCTTTAATCGAAGGTCATATCGATAGTCATAAAGCCTTCGAAGATTCACAAGTTGACGAAACCTATCAGATAGAACAATGGGGCGAGGATTGGGAAGCCACTGAACGCCGCGAAGTCCTGCGTAAAGATCTGGCGTCCGTCAGCACATGGATTTCCCTTTTAAACGATTGATCTCATGGATACGCCCCAGCTTGTCATTTTGAACATACTGCTACTGACGTCCGCTTCTGTCTTTCTGATTGTGATCCGAAACCGTTCTATGAAAGGCTGGGGACTTGCCTATTGGTCCTTGGCCTTTTGTTTGTTCAGCCTGGGGCTAAGCTTTTGTTTTCTTCCTAATGTCAGCGACATCAACATTCGTTTTAATATTACTCAGGTCAATCTAACCATCTTTTTAGGCTATTATTTTTTGTGGGTTGGCTGCCTGTATTTTTTTAATGATTCGCGAAAATATAAAAAACGGTCCCTGCCCTATATTGTCCTGTTCTATTTGGCTATTAACATTATCTTAGACGATTATATTGCTGTTCATGAACTGATCTCAATCAACTATCTGCTGCATGGCACCTTAAGCAGCATGCTTGCCTATATCTTTTTCAGCTATGATGACCAAACCCATTTCAGCTCTTTAGCCTTGGGTATTTTATTCGGCTTCCAGGCTTTTATGCGTTTCGTGTTTTCACTGGTCTGTTGGCTGGATACGCAGCGGGTGACGATTCTCTCCCCCGGGGAATTTTCTTTTTATGATTTCCTCACCATTACCCTTTTTATTTTCACAGCCACACCGTTCTTTGTGCTTCAGCTATTTGATAAAAAATTCAATAGAATCAGTAAATAAGTTACCAACCTTGTGGTAAATCGGTAATTCGGTATTAGAGTGCGTATTTTTTCTGGAACCGATAGGTCGATTATGGTATCAAATCATACCGAAAGGCTTTTAGTCTTTCTCATATATCGACTGCCCATACGGGCTAAGGGGACATATATAGATGCACGACATTATCGAAATGCTGGAAGAAAAGCGCGCGAAAGCACGTCTTGGCGGTGGTCAGCGCCGTATTGATTCTCAGCATAAAAAAGGGAAGCTGACAGCCCGCGAAAGAATTGATCTGTTCTTGGATGAAGGTTCATTTGAAGAATGGGACATGTTTGTTGAACACCGCTGTACCGATTTCGGTATGGAAAACGACCACACACCCGGGGATGGTGTTGTGACTGGTTACGGGACTGTAAACGGCCGTCTGGTTTTCGTTTTCTCCCAAGACTTTACAGTTTATGGTGGTTCACTGTCTGAAACCCATGCTGAAAAAATCTGTAAGATCATGGATCAGGCGATGAAAGTCGGTGCCCCTTGCATCGGCTTGAACGACTCTGGCGGGGCGCGTATTCAAGAAGGCATCGCATCGCTGGGTGGTTATGCTGACGTGTTCCAACGTAATGTTGAAGCTTCCGGCGTGATCCCGCAAATTTCCATGATCATGGGTCCATGTGCAGGTGGGGCGGTTTATTCCCCTGCCATGACCGATTTTATCTTCATGGTAAAAGACACATCCTTCATGTTCGTGACGGGTCCTGACGTTGTTAAAACCGTAACCCACGAAGAAGTAACGCAAGAAGAACTCGGTGGCGCGATCACACACACCACCAAATCCGGTGTCTCTCACCTTGCTTTTGAAAACGATGTTGAAGCGCTCTTGAAGCTGCGCGACTTCGTTGACTTCCTGCCAAGCAACAACAAAGAACAAGCCCCCGTTCGCCCGACAACTGACCCGGCGGACCGTGACGATGCATCTTTGGACACATTGGTTCCCGATAATGCCAACAAGCCTTACGACATGTTGGAACTAATCCACAAAGTTGTTGATGAAGGCGATTTCTTTGAAATTATGCCCGAATTCGCCAAAAACATCCTCATCGGCTTTGGCCGCATGAACGGTCAAACGGTTGGTTTTGTTGCCAATCAGCCTATGGTTCTGGCAGGCTGTCTGGATATCGATAGCTCCATCAAAGCAGCACGTTTTGTTCGTTTCTGTGATGCGTTCAATATTCCGATCGTCACCTTTGTTGACGTACCGGGCTTTATGCCGGGCACAGACCAGGAATATAACGGTATCATCACCCATGGTGCAAAACTGCTTTACGCGTTTGCTGAAGCAACTGTCCCGAAAGTGACTGTCATTACCCGTAAAGCTTACGGTGGTGCTTATGACGTTATGAGCTCCAAGCACTTGCGCGGGGACGTCAACTTCGCTTGGCCATCTGCGGAAATCGCCGTTATGGGTGCCAAAGGTGCAGTAGAAATTATTTTCCGGTCCGACATTGGCGATGACGAAAAAATTCAAAAACGTACTGACGAATATGCAACCAACTTCACCAACCCGTTCAAGGCTGGTGCACGTGGGTTCATTGATGATGTGATCATGCCGCATGGTACACGTCGTCGTATCTGTCAATCTCTCGCAATGCTGAAAAACAAAGACCTGAAGAACCCGGAACGTAAGCACGGAAACATCCCGCTTTAAGTTCTCACCTCTTCATTTATTGTTTAAAGCTCAAGATAAGGAAACGGACACATGTTCGATAAAATCCTGATTGCAAACCGCGGTGAGATTGCTTGTCGCGTCATGAAATCAGCCCAGAAGATGGGTATTAAGACCGTTGCGGTCTATTCCGAAGCCGATAAAGATGCTCTTCATGTGCAAATGGCAGATGAAGCCGTCCATATAGGTCCAGCCCAAAGCAACCAGTCTTATCTGGTTATGGAAAACATTCTGGACGCCATTAAACAAACGGGTGCACAGGCTGTGCACCCGGGTTACGGCTTCCTGTCAGAAAACGCACATTTCTTTGATGCGTTGAATGAAGCTGGTGTGGAATTCATCGGTCCTGAAAAACTTGCCATCCAAGCCATGGGTGACAAGATTGAGTCAAAACTGTTGGCACAAAAAGCCGGTGTCAGCACGGTACCGGGTTACACGGAAGTCATCAAAGACACAGACCATGCGGTCGAAATTGCGACAAAAATCGGCTACCCCGTCATGCTGAAAGCCTCTGCCGGTGGTGGTGGTAAAGGGATGCGCGTTGCCTTTAACGAAGACGAATGTCGTGACGGATTTGAACGTGCGACATCTGAAGCGATTTCTTCCTTTGGTGATGGGCGTGTCTTCATTGAGAAATTTATCGAAGAACCGCGTCACATTGAAATCCAGGTTCTTGCCGATAAACACGGGAACGCCGTTTATCTGCAGGAACGTGAATGTTCTATCCAGCGTCGTCACCAAAAGGTTATTGAAGAAGCGCCCTCGCCCTTCCTGACCCCAGAGACACGCAAGAAAATGGGTGAACAGGCTGTTGCTTTGGCAAAAGCTGTAGATTACCGTTCAGCCGGTACCGTGGAATTTATCGTCGATAAAGACCAGAACTTCTACTTCCTGGAAATGAACACTCGCTTGCAGGTGGAACACCCGGTGACAGAACTGATTACAGGCGTTGACTTGGTTGAATGGATGATCAAGATCGCAGATGGTCAGGAACTCACTCTGAAACAGGAAGACATTCCGATCAATGGTTGGGCTATGGAAAGCCGTGTTTATGCGGAAGACCCGTTCCGTAACTTCCTGCCATCCACAGGCCGTCTGACCAAATACCGCCCGCCCGTTGAAAGCGATACCGTGCGTGTGGATACAGGTGTGTATGAAGGCGGCGAAATCTCCATGTTCTATGACCCGATGATCGCAAAGCTGATCACATGGGGCAAAGACCGTGAAGAATGTACCGAAAATATGAAACGTGCTTTGGACGAATATTATATCCGCGGTGTGGGTCATAACATCTCGTTCCTGAACGCTGTTATGTCCAAACAACGTTTCATCGATGGGAACCTGACCACAAACTTTATTGCCGAAGAATATCCCGACGGCTTTGATGCGTCTATGGTGCCTCAGAAAGACCCGAAAAACTTGGTTGCAGTCGCCTGTTTCATGAAACGTATGGAAACAGAACGCGAAACCATGATCTCTGGTCAGATGGAAGGCGGCCGTGGTCGTAACATCAACGAAGACTGGGTTGTTCTTTATAACGACGACAAATTCGAAGTCACGGTTTCACCCAACGAAACAGAAGGCTATGACGTTAAAGTTGATGGTGCAACTTTGCACATCCGTTCAGAATGGACCTTTGGCGAACCACTGTTCTTTGCCGATATCAATGGCCATGAAATGTGTGTTCAGGTCGACCGACTGGCAGTGGGCTACAGCCTGTTCCATGCAGGGGCACAAGCAACCGTTAAGGTCATGAGTGCAACCCACGCAGCCCTGAACGATCTGATGCCATTTAAAGCGCCGCCAGATTTGTCTGCATTCTTGATGTCACCGATGCCGGGCCTGTTATTGTCCGTTGCGGTGGAAGAAGGCCAGGAAGTCAAAGCTGGTGAAGAACTTTGTGTGATCGAAGCCATGAAAATGGAAAACATCATGCGCGCAGAAAAAGATGTGGTCATTAAGAAAATCCACGCTTCTGCAGGGGGCAGCCTCAGCGTAGATGAAAAAATCATCGAGTTTGAAGCTGACGAATAAGGCAAGTTTTAACAGGACTTGAAAAAAGGGTGAAAGGCATCGTGCTTTTCACCCTTTTTTATAACTTGTATTTCTATAGTATAATACCATATATGCGTTTAGATAGGCCATTACCCATAAGAGCCCGAAAAAGACACACCCCGCCCTGAAGCAGCTCATTACTGAGCTATAAATTCATGCTAATAATCGACCATAAAGACATGGAGGGGAAAAAAGTATGTCATTGCACAATATATCAATTTCTAAAAAAATCCTGATGCTGTCGCTCATTGCTTTCATCGGAATATTCGTTTTAGTTGCGATTAACCTGCAACAATTCAAAGCAACGATGATTGAAGATCGGGAAATCAAGACACGCAACATTGTGGAAACGGCCTTCAGTGTCGTTGAAAACTTTGCCGAGCGTGCCAAAGCCGGTGAACTCACAACAGAAGAAGCACAAAAACAAGCTGCCGCTATTTTAGAAAGCATGCGTTATGAAGGAAATGAATATATCTTCATCACCGATTTCAATTCGGGCATCATCATGCATCCTATAAACCCCGACCTGAATGGTAAGAATTTGGCTGATACAACCGATCCAAACGGTGTTCCCCTCTTTCGTTTGGTTTCGCAAACAGCCAAAGGTGGTGAAGGGTTTGTGTCTTATCATTGGCCCAAAGCAGGCCATAATGATCCAATCGAAAAGCTATCCTTTGTCAAGGGCTATGCGCCTTGGCAATGGGCGATCGGCTCCGGAATATATATAGATGATGTTGATGCCGCTTTTTATAATCAAATGATGATTATCGCCCTCATCGTTTTAGTCATCATTGCAGCTGTATTCGTTGGTTCTTTCTATATTGGTCGAGATATTTCAAAACCACTAAGCATCATGACACACAATATGGCCGCACTTGCTTCAGGTGACCTCTCAACTGAAATTAAAGGGCGGGAACGTGGCGATGAAATAGGTGATATGGCAGACGCCGTTCAGATTTTTAAAGACAATATGATCAAAGCCGAAGAACTGACGCGCACTCAAAAACGCGATCAGGAAATTAAAGATCAGCAACGTCAATTGATCAACAGCTATATCCGTGAATTCGAAGTCACCATGATTAACGTTTTGGATGGCTTGAATGCGGCAGATACATCTGTGCGCACCGCTTCCAACGATGTGTCCGCAGAATCAACAGAAACCAAACTACAAGCCACGACAGTTGCCAGTGCAGCCGAAGAAGCCACATCAAACGTGCAAACCGTTGCCGCTGCCGCTGAAGAACTATCCAGTTCTATTTCTGAGATTGGACGCCAGGTTAATCAGGCGACACAGGTTACCTCCCGCGCGGTCGAACAATCCCAAAGCACATCTGAACAAATGAGCGAACTGGCCGCTGCAGTTTCCAAAATCGGAGAAATTGTTGACCTGATTAACAATATTGCCGAACAAACCAATATGCTGGCCCTGAACGCAACCATTGAAGCCGCGCGCGCAGGCGAAGCGGGAAAAGGTTTTGCTGTTGTCGCAAGCGAAGTTAAAAACCTTGCCAATCAAACAACGCGAGCCACTGAAGACATCACCCAGCAAATCGGTGAAATTCAAAGTTCGACAGATCGTTCTGTCACTGCCATTAAAGCCATTTCCAGTGTCATCGGGGAAATTAACCATATTTCTTCCACCATTGCTTCCGCTGTTGAACAACAAGGTGCCGCCACACAGGAAATTGCCATGAATGTGGATCAGGCTTCGGCCGGGACGCAGGAAGTTTCCACCTCTATCCTGCAGGTGCAGAAATCAGCTGAGTCCGCAGATGAATCCGCCCAAATCCTCATGAGTACATCTGATGATCTTGCCCGTGAATCTAATATTCTACGCAAGCAGGTTTCGCGCTTCTTGAAACAGGTACAGTTAGAAGATGTGGATGAGCAAACCCTCTTTAGCTGGTCTGATGATTTGTCTTGTGGGAATGAAAGTGTAGATAACGACCACAAACAAATGCTAAAACGCATTAACGCGCTTTATAATGAGATCAAAAATAATTCAGAATCCAACGTGGTTGCAGGCATGTATAAAGAGTTAAAAGATTATACAATCCAGCACTTTAACGATGAAGAAGTCTTTATGGCCAAGGTCAATTACCCCGACCTGGAAGCCCATAAGGAGGAACATGCGATGTTTGTTCAACGCGTTGATAAATCGTATGAAGACTATATCAATTCACCTGGCGAATATGCCTCTGTTGAATTAATCGGCCTTTTGGCCAGCCTGTGGCAAAAGCATATTGGCAGCACCGATAAGAAATTTGCCCAGTTTATGCAAAATCAAGGGCAAAACGCGGCCTGAGTATGATAGGGTCGAAGGATGTGTTAACAACCTTCGGCCCCTTTTATTGATGAAAACAGTTCACTTAAAAATTACAGGACGCGTCCAAGGCGTCTGGTATCGTGCCTGGACCCGCGAAACAGCCCTTTCCCTTGGCCTTGCAGGCTGGGTGCGCAATCGACTGGATGGTAGTGTTGAAGCAGTTGTTCAAGGTGATGAGACTGCTGTCGATCAACTGATAAAGAAATGTTGGGACGGACCAACTGCTGCACGCGTTGATCTGGTTGAAGTCAGTGATACCGACGAAAAAGTTAAAACCGGTTTTGCACAGGAAAAGACTGTTTAAAGCACAAAGCCACAATCAGAACAAAAAGTCAGGTCCCCTTTCTCCCCTTAAGGGACACATAGACTTTTCAACAAAAAGCCTTATAATATTATCTGTTGTCTGAGAATGAAGACAACTTTCCCCTTTTAAACGCCAAGAAGAATCTTGACCATGGGATCCGGTTTCTAACGTAAGCCTTCTGGGTTTGCGCTTTAAGTCTATGGTGAGTAGGGTTTAGTTATGGCTATTGATGCCATCGGAACATCACTTTTTAACACACAGCAACCTGCACGACTCGCGGGGCTGGATCGTGCTGACCTAAATGCAAATCAAACCCGAAGCGTCACCACAGCCGTTTCCAATGTTCGTCAGAACAATTATTCCACCAATCCGGCTTTGGCTGACCCGACGGTTATCCGTCAGGCTATTGATGATCAAATCGCAACAGATGTGGAAAATGGACGGATCACGCAAGAAGACGCAGACCGTCTGACAACCGCCTTAAATGAACTGGATCAGGAACTACAAACCGGCAATAGCGCCTCTTCCGGCACCAGCGAGCAAACCACCACCGTCGTCAGTACCGAAGTCACCAATGTAGAAACAACTGTTTCCCAACGGGGCTGGGTGACCACAACAACGACTTACGCGGATGGGGGGCAGGTTTCCGTTCAGACCTATGATGCCTCACAAGATGAAACCCGCACAGATGACGACAGTCGTACAAATTCCACCAGTGTCTCTGACCTGCTGGAAGAAAAACTGCGTTCTAGCTATACCACTGCGGGGACCATCCCTTATGCCGATACGCTCTTAAGTCAGAACCGTCTTGATATTTACGCTTAGTCGTGACGTTTATAGGTTGCTGTCACTTTTTGGCTCAGATCAAATAGCTCATCCGCATCTTCCTGCTTTTCATCAAAACCGAAGAAATCCCAAGATTTTTTCATATGATCCGGCATGGGGGCGGTGACATCGATCACGCCAATACCATCGGGGGACGGGATTTGCAAACGACGGGCATGGAGGTGCATTTTCTTGGAAACCCCATCTCCGGTCAAATAAGCGTCTTGTCCGCCATATTTGCCATCGCCTTGGATCGGGGTCTTAAGGTACGCACAATGCACCCTCAGTTGATGTGTGCGCCCGGTGCGCGGTTCCAACGCCACCCAGGCAGCCACATTGCCTGTGCTTTCGATGGTGCGATAGAGCGAACGCGCATCCTGTCCTTCATCCGCATCAATCACCATCCGTTCGCCGTGGTGGCTATGGTATTTGGCGATAGGTTGAAAGACCTTGCCTTCTTTCGGAGCAGGGACTTTAACGGTTAAGGCCCAATAAAGCTTGCGTGCATCCTTGGTCTTAAACGCCTTGGTCATCTTGGCCGCCACATTGGCGCTCCGAGCCAGCAGTAACACGCCGGAGGTATCTTTATCCAGACGGTGGCACAGCTTGGGTTTATCGGTCTTTTCGAACTTCAAGGCATGGAGCAAGCCATCCAGATGACGTTTAACCCCGGTGCCGCCTTGTGTCGGCAGGCCTGCAGGTTTATTGATGACGATCACATCTTCATCGCGATAAAGCACCCAGGAACGAACCTCGTCAATTTCGCGCTCAGTTAAAAGCATTTCTTCTTTTTTCTGAACCGGACGCACGCCGCCATCATCGCCAAAGGGGGGGACGCGGACCACTTGCCCGGCAGAAATGCGATCCTTGGATTTTGCCCGTTTGCCATCCAGACGGATTTGTCCTTTGCGCAACAGCTTTTCCAAACGCCCATAGGACAATTCGGGATAATGGCGCTTGAACCAACGGTCCAAACGGATATCGTCGTCGTCTTTGGCGACGGTGATTTGCTTCACACCAGACATGGCAGGGCAATCCTTAGGTTTTGATTATGAAAGAAGCGCTTTAACGCTTTGCATGCCCATATAGAGTGCAATGATCGACAATGCAACAGATAACCCCATATAAAGCGCCATCTGTCCCCATTCGCCGCGACTGCCAAGACTGACAACATCCAAAGAAAAGGTAGAAAAAGTGGTAAAGGCCCCGAGCATCCCGACCACCAACATGGCGCGGATTTCCGGGCTGGGCGACCAAGCAAGGGCAGAAAGTTCCACCAAGGCCCCTAAAATAAATGACCCCAACACATTCACAACCATGGTGCCAAGCGGAAAGTTCCCCCCTGCCCCATGCATCCAATGCCCGACCAGAGAGACAACCGCAAAGCGCCCCATCGCCCCAATCGCGCCGCCAAGGGCCACATATGCAAATGTTGTAATGGACATAAACCTATAACCAACTGTGAAATTCTATCGCTGTTCTATCAAAAAGGAAGGGGCCTGACCATAAAGAAATCTATCCATTGGTGATTGATTTAATTTGCGCATGAGATTACTTTTCTTGCCAAGAGTTCATCCCACATAAAGGCACGGTTTCGATGACATTTCGCCACAAAGTGCGCGACCTGATTGAAGGGCGCAGAGCACAGAATTTTATCACCACTGTGATTATCCTCAATGCCATCACTTTGGGGATGGAAACCAGTGCGGATTTGATGGCGACTTATGGTGGGCCGTTGATCATTTTTGATAAAATCGCCCTGACCATTTATGTGGTGGAAATCCTGCTCAAGCTCTATGGCCGGGGATTTGGGTTCTTCAAGGATGGCTGGAATATTTTCGACACGCTTGTGGTCGGCATCGCCCTGATCCCGGCTTCTGGTCCGCTGGCGGTTTTGCGGTCTTTCCGTATCTTGCGGGTCTTGCGTCTGCTGTCCACCGTACCGCAAATGCGCGTGGTTATTCAGGCGCTGATTACGGCCATTCCGGGGATGTTTTCCATCATCGGGCTGATCACGCTGATCTTTTATGTGTTCGCCGTACTGACCACCAATTTCTTCCAACATACCTTCAGCCAATGGTTTGGCGATATAGGGGCATCCATGTATACCCTGTTCCAGATCATGACGTTGGAAAGCTGGTCCATGGGCATTGTACGCCCGGTGATGGAAGTGCATGAAAATGCCTATTGGATTTTCGTCCCCTTCATCATGATCACCACCTTTGCCGTTGTGAACCTGATCATCGGGGTCGTGGTCGATGCCATGCAGAGCCAACATTCAGCCGAAGCCAAAGAAGTCGAAGCCGAAGCCCATGGCGAGCGTGAAGCCTTACGCCATGAAATCGTCAGCTTGCGCGACGAAGTACGTGAATTGAAAGAACTGATCAAAGAAAATAAAGCTTAGCCTTTTTCTTTGCGCAGTTTCGCCCAATAGGCCTGACGTTTTGCCAATTCACGTTCAAACCCTTTGTCTTTGGGCTGATAAAATTCCATGCGGCCCAATTCTTCGGGGAAGAAGTCCTGACCGGAAAATCCCCCCTCGGCATCATGATCATACTGATAGCCTTCCCCATACCCGATGTCTTTCATCATCTTGGTGGGGGCGTTCAAAATATGTTTGGGCGGCATGAGGGAGCCGGTGCGTTTCGCCACATCGCGCGCGGCCTTATAGGACACGTAAGAAGCATTGGATTTAGGCGCAGTTGCCACGTAAACAACCGCCTGTGCCAAGGCATATTCCCCTTGCGGACTGCCAAGACGTTCATAACTTTCCCAAGCCTGCAAAGCTTGTGTCATAGCGTTGGGGTCAGCCGTGCCCACATCTTCAACCGACGTAATCAACAGACGTCGTGCGATATATTTCGGGTCTTCCCCCCCATCCAGCATACGGGCAAACCAATAAAGCGCCGCATCCGCATCACTGCCGCGCAATGATTTCTGAAAGGCCGAAATCAGGTTGTAATGCCCCTCTTGTGATTTATCATAAATCGGCATGCGTTTTTGAACGACTTGGGTTAACGTCTGACTGTCCAGTATGTCACCATCCGGGATTTCATAGACGGCTTCCACCATATTCAGCAAATAACGTCCATCCCCATCCGCCATGGCACGCAAAGCAGATCGCGCTTCATCATTCACCGGAAGCGCGCGTTTCTTTTCAGATTCAGCACGCCCGAGCAAACCTTCCAATGCCTCGTCAGATAACCGGTTCAACACCATCACCCGACAGCGCGACATCAACGCCGCGTTCAATTCAAATGACGGGTTTTCTGTGGTCGCCCCGACAAGCACGACCGTTCCATCTTCTACAAACGGCAAAAAACCATCTTGCTGGGCGCGGTTAAATCTATGAATTTCATCAATAAACAACAAGGTTCCCTGCCCGGCCTCACGCCGCGACTTGGCATCCTTGAACACCTTCTTCAAATCCGCGACGCCAGAAAAGATCGCAGACAAGGGTTCGAAGTATAGATCCGTTTTATCTGCCAATAAACGCGCTACAGTCGTTTTACCACATCCGGGCGGCCCCCAGAGGATCATGGAAGTCAAACGCCCACCAGAACGCACCATACGCCCTATTGGACCATCTTCTGCTAAAAGATGATCCTGACCGATGACATCTTCCAGTGATTGTGGACGCAGGCTATCCGCCAAAGGTCGGGGCGCTTGATCTTCGAAAAGTGAACTCATCCTCTAAATCTCAATTCCTGACGCTTGCCATTGCGAATAATGCCGATGCGCCAGTCACCTTGATAACCTTCTCTTTCATGAAGAATACGCACCAGATCGCGCACAGCCTTTACCTCGATGCCATTGACCCCAGTAATCTGGTCGGCAGGGCGAAAACGTAAACGATGGGCCGTACTGCCGCGACGAATTTTATCAATTGCAACCCCTTGAGCCATAGTATCCCAGCCTTTTTCATCATTTAAAGCCGGTGACATATTTACAACCACAGCCCCGTCAAACGGGTGATGACCACTAAGCGCTGTTTCATCCGCTGCGGGTTTATCAACAGGGGGAACAGCTGTAAACGTGATCTGGCGTGCCTTTCCGCGACGTAAGATATCAAAGATGGTTTGATCTCCAAGACTGAGTGTCGCAAGGCGAAAACGCAATGCTTCCGGGTCATTAATCTCGTAACCATCCATTTTCAAAACAACATCACCGCGCTTTATGCCCGCCTGGTCTGCTGGACCATCCGGATAGATTTTATCAATCAAAACACCTGTAGGGCGCGATAAACGCAGGCTGGAGGCGATATCCTGTGTTACGGTTTGCCCACTCGCGCCTAACCAAGGGCGAACCACCTTACCTGTTTTACTAACACCGGAAAGAACTGAGCGCACCATATTGGCTGGAATGGCAAAACCAATACCATTAGACCCACCGCCTTTTGAATAAATGGCCGAATTCACCCCGATTAGATTGCCATGCATATCCACCAACGCCCCACCGGAATTCCCCGGGTTAATCGCCGCATCGGTCTGGATAAAGAAACTATAATCCGTGATACCCACATGCGTTCTCGCAAGGGCAGAGACAATGCCACTGGTCACGGTTTGCCCTACCCCAAACGGGTTACCAATTGCCAGCACGATATCACCGACTTCAAGGTTATCTGAATCCCCAAGGTTTAGAGTCGGTAACATGACACCATCCGTCTTGACTTGCAAAATGGCCAAATCTGTACGTTCATCCGAACCTAAAATCTTGGCTTCAAATTCACGGCGGTCATTCAACACGACCTTGATGTCATCTGCCCCTTCGATTACGTGATAGTTCGTCACGATCACACCGGTGGCATCCACAATTACGCCAGACCCTAACGAATTTTGTACTTTCTTTTTCTGCCCGCCTTGTGGGACGTTTTTGAAAGCATCGCCAAAGAAACGGCGAAAAAATGGATCGTTAAATAAAGGTGAGATCGAGCGCGTGCGCACTGTTTTGGAAGTATAAATATTCACCACCGCCGGGGCCGCGGCCTTCACCAAGGGGGCATAAGACAGCTGAACTTCGGCCTGACTGTTAGGCACGGATTTAATCTCGCCACGTACAGGGCTAGCAAGCAAAAGGGCGACAAGGCAGGCTCTCAAGAACATGGGACCAGAATTCTCCAATAAAGAACAACGTGTTCAGCGTAATATAGGTCTGTTCTTATCATTTGGAAACAGTGCCGTCCAATAATACCCGATTTTGGTATAACAGTTGAACGGCACGTATTTGTCAGCTTCCCAACTGTTCTTCAACCGATTTAGATCGTTCGGTTTCCACATTGCCAGTGTGGGTCGTGGTTTTCGTTTCAATGAGGGCGATTAAACAGTCTACATCGGCCTTGGGGTTATGTTCCACGCCTTTGGGAATGACATGCATATCGCCCTCGTTCAAATGAATCGTGCGATCACGATATTCAATTTTCAGACTGCCTTTCAAAATATAAAACAGCTCATCTTCTTCTTCGTGACTATGCCAAACAAATTGCCCGTTTAATTTCGCCACTTTGATATATTGATCATTCACTTCCCCCAGCACGCGCGGGGACCAGGTCTCGGTCAATTTTACAGCTTCTGCCAAGAGGTTTGTTTTTTCAGCAAACATTATATTCTCCGTTAAAATGATAGAGGGAAGAATTCCATGGCGCACTTTTTTAATCCATTCTAAAGACTGCACAAATCTTCTAGACTTTTTTGCTAGATATGATTTCCTGTCAGAATGAAAAGCGATAATTCACAAAACTGGCTCAATCTCAAACATGACTCGGCAACGGGGATTGAGACCTTGCACGCTCATTTTGAAGGCCACGCCTATGATTCCCATTGGCATGAAACCTATGTGATCGGCCTGACCGAAAGCGGTGTTCAGCAGTTTGATTGCCGCCATAAAACACATAATTCTTTAGAAGGCGGCTGTTTCCTTTCAGAACCGGGCGAAGTCCATAATGGCCGTGCCCCGTGCGAAGGTGGGTTTACCTATCGCACCCTCTATATCCCGCAAGGTTGGTTACGTGACCAAATCGGCACCCTTTATGAACAGATGCCAGACCAATTTGAACTGAGCTTTAACAACACCCTATGCGCCGACCAACGATTGGCTGCCGCTACTTCTTCAGCCTTTTTAGCCAAACACCTTGAGGACCCGAAGATTGTGCAGGAAGGCTGCTTTGATCATATGGTCCATGCGCTGACCCAACATATAAATTGGCGTCAAAAGAAACAGGGCGAAAATGGCCACAACCTCGCCTATCGTATTCGCGATTACCTGCATGACCATATGGAAGAAGATATTCTCCTGCAGGATGTGGCACGAGAATTTGGCTATGATCGTTTTCAAATCAATCGGGCCTTCAAAAACGCCTTTCACATCTCGCCTCATGTTTATTTGATCCAACTCAGACTGGCGCGTGCCCGTACTTTTTTAGCAAAAGGCATGCGTGCCAGTGATGTGGCACATCAGCTTTGTTTCAGTGACCAAAGCCACCTTGGGCGATGGTTCAAGCGGGCCTATCGTTTAACACCGGCAGCCTATCAAAAATGCTGCACACCCATTCCAGACAAAGGCTAAAAAGATTTAAATAATAAGGGTCTCCACAAGAGAACGGTGACCCCAGATGATTTCATATCTTTTCAGTTTTACATTTTTCGCCATTCTGGCCTGTATTACCCCCGGCCCGACCAACATTATTTCTTTTTCAACGGGTATGAGGGTGGGCTTACGACATTCCCTGCCCTTCATCATCGGGGCAGGCTTAACAGCGTCTTTGATCCTGTTTCTGACATTTTTTGGGGTGGCTAAAATTCTTGGTCATTCCCCTTTTATTCGCGATGGCATGACGATCGCCGGGGCATTATGGCTGAGCTGGATGGCCTTGCAGCTATTTCGGCTTGAAAAAACAGATGTTCAGTCATTGGAAACCATGCCCGGCTGGACGCAAGGCTGTGCATTGCAGCTCATTAATCCTAAGACTTGGATGATGGCCCTGAGTGTATCGAGCCTATTTTTTATGCCTGATTTTGAACAGCTCACCAACGCGATTACTTTGAGCGTCATTTTTTTCATGATCGCCGTGCCTTGTATGTTGCTTTGGGCCTATATGGGGGTTCTAATTAAAAAGCAAACACGCAGCTTAAGCCAAGAAGGGATGATTTATAAATTACTCTCCCTACTTTTATTCGCAACCGTCTGGGGCTTGCTTTATTCTCAGTTTGTTTAAACACAAAAAAGGCGGCTTCCCTAATCCAAGGAAACCGCCTTTTAATGTGGTGTAAAGAGTTACTTATACAGCAACATCTTCCATCGCATCTTCAGCTTCGCGTTCGGCTTCTACGCGGGCTTTGTCTTCTGCACCTTTGGCATCGACGTCGCGGTCAACCAACTCGATGAAAGCCATCGGAGCAGCATCGCCTGTACGGAAACCAGCTTTTAGAACACGTGTATAGCCGCCCGGACGATCCGCATAGCGCGGGCCCAGAACGTCGAACAGTTTCTTTACAGCAGCTTCGTCGCGCAATTCAGCCAAAGCCTGACGACGTGCGTGCAAATCACCGCGTTTACCCAAAGAAATCATTTTGTCCGCAATGCTGCGCAGATCTTTAGCTTTCGGCAAAGTGGTTTTGATTTGCTCGTGTGTGAGCAGAGCAACCGCCAAGTTCGCAAACAAAGCGCGGCGGTGTGATTTAGTACGGTTAAGTTTGCGACCAGATAAACGGTGACGCATGACGGTATCTCCTATTTGTCTCGTTCCGCCAGTAGCGAAAGCGATACGTAAAACTTTTCGCCGCGCCCTTCCTTTAATCCATAAGGAAGGGCAGGACACGAAAAGGATGGATCCCTATGATCCAGTAGTCTCAGGCGAAGGCCTCGTTGATCAGAACGGATCTTCGAGACGTTTTGCCAAATCTTCGATATTTTCCGGCGGCCAGCCGTCTACATCCATACCCAGTGAAAGTTCCATACCAGAGAGCACTTCTTTGATCTCGTTCAGGGACTTACGACCGAAGTTCGGTGTACGCAACATTTCTGCTTCGGTTTTCTGAACCAGATCACCGATGTAGATAATGTTGTCGTTCTTGAGACAGTTAGCAGAACGAACAGACAGTTCCAGTTCGTCCACTTTGCGCAACAGATTTTTGTTGAACGGAAGATCGTCTTCTTTCTTCTCCGGCAAGGCCACTTCCGGCTCATCGAAGTTGATGAAGAGTTGCAGTTGATCTTGCAGGATACGACCTGCCAGAGCAACAGCATCTTCCGGAGTAACGGAACCGTCAGTGGTCACTGTCAAAGACAGTTTGTCATAGTCGGTTACACGGCCAACACGGGTGTTATCCACTTTGTAAGATACTTTCTTCACCGGAGAGAAGATCGCATCAACAGGGATCAAACCGATCGGGCTGTCGTCCGGACGGTTTTGAACAGCCGGGACATAGCCTTTACCAGTATCAACAGTAAATTCAATGTTCAGCTTGGCATCGGCGTCCAAGTGACAGATCACCAGATCGGGATCCATAACTTCCATGTCACCAGGGCATTCAATCATGCCTGCTGTCACAGCACCGGGGCCAGTTGCTTCAAGATGCATTTTCTTTGCGCCTTCGCTTTCACAACGAAGCGCGATGTTCTTAACGTTAAGAACGATATCAGTTACGTCTTCTCGGACACCCGGGACAGACGAAAACTCGTGCAAAACACCATCAATTTGGATAGCGGTTACTGCTGCACCTTGCAGCGACGACAGCAACACACGACGGATGGCGTTACCAAGAGTCAGACCGAAACCACGCTCGAGCGGTTCAGCAACGATGACGGCTGTACGCCCATCATCTTCACCGGACTTCACTTCAAGCTTGGACGGTTTGATGAGTTCTTGCCAATTCTTTTGAATCACAACCCTGACCTCACACAAGTATAAAAAAAACAGCGAATCCGAAAGACAGGCCACCTAAGCCAAAAACCGATACCCCAAACGGTACCGGTTATTGGCATAAGAAGAACCTGTCGGACAGGCAGATTAGACGCGACGACGTTTGCGCGGACGGCAACCGTTGTGCGGGATAGGCGTCACATCTTTGATAGAAGTGATAGTGAAACCTACTGCATTCAAAGCACGCAAAGCTGATTCACGCCCGGAACCCGGACCCTTAACCAGAACTTCAAGAGTTTTCATGCCATGATCCATCGCCTTTTTGCCAGCATCTTCAGCAGCTATCTGTGCAGCATAAGGTGTAGACTTACGAGAGCCCTTAAAACCTTGCGCACCTGCAGAAGACCAAGAAATTGCATTACCTTGTGCATCGGCAATGGTGATGATCGTGTTATTAAACGTAGCATTAACGTGTGCAATACCAGATACGATATTTTTACGCTCACGTTTTTTAGTACGTTGTGTTGTAGCTTTTGCCATAATTAAACTATCCTAGCTGAATTATTTCTTCTTACCAGCAATCGGACGCGCAGGTCCTTTGCGGGTACGAGCGTTACACTTGGTACGTTGACCACGAACCGGAAGACCTTTCCGGTGACGTAAGCCGCGGTAACTTTTCAAGTCCAGCAGTCGTTTAATGTTCATCGCAACTTCACGACGAAGGTCACCTTCAACCGTGTAGTCTGCATCGATCGTTTCACGAACTTTAACAACATCGTCGTCAGACAGTTCGTTTACACGCTTCTCAGACGGAATGCCTACTTTCTCGCAGATTTCGCGAGCTTTCGCCGGGCCAATTCCGTGAATATATGTAAGTGCAATCACAACTCGTTTCTGAGTCGGGATGTTCACACCTGCAATACGCGCCAAAGCGGTTCTCCTCACACCAAAAATAAAAAAGGTAAGTAAAAGTCTTACCCTGAACCAAGGGGCGGGATTATAGAAAGCATTAAGCTTCTGTCAACCCTTTAGTTCAATTAAAAAATTAACCCAAGATCGCCTTGAGTTGGCTTGTGACTTCATCAATGTCAGCCATGCCATCGACAGTCTTTAACATTCCTTTTGCTTTGTAATGTTCAGCAATCGGAGCTGTTTGTTCCCGATAAGAGACCAAACGGGAGCGAACGGTTTCTTCATTATCATCGGCGCGACGTGTAAATTCAGTTGAATCGCACTTATCACAGCTACCTTCTTTTTCAGGTTGCTGGAATTTGTCATGATACCCCTGCCCACAATTGGCACAGGTATAACGACCAGTGATACGTTCAACAAGCGCTTCTTCATCGACAACCATTTCGATGACTTCGTCAAGCTTTTGACCTTTGTCCTCGAGCATTTTATCGAGAGCCTCAGCTTGAGCTGTTGTACGTGGGAAACCGTCCAGAATATAACCTTTCTTGCAGTCGTCTTGTTCGACACGGCTGGAAATCATGGAAATGATCAAATCGTCGGTGACGAGATTTCCTGCTTCCATAACAGATTTCAGCTCTTGCCCGATCTCGCTGCCACTGGCAACTTCTGCACGCAGCATGTCACCTGTTGACAGTTGAACGATACCATATGCTTCTTCAAGACGTTTGGCTTGGGTCCCTTTACCGGCACCCGGTGCCCCTAACAAGATTAGTTTCATCCTCTTTTTCCCCTAAGTTTGGACTTTTTAATCAGACCTTCATACTGGTGGGCCAGAAGATGCGAATGCACTTGACCAACCGTATCCATTGTTACTGTTACCACGATCAGCAAGCTTGTTCCACCGAAGTAAAACGGCACTTGCCATTTTGCGATCAGCAATTCCGGCAAAAGACAGACAGCAGACAGATAAGCTGCCCCAATGACTGTCAAACGCGTCGTAATCTTATCCAGATATTCGGCTGTATTTTTACCTGGACGGATGCCTGGTACATATCCACCGTTTTTGCGCAGGTTTTCTGCAGTTTCCTGTGGGTTGAAAACAACCGACGTATAGAAAAATGCGAAGAAGATGATCAAAGCCAAGTACAAGGTAATGTACCCGGGCTGACCACGCCCCAACCATGCAGCAACCGTTTGCAGCCACTCAGGCCCTTGCCCTGCGGTCATTGAGATCACAGTTGTCGGCAACAGCAACAAGGAGCTCGCAAAGATCGGCGGAATAACACCGGACGTGTTGATTTTTAGAGGCATATGGGAAGACTCGCCCCCAAATACCTTATTTCCACGCTGACGTTTCGGATATTGGATTACCACTTTGCGCTGCGCACGTTCGACGTAAACGATGAACATGATAACAGCAACACTCATCACCAACAGGCCGATGATGAACAGAACGGACAGTGCCCCTGTACGTCCAAGTTCCAACGTCCCGGCAAGAGCTGAAGGCAAGTTTGCCACAATCCCTGCAAAGATGATAAGGGAAATCCCGTTACCGATACCACGCGCCGTGATTTGTTCGCCCAACCACATCAAGAAGATGGTACCACCGACCAGCGTAATTACTGTAGCAGCCCGGAAGAAATATCCCGGATCAATAACAGCAGACCCTGCACTGGAAGACATACCTTCCAGACCGACGGCAATCCCGTAAGCCTGTAAAGATGCAATGAGTACCGTTAGATAACGGGTATATTGCGTAATCTTCTTACGCCCTTGCTCACCTTCTTTCTTCATGGCTTCCAGTGAAGGCGAAATCGCCGTCCCCAGCTGCAAAATGATAGAAGCCGAGATATACGGCATGATGTTCAACGCAAAAATGGTCATACGACCCAATGCGCCACCGGCAAACATATCAAACATTCCAAGGATGCCACCTGCATTCTGCGAGAACAAGTCTCGCAGAATGACAGGGTCGATACCCGGAATAGGAATGTAAGCGCCAATGCGATAGACGATCAATGCCCCTAACGTAAACCAAATACGTTTTTTCAGTTCTTCCGCTTTCGCGATAGCACCGAAGTTCATGTTAGAAGCTAATTGTTCTGCGGCAGATGCCATAACGGTCCCCTGGACTTACTTGGTCCGAAATCGAAGTGTGGTTTATTCAGCAGCGTCAACTGTTACTGAACCGCCTGCCTTTTCGACAGCCGCAACAGCAGCAGGAGAAGCACTATTGACTTCAACCGTAACTTTAGCAGTGATTTCACCTTTGTTAAGAAGACGAACGCCGTCTTTGACGTTTTTCACAAGACCAGCAGCCTTGAGCGCTTCAACATTCAGTGTGTCACCAGCTTTGATTTTACCAGCATCGATCGCTTTTTGAATGCGGCCAACGTTAACAACTGTAAATTCCTGACGGAAGTTGTTAGTGAAGCCACGTTTCGGCAAGCGACGATACAAAGGCATTTGACCGCCTTCAAAGCCAACCGCAACAGTGTTACGGGCTTTTTGACCTTTTTGACCGCGACCAGAAGTCTTGCCTTTGCCTGAAGCCATACCACGGCCCACGCGCATGCGAGTTTTTCTAGCGCCATCATTGTCACGAAGCTCATTGAGTTTCATGTTTCAAATCCTTTAAAGTTTCTCGAACAAACAAAAGAGAGAAAGATGTGGAAAATCCACACCTTACTCAACGATTTGTACGAGATGTTGAACTTTGTTGATCATGCCGCGAACGGAAGGAGTATCTTCCAATTCTGAAACACGGTTCAACTTGTTCAAACCCAAGCCAATCAACGTCGCGCGTTGATCATTCTTGCGACCGATCGGGCTTCCGATCTGTTGCACTTTAACGGTTTTCTTCGTAGCCATCTCTCATTACTCCTTTGCAGCAGCTTGTGCAGCCGCACCTGAGTCCCGACGTGCCACGATTTCACCAACTTTCTTACCACGCTTGGAAGCGATGGAACGCGGCGAGAACGAATTCGCCAACGCATCGAAAGTAGCTTTAATCATGTTTTGCGGGTTTTGAGTGCCCTGTGACTTCGCAACAACGTCTTGTACGCCCATTGTTTCGAATACTGCGCGCATCGGACCACCGGCAATGATACCAGTACCAGACGGCGCCGCACGCAGGATAACTTTACCTGCACCGAAGTGACCCTTCACATCGTGGTGAAGTGTACGACCTTCGCGAAGCGGAACGCGGATCATGTTACGTTTAGCTTGTTCAGTAGCCTTACGGATAGCTTCCGGAACTTCACGTGCTTTACCTGTGCCGAAACCGACACGGCCACGACCGTCACCAACAACGACCATAGCAGCAAACGAGAAGCGACGGCCACCTTTGACCACCTTGGCGACACGGTTAATACCGACGAGCTTATCGATCAGGTCAGAATCAGCTTCCTGAGCCTTCTCTTTGCCACGGCCTTTACCGCGAGGATTTTCTTTAGGATTACGTGCCATATCTCATTCTTCCTGTTAGAACGACAGACCAGCTTCACGAGCTGCGTCAGCCAAAGCTTTCACACGCCCATGATAGCGGTAGCCACCACGATCGAAGACGACATCCTTGATACCAGCTTTCACAGCACGTTCTGCAACCAAAGCACCAACTTTAGTAGCAGCGTCTGTGTCAGCACCAGTTTTCAAGCTTCCTTTGAGATCTTTCTCGATGGAAGAAGCGGCAACCAGAGTAACGCCATTAGCGTCATCAATGATTTGCGCATAGATGTGCTTGCTGGAACGGAAAACCGACAAACGCGGACGACCAGTAGCGCGCTTGCGGATTTGGTAACGAACGCGACTGGCGCGACGTTCCTGAAGTTGTTTTGGACTTAACATTACTTCTTCTTCCCTTCCTTACGAAGGATGTACTCACCCTTATAACGAACACCTTTACCTTTATAAGGTTCCGGCGGACGATACCCACGGATCTCAGAAGCGATTTGACCCACTTTCTGTTTATCCGCACCAGAGATTGTGATCTCTGTTTGGGAAGGACAAGCAATCTTCAGGTCAGACGGAATCGGCACGATTACGTCATGGGAGAAACCCAGTTGAAGCTCCAGATTAGAACCCTTAACAGCGGCACGATAACCGACGCCTTGGATTTCCAACTCTTTGGAGAAACCTTCGTTCACACCAATGACCAGATTGTTGATACGTGTGCGGGCTGTTGCCCACATTTGACGTGCACGACGAGAATCATTTTTCGGTGCAACAGTGACTTTGCCATCGTCCATAGAGACAGCAACTTCTTCCATTACAGTGAAAGACATCTCGCCAAGTTTGCCTTTGGCAACTACTTCTTGACCATTAACGGTAACAGTAACGCCTGAAGGTACTTCCACAGGGTGCTTACCAATACGTGACATAGTATGCTCCCTTCCTTAGAATACCGTGCAGAGGATTTCGCCGCCAACATTGGCTTCACGAGCTTCTGCATCAGACATAACACCGCGAGGTGTGGTCAAAATAGAAATACCCAGGCCGTTAAAGACCTTCGGCAAATCATTCACGCCAGAATACACACGGCGACCCGGTGTAGACACACGCTTGATTTTAGAGATGACAGGTTTGCCATCAAAGTATTTCAGCTCAATACGCAATTCGTCAAAGCCTGTATCACCAGTAACTTTTTCGAAACCACGAATGTAACCTTCCCGTTTTAATACTTCCAGAACGTTCGCACGAAGCTTGGACGCCGGCGCGTTTACAGCGCTTTTGTTTGCTTGTTGACCGTTACGGATACGGGTCAGCATATCCCCTAAGGGATCTGACATAGACATTATCGTATCTCCTTACCAGCTCGACTTGACGACGCCGGGCAGGCTACCGATGGAAGCCAAGTCGCGGAATTTAATCCGGCACATCTTGAACTTGCGGTAGTTACCACGGGGGCGACCAGTGACTTCACAACGCATGCGAATGCGGCTTTTTGACGCATCGCGCGGCATAGCGTTCAACTTGAACTGAGCAGCCATGCGTTCTTCGCCTGACAATTCACGGTTCTTGATGATTGCTTTCAATTCTGCGCGCTTGTTTGCGTACTTAGCAACTGTACGTTCGCGACGCTTGTTCTTTTCGACAGCACTTACTTTAGCCATAACTAAATATTCTCCTATCGATTACTTCGCGAACGGCAGTTCAAACTTAGCAAGCAAAGATTTTGCTTCTTCGTCTGTTTTCGCCGTTGTGCAGATTACGATGTCCATACCACGGATGGCGTCTACTTGGTCGTAGTCGATCTCCGGGAATACGATTTGTTCTTTGATACCCATGGCGTAGTTGCCACGACCATCAAAAGATTTGCCGTTCAGACCGCGAAAATCACGAACGCGCGGCAATGCAATGTTAACCAGGCGATCCAGGAATTCGAACATTTGGTTACGACGCAGCGTAACTTTACATCCAACAACCTGTTCTTCACGAAGCTTGAAGCCCGCGATAGATTTTTTCGCTTTGGTTTTAACTGCTTTCTGACCTGAAATCGCTTCCAGTTCAGCAACCGCTGCATCGATCTTTTTCTTATCGGCCGCAGCTTCACCAACACCCATATTGATGACGATCTTTTCCAACTTCGGAATTTCCATTTCATTCGCGTAGTTGAATTCATCTTTCATCGCAGGACGGATGGTAGAGTTATATACTTCTTTAAGACGAGCCATTTGATCCTATCCCTTAGCTGTCGATGACTTCGCCAGAAAGTTTCGCAATGCGTACTTTCTTGCCGTCTTCGAGAGTTTTGAAGCCAACGCGAGTCGCTTTGCCTTCTTTCGGATCAACAATAGCGATGTTAGAGATCGCAATTGCGGCTTCTTTTTCGACGATACCGCCGGCTTGGAACTGGGTCGGCTTCGTATGGCGTTTCACCATATTGATGCCTTGAACAACAGCTTTGGCTTCAGCAGGTTTAACGCTGAGGACTTCACCCGTCTTCCCTTTATCCTTACCGGTCAGAACGATTACGCTATCGCCCTTTTTAATCTTGGCTGCCATGTTAGAGAACCTCCGGTGCTAAGGAGACAATCTTCATGTAGTTACGACCGCGAAGTTCGCGTGTAACCGGGCCGAAGATACGTGTGCCGATAGGCTCGCCGTTTTTGTTAATCAAAACAGCAGCGTTCTTATCGAAACGAATTACAGAGCCATCAGGGCGACGGATGTCCTTGGAAGTGCGAACGATAACTGCGCGATGCACGTCACCTTTTTTCACACGACCGCGCGGGATAGCTTCTTTAACGGAGACAACGATAACGTCGCCTACAGAAGCCCACCGGCGTTTAGAACCACCGAGAACCTTGATGCACTGCACCCGGCGTGCGCCAGAGTTATCTGCCACTTCCAGGTTGGTTTGCATCTGAATCATAGAATATTCCTTTATCTAGATTCTGGTCACGAAAGCGAGGAAGCATAATAAATTATGCTTCCCCATTTAAGACATTCAAGTGTCATACTTGTTGTCGAGGTGGGGATACCTAAAGGTTTAGGAGCCCCCAGTCAAGACATATCAAGAATTTTCTCTCAGTCACTCAGTCTGAAAGCCTGAAGTTAGGCTTCCTCAGTCAGTACTTCCCAAGATTTATTCTTGGAAATCGGTTTAGTTTCCTGGATTTTCACCAAGTCACCAACTTTGAACTGATTATTCTCGTCGTGCGCGGCATACTTTTTAGAACGCTTGATGAATTTTTTGTAGAGCGGGTGCTTAGTGCGGCGCTCTACCTTCACCACAACGGTCTTTTCTTGTTTGTCGCTAACAACAACGCCTTGGAGTATACGCTTAGGCATTTTATGTGCTCCTTAGGCTTTTTCACTGATGACCGTCTTGATACGTGCGATATCGCGACGTACCTGACGGACACGAGCTGTGTTTTCCAACTGGCCACTGGCTTGCTGGAAGCGAAGGTTAAACGCTTCCTTACGCAATTTCAGCAACTCATCCTTCAGCTCATCAGAGCTTTTGGAACGGATTTCTGCAGCGTTCATATCTTATTCTCCTTCACCCAGACGGGTTACGAAGCGAGTGCGAACCGGCAATTTTGCAGCGGCCAATTCCATGGCGCGACGTGCAACATCTTGCGGAACACCGTCGATTTCGAACATGATACGACCCGGCTTCACCTTACAGGCCCAGAATTCTACAGAACCTTTACCTTTACCCATACGGACTTCGGCAGGTTTCTTAGAAACAGGAACATCAGGGAAGATACGGATCCATACGCGACCGGCACGTTTCATGTGACGAGTCATCGCACGACGAGCCGCTTCGATTTGACGAGACGTTACGCGCTCAGGAGTCAAAGCTTTTAAGCCGTAAGCTCCAAAGTTCAAAGAAGAACCACCTTTTGCATTGCCCTTGATACGGCCTTTATGCATTTTGCGGAACTTAGTACGTTTTGGCAATAACATGATAACCTACTCCTTAGCGTGCGGCTTGCGCATCAGCGGCAAGGTTTTCAACAGCCATTGGATCGTGTTCCATGATCTCGCCTTTGAAGATCCAGACTTTCACGCCACACGCACCGTAAGTGGTGTGACCTGTAGAAGTCCCGTAATCAACGTTTGCACGAAGTGTGTGCAGCGGAACACGGCCTTCACGATACCATTCGGTACGCGCGATCTCAGCACCACCCAAACGGCCGGAGCAGTTGATACGAATACCGAGTGCGCCAAGGCGCATGGCGGATTGAACAGAACGCTTCATCGCACGACGGAATGAAACACGACGCTCAAGCTGTTGGGCAATGCCGTCAGCTACGAGTTGTGCGTCCAGTTCCGGCTTGCGGATCTCAACGATGTTCAAACGAACGTCATTGCCAGTCATTTCAGAAAGCTTCAGACGAAGTTTCTCAATGTCGGCACCTTTTTTACCAATGATCACACCCGGACGAGCCGTGTGGATGGTAATACGAGCACGCTTTGCAGGACGTTCGATGACAACTTTTGCAACACCGGCTTGTGCGAGTTCTTTTTTGATGAACTCACGCAATTCCAAATCTTGGTGCAGCTTGGAAGCATAATCGCCTTTATCAGCGTACCAACGGGATTCCCAAGTACGGTTGATCCCGAGGCGAAGCCCAATCGGGTTTACCTTCTGACCCATTATGCTGTCTCCTCACGTTCACGAAGAATGATGCGCATGTTGCTCCATGGTTTCATGATCTTGCCAACACGACCACGAGCACGTGGACGCCAGCGTTTCATAACCATAGCGCGACCTACAGAAGCTTCAGCGACAAACAGGTTGTCAACGTCAAGCTGGTGATTGTTTTCTGCATTGGCGATAGCAGATTCCAAAATCGCTTTCACGTCTTTAGCGACGCGACGCTTGGAAAATGCCAACTCAGCAACCGCTGCAGAAGCGCTTTTGCCACGGATGGAGGCGGCGACCAGGTTCAGCTTTTGCGGGCTGATACGGATCATTTTGGCGCGAGCCATTGCCTCGTTATCGGCAAGGCGACGATCTGCCTTTTTCTTACCCATAACTTACTTCCTCTTGGCTTTTTTGTCGGCAGCATGACCATAATAGGTACGAGTTGGTGAAAACTCACCAAACTTGTGTCCAATCATATCTTCAGTCACCAATACCGGGATGAATTTATTACCGTTGTAGACGCCAAATGTGAGGCCTACGAATTGCGGCAGAATAGTGGAACGACGCGACCATGTCTTAATGACATCATTGCGACCGGACTCACGTGCCTTCTCTGCTTTAGTGAGAAGGTAGCCGTCAACAAACGGTCCTTTCCATACGGAACGAGCCACGAGCCGGCCTCCTATTTCTTATGACGGCTGCGCATAATCAGCGCGTCCGTCTTCTTGTTGCTACGAGTGCGCTTACCTTTAGTCGGCTTACCCCAAGGCGTCACAGGATGACGACCCCCGGAAGTACGACCCTCACCACCACCATGTGGGTGATCAACAGGGTTCATTGCGACACCACGGACAGATGGGCGTTTGCCCAACCAACGATTACGACCAGCTTTACCAAGCTTGACGTTTTGTTGATCCGGGTTAGATACAGCGCCGATGGTTGCCATGCACTCACCACGGACCAGGCGGACTTCACCTGAACCGAGACGAAGCTGAGCGTACCCTTGGTCTTTACCAACGAGTTGAACGTAGGTACCAGCAGAACGTGCGATTTGACCACCTTTACCAGGCTTCATTTCGACGTTGTGAATGATGGTACCAACCGGAATGTTTGCGATAGGCATCGCGTTACCCGGTTTTACGTCCACGCGCTGACCAGACACAACAGTGTCGCCAACTTGCAGGCGTTGCGGAGCTAAGATGTAAGACAGTTCCCCGTCTTCGTAGCGAATAAGAGCGATAAAGGCTGTACGGTTCGGATCGTACTCGAGACGCTCAACAGTCGCTGGAACATCAAATTTCGCATTACGTTTGAAGTCGATGAAGCGATAACGACGCTTATGACCCCCACCAATACGGCGGGATGTAATACGACCTGTGTTGTTACGACCGCCGGTCTTACGCAGACCTTCTGTCAAAGCTTTGACAGGTTTGCCTTTGTAAAGATCGGAACGATCAACCAGAACCAAGTTACGTTGGCCTGGAGTCGTCGGTTTGAATTTTTTCAAAGCCATGGATTATACCCCCGTCGTCACATCGATAGACTCACCTTCGGCGAGTGTAACGATTGCTTTTTTGACATCGGCACGACGACCAACGCGGCCACGGAAACGTTTGGTTTTACCTTTAGTGATAATGGTATTAACCGCAGTTACCTTGACACCAAATACGCTTTCAACAGCTTTACGAACTTCAACCTTATTGGCATCCATTGGTACGCGGAAAGTTACTTGGTTGTGCTCTGACAGCAATGTCGCTTTCTCGGTGATAACCGGAGAACGCAGCAATTCAAACTCACGTTCTTTAGAAACGGTTACTTTGCTTGCTAGATATTTTGTCATGACAAGCGCTCCACCAATTTTTCGACTGCACCTTTGGTCAGAACCAATTTGTCAGCGCGAAGGATGTCGTAAACGTTGGCACCTTGACTTGGCAGAGCATCAACACCAGGAATATTGGCGATGGCGTTCTGGAAGTTGGCGTCAACATCCGTACCGTCAATTACCAATGCAGAAGTCCAGCCCAATGCTTTAAGCTTAACAGCTGCGTCTTTGGTTTTCGGGGTATCGAATTTCGCATCGTCAACAACGATCAACGCACCGTCAGCTACTTTTGCAGACAGCGCACATTTCAGACCGAGTTTGCGAACTTTTTTGTTCAGATTGTGTGCGTAAGAACGAACAACCGGACCATGTACAGTCGCACCGCCGCGCATCTGAGTAACACCTTTAAAGCCCTGACGAGCGTTACCGGTACCCTTTTGCTTGAACGGTTTTGTTTTAACGATGGCGAGTTCACCACGTGTTTTAACTTTGTGTGTACCGGATTGGCGGCGTGCCAATTGCCAGTTTACCACACGGTGAAGAATGTCAGCGCGCGGCTCGACACCAAAGATGGCATCGTCCAGCTCGATATCGCCGACTTTCTTATTTTCAAGACTAATTACGTCGCACTTCATGCCACTTATTCCTCAGTCGTCTCTGGTGCTTCAGCAGGTGCTTCTTCAGCAGCTTCAGCAACAGACGCAGCTTTCACAGCAGCCGGGAACGGAAGACCTTCTGGCGCAGGACGCTTAACAGCATCTTTTACCAAAACGTAACCATTCTTGGCACCGGGCAATCCGCCCTTAACCATGATAAGTCCACGCTCGCCATCAGTGGCGACGATTTCGAGGTTCTGAACAGTCACACGCGCAGCACCCATATGACCTGCCATCTTCTTACCTTTGAAGACGCGGCCGGGGTCCTGACATTGACCGGTGGAACCATGTGAACGGTGTGAGATTGATACACCGTGAGAAGCACGAAGACCACCAAAGTTGTGGCGCTTCATAGCCCCTGCAAAACCTTTACCGATTGATGTACCCGTCACATCGACGAATTGACCAACCAGGAAGTGATCCGCAGAAAGCTCTGCACCCACTTCAATAAGTCCTTCAGGCTCCACGCGGAATTCAGCCAGCTTGGCTTTTGGCTCCACCTTGTTAGCGGCGAAGTGCCCGCGCATGGGCTTGCTCACGTTCTTGACCTTGGCGCTACCAAATCCGAGCTGCACTGCTGTGTAGCCATCCTTGTCTTCGGTACGCTGCGCTACCACCTGAGTATCGACTTTCAAAACTGTCACGGGAACGTGGTTTCCGTTTTCAGCAAAAAGACGGGTCATACCCAGTTTTTGCGCGATGAGACCAGATCGCATCTGCCCTAATCCTTTAAAGCTTAATTTCAACATCAACGCCGGACGCGAGGTCCAGCTTCATAAGCGCATCCACAGTCTGCGGTGTCGGATCCACAATGTCCAAAAGACGTTTGTGGGTACGAGTTTCGAACTGCTCACGTGATTTCTTGTTTACGTGAGGAGAACGCAGAATTGTGAAACGCTCAATACGAGTAGGTAGAGGGATAGGACCCTTTACCTGTGCACCAGTCCGTTTAGCAGTGTTTACGATCTCTTTAGCGGACTGATCCAGTACGCGGTGATCGAATGCCTTCAGACGAATGCGAATATTTTGGTGTTCCATAGGAGTTAATTACCTAAACCAGACAACAAAAAAACCTCGACAATTTCCTATCCTTTTAAGGGGAATATGGAACGCCGAAGTACTCATCCCCTTAAATGGGGTGAAAGAGCGAATGACGGGTTTATACGGAAACAGACCTAGCGATGCAAGGGAAAAATGACTCTTTTTTTAAGCAGGCTGTGATCCGCATAATTCTGCGGTTACGAAGATAGTGCACCTTAACAGCCTCCCCCATTCTAGAACAACAGCATTCTGTTTTCCTGCGAAAGCAGGAATCTCTATAACATTAAATCGTACTCCAAAGAGATTCCTTCTTTCACAGAAAAACAAAAAAACCCCCACCCTTTCGGATGGAGGCTTTTTCTTAACCAGATCCCGGATCAAGTCCAGGATGACACAATGTGTCTTAGTCTTCGATGGATGCAACCACACCAGAACCAACTGTACGACCACCTTCACGGATCGCGAAACGCAGACCTTCGTCCATCGCAATCGCACCCAGCAGTTCAACAGTCAATTTGACGTTATCGCCTGGCATTACCATTTCAGTGCCTTCAGGCAAAGTGATGGAACCAGTTACGTCAGTTGTACGGAAGTAGAACTGCGGACGGTAGTTCGCAAAGAAAGGTGTGTGACGGCCACCTTCTTCTTTAGTCAGAATGTACACTTCGCAAGTGAATTTCTTGTGAGGAGTGATAGAACCAGGTGCAGCCAAAACTTGACCACGCTCAACGTCATCACGCTTCAGACCACGCAGCAGAACACCAGCGTTGTCACCAGCTTTCGCTTCATCAAGAAGTTTGCGGAACATTTCGATACCAGTAACTGTGGTTTTTTGTGTGTCGCGAAGACCAACAACTTCAACCTCAGCACCAACAACAGTGATACCAGTTTCGATACGACCAGTTACAACAGTACCACGACCGGAGATAGAGAACACGTCCTCGATCGGCATCAGGAACGGCTTGTCTGTGTCAACTTCAGGCTGCGGGATGTGTTCGTCAACAGCTTTCATCAGCTCAAGAATTTTTTCTTTACCGATGTTGTCGTCACGACCTTCAAGTGCAGCCAAAGCAGAACCAGCAATGATCGGAACATCTTCGAAGCCATAGCTTTCGAGAAGTTCAGTGATTTCCATTTCAACCAGTTCCAGAAGTTCTTCGTCGTCAACTTGGTCAACTTTGTTCAAGAAAACAACCAGAGCCGGAACACCTACTTGGCGAGCCAACAGGATGTGCTCACGAGTTTGTGGCATGGGGCCATCCGCTGCGTTTACAACCAGGATACCACCGTCCATTTGAGCCGCACCAGTGATCATGTTTTTAACATAGTCAGCGTGGCCTGGGCAGTCTACGTGTGCGTAGTGACGTGCTTCAGTTTCATATTCTACGTGTGCTGTAGAAATTGTGATACCGCGCTCACGTTCTTCAGGGGCTTTATCGATGTTTGCAAAATCAACAGCTTCACCACCACCAGTCTCAGCAAGAACTTTAGTGATCGCAGCAGTCAGGGTTGTTTTACCATGGTCAACGTGACCGACAGTACCGATGTTACAGTGCGGTTTGGAACGGTCAAATTTTTCTTTAGACATTACTAAGTAACTCCAATTTAATATACAGTGTTATCTGGGTTAACCAGCTAACTTTTCTTTGATTTCTTGAGCGACGTTGTTCGGCACTTCAGAGTAGTGATCGAACTGCATTGTGAACTGTGCACGACCTTGTGACAGGGAGCGCAGGTTGTTCACATAACCAAACATGTTGGCCAGCGGAACGTCGGCGTTTACAACACGTGCAATACCACGTTGGTCCATAGAGGAAACTTGACCACGGCGTGAGTTCAAGTCACCAATAATGTCACCCATGTATTCTTCCGGCGTCACAACTTCAACCTTCATCATCGGCTCAAGCAGTTTCGGGGAAGATTGTTTCATACCTTCGCGGAAAGCAGCGCGGGCTGCAATTTCGAAGGCAAGAACAGAAGAGTCAACGTCGTGGTATGCACCATCAAACAGCTCGGCTTGTAGACCCACAACCGGGAAGCCAGCGATAGAGCCAGTTTCCATAGAAGTGTTCAGGCCTTTTTCAACACCCGGGACATATTCTTTTGGTACGTTACCACCAACGATGGAGCTCTTAAATTCAAAGTTGGTTTCAGCATTGCTATCCATCGGCGTAAAGCGAATTTGTACGCGAGCGTACTGACCAGAACCACCAGATTGTTTCTTGTGGGTATAGTCGATTTCGACTTCTTTGCCGAAGGCTTCACGGTAGGCCACTTGCGGTGCACCTACGTTTGCTTCAACTTTGAATTCACGCTTCATACGGTCAACGAGAATGTCCAGATGCAATTCGCCCATACCGGCGATTACAGTCTGACCAGTTTCGTGATCGGTCGTGACGCGGAATGACGGATCCTCTGCTGCCAAGCGAGCCAGGGCAACGCCCATTTTCTCTTGGTCGGCTTTGGTTTTCGGCTCAACAGCAACTTCGATAACCGGCTCTGGGAATTCCATACGTTCCAAGATAACTTGGCTATCGTTGGCACAAAGCGTGTCACCGGTTGTTGTGTCTTTCAAACCAACCAAAGCAACGATGTCACCAGCAGATGCTTCTTTGATTTCTTCACGTTCGGCAGAATGCATCAACAACATACGGCCGATACGTTCTTTTTTGCCTTTAACTGTGTTTGTCACGTAAGAACCGGCTTCCAAAGTACCGGAATAAATACGGGCAAATGTCAAAGAACCTACGAACGGGTCGTTCATGATTTTAAAGGCGAGAGCAGAGAACGGTGCGTCTTCAGAGTTAGGACGCGTGATCTCTTTTTCTTCGTCTTTGGCATCAACACCTTTAATCGGCGCAATGTCGGTCGGTGCCGGCATATAGTCAATTACAGCGTCAAGAAGTGGTTGAACACCTTTGTTTTTAAAGGCAGTACCACAAAGAACAGGAACAAACGCCAGACCGATAGTCCCTTTACGGATACAAGCAATCAAAGTCGCTTCATCTGGTTCAGTACCTTCAAGGTATGCTTCCATCGCGTCGTCGTCTTGCTCAACAGCAGTCTCAACAAGCTTTTCACGATATTCAGCAGCTTTGTCAGCCAGATCAGCAGGGATATCGGTGTATTCGAAGTGCGCACCGAGTTCTTCACCATTCCAGACAACAGCTTGCATTTTGATCAGGTCAACGTGACCCGCATAGTCAGCTTCAGAGCCGATCGGCAACTGAGTAACCAGCGGCACAGCGCCAAGACGATCAACAATCATGTCTACACAACGGTAGAAGTCAGCACCCATACGGTCCATCTTGTTGACAAAACACATACGCGGTACGTGGTATTTGTCAGCTTGACGCCATACAGTTTCAGATTGAGGTTCAACACCAGCAACGGAGTCAAATACACAAACAGCACCATCAAGTACACGCAAGGAACGTTCAACTTCAATTGTGAAGTCAACGTGACCCGGTGTATCAATGATGTTTACACGGTGATCGCGCCAAAAGGTGGTTGTCGCAGCAGAGGTAATAGTAATACCACGCTCTTGCTCTTGCTCCATCCAGTCCATGGTCGCATTACCGTCGTGTACTTCACCAATCTTATAAGATTTACCAGTGTAGTAAAGAATACGTTCGGTAGTTGTCGTTTTACCTGCATCAATGTGTGCCATGATGCCGATATTACGATACTTCTCCAAAGGATATTTATCAGCCATTTAGGATATCCGATCTTACCAGCGATAGTGTGAGAAGGCTTTGTTAGCTTCAGCCATACGGTGTGTGTCTTCACGTTTCTTAACGGCAGCACCACGGTTTTGAGCCGCATCCAGGAGTTCCCCTGTCAGACGGTCAGCCATAGTGTTTTCGCTACGGTTACGTGTCGCATCGATGATCCAGCGAATAGCCAACGCCTGACGGCGTGTAGCACGAACTTCAACCGGAACCTGGTATGTAGCACCACCAACGCGGCGAGAGCGCACTTCAACGGCAGGCTTTACATTTTCGAGAGCTTCGTGGAATTGAGCAACCGGATCGTTCCCAGTCTTTTTCTCAATGTTATCGAAGGCAGTATAAACGATTTTCTCTGCAGCGGACTTACGACCGTCCAGCATCAAACCGTTCATAAATTTAGTCAGTACGATGTCGCCATATTTGGCGTCAGGCAGTACTGTACGCTTTTCAGCAGCGCGTCTACGAGACATATTCTAATCCCCTTATTTCGGACGCTTCGCACCGTAGTGCGAACGACGTTGACGACGATCTTGCAGACCTTGTGTATCGAGAACACCACGGATGATGTGGTAACGAACACCAGGCAAATCTTTTACACGGCCGCCGCGGATCATCACGACAGAGTGCTCTTGCAAGTTATGGCCTTCACCAGGGATGTAAGATGTTACTTCGAAACCGTTGGTCAAACGAACACGAGCAACTTTACGCAAAGCTGAGTTCGGTTTCTTCGGTGTCGTTGTATAAACGCGGGTACAAACACCACGCTTTTGCGGGCAAGCTTCCATAGCGGGAACCATGTTACGAACTGGTTTCGGCTTACGCGGCTTGCGGATCAGTTGGTTAATAGTAGGCATAATGCAGTATGTTCCTTGACACACTCGCAACGTTATAACGCGCTTAAAACATAAAAACCCAACGTTCCGGAATGAACCTTAGCGTCAGTAGAATTTCGCGGATGCTATAACGTTCCTGTTACAACAATGTGAAATCTGCAAAATTTATTAAAATAAAGAGGGCAGAATCCACTACTCAATAGGGCGCGCATACTATGGATATTTCAGATTTTGTCAAGACAAACTGATCAGGCAAAAAACTTAATTCCTGCGAGAAAGCCACCAAGGGCTAAAATCATAGCCCCTGTACGGATGGTAATCGACTGTTCGATCTGTTTTAATTCCGTCCGCATTGTAAGTTCTAACTGCTTCAAATCCTGCTTTGTCGCCAGTTGTTCATCTATTAAACGGGTCTGTTCTTCGGCCAGCACTTCAGCTTGTGCTTCCGGCATTCCTGCACTGACCAACCTTTTTACAAATACATGCGTATCAAAAATCAAAGCCGTCATCCTCAATGTTCCTTCACAATATAATATAGTCCCAACGACTATGAAAGGCTTTGAAGATTTTTTTGCTTTAACAACATTCCATTTCGACTTTTTCAAGCAACTCTAATGCCACGTCGTCTTCATATTCTTCAAAAAGCTCACGGATTACATTGATATTGGCATGAACAAGGAACAAGGCATCGCCCACCCCGGTATCACCAGCACGGCTTTTTTCAATCTTGGTCATGAAAAATTGCCAATATTTGTTCTCTTTCGCTGGACCCGTTGCCAGGCGTTCAACATACTCCATCAGAATTTCAGCATTTTTATCACATTCGATGCCTTCGAAACTGACATATCGATCTACAACAGAACAACTTTCAACCATTTTTCTCACCTTTCAGCCTTGATTAATTCAACTTTATATTTCCATTATTTTTTTATGGTTTTAAGTGTTTTGGCACCAATGTCATTCATGCATCACCAGTGTCAATCATTCAAAATCTATAGAGACAGGCGGTTTTTAACTGTTTCTAACTTAGCACGACTGATTGGGATGTCCTGACCGCCAAGGACACTATTCATCGTAATCACCCCTCGGTCCTTATTGGGACTAAAAGAAACGATCTCGGCCAGATTGACCAGATAGCTGCGATGCACACGTAAAAAATCATAAGGAGTCAGCATATCATCCAATGTTGATATAGATAAATCGCACAGATAGGTCGCTTTTTCTGTCGTCACATCACTATAACGACCATTCGCTTTAATAAACCGAATATCCTCTGCTTCAAGATAGAGGGTGCGACTAGCTGCTCTTACCTTTAATTTTATTCGTTCCTGTGCCTTTTCTGTTGCATCTTGTGGCGCGCGCGGGCTTGGGGTTGCCAACAAAAAAGTAGATCCAAATATGCCAAACGCCGCCAAGGTAATCACCACTGCCATTACGGACGCATTTATACTTGATGTGACATTAAGGGGAACAGCCTCAGTTGCGATAAAAGCGGTCGAATACATGCCCGTATAATGCAAACTCGCAATACCCAAGCCCATCGCCACAGCTGCAGGCAATTGTTCCCAACGTGATTTAACGCTCAATGCCAAATGAAGCGCAAGGAATGAGGCCGCAATGCCAATCAACAAGGCAATAAAGGCCCATAAGTGATCATATTGAACGATGCATTGGGCAATAATTGCATTCATTCCGATATAATGCATCATCCAAATCCCGCACCCCATCAGGACAGCTGAATAGAAAGTCTTTGCCAACGTTGGGATTCTAAATGTCACCAGATAAAGCGCAAAAGCCGTAAAGGCAATGGCAATCAGGGCTGATAAAAGTGTTTCCTGAAAATCGTAAGCAACATTAATTGGCAATTGAAAGGCCAGCATACCGACAAAATGCGTTGCCCAAATCCCCCCGCCAATTGAAAAAGAAGCCGCAACCAATGTTAATTTCCATGTCAGGCTATGGGCAACGCTCAGACGGTCAACCAAATGAAAACACGTATAGGCCGCACTGATCGCAATCAGTATGGATAAAGAGACAAGCATAGGGTCATATTCAACAATCATTTCGTTTTCTAATGACAAAGAAAATAATTAGAAAAGTATAGAGAGCTTAAAAAAGCTTGCAAGGCTGTTTTGCAGCGCAATAAATCTCAGCCATTTGATTTTACAGTCATTTGGGTTACATTTTATAGACTGAGAACATTTATAAAACGAGGACACCTAATGAAAGTGACCGCAAAAAATATATTTGCTTTGTTTTTCGCCATGGCTTTGCTCGGGTTAACATCGGCCTGCAGCACGATGGAAGGCGTTGGTAAAGATGTGCAAAAAGCCGGGGAATGGATCGAAAAGAAAGCCGAATAAATAACAATCTTCCCCTGCCCTCAGAACAAAAGAAAAAGCCGGATAGAGCAACTGCCCTACCCGGCTTTTTCTTTGACGTAAACGTCGTTAAGCTTATTCAGCAGGCTCGACTGGAGCTTGCTCACCTTCGCCAGCAGTCAAAACAGCGCTATGGGCTGCTTCGGCTTCGGCTTGGGCTGCTGCGGCAGCTGCAGCAGCTTGTTCGTGTTCAGGCACATAACCTGCTTCACGATCACGCTCTGCCGCCACTTGACGAACTTTACCCATATAGGCACCTGTCCCTGCCGGGATCAGACGACCAACGATAACGTTTTCTTTCAGACCCAGCAGATAGTCTTTCTTGCCGGAAACAGCCGCTTCAGTCAGAACGCGGGTTGTTTCCTGGAAGGACGCAGCCGAGATGAAGGATTGTGTCTGCAAAGATGCCTTCGTGATACCAAGCAGGATCGGTTGACCCGTAGCGAGACGATCGCCACGTTCTTCAGCCTTCTTGTTTTCACGACGGAATTCAACGCGATCCACTTGTTCGCCAACCAAGAAGGTTGTGTCACCCGGATCGGTGATTTCAATCTTTTGCAGCATCTGACGAGCAATGGTTTCGATATGCTTATCGTTAATCATAACCCCTTGCAGACGGTAAACTTCCTGAATTTCTGCAATGAGGAATTCAGCCAAAGCTTCAACGCCCATAACACGCAGGATATCGTGCGGAACCGGGCTACCATCCATCAACGGATCACCACGACGCACATAGTCACCTTCCTGAACAGAGATATGCTTGCCTTTTGGAACTAGGAATTCCATCGGTTCAGCATCTTCACCATCCGGTGTCACAACGATACGACGTTTGTTCTTATAATCCTTACCAAAGGTAACGCGACCATCAATATCTGAGATAATGGCATGATCTTTCGGTTTACGGGCTTCGAACAATTCAGCCACACGCGGCAGACCACCGGTAATGTCACGGGTCTTGGCAGATTCACGTGGAATACGTGCCAACGTATCACCGGCGTGAACCACGTCACCATCAGAAACAGACAGAACGGAGTCAACAGAAACGTAGTATTTTGCTTCCTGACCACTTGCGATGTTTTGCGGAACGCCATTTTCATCAACAATCGCAATGTGTGGGCGCAGCTCGGAACCAGCCGGCAGGCTCTTCCAATCTACGATCACTTTAGAAGCGATACCAGTTGCTTCGTCCGTTTGTTCTGCAACAGATACACCATCAACGATGTCGACATATTTAACCGTACCATTGACCTCTGTCAGAACCGGCAATGTATGCGGATCCCACTCAGCCAGTTTGGTGCCACGTTCAACAGTCAGACCATCCGTAACGAACAGTTTCGTACCGTAATTGATACGGTGACGCGCACGTTCTTTACCAGCGTTGTCAATCAACAGCATTTCTGTGTTACGGCTCATAACCACGTCTACGTTAGACGAGTTTTTAACCGTCTGGCAATTGACCAGCTTGATGGTACCGTCATAGGCATTTTCAATAGAGTTTTGCTCTGCACCACCCGTCGCAGCACCACCAATGTGGAACGTACGCATGGTGAGCTGTGTACCCGGCTCACCAATGGATTGTGCGGCAATAACACCAACAGCTTCCCCACGGTTTACCTTTGTGTTACGGGCCAAATCGCGGCCATAACATGTGGCACAAACGCCATTTTCAGCTTCACAGGTCAAAACAGAGCGGATCTTCACAGTTTCCACGCCAGCCTCTTCAATGGCTTTTGCTTCTTCTTCTTCGATCAGCTCACCTGCTGCCAGGATAAGTTCACCTGTTTCTGGGTGCGTGATGTCTTCGCCAGCAGAACGACCAAGGATACGTTCGTACAAGGAAACGATTTCATCACCACCGTCCATGACAGCACGTGTGGTCAAACCAGCCTCAGTCCCGCAATCATCTTCAAAGATGATGCAGTCTTGTGCAACATCAACCAGACGACGTGTCAGATAACCGGAGTTCGCCGTTTTCAAAGCTGTATCTGCCAGACCCTTACGGGCACCGTGGGTCGAGTTGAAGTACTCAAGTACGGTCAGACCTTCTTTAAAGTTCGCGATAATCGGGGTTTCGATGATCTCGCCACTCGGCTTGGCCATCAAACCACGCATCCCGCCCAACTGACGCATCTGTGCGGTAGAACCACGCGCACCAGAGTGTGCCATCATGTAAACAGAGTTGACAGGAACGCCCGGCTCAACGCGCGAGATTTCCTTCATCATTTCCGTTGTCACCTGATCGTTACAGTGTGACCAGGCATCAACCACTTTATTGTACTTCTCACGCTGTGTGATCAGACCGTCCATGTACTGACGCTCGAATTCCTTCACCGCTTCTTTGGTTTCAGCAACCAAAGGCGCTTTGGCATCAGGAATAACCATATCGTCTTTACCGAACGAAATGCCCGCTTTACAAGCCCATTTAAAACCAAGGCCCATGATGCGGTCACAGAAGATAACAGTCTCTTTCTGACCAACGTGGCGGTAAACTTCACCGATCACGTTAGACACGTCTTTCTTGGTCAAAAGACGGTTAATCAAAGAGAACGGTACTTCGATGTGGCGCGGCAACAATTCAGACAGCAGCATGCGGCCCGGTGTTGTTTCGACACGTTCAACAACTTCATCACCGTTTTCATCGATAGTGCGGTAACGACACGTTACTTTCGCGTGCAGACTTACCACTTCGTTGTCCAGTGCCTGATGAATTTCACCAACACCAGAGAAGTGCATACCTTCGCCCTTTTCGCCTTCAAGCTCCATAGAGAGGTAATAAATACCCAAGACGATATCCTGTGACGGCACGATGATCGGCTTACCAGAAGCCGGTTGCAGGATGTTGTTTGTAGACATCATCAGAACGCGGGCTTCAAGCTGTGCTTCCAGAGACAACGGTACGTGAACCGCCATTTGGTCACCGTCGAAGTCAGCGTTAAAGGCTGTACAAACAAGCGGGTGCAACTGGATCGCTTTACCTTCAACCAACGTCGGTTCAAACGCTTGGATACCCAAGCGGTGAAGTGTCGGTGCACGGTTCAGCATAACCGGGTGTTCGCGAATGACTTCTTCAAGAATATCCCAAACTTCAGGACGTTCTTTTTCGACCATACGCTTGGCCGCCTTAATAGTGGTCGCCATCCCGTAAAGTTCCAGCTTCGCATAGATAAACGGCTTGAACAGTTCAAGTGCCATTTTCTTCGGCAGGCCACATTGGTGCAACATCAGTTCCGGACCAACCACGATAACCGAACGACCAGAATAGTCGACACGTTTACCAAGAAGGTTTTGACGGAAACGACCTTGCTTACCCTTAAGCATATCTGACAAAGACTTCAGCGGACGTTTGTTTGCACCCGTGATCGGGCGTGAACGACGGCTGTTATCAAACAGAGCATCCACGGATTCTTGCAGCATACGTTTTTCGTTACGTACGATGATTTCCGGGGCGCGCAGTTCGATCAGACGCTTCAAACGGTTGTTACGGTTGATCACACGACGATAAAGATCGTTCAGATCAGACGTTGCAAAACGACCACCATCCAGCGGTACCAAGGGACGCAGTTCCGGCGGAATGACCGGAACAACTTCCAAAATCATCCATTCCGGGCGAGAGCCGGATTCAAGGAAAGCTTCAACCAGCTTAAGACGTTTTACGAATTTCTTGCGCTTGGCTTCGGAATTAGTTTCACGAAGGTCTTCGCGCAGATCTTCCATTTCGTCTTCAAGGTTGATCTCCGCCAGCATGTCACGGATTGCTTCCGCACCAATGCCTGCCGTGAACGCATCCTGACCATATTCTTCAACAGCATTAATATACTGTTCTTCGGTCAGAAGTTCTTTTTGCTTCAACGGTGTCAGACCCGGTTCCACAACAACGAAGTTTTCGAAGTAGAGAACACGTTCCAGATCTTTCAACGTCATGTCGAGCAAAAGACCGATACGAGACGGCAAAGATTTCAGGAACCAGATGTGTGCAACAGGTGCTGCCAGTTCAATATGACCCATGCGTTCACGACGCACTTTGGTCAATGTCACTTCAACGCCACATTTTTCACAAACGATCCCTTTGTACTTCATGCGTTTATATTTGCCGCACAAGCACTCGTAATCTTTGACCGGACCGAAGATACGGGCACAGAAAAGGCCGTCACGTTCCGGTTTGAACGTACGATAGTTGATGGTTTCCGGTTTTTTAATCTCACCATAAGACCAAGAACGGATTTTCTCGGGACTTGCGATATTGATTTGCAAGTTATCGAACTGTTGAGCGCCGCTAACTTGCCCAAAGAATTTCATCAATTCCGACATATTAGAATTCCCCTTGGTTCATGTTGACGTTCAGGCCAAGAGCTTGCAGTTCTTTCACCAAAACGTTGAAGGATTCCGGAATACCGGCTTCGAAGCTGTCTTCACCGCGAACGATGGCTTCATACACTTTTGTACGACCGGAAACGTCATCGGACTTAACCGTGAGCATTTCTTGCAAGGTGTAGGCCGCACCATATGCTTCAAGGGCCCAAACCTCCATCTCACCAAAGCGCTGACCACCGAACTGGGCCTTACCGCCCAACGGTTGCTGTGTAACCAAGCTGTACGGGCCGATAGAACGCGCGTGCAGTTTGTCATCAACAAGGTGGTGAAGTTTCAGCATGTAGATGTAACCAACGGTCACTTGACGGTGGAACTTGTCACCTGTACGGCCATCATACAATGTTGACTGACCAGATGTTGCATACCCCGCCATTTCAAGATGCTTGGAAATATCATCCTGTGTCGCACCATCAAAGACTGGCGTTGCCATCGGCACACCTTTTCGCAGGTTGCCTGCAAGTTCGTCCACTTCGGTGTCGTCCATTTCTTTGATGTAATCGTTGAAATAGTCGTCGCCATAAGCGTAGTTCAGCTTGTCACGCACACCGTCATAAGACCCGGAACGTTTCGCCGCATCCAGCTGTTCGCCGATTTGACGACCCAGACCAGCCGCAGCCCAGCCCAAGTGTGTTTCCAGAATCTGACCAACGTTCATACGTGATGGTACACCCAGCGGGTTCAGAACCACGTCAACGTGGGTCCCATCATCCAGATATGGCATGTCTTCGATCGGAACAATGCGGGAGATAACCCCTTTGTTCCCGTGACGACCGGCCATTTTATCACCCGGTTGCAGCTTACGCTTGATCGCAACGAAGACTTTAACCATCTTCATCACACCCGGTGGCAGTTCATCACCACGTTGCAGTTTTTCAACTTTATTTTCGAAACGTTCCTGAACAGCAGAAATACCGTCTTCGAAATGCTTTTTCAGTGATTCAACGTCACTTTGAACATCGTCATTTTCAACCGCAACATGGACCAATTGGCCCGGGTTGAACTGATCCAGCATTTCTTCGGTGATTTCAACACCTGTTGGCATACCGTTCGGACCTGCCACAGCGATTTGACCGACAACAGTCGATTTCATACGGGCAGCCAGGTTACGTTCGTGAATTTTACGTTCGTCATCACGGTCTTTTGCGAGACGTTCGATCTCAGCGCGTTCAATCGCCAAAGCACGTTCGTCTTTTTCCACACCACGGCGGTTAAAGACGCGAACTTCAACAACAGTCCCTGTCGCACCCGGCGGCATCCGCAAGGATGTATCACGCACGTCAGACGCTTTTTCACCAAAGATGGCGCGCAGAAGCTTTTCTTCCGGTGTCATCGGGCTTTCACCCTTTGGTGTCACCTTACCAACCAGAATGTCAGAAGCTTTCACTTCTGCACCGATGTAAACAATACCGGCTTCATCAAGGTTTTTAAGTGCTTCTTCACCCACGTTCGGGATGTCACGTGTGATTTCTTCCTGACCGAGTTTGGTATCACGAGCCATGACTTCAAATTCTTCCAGGTGAATGGAAGTAAAGACGTCATCGCGCACAATGCGTTCAGAAATCAGGATGGAATCCTCGAAGTTGTAGCCGTTCCATGGCATGAAGGCCACGAGAACGTTACGACCCAACGCCAGATCACCCAGATCAGTTGACGGACCGTCAGCCAGCACAGTACCGGCAGTCACACGATCACCAACTTTTACCAACGGACGTTGGTTGATACAGGTGTTTTGGTTGGAACGTTTGAATTTCTTCAAGGTGTAAATATCAACACCAACTGTTGATGCATCACCACCTTCTGCACGGACCACGATACGGGTCGCATCAACGGTATCGATCACACCATCACGTTTGGCAACAATCGCCGCACCGGAGTCACGCGCCACAACTTCTTCCATGCCTGTCCCGACGAGCGGAGCATCAGCTTGCAAAAGAGGAACGGCCTGACGTTGCATGTTTGAACCCATCAAAGCACGGTTCGCATCGTCATTTTCCAAGAACGGGATCATCGCAGCCGCAACAGAGACGATCTGTTTTGGTGATACGTCGATCAGAGTAATGTCTTCAGGGCGCGCCATGATATATTCACCTGCCTGACGACAAGAGATCAGGTCGTCTTTAAAACGCCCGTTTTCATCAAGGTTGGCGTTTGCCTGTGCCACAGTATAGCGACCTTCCTGCATCGCAGAGAGATACATCACTTCGTCAGTTACTTGACCGTCTTCAACACGGCGATACGGGCTTTCGATGAAGCCGTATTTGTTGACACGGGCAAATGTAGACAAAGAGTTGATCAGACCAATATTCGGGCCTTCAGGCGTTTCAATCGGACAGATACGACCATAGTGTGTTGGGTGTACGTCACGAACTTCAAAGCCTGCGCGCTCACGGGTCAAACCACCCGGACCCAAGGCTGAAAGACGACGTTTGTGCGTCACTTCCGACAGCGGGTTTGTTTGGTCCATGAATTGTGACAGCTGCGAAGAACCGAAGAATTCACGCACCGCTGCAGCAGCCGGTTTCGCATTGATCAAATCGTGCGGCATAACCGTATCGATATCAACAGATCCCATACGTTCCTTGATCGCACGTTCCATACGCAGCAGACCAATACGATATTGGTTTTCCATCAACTCACCAACGGAACGTACACGACGGTTACCAAGGTGATCGATATCGTCAATCTCGCCACGACCATCTTTTAGTTCAACGAGGATACGCAGAACTTCAAGAATGTCTTCGCGACGCAATGTACGGATCGTGTCCGGAATTTCATCAAAGCCGAGACGCATATTCATTTTCACACGACCAACCGCAGATAGGTCATAGCGTTCTTGGTCGAAGAACAGGCTTTCGAACAAAGCTTCAGCAGATTCCAAGGTCGGCGGCTCACCCGGGCGCATGACGCGATAGATATCGATCAAGGCTTCTTCACGGGTAGAGTTCTTGTCTACAGCCAAAGTGTTACGAACATACGGGCCAACGTTCACATGGTCGATGGACAGCAACGGCAGATCAGTAACGCCGGCGGTTTCCAGTTCTTCCAGCAACTCGGCAGTCAACTCACCGCCAGCTTCAACGAAGATTTCGCCAGTTTTTTCGTTAATCAGGTCAGATGCGACAAACTTACCGACCATTTCTTCCTGAGAAACGAGCATGTTTTCAAGACCAGCTTCGGCCAGTTTCTTGGCTTGACGCGGTGTGATTTTCTTGCCGAGACCGAGAACGGTTTCACCCGTTTTGGCATCCACAAGATCATGCATCAGTTTCGTGCCTTTCATACGTTCAGCATCGAAAACTGTTTGCCAGCCTTTTTTACCACGTGTGTATTCAATGGTATCGTAGAAATGGTTCAGCACATCTTCGGGTGACATCCCGACAGCTTCACCCACTTCAAACTTTTCACCATTGGCACGTTTTTCAGCAGTTTCAGCGTTGTCCAATGCCATCATCAATGTCGTGACAGGTAATTTACGACGACGGTCGATACGGACATATAAAATGTCTTTTGCATCAAATTCGAAGTCCAGCCAAGACCCGCGATAAGGAATGATGCGTGCTGCAAACAGGTACTTACCTGAAGAGTGCGTCTTGCCTTTATCGTGATCAAAGAACACACCAGGCGAACGGTGCATTTGCGAGACGATAACACGTTCCGTACCGTTAACAACGAAAGTACCGTTAGATGTCATAAACGGCATATCGCCCATATAAACATCTTGTTCTTTAATGTCGCGCACAGAGCGCGCACCAGTATCTTCGTCCACATCCCAAACAACCAGACGCAGGGTCATTTTCAACGGGGCAGAATAGGTCATGCCACGTTGTTGACATTCTTCAACGTCGTATTTGGGTTCTTCAAATTCGTAGGAAACATATTCCAGCGTGCCACGTTCGGAAAAGTCATTAATCGGGAATACCGATTTAAAGACCGCCTGCAGACCGTTATCGATACGTTCTTCCGGCTTAACTGTCGCTTGAAGGAAATGTTCGTAGGAGGATTTTTGAACCTCAATCAGGTTCGGCATCGGGGCAACAGTCGGGATACGACCGAAGCTCTTACGGATACGCTTGCGGTTAATTAGCGGATTCGCCATTAGTGTCCTCAAGGATATAAAGTGACTGAACTTTCACTCCACCACCGGTCGCCGAACCTTGATGAAATGTCCATTCAAACAACCCATATGATATGGGTAACTCCAAAAAATCCCTGACTTTATCGGCCTGGCTACGGCCTATCCGGGTCAAGGACGGAGGGTGTCTTTTTCCACATAATACAGACAAAGACAGCCGGGCTGGATTAAATCATCGATTCAATCCAGCCCAGCGATTGGTGATTTTATAGGGCAATCTGATTTAAAGGTAAAGCCCAAATTTATACTATTAATCAAACTTGCAAAATTAGAGATTATTCTAAATACGCCCCCATAACGTCTAACTTATGTTATCAGTTTCAATTAAATTCCATTAATACAAAACTTATATCAAAACGAAAGCCAAGCTAGACTTTGATAAGAAATAAAATATAATTAATTTTACACAAAAACTCAGCGTAAAAATGAATGAAAGCTAACAAGATGAGAAAATGGTATAAATATTATATTTGCGATTCAAAGCAAAACAACTCAAACGACACTCAAGAATCGTCTTTTGAATATCATGAACAAATCATGGGCGGCTACCATTCAACAGAACATTACAATGATAAAAATTCATTTTTTAAATATTATTACAACGGTAGATATATTTCTTGGCATACTTTCATTTCAAAACGAATAAATAACCAAAACAATATTTTTTCTATTGCATCTGGTCGAGCCATAACAGAATTGAAACTCATAGACGAAGGCCATCAAATAACATGTTCTGATCTAAACATTCCAAATGCGGCAAAACAATCAAAAGCATTGTTTCCAGACCTTGAATACATTAGATTCAACATTCTTACTGATCAGTTTAAAAAAGAATATGATAGCATTATATGCCTAAGCCTTATCTATACTTTTGACGATGAAGAATTAGATACTTTTTTTTCTCAGGTTAAAACCGGATTAAAGAAAAATAGCACACTCTTACTAGACTCATCAGGTGCCACAGACAATTTATTAACATATTTACTTCATGATGTACTCCTTAAATACGAAACTTACATGATTTACCTTATTCTTAGACTTATTGGGCGCAAACGATTTGTTCACAAATTCCAATCCGGATACCGCCGTACATCCAAAGAAATCATACGTATGGCAAATAAGCATAACCTAGTTTTAAAAAGACAAGAGAACTACGAATTTTTGCATGACCTTCAAAGAAGTCGGATTATTTTATTTATTCTAAAACAATTCCCCTTTACCAAAAAATTCTTTACAAAAATTGGTGAAAAAATTCCATATGTCCGCATGTTTGAACTAATCAAAATAGACTAAAGTATAATAAAAAAACGGCCCTCGCTGTGAGGACCGTTTTTTAAAAGCGAAAATTTATCGACTTAAGCCAAAGAACATTCGTTTTCTTCTTCGATTTTTCCGGATTCAACGATCTCGATAATGCGAGTGTTTTCTTCGTTGGCCGGGCAACCGCAGGCGTAATCGCCAGAAGCTTCGTGCAGTTCAGCTTGTTTCAGGTGCCATTGAGCCACTTTTCTGTGATCGTCAGCTTTCATTGTCTTCCCCTTAGAAGTAACTGTGAATTAAAAAGCGTTCTCTTTTTAGATCATAGGCCTCAGGGGTGCAAGGCGTTGTTTGGAAAAATTCTAGATTTTTTGTGCAGGTGCACCATAACAAAAAAAAACGGCCCTCTTATGAGGACCGTTTCTTTGAAATCTAAAAAGCTCGAAAGCTTCAAAGAATTACTTGAGTTCAACAGAAGCACCAGCTTCTTCAAGTTTCTTCTTGATTTCTTCAGCTTCTTCTTTAGAAGCGCCTTCTTTAACCGGCTTAGGAGCACCTTCAACCAGTTCTTTCGCTTCTTTCAGGCCAAGACCTGTGATCGCACGAACTTCTTTAATGACGTTGATTTTCTTATCGCCAGCACCAGCCAGGATAACGTCAAAGTCAGTTTTCTCTTCAGCAGCTTCGCCACCTGCAGCAGCAGGACCAGCAGCAACAGCAACAGGTGCAGCAGCAGAAACGCCCCATTTTTCTTCGAGCATAGTAGAAAGCTCAGCAGCTTCCATAACAGTCAATGTAGAAAGTTCGTCTACCAATTTAGCTAGATCAGCCATAGTTCATAACTCCTAGAACTTTAGTCTTCTGTAGAAATAAAAATTTAAAAACGGTCTTAAGCTTCGCTTTTGCCGTAAGCACCGAATACGCGAGCCAACTGGCCAGCCGGTGCTTGTGTAACAGCAGCAAGTTTTTGTGCAGGTGCTTGCAGCACGCCCACAATCTTGCCACGCAATTCGTCGAGTGACGGCATAGAAGCCAGAGCTTTTACACCAGCGACGTCAAGCGCAGTTTCGTCCATGGCACCACCAAGGATAACGAGCTTGTCGTTTTTCTTGGCAAATTCCACAGAAGCTTTGGCAGCTGCAACAGCATCTTCCGAATACGCAATGGCAGTCGGACCGCTGAGCATTTCACCCAAGCCTTCGAACTTGCTGTCAGCAAGAGCGAGTTTAGTAAGACGGTTTTTCGTTACCTTGAAGCCTGCACCAGACTCACGCATCTTGCCACGCAGCTCTTCCATTTCAGTCACTGTCAGCCCACTGTAGTGAGCCACAACAACTGTAGAGCTGTTAGCGAAGACATCGCGCATTTCTGCTACAAGTTCTTCTTTCTCGGTACGGTTCATGTCGTCTCCGATACTCATTTAAGACATCCAGCCCATAAGGGCCAAACATCCGATGGACATTGAACAGGAAAACATTTTCCTGCCCGGTTTCCACTGTCTCAAATTGTCACAGAAGGTCAGTTCCAGAGAGGCCCGCGTCAAGCCGCGTGCATCTAATTCTTTACTTCTGTCTATGAAGGCCGTTTGTTTAAACGAACCAAAGTTCGCACCTTCAGTCTTGGACAGTCACGAAAGGTCTTTCACCTTTCGATCAACTCCGGCCCCTTGATAAACAAGAAGCCGGAGAATCTCTTTAATCTCTGAGGCGGGCTTTTAGCCGACCAAAGAAGCAATGTCAAGCTTAACGCCAACACCCATTGTTGAAGAAACTGTAGCAGCCTTCAAATAAGTGCCTTTAGCGCCAGACGGCTTGGCTTTGTTAATCGCGGCAATAAACGCAGAAACGTTTTCAGCGATTTGCTCTTCAGAGAATGAAGCTTTACCGATACCAGCGTGAACGATACCAGCTTTTTCAACGCGGAACTGAACTTCACCAGCTTTGGCGTTAGAAACAGCTTCTTTCACGTTTGGTGTAACTGTACCCAGTTTCGGGTTCGGCATCAGGCCACGTGGACCAAGGACCTTACCCAAGCGACCAACAACAGCCATCATGTCAGGCGTTGCAATCACACGGTCGAAGTTCATTTCGCCGCCTTGGATTTTTTCCATCAGGTCTTCAGCACCAACCAGATCAGCACCAGCTTCTTTTGCTTCTTCAGCTTTTGCATCACGTGCAAAAACAGCAACGCGCATAGTTTTGCCTGTGCCGTGCGGCAGAGCAACAACGCCACGGACCATTTGGTCAGCATGACGAGGATCAACACCCAGGTTTACAGCGATTTCGATAGTTTCATCGAATTTAGCTTTTGCACCCTCTTTAACGATTTTGGAAGCAGCAGCTACATCAAATGTAGCCAGTTTGTCCCAACCTTCGCGGGCTGCAGTAAGACGTTTACCAACTTTTGCCATGATCTTAATCCACTACCTCGACGCCCATAGAACGTGCAGAACCAGCCAAAGAATTCACAGCCGCTTCAATTGTATTGGCGTTCATATCTTTGATTTTTTCTTCTGCAATCTCTGCCAGTTGTGCTTTGGTGATTTTGCCAACAAAGCCCTGACCAGTTGTACCGGAACCTTTTTTCAGGCCGATTTTCTTCTTAATGAAGTAAGAAGCTGGCGGCAGTTTTGTTTCGAAAGTGAATGTACGGTCAGCATAAGCCGTGATCACAACGGGAATCGGTGTACCCGGTTCCATTTTTTGTGTCGCAGCGTTAAACGCCTTACAGAATTCCATAATGTTCAAGCCTGCTTGACCCAAAGCCGGACCCACGGGTGGGGACGGGTTTGCTTGGCCAGCAGCGATTTGCAGCTTAATGTAGCCTGCAACTTTTTTAGCCATGATAAACCTCAGTTTATAGTGTTTAAGGTTCGCGTGGTCGGGCTTGGCTATACCTCCCACGCAGTTATTTTATTTTACGTCGCCTAAGCGACGGCCCTTGAGAAGGGCTTTCACTTCTCTTGCAAGAAGCAAAACGCAGCGCCTTATACAGACGCTGCGAATTCTTGTCGAGTCTTTATTGTCATAAAAACTCTTAAGCTTTTTCCACCTGATTGTATTCTAGTTCCACCGGCGTTGAACGCCCAAAGATAGAAACGGAAACTTTGAGGCGGGCTTTTTCTTCATCAACTTCTTCGACCAGACCATTGAATGAAGCAAACGGACCATCGACAACGCGGATTTCTTCGCCAATTTCGAAAGAAACGCTGTTGCGCGGGCGTTCAACACCTTCCTGCACCTGATGCAGAATACGCTGGGCCTCTTCTTCCGTGATCGGCGCAGGCTTACCCTGCGCACCAAGGAAGTCAGTAACCTTGGCTGTGTTTTTCACCATGTTCCACGTTTCATCAGTCAACTGCATTTTCGCCAGAACATAACCCGGGAAGAATTTGCGGTTGGCGGTGACTTTGCTTCCACGACGCATTTCAACGACTTCTTCAGTCGGAACCAGAACTTCTTCAAACAGGTCACCCAAACCTTTTTTATCCGCTTGTTCGCGAATAGTTTGTGCAACTTTATTTTCAAAGCCGGAATAAGCGTGGATAACGTACCAACGTGCTTGTGCCATGGATCTCTACCTTTAGCTAAAGATTGCTTTTACCGCTGTAGACAAGATTTGGTCTACGAGGAAAAAGAAAATCGCAGCCAAGAAAACCATAACAAAAACCATACCCGTGGAAACCATAGTCTCCTTACGTGTCGGCCATGTGATCTTCTTTGCTTCCTGACGGACTTCTTGGGCAAATTTCCCCGGTGATGTCTTCGCCATGATTTTTACCAATCCTTAAGTTCAAAACGGTGACGGATACGTCAAATAAATGGCAGGAGTGGAGGGACTCGAACCCCCGGCACCCGGTTTTGGAGACCGGTGCTCTACCAACTGAGCTACACTCCTACAGCTAGCCTCTACATCCGTATCTTAGAGACTACTCGGGCGCATTCAAATTCATCTCAGAATGTGAAAGCGGCCTCGTTATATAGCGCCCTTTGCCAGCTTGCAAGTGTTAAAGTTTAGTTTTAGCGAACTTTTTTCCGCTCTTTCTTTTCCACTTTAAAAAGAACCCTTGTCTGCCATAACTGTTTTGGTGTGCAGACACACAACAGGCAATAAAAAAGCCCCCACCCAATGGAATGGAAGCCTTCGCCTATGAGACTTAAGTCAATTACAAACAGAAAAATTGCAAAAAAGAAATTGGAGCGGGTGAAGGGAATCGAACCCTCGTATTCAGCTTGGAAGGCTGCTGCTCTACCATTGAGCTACACCCGCCCTATACACAAACTTCCCCAAAGCGGTCACTTGTAATATAGGCTTCATGTTGATCTGTTTCTTCGTGGTGGAGGGAGTTGGATTCGAACCAACGTAGGCGTAGCCAGCGGATTTACAGTCCGCCCCTTTTAGCCGCTCAGGCATCCCTCCACAAAAGAGGTCGTCACAACATGACGCGTGGGTGGAGGGAATATGGAAAAATCACTGCCCTGTCAACGTCAAAACTTTTTTTTCACGAAAAAAAATAAAATGTTTCCCTATCCGTCACAGCTTGCGTATGGATTTGTGTAAGTCCCAATGATAAGTTAAGCCCTATGAGCAAGCAAAACAAACGACGCAATACCCGTCAGAACCGACAAAATTCCGGCCCTCGAAAAAACACTGACGGAATCGCCCCCCCTTCCCCCAAAGCTTTTTCAGAAAAGCCCAAGGGGCCGCCATGGCTTTTTGGTCGCCATGCCGTTATTGCTGCACTTGAAAACCCGAAACGCAACTGCCACCGTCTACTGGTGACACAAGACTTCCTTAAGTCCCATGGCAATGAACTCAAGGCCGCACTCCATGCGACAGATCGAAAGCGCCCGCAAGCAGAAGTGCTGGACCGGCGCGATATCGAAGACATGCTTCAAGGTGCCGTCCATCAGGGCATTGCCCTTCAGGCAGACCCGCTTGCGCGTGAAAATCTAGATGACGTTATAAAAGACAGTGCCGAAAATACGCTTATCGTCGCATTGGACCAAGCAACAGACCCGCAAAATATCGGGGCGGTCTTGCGTTCTGCTGCCGGGTTTGGGGCCTGCGCTGTCCTCATTCCCGATAAAAATGCCCCCGAAGTCACAGGCGCCATGGCCAAGGCCGCCTGTGGCGCCCTTGAACGGATCGCCTTTATCCGTGTAACAAACCTGTCACGCGCCCTGGAAGATTTAAAAGAAAACGGGTTTTGGAGTGTCGGGCTGGATGGCTATGCCGATCAACTGATCTCCAAAATCGATCTAAAGGGAAAAACCGTTCTTGTCATGGGCAATGAAGGGGCCGGCCTTCGCCGGCTAACGAAAGAAAAATGCGACTTCCTTGCCCGCATTCCCATCAGTCAGGCAGTCGAGAGTCTCAACCTTTCCAACGCGACAGCCGTCGCCCTTTATGAAATTGCAAGACAACGCATAGAATAGAGTGGAAAACGGCTTTTGCGCCCCTTAATTTAATATATTTAAAACAAAGGGATAGGCATATTTCATCCCGATAATGACTTTTTTATGAAAAACCACTTGCCTAACCCCAAAACCTGAGGTAAGTTCCGCCCGCTTTCCACAGAGAGCACCACATATGCCTCTATAGCTCAGTTGGTAGAGCAACTGATTTGTAATCAGTAGGTCCGCGGTTCGAGTCCGTGTGGAGGCACCAGAATTTTCAAAGGACTTAGCCCTTATCGGCTAGGTCCTTTTTCTGTTTTTCGTGTCACTCAGCATTCATTTCCAAGTTTATCGAAACCGTGAAATTTCTTACACACGCCAAGGCATTCTTGCTGAATAATCATAATCATCAATAACAAAAGCTCAAACAAAACAATAAGTAAGGCTAGAGCGTCAAACCCAAATCTAACAAGGCGATATGCACATTGGGGTATTTTATCTATACGTCAATTACAACAAAGCTAAAATCTCTGCCCCTAAAACATAGAAGATTTAAGGAATAGCCAGATCACCTAGAATGTCGCGGATCCGGCCTTTTTTTCTCATGGCTCTAAGCCCCTCGTCCAATTATTTGCAGAAATAGCCTGCATCATCATGTTTCTTACTAAAGGCCACGTAAATATCACTATGCTGACCTTCAAAAGCGCGTTTAATCTTATGGCTATTTTGAATCTGTGGCAGGGTATATTGGGCAATCGCGTCAAACATAAGGACAGCATCCAAACGTTTTTTGAGTAACATTTTGATCAGGTTGGATTGTTTAGAAACCCGGAATTTCTTCACCTTGTTGTTCGCTATAATAAAGGGGCCATATTCATATCCAATGATAACCCCAATTTTTTCACCTGAATTTAATTCTTCATAGGTACGCGCCTTGAGTGGTGCGTCTTCATTGACATAATAAGAAGTGGTGGCCTTGAAAAGCCTTTCTTCACAAAAATGAAACTTCTCTTGTGTTGAGGGTTCTTTGGTCACGTTAAAGGCACCGACATAAGCCCCTTTTTCTGTTGCGACCAATTGACGCGCATAAGGCGCTACAACAAAATCGACTTTTATATTCTGTGTCTCATAGGCTTCCTGAACAATTTGATTGGAAAGCCCGCTACCATCACGCTTTGAAAAAGGTGGCCAGCTATCTTCTACAGCAAGTATCAGGCGGTTTAAATCTCCTGCCGCCTTGGCAGGCACAACAGCATATACCAATAGCGACAGTACAAAACTGCACTTCAAAAAACCTGACATCATAAAACCGCTTACGCCCTTTTTCATTCTCCACAATGAATATATACAGAGAATTCTAATGAAACATAAGGGAAATTCAATTTAATGAATTAGATAATTATAATATCTTTGTTTAAGGCGCTTTCTCATCTTCAAAGCTATGGTTTTGAACACTGCACCAACTGCTTAAAAATGTTCCTGAAAACTTCCTGATGTAACAGGGCTTCCGGATGGAATTGCACCCCCATACAAAATTTACGCGTTGGGTCTTCCACCGCTTGCACAACCTGGTTGTCTTCTCTGGCAGAAACAACGAGACCATCGCCCAATTCATCAATGGCCTGTTTATGCATGGAATTCACTTTCAAGCGAGATGATCGCAAGATTTTTTTCAACAGGCTACTCTCTTCGACATTGATGAATTTACGAAAGAAAACTTGTGCTAAAAAGCGGTTGGGGTAGCTTGCATTTTCATATGATTTTTCAACATCCATATGCAATGTACCACCACGTTGTACATTCAACAATTGAGCCCCCCGACAAACCCCTAAAGTCGGGATATCCTTCTTTTCACTTTTTTCAAGCCAATTGAGCTCTAATTTGTCGCGGGCATGGTCATAGTCATATCCAGATTTCGGGTCATGATCAAAAAGTCCAGGATAAAGGTCTGTTCCCCCGGCGATCACCAATCCATCCAGATCCTGTTCATATTTGGGTGATTGAGCATGCAGGCGCACAGGTACCCCCCCACCCAAACGAATGCCAAGGGACACAAGCCAATGCAAAGGCTGGATCAAGCGTGTGCGTGTTGTATATCCGATTTTTGGTTTTTTGTTTTGCATTATTCCTTAGTGTGTCAGTTCTGGTGGTAATTTCCCGTGTTTGAACAGAGACCCTAAAATAAATAAGACCCCAAGCCCGACGAGCGGATCATCATCTGCGTAACTGATCTCTTCAACTTCTTCGGCTTCACGTGTGATGGCTTTATAAGTTTCAATCGCTTCAGAGAAAGAGATTGTATCTTTCAGCGCATCCATAAAGACGGATTTTGCTTTCCCCAAATCGCGTTCACCGACATATTTCTTAATCTCGGGCCATTGTTCTTCCAATCGGTCAAAATGGAACTTATCTTTAAATAACGTTTCAACCCGTGCCAATGTGGCAAGGCCCGGCAGGCTCGTCTTCTGGCCAATTGAAACATCATCATCGGCTTCCACCTCACCATCAACAAACATGCGATAAAGAAGATAGGGAAAATCCACATTGGATTTGACTGAATGATCCAGCCCTGCCCAGAAACGGGCATTCACTTCGATCATCTGTGGGATGTTTTCTTCATCCCACATAAAATCAATCCCGGCAACACCATGCCATTTAAGGGGCTTCATCAATTGTTCAGCCAATTCATTAAAGCGGCTATCATCCACTGTTTCGCGCACAACACCCTGCCCTGTTTCCGCCGGGAATTTACGTACGTTGTGATAGACCATACTGGCGACCAAACGCCCATGGTCAAACAAACCGCAAAAGCAGTAATCGACCCCTTTGGATAAAGTCTGGATCAATATTTTCTGATCAGCATAATCCTTAAACAAAACTTCAAGACCGGATGAGAGCTCGTCCCTATTTTCCACCTTCGAAATTCCACGGCCCCCCACTTCATTCGGCGGCTTGATAAAAACAGGGAATTTCACTTCATCAATGACCTGATCAAGGTCTTCCATGTTTTCGACCAACCAGGTTTTTGGGCTTTCGACATCATACTTTTCAACTGTTTGTGCAAAACGGTCTTTATGATCGACCTGATCGATGCTTGAAAAATCAGGGCATGCAACCGTGATCAAACCGTCGAAACGATCTTTGTAGCGCGCAAGTATTTTTGCTTCACGAAAAGATGGGATTAACAAATAAGGGGCATCATTGTCTGGCTTGTTTTCTCTGGCAATTTCAATCAGGTCTTCAATAAAACCTTCTTCATCGTCCTGCCAAGACCGATAAAGGCAATTTTTGCTTACATATTTAGAAAAAGACAGCACCGTAAGATTGACATCATCACACCCGATGACATCAATTCCCCGTGTCCCCAGTGATTGGGCAATGATCAACGCAATAAGACTGCGCCCATATGTCACAATTACCCGGCCATTTTCTTGCTGGTTTATCATAAGGTTAGATATAGAAGCGAATTTTGATTTGTCTAGGGGGCCTCTAAAAACCGCTTTCACGGATAATCACAGAAGCGTACGTTTTTAGAAAACGATCAATGATGCTACCCATTTGAACCTTTCACCCCTCCAAATGGATGGTTGTTCTATACTGGAACATCAGGCACACTAACTTTAAGAATTAAATATGATTTTAAAGGGGATGGAAATGCAATCTTCTGCAGATGGTCTTTATGCAAAAGGCGTAGGCCAAATCGTTGATCAATTGCGTAGGGAATTTATCGACGAGGTCAAAGAATCCCTCTCTACCCTGACCTTTCTTATTGATGAAGTGCGTCATGGACGTTCAGAACTGACTGAACTAGTCTCTGCGGTTCAACGAACCACTTTATCCATCAAGGGTCAGGCTCATAACTATGAGATTCCAGCCCTTGCAACCGTTGCACTGCGTGCCGAAGATTATCTGGCAAACGTCAAATTCTATCCACCACGGACCTTAGATGATATCCAGACCTTTGTTGATACAATGGTCGATGTTTCTGAAAAAAATGACGATGAAGAAATTGATATTTCAAAACTGGTACGTGGTCTTCCTGCCAAGATCCGTCTGGATGACACGGTTTTGGAAGTGCGCAATATTGAAGTTCTGCTGGTTATGCACCATGGTGCCGCGACCCACTTTGTCGAACGTGAAATGCAGGAATGCGGTTATCGGATTTCCACCTGCACCTCAACGCTGGATGCCCTGCCCCTGATTATTCGCACCAAACCGGACCTTGTGATTATATCGGCCATGATGCCTGAGCTTTCAGGTATTGATCTGGCTTCGGGCCTTGCGGAAATGCCGGCAACACGTAACATCCCAACGGCCCTGATCACCAGTCTGCCAAGCGATGATCCCTATCTACAACTTCTCAACACGCGCGTACCAATCATCCATAAAAGCGCTTCATTTGGTGACGATCTGGCAGATGCCCTGAGCAAATTATTTTTGATTTAATCCCCTCCCTCGTTTGAATGACGACAGATCGTTCTTATATCTTCATAGTTCTAATTTCATCAGTAAACCCTTGAGAAACTGAGAAAAGGCGCTTGGAGATATGACTCAGACGATCAGCTATCGGTTCTTCGCCCCAAAAGAAGAAAAAGTTCAAATTGATCTTAACTTCGATGATGACACCTACCAACTTCAAATCGATGAAAACGGGGATAAGCCTGAATGGGCTCGCTTATGTAATAACAAATGCACCAACTGTCCTTTAGGAGAAGAAGTGGAATGGTGTCCGGCTGCCCTTGGGGTTGCACAGTTTTTACCTGCTTTTAAATCAAAATTTTCATACGAAAAAACCGTGGTTGAGGTAGAAACCCCGACCCGAACGGTAGTCACCAAAGCCACGTTTCAAACCGGCATCGCCTCATTACTTGGACTGACATGTGCAACATCAGGCTGTCCTCATTCGAAATTTTTACGCCCGCTTGCCCGTTTCCACCTTCCCTTTGCAACTGAACAGGAAACAGTCTTTCGATCCCTTTCTGCCTATCTTTTGATGCAATATAAAAAGAACCACGATCAAGGGATCAACCATCCACCTTCCTTTGATGATTTGAACGAGGCCTATGCCACCTTATCCATCGTGAACAGTTTCCTTGCCGAACGGCTGCGCGATGGGGTGGAACGCGATGCAGCCTTAAATGCCGTCATGATTCTGGATGGCTTTGCCCTAATCACACCGGAAAATACCGATGGGTCTTTCCTCGACCTGGAAGGTGTTTTTGTTGTTGAATAAAAATGTAAACGAGCTCAACTATTTATAAAGACTCTAAGGTCATTATCGCTATAATAGCGTGCACTGTGTTTGTTAGATTTGCGATACACATAAAAGATGACCACCGAAGAAGAAACCGAGCTATACAAAGCCCAGACGGATATCCGTCACCTTAAAAACACGATCTCTGCCCTGCGCGACGAGCTAGATGCCCAGACCGCCAGCAAGACAGAGGCCGTGCAAAAGGCTGTGGCCGCATCCCATCAAGACTTGCTCCAACTACAAAATACGGCCCAGGCTTTACGTGATGAACTGGAAAACATGCGCCGTCAAATGGATGATGAGGTGCAAAAAGCCCGTGCCGATGCCCACGGCGAGATTGTTCAGCTCACCAACACGGCCCAAGCTTTACGTGACGAGCTGGAAAAAATGCGTCAGGAAAAAGATGATGAAGTGCAACGCACCCTGGCTTCGGGACGACAGGAATCTGATACTCTCATCAAGACTGCGCAAGCCCTTCGTGACGAGCTGGAAAATATGCGCACAGAAAAAGAAGACAGCATTCAACGTACAAAAGCTGACGGCCATGGGGAGTCTTTACAACTGCAGCGCACCATCGGATCCTTGCGTGACGAGATGGAGTTGATGAAACATCGCTATGAAGATGAACGTCAGGAATTAGAACGCAGCTTTCGTGATGAAAATCAGCAATTACGTGATACAATCTCTAAATTGAGGGAAGCCTTGGAGGCAAAAGATGCCGGAAAGTAATTCCAGTGCAGATGTGACTAATTATACTGTTTCAGCCAATACGGCCGAACTTGTTTTGCAAGTTTCCCATGACGTTGCCAAAGCCGACAGTCTGGACGAACAGCTGCGCATCATTATGGAGGCCGTGACCAAGGCAACGAAATCTGATCGGGGCACTCTCTTTCTAAACGACAGCGCGACCAACGAACTTTATTCACGCATTGCCTTGGGGGACGTGAAACGCGAAATCCGTATCCTCAATAACTCAGGTATTGCCGGGGCTGTTTATCAGACTGGTACGGGCGAAATTATTGAAGATGCCTATGCAGACAAACGCTTTAACCACAGTGTTGACCATGCCACTGGCTATAAAACACGCAACATCCTTTGTGCCCCTGTGCGCACGGTCAAAGGTGATATTTTAGGTGTTGCCCAAACACTTAACAAACAAGACGGTAAAGAATTCACTCAGGAAGACCTGGCCATCATGCAGGCCATCACCACGCAAGCCTCTATTGCCTTGCAAGGGACGCTCTTTATTGAACGCATGGAAAAACTGCGCCAACAAGAAGCTGAATTCCTAAACGTCGTATCCGATGTGTCGTCTGAGATCAATCTTGGCCCGCTGTTACAAATGATTATGACCGCCATCACCAAGATGTTGCAGGCTGATCGCTCTACCCTGTTCTTGAATGATGAAAAAACCAACGAGCTTTATACCCAGATTGGTCAAGGTCTGGGCGCAACCAACATCCGCCTGCCCAACCATTTAGGGATTGCGGGGGCGGTTTACACATCTGGCAAGACGATCAACATTCCCTATGCATATGCGGACCTACGCTTTAACCCGGCCTTTGACAAACAGACGGGTTATTTCACCCGCTCCATCCTGTGTTGCCCGGTGTTAAACAAAGATGGCAAGGTCATCGGGGTGACCCAAGTGCTGAACAAAAAAGGCGGTCCCTTCAATGATGAAGATGAACAACGCCTGACCGCCTTTACCTCGCAAATCGCCATCGGACTGGAAAATGCCCAGCTCTTTGCCGATGTACAACAGATGAAAAACTATAACGAAAGCATGCTGGAAAGTATGAGTAACGCAGTGGTCACCTTTGATGAAGAAGGCACCATTGTCACTTGTAACGCCGCAGGTCTTCGTATTTTACAAGTCAAAGCCGACGAAATCATCGGGCAGAAAGACAGCGATTTCTTTACCGAAGAAAATGAATTTGTCGTGGAACGGCTTCGCACGGTTCGTGAAGAAAATGAAGCTGACATCTTTTTAGATGCCGTGCTGACCATCGGTGAAAACCGTGATGAAACATCAGTCAACATCACCACATTGCCGCTGATGGATAAAGACAGTAAGGCCATCGGTACTATGATCATGATGGAAGACATCAGTTCTGAAAAACGGATGAAATCTACCATGTCACGCTACATGGACCCCGGTTTGGCCGATAAACTGATGGGCGGCGGCGAAGAAATTCTGGGTGGTCAAAGCAGTATAGCAACCGTTCTTTTCTCTGACGTACGCAGCTTTACAACCCTGTCTGAAGAACTCGGCGCGCAAGGGATTGTGAGCCTGCTGAATGAATATTTCACCATCATGGTGGATTGTTTGAACGAAGAAGAAGGTATGCTGGATAAATTCATCGGTGATGCGATGATGGCCATTTTCGGCACACCCTTCCCCCATGATGATGACCCGGACCGCGCCGTACGTTGTGCAATCGATATGATGAATAAACTGCGCGACTTTAACGCAGACCGCAAAGCACGTGGACTTATGGAAATCGATATCGGGATCGGACTGAATACGGACAGTGTGGTTTCCGGTAATATCGGTTCGCCAAAACGGATGGATTATACGGTCATTGGCGATGGCGTGAACTTGGCTGCCCGTCTGGAAAGTGGAACAAAACAATATGGTGCTCATATCCTTATTTCTGAATTCACATTCAAGGCATTAAAAGGCACCTATCGTTATCGAGCCATGGACCATGTGATCGTAAAAGGCAAAACCGAACCGGTCGCCATTTATGAATTATTGGATTACCATACCGAAGAAACCTTCCCCAACATGGTCGAAGCCCTTGATTTCTTTAGAAGCGGGATTGAATGTTACAGCAAAGGCACTTGGGATGATGCCATCACAAAATTCAATAAAGTGCTGGAATTAAACCCAAAAGACAAAGCTTCGGAAATCTATATTGAACGCTGCCATCACCTGAAAGAAAACGTTGACCCGAATGAATGGGATGGCGTTTGGGTCATGACCTCGAAATAAGCCTGTCTAGCCTGACATCCCGGGCATGATTGCCCCATTCTTGTCTTTTTTCTTCATTAGGGTGTCGTCAAAGTTCACTTTGAGGTCTTCATCATGCGCTTCCTTACCCTTGCCGTTTTATCATTATCTCTACTGATTACCTTTGATGCACAGGCAAAAGATTTCAACAGTCTGAAAGACAGTATTCGCAGCTATCGTAACCTGTCCAACAAACCTATGGCACCGGATGTAACGTTTGAAAATGTCAAAGGGGAAACAGTGACACTGGCCGATTTCAAAGGCAAAACTGTGCTCTTAAACCTGTGGGCCACATGGTGTCCGCCCTGCGTCAAAGAAATGCCGGACCTGAATGAGCTCGCGCGCGATTTCAAAGATAAAAATTTTGTCGTTCTCGTCATCGCAACTGGACGCCAAGGGCGTGAAACTCCAGATGGGTTCCTACAGAAACGTGGACTAACCGACGTTGTATCTTACCTTGATCCCAAGCAGAAACTTCTAAAGGTAATGGAAATCAGCTCCCTGCCTGTTTCCTTCATCATTGCGCCGGACGGTACTTTGCAAGGTGGTGTCATCGGCATTACAGAATGGACGGCCCCTAAAGCCAAAGCGGCTTTAGAAAAAGTCTTGGCGGAATAAAAGCTTACTAACCTACATAAAAAAAAGCGGCCCCCTACCAGGAGACCGCTTTTTTAATGACATGAAAAAGACATTACTCACGGGCTGTGGAATATCCAATCGTTTGCAGGGCTTCATCAATTTCCGGCAGGATCGTCGGATCATCGATGGTGGCTGGTGCTTTATATTCCTTACAGTCCGCAATTGACTGCATGGTTCCACGCAGGATTTTCCCAGAACGAGTCTTTGGTAGACGTTCCACGATGACACATTTTTTGAAGGCCGCAACAGCACCGATTTTTTCACGGACCATTTTCACAACTTCAGTAATGATTTCGTTATTGGATTTAGTCACCCCTGCTTTCAGGACAAGGAAACCAACCGGATTTTGCCCCTTAAGCTTGTCATCCGCCCCAATAACTGCACATTCTGCCACATCCGGATGCGCTGAAAGAACTTCTTCCATCCCACCTGTGGACAGACGGTGGCCCGCCACGTTGATGATATCGTCCGTTCGCGCCATGATGGAGACATACCCATCATCATCAATGATCCCGGCATCCGCTGTTGCATAAAAACCCGGGAATTCTTCGAGGTATTTAGACTTATAAAGATCGTCTTTTTCCCACAATGTCGGCAGTGTCCCGGGGGGCAACGGTAATTTACAGACGATGGCACCAATTGTGTTTGGACCAACCGGATGACCTGCATCGTCCAGAACCTGCACATCCCAACCCGGCATCGGCTTGGTGGGGGAACCCGGCTTAACGGGGTATTCATGCAGGCCCAACGGGTTTGCACAGATTGCCCAACCTGTTTCTGTTTGCCACCAATGATCCACAACCGGCTTTTTCAGAATTTCCTGTGCCCAGTTCAAAGTATCAGGGTCCGTACGTTCGCCCGCCAGATACAAAGCTTTCAGGCAAGACGTGTCGTATTTTGCCAAATGTTCTGCATTGGGGTCGTCACGTTTGATCGCACGAAATGCTGTCGGTGCGGTGAAGAGAACACGAATGTTATATTCTTCAATCATACGCCAGAAAACACCGGCATCCGGTGTACCGACAGGCTTACCTTCAAACATAACAGTGGTACAGCCGTTCAACAGCGGGCCATATACGATGTAGGAGTGACCAACAACCCACCCCACATCTGAAGCCGCCCAATAAACATCACCCGGTTCCACGTTATAAAGCGCTTTCATGGTGTATTTCAAAGCGACCATGTGACCGCCATTATCACGGACAACACCTTTCGGCTGACCTGTAGTGCCTGAGGTATAGAGAATATAAAGTGGATCCGTTGCTGCAACTGAAACACAATCCGCCGGAGTTGCCTTGGCAACTTCTGTCGCATAGTCGAAGTCATAGCCCGGTTTCAGTTCGGCTTCGGCTTCTTCACGCGCAACGATGATGGTCGCATCGGGTTTGTGTTCAGACAGTTCAATTGCACCGTCCAGAAGTGGCTTATAGGCAATTACACGGCCCGGTTCGATCCCGCATGACGCAGAGATAATGACCTTTGGCTTGGCATCGTTAATACGGACGGCCAATTCGTTAGAAGCAAATCCCCCAAACACAACAGAATGGATCGCCCCCAAACGCGCAACCGCCAACATGGCAACGGCGGCTTCCGGAATCATTGGCATATAAATAACAACACGGTCGCCTTTACCCACGCCACGGTCTTTCAAAACCCCTGCCAGACGGGAAACTTGATCTTTCAGTTCAGCAAAGGTGGTTTTGCTTTTCCGGCCTGTGATGGGGCTATCATAAATAATAGCATCCTGATCGCCACGACCTTCATCAACCTGACGGTCAACCGCGTTGTAACAGGTGTTACATTCTGCACCCGTAAACCAGCGATAAAGCGGGGCGTTGGAGTCGTCCAAAACCTTGTCCCACTTTTTATCCCATTTAATTTCTTCAGCTGCTTTTGCCCAAAACCCTTCAGGGTTTTCCATTGATTCTTTATAAGCTTCTTCGTACCGATTGGTCATAACGTCCCCTAATTCCAAGCGATTTTATAAAAATGCGTTTGAAGAAACTCCCTATCCTTCAAACTATAGGTCGCAGCATGCCTGAAAAATGTAAAAAAATAAAGTGTTAATTAGGTATTGTTTTACCGATTTAATGTTTGTTAAACTCACACTCAGATGAATTTACGCAGTAATCTTACGTATTTTGGTTCAGATCTTTTATGTTTTTACCAAAATACGCATTTTTAAGTATTTCCGCACACATGAGATACTGTTATCAATTTGTGCAAGGCAAAGAAAATACATCACGGGATTAGGAAACCATGGAAAATATTTACGACATCCATTTGGATAAAACAGAAGCCAACTACGAGCCTCTTTCTCCATTGTCCTTTATTAAACGGACCGCCATGGTCTATCCGGACCGCCCGTCCGTGATCCATGGTGACAAGACATACACCTGGAAAGAAACCTATGAACGTTCCGTGCGGTTGGCGTCCGCGCTTGTTAAGGCCGGAATTAAAAAAGGCGATACGGTTGCCGTGATGGGCAACAACACACCTGAAACATACGAAGCCCATTTTGGGGTGCCTATGTGTGGTGCTGTCTTAAACACCCTGAACATCCGACTGGATGCAGAAGCCATTTCCTTTATCCTGCAACATGGCGAAGCCAAGATCGTCTTTACGGATCGTGAATTTTCAGAGATTACAAAATCTGCTATTGCCCGCCTCGAACGAAAACCTATCGTCATTGATATCGATGACCCCCTGGCAGAAGGTGGTGAGCTGATCGGCCAAGAAGATTACGAAGCCTTTATCGCCAAGGGTGATGCGGACTACGAATGGTCCGGCCCAACCGATGAATGGGATGCAATTTCACTGAACTACACATCAGGGACAACAGGCAACCCCAAAGGCGTGGTCTACCACCATCGTGGCGCTTACTTGAATGCCATTGGCAATGCACTTGACTGGAACATGGAACAGCATTCGGTTTATCTCTGGACCCTGCCCATGTTCCACTGTAACGGCTGGTGCTTTGCCTGGACAATGGCTGCCAAGGCAGGTGTCAATATCTGCCTGCGTCGTGTGAATGCGAAAAACATCTATGCCGCCATTGCAGAACATAAAGTCACCAACTTCTGCGGTGCGCCCATCGTTCTGTCTTTCGTCATCAATGCAACTGAAGAAGAAAAGAAACCGTTTGACCATAAATGTAACATCATGACAGCTGCGGCCCCACCGCCTGCATCTGTTTTGAAAGCCATTCAGGATGAAGGCTTCGATGTGACCCACGCTTATGGCCTGACCGAAACTTATGGCCCCGCGGTCTTCTGTGCATGGAAAGAAGAATGGAACGAGCTGCCGATTGAACGACAAGCCTATCAAAAATCCCGTCAAGGCGTACGTTACACCCTTGAAGAAGGTCTCATGATCGCAGATAGCGAAACCACTGAAGAAATGCCATGGGACGGTGAAACCATGGGCGAAGTCTGCTTCCGCGGCAACATTGTCATGAAAGGTTATCTGAAAAACCCAACAGCCACGGACGAAGCCTTTAAAGGCGGCTGGTTCCATTCCGGTGATTTAGGCGTCAAACATCCTGATGGCTATATTCAGTTGAAAGACCGATCCAAAGACATCATCATTTCCGGTGGGGAAAATATTTCATCCATCGAAGTGGAAGATACGCTTTATCGTCACCCACTTGTTGCCGCCGCCGCGGTGGTTGCCAAGCCTGATGACAAATGGGGTGAAACACCCGCAGCCTTTATCGAGCTAAAACCCGGTGCTGACGACATTAGCGCAGAAGATATCATCAAACATTGCCGTGACAACCTTGCGCACTTCAAATGTCCGCGTACCGTGGTCTTCGGTGAACTCCCCAAGACATCCACAGGCAAAATCCAAAAATTCGTCCTGCGCGATGAATTACGCAAAGAAGCTGCAGACATGTAAAGAAAACGTGCCCCTGTGAACACAGGGGCCTTTTTCATCCGGTCATGGGTCGGTGAAGACCACACACTGACAAATAAAAAGGGCGATGCGGCCGGTTAAAGCGCATCGCCCTTTTTTTCGGGTATATGAGGTGCGATTCGAAATCTCGAACCACAAACGCCCACATCACCACCTTTCAAGTAGTATAAAGCCGGATAATCCATCAGGCAGGCGGATCATCCTTAGAAAAATAAATTTAGTCTATCTTAAACATTTCCCTCAAATAAACGAGGGAGGCTGTTTAGAAGCCTTCACGTTCCAGACGCTTGCGTTCCAGTTTGCGTGCGCGACGAACAGCTTCAGCGTCTTCGCGTGCTTTCTTTTCAGACGGTTTTTCATAGTGACGGCGAAGTTTCATTTCACGGAATACGCCTTCACGCTGCATTTTCTTTTTCAGTGCCTTCAGTGCCTGGTCGACATTATTGTCGCGAACTACTACCTGTACGATGGTCAGGGCCTCCTTATACAAAATCAAAACTGGGCCATATGCCCATTCCTTTTCACGAAAGGTTCGAAAAGGAAGCCGGGACATAGCATATGAATCTTTTATGTTCAAGTGGATTCAGTATGGCATTGGCCGAAAAAAGCCATTATATGTCATTTTATGACGATTTTAAAGATAGCCCGCATGGGACACCCGGTCTTGCGCACCCCCGCCAAACTGGTTGAAGACCCGAAAGATCTCGAGATCAGACGCCTGATCAACGATATGGTGGAAACTATGGAAGACGCCAACGGCGCAGGCCTTGCTGCCCCGCAGGTGCATATCCCGTTGCGTATCGTTATGTTTCACGTCCCCAGTGAACGTTCAGAAGAGGGTGCAGTTCCCCTGACTGTATTGATGAACCCCGTGATCGAACCTGTCGGCGACGATAAAAACGAAGGCATTGAAGGCTGTCTTTCCTTGCCCGGCATGGCAGGAAAAGTCAGTCGCTATACCTCAATTAAATATAGCGGACTTGATCTGGATGGAAAACCGATTGAACGCGAAGCCACAGGCTTTCATGCCCGCGTGGTTCAACATGAATGTGACCATCTGGATGGTATTCTTTACCCGCAACGTATGGACGACCTGTCCAGCTTCGGTTATGTTGAAGAACTGCAAAAAGCTTTGAAAGACTAACACCATGCAAGACATCAAGGTAAAAGACGACATTCTGCTCGCAACCCTGCCCAACGTCCTGTTTGACGGCTGGACAGACAAAGCCATAGAAGAAGGCGCTGTCGAAGCCGGGTTTGAACCTTCCATGGCCGTGCGCGCTTTTCCTTACGGTGTCAGTGATGTACTGGCCCATTTTGCAGACTATATAAATCGTCAAATGTCGGATCGAGTGAGCGAGATTGATATGAGCGCTCTTGGTATAGGTAAACGCCTGGAAGAAGCCATGCGCATTCGTCTGGATATCGAAGCCCCTTATAAAGAAGCAGTTCGTAAATCTATGTCATATTATGCCGTTCCTAAAAATGCACCGCACGGTGTGCAGGTTGTCTGGAAAGCTGTGGATGAAATGTGGTGGTGTTGCGGTGATGAATCGGTTGATTTCAACTATTACACCAAACGTGCTTCACTCGCTGCGGTCTATAGTGCGACCATGGTGTACTGGTTAAATGACGAGTCGGAAAATTCAGAAGACACAATCGACTTTTACAAACGTCGCCTGATTGATGTCATCAAGGCAGTGAAAACACGCAAAGAGATCTTTGGCAAAGTCGAAGACTTCTTCTGCAAAATCACAGGTCACAGCAACGCCAGCAGCTTGATGAAACGATAGTGTTTTATGGCGTCTATTGTGAGCCACTTCACTGTTAAAAATACAAAAGAGCAGTATTAAACTGTTATAATTTTATTTTCTTTTCGTGAAGTACCTTACATGTCCAATATTACTGCCTCGCCACGTCAATCAACGGGCGAATTTGTTGCCCTGATGGCTTTTTTAATGTCTTTGGTCGCCTTGGCGATTGATGCGATCCTGCCTGCTTTCCATGCCGTTGGCTCCAGTTTTGATGTGGTTGATGAAAATGAACTGCAATTACTGGTCGGTGTTTTATTTTTAGGTCTTGGCATTGGGCAATTAGTCTATGGCCCAGTTTCTGACAGCATCGGACGTAAATCTGCAACCTATATCGGGCTTGGTATTTTTATCGTTGGCTCCCTTATTTCAGCTTTTGCAACCAGCTATGAAATGGTGCTGTTTGGACGTTTCGTCCAAGGTCTGGGCGTTGCTGGGCCACGTACCCTAACAATCGCATTTGTGCGGGATCGTTATTCCGGTCGGGAAATGGCGCGCATCATGTCTTTCGTGATCAGCGTCTTTATTCTGGTCCCTGCCTTGGCCCCGACGATTGGTGCGGGATTACTGATGTTTTCCACTTGGGAAAGTATCTTTTATTGTTATGCCATAATGACCATCATCGTGGGCACATGGTTAACGTTTCGCCAACCGGAAACCCTGCATAAAGAATATCGCCTCAGACTGGATATCACCCCGATTATACTGGGCATGAAAGAAGCCTTAAGCAATCGCATTTCTGCCGGATATATGGTGGTTGGCGGATTGGCATTTGCCTGTCTTGTCTCTTACCTGAACGTTGCCAAACTGCTTTATCTGGATATCTATCAAATTGATGAAATGTTCCCGGTTTACTTTGCAATCCTTGCCTTATCAGTTGGGGCATCCTCTATTGTCAATGGTCGGGTTGTTGTGAAATACGGCATGCGTTTCATGATGAAACTCTCGCTGAAAAGCCTATTGACCATTTCTGGACTCTTCCTCGCTTTGCTGGTCTTTAATGATGGTTATGCCCCCTTCCCTGTCTTTATGGTCGTCATGATTATGATCTTCTTCTTTATGGGGCTGTTGTTTGGGAACTCCAACGCCATGGCAATGGAACCGATGGGCCATATTGCCGGGATTGCCTCTTCCATCATTGGCGCAGGGACAACCTTTGTCTCTATGAGCCTGGGAACCTTGATCGGACAGTTTTATAACCACACACTGGTCCCAATGATCGCAGGATTCACCCTTCTGTCTATGATCGGCTTAATGTTGATGTACTGGATCGAACAGGCTCGTGACAGCGAAACCGAATAACATAAAAACATATGTCTAAAAAAACAGCGATGATCAAATGAGATCCATCGCTGTTTTTTCATGATTATTTTTTTGTTGGCAGTTCCCCAAGGGGGTACACCAGATTAACATGGCCCATTTTGCGCCCACGCCGCGTGCTTGCTTTCCCATAAAGATGCAGCTTGGCGTTTGGTTCTGCCAAATAGTCAGGCCATTGTTCCACATCAAACCCGATCAGGTTTTTCATCACCAGATCATTACGTCGTGCAACCGAACCTAACGGCAAACCACAGACCGCCCGAACAAACTGTTCAAACTGATCTGAATAACAGGCATCCTGCGTCCAGTGGCCGGAATTATGCGGACGCGGGGCAACTTCATTAACGACCAACTGATCATCTTTGGTATGGAACATTTCAACCGCCAGCAAACCGACGATTTCCATCTTTTCTGCCAGTGTTACCGCAATTCGCACCGCTTCTTCAATCAAACCATCGGGAATATGGGCAGGGACACTTGATGTATCGAGAATACCATCTACATGGACATTTTCAGCAGGTTCAAACGCTGTCCATTGCCCACAAGCAGAACGCGCGACAATGACCGAGATTTCACGCTCAAAATCCACAAAACCTTCTAGCACACTTGGGGCACCTGCCATACTTTCATAAGCAGTCGCAAGGTCTGTTTCCGGACGGATCAGGGCTTGGCCTTTACCGTCATAGCCCATGCGGGTGGTTTTTAAGATGCTGGGGCGGCCTAGTTCTGCAACTGCTTTTTCTAAATCTTCAAAGCTATCGACCTGTTTAAAGGGTGCCGTCGGGATGCCGCAGTCATTGACGAATGTTTTTTCAATCAATCGATCTTGCGAGATATGCAGACAATTCCAACCCGGGCGAACCTCTACATGATCGCTTAACAGCTGCACACTTTCATGGGGGATGTTTTCAAATTCAAAGGTCACCACATCGACGGATTTTGCAAAAGCCACCAGCGCATCATGGTCATCATAGCCTGCCACCGTTGCTTTAAGGGCGACCTGTTCCGCCGGGCTATCTGCTTCCGGTCCATAAACGTGACACATATAGCCAAGGCGTGCCGCTGCCAATGCCGTCATGCGACCCAATTGACCGTTACCGATAATACCGATGGTGCTGCCGGGGGGCAGTGCTTTAAGTTCAGCCATGATGATCTATCTTTGCTTTTTACGCTTCGTCTACAGGAATTTCCGCCACGCTTTGCGTCTGCTTTTCACGGAAAGCATCCAGCTTGGCAGCCACGGTTTCATCGTGCAAGGCAATGATGCTGGCCGCCAGAATGCCCGCATTTTTCGCGCCCGCATCCCCAATCGCCAGTGTGCCGACAGGAACACCGCCGGGCATTTGTGCGATTGAATAAAGGCTATCGATCCCGTTTAACGCCCGACTTTTCACTGGAACGCCCAAAACAGGCAGCGGGGTCATGGCTGCAGCCATCCCCGGCAAATGCGCTGCCCCACCCGCACCCGCGATAATCACTTGAAGCCCACGGGCCTTCGCATTGGTGGCATAATCATAAAGACGCTGAGGTGTGCGATGGGCAGAAACGATGCGTTTTTCATAAGACACACCCATTTCTTCCAACATTTCTGCGGCCAGTTTCATGGTCGGCCAATCAGACTGGCTGCCCATAATAATTCCAACGCTTGGTGCTGCACTATCCATGTTTTTACCCTGTCTCGCTCACACTAAAAAAGGGGCGTATTATATGGAGGAACTGCATTTACGCAAGGTTTTTAACATTTATCAATCTTTTCAGGCTATTGTAGTGAAATAACAGGAAGTGACATTTGAGGCGCTCATGCCCATCGATGATATTGAACCACCCGAAGGTATCAAACCCTATATCGGGCGTAAACAAGAAGGCCAAAAACGAAAAAAACAATCGAACGGCCAACAGGAACCGGGAAGCAATAGCTTCTTTGGCAACCTATCCTATGGATCTTTAAAAGAAAATGTCGATGACGTAACTTCTTTTCTGAATATACCACAGGCTGAACTGACGCCTGCTGTGATTGATGCCATTATCTCGTTGATGGAAGAGATCGACCACCTGCGCGAAGAACTAAACATGACCCACACGCTGGAAAACAAACTATCCAGCAGTGTAGACCAGCATATCGATTTGCATGTGCTTACCCGTCATGCCTTGATACGTGAACTCGCCATCATGGTCGCACGCGTTGCCCAAAGCAATACGGCCAGCAGCTTTGTTTATTTTCAAATCGCAAACTATACAGAAATTAAAAATTCTTACGGTCTGTTGGCAAGTGATGCCATGCTGCGTGATTGTGCCGATATCCTAAAAAATCATCTGCGTGAGATTGATAAAGTCGGTACCTTAGGAGGAGACGGCTTTGGCATCGTCATGGCGTTAAGCGACCTTGAACAAAGCCGCAAAAAAATGGACAGTCTGAAAGAAATAATTGAACAGGGCCCCATGATCCATGACGGGACAATCATTGATGTTAAAATCGCCTATGGCCTGTGCCCGATTTTAGCTGGCGCAGACACCAATGACATTTTGAAACAGGCTGATAAAAACCGAAAAGCAACTTAAGCAATAATATCCGGCACCACAATCGCTTCGAGCTTGGCAATCTGATCTTTCAGGATAAGTTTCCTCTTCTTCAAACGTTGCAGCTGAAGCTGATCATAGGGTGGTTCTTCCACCAAGCGGTTGATAACGTCATCCAGATCGCGGTGCTCGGTTTGAAGGGTTGCAAGTTTAACCTGCAAATCACGGGTTTCAGGCATTTCTTTCCCGACTTGTTATTGTCATGATAAGTCCGTAGAGTTGATAATAACATATTCAGCGCATTGACCTATCAAAAAAAGGATGAGACATGGCTAAAAAACGCATCGGAATTTTAACAAGCGGCGGGGACTGTGCCGGACTGAACGCAGCCATCCGGGCTGTGACACGACGTGCGATTGATGGCTATGACTGGGAAGTTGTCGGGATTAAAAACGGAACGCTTGGTTTAATCAGCACCCCTGTCGATGCAGAAGTATTAGGTCGGCAAACCTTTAGCGGCACGTTGCTGCGTCAAGGCGGCACCTTTTTGGGTACCACCAACAAGGGGGACCCGTTCGCCTACCCCATGGAAGATGGCAGCCTGAAAGATAGATCTGCTGAATTTATCGACGGGTTTCGTGAACTCGACCTTGCAGGCCTTATTGGCATTGGCGGGGATGGCTCTATGAAGATTTTGAACAAGCTGTGTGAACTGGGCGAGATCCCTTTTATCGGTATTCCCAAGACCATTGATAATGACGTGGCTTTCACCGAATTCACCATCGGCTTTACCACAGCGGTCAATGTGGCCGTTGATGCACTAGATCGCTTGCATCCAACAGCCGCCAGCCACAACCGTATCATGGTGCTGGAAGTTATGGGACGTGACGCCGGACATATCGCCCTTCACGCCGGGATCGCTGGCGGTGCAGATGTCATTTTGGTGCCGGAAATCAAATATGACATGGCCAAGATCAAAGAAAAAATCCAACGTGTCTATGAAGACGAAGGCCGCAGTCATGCCCTGATTGTCGTTTCCGAAGCCGTCAAGACACAAGATGGTTCTGCCATCATGCAGACCCACGAAAATGGCAAGATGAACTATGGCGGTGTTGGTCACGTTATTGGGGATCAGATCGCAAAGGAAACCGGGGCGGATACCCGCGTGACTGTGCTTGGTCATGTGCAACGCGGCGGCACCCCTGCCATGCGTGATCGCGTCATTGCCTCTGCCTTTGGGGTCAAGGCTGTTGACCTGATGGCCGAAGGAAAAACCAACCGAATGGTCGCTTGGCAACACCGCGAAGTCGTCGATGTCCCGCTTGAAGAAGTGGTCACACGCTACAACCATATTGATGTCGCAGGCACGCTGGTCGATACCGCACGCGGGCTTGGAATTTGCCTTGGCGATTAGATGCGATTTGCTGCGTTGCACAACATCCTTTTCTGGTTTTTCAGGTCAAATTTCTGTAACATATTCGTATCTTTAAAACTGTCACGAGGAGGTTGTCCGCATGAGCGTACAAGATCGTATTGAATCTCTGAAGTTTAAGCACGAAGAACTGGAAACAAAAATTTCCCGAGAAGAATTAAGACCTCACCCCGACGACGACCTTTTACACGATCTCAAGCGACAGAAGCTTAAGCTAAAAGACGAAATCACAACCCTGTCCCCGCATTAAACGGTACAGACCGAAATCAAAAGAAAACGCTCCGCCCCACATGGTCGGGGCGTTTTTTATTGCCCCGCGCCCCTGTGTCATCCCGCACCTTAGTTGCGGGACAATCTGACTGTTTAAGCTGGTTTTATTATTGCCTTGCCTCAACGGGTTGTCCCGGAATAAATCCGGGATGAAAAATAATATAAAATCAACAATGCGGCAAAACACCGGGCACCTACGTGCCAAAAACACGATGCGTTTTTACTCTGCGTCCTTATCCTGATCGCGCACTGTCTTCAAACGGCGCAACCGCTTGATCGCGATTTCTGCCCAGTACCAAGGGCTGGACAGATTTTCGATAAACTCTTCCGCCTGATCCGCCAGTTCAATGGTTTCATCCAGATGATCCGGTTTATCTTGCTTAACCGCTTTTCCCATCGGGGCAATAAACAGGTTTTTTGCCAACAGAACCAACTGACGCCAAAACTGCTGCCCGGCATCAGCGGCCTTGATCATCAGGTATAATTTTTCAGCCAAATCTTCGCTGCAATAGCCATTTTCAATCAAGAAATTGATAAACTTACGTGCACTGCCAACAGCTTCAGCAGTGGGTTCAGCCTCAGGCTTGCGATTTTGATACTCGTGCCATTCTTTGAAATGCTGAATAAATTCTTGATGATTAAGCGCCATCCCCTCGATGATGCTAGCGGCTGATTCGAAATACCCCTCCCCCACCTTGCTGGCAATCTGCTGTAACACAATCCCCATCTGACCCAGTTGATATATATTCGTTGTTTTAAGACTATCACCCAAGGCGATGTTATATAATTGCATGGCTCCTTGAAACTCAGGGTCATTCTGCCCTTCGCGCATCCCCAACAACAACCCACATTGCGCTTTCAGCCCGGCCCAAGCCCCCGCCAACATATCATCCGCGCCATCTTCCTCTTCCGGCTCTTTGGGCGCGCGTTGATGAAGGATACCCTCGTCATCCACCTCAACCTCTATGGTTTCCGGAGCTTGTTGCGGCACTTGAAAACGTGCTTCCATGTCTGCAATCAAGCCATTGACATGCGCCGCGCCTTTTTTCCAGTCTTCATCAGTAATTAGGATACGTTCTCTTTCCAAAGATTGAATAACCAAACGCCCGTTGGGTTTGGGGCCACCAACCAGACGATCTTCGTACCAGTTTGTCCAGACCTGCCAGTCTTCGTCACAGGACAGCAACTTTTCTTTTAATTCTTGCCAGTTCTGTTTCAAATCCTCCGGCATATCCGTTAACCAAAGGGGACGCTCCATCAATTGATGAAGGGAATTTGTTTGTCTGAAAAATTGAATATCAGCATCTAATGCTGACCATATTCCTATGGAGCCGATGGCGTAGGCGCTGATAGTAGCGTTGGCGGCGTTGGAGACGTTGGCGACGCATGCGGCGGAGACTGCAGTGGCGAACATTGCCGTTGTCAATGTCGTGCCCAGAGGTGTTAACGGCGTCATATGCAACATCAGCCGCTTCAAAGGCTGCACTAACAATATCTTGCCCATGATCTGGCCATGTGCCCGCAAACCAAGATACAGAAACTGAACGAAAAGCAGCAAGGATGAGAGCACTGATTTGTTCGTATTGATGCACTGACAGTTTGGTAAATAAACGCAACCCAAACCTAGCAGCCATTCCAACAGCAACCGTACGCGGTTGCCCCTTCATCCATGCTTTAAAATCCTCTTTTGATTGAATCTTAACCACGCGCTTGTTCCTTACCCTTTTTCCATGGCTATCATGGCGAAAAAACAACCTGTAGGCAATGCCGTTTTTATGGGTTGTACCTGTGCTCCTGTGAAAACAGGAGCCTGTTTGAGGGTGGTTTCTGGTGGGAGGGAAGTCCCTGTTTTCACAGGGACACGGGGAGAGGGATGACAGTATTTCCCCCTGTCATCCCGCATTCATTGCGGGACAACCCGTTGAATAATGAGTGATTGTAAATCCAGTTTAAACAAGCCGATTGTCCCGCAACAAGTGCGGGATGACATATATGTGTATATCTAACCTCTTCACCAACCAATTTTAAAAATCTGCTGTGGAAAAATAGGTCATGGAAAACCGTCATTCCCGCGAAAGCGGGAACCTAGAGGAGTTTGATCAAGTGCATGCTGGATCCTCGCCTTCGCGAGGATGACGTTAGAGGAGAGTGTGGTTAGCGCCCTTCCAACCAGCTTTTATAAGCCTGATCTGTTTTAATAATATGGTTCAAGAGCCAGTCTTTTAAGAAAACCTGCAGGTTATGCCCCACAGCGGCGTTATCCCCATGTTCAGATTTAAAGCTCGCTTTCGCGGTATTGAGCCAATCACGAAATTCGTCGTGTTGGCGCAGGTGGGCATCCAGATCGTCATAGCCGACTTGTTTGAGGATATCTTCTTCATCGCGGAAATGTTCATTCACATATAGATCAAGTTTTTCAAAGGCCACACTCATGGCACTTGTGTCAAGGCTGGCGTCATCCAAGCGATCAATCAGGGCAAATAAATCCTGATGCTGACGGTCAATACCCGCATCACCGACGCTATATTCTTCTAACCATTCTATTCGTGCCATTATCCGCTCCTTGTCCGGTTCATTTTTTTTAAAGGAGTGTAACAAAAAAGTCTTAGTCTCACTTGATCCTGCTCAAATGACTAAATTGCCGCAAAAATATCGCCCATGGTCATAACCTGACAATATTCCCCATCCAATATGCCAAGCGTTAAGGCATGAACGTCTGCCGCATCCCATAAGCGACCATTCTTGTCACTGACAGGGGTGGCGGTGCAGGCATCACTCATCACATAGGTTTCAAAACCAAGGCCCGCTGCATGGCGCACCGTGGCATCCACACTATGTTGCGTCACCACCCCACAGACCAAAAGCTTTTCCGCCCCTTCCATCCGCAGCATGGACCCCAAGCTTGTTTTAATGAAAGCGCAGTTTTGTGTTTTTTCAATCACGATCTCGCCGGGCAAGGGTTGAGCCTGATCTTTAAAGTCATTGCCCGGTCCGTCCACAAAGTAGCTGGAATCCGGATCAGCTGAATTATGCTTGATATGAAAGATCGGCCAATTGCGCCCACGCCAGATGGAGAGCAAATCCTGAATGCGCGAGATATAGTCTGGATGGTTCTTGCCCTCCCAACGTTCATCATCAATGGCGTTTTGAACGTCGATTACAACAAGGGCGGTGGTGGCATCCAGTTTCATGTGAGTATCCCGGCTTATAAAAAAGAAAAGGGCCAAACCGGATGGCTTGGCCCTTTAACTATAACAGCTGCATATTCTTTAGTTAATACTTTGTAGCAAAGTATCCAAAGATGCTTTTGCATCACCATAGAACATGCGGGTATTTTCTTTGTAGAATAGCGGGTTTTCGATACCGGAATAACCAGTCCCCTGCCCGCGTTTGGAAACAAACACCTGCTTGGCTTTCCAGCATTCCAGAACCGGCATCCCGGCAATTGGGGAGTTCGGATCATCTTGGGCTGCCGGGTTTACGATATCGTTGGACCCGATGACAATCGCCACGTCGGTTTCGGGGAAATCGTCGTTGATTTCATCCATTTCCATCACGATGTCGTAAGGCACTTTTGCTTCGGCCAACAACACGTTCATGTGACCGGGCAAACGACCCGCCACCGGGTGAATGGCAAAGCGCACTTCTTTACCTTTGGCGCGCAGACGCTTCGTCAGTTCAGACACGGACTGTTGAGCTTGCGCCACGGCCAGACCGTAGCCCGGGATGATGATGATGCTGTCAGCATCTTCCAAAGCAGAGACCACACCGTCGGCGTCGATGGCGATCATTTCGCCCTCAACTTCCATCGCCGGGCCACCATCGCCACCAAAGCCACCAAGGATAACGGAGACAAAATGACGGTTCATGGCTTTACACATGATGTAAGACAGAATCGCACCAGAGGAACCAACCAGCGCACCCGTTACAATCAGCAGATCGTTGCCCAATGTGAAACCAATCGCCGCAGCCGCCCAACCGGAATAAGAGTTCAGCATGGACACCACAACAGGCATATCCGCCCCGCCGATCCCCATGATCAAGTGCCAGCCGATAAAGCCTGCGATGATGGTAACCAGAACCATGGTCCAGATGCCCGCATCGTTGCAGAATAGGATACCAAGGATCAAACAAGACGCCGCAGAAACAGCATTCCACATGTGACCACCGGGCAATTTAATCGGTTTACCGTCGATCTTACCTGCAAGTTTACCAAAGGCCACGATAGAGCCTGTGAAAGTAACCGCACCGATAAAGATCCCCAAGAAGACTTCCACCTTCAGGATGGAGATTTCAACGGATGTTTTATGAGCCAGTTTCAGGGCAAAACCGTTTAAGGCTTCACGGGCAACTTCGCTCATTGCCATGACGGATTGCAGTTCCAGTTCCGCATTCAAACCGATGAAGACAGCTGCGAGACCTACGAAGGAGTGTAGCGCTGCCACCAGTTGTGGCATTTCGGTCATTTGTACACGTCCGGCCACATACCAGCCGATGACAGAACCGATCAGGATAGTCGGGATCAACCAACCGAGGCTACCGCCACCATAAGTGAAGACGGTCATCAGAACGGCGACAGCCATACCGACGATCCCGTACCAGACGGCACGTTTGGCTTTTTCTTGGTTCGACAAGCCACCCAAAGACAGGATGAACAAGACGGATGCTGAAATATAAGCAGCAGTTAAAATACCATAAGTCATTGTTTATTCTCTCCTTAGGACTTTTCGAACATGGCGAGCATGCGTCGGGTCACAAGGAAACCACCGACAATGTTAATGGTCGCGATTAGGACCGAAATGGCAGCCATAATAGCAACCAGATTACTTTCAGACCCGATCTGTAAAACCGCCCCCAAAATCACGATACCGGAAATGGCGTTGGTCACAGCCATCAAAGGTGTGTGCAAGGAGTGCGAGACATTCCAGATGACCTGGAAGCCGACGAAACAGGACAGGACAAACACAATAAAGTGCTGCATAAAACTGGCTGGTGCAAAAGCACCAACGATCAACATTAACAATGCCCCAACACCCAGCAAGGTAAACTGCTGTTTACTAGCTGCTTTGAAGTCTGCAATCTCTTTTTCGCGCTTTTCTTCCGGGGTCAGCTCTTTGACTTCCGGTTTCTTTTGCGCGGCAATGGCTTTAACTTTCGGCGGGGGTGGCGGGAAGGTAATATCACCTTCAAATGTCACAGTCGCCCCGCGGATCACGTCATCTTCCATATTATGATTTACCTGACCGTCTTTTTCAGGCGTCAGGTCCGTCATCATATGACGGATGTTGGTGGAATAAAGGGTCGAAGCTTGCGCCGCCATACGGGATGGGAAGTCGGTATAGCCAATGATGGTCACGCCATTATCGGTGACAACTTTTTCATCCTTGACAGTACCTTCACAGTTACCGCCACGTTCTGCAGCCAAATCAACGACAACAGAACCTGTTTTCATGGCCGCGACCATATCTTCCAACCAAAGCTTCGGCGCTTCGCGGTTAGGGATCAGGGCGGTTGTGATAACGATATCGACTTCCGGTGCTAACTCGCGGAACTTCGCCAGCTGAGCTTCACGAAATTCAGGGGAAGAGACAGACGCATAACCGCCAGTTTCTGCACCATCTTGCTGTTCTTCTTCAAAATCCAGATAAACGAATTCAGCGCCCATAGATTCAACTTGTTCCGCCACTTCGGGACGCACGTCAAATGCATAGGTGATTGCACCCAAAGAGACAGAAGCCCCAATAGCAGCCAAACCGGCAACACCCGCACCGACAACCAAAACTTTGGCAGGGGGAACTTTACCCGCAGCTGTAATTTGACCTGTGAAGAAACGACCGAAGTTATTCCCTGCTTCGATAACCGCACGATAGCCTGCGATGTTCGCCATAGACGACAAGGCATCCATTTTCTGAGCCCGTGAAATCCGCGGGACCATTTCCATCGCGATCACGTTTGCACCGGATGTTTTAGCTGCTTCCATGCCTTCTTCGTTCCCAGCCGGGTTAAAGAAGGAGATCAGCGTCTTACCCTTGGCAAGATATTTCAGCTCGCGGCTTTCCGGCTGTTGAACTTTGGCGATAATGCCTGCCTTTTCCCACAATCCTTTGGCCGTTTTGATGATTTCAACGCCTGCTTCTTTATAAGCATCGTCAGAAAAACCCGCCAGTTTGCCCGCGCCGGACTGAATAGCACAGCGATATCCAAGTTTCTGGAGATGGATTGCAGACTCAGGAGTCATTGCGACGCGCGCTTCTCCTTTCGCAAGCTCTTTCGGGGTTCCGATAATCTGTCCGTTATCCATAAATCCTCCAGTTCGTCATTCGTTTCATTTGAGGTCATCCGTTTATACGTTTTTTGACTTCCGCACACCCCTCACCACCGTCAGAATAAACGCGGCGAACCTGGTTTCCCATGGGCGCACTTCATGCTGAAAAAAGCATCCCTTTAAAAAAAGAGATCCCTTTTCCAGTACTTTTATATTTTCGTCACCCTTTATGCCTTGGTCATACCAGTCACTGCAACCCTTACCTTTAACCAGTCTGTATATTTTTTACGCAGCGCAACATTACCAAAAGTTAATTTTAAAGCAATTTCAGGAAGTTTTTTAATGTCTGTAAAGAGTTTTATACGCGCAGAAAACTGCCGTTTTTCATGCTGCCAAGCAACATAAATACAGCAACCAGCCCCACGATCTATTGTGACTTAATTGCAACAGGTGAAGGACTCGGTCGAGTCAAAATAAAGGTTGCAATCGCAACCATTATAACCGTAAGGAAAATTGGCATGTATATATTTTCACTTATGAGTATAGAGAATCCGACAGAAATGACCATAAAGCCAACCGAGGCAACTTTCGCCTTGCGTGAAATCATCCCCCGTTCAAACCAATTTACAATGTGAGGCCCGAATTTTGGATGGGTATAAAGCCAATTTTTCAAGCGTGGGGAACTTTTACTAAAAGCCCAAACCGCAACCAAAAGAAAGGGGGTCGTCGGCAGAACAGGTATAATGATACCAACAAAACCCAAAGCGCAGAAAAACCAGCCAAGGGAAAGATATATAAGTCGCGTACTCTTTTTCATCATTAGAATATAAGCGGACACGTCACAATAACAAGCCTGCTCACAAAATCCCGATGGGGAAATAACGTTTTGTTATTTCGTTGTGGGTACCGTCTTCTATAATTGACTTAAGAACATCATTAATCTGCTTTAAAAGTTCAGGACGATCCGGGCGTACAATCATATGCACATCCCCACCCAGACCTTTATCAAAGATCGGTTTCCCCAGATAACCATACCCCCTGCCCGCATCTGATTGCAAAAACGAAAAGGACTGCATGGTGGGTAACAAATAAAGGGTACATCGCCCTTCTTTCATTGCAGCAATTGTATCATTGCCTGTTTTGGTGACAACCAAACGTTCATCAGCAATAGATTTATTCTGTAAATACCCTAACTGTCGACTAGTTTGAACAGCACATATTTTTTCAGTGGCAATAACGCGTTTAATCGATCCAAAACTATACTCCACGGGGCCCACAAAGCTACTGGTAGAGCGCCAATAAGGTATCGTAAAGGCTGCTTTTGCAAGACGTTCTGGTGTCTTTAACATATTAGATAAAGCAAAATCGATTTCCGCCTGATGAACTTTCGTCAGAATATTAGAAAATCGAATGGGGATAATCTCACAGGATACCTTTAATCTTTTACAAATTTCCTGCGCTATATCTACGTTAAAACCGACCAATTGGCCTTGATCATTTTTATAAGAAAAAGGGACAGATGATAAAGTCACCGCCACCTTATAATCTGCAGCCTGAAGCGGATTGAGTACACAAAGGGAAAACGCGGTGAAAACCAACCAAAAAAAATATTTCTTTAGTTTCTTCATGTATCAATTCCTCTCACTCAGCTGTCACAAAAAAGGTCCGAAACACCTGCTTCGAACCTTTTTGATCTTCATAACCTAGAATGGAATTTCGTCATCCAAATCCCCACCCGGGATCGCGCCACCGGGCTGTTGGGAGCCACCGCCGGAATTCCATTCCGGCCCTGTGCTTCCACCTTGCGGGTCGGCACTACCACCAAAACCGCCACCAGATGAACCACCCTGACCATAACTATCACCCCCACCAGCATAGCCACCGCTCTCACCGCCAGAACGAGCCCCCAACATGGTTAACTCACCACGATAACGTTGCAGGACAATCTCAGTTGTGTATTTTTCAACACCGCTTTGATCTGTCCATTTACGTGTTTGCAGAGCACCTTCAAGATAAACGGTGGAGCCTTTGCGCAAGAAACGTTCAGCCACATCAGCAAGGCGTTCGTTAAAAATGACTACACGATGCCATTCGGTACGCTCGCGGCGTTCCCCTGATTGACGATCCTTCCACGATTCGGATGTAGCAATAGACATATTGACGATTTTAGAGCCATCATTTGTAAAGCGGACCTCTGGGTCACGCCCCAAATTACCTACCAAAATCACCTTATTTACCGAACCGGCCATGGGAACTCCTTCGCATGTATAGAATTTAATATTTAGCCGCTGACAATACAATTAATACCCCTATTTTGCCAGTGCAATTTCCGGATAGGACCACAATTTTCGTTTTGATTTAATCTGATAATCACTTAGGCTACATGGTTCACGAAACGTGACAGATACACTTTAAGAATGATAACACAACGCCTGATTTTCAAACTTGTTTGCTGGTTCTTGCTTGTTACAGCTGTTCCAGCCCATGCAGACACCTACAAACTGGTCACAGCCCCATTTGAACCTTTTACCGACCCTAATGATCCCAAAGGCGGTTTTCTTGTTGAAGTTGCGCGCAAAGCCTTTGCCCATCAAGGCCATGATATCGAAATAGAATTTCACCCCTGGGCTCGTGCGATGAAAGAGGCAGAGACGGGCCGTTATGATGGCCTTCTCAGTGCCTATTACAATGAAGATCGCGGCAAGGTTTTTCATTTCTCTGCCCCGCTCAACACCACCCAAATGGTCTTTGTCGGTTTGCGCAACCGTTTTGATACAAATCATTACGAGACACTGGATGATCTCAAGCCCTATCATATTGCGACGGGTCGTAAATGGGCCTATTCAGAAGAATTTGAAAACAGGTCTGATCTAAAAAAAGAAATGGTCGACGATGAACCGGAAGGTATACATCTGCTATATAAAGGCAGGGTTGATCTGTTTGCTGTCAATATTGACCAATATCGCAACGCCATTTCAAAAATGGACGACTATGATATTTCCCGCACCATCATCATGAGTCCGGCCATTTCCACCAACGATCAGCACCTTGCTGCCCCTCGTTACCAACCAAACACAGAAAAGATGCTGAACGCCTTTAACACAGGTATGGCAGCCATCAAAGCCAATGGCACCTATAACAAAACCTATATGGATTTTTTCGGCTTTTAGCTTTACTTTTTCAAAGGATCACACTATCTCTTTAAGTCCAAAATGTTCTCCTTTTGATCTTTCGAGTTTTCCCAATGAGTGTTGATGAAATCCAGGTGCGTGGCGCGCGCGAACATAATTTGCAGAATGTCGATGTGAACATCCCAAAAAACTCGCTGACCGTCATCACGGGATTGTCGGGTTCAGGCAAATCTTCTCTCGCCTTTGACACCATCTACGCAGAAGGCCAACGGCGCTATGTGGAATCTCTGTCCGCCTATGCCCGCCAGTTTCTCGAACTGATGCAAAAGCCGGATGTGGACCATATCGAAGGTCTTTCTCCAGCTATTTCCATTGAACAGAAAACCACCTCGAAAAACCCGCGTTCCACAGTTGGAACGGTGACAGAGATTTATGACTATATGCGTCTATTGTGGGCACGTGTTGGGGTGCCCCATTCCCCGGCAACCGGATTGCCGATTGAAAGCCAGACGGTTTCACAAATGGTCGACCGGATCATGGGACTGGAAGATAGCACCCGTCTTTATATCCTCGCCCCCATTGTGCGGGGTCGTAAAGGGGAATATCGCAAAGAATTTCTTGAGCTCCAAAAAAAGGGCTTCCAACGGGTCAAGGTAGATGGCGAACTTTATGACGTGGACGGCGTGCCCGATCTGAATAAAAAGATCAAACATGATATCGAAGTTGTCGTTGACCGCCTTGTGGTGCGCGAAGGGGTGGAAAGCCGCCTTGCAGACAGTATAGAAACAGCCCTTGAATTGGCCGATGGATTGCTTTTTGCCGAAGATGCGAAATCAGGGGACCGTCACACCTTTTCTGCTAAATTCGCTTGTCCGGTTTCCGGCTTTACGATTGACGAAATTGAACCTCGCCTATTTTCCTTCAATAACCCATTCGGGGCTTGCCCAAGTTGTGATGGATTGGGTACTGAAATGTATTTCGACCCGGAACTTGTGGTCCCTGATCCAGCACTCAGCCTAAATAATGCAGTTGCGCCTTGGGCCAATTCCTCCAGCGTTTATTATGGTCAGACCCTGAAAGCCATTGCCGAACACTTCAAGGTCGATATCGAAAAGCCTTTTGCCAAACTGCCCAAAAATGTGCAGGAAACCGTGCTTTATGGCTCTGGCAAAGAAGAAATTACCATTGCCTATAACGATGGCAAACGCTCTTATCAAGTCACCAAACCCTTTGAAGGTGTCATTCCAAATATGGAACGTCGTTGGCGCGAAACAGACAGTTCGTGGGTACGGGACGAATTATCCAAATACCAGACTGTGACCACCTGTTCTGACTGTGGCGGTCACCGTTTGAAACCCGAGGCCCTTGCCGTCAAGATCGATGGATTGCATGTCAGCGAAGTCACCGCCTTTTCCATTGATGAAGCCGCCAAATGGTTTACAGGCCTTGAAGATAAACTGACTGAAAAGCAACGCGAAATCGCAAGGCGCATCTTGCGAGAGATTAATGACCGTCTTGGCTTTTTGGTGAATGTCGGGCTGGAATACCTGACCATGTCGCGCTCATCCGGTACACTATCCGGTGGTGAAAGCCAACGCATCCGGCTGGCCTCACAAATTGGATCAGGTCTAACAGGTGTGCTTTATGTGCTGGACGAACCCTCCATCGGCTTGCATCAGCGCGATAATGATCGCCTGCTGGAAACCCTGGTGCGTTTACGTGACCTTGATAATACCGTGATCGTGGTCGAACATGATGAAGATGCCATTCGCAGTGCCGACTATCTGATTGATATGGGACCGCGCGCAGGTGTGCATGGCGGCACAGTCGTCGCAGAAGGCACCCCCGCTGAAGTTATGGCCAACCCCAATAGCCTGACAGGACAGTATCTGACGGGTATGGAACAGATCGAAGTTCCGGCAAAACGTCGAAAGGGACGTAAAGGACAATCGATTAAAGTCAAAGGTGCAACTGTCAACAACCTGCAAAATGTCAATGCGACCATTCCACTGGGGACCTTTACCTGCGTGACAGGTGTCTCTGGCGGGGGTAAATCATCTTTGGTGATTGAAACGCTTTATAAGGCTTTGGCGAAAAAACTGCATGGCGCGCGCTATCACCCGGGCGAACATAAAAGTCTGGAAGGTATTGAATTTATCGACAAGATCGTTGATATCGACCAATCCCCAATCGGGCGCACCCCGCGTTCCAACCCCGCGACCTATACGGGGGCTTTCTCCCCCATCCGCGAATGGTTTGCGGCCCTTCCTGAAGCCAAGACACGCGGCTATAAACCGGGGCGTTTCAGCTTTAATGTCAAAGGCGGACGCTGTGAAGCCTGTCAAGGTGATGGGGTCATCAAGATTGAAATGCACTTCCTGCCCGACGTTTATGTGGAATGTGATGTCTGTAAGGGAAAACGCTATAACCGAGAAACGCTGGATGTCAAATTCCGCGGTAAATCCATTGCTGATGTTTTGGATATGACCGTGGATGAAGCCGTTGATTTCTTTAAAGCCGTGCCCAGCATCCGCGATAAGATGGTCACCCTGCAACGGGTCGGCCTTGGCTATATCCATCTGGGGCAACAAGCCACAACCTTGTCTGGCGGGGAAGCCCAACGGGTCAAACTTGCCAAAGAACTATCGAAACGCGCCACGGGTAAAACTATCTATATTCTGGATGAACCGACCACAGGTCTGCATTTTGATGATGTTCGCAAACTGCTGGAAGTCTTGCATGTTCTCGTCGAACAAGGAAATACAGTTGTCGTGATTGAACATAACCTCGAAGTCATTAAAACCGCCGACCACATTATTGATATTGGACCGGAAGGCGGCTCCAAAGGGGGACGCATTGTCGCCAGCGGCACACCGGAAAAAATCTGCACCGTTGAAGAAAGTTACACAGGGAAATATCTTAAAGAATATCTTAAATAACCCGATTCCTCTGTAAAAACAGAGGACTTCATCCTGTCATGAGAAAGATGCCTTCATCCGCAGGGATACAGCAATTATGAAAACCAAAGACGATATCTTTGAGAAACTCAAAACCCTTGAAAACGAGCTCAAGCCGTTTGGTATTGCGCGCATTGGCGTCTTTGGTTCTTACGCCTGTGGTAAACCACGCCCGGACAGTGACATTGATCTACTGATCGAATTTGATGAAACACCCGGCTTATTACAGTTGGCAGAACTTCATTTACTGCTGGAACACGCCTTGACCTGCCGGGTTGATCTGGCCACCAAGGAAATGCTTGCCCCCAGTTTGAAAGATCAGGTTTTAGACGAGGTGGTTTATCATGACTAAACCACAAACCGGTGAACGCTGGACCTTTCATCTGGCACAAATGATTCTCGCCATTAAAAAGATTGAAACCTACATTCAGGGCCTGACACGCGAAGCCTTTTTGGATGATCCGCGTACCATTGATGCGGTCATTCGCAATCTGGAAATCATTGGCGAAGCCACCCATCACATCCCTAACAAAATACGCAAAGTCCATAATACAATCCCTTGGGAAAGCTTACGCCACATGCGAAACTTTCTCGCCCACGAATATTTTGATGTTGACCCGCAGATCGTCTGGGAAACTGTGGCGAAAGACCTACAACGGATCAAAGTGTCACTCAAAAAGCTTGAAGATGATCTTTAGAGAATTACCTTTCAATTCTAATACCGTGCTGATATAGGTCGGCTGTTATGAGTATCTATCTCCCCATCGCTGAAACATCCGTTAATTTCTTTTTGCTGTTAAGCATGGGGGCAAGTGTGGGTTTTTTATCCGGCCTGTTTGGCGTTGGCGGCGGGTTTCTTTTAACACCTTTATTAATCCTGTTAGGCATCCCCGCGCCCGTCGCTGTTGCAACACAATCCAATCAAATTGTTGCTTCGTCCGTATCCGGTGTTATTGCCCACATGCGACGCAAAAATGTCGACTTCAAAATGGGTTATATGCTGCTGATCGGCGGGATTATCGGATCTTGCGTTGGGGTGTGGCTTTATACCTTACTTCAGCAACTCGGCCAGATTGATCTGGTAATTAAGCTCTCCTATGTGATCCTTCTCTCCAGTATTGGTGGCCTGATGTTTGTGGAAAGCTTGCTCAGTTTTTTGCGAACGCGCAAGGGCTTAAGCCCCCAAGGCGACCGCTATAAACGCCGCGACCATTCTGGCTGGCAGCATGGTCTGCCTTTTAAGATGCGCTTTCGTCGCTCCAAACTCTATATCAGTGCACTTTTGCCCATTGGTGTTGGCTTTTTTGTGGGCATCCTTGTTGCCATCATGGGCGTTGGTGGTGGCTTTATCATGGTGCCTGCAATGATCTATCTGTTGGGTATGCCAACCAACATTGTGATTGGCACCTCGCTTTTTCAGATCATTTTTGTCACAGCTAACGTTACAGTTTTACAATCCGCAACCAACCAGACAGTGGATATAGTTCTGGCCCTGATCCTTCTAATCGGCGGGGTCATTGGGGCACAATTTGGCGCACGCGCCGCTATGAAATTGAAGGGGGAGCAAATAAGACTCCTGCTTTCACTAATCGTTCTGTTGGTCTGTTTTAAAATTGGTTTTGACTTAGCCTTACAACCCTTAGATATTTTTTCAACGATTATAGCACGTTAGAGATTTACAAATATCGCAGCTGCACAATTATTCTTTGTCAAAAGTTTAATAAGGTTGCTCTTATGTTTGGAATCCCTTAAAAATAAATATATTGCATATGCTTACAGACTATTTGCCACCCTCCGAAAGTCCAGGTCGCTAACGCATGAATATCTACCTGCCGATCGCCGAGATCTCCGTCAATATTTTCCTTTTACTAGGAATGGGCGGTTGTGTGGGTTTTCTTTCTGGTATGTTTGGCGTTGGCGGTGGTTTTTTGATGACACCACTGCTTATTTTTATCGGCGTCCCCCCCGCAGTTGCAGTTGCAACCGAAGCCAATCAAATTGTCGCCTCTTCCGTTTCCGGTGTCATTGCACACACCCGACGCAAGAATGTTGATTTTAAAATTGGAATTATGCTTCTGATTGGCGGTGTGCTGGGCTCAACCAGCGGTGTGTGGCTTTTTTCTGCCCTGAAAGCGTCGGGGCAAATTGATCTGGTCATCCGCTTATCCTACGTAATCTTTCTGTCCATCATTGGTGGCTTGATGTTCTTTGAAAGTGTACGTGCCGTAATACGTAAACGTAAAGGCTATGTCGGTACAGGCGGCGTCCATAAACGTAAAGACCATTCCGGCTGGCAGCATAAACTGCCCTTTAAAATGCGTTTTCGCCGCTCTAAACTTTATATCAGTGCGCTTCTGCCCATTGGTGTTGGCGTGGTAGTCGGGGTTTTAGCCGCCATCATGGGGGTAGGTGGTGGTTTTATCATGGTCCCCGCCATGATTTACCTCTTGGGTATGCCGACCTCTGTGGTTGTCGGGACCTCACTTTTTCAGATCATTTTTGTGACGGCTAACGTGACCATCTTACAAGCTGCCACCAACCAGACCGTTGATATTGTACTGGCACTTTTATTACTGATTGGGGGCGTCATCGGGGCCCAATTTGGTGCGCGTGCCGGTATGAAATTGCAAGGAGAACAGTTACGCGTTCTTCTAGCCCTCATGGTCTTAGGGGTTTGTTTTAAATTAGGCTTTGATCTGATCGTCACCCCGGATGACCTGTTTAGCCTTGGTTTGGGTGGGGAGCATTAAAACAATGAAAAAAACCTTCCTCTCTTTGCTCACCCTTCTCCTGCTTCCCTTTAGCGTGCAAGCGCAAGAAGAGAACATCAAACACGAAATTGTTGCCGCCCTTGATGACCATGTTGTTGCCATCGATACGGGCTTTAGTGGTTCAAAAATCCTGCTGTTTGGATCGATTTTAGGGGATGGTGATGTCATTGTTGCCATTCGTGGGCCGTCACACCGCGAAATTGTACGTAAAAAAGCCCGCATGATGGGTATTTGGGCCAATAAGGAACAGGTAGTTTTCAGCAACACACCCGCTTTTTATAAAATTGCAGCCTCTGACGACTTGGACGACCTTCTGCCCGCGACAGAACGCCAGCGCCTAGAACTAGGCTCAAATAACGTCAAACCCTATCTGGCACCTGAATATTTCAATATCAGCACTGAAAAGAAAGATACCTTTTGGCAAGCCCTCGTTCGTTCAAAAAAACGCGATGGACTGTACAGTGCAGAAACCGACAAAGTAAATTTCCTCGGCAAACGCCTGTTCCGTGCAGACATTGATTTCCCCTCAAATGTCCCGGTTGGAACCTACCTTGCCTATGTTTATCTTGTCTCAGACAAAGAAGTAGTTCATACCCAGGTCACCCCGATTATCGTTTCTAAAATCGGGGTAGAAGCCGGGATCTATGACTTCGCCCAACGCCACAGTCTGGCCTATGGTGTCATCGCCGTGGTCATTGCTTTGGTTGCCGGCTGGTTGGCATCCATTGCCTTTCGTAAATAATAAATTTTCTTAGGAGAAAACAGCCGTGTTTGATGTAAATGAATATTTTGACGGCAAAGTCAAATCCATCGCTTTTCAAGGTGAAGAACTACCCGCAACTGTTGGCGTGATGGCACCGGGTGACTATGAATTTTCAACATCGAAAAAAGAAGTCATGACCGTTGTCAGTGGCACCTTGATTGTCAAACTTCCCGGTGAAAGCGACTTTACGCCATACAATAGCGGCCAGTCCTTCATCATTGAAGCAAACCAATCGTTCCAGCTGCAAGTACCAACAGATACAGCGTACCTGTGCACTTACGAATAAGCTTTAAAGGTTCGACCAGTGTAAAGCCACATCCAACATCCGATTTGCAAAGCCCCATTCATTATCAAACCAGCACAGAAGCTTGATACTTCGTCCCGAATTCACCTTGGTTTGCGTGCCATCGACAACGCAGGAATGGGCATCGTGGTTAAAATCGATGGAGGCATGTGGCTCTTCGCTATAGCCGAGAATATGGGAAAACCCACCGCGACTTTCCTGATAGATCACCTCATTCACCTGTTCAACGGTTGTATCGGTTTTCAGATTAATCGACAGATCCAGTGCAGACACATTCAAGGTCGGCACACGCACATGCAAACAATCAAACTTTCCTGCCAAGTCTGGTAATAACCGTTCAATCCCCTTGGCCAATGAGGTTTCCACCGGAATGATGGATTGCTGACCACTGCGGCTGAGGCGAAGGTTTTTTGCATTCGGACTATCGACCATGGGCTGATCGTTCATGGCTGAATGGATCGTCGTCATCAACCCATTTTCAATGCCCCAGTTCTTTTGTAGAATATGCAAAATCGGTGTGACGCAGTTGGTGGTGCAGGATGCCGCCGACACAATTGTTTGATCCGGTGTTAAGGTATCTTCATTCACCCCATAAACAATGGTTGCATCCATATCCGGTTCCCCCGGATGGGAAAACAGAACCTTTTTCACGCCCGCTTGCAGATAGCGCCCGGCTGTGTCGCGATCCCCAAAGGCCCCACTGCATTCCAACAGCAAATCAATATCCAGATCTTTCCAATTCAGGTTTTCTGGTGTTTCAACCGAACTGATGCGGATCACATCATTCTGGATCAAAAGATTCTCGCCGTCATGGTCCACAGGAACGGGAAAGCGTCCGTGTGTCGTATCAAAGCGGGTCATGTAGGTTAAGGTTTCAATGTCCGCGAGACTATTGATTGCCACAACCTTGAACTTCTGTCCCACAGATGTTTCATAAAGGGCGCGCAGAACAGACTGGCCGATACGGCCGTACCCATTGATGGCGACTTTAATCATTTCACTTACACTTCCCTTAAACAAATAACCCGCTGCACATGAGGCAGCGGGTCATCGAAATCAACTGTTCACGTCAGTTGTTCTTATGGCGCGCCCCCTATTCGTTTGTCAACTCAAAGACAAATGAATAAAGGCACATTGGCTTTATTCTGCCGCGTCGACATAATCTTCCAACGGTGGGCAGGAACATACAAGGTTTCTGTCACCATAGGAATTGTCAACACGGTTCACAGGTGCCCAGTATTTATCAACACGGAATGCCCCCGGTGGGTAACAAGCCTGTTCGCGGCTGTAGGGGCGATCCCATTCACCAACCAGATCTTCCACCGTGTGTGGTGCGTTTTTCAAAGGATTATTTTCCGCATCAATGCGGCCTTCTTCAATATCCTTTGCTTCCTGATAAATCGCCAGCATCGCATCACAGAAACGATCCAGTTCGAACTTGGTTTCACTTTCTGTTGGTTCAACCATCAGGGTGCCTGCGACTGGCCAGCTCATGGTCGGGGCGTGGAAACCGCAATCGATCAAACGTTTTGCCACATCATCAACGGTTACCCCGGCGCTGTCTTTCAACGGACGGGTATCAATGATGCATTCATGGGCCACACGACCTGTCTTGGAGGTGTAGAGCACTTTATAAGCACCTTCCAGACGTTTTGCGATGTAATTGGCGTTCAAGATTGCAACCTTGGTCGCCTGCGTCAGACCTGCACCGCCCATTGCCAGACAATATGACCATGAAATCGGCAGGATAGAAGGTGAACCAAACGGTGCTGCAGACACAGGACCGATTGCATGGTTCAATTCAGGATGCCCCGGCAGATATGGTTCCAAGTGTGAACGAACCCCAATCGGACCCATGCCGGGCCCGCCCCCGCCATGCGGAATGCAAAATGTTTTATGCAGGTTCAGGTGCGAAACGTCCCCACCGATTTTACCCGGCTGTGCCAGACCGACCATGGCATTCATATTCGCACCATCGATATAAACCTGACCGCCATGCTTGTGTGTAATTTCACACACTTCACGCACAGTTTCTTCAAACACACCGTGGGTGGACGGATAGGTAATCATGCAAGCTGCCAGATTTTCCGCGTGCTTTTCTGCCTTTTCTTTAAAGTCAGAAACATCAATGTCACCATTTTCAGCAGATTTCACCACAACAACCTTATAACCGACCATTTGTGCTGTGGCCGGGTTGGTGCCATGCGCAGATGTGGGGATCAGGCAAACATTACGGTGATTATCGCCACGCGAATTATGATAATTACGGATCGTAATCAAGCCAGCATATTCGCCTTGCGCACCAGAGTTCGGCTGCATGGAAATCGCATCATAGCCTGTGATCTGGCAGAGTTTATCCGACAGATCTTCAATCATTTCATAATACCCGTCGACCTGATCGCGCGGGGCGAACGGGTGAATATCGCCAAATTCAGGCCAAGTCACCGGGATCATTTCCACAGTCGCATTCAGTTTCATGGTACAGGACCCCAGCGGGATCATGGCACGATCCAACGCCAAATCACGGTCTGCCAGTTTGCGGATGTAACGGGTGATTTCCTGTTCCGCACGGTTTTTATGGAAAATCGGATGGGTCAGATATTCAGATGTACGCGCCACATCTTGCGGTAAACGGTAATTCATGGAAACGGTTTCATCGTCTTCCATATGGTTCCCGCCAAAGGACGTCCAGATTGCCTCAATCGTTTCTGAACAAGTTTGTTCATCCAGACTAATCCCGATACGGTCATCGCCGACTTTACGCAGGTTCAGGCCGTTGGCAACAGCGGCGTTCATGATCACGCCTTGCATGGATCCGACCTCAACGGTGATCGTGTCAAAGAACACATCCGGTTCGATCTTAAAGCCCAGCTTTTCAAGGCCAGCGGCCAAACGAACAGTATGCTGGTGAATGATCTGTGCAATCGCCTTGATCCCATCTGGGCCATGAAAGACCGCATACATGGACGCCATAATCGCCAAGAGGGCTTGGGCCGTACAGACGTTTGAAGTGGCTTTTTCACGACGGATATGCTGTTCGCGTGTTTGTAGGGACAGGCGATAGGCTTTATTACCCCGGCTATCGATAGAAACGCCGATGATACGACCCGGCATACTGCGCTTATAGGCATCGCGTGTCGCCATGTAAGCAGCGTGCGGGCCGCCAAAGCCCATGGGCACACCAAAGCGCTGTGTGGAACCAACCGCAATGTCAGCACCCATTTCACCCGGTGCTTTCAACAAAGCCAAAGCCATCGGGTCTGCAATCATAATTGCCAAAGCTTTGTTTTCATGCAGTTGATCGATCAGGCTTGTGAAATCACGCACATGACCATAAGTGCCAGGATATTGGAAGACAGCGCCAAAGACATCTTCTGCCACCAAATCGGTATCCGGGTTACCGACCACAACCTCAATCCCGATGGGTTCAGCCCGCGTTTTCATCACGGCGATATTTTGCGGGTGGCAGTTTTCGTCGACAAAGAATTTCACTGCTTTTGATTTGGATGCACGTTTCGCCATGGTCATGGCTTCGGCAGCGGCTGTACTTTCATCTAGTAAAGACGCGTTGGCGATATCCAGCGCAGTCAAATCACACACCATGGTCTGGAAGTTCAACAAGGCTTCCAAACGGCCTTGGCTGATTTCGGGCTGGTATGGTGTATAGGCTGTGTACCAGGCCGGGTTTTCAAGGATATTACGCAAGATCACAGGCGGGGTCATGGTACCATAATAGCCTTGACCGATCAGTGATGTCAGGACCTTGTTTTTATCGGCAATTTTACGAAGGTGATGCAGCGTGTCACGTTCTGACAAAGCAGCCCCCCATTCCAACGGTTCTGTCTGGCGAATATCTGCCGGCACGGTTTCGTCAATGAGGCCTTCAAGACTATCCGCGCCGACCACCGCAAGCATATCTTTCATCTCAGCAGGGGATGGACCGATATGGCGACGGTTGGCAAAATCGTATGGCTGGTAAGTTGTGGGTTTAAAGGTCATCTATAGATCCTTTTCAAGGGGTTTCAGTGAGATAAGCTTTCGAGGCTGCTCATTCAATAAAAGGGCAAGCTGTGAGGTATTTGCTTGGAGGACAACTGCATGAACAGGGGCATCATACATGTCGCGTGATATAAAATCGCGCACTGTCTGATGATTTATATTATATGCAGAATTCAAAAAGGCACCTCCCAAGCAAATCCGTTACCGGATGCGTTGATAAATGCCCCCTCTGTCTTTGATGCCTGAGATAGTGTCCGATTTTGCACGAGCAAGTTCGGATTTAACCTTCGGCGGAACGGGTCTGGCCCACTCTCTCTCCAGAGTCTCATCTTCCTGTAGTACATTTGCCTGAGAGTTTCCGGGGCGGTTGCTCCTTCGGCGGCAGCTATAAATGCTGTCTCTCCCACAGGAATTTCATGAGAAATATATATAAGTCCCAGCCAAGGAATCCACTCCCTTGATGGTGGCGTAACGGTAAAGAAACTGGGTAAAACTTGTCAAATGCTTTTTTTGACGTTTTGCCAGTTTCTTTATCCAATGCAAACCTGATTTCGGCCATTGTGTTTGGCTTTATAAAGGGCAGCATCTGCCCGTTTCATCAGATCTTGCGCACTTTCACCTAAACGAGCTTCCGCAACACCAAAGCTGGCTGTCACACGAATATCCTGATCAAACACACAGCCTTCAATCGCTTCACGGAAATGTTCTGCGACGGTGCGCGTTCCTTCCTGATCCGTTTCAGGGCAAAGAATTAAGAACTCCTCCCCGCCCCACCGTCCGGTCGTATCAGTTGAACGACTTACGGAAGTAATAATTTTTGCCACGGCGACAAGCACTTCATCCCCGACAAGATGACCATAGGTATCATTAATGGATTTGAAATGGTCAACATCCAGAATAATGACACTAAACGGACGTTTATATCGATCAAACTGATTAAACTGTGTGATCAGAATGTCATCAAGAGCCATTCGGTTTTTCAAATTGGTCAACTTGTCCATTGATGAAATGCGTGCCAGTTCTTCATTATGTTTTTTTAAACCGCGTTGGCGATAAAGCAGAAAGAAGGCGATAAAGGAAAACCCAATCAGGATTTCGATTAAGAGCTTCAGGTCTAACCCTTCTTTGTAGGTGACCACCATCCAGCTGTTGACTAACCTGCGATGTTCATCGTCACTAATGCTATCAATGGCCTTATTCAATATGCTTAAAAGCACCATATCGTCATTACGGACACCAAGCCCCAGTTCCAATGGTTCATCAAACCGACCTGCGACTTTCAACTGCCCGATAAAGTAATCCTGAATTTGGTAGCCGACAGCCGCAAGAGATCCCGCCATCGCAAACAGCTTGCCTTCGGCGACTAATTTCATCCCGGCATGCAGGTTCTTCACATTTCTGATCTGGATATTGGGGTAAAAGGCCCGAATGGTATCATTTAATGCATATCCTTCAACGACACCGACCTCTGCATCCAATTGGCTGAGTTCAGGCACATAGGCTGTTTGATGCCGCGTCACAATAACGTTCGCATTGTTAAAGTAAGGCTTGGTAAAATTCAGATATTTAATTCGTTCTGGCGTTGCACTCAACATCGGCAGAATGTCACATTTTCTCTCTTGGGCAAATTCAAGGGACTGAGACCAGCTTTCTGTTTTAATCAGTCGAAAAGGTTTATCCAGTTTTTGTGCAAACGTTCGCACATAATCCCCTGAAATCCCGACATGTTCCCCATCACGAACCGCTTCAAAAGGCAGCCAGTCAGGATCAACACACATGGTAATATCATCATGCTTTTTTAAATAGGCAACTTCGCGTTCCGATAAAGTCAGAATATTTGGTTCGGTTTTATCATTTGTGCGCTCCAGCCATTTACTGCGAATTGCAAAAATTTCTTCATCTGTAACCGCATTAATACCTTTTTCCAAAACATCGCGTAACATCGTCTTATCCAGACGTGTGGCCATACTGAATATACTTGCAAATGCCGGGTCTTTGATTTTCCCGGACACGGAAAGGCCTGACAAAGTGTGTTTTTCCATTAAAAAATTTGCGACCGGTATTTCAGATACCATCGCATCGGCCTGACCAAATTTCACGGCCTCTAATGCCCCCAAGGTATCCTTGGTCTCAAACCGTTTTATATTCGGATAGATCGCACGCAACAGTTCTGCCGTATAAAACCCTTGTGGCACCGCAACCGTCATGCCGTCCATTTCACGCAAAGAGGTCAAATGACGCATTCTTTCTGTGACAACAAGGCCAGAAATCGCAACGGTATAAGGCTTTGTAAACGCAAGATATTTACGACGCTCAGGTGTGCTAATAATATTAAGAACGACATCCAGTTCATTACGTTTCGTCATCATGAGGAAATCATTCCAACTTGGACCGGACACAAATTCGTAAGTAATCCCGAGCTTCTCGGCCACCAATTTAAAATAATCGATAGAAAAACCTTTAGGCTGATTGCGCTCATTATAATTATAAGGCGGCCAATCCATTTCATTGCTCACTCGGATGGTGCCTAACTCACTTATGAACTGACGCTCTTTTTCTGTGAGTTGCACATTTGAAGCAGCAAAAGCATTCATCCCAAATAGCGCAATCGTGACCATCACAATTATAAACCAGAACTTTTTCATTGTGTTCACTCCACCGGCTTCACATGTGCGAAAAATTTGACACGTACCGGGTCTTGCTGTCCTTTATTCCAGAACAATAAATAATAATTCCCTGCTTCTTTGATAATCGTCGATAAGCTCAATCTTTGATGAACAGTTATCAAAGCCGTTGGTGCTTTAACCTTAGGAAATTTCTTGAACTCTTCCTCCTTTAACAGCAGGAAAACAACATCCCCATCAGAGGCAACGCCCATTTCAATCTTTGTTCTGTCCCCAACATTGCGTAAGCGGCCAACTGTCCATTTATTCGGATTGACTACCACTTCGGTCGCGACAGATTTACCGACTTCTTCCTGTGCCTGCACCTGTGGGACTGAAAAAGCCAGCGTAAATGCAAGAATGAAAACATAGAGGGAGAATAAATAACGCAAAACTTACTTCCTTTTTTTCTGGGTTCGATGGGCGCCGGGAAACGAGAGGTAATTTTCATACCAATCATCACTTTTTAAGATCGCCAGACGTTGGCGCATAGCATGGCCTTCAGCCTTTTTTTGCAATTGAGCAATCCATTTTTCATAACTTCGGGGCATCACCCGATAAATCACGCGCACATACCAGCGTGATAAAACAGATGAAAAACGTTTAATCAACGCATCATCAAATGAGCTGTAAACACGCACGGAACCGGGGTCACCTTGACGACCGGAACGGCCAAACAATTGTCGATCAATGCGCGCACTGTCTTGTGGCTCAAGCGATAGCACACACAAACCGCCCTTATCTTTGACCTGTGGGGCAAGTTTAATGTCCGTTCCGCGACCTGCCATATTCGTTGCAATCGTTAAAGAACCAAGCTGACCTGCCTTGGCAATGATCGCAGCTTCTTCTTCATGACGAACCGCATTCAATACAGCGCAGTGATATCCTTGGTTTAAAATTTTTTCCGCCAGCTTTTCGCTTTGATCGACGGTTCTTGTTCCGATCAACACCGATTGTCCTGTCTGCTGAACAGCGCAAGCATCCTCAACCAAGGCATTGATTTTATCTTCTTCATTTTCAAAAATTCGCCATGGCAAATTTTTTCGGATGATTGGCCGATGGGTCGGCACTTTTACAATTGGCAAATAATAGATTTTCCAAAGCTCCTGTGCAGCCTCACTGACTGTGCCACTCATCCCGGCGAGATGGGGGATCAACCTGAAAAATTTCTGATAACTAAACCGCGCCAATGTCTCACTTGGTGGTTTGATCTCTAAACCTTCTTTGGCTTCAACGGCTTGCTGCAACCCTACGCCCAAATTACGGTTCGGCGTTAATCGGCCTGTTAAACTGTCCAACAGAACGATCTCATCATTCTGGACAACATAATGTTCATCGCGCAAAAATAATTCACGCGCCTGCACGGCCAGAGAGATAATTTCCTGGCAGCGTTCTTGCCCCTGCCACATTAAGGGTAATTTTTCTGATAAACCTTCAAGACATTGAGAACCTGCTTTTGTCCAGACAATTTGGCGATCGCGCAAGTCCACCTTATAGTGTTCACCTTTAACAAGGTCAGCGGATAAATCACGCGCAAGCATGGTCGCTTCTTCCAATGATATATTTTCACGCGGTGCAGACAAAATCAACGGTGTAACAGCTTCGTCGATTAAAACACTATCGGCTTCATCCACAAGCACAGAATGAAGACCGCGCATGGTCAATCCATCATCCTTCTGTCCCACCAACAAAAATTCCAGCGCACGGGTGATATCGCTTACTTTCGGACCAAGAACAAGGCGATCACGCAGAAAATCCCCTAACAATTCCTTACCCGTTGTATAGACAATATCGCCTTGATAAGCTTCTTTACGCTCATTGGGCGGCGTTTCCCCCCCTAAGGAAGCGGATGTCATGCCAGCCCTTTTAAACAAAGGAGCCATTTCTTCTTCATCACGTTGCGCCAGATAATCATTGGAGGACAACACATGCACAGGTTTGCCAAGGCACGCCATTAACGTCGCCCCAATCCCGGTGGTAAGACTTTTACCTTCGCCTGTCGCCATTTCCGCCACAGCACCTTGATGCAGGACCAAGGCCCCCATCACCTGCACTGCATAAGGGCGCAGGCCCAAACTGCGAAAGGCCAGCTCACATATACAGGCCAGCAATTCAGGGACATATTTTTCAGCCCCTTGGGCATATTGAAAATCACGGCGCGCCTGTTCGTAAACCGTTTGAAGTTGGCCTTCCGACCAATCAACCATCTCACCGGAACGTTCTGCGATCTGTTGGGCTTGTCGCAATAACACTCCCGTCTTGCCACGTCGCCCCCGCCAACGACCTTGCATACCATGGGTAAGACCATCCAACCCTTTATGGACAGTTCTGGCCTGTGGCATTCTGGCCCGTAAACGATCATCAGCAGGTAACATCAAAGCTGATACCTCTTTTGCAGGAATTGCTGAATTTTATAGAAAACAAAATGACCCAGCGCGACAGGTTGCAAGTCGATTTTCATCCGTCCCGTCTGCCCATCGTGAAATCCGCCATTCTGATCAACAGAGGCATAAATCAGATAGAAAGGTTCAAGCGTCACCCGACCGTCCGGATCGTTTTGCTGAACCGCAACACTGCCCCCACCTTGCCAGCCCAGCGCTTTAGAAGGTAGTTTTTCCTGCGCATGAGGATGCAGCCTGACTTGCTTGCTGACCAAATTTTTCTGTGGGTTCTCTTTCAACCGGATCACCGCCTGTGAAAAAGACATGTCAAACAAATCAGACGCATCTTCTTGAGCAACAACGGCGCTGAAACGTAATGTAGTTTCATCCACCACATGCCCCAGACTGGTCCCCTGTGCCACCCATTGTCCCAACATTTTATCAGCCTGTTTGAAAATCCACACACCATCGTTTGGTGCACGCACCTGCAAGGCTTGTATTTTTTCTTCTATCTGCTGTTTTAACTGAAGGAGACTTTCCTTGTTACGCATGATCGGCTCACGATCCAATCCGCGTTGTTGCAGCACTTTTTGCAACATGACTTCATTTTGTTTTAACTCTGCCTCAACTTTTCTTAATTCCAGTTTCAGCTGTGGATTTTCAAGTTCCAACAATATCTCACCTTGCACAACCAGCTGATTAGGTTGTGCAAGAATGGATTGCAGGCGTCCTTCTGTGCGCGATGTTAATTCCTGATGTTGTTCTGCCTCCAAAACACCCATAGCTTCGATACTGCGATCAAAAGGAACGAGGAAAACTGCAACAAGAACCAATATCAAAGCACCATAGGTGATCCCAAAAGCGCGAAGACGTACCCGACGTAAAACCGCGCTGCCATGAATAAATTTGAAATACTTAAAGATCGGCGCAACCAACCACATGCTGCCCATCACAACAGCCAAAATCATCCCCAGTATAAAGTAACTGTCTGCGATAAACAGAACGATCCCTGTCGTCAGGAACAACCTATATATCATTGCAGAAACACCAAACAGGGCCAACAGTATGCCCTCTTTTCTTGACCTGCTGACTTGTTTGACTTGTCGAACACCAAAGAGATGCTTTTGCGCAAGGTAGTAGACCTGATCCTTACTTTTTTGTTGCAAGTTTGGAATTTCGATCAGGTCAGAGAGAATATAATAGCCATCAAAACGCATTAACGGATTGGCGTTAAATAACAACGTCGAGACACTGGCAGTAAACATGACGTTATACGCAACCCCATGAATGATCCCCGGGGGCGAATTTACCCAGATGACACAGGCAATTGCCCCGACAAATAATTCAACGATCATCCCGCCGGAACTGACCAGAATACGTTGCCATTTATCGCGCAGCATCCAGACAGACGTTGTATCGACAAAAGGCAAAGGGGTGAACAGAACAAACATCACCCCCCAGGCGTTGACCTCCCCATCAAAACGTTTACACAGCGCCCCATGGCCCCATTCATGTATCGACTTGAGAATAGCCATCGAAATATACAACAGCACAAGATTATCCGGGTCCAACACATTGGAACTTTCCGATGCAAACAAACTGGCATGTTCGATGGCCGTTTTTATCCCGAACAGGACAACGCCAAGCCAGACAAAAAAACCGATACGGCTAAAAATGATTTTCCAGAGAGATTTAAATTTCTCCAGCAGCCTGTTCGGGTTGCCCAAAGGAACACGAATAAAAAGAAAGTTCATCAATTGTTTGCGTGTTTTTTGGCGATCTTTCTGCCATTGCCTTTCAAACATGCGCGATGTATCCCCCGCGTCCTGAAAAAAAATCAGGTTCGAACTGTTCAATTCAGAAAGCAGGTTAATCACACTTTGCTGGCCCGGTGCGGTTTGCGGGTTTTGTTCAAGGGTTTTGACCCACAGTTCCTCAACCGTATGATCAAAAGACAACTGCGCCACAAAGTCATAATAGGCAGGGCTTAATCGAAAAAACGATCCGGTATACGGGTCACTCAGCACATACCATTCTTCACCTTGATATGTTTGCTTTCTAAAATTCACACTAGGTCTCAGGGCTGCGCGCACATTGGCAACGCGATACCAGCTTTCACTGAACGTTCCTGCCATATCCGCCCCCCTATAGCCAAAAATGCAGACGCAAATAATCCAGCGTCTCATGCGTTAAAAGCCACAGAATAGAACGATCACCGGCATCAATCTTGGCAACACCACTCATGCCCGGTCGCCACCAATCGTCCGATGGATCCAGCAGTTCTGCCTTGACCGTAAAGACATTCTGCCCGTCGTGAACCTCAGCTTGCGGGATAATCTGTGCCAAGCGGATGCGATAATTCAATTCAGGGCGGCCTACAAATGTGATCGTTGCTTCCTGACCTAAGGTGATGTCCTGAATGTCACGTTCATTGACAAGAATTTCAGCATACAACTTGTTCAGGGAGGCCACCTTCATAAAAGTCTCCCCTGTCCTTAACGGCGCTCCGATCTTGACTTGTAAATCACCTTCAACCACCACCCCGTCATAAGGGGCTTTAACGAGGGTATTTTCCAGACGCAGTTTGATCTGATCGACTTCAGCCTGCGCTGAATCCATGGCTGATTGTGCAATGCGCATATCAGCCAAAGAATAACTGGCGCGTGCTTTTTCAATTTCATGCTTATATCGAGCAAGCTTTGCGTAAGCCTTTGCCTGTTCCAGTAATAATTCACGGGTATTCAGCGCCAGCAGGGTTTCCCCTTTATGGACGATATCACCTGGGCGCACAGGGGCTTCTTCAATAAGTCCGTCAATGGGGGAAGACAGATGAACCATTTGTTCTGCCTTTAAGGCAAAACTCCCATCGACTTTATAGGCCCATTGCCCGAACATTAGGAAGGCCAGCACAGCGACACCTGCAAGAGCTGCGACCTTATAGGCCATTTTATCGACACCCAAAAGCGTACGAAAAGTCCGCTTAAACTGTCGCCTGACTTTTTCACCAACCCACTTATCACGATGTTCCAGAAAAGATAGGTGGCGTACACATTGTTCCAGCATCAGGCGTAATTTCCAGGCATCGCTTTCCTGAAAGGGTGTTTTGCTGTCTTCACAGGTCAAAACACCAACACAATCCGAACCAATACGTAACGGAACAGAGATTAAATGTCCGACAGATCGTACCGCGCCATAAGCTTTATGGGCGCGAACCAATTCATCATTTTTCTGGTGATGATCCCAAATGATTTCCCCTTCTTTGTCCAAACATTCTTCCATTGCAGCTTCCAATTCCCAAATGGCATTGGTGCGTTGGTCGAAAGTTTCGAGGTTGCTGATCGCACAAACCTTGACCTGCTTGCCATAGGGACCGGACCACCCCAGACTCACCTGATCGACTTTGAACAATGCGGCGGCCTCGTTACATAAACGCATAGCAGCTTGTTTGAATTTTTTATCTTCCTGAATAGTCCCAAGAAGCTTTAAGACCTCTGCGAAAAAAACAACATCACTTCGCGCTTTACCATATTGGCGCATCACCTGAAAAGTCGAAGGAAGCCCGGCTGCGAAATATAAAGTCTGAACTTCCGGGACATGAGTGCCGGCCTTTAATTCCATCAGCAAAACGGGCGGGTCTTCCTGTGGGCCGACATCAATACGCACGGCCAACAAGTCACTGACGCGCACAATACTTTGCTTTTGTGCTGCTTCGGCAATCCGCATTAAATCATCATCAAACGACCATGTCTTTTCGGGTAAAACCCAGCTCTGAACAACACCCCATTTGCCGCCTGAACACCCAACCAGCATCGCCTGTTCCGCATGGCATAAAGCAGCATATTGACGGACAAACAATCGCCAGAATTCCCGTGTCGACCCCTCAAATCGCGAGAGGTTTAACAGGGAAGTAACAAGGTTATAAGGTGACATATTATGGGGTTTGCTCATTGTCTTCTCATAGAAACGGCAAAACCGCCAGCTTGAAATTGTACATCAAGCGGCGGTTAAAACCTTAAAATCAAAGGAAATTCAGTTTAGTCAAGTTGACCGAATTTCTTTTCATACTCTTCCAATGTACGCGTTAAAACCTGTTGAAAACGCTTGGCAGCTGATGGCGTCATGATGATCCGGTCACTCAGGTTCACCACTACGTCTTTTTGTGCGCTATTCCAAGCCGTTGACGTTCCAAACAAGAACATAACTTCATCACTTGTTGTTGCGACGTTGGAAACATTCGCATATTTCGAAGTCATGTTACTGTCATTCCAGATGATTTTGCTTGCAACGGCTTCCGGTGGAACAGCACCTTCGCCAGCTTTTACATCAGTTGAAACATCATCATTTTTGGTCGTCATTGTGAGTTCTCCTCATTTGTCACTAAAGTTTTGAAAAATTTTATTTTTACTCGGCTGCAGCAATATTCACCTCACCCTCTTGTGGGGTTTCAACAGAGGATTGCTGCTGTTCCTCTGTGGGGAGTTGAACGGATGCCCCTGTCCCATTGCCTGAAGGCAACGGTGTTTGCGGCAAGATGTCTGCTGGTAACAAATCATCCTGATCTCTTCCTTCAATGTTGCGCAGTATTTCATCAATCAAATCATTCACCCGCTCAATTCCTAATCCATCATCCACAACCCCTGGAGCATCTGGCTGTCTGGATTCAAGAACACTGAAAATTCTTGAAGGCTCTATGGAGATATCATTATTGAAATCAATCAGCTGATCATCATCGCCCTGTTGAACCAATTGACGTTGCTTAAGCATGGATGATTCAGTTTTCGGCTTGTCCGCATATTCCTCAGTTTCAACTTCCGCAACATCCGGCTTGGAAACAGGCTCAACAAACAAGTTTTCAAGAATTTTCTCAGCACGGTCCCTATCAACAAATTCTGATAATAAAGGCTGATGGTCCTTGAAAATATCTTTTTGGATTTGGTCATTATCGTCCTCTTGGCGAATACGATCAAAGTCATTCTGATCATTCAAGAGCTGGTTGTTCTCTTTTTCGCGATTACGCTCTGAAGTATGGAAAATGTCACTATCATCCAGCGCATCACGACCACCCCAAGATTCAAAGGCGCTGACACTTCCTTCACCAAGCGCACCGATAAAGGCGCCCTCCATTTGTGCTGTGGCACGGCTTATTTCACCGTCACTTTTAACTGTGCCCTGATCCGTTACAATGAAGGTATTGCTTTTGCCATCCAGCGACCAGATCCCGGGTTCTGAGACAGTTACCCCATTCGGGAAGCGTAAGGAAACTCCACCAGACTCTGCCAGCGCAGAAATGGTGTTCGTAACCACATCAAGTTGATCAATATTTGCAGAACCAACACTGCCACCTGCATCAAGCACGACATCATCTGCGACAATGTTCACGGCACGGTTTTGCAAGGCATCGGTAATGGAACCATCTGCTTCCATCTTGACCTTACCAGCCGTTTCAAACAGCCCCATGTTAATCCCGGCTTCAGAAGCCACCGTAATAGTCCCGTCACCATCGACGACAGTCTTACCCGTCATTGATAGCCCGCCATTACCGGCTGCAATGTCAACCGTATGAGTATCGTGGACCAGCACTTCACCGGATTGTGTGATTGTTTTGGCTGTCAGGCTAATGTCGCCATTTTCAGCTTCCAGCTTGCCTGTAATATCCAAGGTTTGAATGGCAGAAAGGGTAATATCCCCATTTAAGGCAATGAGGCTGCCCGGCAGAACCGACAGATTGTCAGAACCTTCAAGATTGATCCCGCCATCTGTTGCAGTGCCGCTGACGCCACCATTAATATTCAGGTCTTCGCCACCAACAACCCCAAGGCCGTTTTGTGCCGTTAACGAAATTGTGCCATCCGATGAAATATTTGCCGTTTCATCAGCACTATTATCCAGAATGGACCCTGTTTTCGAGGTAACGATAATTTCCCCGTCACCACTTAGACTGCTGATATTAATGTCGTTTTCAGCCAGGAGAACCATACTGTCCTGATTACCTTTAACCTCAGCACCATCTGCAATATTGATCGAACCAGTTTCAGAATTTAACAACACACGTCCTGCAATGGCTGAAACGCCAGTACCATCAATAGTCAAGTCGCCCTTGTTGCTAATGTTAATCCCGCCCTGATCGGTATGGGCCGACAGTGTGCCCCCCAGTTCAAGGTCAATATCATCCGGATCACCTTCACGACCATCCAGACCGATACCATTTTTGGCGTTCAGATCAACATTTCCGTCAACTTTGATCACCTGTCCATCAACCGTGCTGCCATCAAGAATGGCCCCGTTTGTTGTATGTGCATGTAGATCACCCGCAACATCCATTTGTGTCAGGACAATATCACCCGTTGCATCCAGCGTTGCCCCGCCTGTCCCAACGACAATAGAAGAGCTTTCTTCCATCGTGATCGGACCGTTGGTGGCATCCACATCCAACTGTAACGCGTTAAGGGTTGAGTTTTCTTCAAAGGTAATGGCAATCCCGCTCAGGGTTACTTTCCCGGAAGTCGCCACGTTATCTGCGCGAACATTGATAGTATTATCGGCAATGATCGTAATATCGTCGCCTGCACTAAGTTCCGTCATGATAACGTTACCATGAACGGTTACATCCACATAACCGACATATTCACCGGACAAAACAAGGTCCCCGAAGAACTCCAGCACCAGATCATCAGGCGTGCCAACCTGAACGATGTTGGCATCAATTTCCAAATCGGTTGTGTCACCTTCAATCAAGATATTGACTGAGTTCGCAATCAAGTCTGCTGCATCATCACCCGGTGTACGTTCAATCACCTCGCCGGCTGAATAGATGGTAATATCACCAAAGGTCTTGCCTAGCTCAATTTTATCAATTGTAACATTACCTTGACCGTTACTTAAGGAAACGCGGTTTCCTTGAACGTCGGTTGCGATGCTCATTTCACCGATATCCAGTGCGCCTTTCACAGCCACCTGAATAGACCCATTGTTGATATTCGCCTGATGAACCGTCAGGTCATTTTCTTCCACAATGCGCAATGTGCCATCACCGCTGATTGTGGACGTCAAGGTACCGACATCGGTTGACAGGTCTGTTCCAGAAACAGAAGACGTCACCAGATTTGTCGCGTTGACAAGCAGGTTTTCATCTTGGGTAATCGTGCCGCCACTGTTCAAGGTGATGGTACCTTCGACATCAATCCATTCCTGATTACGTTCGCGCACACCATCCTGAACTTCAACGTTCTGTTCAAGATGCAGATCACCGCCTGATGTCAGGGTGATAAATTCAGCAATATTTGTCCCGATCCCGGAAAGTGAACCATCCGTTACCGTCAGGTCACCCGTTGTTTCAATATCAATACCACCAGTAGCATTGAGTTTGAAATTGGTCAGATCAAGGTTCTGGTCTGCATTCAAATCGATGCTACCAACCGTTCCCCCGGCTGTGATCGTCACATCACCAAAGGTTTGACTACCGAGATCAAGCTTGATGTCTGAGGAAGCGTAATAACGAATTTGCTTTTCAATATTTAGTCCAGCATTCACCTCGTCCGTAACGTCAACCTCACCACGTGTAATCTGTGTAACACGCGCGCTATCCAACGCATTGCCAGACAAGTCGGTCAAGGTCCCGGAACCATCTTCGGCTGAAGACAGATAAGTGATTTGATACGGGTCCAGTGCAGGGTCATCCGGTACATAAAAACCGTATTGAACATATTTGCCGTCAATTTCAGCGCGCACATAATGCCCATCCGGACGGTGCAGAACACGATCCCCGTTGTCATCGTGATAGACGATATAACCAAGTGTCGTATCGGTCATGACGATTTCCTGCGGATTTTCCGCCAATGACGTCAGTGTCAGATGTTCAACTGTCGATCCATCAGAAGAAGAAACCGTACCTTCAAGGAAGATGTTCTGACCCGATTTGATATTCAGACTTTCCCCGCCAAAGACAAGATCGCCATTCATTTTGACGGTTTCATCAGATTCAATTGTAATCCGGTCCGCTGCATACGTGCCTGTCGTTGGCAAATTAAAGGTTTCACCGGTGCGCAGGATCAATTCATCTTCAGCATCCACGTTTACTTCGAGATCCAGTTTCTTACCCGCATCCAAGGTTAGTTTCGAAGATGCCCAAATCCCGGCATCTGCATGTGTCGGGGTGCGAACCACGATATTATTGTTGGTCGAGGTAATTGCCAGACTGGTGTTGTCCCCATTAGCCTGAACTTCATAAGCAACAATAGTTTCATCAGACGTAATGGAAACATTACCTGATCCGGTCACAACTTCGCTTAAAGTCAGGTTATCGACATCATCATCACCAAACTCTTTGTTGGTCATTGTGATGTCACCGTTTGTTGTGACAACGCGTTGATATTCATTGGCTTGGGTATAAAGGTCCGTGATCCCGTTTTCCGCCTGAATGTTCAACACATTCGTAATGATATTTAGTTCATTATTATTATCCAACCCGCTAACCGATCCAGCAGACACCAGATTAAAGTCACGGAACTTGGACAGGACATGCGCCTTCTTGATCGCTATATCGCCTGCGACCGTAACATCCAAATTCCCTTCGCCCAATTCGGCACTAAAGGAACGTAAGCCATTAGCAGAAATATCATTCAACGTAATATCGCCGCCATCATAAGAGGTGAAATCAATCTCGTTGACATTGGTTGTCACATCAATTGATCCCGGCACATGGATGGTCAGTTCATCTGCATCAATAATGCTGTCATTGCCCACATTGTTGATATCACCTTGTGTTTTCAGTATGACATCACCGTCCCCCCCATTTGCAACGGCAATGGTTGTGTAAGTCAGACCACCGCCATAAACCTGAATGGAAATGTCATCGTCATCTCTGGTCCCGTTGGTTCGAACCGTTGCAGCCGTAACAGCGCCATGGTTATCAAGGGTGATTGCCCCTGCCCCCGTCGTCATTTGATTGACGATCAGCGCACCATCATTCAACAAGGTCACATCACCAGAACCACTATTTGTGATCGTGACCTCTGATGTTTCAGTGTTGGCTGTGAAACCTGACTGTGATTGCGCGGTAATCTGATCGGTTTCAATGACACCACCGCTGTGGGAAATTTCACCATTTTGCGCCAACAGCGTCAGACCCGATTGCGCCAGAACAGAAGAATCTGTCAGCAAGATATCGCCTGTTTCGCTATCAAGACGAATGCTACCGGCTTCATCACTGACTTCCAACGATGTCTCAATAGAGCCAGTGATGGAACCTGCCGCATCAACTATAATCTCGTTTGCCGTTTTGATATCTGCCGTCAAAGTCGCCGAACCATCGGTGTCAATATCAATAAAGCCCGTTGTTTCAACATTACCATCGACAATCGCATCACCGTTTGCATCAATGGTCAAATCACCTTGCGTAACAAGTGAACTATCATCACCGATTGTGGTTTTTCCGCCAGAATTGAACAGAACATCCCCGGTCATATCCAGTTTTGCTTGCGCGGCCTGTGCGTCTTCAGCAGCCCCGTCATAAAGACGACCATCAACCTTGATATCGCCACCGGCATTGATCGTCAGGTTACTATCAGCACCATCCCCGGTGACAAGACCACTGATTGTGGTGTCCTCACCTGTTGTGATGTTGATATTGCCAAGAGCATGCAAAGCATCATTTTCAAAGGCAGCAAAATCAACAGAACCCGCATCATCATAAATCCGTTTGGACCGGTTGACCGTTTGATCTTCATAAATCGGATCATTGCGCCAAATGGTCTTGCGTTCTTGTGTTTCCACACGGGTTTGTTCTTCGCGCGTTTGTGTTTTATCGCGCGTTTCATAAATATCTGTCGCTTGCCCTTTATAGAAATATTGCAGGGTTTTACGAGTGTCGGTCACATCATTTTCGACAGATGTCCAATCATAGTTATAGTTGATGTGTTCCCCTGTAATATCCGGCTGGCGCACCCAAACAGGTGTGACCTCAACAGAGAACCTGACTTCTTGATCCCCTGATGAAGGGGAATAGGTCGTCGTTGTGTTCGAGAAGATATTATAGTCAGGAATATGATACGTGCGTGAACCGTATAAAAAATTGTCATCGCCGGAGCCATATGATGTTTCACTGCCTTCGTCATCTTCCCAAATACGATATTCGATATAGATTTCGCCATTTTTATCAAGACGACCAGAAGCAAGCACTTTTGACATGGAATAATATCCACCATCGCCCCCACCAGGCCATCCGCGCACTTTTGAGCCAGAGTCAACAGTATTGCCACTTCCATCGGTCAAGCTACCATAAAAACGAGCCGCTTCTTCCTCATCCCCGTCTTCAGTATTAAAATCAAACTCAACGCCAATAGACCGAATGACCACATCGAAATATTTATCATAGGAATACCCGATGATTTCCGTACTTCTGGAATGTTCAGTTTGGTTGATCAATGTGGCCGTTGTGCTGTCATAACCAGCTGTGGAATAGATATAATTCCCCAAGACATCCGTACGGGTATCCAGCGTGGTATTAGGTTCAACCGTCCAAAGCGGCATAAAGGTATGCGACACCGCATTTTCGCCGGAACGTCCATCATTGATGGAATACCAACGCTGACCATTATCAGAATAACTGACCTGCCAACGATCTTTATCACTGCCATCCAGATCGGTTTCTTTGTGATAATCCTGTTCGGTGCCGACATAATCCGTATGAACCTGATCATAATAGACTTCAGCCGTATCATAATATGTCCCAACGGTTTCATCCCAGATATCGGCTTCGCCCTGGCTGATAATATTCAAAACATCAGCCGCTGCCCCTTTCGGCATGCGAATGTATTTATCATCCCAACCAGAGACAGCAATATACTGGATTTCATCGGCATTGTTCTTCCAGTCTGGGTCAACCGATTGCGCTGTCGGGTTGCCGTTGACAACCTGATTGCGCGTATAATTGCTGTAATCGAAATCATAAAGTGGCATATATCCGAGATGTTTCAACACAGCCGCTTTTTGCAAGTCTGTCAGGGTGTTAAACGGATTATAGCTTGGGTTTGGTTCAGCCTTATCATTATTGGGGGCAGTTGCCCCGGTTAAAGCCCAGTCAACATCTGCGTTATTGTAATCCACCCCTTCCACAAAATATTCGCGGAAGGTGTTTGTATCCATATTGTAATAGCCATCCTGTGTCAGGGTCACATCCATTGTGTAATAAGACACACCTGCTTTGACTTCTTCCTGACCGATGACTTCTTCAACCGTTGTTGTGACATAAGAAACAACCGGCTGATAGATGAAGCCATCTTCAACTTCATTGTAGCCTGTCACAACCTGAATGGTCATGGGTTCGGTAATAATGATCGGTTTCAACAGCGCGGTTTGACCATCTTGTTCAACCACTTCTGATTCAACCGCAAAATCACCACCTGTGATGATGTTAATATCTGTTTTCGCATCAACAGTGCCTACACCAACCACTTTGATCAGCGCAGAATTCAAGCTTGCGACGCTCACATTGGAGGCTGTTAAGGTCGCATCCGACCAGTTTTTAGACACACCGCCGCGTAAATCAATTTTACCGCTGGAACTCAATGCCCCGCCAATGATTGCACTGGTATGGGCATTCACCAACAAGCGGGCATCTGCATCAGATAGAGCACTCACAGTCCCGCTCAGGTAAATATTATCCCCACTGATATGGAGCAAATCAGACGTTTCCAAACGAGCCGCCCCACGGTCATCTGCATCATTAGCTGCAATCAGCACGTTGCCTTCGGCATCAACGCGGATTTGACCGGATGTGCCCCGGGTATTAACAACACCGCCCGGCATAACCGTGAAATTCTGCACCACATCAAAATTGATCTGGTTAATCGCACTGACCAAACCTGTAACAGTGACATCTTCGCCACTAGTGACATTGATCGTATCCACATTTACGGTGGTTACGCCTTCAGCAACCTGCTGTGGACGACCGATTTGTCCCCCTAGGTTAACATCATTTTCACCCGTTATGTTGATCGTGCCGCCATAATTGGTGTCAAACGTTGCCCCACTTAACTGGATCGGGTTCCCGCCGAGGACAGGATCAGCAACCACATCACCGTTTTCATCAACATAGTCACCATCTGCATTGACCAAATGCCCCATGCCATCCATCAAACGGTTCTGGTCATCAAGGAAATAACCCGTGGCTACATCTGTCAGATAAACATGATTTCTGGTGATAACAGACGAACCGCTTTCATCGTCACCTGCCACAACATTAATTTCATTACCAGCTTCAACCGTCCCATTAAACAAGGCCGTATCACCCGTTGTGATATTAACCTTCGAGGCAGCATCATCGGCTTTCAAAACGCCGTGAACCTCAAGGCCTGTATCGGTTGTAATGGTCAGATCAGACGTGGTTCCATCAAAGGCCAAGCCGCCGTCCTGCGTTGAACTTGCCAAAACTGTAGACAGGTTATTTTGGTAGAAACCGATGGCATTCGTACCGTTTTCAACCGTAATCGCCAGATCACCACTTGATTTCAGGTTCCCGCCCTTATCACTCATAAGTCCGGCACTATCAATGGCACGGCCACCAACGTTGACGCGTTCTGTTGCCGTGATGTCCAGACGAGCATCATTACCCTGCCAGACCCCTTGGCTCGATGCCCCGGCAGTTACTGTCCCCAGAATATTGACCGTTTGCCCATTTAACACGATTGAAGAATTGTCATTAACCGTTCCAAGGACAACCCCTGATCCGATTGTCAATTCTTGGCCTGCATCCATGGTGATGGATTTCTTGGCATCCAGTGTTGCGCCTTGTTGATAAAGCTGACCATCCGGCAAACTGTCATGACCATTGGCAACAGCGATCCGCGAGGTAACGATATCCCCTTCGGATTTTACATCAATGGAAGAGTCAGTCCCCGTTGCCAGAATAGAGGCATTAAAGATTTCAACGCCCGCAACACCATCGATCAGCATATCACCGATCAATTCGATATCACTCTGGATCGTGATTTTGCCATCAACATCAATGGAGATTTCATACCCATCCGCATCGGCGGCTGTATTTTCAATCACCCCTTGAATGTCAACATTCATGCCTTCCATACGGATCAGGCCATCGGTTTTAATCCAGCCCGACGCCTTGGTAATGGTCACATCCCCTTTCTGGGAAATCAGAACGATTTCATCCAGATCATTACTGCCTTCACCGATCATGCCGTCAATAATGACATCATTCAAACCGTCAAGCTGGATTGTGCCACCGCCGCCATTTGAAATAATTTTCGATGTACTTTCGACTTTCAGGCTTGTTTCACCTGCATTTTCTGTAGTGCCTGCTATCAGGGTAATATCGTCTGTTGCGATGATATCCCCCGCAACCGTCATGGATTTCCCGGCCCCGATAATCACATCGGACCCTTCACCACGGGCAATCACATCCCCTTTGATGAGGCCATTTTCCCCGGCCGTAAAGGTAATTGACCCGTCAACGGTTTCCAAAACACCGGTTGCATCCAATTCAATATCTACCCCATCACTGGCCGCGCCACTGAACAGGTTTATGGTTTTATGTGCAAGTACTTTGCCTGCAACATAGACTTTCTCATTCGGGCCTGTGGGGGAGCCAATATTAACCACACTGCCTTGTTCGCGCGCATCAATGGCATAATAAATGCCCGACTTCAGATCACCTGCGGCAAGCTGGTAACCCAACTGACCTGCATTGATGGAAGTATCCTTGATGACAAAGTTGTAATCGCCCGTCAGGTTCAAATGACCATTGCGAAGTTTGACTTGTAAATCAGGATCAACATCATCTGCTGTATCCGGGTTATCTGCAAAATCACCATAGGATTCACCCACAACATAATCTGCTGTGTCTGATTGTGTGACAATCCAGTTCGCCCCTTCCAGAGCGACCTGCAAAGACGTCATCAAATCATTGATGTTTTCATTTGCCGCCGTATCAGCAACGCTCATGGTAACGCTGGCGCTAATCTCGTAAGTCCCTTTGTCAACAACCAGATCGAGGGTGACATCTTCTGTCAACTGACCATTTGCATTTACAGGCCAGCCCTGTGCTTCCACTTCATTGGTGTGGGCAGGTGCAAGGACATCAACGCGACCTGCACCATTCAGGTTAATTTCAGAATTTTCCTGCCATGTTTTCAGGCTGGCAGAACCATAGAGCACCAGACCTTTACCACTGTGATTGACAGACCCATCTGCCGGGTCCGGCTCAACCGGGTCAACACCACCCATCAGGTCAATGGACTTACCGGCTTGCAGGCCCACACCCACACGAATTTGATGATCGGCTTCCACACGAATTTTAGAGGCCCCGCCATAGGTTTCCAGATATTTACCCTGATAGGTCCCATTGGCGTCGCGCACCTGATGGATGCGTGCCCCGGCAGCCAATAGCCCCAGAATTTCTGCATCCTGTGCTGCATCGATGTAAATCAGTGCATCTTCTTTATTGGCTGCAATTTCAGACGCACCCGTAATGAGAACACCTGTTCCACTGGCATGCGCGCCACCACGAATGGTCACATCACTGGCAGAATTAATGAACCCACCCGTCAGTGTGTCTTCACCTTCTGAATTTTTGGTATACCCCCCGATGATGGCACGCCCTTGTGCATCCACCGTAAAGGTACCCAGCGTGCCGGACCAATCAACGCTCTGTGTCAGAAGCTTACCGTCTGCGGCAAAGGTTTGAACGAGTGAACCACCTGCATTATAGGTGCCCATCATTTCAAGATTTCCGGCAGATGTGACGGTCACATTACCGCCGATGCCGTTATAACCGCGTGCGGTTGCACCACTAGCCGTACCCATCAGAACACTGATGTCATTATCGCCTGCATCTGCAATGCCGCCTTTGGCAACCACGTTGCCGCTGGCAAGCAAACCTGTTTCCACAAGCAACTGCGCCCCTGCCTCGACAGTCAGGTTCGCACCTGTGCCGCTCCAAACCGGGCCATTTTCGCCAATGCGCCCACCTGCCAGCAAGACACCGTAAAGGTCAACATCTTTGCTGCCTTTCACCGTGATGTGAGCCGCATCACCTGTTGTAAAGGCAGAGGCTGTTTCATGAACATAGACGCTTGAACCGAAATCATCCGACCCGCCAAGGTCCGTCCCGTCAATTTCAATCCCGCCAAAGATATCAATGCCGCCGTTTGCTTCAATTCGTCCTTCATGGAAAACAAAGGTGTCTGATCGCAGAGTAACAGTCGTACCATCACCTGTTGCCACAATATTACCGCGCATCAGGACATCTTCGTTTGAGGAAATGACAACCGATTGGTTATCGCCCAATGACGTAATAGTCCCCCCAACCAGCATGCCATATCCACGGGTATGGTTGCCCAGATAGTGACTTGGGTCCAGTGCGGCGATACTGTCCATATAAGCTTGTTTATTGTAAACGGTATATTGCGCCAAATAGGACGGATCACTCGGATCGCCAAAGTCTTCATTATCGCGCGTGGATGCACCCGATTTAAGGGTCAACGCATCGGATGTGGATACAGAACCGGACAGCATCATTTCATTATGTGCATCCAGCTTAATGGAACCTGCAGCGCCGCTGATACTGGCGACAGGTGCACCGTTGACCTGATTAAATTCAATCCCCGCCGTAACGGCAGAACCGGAATTCAATGCGATCAAACCACCAGCTGCGATATCAATATCGGCACCGATCTCGCGGCCCACAATCGTGGCGCCTTCCAACAACAGGAAGTCACTGCCCAAATCAATATCAATGCTGGAATTTTCACCGTGGATTTGAATAACCCCGGCCACTTGGGCCCCGTTAGACAAATCAATATCAATCTGGCTGCCATCGTTCAATGTTTCAATCTTGGAGCCAACATCCATCAACAAACTGGTGACATCATTTGGCGGGGCGGCAAAGGCATCCGTCCCTGTTGTATTGACACCCGTTGATGCGGTTACATCCAGATTAACGAGATCTTCACCAACAACATATCCACCGACATGCATTTGTTCAGTCACATCGAAATGGACTTCGCGCGCCGTGACACCTGAGTCTGGCAAGCCAAGCGGATTATGGACGTTCTGGCTGTTGATAGACAAGGTTTCAGCAACAAAGGCCAGCTTTTCTGCTGCGCCATTTATTTCACCACGGATTTTCAGATCATCCGAAACAAACGTCCAGTCATCGCGCAGTTGTGCATTATCTACCGCTGCATCATCGGTCATTTTCGGCACCAAACGATCGATCAAATCCCCGATGGTCATGGTGTTGCCGCTATCACGTCGACCAATGGTGATCGAGGCAAACCCATCGGCAATTGCCGCCACATCCGTTGATCCAAGCGCCATGGATGTTAAATGGTTATTACGAGTTTGTTCGACCCCAGAAATACCTTCTGCTGCAGAACCGATCAGGTAATCCCAAACTGCTTTCTGTGCCTGAATGCTCAGATCACCGCTGGCAATGACTTTATCTTCCCCACTTCTGAAGTCGATATCATCCACAGTCAGTGAAATATCAGCCCCGTCCGCCAGAGCATGAATGTCACCGGATTCCAAGGTCAGCAAAGCGTCTGCCAACAACTGCGTCAGATGCAAGTCACCCGTGCCGATTTCAAGACCGTAATCTGTGCGGCCTTCCTGAATGACATTCATCCAGTCGGCAGTCGCATCATTGTCCCACCTTGTTTTATCTTCCCAATATTCCACACCATTTGTCGGCGTTACACGGAAACCTGGATTTTCCGGATTGTTATGTCGGCGATCCGTCACAACGTTCAGGTCATCAGCTTCGGTAATCACAATATCGCCGCTGCCGAACGAAGATGTAATCGCCGTAATGTCTTTAATTTGTGTCAGAAGCTGTTTTTCCAGCGTCCCGATATAATCACGCGCAGCCATTTGCAAATAGCTGCCGGCCGCTAAAATGTGAGATGCATTGTCATTGGCGATATGACCATCGGCTGAAACAAAACGCAACCAGCCAGCCCCGCTACCGTCCCAGCTTGTGCCTGTCGATACAAGGATATCCGCCATTTGCACAATATGGGAATTGTCGCCATAGGTGCGCAGTTCGACATACCCGTCCATATGCGCGTTAATTCGCTGAACCACTTCCAAGGTGTCGAAACTGTCCATAATAACGTGGGCCGCTTTGACCTGACTGTTCATGGTGATGTCATCGCCGATCACACGCAAACCAGTTGCGCCCAGATCAGAAATATTATTCCCACTTGTCGTGTCAAAAGATACCTTGCGACCAAATGTTTCGATATTGCTGTCGGTATAGGTTGCGCCTTTGCCCATAAGCGTCAGTCGTTCGATGTGCGTATCGGTATAAGTGACAACTTCGCGACCATTTGCAACCTGCTGGTTGTTCAGGAAAATATCATTTTGAAGACTGGTTTGTTCGACGATCATTTCATCAAAGGCACCAGAGGTATCAATGATGTGAACGGTCCCGGTATCCATAGAAGCCCCGGCACGACCCATGACCATGTGATAGTCATCATTACCGCCCGCATCTTCAACTGTCAGAGCCCAGTCGCCAAAATCTTTAATACGAATGTCATCATCATTTTGGGTCAGGAAGATATGTTCCACCTGCGCCCCACCTGCACGCACTTCATCCCCTTTGGCGGTGTAGGCACTTACACCTGAACGCCCAAAGGTCAGATCAATACTGTCTGTCATGCGTGAATAATCAAGCGTGGTCGCGCCTTGACGATCGCGAATAGAATCCTGACCAAAGCCATTGGCAAAAACATAGGTGTCATCACCAAAATCACCATAAAGCTGATCGTTACCAGACCCACCTTCAAGGATATCATCACCAAGCCCACCCATAAGACGGTCTGCACCAGAGCCGCCGATTAAGGTGTCATCACCATCCGCACCAGTCAATCGGTCACGCCCTGAGCCGCCATCAAGTAAAGCACCTGTGCTTCCTTTTGTGATGCTCAAAGTATCGTTCCCACTATCGCCATAGATGGCACCGCCACCGTCACCTAGCAAAATCGTATCATCACCGGAGCCGCCGTGCGCCGTGACGCGCACATCTGACAAGCGTGTTGCATCCAGCATATCTTCGCCATCACCCATATCGATGATGACTTCGCTAATTCCGTCAAAGGTTTGATACCAGCCATCAAATTCAATGCCGACTTTGCCGTTTTCACCGTAAAGCCAAACTTGTTCGCCGCTGTCTTCTGTATTGAAATATTTACGTGCGGATGCTCGGTCTCCAAAGTTCAGGGTCAGGGTTGAGCCGCTTTTCTCTGCCAGATAAGGCTGAACGATCGGTGCGTCATAATTAAATTCAAACAGGTCAACTTCCATCAATGTCTTATCAAAGACCGTCGAAGATCCAAGACCATAATTCACAACGACTTCAGCGCTTGTTTCGAAAGTCGCCCCCATGTCAGCATTGAACATATTGGCAAAGCCGCCGTTTTCGTATTCCCACATGGTCTTCATTTCGGACAGGCGGATTTTACCATCGCTTGTGTAGTTCACATTGGTAATATAACCATCTTCATCTTTTGTGGTCTCAGCCGTTTGGATATCCTGAAGGTCAAAATCAGCAAAAAATTCAATCCCGCCTTTCAACCATGCTTCGATAGGACCAGCACTCACGCCTGCTTTGATCCCGACATCCAGATCAAACGAAAATTCCGGTTTTTCGTCTCCGCCTGTGCCTGAAACTATGCTGCCACCTTTAAATTCCGGCAAGGTCACATCGGAAATGTAGAACCCATCAAACGCATCCAGCATATTACCTGAATCCAAGGCTTTGCGAATACCAAGGGTGTCATAACCAAAGGCCAGATCAGCCTCAGCAGAAAAATCACCATAAGCCATGACGCCAAAATCAGCCGGACCTGCCGAGAAGCCAATAATCGGCACATTAAACTCTCCGCCCGCATGAAGCAGCGGCATTTCATAAGTAAAGAGGGTCGCATCCCCACCCGTGATGACATTCATCCACTGGGAAATATCGGTGACATATTCAATGAATTTAAAGCCACTTCGTGTTTCACTGCCACTAGAAACACCCCCGCTTGATTCTTTTTCAAGCTTATTCAGTTGGGCATCAAAGCTGCTGGGCAGTTCAACATTTGTCTGCGAGTAGTCCAGATCAGCCGTTCCAAGGTTTTTGATATCCCCAAGCAGGATAATACCGCCTGCACGCGACCATTCATCAATCGTGTCACCCATGTCCAACATGGCTTTTGCCGCATGGACAAAGGCCCAGTTAACCGGTTTTTTACCGCGCAGCTGCAAGATGGTATCGATCAGGTCCATGACCGTGTCGATCCCGAGGAAACCCATGCCCGGAATGTCTTGATAAAGGCCTTCAACAACAGGGCGGAAAGGTTCAAGAATACTTTCGATATTTCCAATAATCGGCTTTAAGAAGTCATCCACAAGGGATCCGACATCTAGGCCAAGGTTCAGGATATCAACACTCGGTGTTTCAACCTTCTGCCCCAGAATGTAATCCCAATCCACGACCAGATCGCCAACAAGACGTGGCATCGCCGCCAGTCCGTCAACTTCAAGGCTCATGCCCAAATTCAGTTCACCATCCAGCTCGAAAGAAGAAACAAACGTTTTTTCAATGGGTTTACCGGACAACATGTTCATGGTCAGGCGATGACGGTCATCCCCGACAAAATCAATGTCAAAGTCACCATATAAGCCACTAGCGACAAAGGCACCGTCTTCCTGAATGCCTTTATCTTCAAAGACAGCCTTGAAGAAGGCCAGTTTGGCCTCACCTTCCAAGGGGGATGAAACGTTTGGATTATCGGGTGTCCCGTCAAGATACACATCAATATCAACTTGGAACTCTGCATCATCTTCATCGGTGTTCGTAACAATGTAGAAACCATCATTGGCACTGATCCCGGTGGAGAAATCAAGGCTCCAATCCATATCCAGCGCAAAACCACCATCGAGTTCAAATTCAAAACCAGGGAGCTCCAGATCAAGCGGAATATCAACGCCTGTCCCGAAGATCGTGCCACCAAGGTCCATGTCGAATTGAACCGCATTAACGTCTGAAGGTGGGGCACCATTGACAATCCAATCGTCCATAAAGGTGCCGGTTTCATCGTACCAGCCAACCAGAACGTCATTGATATCAACAATATTATCGCCCGTACTATCAAGCAGTATATCCAGACCGTTTTGGCCGAAGACTTCGAAATAGACACTGCGCATGGCTTCAATCACGCCGCCATACTGTGAAAGTTCATATTTCAGGTCCGACAGAACACCAAGCCGCATATCCCCGATAAAGCCGGAGAAATCGCCCAGAATATCACCGATAAATGGCAGGTCCGCTGCAAACCCTTCGAGAACCACATCCTGCAAAGACCCAAGGCTGAAGTCGATCCCGTCAATAATCATGGATGGATCATTTAGGATTGCCAAGAGATCAAAACTACCGCCGAGGTCTTCAAAGAAACCAACGATATCGGGTGTATCAATATTAAGGACAGGCGTTGACGGAAATTCAAAGTCCGGCAGGTCCGCATTCATCAAGCCATCAAAAAATGCACCAAAGGGATTATCCCCAAATTCGGGGTTTAATTCAATTTTCAAAGCCTCTGGTAATTCAAATTCAAGACCTTCGAAATCCATTCGCAAAGGCAGGACAACATTGATATCCCCGTTCATGACAGGGGCGACATTCAGCTTGATATCTTCATCCGCAAAATGAAAACGTCCATCATCATCCGGTATAGAATTTTTCACAGCCTCTGTGATGGTTGGATCATCAGAAAGATCAATTTGGTCCAAACGGATTTGTAGTGTGGCATAATCATCCGTCGTCGAGGCATCCCCATCCCCATCAATAATGACAGATGCGCCTTCTGTGCCCAAACTCATCGGACCAAGATCAAAGCCCATTTCCATGTCTGTGCCTGCAACACGAAAACCGATGGAAGCCTGTGTTCCACGGGCCTGATCCGCCGAAATAGCCGTCTCTTTGGTCACAACCAAATCTGTGAAAGCAGAAGTCGCGGCAACAGCTGCGCTATCATCGACACTTTCATGCCCGCCTGCCATAAGGGTCAGCTCAATTCCAAGATCGGCTTCCAGACGTTCTTCCAATGCCATCAAGCTTAATATACGTTCACCAGCAGTCTTGATCGTTTCAGCACCGCTATAGGCCCCAACGACCGATGCCCGAAGGGATTTTGCCTCCCCGCCGCTTTGTGTCGCCTGTGCCAACGCAGCCTGAAACCCAGCGAGGATCACAGCATACTGTTCATCCGTGATATCCTTGGACCCTTCGGCAAAATCGACCCCTGCCAAATCATCAAGGCCTGTGACCGTATCGACTTTAACTTCTTCATAGTCATAAAGGAAAACTTCAGGCTGATTGATATCACTAAAATCTAACCCGGCATCCACCTGAATATCGAACATCCCTTCAAACAGAACATTGGCACTGGCCCCTGCCCCAATCTGGTCGGCTAATAATCCAATGCCGTCTAGTCCGGCCAAGTCAATACCTGCAGCATTTTGCAGTTGTTCCAAATCCAGATTAAAGGTCACAAGTTCACTTAACGTCTGGCCATAATCCAAGTGGATATCCAGCACATCGCCATTCAGGCGCAGGGCAAACATTTGTTCCTGAAAATCAAGTGAGTTATTATCCGTGATCCCTAACGCCTGCTCAATCAAAGCTTCTGCCTCGCCGATGCTGGCGTTCGGGTTATCGTCAATTTCCTGAAGCTTTGCTGCAAAACCATCAATAACGGTAAATTGATCAGCCAAAGCAAAATTCAAAATCGGGATGATCGCATTATAAAATTCATGATCTCCCAGGGATTCTTCAATAAAATCAATCCCGGTACGAACCGCTGCCAGAATGTCGCTAAACTCGAGGTTTTTAAAGTCAAACCCGCTTCCCAGATCCGGCATAACAATAACAGTGTCATTATTCCCTGCCGCACCGGAAGCCACAAAGGTATCTAAATCAAACGCCAAAGCAGGACTTTGGTTAACCTGTACACTGGAACCCGGATCAAATGGATTTTGCACGTAAATGGAAATTTCAGCCGCCGGTGCAATCGGTAATTCCGATCCGATTCCGTCAACACTTAGCCCTTTAAGTTTTGCCCATGCCTCGCTATCCAACGACATTTGCAAACTGTCAATGAAATCACCTGATTTAATATCCGCGATATTGAAGCGCTTGTCGGTCTCAGCCTCACCTTGCTGCTTATCAAGCCCGCCAGTTGCGCCAACCTCGACATGAACGCCTGAGCCAGAGCCCGCCCCGCCGGTTGTCACATCAAGGAACCCAAGCTTGGCGGCGACTTCCATATCGCTGACATCCATGGTCATGGAGGCGGCCAAATTCACATCCTTGATGCCGATTTCGGCACCGCTGCCATCTACCCCGTCAAGATCAAAGAAGAAATTCATCGATCCATTTACAGAGGCATTGATCGCCCCAACCGCATCTGTATCAAGCCCAACACCATCAGCCAGGTCAAAATCAAATGACAGATTGGTTGAAGCCGGATCAAATGTTTTAGAAAATTCAAGCGGCACAACAAAGGTCTGTGTATCCATGTCATAAGAAATGGACATGCCACCCGGCAAAACACCCGAAGAACTGATCGCTGACACAAATTCCTGCAAGGTCTTAATTTGTTCAATTTCTTCATGAATATAGAAGCCAACGTCAGACAAGTCCGCGTCAAAACTTTTCGCCAAGGTCAGTGTATCGCCATTGACTTCCAAGATTTGCACCGGACCATATCCGGCAAACGTTATATATTGATCAACAAGGTCTTCACTGAACGACTGCCCGGAAACGGTTAAGGTTTTTTCACCCGAAGCAATACTTCCAATCAGGTTATCCAATAATTTTACCGGGGCGCGGTTAAAATCAATCTGGTCATAAATCTTGGTTTTAAAGCCGTCTGCAAAATTAAACACTTGGTTCAGTGCATTCTCGGCAAAAGGAATATTGACCGCAAAATAATCCGACCCACGCACTTCTTCCAGTGCTTCCATGAAGTCCGGGAACATCAGGATCATATCGACCAGAGAAATGTTGGTGAAATCAGACAGAACGTCAAAATTTTCTGTGCTGTAACTGAATTCTTCCCCCGTAAGCGGACTTCCTTCCAGCAAAATACGTGGTGTTGTCAGTGCACTTAGGTCCTGCCCCGCCAGTTGGGCGAATACGGGCAAATCAATATTCAAATCGTCGCGCAAGGTTTGAACAGCAAAGGCCCCGTTATCATCCAGATAGATGCGTCCACCTAAATCAATATCGACAGTCGCTTTTTCCCCATCATTACTGCCCAGCGAGATACCCAAAGGTCCAAAGCTACCGGAAGCAACGAGATCATCTTTATGCGCTCTCAGGCCAAAATCCATGTTGCCCAGTTCAAAGCTGGCTTCACTTTGGTCCCAGTCAAAGGCAAGGGCAAATTCAACCTTGGAAGACACATCCACATCAAGATCAAGACCATTATCAAAATCCAGACCAAAGTCACTGACAGCTTCCCCCATATCCAGTGAAATATTCTCAGTCGCTGTAAAGGTATTCTGGAAATTAACCGTAAAGCCCGTATCGTTCATGCCCAGATTCAGAGCATCTGCGGCCACATTACTTAAGGTCGGAACCCAATTGGTTTCCAGATAGGACATCAAACCGGATAAGGTTTTCGCACCCGCTGAATTCACATAGTTTTGCAAGTAGGTGCCAAGTTCAAGCAGTTCATTAAAACCGACAATATCTTCAACTGACTTATTAACCCCCGGCAAAGTCTGAGTCAGCACACTATTGTAAACAATATTGCCGTCTTCATCAAAATCAGGGATCAGATCGTCTTTAAGGGCAAGAATTTGCGAGCCCACAGCATCCAGACTGTTGAGAAGGGTTTCATTCAACGTCAGGTCAAGGTCGGGGACATCAATCAAATGAACCTGATCTGCTGTTGCAAAGTTAAAATTATGGGTATGCCCGTTAATGGTTACATCTTCGATGAGAGTTTTTTCAAGGGTATTGGCTTTTACAACAGCCGTTCCGCCCAAATTAATCCCGGTTGGATTATTCAAGGACACATTACCGGAAGCCAGAACCGCATAACCCGGGACCCCATTTGCCCCGAGGTCAAGGATCATCCCCAGACTGCCATTAGTCAGTTCTGCACCAACGCCATCAACACCGATTGTCGAGGTAATATTAGATCCATCAATCAGAAAACGCGGATCCGTCCCCAACCCATCCAATTTAAACAGGAAATCACCCGACAGGCTCGCCAGATTTGCCACAGACAGGTCGAGTTGTCCTTCAAAGCTTAAATCACGTAAAGCTTCGACCTGCATTTCAATATCATCAATTGTACGGTTCACATCTGTTGTAAAGGTGCTCATGGACCAATCAACTGAACCGCTGAGACCCAAATCATCCAGACCGATCACGCCTGCAGTCCCAGACAGGGAAACCGCCACACCGTCAGTGCCGATGTAAAGGGCACCGCCTGCGTCTTTCAGCTCGACGCCATAACCTTCAACTTCGTAAGAAACCTTACCATTTGATAAAACGATTTCATAGCCCGTGTTATCAGAAGCGCGACTAAAGGAAATATCTCCTGTCACATCCTGACCGGCAAGGGTGAACCCACCTGAAAATTCAAACGGACCCGTTGCATTTTCGTCCAGCAGATATTCCATAAAATCATTCAGAACCGCCTCATTGGTGATATCCAGATCAATACCGCCGGGCATTTCCATGACTTCAAGGCTGAGACCATCATCTGCATATGTCGGTTTGAAATAGAGGCCGTCACCGATATAAAGACCGCTGTAGTCTGAAAAACTGCCCGTGTGCGAACCATAATTGACAACATTATAAATTTGGCCTGCTGTCGGGGTGAAATCATTAATCAAATCAATTTCAAGGGTTCCATCAAAATCCGCCTGTCCAGAAACATTGATCTGATCATAACCGTTATCGATAACCTCAGCCCCGGCACCAACCGTCGTGCCCCCAATTTCGATAACCAGCGTCCCCTCAGCGGTTTGCTGATAGTCATCAATATTCTGTACCCCCGGGGAATTTCCCGGGCTAACATACCCATCATTAACAACAGTTCCATCTACATCGCCACTGCCCGTCAACACTTCTGAAGAGTCAATCAGGATGGGGTTATCACTGCTCAGGATGGTATCTGCACTTAAGTGAATATCGACCAGTACATCACTCGGCAAGGCCTCGTAATTTTCGATATCACGCGGGATCGAAATATCCTGCTCGCTGACAATAATCGCTTCTTGCGCCGCAATCTCTTCCTGATTGCTTTCTTCTGGCAACATTTCCACAGGAATATCACCTGACAACATAATACGTTGTTCAAGTTTTTCGAATTTTTCCATCAACTTAATATTGGGTATATTCGTTGTCATTTTTCTATTTCCTGAACTTTACGACTGCGAACAAGTATTTGCGTTTAAAAGCAAATCTGCTGCCAGCCCCAAATTGATCTCGCTCATCGAATTGGTGAATTCTGCTTTGACTTCCATCAAGCCACTGGCGACATCGACGGTAGGAGACAAAAAGTCCACACGAGCAGGGATCGCTCTATCCATGCCACTGACCTTCAGGCACACCATTTGCCCGACCACTAACTGTCTTCCCAATTGAAATTCTGTATTGCCGACAAAACGGCCACGCTTAGTATCGACCAAGCGCACAAGTTCTTCGTGGGCCTGCACGCTCTCACCAACTTTTTTAGCAAGCCGGGCAACGACACCAGAAACGGGCGCTCTTAAGACACGACGCGCCAATTTTTCTTCAGCTAATTCTTGCTCGATTTTTTCGAGCTTTTTATTGGTAACAAGCACAGCAAGTTCAGACTGCGCCTGTAGATATTCTAGATGCTTACTTTGATACTCTTCCTCGCTCAGTGCGTTTGCATCTTTGAACAGTCGCTCTGCGGAAAGGAATTGTTCTTTTAAAATCGCCACGCGTTTACGGGCATATTCAATTTCGTTAGTTTGACGAACCAGAAACGATTGACGTTTGACAGATAATTCTTCCTGGCGCTTATCCAGACTAAGAAGAACCTGACCTTCTTCGACATACACGCCTTCTTGCGTCAAAATTTCTGACAGTCGGCCCGCTTCTGAAAGCCCGATCGTGACATCTGCATAAGCTTGCGTAAAACCATTGATCACGCCATCAAGCGGCTGTGCCTTTGCAACTAAAGGCCAGATTAATGGAACAATAAAAACCAGAGTTATCCCAAACTGTTTCATCAACTATTACCCTGACCTAATGAATAATGCTCAAGCAAACGCCCTTGTGCCAAAAGCAACGCCAATGATGATTTTTTGTAATCCAGCAGTTTTTCGTGATAACTGGTTTCAGCCTGAAGAACCTCGCTTTGTTTTTTTAGAATCTCATAGCGACTGGCTTTCCCGTTTTCGAATTTCTTTTCCAACTCTTTCAGAGATGATTCGGCTGTCCGAAGAATTCTTTGATACTTATGCATCGTCTTCTCAGTGGACTCGAGTTCATATTCAGCCATATCAACTTCAGCCGCGATCTGACCTTCCAAAGAGTGAAGACGCAACTCAGCTTGTTTTTTTCGCAAGCGGGCGGCATCGAAAGAACTTTTTGATTTCAAGCCACCAGCAAGCGGAACAGACAGTTGAACCCCCAGCGACCAAAATTTATAGGTTGAGCCCAACTTATGATGAGCTTCTATACCATTGTCCGCCAAACCGGTTTTACCGATCTCCATGACCAAATCAAGGTCCGGCAACCGCTGATTAGAGGCATAATCGACACGGGTATGTTCCAAATCATTTTGAATTTTCGCACTTATAAATTCAGGGCGTTTTTCATAGGCATAATCCAGATCTTTCGTCCCCAGCTTTTCAATAACCGGCATCATTTCCAAGGGATCGGCGGCATAAAGAACCTGATCTGTTTGCTCAGTCGTCCCCACAAGCATACGGCGCACCGAATTCGATGCGCGACGAAAAACCTTCTTCGCCAGATCGACACGGGCCTCCCGACGAACGAGATCACTTTCTGCCTGAAAGACCGCGCTACGATCTACACGCCCCTGCGCGGCTAATTGAGCAACAATATCCACGCCTTTCTTTTCAATTTCTAAAAGCTTCAGTTCATTTCGAACCCGTTTTTCAGAATATTGAAGATCTGCATAAGCTAAGGCTGCCTCGTAAAGCCGCCCCATCTTGGCCTGACGGAGCGTTTGCTTACCGATTTCTTTTTCCTTGGTTGCCACACGATAATTCGCCATGTTTGCATCCAAGCCAAAATTCTTTAACAGAGGCTGCGTGACCTTAATGCCCGTTTTTGCATCATATTCATGACCATACTCGGCATCCGTCTGCAAACTATTCGCAGGATCATCCATTTCATAATAAAGCTGGTATTCCGTCCCGGTCGGCAAAAGCCCCTCAATCGAGGTTTTATAATTACGATCTTCATACTGGTAAGTAGAGCTTGAACTACGTTGCACACGAAGCGCGGCATCATTTTGCTCGTGCCCGTAACTTGATTCGTACTCAACACCCAAAGTCGGTTCAAAAACAGACAAAGCATTGGTGACGCTTTGTTCTGCAATCTCCACCTCATACTTCTGACGCCGAACCGCTTCGTTTTCTTCAATCACTAATTGAAGAAGCTGATCTTCCGAGATATATACGGACTCCACCTCATCTTGAACATCTTGCGCAAACAAATCAGAAGTAGAAAAATTAAATAACAAAGAAGTTGCAAGTAAATATTTAAGCATTGTCAATATACACCGTAATTTTATTCAACAACGCGCCCCTCACAACTTAATAAAAAGAAGTAAGTGATAATCAAATAGCATTTTATGCCCAATCATATATCCGCAAATGAGCGCATTATTTTTATTTAAACTACCACAGCCGCACTGTTCAAAGGACTCGTTTTTTCTTACATTTTCTTACATATCCTTACGACGCTGGCATTTCATGGAAAGATCATTTACTCTTAGGAGAAAGTTATAAAACAGCTAATAGAATCAGTCACATGCTCGACATCAGAACCCTTTCTATTATTATGAGTGCCGTCTACCTGATTTCCTCAGTCATGGTATTCTTCACGTACAAGCAATACCCAAAGTTGAAAGGTCCGCGCGATTGGACAATCGGGTTTGCTTTAATCTCAGTTGGTCTCACGCTCATCTTTCTGCGCGACGTCATCTCCCCCTTTCTTTCCATTTTTCTTGCAAACGCCCTGCTAATCGTAAGTCATGGCATTATGTATTTAGGGATTTCAAAACACTTGGAGCGCACCCCCAACTATGAATTTATTGGGGTCGTCTGTATCACGATGGTGCTTTTATTTGCTGTTCTTTATAACAATGAACAAGTCCTCAACATCCGTATTCATATCTCAAACACAGCACATGCAATTTTCTTTGTGGCTTCTGCGTTTCTTTTGATCAATCAATATCAAAAAACAAAAAGCAGCGCGCACCTGTTACCCGGTATTGGGTTTACAATCCTTGCCTTAACCATGATCATGCGCAGCTTATTTATTCTCATAAAACAAGAGACCTACATCAATTTAATGGAGGAAAGTTCAACAACCTCTATTCATTTCTTTCTTATCATCATTGGTCAACTCATCATCACATTCGGGTTGTTGATGCTTATCTCACAGCAACTACGTGAGGGAATAACACTAGCCCTGAATAAAGAAAAAGACGCCAGACTTGAACAAAGTAATTTCTGGGGCATGGTCTCCCATGAATTTAAGACCCCAATGGGAACAATCCTGAATTCTGCAGAGCTTATTGATAGCCTTGAAAAAAACATCAACCCCTTGTCAAAAGATGCGGTTAAACGCATTCATCGTGCGACCTTACGTCTTTCACGGTTGGTTGATCAATCATTGGTCAATGAATGGACCAATGCCTCAGCAGATAATTTGCGCCAAGTTGAATTCAGCTTAGCAGAGGCCTTGGAGAACCTGTCTTTTGAATATGACATTACCTATCACAAAAGAATAAGTGAATTTGATGACTGCACCATTATCGGTGACCCGTTTCTTCTCTCAACAGCTATTTCATCCCTGTTGGATAATGCCATTAAATACACCAACAACAGAGAGAGCTGTTCAATCAGTTTATGTCGACCAAATGGCAATGAATTGCAGGTCGATGTCTATAACGAAGGCGAGGAAATTCCTCAAAAAGAGCGCAGTCGCATCTTTGAAAAATTTTACCGTGCAAAACAACACGAAACTATTTCAGGCAGTGGCTTTGGCCTTTACATCGCCAAAAAAATCCTTGATTACCATAATGCAAAAATTGAGCTAATGAGCAATCAGGAACGGACTATTTTCAGATTTACTATTGATCAGGAACTAAAAATATAATGCCGACTTCGATCAAAACTATCCTTGTCGATGATGACCACGACTATCTGACATCCATGACTGTCCTTCTCGAAAATGAAGGATTTAAAGTGTTCCCTTTTTCCTCTTTCAAGAAAATGAAGCAAGAAATCTTTGCAATCAAGCCTCATATTCTAATTCTGGATGTGTCCTTACCGGGTGAAACAGCGTTTGAGGTTCTCCCCGAATTGAGGAACAAAACAGACTTTGGCCTGATCCTCGTTAGTGGCACACGCAATCTGGAATATCGTGTCAAAGGCTTAGAAAAAGGCGCAGATATTTACCTCACAAAACCGGTCAACATCCGGGAACTTAAAGCCGTTATTATGTCGCTTTACAATCGGCTTTCCCCGCAACCGAAAGAAGTCTGGTGCCTGGACAGCCAACATCGTCAAATCATGACACCGGACAACCGTAGCTTGGAATTGACTGAAAAAGAGTTTCTCTTTCTGGAACTTCTTATTTCAACCAATGGCGAAGCCGTGGATAAAGATAAAATTCTTCAAGGTCTAGGTACGGCCTCGCACCCCATTGAAGAAGGAAGCCTGCACACCTTGATTTCGCGTCTGCGTAAAAAATTTGCCAATGAAGGTACCGAGCTTCCCATTCGGGCTGTTCGCTATATCGGTTATTGTTTCTACGAAAAAGCTACGATCAAATAATCAACAAAACCCTAGGCTACTAAACACCTGATAACATGCTCATTTTAAAACAAATAGCTCATCTCTATTGTTTGACTCTGAGCTATAGGTACGATAAAAGCAATATTAGACGTTGGTGCCCCAAACAATTTTGGGGTGAAAATGGGAAGCTGGTGTAAACCCAGCACTGCCCCCGCAACTGTAAGCGGAAAGCGTCGGTTCTAAGGAGGATCACTGGCAAATTCATATTGCCGGGAAGGTCGAACCGATTAGCCAAGACCCGCAAAGTCAGGAGACCTGCCATCGTCAGCGTTACCCGTCCTTCATACGGGAAGGTTTGAAGGCATGGTACCCCATTGTGGTGACGCGTTTTGTGTTGCTGTGGTGGGAATCTTATTTTTTCAAATAGTTTCCATCCAGAAAAAAGAACGGTTTTTACGCTCATGCTTTGTGCTTGTCGCGTTTGATCCGTGGTTTTCGTTATGTCAATTCTGGCATGACGGCTATTGGGTTGAATCATATTCAGTCCATAGCACTTTTAACGCATGAAGCCCCCGAAATCTTGGCGGATCGACGGGGGCTTCGTGAACTTGGATAAATTCACACAGACGGAGTCTGCAATGTGCACTCTGAACGAACTCGTTCGCCCTGTCAAATGCCTCAGTATCTCGGCAGGTTTAATATCAATGATGGTTTCAATGGCACAAGCACAAGAAACTGAAAGAGAAGATGTTGTGGTCACGGCCACACGAACAGCAATGCCCCTTTCTAAAATTGGCAGTGCAACCACGGTTATTACAGCAGAAGAAATAGAACGCGAGCAAGCTCGCGAAGTTATTGATGTCTTACGTAAAGTGCCCGGTTTATCTATTACACAGACAGGCAGCTTTGGTGCAACTACGTCTATTTTTATGCGGGGCATGAATGCCTATCATACTCAGTTGTTAATTGATGGCGTTGAAATGGCTGACCCCAGTGCATCGCAGCCATCTTATGATTTTGGTCATTTGATGGTGACGGATATTGAACGAATTGAAATCGTTCGCGGCCCGCAAAGCACACTATACGGTGGCGATGCCATTGGCGGCGTTATTAACATTATCACCAAAAAAGGCAAAGGCGCACCACGTTCATCTGTATCAGCAGAATATGGTAGCTATAATACCAAAAATCTAAAAGCGTCCCTGTCAGGCGCCCAGCAAAAACTATCCTATGCTGTAAGTGCCAGCTATCTGAATACACAAGGCTTTTCCTCTGCTGATGAGCGCAATGGAAATGACGAGGAAGACGGGGCGGAAAACCTAACCGTGAATGCCAGCTTAGGTGTAGATTTTAACGATAACTTTTCCGTTGAAACAAAACTGCGCCATATGCGATCCGAAATTGAAAACGACAATTGGCCCGGTAGCCGCGCTGTGGATCGCAATGACAATATGCGAAAGTTGGAAAGCAGTGCATATCTGGGGGCAAATCTCGCACTGTTTGATAAGCGGCTGACCAATAAGGTGGGCGTAAGCTATATCAGCAGTGAGCGTGATACCTATATTGGTGAGGCTCGCAATTCCTATTTCGACGGTTTTAAAAATAAGTTTGAATACCAAGGGAATTTTAAAATTACGGATGCTCAAAACATCGTCTTTGGTGCAGAAACTGAACAAGAACATACAGAACAGTCCGGCATTGATAAGAAAGTCCGCAATAATGGGTATTTTGCGGCCTATCAGATCGAGGCCATTGAAAATCTGATCCTGTCCGGCGGTGCACGATTAGATGATCATGAAAAATACGGGAATTTTGACACGTATCGTTTGACTGGCTCCTATACGTTGGAGGCAACAGATACCCGCTTTCACAGTAGTTTAGGAACAGGTTTTCGCGCTCCCAGCCTTTATGAACTTTATGAAAGCGTCTGGGGCGGTGGTAACGAAGACCTTGAACCAGAAGAAAGCCGTGGCTGGGATTTCGGGGTGGAACAACCGTTATGGGATGATCGCCTACTCATTGATGTCACATATTTCGAAAATAAAACGAAAAACCTCATCAGTTGGGTCGGGTCTGGCTATGTAAATGTCAGCAAAGCAGAGTCACGTGGTTTGGAAATGGGCTTAAGTGCTGATATTTTAGACAATTTATCCCTTTCCGGAACTTACACATTCACCCTGGCTGAAGACAAAAGCACGGGTGGGACCCTTGCACGTCGCCCAAAACATGAAGGGTCTTTGAGTATTGCCTACGAGCCTATGGACGATCTGACAACCGATCTGTCTGTGCGCGCAAAAGGACGGACCTATGACAGCGCAACTTCAAGCTATATGGGGGGCTTTGCGGTTTATGACTTCAAGACATCCTACAAAATTAATGATGTGGCAACCGTCTTTGGCCGCGTCGAAAATATCTTGGACAAAGACTATCAGGAAGCATCCAGTTACGGCACAGGTGGACGTGCCGCCTATGTCGGTGTTCGGGCCAGCTTTTAAGGTGACTTATGACACATTCGTTTATTGTTGATGAAGAAGGGAACGGGAAGATGGAAATCTTCCCGTTGGACACAAGTGAAGAAAACCTGTTGGCTATCTTTAGCGATGTTTTCGAAAACTATTGGGACAAGGTGGTCTTCGGCCCCCTTGTTCAAGGTGCTGTCTTTGAAATCCATGCACCAAATGCCCCCACCCGCATAAATATGCTGGATGGCTATCTGACGGTTAACTTCGGTAGCTGGCACTTTCATCTATGTATTGGTCATCATAAAGGCAACCGTTTCTTTCCGGTCAGCCCAAGTCTTGCCCATAATCGACGCTGCCAACGCGCGGAAATGTATCGCTACCTCAATTCAGACAACAGCCCCAGAAGTTGGGGGATGCGTTTCTATAACGGTAAAGATGAACAAATGATCACCATCTTTTTCCCCAATCCCTTTATCAGTGATGAGGAAAAACTTCTCAAGACCCCCGATTGGTCACGTCTTGGGATGTGGAACGAATTTAGAAAAAAATATCTAGGTCTGGATCCTGATCCACAGGATCAATCGGGAACAAAATTCAGATGTGGGGGGCATTAGGTGTTTTTTCGCATTATCTGTGGTGGGCTTTTGTTTGCCGCAGTTTTCCTTTTTATGGGGCCTGCACAGGCCGATAAACCCAAACGCATTGTCAGTCTAAGTGTCTGTGCAGATCAATATGTGTTGGGACTGGTCGAACCAGACCGGATTGCAGCCCTATCTGAGGATGCGAGGAACCCACATATTTCACTACAATATGAAAAAGCAAAAAAGATAACGATTACCCGCGGTACGGCGGAAGAAATTTTATTATTGAAGCCGGATCTTGTCATTGCCAATAGATGGCGCGGCCTCAAAACGATTGAAATATTACGACAGTCCGGTGTCCCCGTTCTGATGTTATCTCTGCCTGTCACCTATAACCAGATTGAAGCCGAGACCCGAAAAGTTGCCGAGGCATTAGGGGAAATGGAACAAGCAGAAAAGCTTCTTTTTCAATTAAAAAACACAATGCAGCTTGATGCCCCCATTCATGGACCGCGCGCTGCATACTTTATGCCGGGCGGCTATAGCGCAGGGCAAAACACGTTTGTGGAAATGGTTTTACATGCCGCAGGCTATCGCAATCTCGCAAGTGAATTAGGGTTAAAAGGCTGGTCATCCCTGTCTCTGGAAGAACTGGTGCTCAAAAAACCAGACGTGCTGGTCATGAGCTTTTTTACAAAAGGCAAATACAGCCTCTCCACCCGACTGCGTCAACATAGTGCGATGCAAGAATTGATGAAGTCCACCCCTGTTATTGATGTACCGGACAAATACTGGGCCTGTGGGGGCTGGTTTCTCTATAAAGCGATTCATTATTTAAAAGAAAAGAAGACGTGATGATCAAACTTACCACCAGTCTGTTTCTATGCGTTTTGATTGTGATGGGGCTCGGCCTTTATATTGGATACACGCCGTTACCTCTTGATATCCTCTGGGGTGGCCTTGTGGGTGATGCAGAACGCGGCTACCAAATCGTTGTTCAGGAAATCCGCCTGCCGCGGGTTTTATTAGGCGTTTTCATTGGTTTTTCGCTAGGCTTAAGCGGGGCGGCAATGCAAGGACTGTTGCGCAATCCATTGGCCGAGCCTGGTGTTGTTGGCATTTCAGCAACGGCTGGATTAGGCGGCGTGATTGCCATTTATTTTGGTCTGGCCAGCAGCTTTGCATGGTCACTGCCCGTCGCCAGCATGTCAGGGGCAGGCTTGGCTGTTGCTCTATTGTTCGTACTGACGGGCCGGGACGCGTCTGTACTCACCATCATTCTGGCAGGTGTTGCCATCAGCAGCTTGGCTGTGGCCCTGACGTCATTAACCATGAGCCTTGCCCCTACCCCATGGGCGGTGACGGAAATGCTCTTTTGGGTGATGGGGGCTTTAAAAGATCGTAGTATGACAGATGTCTCACTGACCCTGCCCTTTATGGTTATGGGCTGGGTGTTGATCCTAACGACGGCGCGTGCACTTGATGCGCTGACCTTAGGCGAAGAGACAGCGCGTTCTATGGGGATCAATTTGAAAAGCGTGAACCTGCGCTTGATCATCGGAACAGCCATGTGTGTCGGCGCATCGGTATCAGCGGCGGGCAGCATTGGTTTTATTGGTCTTGTTGTCCCCCACCTGTTGCGTCCATTGGTGTCCTATCAACCCAGCCGTCTTTTGCTGGTTAGTGGATTAGGTGGTGCGGTTTTGCTGGTTCTTGCAGATATCGCGGTGCGCCTGATCCCTTCAAAACCAGAGATCAACCTTGGCGTTTTGACCGCGCTCATCGGGGCACCATTTTTTCTTTATCTGATCCTGAAAACACGACGGGAGATGCGATAATGGCAATTATTTCAGCTGAACAAATTTCCGTTTCGATTGACGGTAAAAAACTTTTAGAAGACCTTTCTTTTTATATAAATCAAGGGGAAATAATCGGCCTGATCGGTCCAAATGGGGCTGGCAAGACAACCTTGCTGAAAACCCTTGTCGGATTGAATGAACCTGCCTCAGGACAGGTTATGTTTAAAGATCACCCCTTGAAAGATATGTCGCTAAGGGAACGAGGCCGCCAGATCGGCTACGTTGCTCAAGGCAGTGTTTGCCACTGGCCCATGAGCGTCAACAAAGTAGTTGAAATGGGTCGATTGCCATATCAAAGCCTGTTTCGCCAGAAAACCGCAGCGGATTTGGACGCTATTTCCAACGCTCTTGACATTTTTCACCTGACCCACCTTAAGGACCGTTTGGTGTCCACATTATCAGGTGGGGAACGTGCCCGCGTCATGCTGGCGCGTGCCCATGCTGGTGCACCGCATATCCTGTTTGCTGATGAACCAACAGCAGACCTTGATCCGGGCCATCAGTTACAGGTCATGAACGTGCTTCAAAATCAAGCCCGATGCGGTATCGCCTGTGTCGTAGTACTGCATGACCTTAACCTTGCCAGTCGTTTTTGTGATCGATTGTATTTGCTGCAAGGCGGCAAGCTCAAAGCAGCAGGGTCGGTTTCAGAGGTAATGACAGCCGATCATATAAACAACGCTTATGGTATTGAAGCTCTGTTGGGTCAGCACCATGGCGAAAACTACATTGTTCCCTGGAGGCTGACATCCTGAGCGAGCGTTTACATATATCCCCGGGATTTGCCTGTTCCTCCCTGTTGCATGCAGGGGTGATCGCAGGTCTTTTGCTTGTTTGGGATGATGTAAGTCCGCCCATTATCGTCGGGGCTGATATTATGTCTGTTGACATCATCATGGCGAGCCCGGACCCCGGCGGCTCAGACGGTCTGCAACAACAAATGATCCAGCGCGAAGCCCCCGTAGAAAATGTGCCGCCAAAAGACGTGGTTACTCCCTCTGAAGATGTTGTTGTGGACATCACAGAAGAAAGACATACAGAAGCAGATCTTATCTATAATACACCTGTCTCCAAACTGGCTGATGTGGTTCTGCAACGAAAACCTGCCCCGCCCGTACGCGCAAAGAAACCTGTTAAAAAAGAAACACCGTCAAACAAACCGGTGGTGAAAAACAAAAAGCAAATCCAAACGGCCTTACAGAATGTAAAGGGGCAGGAACACGGCCAGACAACACAAGGGGCAAAACAAGCCGCCGGTATCCAGCAGGCTGGTCTTGCCGGTGAAATAAAATCTGCACATTATGTGTTAGGCAGTGCCAACAACCCCAAACCCAAATACCCCAAATTGGCGCGAAAAAGGGGCTGGCAGGGGCGTGTAGTTTTAAGTGTTCACATCAATAAAGACGGTCACCCCGTTCAGATTGAGATTAGAAAATCCAGTGGCCATAAGGTTCTGGATCGAGCAGCCTTGAAAGCCCTTAAAAAATGGACATTTCAACCGGCACTGAAAGGGGGAATACGCATCCCCAGTCACATCAACATTCCCATTCGTTTCGACCTTATGAACAGTTAGGTGCAAGATGGTTTTTTCTTTTTCCTACAACTCTCCGTGGCTTGTGGCTGAGTTTGAAACAGAACAGCGCATGCTCAGCTGGTCTCTTACCCATCCCGGTTTCTGTCACAATAATCGCGTGGCTTGGCTTGAAGTGAAAAACTCTGACCTGAACCCGAATATTGATGCGCAGCAGTATATACAATCCATGTTGAATAAAAACAGGTTAGGTGGGGCGTTGGGGTTAATGACATCCCGACATATCGAACACCATCATTTTGCTGAACGCGCACATGGTTTTGTGAAAGCGCAATGCCTGACAACATTAGGGTTAAGCAATGGGGCGCATGTAGGTTTTCCAGATGCGGAAAAAGCCCTCACAAGAGTCGGCACAATCAATTCTTTATGTGCCGTGAATGTCGCATTAAATGATGGCGCAATGATCGAAGCTTCATCCATCGCGACACAGGCACGCACCGTCGCACTCATGGATTATTACCGAACCCATTTGCCAGAAATGCGACCTGTCACCGGAACAGGCACGGATTGTATTGTCATCGCCAGCCCCAAAGGAGCGAGTCACACTATGTTTTCCGGTCTTCATACCAATGTGGGCAAAGCCCTTGGCGAAGCTGTTTATGCCGCTTCATTGGAAGCCTGTACGCTCTGGCATAAGACGATAAAAAACTGGAATATATAAGGAAAAAGACGAGCCCATCTAACGGACTCGTCTTTAAAAATCTGGCGCGGCTGGAGGGAGTGATATCGAACCTTCCGGCAAATGAAGACTCCCTTTGCCAACTTTTTGATACTCTTGCCGACTGGGAGGCGCAATTACAAACACTGTCGCCTGAGCAGCTTTCTTATATTGTGGATAACACAGAGGAGCCTGCACCATGAGTTCCTCGGTTCAAAATGCTTTCAAGCAATCCTCTATAACGAAGAAAACCAAACGTAAACGCCCGTCCCCATTGTCTTTGCGCTTAAGTGACGAAGAACGAACTGTGCTGGAAACTCGGGCAGGAAGTAAACCGCTTGGGACTTATATTCGTGATCAGCTTCTGGGAGACTATCAATCCAAGCGAAAGCCAGCGATACGCAAGCCCAAGGTCAGTGATGCCGAGTTTGCGCAAATCCTCGGACTTTTAGGCAAGTCTGATCAGGTGAAATGTTTGTTTCTGATGTTGGCAGCGGTAGAGAATGAACGTGTGCAGCTTGAAAAACAGGAACACGAAGCATTGTCTCAAGCCTGTGAAGACATCAAAGATATGCGCGCTTTGTTGGTTTCGGCACTGGGATTACGTTCATGATCCTTGTCGGCAATCAGCGCGGCGGGGCGCGTGATCTGGCGCGTCATTTGATGAAGCAAGAAAATGAACGTGTCGAAGTCCATGAATTGCGGGGGTTTGTTGCTGGCGATTTGGATGGCGCTTTTCAGGAAAGTTATGCCATTAGCCGTGGGACACGGTGTAAACAATTCCTGTTTTCCCTATCGCTCAACCCGCCAAAGGGTGCGGATGTTTCTAATGATCAATTCATCCGTGCCATTGATCTGGCAGAGGGTAAACTTGATCTGAACGGACAACCACGCGCAATTGTCTTTCATGAAAAGCGCGGGGATGATGGCGAGGTTCGCCGCCATGCCCATGTGGTCTGGAGCCGGATTAATGTGGAGGAGATGAAAGCCGTTGCACTTCCTCATTCAAAACGCAAGATGCAGGACGTTTCGCGTGAGTTGTATCTGGAGCATGGCTGGAAAATGCCGAAAGGCTTGGCGGTCAGCGGAGCCAGTGACCCGCGCAACTTCACCTTGGCAGAATGGCAACAGGCGAAGCGGACAGGGCAAGACCCACGCGCCATTAAAACCCGCTTTCAGGATGCATGGGCGATTTCTGATAACAAGGCTTCGTTTCAACAGGCCTTGCAGGAACGTGGTTTTTGGCTGTGTCGAGGTGATAAACGGGGCTATGTCGCCCTTGATGTTCATGGTGAAGTTCACAATATCGCCAAGCGTGTGGGTATAAAAACGAAGGAAGTCAAAGCGCGCTTGGGCGATAAGGACGCTTTACCTTCTGTCGCTGAAACAAAGATCGAGATTGCCAGAACGATGCACCCCAAAATGCAAGAGTTCCGGCAATCGCTCAAAGACCAGTCGCAAAAAGAGGAAGAACAAGCCCGTCAAAAACAATCGACCTTGCAGGTCAAGCAAAAAGCACAGCGTGAAGCCTTTAAGAAAGCCGTTCAGTTGCGTGGGCAGGCAGAAGAAAGGGAACGTCAAAACCGTTTTCGCGGGGGGTTATTGGGACTGTGGGATAAAATACGTGGAGCGCATAAGCGTACTGTGGAACAGAATGCGAAAGAGGTGGAGGTCTCGCAAAGGCGCGATAATCAAGAGCGCAGTCAGCTTAGCGCACAGCATCTGTCACAGCGTAAAAAACTGGTGAAAGAACATGTTGAGCAGCGCGAAGAAAATAAAGCACAATCTCGCAGTTTGAGCGAGGATGCCAAGGTCTTTAAAAATATGGAGATTGGTGCAACGAAAGACCTTGATGCAGAGAAAGAGGCTTTCAAGGAAAGGCGGCGTTCTTCATTACGTCCTCGTCGCAGGTCAAGGTCTAGGGATGGGCCGAAAATTGAGAGGTAGGATTGATCTGAGCTAAGACAATTTCATCAGAAACATATCATTTCTCAATGCATTTATCTCTCAAATAAGGTATTGAAGCCCGAGTTACTAGTATTTCGAGAATTCAAATGTCTAAAGAAATCTTCATTCCATCAAATGTTCTATCCTTGCTTCGTGAATTTCTCGAAGCTGCTCCAGAATTACAAAAGATTGTTGGATTACCGACTTCATTCAAGGTTGTTCTTGATGCAAATATGGCTGCTGCTGATTTGCTTCACAAAATCAAGAGACCGGATGTTTCTGAAACATCAATTGAAGAATGCGCAATTGCAGGAGTTTTGGAAGTTCATGCCCCGAGGTGGCTTGATCATGAAATGACAAACAGCACAATCCCACAGCTTGCTAAGAAAAAGAAAATGGATGAGGTTGAGCTTCAAGCTATGTGGGTGAATTATAAACAAATCGTCCAATGGGATGAGAGCCTTTTAGAACCTCCCTCTGAGGAAAGCAGCCATTCTGATCATAAAGACGTGCCGTATGTTGAACTTCAGGAAAAAATTGATGCTATTGGCATTCTCAGCAGAGACAAACACATTGGAGAACTTGGTGGTCGGAAACTAAAATTAGAGTTTGTTATGTCTGCTCGTAGATATGCAAGGGCCGAGACGGTCCAGATGAGCTTGCATATTGGAGGTGTCATAATTGGGACGATCAGCCTTGAGGCTCTAAAGGCAATCATTGGAGGCATCAAAAATATATATGATGCGATCCCACCAGCATTAAAAGTCATTGCTTTTGTGTTTGTCGCCTACATGATCATTAACCCTGAAGCTAGAGCATCGATAGTAAAAAAGTTAGGTCCGATTGGTGACTTTTTATCCGAACTCATCCCTGAAATCGGCAGTATGATGGCTGTTGCAATCCAGAAGAAAGCAGAAGCGCATACTGCTCTTAGCGAAATTGATCCTGAGTTATCACCAATATTGCCATTGAGATTAGACTCAAATCAGGACCACAAATGATCCATCAGCCATAGTCACCAACCCAGCTAGGTGGTGGACCGTTAGGGATTGTCCATTCGTAACCCGTTCTCTCTTTCAGGCGATCAAGAATTTTTGTTAATCTTTCGTGCATCAATGAATCAATGAAGGTAATAAGTTCCTCCCACTCATTTTTACCTCCAACATGAAAGCCCAAGTGCATTTGTAGGTTCAATTTAAAGCCGTTCTCATCGAAAATAATTTCAACCCCGCCGTCCACCGTTTCATGAGCACCGTTGTGTGCGTACCGTTTGTTTCGTAGGTCAATGATTTCATCATGAACAGGTCTTAGATGTTCTGGTATACTTTTTCTCTTTATTCCTGTGACACCTGTACTACTTGCCGCAAGTCGACCGTAAGTGACAATGAAAGCGGCAGTAAGTATTTCCTGCTCCATTACGCTCTCCATCGTCAGTTCAAACTGAGTAGTCCGTAAACGGTGAAAAATATAACTGAGGCTAGAGGTGGTTGGTGTCGCTTTCATCAACCTGATCAATGATTGAATGTCTTTATCTGCTATTCGGAGAATTTCTTCTCCTTTTTGTTTTGTCGCCTCCGCTGCTTGGCGATATGCTTCAGGCAGGTGTTCAAAAAGTTCTTCAGGAATATAGACGAACTCATCATCTTCCCAAATATTGTATTTTTGCTGTTTCATTCAGGAACTCTTGCTTAGCTAGTTTTGATTTATTTGTCTTAATTGTGCCAGAACGTCTTGCACTGGTGCATTTTTAACGTGTGAAGGAATAAAAGGATCATCGTCTCTTCTGATTGCAAAGACATCAGGAGAATATAAATTAATTTGCCATGCTTCAGTAACTACTAGTTTCCGTCTAATCATTGCAAATTCATTTACGATCTTAACTGAAGTACTACTGAAATCTTCAATTAAGGCGAAGATATAAGCCCCTTTTTTCTCATAATCTTCTAAAAATCGATCAAGGTTTTCAGTAGAAATTGGTTCCATTGTATTTGTTCGACCCATCATAAAAGTACCTTGAGTTCCTAAATCATTTTTATTGGGTTCGGGAGAGATACACACCCTATAGTGTGTTGGGTTCTGCCGCGAAATCCCCTTTACGATTGTAATTCTGAATGATGAATCTGATGTTTGAGAACCATGTTTCTCGTAAAGTTCTGCAAATATTTTTTTTGCCGTAACGTAATCTTCAAAACGCATCCCCATTAATGGTGGCACATTATCTGGTCTCACAGCATAAGCAACACCGCTCCATTCTGCTTTGTCCCATAATCTGGGATTGCCAAATGATTGCAGCTTAATTTGGTCATGCCTGTTGAAGACTATTTCATTATCATTTGCCTGTGGTGAAATTGTTGTTTCTTCATTCTTAATTGTGAAGTCTACATTAAAGACAGGGCGTTCATCTTTTACTGTATATTGATTTTTTATATGTTTTTTCCAATCAGATATTAATGAGCGCGACCGCCGGAGAATTCTAGAATAGTTTAGCGCTGGTGGTGAAAATGATAGTGCCCGTTCAGGTGCAAGATCATTTTCAACAAGCTCTTTGATCAACTGCTCTGAGTTAGCCATTGCAAGAATGTTGTGTGCAAAAAATAAGATAAACTCATATACGAACGTTTGAAGAGTTTCAGTGGCATCTGCGTCAAATATTTTTAGTTTTGAAGGCCAAGAGATTGTTGCATTAAAACTGATTTCTTCAATTTGGTATTTAGGTTTGTCGATGGTTTCATCTTCTATGATGTGGACTATTGAACGTGAGGTGAGAGGATATACTTCTGAATTGAGAGCAGTTGCTAGAAAGGCTTCGAAACCACTTAACAAAAATTCAGCGAATGCGACTACGTTGTCAGTATTTTCCACATGGCACTCAACGTTTACGCCGAGTACCTTAGTTTTCATGACCACGGTATCGTCAAAGAATGTCAAAAGCATTCTAGGAGTTTGATCCTTTGCAGGTTGAGCAGCTAAGCTAGAATAAAATTCATATGGGTCAAAATCCTCGGTTCCTTTGGCTGGAAAAAATCCTTCAGTTCGAAGAAAGTCTTCATAGCCCATCCTATATAACAGTGCGCCTTGAGATGCGATGAGATCGATTGCTCCTAATATATCTGGAAGTTCACTTAACTTCGGTAGTTCTTCTTCGTTAGAATTGCTTAATAGGCAGCCAAGGCATCCATCTAAAATAAAATACTCAGACTCAGCATATTCTTTACTCTCGTCATCTAAAGGCAACGTATTTGAAAATATTCTAAACATTTCAAGAGCTGCAAGAGTGTCAGGGATGTGTCCTAACTCTAGAGAAATCCAAGCCCAGAGCTTTATTGCAGGCATAACCTGAGGACGAAATTCGTTGCTTTCGCCAGCATCAGCAAAAATATGCATCAGTGCATTCAAGCATGCTGATCGTGCGGACCACATTAAACCAGCACTTCTGTAGCCAACGCTGATCAAATATTGTGCTTCTACTTGATGATCCCGATATTCATGCTTCATGAGTTTTAAAGCGGCTCGTCCAAGATATCCCAATGCTTGAAGAGGTTGCTCGAGATCAAGTTTTTTCTTTGCTCTGGAAAGAAGCAACATCCCGCTTTTTCCATCGCTCTCTCTTTCTCCGGCTATTTCCGCTACGGTTTCAAACAATTGTTCGAAAGCGGGGTCGTCACCAATAACTTCTGCAAGTTGAGAAATCATCAGAATGGGCTTTTGCATTGGATATTCAGGAAGCTTTAAAGCTTTTTGAATGACTGCCTCAAGTTCTTTCCATCCTGAAGAAATCTTCTCAGAATCATGATTGAGGCGACCTACTTGCAAATTCATTAAAATTATATTCGTTTCAGCCTGAAGAGCATTAGTAGGCCTATTGGGGTCTTTAGACAGAATATCAAGTGCATCAAATAGTTTTGCAAATCGTTCGTTTAGTTTTGCATTTTCTTCACTAATGTGACCTTGATTCACAGAGGCTGATAGAACAGTCAGTAAATTCAGCATTTTATCAAGGTCAATTGTATCAGGGCTATTAATTGCTAAGTTCTCAACAGCATCATAAGCATTTGAAGCACCTAAAAAGTCATCAAACCACCAATATAATGTCCATGCATATTCATAAGTAGCCTCAAGTGATGTTCGCCTAAAGCCAACTTTTTCAGCAAGTCTCATTGCTCTCATGAAACGCCCATCCGTTTCAAATCTTGGCAGTTCTAAATTTCGAGAGATTTTGGCTGCAATTAACGCATCTCTCGCCTGCTGATGCTCTAAGCCCAAATATGCTTCAGGATCATTTAATAGATTTTCCAACTCATCTAGCTCAGATTGATTAACCAAATCATTTGGACCTAGTATTCTTTTATCTGAAAGCTGATCACCTATATTGAGATATTCATAGGCGAGAGCAAAATGCTTGTTTTCAAATACTCTTTCAATGATCCAAGACTGGTCATGAATGGTTACTGGCACATCATATTTACTGGTTAATTCATCTTCGATCCTTAATTTATCACGGTTTCGAACAGGTCGACTTGTGATGAAAAATATCCTTTGATATCCACGATTTTCATTGATGATGCCCTCAACATCAGATCGTACTTTTGGGGACCATTTTTGCTTTGCACTAAATGCAAAAGCCCAGCGTTCTTTTGCTGCTCCCGTTTCTCCAATATACCAAAGGTTACTGATTTCCTCAGCAACAGGATAGGTTTCTGTATCTACCTTACCATCGCCACCACCTTCAGGCCCTGTTTGCGGGCGAAGGTTAGGGCAAATTTCTCGTTCACATAATTTACGGCAGAAGAGTTCAAAATCTTGATGCTCGTTTCTTTGAGTTAATGTTTCGAGAAAATGGCTAAATACTGTACGGTCCAAATGAAACGAAGTTTCAGAAGAACTGTCTGAGTATAGATAAGGTTTTCTTTCTCTCATAAACTCAGAGGGATTGGGAAAGTAAGGTTCATTTTCTTGATCTTTTATCATATGTAAAAATACAACTTTTTTGTTAGTGATCAAAGAATAAAAAAACTTATGAATTGCGTAACGTTTTCTAGAGTGATTGAACGGCGATACGGTTTATTTGATGCGGCGCATCAACTCGCAGGGTGTTGGACAGAGGGCGGCACGCCCTTTTCCCGAGGATCGCTTTAGCGACCGCAGACAAGAGGCGTTGTATTACAACGCACATCTTGCGCGCGTCGTTGATTTATACAAGACTGTTTAGGTCAGGGCTTATCATTAGAGCCAAACACCATACTTTGATTTATGCTATAGCGTTTGCGCGTGTTTCGGTTTATCTCTTTTTCTGCGTCCTATCCTGTGTCAGGTTGAACTGTTATTGCAGTGTTCATGAGCTACACGTTTTGCTTATTCATTCAGGCCAAAGCGTTCTAAATTTCGCAACAGGGTCACATGGGATATGTCCAGTTGAGCGGCGACCGTTTGGCTGGGGATGCCGTCCTGCATAATTCTGGCGTGGGCCATGTTTGCGGTTTCTGCATCTATGGCATAAGGCCGTCCGATTTTTTTGCCACGTTTTCGGGCTGCTTCAATACCTGCAACCGTATTTTCGACAATAATGTCGCGTTGGAACTCTGCGAATGCGCTGAACATGTGGTATATCAACTTCCCTCCGGGCGTTGTAGTGTTGATCCCCTCACTGATCGAGCAAAAATGTATCCCTTCCTTTTTAAACTTCACCAGCAAATCAGATAAATGCAGGACCGAGCGACCCAATCGGTCCAGTTTAAAAACAATCACGCTGTCATTGGGCTTGAGGGTTTCTAGCATTTGGTCAAGTCCGTGGCGTGACCCTTTGGCCCCTGAGACGCCATGATCTTTAAAGATTTTGTCGCAACCCACAGCGTTTAGGGCGTCAAGTTGCATTCCGAGCTTTTGGTCTTTTGTTGAAACCCGCGCATATCCTATTTTGCGCCCTCCACAATCAATGTGCGGCCAAATTGTCATATTATGCCTCTTGCCTTGAAAAAAACGATCCTTTCTTTCAACACAGAGAAATGGCGTGCCTTTAGGCATTTTATTTTTTGACACCCTAGCGAACTTGCGGGTTTTGTTTTTTTTAAATTTACCATAATCGTGATAAGCTGCCTTCAAAATAACTGATCATTTATGTTTGCATTTAAAAGGGGCTTGTTCGCAATCGGTTTGGCTGGTCTTCTGGCGGTTTATCCACATATTTCAGAAGCTGGTGGTTTTACATCGGCAGATTTGTTGAAATGGAAAATTTCTTCTCAGAACTCATACTTCCACACTTCTGTTAGTATGGCTGGTGTTATTGCCTCACAAAATCGCAGAGAAGCGGCTCAATGTATTGACGAATGGTATGCTGCGAACGAAGCGTCGCGGGATAAGCGCAATAGCTTTATTCGCGTGACATTGCAGAAAAATCCCACTTACAATCCCCAAGCTGTGATCTTTGCGATTATCAGGAAGCAATGCGGTCGGTTATTTGAATAGGGCTTGATTAAAGCGTTGGTATTTCAAGGTTGGCAGTGCGCTCAATCGGTGGAGCCTTTTCATTGAGAATGGCTTTATGCTCAAGGTCAAAGATGTGCTGTGAATCTTTTTGAACTTTTTCATTGAAGTCATCCAATTCTTCTTTGGAAGGTGGATTATCTGGATCGTTCATTCGATCTTCAACGGGCTTTACTGTCTCGTGGTAATAATCAAGTAAATCTTGCTGTTTACGTTGCAGGTCTTCACGCTTTTGAGAAAGGCGTTTGTGTTCCGGTGAATCTGTAGCGAGGTCTTCCTGTTTCTTGTCCAATTCTTCGATACGCAGATCAAGCTGATTGAGCCGTTTGTTCATACGTTCTTTGAATGTTTCGATGGTGCTGAGCGCCTCAGAATAGCTTTTGGCATATGCGGGGTCATCGAGAAGTTGTTGTAAGACAGTGAGTTGCAGTATGTCAGCCTGTGCTTTTTTCGCTTTTTGGACATGACCACTTGAACGGTTGTCGTCACTTGCGGCGCTGGTTGTATAAATGTACCCAGATTTTGTACCAGAAAGCTCGGCATTGAAATCATCAAGTGAATGATTTTGTTGAATAAATGAATTATGATCTTGCCTCAAATTGCCTCTGCTAAAGTTGTATTTTGCACGTTTATAATAAGTTAATATGGTGAAGAATATGTTAATATGTTTATAATGAATTGATTTCTTTATAGGTTTTTCCTCCTTTCTTTCTAAGAATACTGACTATTTCGTCCAGTTTATGTTCTAGTGCAATGTCTAAAGCTGTATAACTTTTGTCGAGTTCTTGATCTGTTTCATTTTCCATAAATTTACTTAGGGTGTCATCACCCATTAGACCTTTAATGTATGTTGAAGCTTCTTTGATACTAAAGCCTTGTTGTTTAACAACGTGATTTACTAAGACATTACTGTCTAAAAGTATCTTCGATATTTCTGTCTTTTTATTGATCAGTGCTAAAATAAGAGGAGTTCGATTGTCGCTATTTAAATAATTGGGGTCTGCATTCTTGCGCAGCATTTCTTTGATGAAATCACAAGAATCTAATTGAATTACTTTTTCCCAATTTTGCTCAATGTTTGAGATGTAGAATTTCTTAAAAATGGAAGATGCAATATCTATCGTATTGTTTGATAGGGAAATTTTTAGAGCTAATGATGCTTCGTTAGCTGATAAGGATGCGCCAGCTTCAATTAGCATTTTATAAATAATGTCATTTTTCTCTATAATTGCAGCAATAAGGGGAATTTTGGCTGTATAGCTATCTGTCTCATTATGTTCTGACGTATATGATATTAAACCATATTTATCGTTAATGTTAACATGTTGATTTGGGTTTGCTTTATTATTTAACAGAGTTAAAACGATATCATCAAAATTATTAATGATAGCAACGATCAAAGGAAAGGCACCGTTTTTCTTATTGGATAGGTCAGGGTCAGCTTTTTTATCAAGCAACCATTTAACACAATCAAGGTGCCCATTCCTTGTTGCTGCAATCAAGGGAGTATCATTTGAGGTATTGATGGGTAGGTCAAGGCTCGCACCTAATTCAAACAATCTGTCAAATAATGAAACATGTCCATTATATGCAGCTAGCGTAATGCATGAATTCCCATATCTATTGAATGTTAAGTTAATTTTGGCATTATGTTGAATTAATGTATTGAAAAGACTTAGATTACCATTGTTTGCCGCTTCTTCTAGAGGGTACCAATTGTCCTTATAAGCAAAATTGGGGTCTGCTCCATTCTCCAACAATATTTTTGCACATTCGTTATGGCTTCCAATAAGAGCTGCGTTTAGTGCTGTTCTGCCTGACATGTCAAGATAGTCAACATCTAAGTATTTGACCAACAACCTAACTGAATTATGCGCGCCATTGCCTGCTGCGATAATTAACGCGTTAGTTTTATTTCTATCAATAACCCCGATATTAATATTTTTTTGTGCTAAAAGATACTTTATGGTTCTGAATAAATCATAATCGGCACAGTTCATCAAAATAGCATGCTTGATATCTCTACTTACTAAATTCTTTCCAAGATAACTAATCAGCCGTTGTTCGAGTTGATAAATTGATTTTCCGAAATTTTTCATATGCTTAATGAACTCAATGCAAGCATACCGACTGTAAATTGATGTTTGCGTGAAACCTTGATCCAATAAAACTTGATAGTCAATCTGCATCAAAAGGTTTTCAGATAAATCGTAAAACTCCGTGAATTCAGCATGTGCAATCATATCGGATAAAACAAGTGATGTGGATTGCTTAATTGGCGAGTCTTCTGGAAAGTTGCTCGGTGTTAAAAAATCACATAGGTTCTCCCAATCTAATCGGTCTTGTGGATTGAGGGGTGCGCTTCCCTCTTGATTCCGGCGATTTATTGAGGATTGAATTAGATTGAGAATAATACGGTTGATGGTCTCACGGAAAAATTGCAGCTTAATTTCGCCGTTTGGCCCATGGCATACCGAAGATAAAGTCTGTATTAGATAATTGCTTATTCCCTTCCTTTTTTGGCTATAATTCAGAAAACTGAGAAAAAAAACCTCTCCCATGAAGTCAGGTGAAAAATGCTGAAGGATCACAGGATCATTTGAAGAAACAATGCTTTGGCATTGTTGGATAATTTGTTCAATTGGTCTACTGACTGTGTCTTCGTTTATCTGTTGAGCGAGGAGGTTAATGTTTGCTCCTCTAGTGAGAGTAGCAACAGAAATTAAAATGCCTATCCAGCTTCCAGTCTTGTCGTCTAAAGTATCATTTAGCCAAGGAAGTCTGTTAATGCTTTGAAGATAGGAGACAACAAGGTCTCTACGTTTAGAGTTCGAAGAAAATCTGTTTTGATTCAAATTAAAGGTGGAATAATTTTCTTGTAATTCATGACCTAAGATCGCGGCAAAAAGTGGATGATGGGCTGAATTTTCCATGCTCAGCAAATACTCAAGCAGCGCATTAATTTCTTGTTCTATTTCGCATCCACTTGTAAGCTGCTCCCATTCCCGAGCAAGATTTTCCTCTTCAAAATCATCTTTTGATTCGAGAACAACTGTTAGTTCACTGGCAAGGTTGTCTTCTTTAAATTTTGGCGGAATTTCATTACCACTTGAAACAAATAATATGTCTTTGAGAAGTTTTTCAGTCGCGAAAAGCTGGATAGGTGTTTCTTTATGAAAAAAGTCAGTTTGATAATGTTGAGCGGCTTCTTTGATTAAGCTGTTCTTATGAACTGGGTGTGAATAGTATTTTTTCATATCTTCTGGAAAGATATGATCAATTAGTAGCAAGCGAACTCTAATTTTTTCTGAAAAAAGTGTGTCGTTTATTAAAATAGCGCAACGGTCTATAATCGCGTTTATGGTATTCAAGGCAGAGAAGGTGTAATCAACAACAATTAAAGTGTCTTGATTAGGGGTCCAGTTTTGCCAAGATCGTGAAGGTTCTGAGTTGTTGTTAACTGTAAATCCTGTAGTCCAGTTTTCACCATTCAGTTCTCTCATCAATTCAGCGGCTAAACGCGTTTTGCCGGCACCAGATGGACCTGCGAGAGCACAGATTTGAAATGGCTCTGAACAATTGATGAAAGTATCTAACTTTGCCTTCTCTTCAGGTCTCGATACGAATGGAATGGTTTCATTTCGTAGCGGATTCAGCCAATCTGCTTTGCTGCCTTCTTTAAACGTTGGTAATGGTTTTAGAATGTTAGAATTTGAATCTGAACTTTTCTTAGGTTTCCAATTTGCACCATCTGGACCAAACTGAGCATATTGCTTTTCAACAGATTGGCCCCAAAGCTCGTGAAATATGTTTGCAGCGCGTTGATTGCATTTCTTGCGAAACTCTTCCTCGTCTTTATAGAGTCTTGTAGTTGGACTGCTTGGTAGCAGATTGTCGTCAACTTTGTTCTCTACAAACCCCTTATATCTTATCAGTAGTTCTTCGTAATCAATGTAAAGCCAAAACAGTAAAGCCATAAAATGAGAGTTATTCCCCTGTGCGGCAATCAAGTTCTGTGTATGAGATCTTTTCTGTAATAAAGAAGCCTCTCCAAGTTTGAATAATTTCATTTGGAAAGCGATTTTTTTCCAAGAAACGCCCTTAAGGGAGCGTTCTTCGAATAGTTCTTGAAGGTTGTTTCGAACCGATTTTCTAAATTCAGAATGAATCTCTGCCGGACAGAGGCTAATGAATTGCCCATAGGACAGTTTATTTGGTGGAGAGTTATTAATGGCTTTCTCGCAATGCATGTTTTCATATTATGAAAACAACTTCATCACACAGTTGTTGAGTAGTCAAGAAGGCACTGGATTATTTGAGTCGTTTACTATCTCGCTCCCTTCAATGAAATATTCTTGAAGAGAAATTACGCCTGAACCTTCAATCCACATTTTTCTGGCGGGCTTTCCTCCTTCGCGATGAAGTTTTCCATTTTTAAACCATTCCTCGAGAATATACCCATTGTCTTCCATTTTTGTAACTTTGGCTGGACCGTCTAGGCGATGAAGCTTGCCATTGAGGAAATGTTGTTCACTGAAAACAAATCCAGTTTCTGAGTCTACCTTTTTTTCAATTGAATATGTGTCGTAAAATTTTCTCATAAGCAAAATAAATAATAACACAATTTTATTGTAAAATATATTAAATTTTTGAAAGAAATAGTTTATCTTCATTGCATTCAATGTCGTATTCTTGTGTCATATTCTTAAACGTCGAATACGACATTTTGATTGTGCTCTCTTTAAATCATGGAAACCGGAATATCCCTTCCGGTCTTATGAGCATCGAAGTTTAATTCTTCGTTTGCCTGAAAAGGAGAACAACATGTTCACAAAAATGGTAAAAACTCACGACATTAAAGGTGCCCGTTACGTCAAGAAAACGGATTGGGACGCCGTATGGGGAACTGTCGTGATTGGCGTTATCGTCATCATCGTTATTCGCGCTTTCGCTGGATAACGCCCCCGCATCCCCGTCAGCCGTGAAAGGCTGGCGGGGTTCTTTTTTGCCTTGCATGGAAGGATGAAGACCATGACCATGAAACCAAATCAATCTTTTAACGCCCCGCAATCGCAAACGAATGCCCCGCCAGGTCAAAATTTGCTAGGCATTTTGCTTGCAGCTTCAGGGGCATTCTTTTTGACCCCTTCTCTGTTCGAGTGGATCGGGCCGTGGGTTGAGCGCATTGTTTATCATGCCTATGGTTCGCGGGAACTGGCGGGGCTTATGTACTATGTCGGCTATGTGCTGTGCGGCGGAGTGATCTATGCCGCAGGCCGTATATTCTTCTGGTACATTCTGGGGGCTTTGATCGCTTTCTTGGCGCAACGCGCTGTCGTAGGCGGCGGTCTGCCTTCAATGGTGTTTTAGTCATGGGCGCACCTTTTACAAACGCTCAAAATCCCTTCGGTTCTGCGCGTTTTGCAGAGTCGGAGGAGATTGCGCAAGCGGGGTATTTCAATCGAGATGCCCATGCCTTGTTGATCGGATTCATGGGGCAATATCCGCTGTGGTATAGCGGGCTTGGTGGTATGCTCACGGTGGCTGGTCCGCGCGCTGGCAAGGGAAGGGATTTGATCCTTTATAATATCTGCCAAGGTATTCACGCCCCGACCATGATCATACTGGATATCAAGGGCGGGGAACTGGCTGCCGTGTCACGCAACCAGACAGGTGACAAGAAGTTCTGCATCTATTGGAATCCGCGCAAGATCAACGGTCTTCCCGCGCACCGTATTAATCCGCTGGATTACATTCGCAAGGATAGCTACAGCCTTGTTTCGGATATCAAGGTCTTTACCGAAAATGCCTTGCCGCCTAGTGGGGCCTCTCAAAGTGTCTATTTTGAAGGTCGTGCGCGTGAACTGGTCGAAGGCATGGCTCTGACGATTGTGCAATATGAGGGTGTTCTCACCTATCCAACCCTTTATGAAGCGGTTAATCTGCTGGTGCGCGGCGGCGATAAATGGCTGGATTTTGCTTATTACATGTCCAAATCCGGCTTTGATATCGCAGAACGGGTGGAAGATGAAATCGCCGCAGCACGAAAAGACAGTTCCGGCGGATTCAAAGGCATATTAGGCGAAATTACGCGCGCCTTTGCCTGCTTGTCCGACCCTGTTTTGCTGGACTCCGTCTCGCCGCCGTTTGATTTTTCTTTTGCCGACCTGCTTGAGCAGGGGCAAGCCTATAATGTTTATTTGATGCCTGATGCGACTTTCGTAGAGGCATGGAGCAGCATTATTAAATCCATGTTCGTCGGGGCACAGATTTACAAATCCCGTAGCCCCGCCGCACCACGCCAGACGTGGTTGATGGACGAAATGGGGCAATTGGGTTCTTTCCCTCTTGCGGTAAAAGCCTATACCCGTGATGCAGGAACAGGTATTCGCATCTGGGGGGTAGTCCAGAGTATCAAGCAGCTCAATAGTCTGGCCCCTGATGCAGAACATATTATTCCTGCCTCGGCAGTGGTGCAAAACTGGTTTGGTGTGCGCGATGAAGTGACGGCCTCCCTCCTGTCACGCATGATCGGTCAAGAGACCTTGCATTATGAGGATACGCATGCACAGGAATTGGCGCGTCATGCCAAAATGCAGGCGATGCAGTCCATCATGCAAGGGGCTGATCCTTTTGCAGCGATGCAGACTCTTGCCCATCAAACACGACTGGCCCAAATCCCAAAAACTGTCGGCAGGCCCTTGCGCACGATTACAGAAGTTCTGGGCATGCCTGCCGATAAGCAAGTGATTTTTGCTGATGGTCTCTCTCATCCCGTCTGGGCAGACCGCAAGGCTTATTACGAACAGCCTTCTATGGCAGGGCGCTATCATCCTAACCCCTTCTTTCCCCCTGATACGCATGTACGGGTTATGACTGCGCGCGGTCCTGAATGGCGACCTGTCATCACGGAATCTGTTTCACCTGCGTTCGCCCATTATCCGCAATATCAAAATGGCACATGGAGTTACATCGCATGACCAGTTTTTCTCACAACAATAAGGGCAATCTGCCATCCAGCCCTTCAACACTTGATAGGGTGGAACAATTAAAACCGTCCTTCAATGAGGGGCAAAACCAAGCCACTGAGCCTCGTAATTCTCGCATGGTCACGCAAGACCGTCCGTATCCCGTGCCACGCCCCTCGCCAAGCATGGCCCAAGAAGCGGACCGAACCAGTTTCAATGCAAGATGGTCGGCGGAAGCTGATAGCGCAGAAAAAGCCGCCTTTAAAGCCAAGCGGCAGACTCAAAACCCAGACCGCAAGCACATTCAAGAACGCACAGACCCGCAAACAGGTGGACAGGTGCGCATCTTTAACAAATGCAGCCGTTAGTTCTTTCCCCCAAACCAAACAACAGGAGATGTCATTATGACCTATGATCAAAATCAAACCACACCACAACCACAACAAGCCGCAGAACCAAAGAATGGGCCTGTTGATACCGTGCGCGATAAGAACCTCAAAGCGTCTATCTGGCGCAATCAGGGCGAACGCAGCGATTTCTTCACGGTCAAATTCGCCAAAACCTACAGGGATCGCGACGGAACGCTGCGCGATACCAATAATTTTACAGACACGGAAGTTTTGCGCCTCTCGGAATTAGCGAGAAGAACATACAGCCGTGTATCAGAATTGGAGCGCGAAGCTTTTCGTGAGAAACGTCAAGCCGCCCCTCAAAACCAAAGAAACCGTTCTCGCAATCGCTGATAGCGAACGACCTGCCTTCGCTCTTTCTGTTGAAAAAAGATCATAAATATGATAATATTCCTATTTTGTGTCTTCAATCAGGAGAGGGCGAAGGCGAGAAGAGAACAATAAATAAAAGGAGCCAAAGCCAATGCCTCACAAGACCAAAGAAACCAAACAACAAACAGATTTCTCAAAACCAACCCTCCTATTGGATTTGAAAGAATTTGTTCATTATCTGGATGGATTGGGGCTGACGGAAGAACAGGCCCTTATTTGTATTAAGGAGATTCATGAATTTGCATTGCAATGGATATCTTTTGGTGGGAACATTCACCCCATTCAGCAAGCGGAACAAGCTTGTGGAAAAGAGGTTGGAAACACTGAAAAAATGCCAGTTTCAGGCGAAAATGAAGTATCCTTATTAGGTCAGTTTATCAAAGAAAATCTAGCCGAATACACTGCTCTTGAACAGAGCGGCAAGGAAAAGGAGTCTTGAAATGAAAGAGGAGTTTAAAGAAGAGGTTTCACCGCGAAAAGCATTGATTTATTGTCGCGTATCGACCAAACGCCAAAAAGAGGAAGGCCACGGGCTGGACTCGCAAGAGCAACGCTGTAGACAATATGCAGAGCTGAAAGAATACCCTGTTGTGAAAGTATTCCCTGATGACGTAACGGGGCAAGGTGACTTTATGAAGCGCAAGGGGATGGTTGCTTTACTGGCCTATATGGACGCGCATCCGAATGAACGTTTTGTGGTGATTTTCGACGACCTTAAACGCTATGCCCGCGATACGGAGTTCCATCTCCGGCTTCGCAGAATTATGGAAGAGCGCGGGGCCGTTCGCGAATGTTTGAATTTCAATTTTGAAGACACGCCCGAAGGGGAGTTTAACGAAACCATTCAGGCAGCTGTCGGGACGCTGGAACGCAAACAAAATGCGCGTCAATCCAAACAGAAAATGCGTGCGCGTGTGGAAAGTGGCTATTATTGCTTCTCGCCCGTTATCGGGTATAAATATATTGAGGAGTCAAACAAGAATAAGATGCTGGCTCCCCATGAGCCACAAGCTTCAATTGTTCGTGAAGCTCTGGAAGGGTTTGCCAGCGGTCGTTTTCAGTCACCTATTGAAGTCGCACGTTTTATGGGTGCTTTTTCCTGTATCCCGAAAAATCAAAAGGGTGAAGTTCGTCTTCAAACCGTTATTGATATGCTGAAACGTTCTCTTTACGCAGGATATATCACCATCCCGAAGTGGAAGATTTATTTACATCCGGGTAAGCATGAGCCGCTAATCAGTTTTGAAACATGGCAAAAGATTCAAGACCGACTGGAGGGCGTATCGCAAACTCCGGTACGCAAGGATATTAACAGAGATTTTGTATTGCGGGGCCATGTACGTTGCGCATCCTGTGGCAACAAGCTCACGGCTGGTTTTTCCAAGGGGCGTAGCGCCTATTATCCGTATTACAACTGTCAGACAAAAGGCTGTCCGTCCTATAAAAAATCAATTCGCCGTGCTGACATTGAAGGGGCTTTTCTCGGCGTCTTGAGAAAACTGCAACCAGCTCCAGAGATACTCGCGGCGTTTGAAGCGATTATGAAAGCTCTGTGGGAAAAACAGAATGAGCGTTCCCGTGAAGAAGTGAAAAACGTCAAAGTGGAAGCGGTTGCTATTGAAAACCAAATCTCAAACCTTGTCACTCGAATTGTTCATACTGACAATGAACGAGTCGCCAAAGCCTTTGAGAAAGAGATTGAAAAACTAGATCGTCAAAAAGTTGGATTGTTAGATCGCGCCAAGAACGCTGGTCAAACCGTCGCCTCATTTGATGAACTTTATCGAACCGCTTGCACACTTCTCTCAAACCCTTGGAAAATATGGAATTCAGGGGTATTTGAATTAAGAGTTATGCTATTGCGTATGCTATTTCCGCATAATTTCGAATACTGCTGGAAAGAGGGGTATCGAACCGCCGGAATCGCAGAGCCGCTAAAGCTCCTAAACGCTTTTGCTGACTCTGGTTCCGATTTGGTGCACCCGAGAGGATTCGAACCTCTGACCTTCGCCTTCGGAGGGCGACGCGCTATCCAGCTGTGCCACGGGTGCATTATGTAAAAGTGTGAGCAACATACAGGACGTATATGTGCGGGTAAAGTGCGGAATTTACCCCAAAGAGAGTTTTTTTAGCTCGATTCCAATCCCAAGCACGCTGGTCGGCTCATGGAGGGCCAACTTCTTATAAAGAACGTATCGCTCGTTTGAGCACCATAAGTCGATAAATGTCACAAAATTTTCATAAGAAACAAACGAAAGTTTCTTATGAAGCAAATATGGTTTCGTACGAAATTTTTGGTACGGAAGTTATGCAATTATCTGACAGACAACAACTCATCCTTAAACGCCTTCGCGACGAAGGCGGAACTATTTCGAGTAGCGTTTTAACCGACTCATTTGATGTTTCTGTTCAAACCATTCGAAAAGACCTTAATGACCTGAGTGATTTAGGCCTGGTAAAACGTGTGCATGGTGGGATTACTCTACCAATTCAGTCACGGAACCTGTCTTTTCAAAATCGACAGATCATCAATTACGAAGCCAAAGAAATGATTGCGCATCGTCTGGTGAACGATTTACCAGAAGGAGCCAGCATCTTTCTAGGTATCGGGACGACTTTGCAGAAAATTGCCGAAGCTTTATTGGTTCATCCCGGATTAACAGTGGTAACGAATAATCTGAATGCTGCTTTAATTTTATGTCGCAATGAACGAATTGACACCTATCTTGCGGGCGGGAAAATGCGTGCTTCCGATCAAGATACAATGGGTGAAGAAACGACCCGTTATCTGCAAAAGTTTCAGGTTAATTATGGTATTTTCGGTGTTGGCGGTATTGGCTCGGATGGTTCTTTACGTGATTTTTCACCCGAAGAGTCACATGTATCCTGTGCCATCATGGAAAATTGCGATCAACGTATCCTAGTTGCAGATCGACAAAAATACCTACGCAGCGCCCCCGTACGCACGGGCTATCTAAAAGACATTGATCGTTTTTATATAGATGAATTCCCCGAAGCGCTTACAGCTGTTTGTAAACGTGCAAATGTCAAAGTCATTTCCTGTAAGCCAAACGGAGATGACGAATGAGTTATTTACGTGTTGAAGGATTGAGCAAATATTACGATGGTGTTAGCGCCGTCGAGGATATTACTTTTGAAGCCAATAAAGGTGAATTTGTCGCGCTTCTGGGGCCTTCCGGCTGCGGAAAATCCACAACCTTGATGATGCTGGCCGGTTTGGAAGATCCAAGTCGCGGAAAAGTCTATTTTGCAGATCAGGATATGACCCATACAGCACCGGGAAAACGTGGGCTTTCGATGGTGTTCCAGTCCTATGCGTTATTTCCCCACCTGAATGTGCGCGAAAACATTCTATTTGGTCTGAAAGCCCGAAAAGTGCCGACCAATGAACAAACCAACCGGTTGGAGAATGTGCTCGAACTGGTGGATTTAAAAGATCATATTGATAAAAAACCGGGCCAGCTTTCTGGCGGGCAATGTCAACGCGTTGCATTGGCACGCGCGATTGTATCCCAAGCCCCCATTTGTTTGATGGATGAACCGCTTTCAAATCTGGACGCCCGACTGCGAAACGAGATGCGCACCGAAATCCGCGCGTTACAAAAAAAACTAGATCTGACCGTTATATATGTCACTCATGATCAAATTGAAGCCATGAGCATGGCAGATCGTGTGATCTTGTTAAATAACGGTCGGATCGAACAAAATGATACGCCGGATCGTCTTTATAATTTCCCTGAAAGTGCGTTTAGTGCCGGATTCATTGGTCATCCCCCGATGAACCTTATCCAACAGCGAGAGACACTTCTAGGCATTCGACCAGAAGATATTTCTTTATCTCTATCGTCTTCACAGTCTGTAGACGGACTTTCAACAACAGTTATCGATTGTGATTATCACGGTGCAAATACTTTGATTGCAGTCGATTTTCGTGGTCAGACCTTGCGCTTTATCCAGCAAGGGCACCACACACATCGTTTTGGGACCCCACTTACGATTACCTGGGATCGCGAACGAGAACATCACTTCTGTCTTAATACCGGCCGAAGATTGACCAACCACTCCCTGTCACATTCAATTATTGAAGGATTTTCTTAATGTTGCATCTTGCAAAAAAAGGTTTGATTGCCGGTCTTCTTGCCGCCAGCATGACAACCGTTGCTTACGCTAAAACAGAACTTACCATGTATTATCCGGTTTCTGTTGGTGGTCCGCTGACAAAAGTCGTGGATTCCATGATTGACGAATTTGAACAGAAAAACCCGGACATTGATGTTACTGCGATTTATGCAGGTAACTACAACGACGCCCGCATCAAAGCATTGGCTGCCCTGCAAAGTGGGCAACCCGCCCAGTTGTCCGTTATGTTTTCCATTGATGTACATGAATTGATGGGATTGGATGCGATCATCCCCTTTGATGATGTCGTTTCAACAGAAGAAGATAAAAAATGGTTGAACAGTTTTTATCCGGCATTGATGGAAAATGGTAAAGTTGGCGGGAAAACCTATGGTGTCCCTTTCCAACGTTCCACCATTGTCATGTATTACAACAAAGACCTGTTTAAAAAAGCCGGCCTCGACCCAGAAAAAGCCCCGCAAACATGGGACGAGCTGGTCAGCATGGGTAAAAAACTGACAAAAGACGGCCAATGGGGCGCGATGATCCCGTCTACAGGTTACCCTTACTGGATGTTTGGTGCCTTGACCAAGCAAAACGGCGAAGTTCTGATGAACCAAGCGGGTAATGAAACCTATTTTGATAAAGAAGGTGTCGTTGAAGCACTTGATTATTGGAAATCTTTGGGCAGCCAACATAAAATCATGCCGCAAGGAACCATTGAATGGGGCACATTGCGCCAGAACTTCCTGGAACAAAAAACAGCGATTATGTGGCATTCTACAGGGAACCTGACCGCTGTTAAAAAGAACGCAACATTTGACTTCGGTGTTGCCATGTTGCCAAAGAAAAAAGAATTCGGCTCACCGACAGGCGGCGGGAACTTCTATCTGTTCAAAAAATCTTCTGCTGAAGAACGTAAAGCATCACTGAAGCTGGTGAAATTTATGACATCTCCTGAGCAAGCTGCGAAATGGAGTATTTCAACAGGGTACATGGGGGTCAGCCCAGCATCTTACCAAACACCTGAATTGAAACAATATGTTGCAGATTTCCCACCGGCTGCCGTTGCGCGTGATCAGTTGGACTACGCAACAGCTGAATTTTCAACACATCAATCCGGTCGTGTTCGTAAACTGCTGGATGATGCTATTCAATCTGTTTTGACAGGTCAACAAACAGCAAAAGAAGCGTTGGGTGCGGCACAAAAACAAGCCAGCAGCATTCTGAAACGTTACAAGAAATAAGGTGAAACCGGGATGTTTTCATTCAAGACAATGAAAACATCCCGCCTTTTTGTATGCCATGAAAAAATATAATTTTGTTCACGCCGGGTTGCTTCTATTGCCGACAATGTTGTTGTTGGCAGCTTTTACCCATATGCCGACCTTAAAAACCGTTTGGCGAAGCTTTTTTTCCATCCGGACCAATGTGACGGGCGAATTTACCCCCAGCAATTATCAATTCCTTTTTGAGGATGATGTACTCTGGCAGGTCTTGAGCAATAGTTTCTGGTACATGACCATAACGGTTCCGGCCTCAATCATAATCGCTTTGACGATGGCAATTTGGGTAAATGCCCGATTAAGTGGCCGATCCTTGTTACGTTTGGCCTATTTTACCCCAACCGTTCTGCCCATGATTTCGGTGGCAAATATCTGGCTTTTTTTCTATAGCCCCGAAATTGGTCTTTTTAATTCTGTTATGGGGTGGTTTGGCCATGATGGCTATAACTGGCTGGGTGATCCCCAAACCGCATTGGGCAGTATTATGTTAATGACGGTCTGGAAAGAAGCCGGATTTTTCATGATTTTTTATCTTGCCGCACTTCAGGGAATTCGTCCCGACCTTTATCAAGCAGCACGTCTGGAAGGTGCAGGTAACTTGACGGTATTATGGCGCATTACCTTGCCCTTACTGATGCCGACAACCTTGTTTGTTTTGGTAAATGCGGTCCTGAATGCCTTTAAAATGGTCGACCATTTATTCATCTTAACCAAGGGCGGGCCCAACAATGCCAGTAACCTTTTACTTTATTATATTTATGAAAATGCCTTTTCCTTTTTTGATACAGCCTATGCTGCGGCGCTGACCGTATTATTATTGATTATCCTTGTCTTTTTGGCCTTTATTCAATTTGGCGTACTTGAACGACGCATTCATTATCGGTGACCCTATGGAAAAAATCAGAAAAATTGTGATGACGGTTTGTGCATGGTTTCTCGGGCTACTTTGGATATTTCCGTTGCTATATGCGCTTTGGGCGGCATTCCATAGCGGAGAATATGCAACCCGTTTTGCCTTTGATGCCCCCATTACGTTTGATAACTTTCGTACGGCATGGAATCAGGCGCCATTCTTGCGTTATATGATCAATACAATGGTCATTACCTTGATGATCCTTGCGGTTCAGCTTGTGCTTTGCACAATGGCTGGTTATGCACTGGCGCGTATTCGGTTTAAAGGACGCAGTCTTCTTTTTGGGCTGATCCTGATGCAGTTAATGGTGGTGCCCGAAATCCTGATTGTCGAAAACTATCAAACGGTTGCTTCCCTCGGGCTGGTTGATACCTATTTGAGTGTTGGACTACCTTATTTTGCCAGTGCGTTAGGGATCTTTCTATTACGCCAGACCTTTATGACGGTGCCACAGGAACTGGAAAATGCTGCACGAATTGAAGGGTGTTCGCGTTTACAAATCATCTGGAAAGTCTATGTGCCGCTGGCGCAACCGACTTATCTGGCTTTCTCATTGGTTTCCATCAGTTATCATTGGAACAACTTTCTGTGGCCCCTCGTCACAACAAATACCGAAAACAGCCGCCCATTAACCGTGGGTATGGCAATTTTTGGTGCGCCTGAATCCGGCGTTGACTGGCCGGTGATTTCAGCGGGTACCTTAATTTCAGTCTCCTTGCTTCTTGTCGTCTTTTTAGTTTTCCAACGTCAATTTGTGCAGTCTTTTATGAGTACGGGCATCAAATAATGAAAATTTTAAGTTGGAATATACAAAGTACGCGCGGTTGTGATGGGCGGTTTGATTTTGATCGTATATATAAACACATCATCCCGTATCAAGCCGATGTTATCTGTCTTCAGGAAATTTCGCGTAATTTCAGTGAATATGGGGGCAATGATCAGCTTCAGCTTTTCAAAGAAGCCTTTCAACAATACAATGTAATCTGGGCACCAGCCATGAGCCTGCCATTTAAACAGAACAGGCAACGTCGGGAATTTGGAAATCTGACTTTGGTTCGCGAAGGACTGTTACAAGATGCACGGGTGCATAGCTTACCCAATCCCCCAGCACAAGGGATGATGCAAATGCCCCGCTCATTAGTGGAGGCCCGCATTCAATATCACGAACAGGTCTTGTGTCTCTACAATACCCATCTGGCCTACCATAATTATGATGAACGCCAAGCTCAGGTGGAATATATCAGCCAGTTAAAAGCACAAGGTCTAGCGAGATGCGCAGCCCCGTTTCAACAAGATGGGGAAGCTGCATATGAGGTACAACAAGAAGCCGATCATTTCATGTTATGCGGTGATTTAAACCTGACACCTCACATGAAAGAATATGAATATCTAATCACACAGGGAAAATGGATGGACAGCTGGACAATTTTATATCCTGATGCATTTCACGAGGCAACTTGTGGCATCTTTGATAGGGAACAATGGAATGAAGGGGCTAACTGCCGGGATTTTTTCATGGTTTCACCTTCTTTAGACACGGCGTTAAATTCACTTGAAGTGGATCAGAATACCGATGCCTCAGATCATCAACCTATTTTTATCGAGCTCAAATGACACAGCCTTTGCCCCTCGCACTTCCAAAAGTCTGGCCTTCAACCGTCAAGGTCATTTTTAGTGACATCGATGATACTTTAACCTGGAAAGGGCGCTTGCCCGTAGAAACCTTTCAGGCCCTACAACGTCTGAAGGAAGCTGGCATCCGGGTTATTCCCGTAACGGGGGCTTGTGCTGGCTGGGCCGATTGTATTGTAAGAACATGGCCCGTTGATACGGTCATTGCAGAAAATGGTAGTTTCTGGATGGAACGCAATGATGAAGGCTTTGTTGAACGTCATTTCATGGAAAAGCCAGAAGATCGGGCGCAATATTTAGAACAATTACAAAAAATTGCAGAAGAGTTCCACAGCACCTTTCCCCAAATTAACTTCACAGAGGATCAAAACTTCAGACTAACCGATATTGCTTTCGACATTGGTCAACAAGTAAAAATCGAAGCTGAACAGGCACGACAGGCAGCCCAATGGTGGAGCAAAAAGGGATTAAATGCGAGGTTAAGTTCAATCCATATCAATGTATGGGCAGGGAGCTACACGAAAGCAAAAACATCACAAAAATGGTTGGAAAACCATCCGGACATTCACGCGGATGACTGCATTTTCATCGGTGATTCACTCAATGATGACACCATGTTTCAGCAGTATCAACATAGCGTTGGGGTCGCAAACATCAGCCCATATCTTGAAGACCTCGTCCACATGCCACAATACATAACGAGCCAAAACGGTGGATATGGCTTTTGCCAATTGGCGGATTGTATTTTATCAGCTGTATAATGTGGACAGGATTTTTGGTTTTATCCGATAATTACTTGGCATTATCTCGGATCGCCTGCATATTTTCAGCATAATCCCCGCCAAATACGGCAGAACCTGCGACGACGACATTGGCACCTGCATCAACCACGTCTTTGATGGTGGCGGGGTTTACGCCGCCGTCGACCTGAATATCGATGTCACGGTCGCCGATCATGTCTTTCAGGCGTTTGATTTTTTCTAACTGGGATGGGATGAATTTTTGGCCACCGAAGCCGGGGTTGACGCTCATGACCAAAATCAGATCGATTTCGTCCAGCACGTATTTCACCGCATTCACAGGGGTTGCCGGGTTGAGCGACACACCTGCTTTTTTGCCCAGGCTTTTGATGTACTGCACAGAACGGTGCAAATGTTTGTCGGCTTCGGCATGAACCGTGATGAGGTCTGCGCCAGCGTCGGCGTAGTCTTTCAGGTACGGTTGGGCCGGGTCGATCATCAAATGAACGTCGAAGGGTTTATCGGAATAGCTTCTGATCGCCTTGATCACACACGGGCCGAAGGTCAGGTTCGGGACGAAATGGCCGTCCATCACATCGATATGGATCCAATCAGCGCCAGCTTTATCGACAGCGGCGACTTCTTCACCCAATTTGGCAAAATCGGCGGAAAGGATGGAGGGGGCGATTTTGAGCATGACAGCCTCGTCTTGAAAGAAAGAGGTCCCTGCTTTCGCAGGGACACGGTGTATTGGCTTAACCCAAGACTGGGTCGAGGGAGCCGTTTTCGTAGCGGCTGGCCATATCGTTCAAAGAGATCGGCTTGATCTTGGACCCTTGACCAGCGCAGTTAAACAGCTCGTAACGTTGGATACATTCTTTTTCCATCGCGGCCATGGCTGGTTTTAGATAGTAACGCGGGTCGAACTGGCTGGCATCTTCCATAAGAGCTTTACGGATCGCACCTGTGATCGCCATACGGTTGTCCGTATCGATATTGACTTTACGGACACCGTTTTTAATGCCGACAACGATTTCTTCCAGCGGCACACCGTAAGTCTGCTTCATCTCACCACCATATTTGTTGATGATGTCTTGCAGTTCTTGGGGAACGCTTGATGAGCCATGCATGACAAGGTGGGTGTTTGGCAATTTTTTGTGGATCGCTTTCACAACGTCCATCGCCAGAATATCACCATCCGGCTTACGGGTAAATTTGTACGCCCCATGCGATGTCCCCATGGCGATTGCGAGTGCATCAACCTTAGTTTTCTTAACGAAATCAACGGCTTGATCCGGGTCAGTTAACAAAGCTTCTTTATCCAGCTTACCTTCAAAACCATGACCGTCTTCTTTTTCACCTTCGCCCGTTTCCAGCGAACCGAGGCAACCCAACTCGCCTTCGACAGACACACCAATCAGATGCGCGGCTTTGGTCACATCTGCGGTGACATCAACGTTATATTCGTAAGAAGCAGGCGTCTTGCCATCAGATTCAAGTGAACCGTCCATCATGACAGAAGAAAAACCGTTCGCCATGGCTGACATACAGGTGCGCAGCTCGTTCCCGTGGTCTAGGTGCATACAAACAGGCACGTCCGGGTAAATTTCAACAGCGGCCTGAATCAGATGTTTCAAAACCGCATCGTTGGCATATTTACGCGCGCCACGGCTGGCTTGCATAATCACCGGGCTATCGGTTTTGGATGCCGCAGCCATGATGGCGAGCATTTGTTCCATGTTGTTGATGTTAAATGCCGGAAGGCCATAGTCATTTTCAGCTGCATGATCGAGAAGCTGACGCATGGAAACGAGTGCCATAGGATTTCCTCCAAGTTTTAATACTTATCTTAAGTAAAAGCAGTAGAGGCGGCCCTTTCCCTGAGCCGCCTCCTAAATTATTAAACGCGGGCTTTAACCGCATCGGACACAGCTTCTGCTGTGATACCAAAATGTTTGTACAGATCACCCGCTGGTGCAGAGGCTCCAAAGCCTGTCATGCCAATAAAGGCACCATTGGCCCCGATATAGCGATCCCAGCCCATTTGCAGACCAGCTTCTACAGCCACACGAATGCCATCACCCAATGTGTCGTGTTTGTAAGCATCAGATTGTTGTTCAAACAGTTCCCAACACGGCATAGAGACAACAGCTGTCGGAATGCCATCAGCCTGCAAGGTATCGCGTGCCGCCAAAGCAATTTCAACTTCAGACCCTGTGGCGATAATGGTTGCTTTGCGCGGACCTTCGGCATCGCGCAACACATACGCACCTTTGGCACATTTGTTTTCTTCAGAATATTCTGTGCGAACCGCAGGCAACCCCTGACGCGACAATGCCATAGCAGACGGTGTCTTTTCAGATTGCAGCGCCAGCATCCAGCATTCAAATGTTTCAACCGCATCAGCCGGACGGAAGACATTTGTGTTTGGCATAGCCCGAAGCGAGGCAACCGTTTCAACAGGTTGATGGGTCGGACCATCTTCACCCAGACCGATCGAGTCATGGGTCAGGACATAAATGACGCGTTGTTCCATCAAAGCAGACAGGCGCATCGCCGCACGCATGTAATCAGCAAAGACCAGGAACGTGCCGCCATATGGCACAAACCCGCCGTGAAGTGCAACCCCATTCATGAATGCTGCCATGCCGAATTCACGAATGCCGTAGTGCATGTAATTGCCACTAAAGTCATCCGGTGTGACTGACTTCTGGCTTTCTGCTTTGGTCAGGTTGGATCCTGTCAAATCAGCTGACCCACCCAGCATTTCAGGGATGATTTCAGCCAATGTATTCAATGCCATTTGCGACGCCTGACGGGTGGCTTTTTTCGGTGCATCTTCACATAATTGTTTTTTGTAAGCGTTTGCCTTGTCTTCCCAGCCATCGGGCAGACCGCCATCATTGGTGCGAACGAAGGTTTCTTGAGTATCGAGGTCCAGCTCGTTAAAACGTTCCTGCCAGGCTTCGCGGGTTTTGGCCCCACGCGCACCAGCTTTACGCCATGCTTTCAAAACCTTTTCAGGCACTTCAAACGGGGCCGCATCCCAACCCAGCTTTTCACGCATCGCTGCGATTTCATCATCACCCAACGGTGCGCCATGGGTTTTATGTGAACCTTCAAGGCTTGGCGCGCCTTTACCAATTTTGGTTTTACAGGCAATCAAGGACGGCTTGTCTGATTTCTGTGCTTTTTCAATCGCTTTAGCAATTTCTTTCGGGTCATGACCATCGATGGTATGAGCATCCCAACCAGACGCTTTAAAGCGTTTCAGCTGATTATCAGAAGCCGCCACATTCAAATTACCATCAATGGTAATCTCGTTATCATCCCAAAATACGATCAGCTTGTTCAAGCCCAAGTGACCTGCTGTGGAAATCGCTTCGTGAGAAATACCTTCCATCAAGCAACCATCACCTGCGATGACATATGTGTAGTGATTAACCACATCATCGCCGTAGCGCGCATTTTGCAGTTTTTCTGCCAGCGCCATACCTACAGCCGTTGTGATGCCTTGACCTAATGGACCAGTTGTCGTTTCGATCCCTGTTGCATGACCATATTCTGGATGGCCTGCCGTTTTTGCACCCAATTGACGGAAGTTTGATACTTCTTCAATGGTCATGTCTTCATAGCCTGTCAGATACAGGTATGAATACATCAACATGGACCCGTGACCTGCGGACAAAACAAAGCGGTCGCGATCCGCCCATTTTGGCTGCTTGGGGTCAAAATTCATATATTTGGTGAATAAAACAGTGGCAACATCAGCCATCCCCATGGGCATACCCGGGTGGCCGGATTTGGCTTTTTGAACGGCATCAGCGGAAAGAAAACGAATGGCGTTCGCCATATCCTTATGCGAGGTCATCGACTAGTGATCCTTTGGCAAAATAAAAAGGCCTTAAAACGTTGGCGCACACTACCTGAGAGTCAAAATATAGGCAAGCAAAGAAAGCGGCAAAAAAACCGCATGATCCCTTGCACTTTTTATCAAAAGCGTGCTTGATGTGGGTCCACTCTATAAGACCAGAAAAGATAATAACAAATTTATGTCCCTCGAACTTATTGAACTCAAAGCAAAATCCGGCCCTTCAAATAAACCGCCTTTGCTTTTCGTCCATGGATCCTTTTGCTCCGCCCCCATCTGGCGCTATCGCTACATGCCCTATTTTGCTGAACTGGGTTATGATTGTTATGCCGTCTCTTTAAGTGGGCATGGACAAAGTGGCTCCAACTGGTCTTTACACCTTTATGGGCTGGATGATTTCGTCAAAGATATCGAAAAGGCCGTTGAAACCATTGGACAAGCTCCCATCATCGTCGGCCACTCTTTAGGCGGCATGGTGGTGCAGAAATATATGGAAAGCAACGCTTGCAAGGGCGCAATCTTGATGAATTCCCTGCCGCCTAGCGGGTCGTTCAGCTCGGTTGTTCATATGATGACCCACACGCCAGACCTCTATTGGACGCTCAATCAAGCCATCCTCTTTAGCCCGGAAGTGGTCAGTTTTGATGCGCTTAAACGCATGTTGGTCTCAGATGATACGCACCCTGCGAGTTTGGCCGAAACCCATGGATTGCTACAGGCCGAATCCTTGCGCGCCCTCACCGATATCACCTTCATGGATATCCCGAGAAAACAAGCCCAGCCCGGTTTTCCCATCCTAGTCATTGGCGGGGATGCCGATGTGATGATCCCCCACACGGCCTTGCGCGAAACCGCAACCTTCCACGGCGCGGACCTTCATATCATCAAAGACGGCCCGCATGCTTTAATGCTGGATAAACGCTGGGAAGAAAGCGCAAGCTATATCGCGGACTGGATTAGCGAGAAAGTTTAATGAAAAAACGCTGGTTCGTTTATGTTCTGCTGAATAAACGCGGCGACGCCTACACCGGGCTCACCTATGACGAAACCCCGGATCGCCGCTTGGATGAACATAACGGCCTAAAACCCGGCGGTGCCAAATACACCCGCGCGCGCAGGCCATGGGAAATCATTTATGTGGAAAGCGGGTTTGAAGGACGCAGTGAGGCCCAAAGCCGCGAGCTTGAGATCAAGAAAGATCGGAAATTTAAGGCATTGTTGAAAAACGTGACGTGATCAGCTCAGTACAACAAACGAACATCACTGACAACGAAATGCTCGACGTTCTCACTAGTAAACACACCCCGACTGAAAATCAATTCGTTAGAATCCTTGTATGATACTCTAAAAATGTATTCAAATGGGAATTTAGACCCAAGGTCACCATCTTTACATTGCAGCACATCCGGCAAAGAACTTCCCAATTCGAAGATTCCTAGTTCATCACCATTTAGACTGACAGAAGGAAGTGTCGAAAAAGCATTTTTATTTTTACACTTATAAACTGGTAAATCAATCCCATACCCCCTAATATAAAGATAACCTTCTCTTGCCTCAGTTTTAAACTTAATAAACTTACTTTCTTCCCCCTTAACACTCTCGTCCCATAAATGATACGCATTTAAGTCGCCTATATAAAATGGTTTTTCAATTAAAGACACACCCATGTCGTAGATATGATTTTTAGGGTAATTTTTGATAGCAAATCTATCTGTATTCCACTGAGTAAGGACCCCTCCGTTTTTTGAATACATATTTTTGGAAAACTGAATACCAGGAGCACCAAACTTATCATTCTTATTAATTACTAAGTACGGAAATATCTCAACAACAGCCTCACGCTCACTTTGAATTGGAGGAATAGTATTGATCTCAATATAACGATCTGAAACATAGTCATAACGAACTGATACACCCCCAATTTTATAATCAGAATAATTAAAACACTCCCCTTCTAAAATAACTATATTTCTTTCTTTAATATAATTAGCTGATTTAATCTTTGTTTCAACACACTTACCCGAATTATTAGAAATATTGTTCAAAGAAACCGTATCTTTTACATAAAATACACTAAACAAACTTTCATAAAAATAAAATGATAGAGATAAAAAACTTAGCAAGGTACCCACAATACCTATATAGCCATAATATCGAGTCTGCCGCGCCTGCTTTTGATTTATATAACTTAACAAACTACTATTTTGCCTTATCTTATCAGTAACTGGTTCAATAATATCTGCTAAAAATTGTTCTTTTTGCTCAATTAATGGACGGATACCAATCAAACTATCTCTAGCTTTCGCCAAGATATTTAAAACGGCAACACCAAGGATCGCACTTCCAGATTCTTCTCGTTTCTTCTGCTCATCAATAATATTACTTAATTCTGAGATTGCCCCATTGATCTTCTGTAAATCCTCTAACTTTTCGGAATCCATTTCATTATTCATCATTATGCCGTTTCCTTGATAACTAATAAGTTTATCAGATACTACTTCACTCACCTTAAGTAAACAAAAATGCCTCATCCAAATCGCGGATAATATCATCGGCCGTTTCCAGACCGATGGACAGGCGCAGCACGTCGGGGCCCGCGCCTGCGGCGATTTGTTGGTCTTCGTTGAGCTGTCGGTGTGTGGTACTGGCCGGGTGGATGATCAGGCTGCGCGTGTCGCCGATATTGGCGAGATGCGAGATCAGGTTCACGCTTTCCACGACCTTAACGCCTGCTTCATAGCCCCCTTTAACACCAAAGGTGAAGACGGAGCCAGCGCCACGTGGGAGGTATTTTTGCGCCAGGTCATAATAGGGACTGGATTTTAAGCCTGCATAGGACACCCAAGCCACCGCCGGATGATTTTCCAAATATGTTGCGACTTTCAAGGCATTTTCCACATGGCGTTCCATGCGGATATGCAAGGTTTCCATGCCTGTGATGGTATTAAAAGCGTTGGTGGGACTCATAGCCGGGCCGAAATCGCGCAAGCCCACGCAGCGGGTCTTCATGGAAAAGCCAAAATCGCCGAAGGTTTCAAAGAAGCTTAAGCCGTGATAGGCCGGGTCTGGGTCCGTGAGCGTGGGATATTTCCCCGCTTTCGCCCAATCAAACTTACCAGATTCCACAATCGCGCCGCCCATGGACGTGCCATGCCCGCCGAGAAACTTGGTGGTGGAATGGGTGATAATGTCCGCGCCATGTTCAAACGGGCGAAACAGGATCGGGGTGGCAAGCGTATTATCCACGATCAGCGGCATGTTATTTTCATGGGCAATATCCGCGAGTCTTTGGGTATCCAGCACCACGCCGCCGGGATTGGCCAGCGGTTCGATAAAGAGCGCTTTATGTTCGGGGCGAATAGCTGCTTTAACGGCTTCAAGGTCCGTTGCATCAACAAAATCCACATGCCAGCCCAGACGTTTAAAGCTGCTACCAAACTGGGTGATGGATCCACCATAAAGATTTCTGGACGCTAAAAACCGATCCCCTGGTTCCATAATAGAAAAGAAGGCCAGAAACTGCGCGGAATGACCAGACGCACAACAGACCCCGGCGCGTCCGCCTTCCAAATTGGCAATGCGTTCTTCCAACACAGCCACGGTCGGGTTGGTCAGGCGCGAATAAATAAAGCCGAAGGTTTGCAGGTTAAACAAGTCGGCGGCATGATCCACATCGTCAAACACATAGGATGTGGTCTGATAAATCGGGGTGTTGCGCGCGCCTGTTTCGCTGTCGGGGCGGGCACCTGCGTGAATGGCGCGGGTCTCGATGCCATATTCTTTTGGCCCTGTGCTCATCTCTTTAACCTCTTGGATGTAATGATACCTGAATTAATACCTGCCCAACTGAGTTCCCCAAACAGACGGCCATATTCGATCTTGGGACAGCGATCCATCACGACCTTCAGTCCTGCCTCTTCTGCGCGCTGTGCCGCTTCATTGTGCTGCACCCCCAACTGCATCCAGACAACTTCAATTTTTTTTTCATCTTTAAGCGCAATCGCCTCATCACTAATTTCACCAGCTGCGGTTGAATTTCGGAAAATGTCCACCATTTGATACCCAAAGGGGATAGACGCAAGATTTTCATAAACTGTTTCGCCAAGGATTTCCCCACCTGCCAGACCAGGGTTCACCGGGATGACACGGTAGCCTTTGCCTTGTAGATACTTCATGGCGAAATTACTGGGTCGGTTCCATTTCGCAGACGCCCCGACCATAGCGATAACCTTCACCGATTTAAGGACATCACTTAAAAAACGATCATCATATAGTAATGAGGACATATACAACCTTTACCCTTTAAAGAATGAAAACAAACATAGAAATAAAACATTATTGTTACTTTATCTACAAATCACCCCCTCCAAATGGGTGATGCATGAATTTAGAACAATCCTTAAAATGCTATTCAATCACTGATAAACAAACTTCGGATAACAAGAAAAACAATGTCTGAGATTAAAAAAACGGCGCTAGAACTATATAATAGACACGGATTGAAACAGGCGAGCTTTATTGCATTCCATAATATGCAGATGGCAGCAGATGGTCGCGATGCAGACTTTTGGTTGCATGTGGTAAATCATATCACCTTGCTTGACGCATTGGGTGAGGAAACGCAATCCATCACCCAAAAAAATCTACTTTAACCTATTTACTTGCCTTTCCATTCTGGCATCGGTTGCTTGGCAATAAAGGCATCCACACCGGCTTGGGCATCTTCAGTTAGCATATTGCAGGTCATCGTATCGGCTGCCATGTCATAAGCCACATCGCGGGCCGCTTCCAACTGTTTGTAAAACAGCTTTTTCCCAAACGCGATAGAAATCGCCGGTTTGGAAGCAATCTTGCCCGCCATTTCCATCACCGCTTCATCTAGTTGATCCGCCGAAACGACCTTATTAATGAGGCCATACTGCAAGGCCGTTTCTGCATCAATAAAGTCCCCGGTGACCAGCATTTCAAACGCTTTTTTAGGCGTCACATTGCGTGTCAACGCCACCATGGGGGTAGAACAGAACAAACCGACATTAATGCCGGATGTGGCAAAGCGGGCTTCTTCAACCGCAATAGCCAGATCACAGGTCGCCACCAGCTGACAGCCCGCTGCCGTTGCAATCCCATGGATACGTGCGATCACGGGCTGGGGGATCTGGCTGATCTTCAACATGACTTCGCTACATTTGCCAAACAGGGTTTGCATGGCCAGACGGGAAGTATCTTCACGCATTTCTTTTAAATCATGTCCCGCGCAGAAAGCTTTGCCCTCGGCTGCTAGAATGACCACCCGAACCGTGCCGTCATTTTCAACCTTGGTCAATTCTTCTAAAAGGCTTTCCAGCACAGCCATGGACAAGGCATTGAATTTCTTTGGACGATTTAAAGTCAGTGTCGCAATCCCGTCCACATCTGTGCGAGTGACGAGAGGGTCGTTTGCGGTTTCAGCCTGTGCAGACATTCTTTTATGCTCCCTGTTTATTGATGCTTGTTTAGACTTTTTGACATCTTATATAAAATTGACGTTTACGTAAACGTCAGATACCATCTTTATAAAAATATGACATACAGGGTGCACTAATGGCAAAAATAAACAAAGAAGATTTCGACCATATCATTGAAACCGAACTGCCTTGGGCAGAAGAAATTGGCATGAAAACCGAAAGCATTGGCGAAAATGCTGCCGCCCTGCGCCTGCCTTTTAACGACAGTATGCTGCGCCCCGGCGGTACGGTTTCCGGCCCAACAATGATGGCGTTAGCAGATGCCTGCATGTATGCGGTGATCTTATCAGCTATCGGGCAAGTCAAACTGGCAGTGACCACAAACTTCAACATCAACTTCATGCACCGCCCTGCCCCGGCTGATTTAATGGCAGAAGGTCGAATTTTAAAACTCGGCAAACGACTGGCCGTTATGGAAGTAACGCTGCATAGCGATGGTCATAATGAACCTGTTGCCCATGCCACCGGAACTTATTCTATCCCGCCAGAAAGATAAAAGCTCTAGGTTCTCCAGTAACGTCATCAACTTGCTTCTTACTGTGTCCCTTTGAACAAAGGGACCTTGTTCCTGCCAGAGCATGCTTTGAAAGAGACACCTGCTTTCGCAGGTGAACAGCCCTACCATCACCGATTAAGCCAGCAGGCGCTGCAGCTTCACAAACATCTCATGACAAAATCTTATAGCTGGTAGTAGAGAATAGAACTGGCGTTTTGTTGAACTGCGGCCTAATAATTTGGCATGCAACAGGTTATCATTATTATCTTCCCGGTTTTCGCCCTCATCGCACTTGGCTATTTAATGGTCAAGCGTGGCTTGTTTAGTCAAAGCGGTGTGGATGACCTAACGCGTTTTATCTTTTATCTGGCGGTGCCTTCCCTTCTCTTTCGCACCTCAGCCAGTGGCGTGATGGCCCATCGATTGGAACTCTCTATCCTGCTGGCCTATTATGGTGTCGGTATCTGCGTTCTGTTTCTGGTCTATTGGGTCGCCAAACGCCATGGACATGAACGTGCTGTGGTCACAGCCATTGCCGCCTGTTTTTCAAACCTTGCCCTGATCGGTCTGCCGATTGTGCAGACAGCTTACCCACCCGAAGCCTTGGTCCCTTTGATGACGATCATCACTTTTAATGCGATGATTTTGTTCACTATACCTTGTGTCATGATCGAAACCGGGCGTAATCCCAACGCCAATTTGATGGGGATCGTTTTAGGTTCCGTCAAAAGCGTCATCACAAATCCGCTGGTCATCGGACTTGTCAGCGGTTGGGTCTTTTCGGAAACCGGGCTCAAGCTACCCAGCATCATTGATCGCACGACCGAGATGCTCAGTCTCGCCGCCCCGCCTTGTGCCCTCTTTGCTGTGGGTGGTGGCATGGCGCGTTATTCCCTAAGGCTGGATGATACCAAACGCCCCGTCCTGATTGCCAGCTTTGCCAAATTAATGGTCATGCCTGTGCTGGTCTATCTGATCTGTGCCTATATCCTGAACGCATCGCCCTTATGGACCATGATCGCCACATTGGGCGCTTGCATGCCCACAGGGGCAAACCCGTTTATCTTCGCCACACGATATGGCGTGGGCGACAGGATTGCCGGAAACACGATTCTCTTAACCACCAGCCTGTCCGTCATCACGCTTAGTGCTTTTTTGCTTTTATTCCCCAGCCCATAAACGGCACAATTTATCGATCATGCATCCCTTAACCTCTTGAAAACAATAAAAACACGCAAGCTTCTGAACCCCATTATTTTCTGCCCCACACAGAAACGGTATTATAATACCGCATTTTTAGATCGCTGTTTTTAAACGTTTTTTTGCTGTTGACTTATGCTGAAAAATAAACATAATGCGCGCTCCTTTCACGGGTCATGTTTTTGACCTTTGTGAAACCCAGTTTTTAATCCGTATGCAAGTGGACTGAAATGAAAACATACACTGCTAAGCCGAGCGAAGTAGAACGCAAATGGTTCGTGATCGACGCTGAAGACGTCGTTCTGGGCCGTTTGGCTGCAATCGTCTCGCAATATCTGCGCGGCAAACACAAGCCGACTTATACACCGAACATCGACACTGGTGACAACATTGTCATCATCAATGCTGAAAAAGTACAACTGACAGGGCGCAAGCGCACTGACAAAGTGTACTACTGGCACACAGGTCACCCGGGCGGGATCAAGCAACGCACAGCTGAACAAATTCTGGATGGTGAACATCCGGAACGCGTGATCGAAAAAGCTGTTCAACGCATGATCACACGCAGCCCGTTGGGCCGTCAGCAAATGAAAAAGCTGCACATCTATGCTGGTTCTGAGCACCCGCATGAAGCCCAAAAGCCGGAAGTTCTCGACGTAGCTTCCATGAACGACAAGAATAAGCGGAGCGCATAAGCCATGGCTGAAGAAAAGAAAACTTTGGAAGATTTGGCAGAAGTTGCAACAACTGAAGCTCCGGCAGCTGCTGAAACAGTCGCACCTGCTGAACCAAAAATCGACGAACAAGGCCGTGCTTACGGCACAGGTCGTCGTAAAAACGCCATCGCACGCGTTTGGGTGAAACCAGGTTCTGGTAAAATCACTGTAAACGGTCGCGACGTTGCACAATATTTCGCACGTCCCGTTCTGCAAATGATCCTGAATCAGGTCTTTGAAGTTACAGAACGCGAAGGTCAATTCGACGTTGTTGCAACAGTTACTGGTGGCGGTCTGTCCGGCCAGGCTGGTGCGGTTCGTCACGGCCTGTCCCGTGCCCTGAACAACTTCGAACCGGCCCTGCGCCCGGCTCTGAAGAAAGCTGGCTTCCTTACTCGTGACTCTCGCGTTGTTGAACGTAAGAAATACGGTAAAGCAAAAGCCCGCCGTTCCTTCCAGTTCTCCAAGCGTTAATCAACTACGCCTCCGAGACATACGGATACGAAAAACCCGCAGCCAATTGGTTGCGGGTTTTTTTGTTTTAGCTTGAAGCTTCATACCTACTAATCGCAGCCTTCAACTGTGTTTTCAGCTTAAAAATATCTGAGACTTGATTAATATCGTTTTTACGCTCCTGCCTTTCTTCAAATGTCCCGACACGCCATTGCCGACCATCCAAATATAATCTGCAAATAGGTTTACGATTATTGTCATCGAATATAATGGCACAATAAGTCTTTGAATCTCGCATAAAAATACGGTCAGTTTCTACAACTTCAGACAAAATTGCCCTTACTATATTAAAGCTTTCTATTTCTTGCTCTGTTGTGATGACCCCGTTTCTTTCAAGATCATCAACCTCCTCTGTAGTCTCTTCTTCTAAGTTTCCCTTATCTAATGCAGATTCCAAATTCGCCCGTACACGAGCTCGAATTGTATGCGCCAATGCGTCCTTGACAAGATTACTCATCCATTCAAGAACATTTGAGGTCATACGCCCCTCATAGACTCTTGTGCCTAGTAATTTAACAAATTCTTCAGAGGGGTTTTCTAATTCTTCTGTAATAACTGCATGTAATAGCCGAGCATATTTCAAGTTATTAGCAGCCGATAATATCGTATCTTCTTGATATTTAACCTTGCCAAATTTTTTTAATTCACGAAGATCCGATTCACTATTAGATAAAATATCAAAGATGAAAAATGGTTTATTATCCATCTTGTTGCGCTCATCTAGATCTGAATAAAACTCATATATTATACCATTTGTCAAAATACCGAACCGAGCTTCTGTGACAGTAAAATAGCGGTATAACTGATTAGCATGACACCCAGCTAAGGGCTCACCAATTTTCTTGCACTCTATTAGAACAGACAATTTACCGCCATTGTAAATCGCATAATCAACTTTTTCACCCTTTTTAATACCTACATCAGCGTTAAACTCTGGAACCACTTCTAGAGGGTTGAAAACATCATATCCCAAAGCTCTCAACATTGGTAAAACAAGGGCTGTTTTAGTCGCTTCCTCAGTTTCTATACTTCCAATAAGCTCCTTTGCACGTTTTGCTAACGTACGCACTTCCTCTGACAAATCCATCTCACACCTATAAGCAAATTCAAAGTGGAACAGTATCAGAACAAAAGATACAAGATCAAACGAATTAATACTAAAAATAGTAAGGAAATACATTTTACTTTTTAAGGTAATGTTTAATTACACCATAGCATATAGCAAGTTTTTGACTAACAACTCTAGATGCAATAAACATTCATTAATCCACTTTGCAAATACACGTTAAGCATATATAAGCGTGCCCTTGCTCGTCTACCTAAAGGATTAGCCATGGATTGGATGCCTGTTGTGCCCGTTTTAATTATTGGGGCATTTTTGATGATTACCTGGAAAGCGATGTCACCGGTTCGTTTTTTTCAGCAAATAAAGACGGAGCGCAAGCGCCGGCGTGAAGAGTGGGACAGAATCCTTGCGAGCGAAGCTGAAGAAGAATCACGCCTTTTGGAAGAAATAGAAAAATAGCGTTCTAAAACAACTTATTAGCGGCTCATTTCCTTAAGTCGCATGATCGAAACGACCATAAGGGTCCTTCAAAACAAATATTCGTAGCACGGATATTCTCGGGCCTTGGGGTGGTCAGGAATTTTTAATCGCCTCCCCTTCTAAAAACCGCCTGATGTCTTGCGGTGTGCGCAAATGAAAAACCTGCTTTTGATTCTGTGCCTCGGCCACATACTGACGATACTGTGGCGTTAACTTTTTATGGCAAAGTCCAAAAACTCGAAAGCTGTTCCAGCTGCTTTTTAGGATCGGGCTTTTTTCAGGCCAGCCTTCCGGCAGAGTAAAAGCCCCCCTCATTAAGCGTTTCGTTACCCACCAAACATGCCGCCACAAAGCCAAATCCACATAGATCAACGTATCTGCCGCTTCCATACGCTGCCAAGTCGAAGCAACACAACCAAAACCATCCAAAATCCATTCATCATGTCCCAAGATATCACCATGGTTCTTCAAATAGTCTTCATGCGCAATTTCAACACCGCCCGGTTGAAATTTCATTTTATCGATAGTATGTAATGGTAGTCCGGTTGCTTCAGCCAGTTTTTTTGCCAGTGTGGACTTTCCCCCACCTGCATTACCAAATATGCGACTTTTTTCATGTTACTTCCTTAACAATTTTGCCCAAGAAGCACGCAATAAAAAAAACCGCCTCTTTGGGCGGGTTTAATAATCAGATATAGATAAATCCCACCATTCCTATGGAATGATGCAGATAATTCGAAACAGGTGTGTGTGTGTCTGTCTGTTCATGAGCAAAAGTATTCCTCATCCCATAAGGAAAGTCAATCACACAGAAAAACCTATATTTATCGAAAACACCTTCATAGTTGCATCCATTAAACCCTTAACAAACAAAAGGTTCCAAATATCCCTATAAATAATGGCATTTTATGGTTGATCTTTTATCTTGAAACTCCCGCCCTGAATACAAACCTAAAATACATAACCAGCACTTTACTTTGTCAGGCTATGTCCCATGAGCACGATCGTCAAACACACCATCAACTTAAAAACGCTCACCATCTGTGCAACTATTGTTTGCCTTATTGCCCTTTTCCTTTACGTTTTTGAAGCTCAAAAGCGGTTTAAGGAAGTCTCTGACATACTTGCAGAACGGCTGGTCACAACCGAACAGACTGTTCAGACCATATCGACCCTTTCTTCCGAAATTGGGTATGGTGGCTTTATTCACAATTTTAAAAATTATGTCCTAAGACGTGATCCTAGCTACAAAGAAAAGGCAGAACAAAATTATCAAAGGGCCACCAAACAAATTAATGATCTGAAACAAGCCAACCTTGGGGCTAATTTCACCAAAGAACTGGATGATATTCGTTATACCATTGACCAGTATTTTAAAAATTTAATGATCCTTTCTCCTGACCTTATTTCAGATCAAGTCACCATGGATGATCGACTTGTTAAAGTTGATGACAGTCTTGCCATTGAAGGCTTCCGGAAAATATATCAACTGCAATCGAAAGTAACCCAGACAACCCTGGAACTTGCCAAAGAAAAAGAACAGGCGGCCCAACACTTTATCAGTTATGGCTATATCTTAATTCTAAATATTCTCGCCACAGCCGCTTTAATTTTTGCCTTGATCCATCGTATCCAAACTCAAACCCATAAAGCAGAACGGGCCAGCCAGGCGAAATCAGACTTCCTTCTGACCATGAGTCATGAAATCCGTACCCCCCTGAATGGGATTTTAGGTTTGATCCAATTGCTGAATGTCAAAAAACTGACACGCGAAGAAAAGCACCAATTCGGCCTGATCCAGTCTTCTGGGGAACTTCTGCTCGGCATTTTAAATAATGTTCTGGATCTGGACAAAATGGAAAAAGATAAACTGCGTTTGGAACAGGTTCCGACCGATCTGGATTATCTCCTACAGACAACAACCGACTTTTATAAAAACCTAGCCAGTGAAAATGGATTATTACTAAATTATTACAGCAACTTACAAGACGCTGGCTATCTCATGTGCGATCCAACAAAATTACGTCAGGTACTGTCAAATCTGTTAAGCAATGCCTTGAAATATACCAAGGAAGGACGCATCGAAGTTTATGCCTGCGTCAGCAAATTACAATCCCAACAGGATCGCCGTTTTTGCAATATCAAGATTGAAATTTCTGACACGGGTATCGGCATGAATGAAGATAAATGTGAGGAAGTTTTTGATAAATATAAAAATAATGGCCTCGGGTTAGTCATCGTGAAAGAACTGGTCAAGCTGATGGACGGCGAGATCAGTTTAATCAGTACACCAAATAAAGGGACAGAATTCACCATCCAGATCCCCTTTGCCAAAGCAACAAAAGAAGAACTGCAGCATCATAAGACCAAACGGCTCAACCCCAACCATTCCATGTCCGGGCTGCGTGCCCTTGTCGCTGAAGATAATCTGGTAAACGCCGTTGTTGCCAAGGGTTTTTTGGAACATATGGGGCTTATGGTCAGTGTTGCCCATGATGGGTATGAAGCCACAAGACTATTCAAAGAAAAATCACCTGACCTGATTTTAATGGATATCAACATGCCCCATCTAGATGGCCTAGAAGCCACCAAAGCCATTCGCCAAATGAGCAACGGTCACGATGTGCCCATCCTGGCCCTCACGGCAGATGCATTCACTCAAACAAAAGAGAAATGCATGCAGGTTGGTATGAACGGGGTCATCACCAAACCTTTCACTTTTGAACATTTTAAACAGAGAATATTTGATGCAGTAGCCTAGGCCATTTCTCAAACGTATCTAAAAAAATATACGATGCTGTCAGTTCACGATAGGTCTCTGGCTCTTTTGCGCCTATAGTAACAATCTGCACCATTGCTTTGGGGGAGGCATAGATCCATGGTTCGAACATTATTTTTTCTTTTTGCTTTTAGCCTGTCACTCATCAGCCAGCCCTTTGTGGCACAGGCACAGACCAAAACCATTCGCATCGCAACCGGCAGTGAAACAGGCCTTTATTATCCCATCGGGCAGACCATATGTGGTTGGATCAACGAAAAAACAGCCGAACATAATTTAATATGCGAAGCGATCACGACAGAAGGTTCCGTCGAAAATGCGCGCGGTCTGGATAAAAAGAAATTTGATTTCGCTCTGGTGCAATCGGATGTGCAGATGTACGCACTCAACGGGATCAAGACCTTCAGCAAGGAAAGGTCGCTTGTGTTCTTACGTTCCCTGCTTTCTCTGCATGGCGAGCCCTTGCATCTGATGATTTCAGCTCAAAGCAATATCAAAAACTTCGATGACCTCAAAGGCAAGAAGATCAGTTTGGGTAGTCTGGGCTCGGGCTCTCACACATTGGCGGAATTGATACTGAAAGAAAAAGGCTGGAAAAACACAAGCTTTGAACAAGTCCTCAACCTTGGCACTCCAGAACAAATGGATGCTTTATGCAAAGGCACCATCGATGCAGCCTTTTGGGTTGCCGGGCTTGGAAATGCTGCCATGCGCACAGCAGCCAAGGACTGTGACATTAAACTGATCAACATCACCGGGGAATGGGTACGCATTTTGATGCTGGACAACCGCCAATATGTCAAAATCAAAATCCCCGCTAAAACCTATGTCACCTCATCCAGCCCCATCCAAACCTTCGGTCCAAAAGCCAGCCTGCTGACCAATGCCGATTTGGACCGCAAAATCGTTTACCTAATGATGCAAACCATTTTTGAACATTTTGAACAACTGAAATCCCTTCATCCTGCGCTCAAAAACCTCGATAAAAAAGAAATGCTGGAAGACGGTGTCATCGCCCCCTTCCATCCCGCTGCCATGGATTACATCATGGAAAAAGGCTTGCTACGGTAAATGCAGGAGCGGGATGGCAAAATTAAGCTGCGAAATGGCTTGATGGAACAGCTCTATGAACTGCTTTATTATCAGCAACAACACTCTGATGACTTTGAAAATTGGCTCAACAGCCTCAGGCCGTTTGACAAAAAAGCAATAGATCCGACTGAAACACGTCTGATCTTTGATCAAGACATCGAGCTGATCCAACTTTTTAAAAATCAGAACGGTGATCTCTTTTTAAGCATCACCCCTGACGGGTCACTCACCAAACTTAATCGTGAAATAAGACTGGCCAAGCGATTGATTACAATGTTGCAATCAAGTACTACTGAGGATATTCAAGAGCAGATGAAATGAGCATCCGATGAAATCCCCAGCCGAGATTAACCTTACCCATCAAAAAGCCATCCAACTGTATCAACAGGGGCACTATCAGGAAGGCTTGATGTTACTAGACCCTTTGCTCAAGTTTGCCAAACGTGACCCACATCTACACAACAGTATCGGCATGTTCCAAATGGCATTGGGGATGTTTGACAAGGCCACAGCCACTTATAAAAAAGCCACAGCACTGTTAAAAACAGACCCGCAAATTTGGGCCAATTATGCCCGGGCTTTAGAACTCAGCGACAAAAAGCACAATGCACGCAAAGCCTATGAAAAGTCACTTTCCCTAAACCCTAATAATTTTGCTGTGCTCAATAACCTCGCACTGATTCTGATCAAATCAGACCAGCTTGACAAGGTCGAAAGCTACCTGCAAAAAGCGATTACCCTCGCCCCGGATCAACCCGCGAGTTACAACAATCTCGGCCTTTATTATGAAAAGATGCAAGATCATGGAAGTGCTATGGCAGCTTATCAAAAGGCTGTTGAAAAAGGTCCTGAAACCGCCCTATTTCATTTTCATCTGGCAGAATCCCTTGCCAGAAACGACTTTCATGACAAGGCAATATCCAGATATCAAGAAGCCTTGAAACGAGACCCTAACTTTGCCCTTTGTTATAAATCACTGGGGCGACGCTATATGGAAAGCGGGCACCTTGATCTGGCTGAAAAAAATCTGCGAAAAGCTTTATCGCTTCAGCCCCTAAGCGATGCCTTTTATCAACTTGCCTCCCTAGATGTAATCACAAAAGATGATCCTTTGATGGATCAAATGAAAACCATCTTCAACACAGCAGGAGATGAAGATAAAGAACAGATCGGTTTTGCTCTGGCGAAAACTCTGGACAATCAAGGTCTCTATGATCAAGCCTTTCCTTATCTTCTTGCTGCCAACAAGATCAAACGGGCAAAGTTTAAATTCACTCATAAACAGACAGAACGTTATTTCAGGGCTCTTAAAGAACAGTTTCAAGCCACCACTATAAACGACTTAAAGATCACAACATCCTGTAATATAACCCCCATCTTTGTCTTGGGCATGCCACGGTCCGGCACAACTTTGGTCGAACAAATCCTTGCAAAGCACCCTGACATTCAAGGCGCAGGTGAGTTGACGTTTATGGAAGACGCAATCAAGAAATATCTACCGGGCTACTTTAACGGAGAGATCAAGCTAGATGCGGCGAAGCTCGAACATGTGCGCGAATATTATCTGTCAAACCTACAAAAAATTGCCAAGGGTAAACACTTTGTCACGGATAAACTGCCGCTTAACTTTGAGCAGATTGGGATGATTAAGACAATTTTTCCCAATGCAATTATTATCCATACAAAAAGGAACCCCATGGATGTTGCCTTATCCTGCTTTATGCAAAGTTTTGGCAGCACCATGGCCTTTATTTATGATCTAAAAGACATCGCCTTTTATTATCAGCAGTATCAGAATTTAATGAGCCACTGGTTTGATCTTTTTCAAGATGACATCCACACAATAGCCTATGAAGAAATCGTTCAAAATATTGAAGGTGAGACCACGTCCTTGTTAAAGCATTGTGGCCTTGACTATCACAAAGACTGCCTGAGCTTTTATGAACAGGACCGAGTGGTTAACACGGCAAGCTACATACAAGTGCGACAGCCGCTATATCAAAAAGCGATCAATCGCTGGCACAATTATGAAAATGAACTATCTGACCTAAAAGCTGATTTCACTAACCGAGGCGTCCTTTAAATCCACTTTTTCCAACGGAAATAAAGATACTGTCCCAAGCCAATGGCACCAATCAGAACGGTAACCAGCCAAAAAGCATTTTCATCTTCAACACCAGGCATCCCCCCGACATTGATGCCCAGCAAACCTGTCAAAAACCCAAGGGGCAGGAAGATGCCCGCAATGACGGATAGGACATACATGGTATGTTCGATGCGCCCGTTTGATTGTGTCTGTAATTGATCGCTCAGGATCTGCATACGTTCCTTTAGTTCTTTCAATTCTTCGAGATAGAGCATAACGCTATCCAGTGCATGACGGATCGTTGCCTTGCAGCCATCACTTAACCAGTCGGCTTCAAGGTTTGACAGTTTTAACAACGCTTGTTGCTGCGGGGTGATATAGCGGTTTAACCGGGCAATATCCTGGCGCAGTTCCACCAATTCACTATCCGTTTTACTATCCAGATAGCCCATATCTTCGAATTCTGTAATGCGATCATCAATGGTTTCCAAAATCGGTGACATCCGTTCAGTCAGTGAATTCGCGATACGCGCGATAAAGTCCCCCTGCCCTGTTGGGCCACGCCCTTTGGCAAAGGCATGGCGCAAGTCGTTAAAGGCCATCATGGGTTGGCGGCGTAACGAGATAATCCTGGTGCCAGAAATCCAGATCCGTGCGGCAATCATATCGACCGGGTCTTTCCCTTCATTGACATTGACCCCGCGCAGGTTAATCAAATAACCATCATCAAACACATCACATCTGGGCCGGGTGTTATCTGCAAAAAGACTGGCGACCACATGGTCATTCAAATCTGCAAAATCATGAATGATCTTTTTTGCATCTGGATGGGTGGCGTCCAGATGCACCCAAACGATTTTATCGCTAGGGGCAGATTGCGCCTTTTCCAGTGAAAGCTCTTCACCGCTTCCTTTGCTATCAAACTGCCATGCTGTCACCAATGCCGACATGATCTTTTTCCTTGTTAGAGTTTATAAAAAACTATCCGTTTTAATTTATTATATTGCAATAAGTTTGATCACAAAAAGTTGAACCAAGGTTATTTGCCTGTTTAGCACAAAAGAGGCATCCTTTTCCCATGATGAAAATATTTAAAAAATTAAGCACAGCCAGCATTCTGTGGCTGGGGCTTATCATCGCAGGCGGGGCTGCTTTCACGCCCGCTGCGATGGCTGGAACCGACCCCATTTATACAAGTTTCCTTAGCAACGTGGCAGTGCAGGGACATGATGTCGTCGCTTATTTCAAGCAAGGCAAACCCGTCAAAGGGAGTGATAAATTCAGTACCGAATATCAAGGGGCTGATTTTCATTTTTCCAGTGCTGAAAATCTCGCTGCATTTAAAAATGACCCCAAAGCCTATGCACCGCAATATGGTGGCTATTGTGCCTGGGCTGTTGCTGAAGGCTATACAGCCAAGGGAGATGCCAACTACTGGGCGATTGTGGATAAGAAGCTCTATTTGAACTATAACGCTGATGTAAAAGCAACTTGGAGCACAGACATACCGGGTTTTATTAAAAAAGCAGATGAAAACTGGCCTAAACTTCTCAACCCTTAATCTTCCTTTGCAGCCAAGAAGAGCTATGATAGCATGCACGCATCACATCAATGTAAGGTGCTAACATGTTTGCTTATGTCGAAGCCAATAAACTGATAAAAATCACGAAAGATCCAACCCACCCTGAAACGGGAGAGCCTCTTTCAAGCTCTGCAGCCGGGACATTGCGTAATCTCGGCTGGTTGCCTGTGGTTATCCAACCTGTCGAGGTTGGGGAAGATCAAACCCGCGCAGAAGATATCATCTATATTGATGGCGATATTGTGCGCATCATCCAGACCGTGCGCGACCTGAGCGATGAAGAAGCCTTCCATAAGATTAAAGATACAATCACCGCTATGATTGAAGGCGTGGAAGTCGGGCAATCCGATCGGGCCGAACGCGAACTGCTTCTGGAAATTTCAGAACATTTAGGGCTGACCAACAGCAAGGCCTACGAAATTCTGAAAGATATTGATGTCGAGATTTCGGCCAAGCGCGCCATGCTCAATATGTAAAAAGTCATAAAAAAGGGCGATGGTTTTCCCCTCGCCCTGACTTACCTTATTAAAACCGACCTGCCTTTAGACAAGCTGGATTTCCACAGCATCGCCATAGCCGCCAACAATAAGGTTGCGCGCATGGGCGATCATGGTTTCGCGTTCTGATTTACGGATATAGAATACTTTTTTACTGCCATTGATCGCGCAGCTGACAAAGTTATGGATACCGTATTTAATCAGGAAAATTTGATCTTTATTCATCATACATCTCACATCAATCTTTCATACTTCCCCACAACCATAATGCACAAAGGTTAAAGATCATCTAACCTTTTGTGACGGTTTTATTGTATCTAAAGAATAAAGCAATCTGGAATGTTTGGACGATTACACATCCAAATCTTCGACAAATTTTGCCCGTTCCTGAATAAACTGAAACCGCAGTTCCGGTTTTTTACCCATCAGCCTGGTAACCAAATCCTGAGTTTCTTTGGCCCCTTCGATATCTTCATCACTGTGGCCATGGGGGACCGTCACACGCAACAAGGTGCGTTTTTTTGGGTCCATCGTCGTCTCTTTTAATTGGGCAGGCGGCATTTCACCCAGACCTTTAAAGCGGCTGATATCGACCTTCTTGCCTTTAAATTCTTTTTCCATCAATTCATCTTTTTCAAGATCATCCATGGCATAAATGCTCTTGGCACCCGTTGCCAGACGATAAAGCGGGGGCTGTGCGAGATACAGCCGTCCAGACTCAACCAGTCCCGGCATTTCCTGATAAAAAAATGTCATCAGCAATGAGGCGATATGCGCCCCGTCCACGTCCGCATCGGTCATAATGATGATTTTTTCATAACGCAAATCATCCAGTTCAAAGGCTTCACGTGTTCCACACCCAAGAGCCTCGCCCAGGTCATTCAGTTCCTGGTTGGCATGGATTTTATCAATGCTGGCTGACGCCACGTTCAGAACCTTCCCCCGCAAAGGCAGGATGGCCTGAGTATCCCTGTTGCGTGCCTGTTTAGCAGAACCGCCTGCAGAATCACCCTCCACCAAGAAGATTTCAGTCCCTTCTGAAACGGAACGGGTGCAATCGGTCAATTTCCCCGGCAGACGCAAGCGTTTGGTTGCTGACTGACGTTTCATCTGTTTGGCGTTTTTCTTGCGCAGACGGACTTCAGCACGTTCAATCAAATACTCAACCAGTTGCGTGCCAATTTCCGGATTTCCCGCAAGCCAATGATCAAAATTATCACGAATGGCCGTTTCAACCAGCTTAGCCGCTTCCTGTGTGCCCAGTTTTTCCTTGGTCTGACCTTGGAATTGCGGATCACGGATAAAGGCCGACAGCATAATGCAGGCCCCATTAATCACGTCATCTGCGGTAATTTTGGATGCTGCCTTATTGTTAATCAGTTCCCCATAAGCGCGAATACCTTTGGTCAGCGCATTGCGAAACCCCTGTTCGTGTGTGCCGCCCAACGGTGTCGGTACGGTATTACAGTATGAATTAAAGAAAGCTTCTTCATCTTCCGGCCAAGCGATCGCCCATTCGACTTTGCCTTGCTCATCAGGAAATTTCACATCCCCTGCAAAAGGTGCATCTGTTTTTACTTCACGGTCTTCCAGAACATGTGTCAGGTAATCAGACAGCCCCCCCGGGAAGTGCAAGACCCCTTGTGCTGGTGTTTTGTCACCATCTTTGAGTAAGCTTTCTGCACATTTCCAACGAATTTCCACGCCTTTAAACAAATAGGCTTTGGAACGGGCCATCTTGTAAAGTTGCGCAGGTTTAAACTGCAAACGTGCACCAAAAATTTGAGGATCCGGATGGAAAGAAATGGTCGTACCGCGACGATTGTTGACCTGACCTTCGTTTGTCAGTTTCGTTTGCGCAATACCACGGCTAAAGGTCTGGCGCCAAAGCGTACGATCGCGCGCGACTTCAACTGTCAGCACATCGGAAAGCGCGTTCACCACAGACATCCCAACACCGTGCAAACCACCAGATGTCTGATAGGCTTTACCGGAAAACTTACCACCTGAGTGCAACGTGGTCAGGATCACTTCAAGGGCAGATTTATCTTTAAATTTAGGGTGCGGGTCAACCGGGATCCCACGACCATTATCGCGCACGGTGACATAGCCATTTTCATCCAGTTCCAGTTCGATCCGGCTGGCATGTCCGGCAACAGCTTCATCCATAGAGTTATCGAGAATTTCGGCAACCAAGTGATGATAGGCACGTTCATCCGTGCCACCAATATACATGCCCGGGCGCTTGCGCACAGGCTCCAACCCTTCAAGGACTTCAATATCCTGCGCGGTATAGTCGCCTTCAACCTTCGGTGTGTCGTTCTCAAATAAATCCGTAGACAATTTACTTTATACCCCTGATAAAAAATTCGTCGCGCCGATGATAGGAAGGATGGACCTTTCGGGCAAGCATGATATTGTCGTTATCAACAGCTTTTTTCCTATCAACCAATCGGACACCCCCTCCTTATGGCTAAGAATGACATCTCCCCCACAGGCACCCCCGCGATCCGCACCCTCGCCATGCCCGGCGATACAAACCCCAACGGCGATATTTTTGGCGGCTGGGTCATGTCGCAAATGGACTTAGCGGGCGGCATTACAGCAGGCTGGCGGGCACAAGGGCGTGTTGCAACCGTTGGCGTTGAGGCCATGTCATTCTTAAAACCCGTGCGGGTCGGTGATGTGGTCTGTGTGTACACCGACATTGTGCGTGAAGGCAACACATCCATGGCGATCCGTGTCGAACTATGGGCTTTGCGCCGCGCCACATTAAAACGCGAAAAAGTCACAGAAGGCATTTTTACCTTTGTTGCCATTGACGAAAACGGTAAGAAACGTAGCCTTCCCCCGGTTCCAGATAATGAATTATCCCTGAACTAGGTTTGTACTTTTTAGAATACCATCTGGCATTAGGAAGCTTCCGGCCATCGTAGAAAATCAGATGTTCAAAAAAATTGCGAAACGGATGTGGTGGAGCTTTTGGGCGAAGCTCAAAACACATGCACACACCGTTTCGCAAAAAATCAAACCGACACTCCCTTTTAAGAGGCAGTCACACACGCCGGTTTGACATGGCGTAAAAACTGCGTCGTCGCTTGGCCCAGACTCTGCCAGTCTTGGGCAGCCCCGTCTTGTTGCACCGGACGACGAACCGGTTTTAAAAACTCTTGCTGGCTGGGGCGCTTTAGAATCCGCGCTTCCCCTAATTCACGATAAGTCATCTCTCAAATTCCTGTTTTGTTCTTTTTGCGATTATAAAATAAAGGACCAGGCATAACCCGCGACAAAGATACTACCCAGAGCGAGAAATTCTTTAGCAAACGTCGGAATATACATATTACATCTCCAAATCAGCGACTCGTTAAATAGAACATTAATAGAACACTACTCACGTGTCAAGGTTTGTTCTTTTAATGTTCTATTTTTGCAGGGTTGAAACCTGTGCGTCAATGTCGCACTCTGTAAGAAAAACAGGGATTGTATAAAAATGACCAAAGAAAAAAATGAAATGAAAGATTTCACCTCGGCCGAACTCGGGGCTCTTGCCCACCTGTACCGTGGTGAGGTTTATCGCTCCACCACCTGGCGAACCCGACTGGACAACACTACCAACTGGGCCGTGGTCACAACTGGCATTGCCTTTTCCATTACTTTTAGCGGACAAAATGCCTCGCCCCTGCCTTTGGTACTGGTTGGCTTGCTGGTGATTGTATTTCTGGTATTTGAAGCGCGGCGCTATCGCTATTTTAACGTCTGGCGCGCCCGTGCCCGTCACATTGAAACAGAACTTTACGCGCCCATGCTGCTGGGCAAAGACTATGAACGTCATGGCGACTGGCACGAAATTCTGGCAAAAGACTACATCCACCCGCGCCACCATATTAGTATGATACGCGCCATTGGTCGACGTTTGAGGCGTAGTTACGCCTGGCTGTTAACCATACAAGCGATTGCCTATTATGGTAAGCTAATCATCCATCCCACCCCCATTGGGACCATTGACGAGATTTTTGATCGCGCAGCCATTGGCCCGATCACTGGTGAATTTGTCATTTTCATGCATATCGCCTTCCACGCCAGTTGGATCGTCGTCGCGCTTGCAACACTTTATCATGACAAAATTTCAAGGCTGGATCGACGATATCAAGGGGTTGGGATGGGTTAACGCACCCATTTGGGATCAGGAAGGGTTGCAAATAAGGCACGCAGACCTTCCCCCCAAATCTTGCCAATATTGCTGAAATAAGGATCATCCTCTGCGATCAGGTGGCTTTCCGTTAAGCCAAGCTGGTCACGCGGAATGATCGTCAAATCTAGGGGTAAGCCAACAGAAAGATTGGCATTCATCGTAGAATCAAACGACACCAGCCCACATTTCACCGCTTCAGGGATGGATGTGCGCGGGGTTAAAACACGCTTGATAATCGGCTTCCCATATTTGGTTTCCCCGATTTGGAAATAGGGGGTTTCATTCGTGGCTTCAACAAAGTTGCCCGCTGAATAGACATTAAACAAACGCATGCGCCGCCCGGCAATTTGCCCGCCAACGATGAAGCTTGCGGAAAATTCCACGCCATGCGCTTTTAAAGCTTCGCCTTCTTCCTTGAATACATCACGCACGGCTGAACCGACAATCCGCGCCACATCAAACATGCTGGTGGCTGAATAGATGTTGCAAGTTGGATCATCATGTTCAAGACATTCTTCCAGACGGCTGATGACATTTTGTGTAATCGCCAGATTACCCGCGACCAAAATCACAATGCGGCGATCATCCTTTTCATCAAACAAGAAGGTTTTACGGTAAGAGGCAATACTATCCACCCCTGCGTTTGTGCGGGTGTCGGACATAAATACCAACCCAGCATCCAGCAACATGCCCAAGCAATAACTCATTTTTCTGATAGCTCTTTAACTTTGTACCTGTACTTGATCGACCTGAACATTTACATTCATTTGCTCGCCTTGACCACCAGTTCTTACACCAATAATAGGCGCGGCTGTTGCATAATCATAGGCTACCGCCAAACGCACATAACTTTCTGTAGCACATTGTCGGTTGGCGGGATCAAAACTGACCCAGCCTAAACCACTAACGTAACTTTCCGCCCAAGCATGTGAAGCCGGATCCCCTGCCCCGTTCGTGATATATCCGGAGACATAGCGTGTTGGAATATTTTGGCGATGACAGCCCGCGATAAATAAATGGGCAAAATCCTGACAGACGCCTTTTTTACGTTCAAAAACTTCGGTGGCACTACAGGCGACCGTGGATTGACCGGATTCATAGGTGACTTCATCAGCCAGCGCCGCCATTAACGCATGCAGAAAAGAAAGCTCACCATCTTTTTCAATGATGCCTTTAAGTTCATCACTAAAAGCACCCAAGACTTCATCACATTTGATCAAAGGTGTCGGGCGCATAAACATACCGGGGGGCAGCCCATCATCCAGCGGCAAAACGCCGTTGGTTTCTTTGGTCTCCACCTCGCCTTCCACAACGATTTTAAGATCATTATGGTCCGTATGTTCCGAAGCAAAATGCACGACATTGCCAAAGCCGTCCAGCCATTGCGTCAGTTTTTCTGGCCCCGAAATCGACCAGTTGCCGACACGTTGATTTCGGTCATTGCGCGGTGTTAGTCGCAGATATTGCATGGCACGCCGTGCTGCCTGTTCCAGCACATAATGGGTTTCATGTCTTATTTTGATTCTCATCACTGCACCATCATAAAGTCATGTTGAATGTTCAGACTGATTTCATCCATATGTTTTGAGAAATCAACCAGGAAATGGTCCAGACCGACCCGACGCAACTGTGCAATTTGCACCGTTTCCAGACGATACTGAAGATCATAGACTTCCTTCATTACTGATGCTGTCGGGTTTAAGGCACGCAAGACATCCGCAATTTCATCCACACAGGCACGCAGGCTACGCGGGACTTCTTTATGCAGGATCATCAGTTCAGCAATTTTATCAAGTTCGATACTGCTATGGAACGTTTCACGATAGGCTTTATAGGCATTGAGCGCATTCAAGATCACCATGGAACGATAATAATCACGTACCTGTAACCCCCCCATTTGTGTGGTATTTTTCTCGGCATTCGAAAAATGCACCATCAACAAACGTGCCGTATGATCCGCGCGTTCAACACACAGGCCGAGATTAGAAAATTGCAAACCTTCGCCGCGACGCATCGAACCGGACAGCATCCCTTTAAACATGTAGGACCGGTCCACCATCCAATCCAGATGATCGTCCACCGATTGTTTTTTAATATCACTATAGGTCAACTCTTTCACAGCCAACCAAGTGCGGTTGATACATTCCCAAACATCCGAAGTCAGGAAATGTCGTGTCGCACGCGCATTTTCACGCGCATTGGACAGAAGCTTTTTAACACTGACCGGGTTGTTCATATCACTGAGCATAAAGGCGCAGACTCGCCCGCCCGAGATCTCACCGTAGTCTTTCAAAAACAGTTCTTTCTGCCCCGAAATCTCCAGCGGCATTTCCCAGATATTATCCCCCTGTTTGCCGGCTTCAGAAAGCATATTCGCGGTGCGACCCGTTCTGATAAGACGTATCATATTTTCGATACGCTCCATATTGCGGGCCATCCAGTATAAGTTATCAGCGGCGCGTCCTAGCATTTGCCCCCTCCAAAATCCATGTATCCTTGGTACCGCCACCTTGTGATGAATTCACCACCAGTGATCCCTTTTCCATCGCAACCCGTGTCAGGCCGCCAGGCACCACCTTCGTTTGCCGTCCTGACAGAACAAAAGGGCGCAAATCCACGTGACGCGGTGCAATCCCCTGATCGACAAAGGTCGGGCAAGTCGACAGGCTTAATGTCGGCTGAGCGATGAAATTAGCCGGATCGGCTTTGACCTTTTCCTTAAATTCCGCCACCTGCTTTTTGGTCGAAGCTGGCCCCACCAGCATCCCGTACCCACCGGAGCCATGAACCTCTTTCACCACCAGCTTTTCCATATTCTCCAGCGCATAAGCCAGATCATCTTTACGGCGCAGATTATAGGTCGGCACATTCTTCAAGATCGGTTCTTGAGCGAGATAGAATTTAATGATGTCAGGCATATAGGTATAGATCGCTTTATCATCAGCAATCCCGCCGCCAACCGCATTACAGATGGACACATTGCCCATGCGGTAAGCTGCCAGCAGCCCCGGCACACCTAGCGCACTATCAGGCCTAAAGGCAAGCGGGTCGAGGAAATCATCATCAATCCGACGATAGATCACATCGACACGGCGGGGGCCGCGTGTGGTGCGCATATAGACATAGCCCTCATCGACAAACAGGTCCTGACCTTCCACCAACTCAATTCCCATTTCTTGTGCTAAGAAAGCATGTTCAAAGTAAGCACTATTAAATTGCCCCGGTGTCAGCAACACAATGGTCGGCTGGCTGTTGCCCTTGGGCGCGACGGAACTAAGCGTTTCCAACAGCAATTCAGGATAATGGCTGACCGGTGCCACGCGATGTTTGGCAAACAGGTCAGGGAACAGACGCATCATAGCCTGACGGTTTTCCAACATATAGGAAACCCCGCTGGGGGTGCGCGCATTGTCTTCCAACACATAAAAAGTTTCTTCATCCACACGCACAATATCCACACCAGAGATATGCGAGTACACATGGTGCGGCAGGGTCAGACCAAGCATTTCAGGGCGAAAAGCTTCATTCGTCAAGATCAGGTCAGGCGGGATCAGGCCAGATTTCAAGATCGCCTGATCATGATAAATATCATGTAAAAAAGCGTTCAGTGCATTGACTCGCTGGATCACGCCACGTTCAATCAATTCCCATTCACTAGCTGAAATAATACGCGGCACGATATCAAAGGGAATAAGGCGTTCCACCCCACCGTCGGCACCATATACGTTAAAGGTAATCCCGACACGGCGAAAAATCAGATCGGCCTGTTCATGGCAACGTACCAGTTCGTCCACCTGGGTAGAATGCAGCCAGGCGGAATAGGTTTCGTAAGGCTCACGAACTTCCCCGCTTTCGGCATGCATTTCATCAAAGAAATTTTTCAGCATCTTCCCTCTCCAAAAACTAGGTTTTACCTTTAGCTGTAGCAGCTTCCATGCCAGTTAGCTCGCAAGATGAAAACCCAAGAAATACGCCAATTTCAAACAAAGATAGAAGAAAAAACATCCATAAATATGCCCACCAAATGGGCACAGCCTAAAATATGTGCAGATTTATCATGAAAATGGGAGAGAAGTGGGGGTCTCTGTTGCTAGGTACCCCCGAACCCCACCTACATAGACTCACCTATGCAGGAATTGAATTTGGTCAAGCGACTGCGTTACGCAGCAGCTGCAACCGGAGCCATACGATTGTCGTTGGCATTTAGTAAAGTTTGCACCGATGTCGGTGGTAGCTCACCGAGCGCAACCATGTATCTTTACTACCGCTGTCGATCCTATTTCGCCCCCCTCACAAACCGACCAAACTCGATCAGCTTATGGTGGAGGCGCCGGGTACCGCCCCCGGGTCCAGTCAGCTTATTCCATACCGGCCTCTAGCGCCGTAGTCCACCCGAAGGCGAACGCCCTAGATGTAAGGTTATTTTAAAGGCAGGTCAAGGGGGGTGATCATCTGAGAATGAGATACAGTAGCTAAGAATTTAATATTCATGCTGGCAAAAACATAAAGCCCATTCCTTTAAAACGTCAAATAGCATAAAGTCTAACCACCAAAAGAAAACAGAGGGAATAATGGAACAATTAAACCATGACGATTTAAAGGCTGCTATCCAAAGAGAGATAATCAACGAACAACAGTATAGTGCTATCGTTCAGATAGCTAAGGCTCGAGAATTTGCCCAGAAAAACCTCGCGGATGAAGACGAGCCTTTTGCTATTTTCCTTGGTTTTTCAGAAATCTTCATATCGATTGGCTTGTGTATACTCTATGCCGGAACCTTGGGTGTTCTTGCCTTTCTGAGTAGTCCCTTTGCCTCTGCTTCCCTGATGGCTATTCTAAGTATTCTTCTGTCCCATTACTTTATTAAAAAAAGACGTATGGTACTTCCAAGTATTATCGCGACAAGTGCGTTTGCCATTACCACGATAGTCGCCCTAATCACCATGGCTGAAGGCATGATATCAAACCTGACACCTTCAAGCCTTTTCGTCTGCTCATTGATAGTGTTTTGCCTGTTAATCGTAATGTTTAGGTTTTATCGTTTTCCTTACCTTGCCTTTATTGCTGGCTGCACTGGCTTAATGAGCATGCTTTCACTTGGAGGTCTCGTTTACACCACGGAATATGAACATATTACTCCCACCAAAATGCTGGACTTGACCGTTCAGCCTGCTCTTGCTGCCAGTATTCTTTTATTCGGACTAATCACATTAATCATCGGCCTTTATTTTGACTTTCGTGATCCACACCGTATTGGCAATGCTTCCAAGACAGCTTTTTGGCTGCATCTACTTGCTGGGCCAGCTCTGTTAAATGTTTTTGCCTTCAATCTTTATTATGATGGCAATCTAATATCCTATGCTCTAACAGCTATTCTCTTGTGCTTGTTTGTAATCATCGCCCTTGTGATAGACCGACGTTCATTTATTTCAACAGGCATTATTTACATGAGCTTTTTGCTGAGTTGGGCAACCAAAAGCATTGGAATTGATACTGACTATATAAGCCTTTTCATTCTAGGGCTTGCAATCACAGTACTGGCAACTTGGTGGCATGCATGGCGTCACCGTCTCATGAACTTCTTACCCGAGTTCCGCTTTAAAGATCGTTTACCACCGTACTAAATTACTTTTATTACACTTTAAAAACACAAAATCTAAACTTGACTAAAATAGTCAGTTATTTATATCTACACCAACGCAATAAACCTTCCCTCCGACCATAAGGATCGAGAATGCTGGATCGTCCAGAGACTAAATCGCACGATATCGGGTTTAATTTTGACAATAGCTATAGTGCGCTGCCAAAGACCCTATATAAGGCGACAACACCTGAAACACCCTCTAACCCCTGCCTCATTATCTATAATGACGAGCTGGGCCAAGATCTGGGGTTAAATGGGTCTGGTTTATCCAACGAGATTTTGTGCGACCTGTTTTCTGGCGCATGCCTGCCCGAAGATTCAAATGTGATTTCACAAGCTTATGCAGGTCATCAGTTTGGTGGGTTTACCAATTTGGGAGATGGACGTGCACATCTATTGGGGGAGCATGTAACACCAACAGGCAAGCGTTTTGACATTCAGTTTAAAGGGTCCGGACGTACGCCCTATTCACGTTCAGGTGATGGTAAAGCCGCTTTGGGACCCATGTTACGTGAATATATCATCAGCGAGGCCCTCCATAGTCTGAACATCCCGACCACGCGCAGTCTGGCTGTGACCACAACTGGTGATCCCGTGGTCCGTCAAGACATTCTGCCCGGTGCGGTTCTGACCCGCATCGCCGATAGTCATATCCGCGTTGGTACCTTTCAATATCTAATGGCAGGCGGCGACACAGCAACATTAAAGAAGCTTGCCGATTACGTCATCAACAGGCATTACTCCCATTTGAAAGCCAGTGAAAACCCTTATCAAGACCTCCTGAAAGAAGTGATGGCACGCCAAATCGACCTGATTGCAAACTGGATGCGCGTTGGTTTTATCCATGGGGTGATGAACACAGACAACATGCTCATTTGCGGGGAAACCATTGATTACGGGCCATGCGCCTTTATGGACCACTATGACAAAGATAAAGTGTTTAGCTCCATCGACCGATATGGCCGCTACAGTTTTTCCAACCAACCTGATATGGCCCTGTGGAATTTGACACGGTTTGCAGAAACACTTCTACCGTTAATGGACAACACCCCGGCAAAGGCAATTGAAATTGCCGAAGATATCCTGAAAAGCTTTAATGATGATTTTAATACATCCTGGCAAACCATGATGAACGCCAAACTTGGCCTGTCTGACGTGCGCGCTGAGGATGGATCGCTGGTCCAACAACTGCTGGATTGGATGCACAAGTCATCCGTGGACTACACCAACACGTTCAGGGACTTAAGCGATGACAGCGCCCTGCATGACACCCCCTACCAATCAGAAAACTTTAAAAACTGGTACCGGACATTTAAAGAGCGTCAAAAAAGTGACAGCCATTCAAAAGGCAGCCCAAAGGATGTGATGCAACAAAACAACCCTGTCTACATCCCCAGAAACCATAAAGTTGAAGAAGCGTTATATGCCGCAGAAGTACAGGCAGACTTAACCAAATTTCATGAAATTCTACAGGTTTTAAAGCAGCCCTACAGGGAGCAAAGCCAATATAGCAGTTATCAGCTTGCCCCAACCAAGGATCAGGTTGTTGCTAGAACTTTTTGCGGGACCTGATCTCAAATGCCTAAAGACGAAGGCGTTCTAACTCTTGAGCCATGTCTTCTGCAAGGGCTTTAACGTCATCAATTGCACTGCCCAGATGACGCTCCATACGGATCGCCATAAGGTTTGCCTGATACCGTCGGGCCAGACGGCGGGCATCAGCCTCTTGCGACAATTCACCCTGTTCTTTTGCTTTTTCAAACAGGGCTGTAAATTCATCCAGCATCCTGCCAAGATGATCCTGTGCCCGCGTCGCTATGGTCGGGTCAGTGGCTTTTGTATCCACCAAGGTTTTTAACAACATGCAGGCCTGCGCCTGTTCATGGTGATCCGGCAGATGTGCAAAACCTTTAATGACCCCGATAAGCCCGCAAAGAGGGGAAGAAGCCTTATTCACCTGTGTCAACAGCTGCGTGCGTGTCTTGTCGAAATAACAATCCAATGCTTCTAAAAACAACCCTTCTTTGCTGCCAAAAGCCGCATAGATACTGCCGGGCTTCATTTTGAGCGCAGCCTCAATATCTTTCAAGGAGGTTGCATGATAGCCTTTTTCCCAAAACAGGGACATGGCCGCATTCAGGGCCGTTTTACGATCATATGGTTGTGCTCTGGACATAATGATAAATAGAGTAAATCGCGTGAAACTGTCCAGACTTATCCTTCTGCACTTTCAAGATCAACAAGCTGTTGTAATATCGCAATGTAATTTTCAATACCTTGCGCGCCGCTCACCAGATGTTTGCTCTTAAAGACAATGGCTGGCACGCTGAGTATCCCCTGTTCATGCCAGAAATTTTCAAGCTGACGTACGTTTTGGGCAAAACGTTGATCTTTCAAAACCTTCAGTGCTTCGACTTTTTCCAAACCGACACTGGCTGCAACATCCGCCAACACATCACGGTCAGACAGGTTCTTCTGATCGGTGAAATAAGTTGCAAAGAACGCCTGTTTCAAATCATTAGCCTTGCCTTCTTCCCCCGCCCAATGAAGTAACTGGTGGGCATCAAAGGTATTGTACATGCGCATATCGTCACGAAAGGCGAAATCAAATCCCACTTCTTTGCCCATTTTGGTGATGTGATTGCGCGTCTTTTCAGACTCTTCGGCCGTCGTGCCATATTTTTCCATAATATGTTCACGCAGGTTTTGACCCTCCGGCCCCATATCCGGGTTTAACTCAAAAGGATGCCATGTCAGCTCATAAGCCGTGTTTGTCACATTCAACGCCTGCAAAAGCTGGCGATATCCAACGACACACCAAGGGCAAACAACATCAGAAATAATGTCAATTTTTAAAGGGCTGGATGTGTTCATAAGATATCCCATCATTGTTTAATTAAAGCGTGCGACAGAGGCAAAAGCCCCCATCGCGTCTTGCGTCTTATTCAGCGGCCTGAGCCGATGCCTTTTCCCAAGCAAATGGTTGAAAGGCTGCATCAACCGGCGTGTTTGCCAGATGGTTAATATAGTTCGACATGATCTTTTGTGAAATCCCCAAGACCACTTCCAACACCTGACGCTTTGTAAAACCCGCATCAAGAAAAGCCTGTACTTTATCATCATCCACACGGCCACGTTCACGAACCATGCTCAGGGTAAAATCGCGCAAAGCTTCCAGCTTGGTTGTCGGCAACGTAGTTTCATTGCGCAATGCATCAGTGACAGCTTGATCCACATTCATCATATTCGCAATAGCGGTATGCGCGGGCACGCAATAGTGACAACCATGTTCCACATTGATCGCCTGCCAAATCACTGTGAGTTCTTCTGTATTAAAGCTGGAATTAGAAAAGTTTTCGTGCAGCAAATTGTAGGCATTATAGACGCCCGGTGCTTCTGCCATCACCGAAAAAAGCCCCGGCAGCATGCCAAACGCTTTTTTTGCCTCCACAATCATAGGCTTGCTTTCTTCTGGGGCGGTTTCTTCGGTGTGCAAAGTAAATTCGGTCATCAGTCTCTCCTGATTTATAGGGTCATAAAAAGTTACTCAAACTTTCTCGTTTTCAATTTGAGTGAACGCTCAAAAAACCTTTTACAGAGAGTTTAGCAATTGCTCAAATCACATTTTAGTGATCGCTCAAATACAGAGTATTAAAAAAGCCCGCTGAACTTAATCAGCAGGCTTTTTTAAAATGGCGAGAGTGACGGGACTCGAACCCGCGGCCTTCGGCGTGACAGGCCGACGCTCTAACCAACTGAGCTACACCCCCACATATGACCCATACTATCTGTCACCATAGTACAGTGTGGTTATTTCAAAGCACTTTTTCAAGGACAATGAAATTTGAAAAATGAAGTGGCGAGAGTGACGGGACTCGAACCCGCGGCCTTCGGCGTGACAGGCCGACGCTCTAACCAACTGAGCTACACCCCCATCTTCATATTTCGACACCAGATACACATTGCGAAAAGCGGATGGTGGAGGGAGTTGGATTCGAACCAACGTAGGCGTAGCCAGCGGATTTACAGTCCGCCCCTTTTAGCCGCTCAGGCATCCCTCCAACGAGATCCCTTAACACCGTGTATGTCTTGGTGTGGGCGGGGTTATAACAGTGCCTTAAAACATGCGCAATAGGATTTTTCATTTTTTTTACAGATTTTTTTTCACCCGCTAAATCCGCAAAATAAAAGCCCCTTTGCCAAGCGTCACCGCATCAACAAAGGGGCTTTTCTTACATGGGGCGATTGAGGGGATTCGAACCCCCGACATCTGGTACCACAAACCAGTGCTCTAACCAACTGAGCTACAATCGCCATCAAGGTGGGCGCTTATGTACGCCATGCGCCCCCTATCGTCAACCCACTATTTCAAAAAAATGACTCATAAAAAATGTGCCTTCAATCTCTTCACCGCTTCTTCCAGCATAGCAGGCTGTTTACAGAAACAGAAACGCACAAAATGGCTTGGCCCATCCGCCTGATAAAAGGCTCCTGTCGGTACAGCAGTCACGCCGACTTCCTTGGTAATATACTCACAAAAAGCAGCGTCATCCCCCTCAAAACCAAGGCCGGAAAAATCACAGGTTAAAAAGTAAGTGCCTTGGCTATCCAACACCTTAAAACCAACTTCTTTCAGGCCTGCTGCCAGTAAATCACGCTGATCCTGCATTTCTTTGGTAAAGTTGCTGTAATAATCATCCCCCAGCCCCAAACCATAGGCAACCGCTTTTTGTAAATGCGGCGGGATGGTGAAGGTCACAAATTGATGGGCCTTTGCAATTGCCCCCATTAAGGCTGGTGCAGCCGTCAGATACCCGATCTTCCACCCCGTCAAAGAAAACGTCTTACCCGCAGACCCGATCCGCACACAACGTTCACGCATATCCGGCAGGCACATCAAAGGATGGTGTTTCTGCCCATCAAAAACCAGATGTTCATAAACCTCGTCACAGATGGCATAAGCATCGTGTTTTTTCAAAAGTCCGGCAAGGAAGGCAAGTTCGTCTTCGTTAAAAACCTTGCCCGATGGGTTCATGGGTGAATTCAGTACCAAAAGCTTTGTTTTGTCGCTAAACGCGGCTTCCAGCTCGTTTCGGGGCAACTCCCAATGTGGTGGTTCGACACGCACCAGTTTCGGCACAGCCCCGATATGGCGGATGATCGGCAAGTAAGAATCATAAAGCGGTTCAATCAAAACCACTTCATCACCCGGATTCAACAAGCCCATAAAACAATCACACAAGGCTTCTGTTGCACCGGACGTGATCATAACTTCACGCTGCCAGTCCACATCCAGCCCGTAAAACCGTTTATTATGATCGGCAACAGCTTTTAACAGATCTGGTATCCCCATCATGGGCGGGTACTGATTAGGCCCCTCAATCAAAGCCTTGGCCGCAACCTCACGGACTTCTAACGGTCCATCCAGATCCGGCGCCCCTTGCCCTAGATTAATGCTGTTATATTCCGTCGCCAACTGGGACATGGTGGCAAAAATGGTCGTGCCATATTGGGAAAGGATATTATTTACGGGTGTGGTCATGGCTGCCTGCTATTCATTATTGATTCCAGATTGTGCAAACTGGCAATAAATCTCGATGAACGCAAGCCCTATCGCTTAAGACTGAAAGGCACGATCCGCATCAAAGCCAATGGTGATTGCCCCCACAGGTTCCTTTGAAGCGGCATTCATCAAAGGCAAGGTTACTTGAATCTGAAACCTTCGCGTAGAATGATCGAACTCGATTTTAGAAACATAGTGGTCCTTGCCCTGTTTTAACACCTGATCAAAAGCCACTTCGTCACCTTGCCAGAAATCACTGGTCGGTTTATTCATACCAAGGATAAACCCATTTCGGTCCATGACAAAAATTTCCGTCATGCCATATTCTTTGGCCGTCTGTTCTGTCAGGGTTTGGGACAGTGACGTCATGGAAATCAGCCCCATCAAGCCCGTTGTCTGATTATTCAGCATAGCCTGCGTCCAGCGCTTATCTTCGTCATGCCGTTTTTCCATGGATAAATTCGCGAAAGCCGCTTCCTTCATCTCAGCTAGAATTCTTGCCCCATGTTGCTGCACGAAAGCATTACTGACCTTTAAAACATAATCTTTTTCTTCCTGCTTTATGTCTCGAATGCCTGTCACACAAGAATCTAAAGACGCATTAAATGCATCCAGAAAACCAGGATTTTCCTTGATAAAAACTTTTGAAAAATATGCGACCAAAGGGACATATCTCACAAAATGAGACTCTAACACTTTATTGGGCAAATGATATTTTGCCGCGGCTTCTTCAAAAGCGCGTTCATCTACCAACACATAAGATAACCGCTGGGACTGCAAGACCTTGACCAGAGATTCCATGTCCGGAATTCTTTGAATATGCGGAATATAATGTTGCTTTAACCAGACAGCTTCGTTCGACCCAAGAACCGCACCCACGCGTTGATCTCCGTTTGGAACAGCGGGAAGATCACTGCCTTTCAATCGATAATATTTCCAGCGTTCCAACGCTAACGGCTCTGTCGGCAAGGACGTTTCATCCAATGCTTCATCTGGTGTACTTAAGAAAAATCCATCGATACGATTGGCTTTTATTAACTGGCGACTGCGTTTGCGCGGGGCAAGGTTAATGACATAAGGGCGGTCCAGCCATTTAAAAATGCAATTTAATGTTTTTGGGACTTCACCGGATAAATAATGATCCCTCATCACCTGATAAGGCGGATGAAGGTGAGTTTGCAGCACAACAGGCGAGGGTTCGTCAGCCGCAAAGGCAGGGAAGGTAACAACCAGCCCTGCCCCTATTAAACAGGATTGAAAGCTCTTTCTAAAGGACTTTAACAGCACTGAGGAAGGCACTGATATCATTCTTTAATCCTTCATTACTTTCACTCAATTCATCGACAACGCTTTTCTGTCCTTCTGCCAATTTACCTGTTTCATCCGCAGCATTAGCGACTTCCTGCACCACATGAGAGACTTGGCTTGCGCCTTGAGCAGCTTCATCCACGTTACGTGCAATTTCACTGGTTGCCGCACCTTGTTCTTCCACAGCACTGGCAACAACGGCTGTGAGTTCATCAATCTTGCGGATGGTATCCCCGATCCCTAAAACAGCATCCGCAGCCTCGCTGGTTTCATACTGAATTTCATTGATCTTCACCCGGATATCATCGGTTGCTTTGGCTGTCTGGTTGGCCAGGTTTTTAACCTCGCTTGCCACCACGGCAAAACCTTTACCGGCTTCGCCCGCACGTGCAGATTCAATAGTCGCGTTCAAGGCCAGCAAGTTTGTCTGATCTGCGATATCATTAATCAACAAGACAACCTGTCCAATGCTTTTAGCGGCTTCATTCAAAGCAACCACACGGGCATTTGTTCTTTCAATTTCATCCACAGCTGCACGCGAAACTTCAGATGTCTGTGCCATCTGACGCGAAATTTCACTGATCGAAGAAGATAATTCCGTTGATGCAGAAGACACTGTCTGAATATTGGTACTTGCTTCTTCAATTGCAACAGATGCATCTTGTGACAGCGCTCCGGTTTCCACAGCATTACCCGCCATGGTAGATGCTGAATCCATCACATTGCCAACAGATTTTGCCACAAGGGCCAAACCTTGTTCCATCTTCTGATCGAACTCATGAGCCAGCTTACCCATTTTCTCATGACGCTGACGTTCCAGTTCCTGCTTTTCAGCTTCCTGAGCCTGAAGTTCCTTTTGTTCAATCGCATTATTTTTAAAGACTTCCACAGCACGGGCCATATTACCGATTTCATCTTTACGATCACTGCCCTGAATATCCACATCCAGTTGGCCGTCTGCCAACTGACCCATCAAGGTGGTCATCCGACCAATGGGGGTCGCAATCGCACCGGTAAGGGCAAAGCCAAAGAAGACAGCTGCAATAATTAAAATCAAAATGGAAACAATGACAGTCATGGAAAAGCGTGTAATCGCCTCTTCCTTCATCTCGACCGCCTGCGCTGTTGTTTCAGCCAGTTTATCGTCTAACTGTCGTGCTGTGCTTTCAAAGTTGGCTAAAACCTCTTGTGGCAAACCCGTTACTTCGATCGCACGGGCTTGGTTTACCGTCAGATAGTTGCGCATCAAACGGATTTGCTCAGTCGCAAATTTATTCTTCCATTCTTCTTTATAAGCTCCAAGCTTTGCAATCAAAGCAGAAGCAACGTCATCGCCTTGAGCCAATTTTTCCAGTTTTGCAAATTGCTTCTGAGTCGCGACCTCAAATTCATTATAATGTCTTAACCCTTCACGATCGCCAGTCAAAAGATAGTGTTGCAAATCTTGGCGTTGTTCCGAAAATAGCTTTTGATAAAGCTGGTAGGTGTGCCCTACCTCGCGTGCGTGCTCACTGGCTTGGTCTGCCGATTTAAAATCATTAATCGCCGTAAATGACACAATCGCCATCAAAACCGCAATTGTAATCAAAATTGAAAATACCAGCATCAGCTTTCTTGATATCTTCAAATTACTTAGAAATTTCATCATCGTCTCCTGTCACCCTGATACGATTGACTTACAGCCCACGGCGTCGGGCAAGTTCTGATAGGTTATATTCGACGGTCACCGCACCAATCGGGGCGTTGGCCTGATCCGCTATGGTCATATTGACCTGCGCACGCCAGGTCTTGCTATCTTCATGGAATTCGGCGTCATCAATAAAAACAACCCCTGCCCCATTGGGAAAGGTTTTTTGATACTTTGCTTCATCGCCTTGCCAAAAATCTCCTGTGATTCCACTCTGGCCCACATTCAACCCCTTCGCATCCATGACAAAAATTTCGGTAAAAAGACCACCGGATGCAGCCTGAATTTGCGTAAGGTAATTTGAAAGAGGACTGCTTAAAATAGCGGCGATCAAGGGTTGATCATCCCCTTTACGTTCTGTGCGCCATTGTTTATCCAGACGGTCCACATCTTCCTGCGGCAAGTCGGCGTAAGTTTTATTCTGCGCGACAATGGACATTTCAACCACCGGGTTCTTCAACCATTCGCGAATTTGCTCGACAGCGGCATCATCAATGATCGCAACAGATGGTGGGATTGATTGGGCAGACGCAAAGCCGCCAATCGCGCAGACACATGACAGGACGCATATGAAGCACAGGTGTCGAAACTTCGTCACCATTTTCTCCTCCTTAATATTTCTTAGTACTTAAGAACTATTATAAATCACTTCAAGATAATTAATCTTAATATATTCCACCATAGATTAAAACAGGTTTGTGGAAATATTGAAAATTTAGAACAGCTTGCGATGCCTCGGACTCATCAGTCAAAAACTTAATCTTCCTTAAGTTGTTTCATTAAAAGAAGGAGATAAGAACCGCTGCGGACATGCGAAAAAGAGCGAAGCTTCCAAAAAGCCTCAACTCAATCTTAAGTATTGTAGAAAAAATATGAAAAATAAAATCTTAGGTTTAAAATTAAGAACCTATTACATCAAGATAGCCACGTTCAATCGCGGTTTCCAATGCTTGCGTGGCTTTCAAAAGCTCTTCATACATTTCGCGTTTTTCAGCCAACTGATCAATCACTTCAGGTTTGGGCAAGCCTTTACCGGCCGCCAAAGTCGCTTGAAAAAGCTGTTTTAAATAAGCCGCCCGACTTTTCGCCACCAGATGCAGAACTGGTTCCAGATCTTCAAGGGTCAGTTCAGGAATTTCAGGATTGATAACCTCCTGATTAATTTCGCGGATCGTTTTATCCAGTTTTAATTTCAGGCGGCTCAGCTCATTATGTTGCCCTGACATGTGATTTCACCCTATAGTTAACAAATAGACCTGACGCAGCCTATCACACATATGGACAAATCAAAAAGGATTGAACGCTTCTTATGGACTACCTTTCTTTTGGTAAAGTCGCCATCAAGCCCGACCAAGCCGACCAGTTTGTCAGCGAGGCGCAAAGCAAGGGCCTAAAAGTTACCCATATCACAAACAATATCTATGAGTTCGGTATCCAGCTCCCCACACTCATGGATCAGAACCATTTGCGCAAAACAGCAGGTCTTCTAGGCTTGAAATATAGCACCGACTAAAGAATTGCCTTTAATCCCTCAAGGGCCGAAGCACTGTCTTTATATTTTGCAAGATCAAGTTCATGACTGATCGCTGGCAAAGGACCCAAACCGGATAAAAATTCTTCCGTATCCAAATCATGGTCCTGCACATACTCAAACTGTGCTTGCGTCAAATCAAAGGGCCGGCAGTGCAACACAAAGGCAGGGTCCGGCTGGAACATATATGTGGTGTTGATCAGCATGGTAAAGGTCGTTTCAACAGGCCCCACATTTAAGCCGTAATCTCCCGCATTACCTGCCTGATCGCTCCAACCAAACAGATGTAGCTTCACCCGCGCAGAAGCTTCTTTACTCAAACTTTCAAATTTCGCTTTATGATCCATAACAGCCCCATCGCCCAAGACATGAGCATTTAGAGAAATACATGCCTTGTTTTTATTCAGTTGCCCCCAAACATGCAAGCCACCTTTACCCCATAGCCGATCCGAGTCGCAAGACGGCCTCTGTATTCGACGGGAAAATTGTGAAAGCCTGAGTATAAATTGTATAACCAAATCAATAAATTAACCAAAAAATTTTAATTTTTTATTTTTTGAGTTTTTATCTGCATTCTTCCGGTCTACCATGTCGAACAGAAAATCAATTCCGGTCACAAAGGAGGGGCGAAAAATAGAAAAAGACCAGAATAAGCGACAATGAAAAGTGCAAGTGCCTAAATTTTAGTCAATGCATTTGACCGCTTTTCAATCATAAATTTGTTCCATTCTGTGCGACTCCTTATTTTTCCTCTCTTTTCCATCTGTTTTGTTTTTTGGCATGATCCATGCTTAGTGCGTGGGGAATGTTTGGCACAGGCCTGTTATACAGGAATGCGCCACATTTAATTGGGAAGTTAGAAATTAATAGCAAGAGGCGCCACTGATGAAAAAAATCGAGGCCATTATTAAACCGTTCAAACTGGACGAAGTAAAAGAAGCACTCCACGAAGTCGGATTGCAGGGCATCACGGTTATCGAAGCCAAAGGCTTTGGTCGTCAGAAAGGACACACTGAACTTTATCGCGGCGCTGAGTATGTCGTGGACTTTTTACCAAAAGTTAAAATCGAACTCGTCGTTGACGATGCAATGGTCGAAGGCGCCGTTGAAGCTATTCAACAGGCCGCCCACACAGGCCGTATCGGGGACGGTAAAATCTTCATCTCCAGCGTGGAAGAAGCTATTCGCATTCGTACCGGGGAAACCGGTGCGGAAGCCGTATAAGTCCAGCTTTCACGTTGATTATCACTTTTTCACAACCAAGTAAGTAAGGGAAGGGAACCAATATGCCCTTGGATTGCAAAACACCTGCAGATATCTTCAAAGTCTGTAAAGAAAACGAAATCGACTACATCGACCTGCGTTTCACTGACCCGCGTGGTAAGTGGCAACACTTGACTATGTGTGCCGACGTATTGACTGAAGGCGATTTCGAAGACGGCATCATGTTTGATGGCTCTTCTATCGAAGGCTGGAAAGACATTAACGAATCAGACATGTCATTGATCCCGGATCCTTCTTCCGCTGTCATCGATCCGTTCTCTGCACAGCCTTGCCTGATCGTAAACTGCGACATTTACGAACCGTCAACTGGCACACCTTACAACCGCGACCCACGTTCTATCGCGAAAAAAGCTCTGGCTTACCTGGAATCTTCTGGCGTAGGTGACACAGCTTACTTCGGTGCTGAGCCGGAATTCTTCGTATTTGACGACGTTAAATACACCAACGAAATGAACGACACTGGCTTTAAAATCGACTCTGACGAAGGTCCTTATGTGACTGGTAAAGAGTTCGACGAAGGCAACACAGGTCACCGTCCGGGCGTTAAAGGGGGTTATTTCCCAGTGCCGCCAGTTGACTCTGCACAAGACCTGCGCGCTGAAATGGTAACCATCGCGAAAGAGATGGGCTTGAAAATGGACAAGCACCACCACGAAGTTGCACCGTCTCAACACGAACTGGGCATGATGTTCGGTACATTGGTTGAACAAGCCGACAACGTTCAAACTTACAAATACGTTGTGCACATGGTTGCTCACGGCTTTGGTAAAACAGCGACATTCATGCCAAAACCAATCGCTGGCGATAACGGTTCTGGTATGCACACACACCAATCTATCTGGAAAGACGGCAAGCCGTTGTTCGCAGGTAATGGTTATGCTGACCTGTCTGACATGTGCCTGTACTACATCGGTGGTATCATCAAGCACGCAAAAGCACTGAACGCCTTCACTAACCCGTCTACAAACTCTTACAAGCGTTTGATCCCGGGCTTCGAAGCGCCAGTACTGTTGGCATACTCTGCGCGTAACCGTTCTGCTTCTTGCCGCATCCCGTTCTCACCGTCACCGAAAGGTAAGCGCGTTGAGATCCGTTTCCCGGATGCGACAGCTAACCCATATCTGGCCTTCTCTGCCATGATGATGGCTGGCCTTGACGGTATCAAAAACAAAATCCACCCTGGCGATGCCATGGATAAAAACCTGTACGACCTTCCGCCTGAAGAACTGGCTGAAGTACCGACAGTTGCAGGTTCTCTGCGCGAAGCTCTGGAAGCTCTGGACGCTGACCGTGAATTCCTCAAAGCCGGTGGCGTATTTGACGACGACATGATCGACGGTTACATGGAACTCAAGTGGGAAGAAGTCTACAACTTCGAACACGCTCCTCACCCGATCGAGTTCAAAATGTATTACAGCTCATAAGCTGAAGTGCAGAGTTCCTAGGCTTCCCGTACACGGTTCAACAACATGGTGGACCAATGCAGTGGACCAGTCAAGGAACGAAGAAGATCACCAAGACCCCATCAGTTTGCGCTGGTGGGGTTTTGCTTTACCTAGAAGGTTACATTACTATTAAATCACGCTTTAGAGTCCACATAGAGACTCACTAAGACATACTCAGCTACATACCTAGCCAAGCACACCCCAACGAGTCTTAAACAGCCCTCTACAGCCTACTTCGCGGCATTAATGATAGCTTCCTGAGCCAATGTGTCTGCCCGTTCATTACCTGCTATGCCGGAATGACCTTTGACCCATTCCCATGTGATAGTGAACTTCTGATTCAGTTCATCAAGCCGTTGCCAGAGATCAGCATTCTTGACGGGTTTCTTTGCGCTGGTCTTCCAGCCTTTCCTTTTCCAACCAGCTATCCATTCGGTGATGCCCTTCTGGACATATTGGCTGTCGGTATAAATGGTAACAGGGCTGGACTTTGTGAGAACCTCAAGGGCCTTGATGGCTGCTGTCAGTTCCATTCTGTTGCTTGTGGTCTCAGGTTCAAACCCTGAGATTTCTTTATTGTTACTACCCTTTGACAGAACAGCTCCATAGCCTCCGGGACCGGGATTACCTGAGCAAGCTCCGTCTGTGTAGATGGTTACAGTTTTCATGTTTTTCCTTTCATGTTGTTGTGAAATGATGTGTGATTTCTTACGGGGCCTAGAGTGCTAAGCTCTAGGTGTTTAACTGTGTTGTTGATAGTCAATAGATACACCTATGTTGTATCCAGTAAGAGAGAAAGCTTCTCGTTCCATAGCAAACAGAACCTTGTCTTTATCTTCATCACGACAAAGAATGGCATCATGCAATGGCAAACAAGGACAGTTAAAGTCAGCAAGGAGCAAGAGAACACTGACCAGAATATCACTTTCCATTCTTTGAAGTTTATGTCCTAACTGCTTGTCGAAAAGTGGCTTGATTGGTTTGTGTCTGTTGAAAATTGCCTTCTTTACATCAGCAATCTTAGTACCTTCCCCGAAAGCGTCTTCAAGACCATACGGGAAATTCCTCATTCGTCGTCTAAAGGTCATAGCATTGAACAGTACCTTTATTGGTTTTCTGTCATAACCTACGTCATATGCATCTTCCTTAGGAGGCTCTATGCCGTTAAGGGCGTACATCAAACTAGGCATCATCTGGTCAAAGTCGACTTCCGCTATTCGACTACCGTTAATTCTAAGCGCATCTCGTCTAAGCTCTTTCTTGAGGTTTTGCCAAGGACCACCAAAGAGCCGCCCTCCACCTGAGAAGTCTGTACCGTCGAATGAGTCATTAAACCTCCGAACTAAGTGCGTATTCGAAAAGTCAAATCCGGGATTACCTTCAAGGTGCAGGTCAAAAGACTTGAGATGGTTGTTGATGATAGTGATTTCATCACGCATACGTGTCGTCTGAGGTGTGTCTTCATATTCCTTGAACTTCTTAGGAATAGCTCCCCCATCTTCCTGTTGCTTGGTCTTGTCTTTCGTCAACAGAACTACTGTTTCTAGCTCATCACTGCATATGGTGAAATCGGAAAAGCTCAAGGCAAACTCGTCGGTCAATTGAATTAGCTTCTCAGACGGATAGAGGCGTTGCCTATGGTATTTGTTTTCAGGCTGCTTCAGCACAATGAAGCCGACCTCTTCCATAGCATCCAGCACTTTAGGAAAAGTCTTGGTGATTAAGTCTGACTTGTAGCGGCTTGCAACTGTATGCCAACGTGAACGTGGCGGAGCGCAGTAGTCATATTCAGTTGATAGGTAAGCATGAAGAGCATTGCAAATAATTGCGTCAACCCGTTGCTCAAAGAGCTTCTGGTCATCAGCTCTCCTTGCTCTCTTCCTGTTCTCTTTTGTTGTTATTTCTTGTTCTGCAATCTTACAGACTGCCTTTAGTTCATCCGAAGCTGCTCTAAGCTCTGGCCTGAACATTCGTACTTTCACATCGCTATTTACTGTTTCTGTCATTTATAAATTCACTTTATTAAAGCTGTCAAACCATACATATTTACATTCTTAGATTTGACAATGCATAGATTCAGGGACACATGCCCTGATGGTTAGTGTTATCCGAAGATGAACTCAGCAATAGGGAACCATATCGCCATTCCTCCAATCATGAGGATTAGCGCAATGATTTCCTTAATACTGGTGATAGTTTCCTTACTCATTATTCATCTCCGGCTTTGATAATTCGATAGACACTTGCCCTTGAGATACCCAACTGTTTGGCAATATCATTGGGTTTAATGCCTTGAGCCTTTAGCTCAAAGACTTGTTTAGATTTTGCCTGAGCCGTTTTTTGTCTACCTGTGTATTTGCCTTGTGCTTTCGCCTTAGCAATACCTTCACGCTGTCGTTCAAGCATCATGGACCTTTCGAACTGAGCCACAGAACCTAGAACGTTCAAGACTAGTTCTCCTGTTGCTGTGGTCGTATCTAGTCCAAGATTATCCAAGACCTTGAGGTAAGCACCTTTACCTTTGATCGTGTCCACAATGTCGCCTAGGTGTTTCATTGAACGAGCTAGACGGTCCAGCTTAGTGACATACAAGACATCACCTTCGCGCAGGAACTCCAGCGCACGATTTAACTCTGGTCGCTGTGCAACTGAACTAACTTGTTCTTGAAAAACCTTATCACAGCCGATCTCATTGAGGTCTCTAAGCTGTGCTTCAAGTCCAGCCTCTTGTTCCAGAGTGCTGGTTCTTGCATATCCAATTAACATATCCATTCCGTCTCATATAACTCTTTAAAAGCCATAAGATTCAGAGTCTCAAAAGTCAATACCTTTTTTATGAGACGATTTTAGGCGTAGTAAAACTGACTCACACGGGCAAGGTCATGTGAGACAAGTGTTGATGACTTCCTTCCTATGGTGTGGGTTGGAATGTAGGGTACTGGTCAGAAGATTTCTTTCTTATGATGGGGGTTAAATAAAAATCACAAAGAAACAAAAGGGTAGCCCATGGGGGGGACAATAGCCAGAGACCATATTAATAATACCTTCTCACATTTTTGTCCTATTTTTCTTTGAAGGAAAGGTTGTGTGTGTGTCGCATATTTCAGTTTAAATATTATTGATCTAATGCTGTGCTTTAAACATCAGTCATATACATCCAACGATACAGGTTGAATATCGGTCTATTACTGTACGTGAAACTAAAACGCATACATTCCAATTATTGGGTTAAAAAGACTTAAACTGATTTGAGCATTCGTGCAGTGATTTTTCATTTTCAGAATCTCAGTTAGCACATTCAACTTTGCCAAACATACAAATAGGCAGCTTATTTTCCCGTACACGCATATACCATCTTACCCTTGACACGATACATTTTTTACGTGAATTTATAGTCGCATGAACTGGGGTTTATATGTCAAAACTTATGAGTGATTTGCTATTCAATGTTGAAAGAGAAATAGCAGGTAGCAGAAGTACAGAACGACTTGATTTTCAGGCTTGTTGGGGGATAGACCATTTAATTGACCTTCACAGCTCGACTGAGAACTATGCCGTAGCGTTTGAGTTTCACGATGATATTTTCGTGATCGACAATGTTTCAGAACCTACAAAGGTTCGCTTCTTCCAAGTTAAAACAACTACAAAAGCAAAAGCTTGGTCTATCAATGAAATCACAAGACAGCCCAAGAGCAGCAAGACGGTAAAGAATTCTCACGCAGGAAAACTACTAATTAACCTGAGAAAGTTTCCCGAGCACACAGATCAATTGGGTTTTGTGAGCAATCAGTTTTTTGACTTTGCAAAAATAGAGGAACTACCTTGTACCTTAAGAGAAATTTCTGCAGATAAGTTTGATAACTTTCTTTCACGGTTAAAAGAAGAATTTCCAGACGCTAATGAAACTGAAGCGGAATTATTTCAATTCCATCAAACGAAGTTCACTCCAAATGGAGCAGATGAATACATCCGTGGAAAAATAGCAACATTCATCGACGAATACTGCGGTGACATAGAAACAAACCATTCCTCTTTCTATTTTCTCTTACTTGACCAATGTAGAAAACGTTCCAAAAAACTGGCGGACGTAAGTTCTTTCGAACAATTGCTTCAAAGCAAATTTGTGACACGAGAACAAATTGAAAAATGGCTTGAAGCTGTAAGGGATAAAGCGAAAAAAGTCTCAAATTGGGACGCTGTAAGTCAAGAATTAAGGGGACAACTCTCTGCAACCAAACGTGCTCAACTAAAAAGAAAGTGGTTTGAATACGAAGCTGACAGATGGAACATAGGTAATGCCGCCCTAGTGACTATCAGAAATCAAATTCAAAAAGAAATAGATACCCTATTGCTCTCAGGTGAAGAATACGACCTATTGCAAGTTCAAGAAAAAATACTCCCAAGAGCTATTCAGCTGGCTGATGAAATGAGCCTATACCAAGATGAGGACTATTTTAAAGCCTTGGTGCTCTATGAATTTAGTGTGTTCCTATGAATAAAGATGAAAAATTTAAACTGTTAATAAGAAATCTCAGGAAGAAACAAAATGAGAAATTTTCTCTTAAAAAACTTGTCCATAATTTCTCACAAGGAGAGAGCGGCAAAGAGAGTAACGTTTCATCCTCAGGTGACGACAATTATTGGAGGAGAAGAGAAGAGGAATACGACGGGTAAATCCTCTTTACTAAAATCTATCTATTGGACACTTGGTGCTGAACCCGCCAAACAAAGCTCCGTATGGCAAGAAGCTGAAGTATCCACACTTCTGGAAGCTGAGGTACAAGGTCAAATAGTCACTTTTTTCAGAACTGGTAATAGGTTTGCCATTTTTGATGAAAGTAGGAACACTCTTCTCAACACTTCGAATGTAACAAAACAACTTAGCCCTTTCATAGCTAAGTTACTTGATTTTCATTTACAACTCTCAAATCATCAGGGGGAAACACAAACCCCCACTCCAGCATTTTGCTTTTTGCCATTTTATATGGACCAAGACCAAGGTTGGGTTCAACCATGGCAATCATTTTCCAATCTATCTCAATTCAGCAGATGGAAAAAAGAAACCATTTATTACCACAGTGGCATACGCCCAAATGAATATTATGGATTAAAGGCAGAAATTGACTCACTCAAAGCAGATCAAAAAGAGATCAACAGCGAGCTAAAAGCCCTAGAAAAAGCTTTTAAAAAGGTGCTGGAAAATAAAAAGAAAATTCCAATTAATTTCAACCCGTCTGAATATCGAGTTGCAATAAACAAAATGCTTATGGAACTAAACTATATTGCAAAAGACCGGAGAAACACCACTGTAAAGCTTAGTGAGAAGAGTAGTAATATTGCCAGATTAGAACAGCAACTCTCAGTGGCTAACTCAGCCCTCTCAGAAATTGATGAAGATTATAATTATATTTCCAACAGAACTGAGGAAATTGTGACCTGTCCAACCTGCGGAACAGATCATGAAAACTCTATTGTAAACAGATATTCACTTATTGATGACAGAGAGAGTTGCAAAGTTTTTATCTTCAACCTCCATGATCAAATAGATAAAGAGGCATTGGAGATTAGAAAACTTCAGAAAGAACTGAATGTTCATGACTTTAGAGTTCGAAAATTAGAGCAAATTCTTGAAGAGAAACGAGGAAAACTAAAATTAAAGGATATTATTGATGCAGAAGGAGAGAGAAAACTAGAAAAATTACTTTCAAGTCAAATCAATGAAGCAAGGTCAGAATTAGGCTCTCTTCTAGAAAAACAAAATCGCCTAAATAGAGAGCTTCGCAAGATTACTGATAAGAAACGACAAGAAGAAATTGAAACTTTTTTTTATCGAAAGATGGTTTCGTACTTGAATCTTCTTGAGGTAGAAAACGTAAAACATCAAGATGTCGAAAAAATTGACTGTAGAATTCAGGTTACAGGTAATGAGCAATCCCGAACTGTGCTCTCTTATTACTTTGCATTCTTACAAACATTGACAAAATATACAGATGGCTCCCCTTGCCCTATCGTTATTGATACGCCATTACAACAAGACCCAGACCCTATTAACATTCGGCGTATTCTGAATTTTATTCTTCAGAAAAAGCCCGAAAACTCGCAGCTCATTTTAAGCACAGGGTCAATGCATGGAATTGACACCATTGGTAGTACGATCACATTAGAAAATAGACGACTATTGACCCCAGAGGAATATGAATTGGTTAATAGCATAATAAGCGAATATACCAATGCGATATTGCACGAAATCTAATAAAGATGACTTAAATCCACTCCAAAATCGATATCTTTAAACTCATCAAGCAAGTCTTGGGCTGATAGTAGCTTACCGCCATACGTCCCTGTAGTTATCGACTGGTCAGCATGCCCAACAATTAGCTTAATGCGATCAACAGGCACTCGTTCTTTCTGAAGAGCGGATACAAAGGTATGACGAAAACTGTGGAACACTAACCCCTCCTTATCCAAGCCCTGTGAACGTCGATAAGAAGGCCACCATTTGGCAAATAAGGCACTGTAAAAGCCCTCAGAGCTTTGCCTCAGTTCAGGCCATAGCTGCCCGTTCTTCTGAGCGTTAACATACGCCATGAATCCCAATTTAATAAGCCTCGGATGGATGGGTACGATACGTTCACCAGCACTTGTTTTACTTTTGACGATGTTGATCACCAGAAGGCCATCTTGCTCAAAGATATCCTCAGTACGCAACTGAGATATTTCTTCAAGGCGCATCCCTGTATGAAGGGCAACAATCGGGAACCAGTACTTAAAGTCCTTCACTAAAACTCTGCCTTCACGTTCCCTTCTATCCCGTCTCCAGTGTCCATTGAAGAGTGGCGTATTGAAAAGAGCCTCTAAATCCTCAGGCATGTATGCAACGCGAGTATTCTTTTCTTCTTTTGGAGCAAGCCCCTTAAGAGGATTGTCAATTTTAGAAACTCCCTCCACTTTTGCCCAGTTGAACATCGCAGAGACAACCTTGAAACACTGACCAACGGTGTTATTCGCTAACTCCAAGTCATCCATAAGGTGCTCACGAAAATCTCGGGCCATATTCCGGGTTACAGTTTCAATTGGCCTGTCCTCAACAATCTCAATGAAAGTCTGAATACGAGGTACCGAGTTACGTTTTGTTTTGTCTCCCCACTTACCATCCCTTATCTTGGCTTCTGCATATATCTCAGCAACCTCTGACAACAGCATACTTTTTTGCGCTGGGTCTATTTCCTTTTTAACAACGGAGCCCATGCCATGAACAGCAGCAAACAGCGGGTCATACGCTTGTACACTGTATTCACCTAAGCGTCTTGCCTTTACGATACGATAGAATTCTGCCAAAGCGCGAAGCATAGTCTTTTCAAAAAGCTTCTTCTCTGGAGAAGTGTCAGTGATGTCGATATCGTTTGATGAAAGAACTTCTCGTACAAGAGGAGTGACGAAGTTCAAGTCATTTCTTGCAAGCGCCTCTTTTACCTCAGCAAGGTATGTCCCTAATTGACTGATATCACCTAGGACACCATCGTCACCCTCTCCTGCCTCGCTATATCCCGCCTCATAAGGTTTCAGCGTAAGGCGAAACTCTTCGTCTTCCATCAGCGCATCAGACAGCCACTGACATGCAAGCTCATTTATCTGTTCTGTTGTTATCTTGTTGTTTTTCATGGCCTCTTTGTAAACACGTTCAGAGGCGATTACCAGTCTTGTTGCTCGTGATTTTGCGACTTCACGGTCTTTCGTTCTCAGCGAGCGCACAAGTTCAACTTTGCCCAGCCTTTGGGCTACATAAGCTGGGAGTTTCCTTCGCCAATGATAGACACCATCTCGTTTTCTCAAATACATGGTCAACACACCCATGGTGGACCAGTCCGGTGGACCACCTGATTAAGTTTATCCATGTGTACGGAAAGAAAAGCCTTATGTTCTGTGGTTTAGAGGCCAAAATTCCATCGCCTCCAAAATGTATTATTCCTCTTAAGGAATACTGCAGAACTCCTTGGCTTCCTGCCTCGTGTAGCAGTCAAGAAGGTCGAGCTAATAAGAAAGCCCCGTCAGTTTATTCTGACGGGGTTTTTCTTTATCAGGCTTGCAAACCGATCTTTCACAGCATGGAAGCCTTCAACTCAATAACAGTCTTTATATTTCTTCTTAATACACTCTTCGACTAAATCTCTAGCCTTCTTCACATGCTGACTATCCAAGGCCGCTTCCAGTTTCTTTAAGTTGGAAAGTGCCTGCTTATCACCTTGCAAAGCAGCAACTCCAAACCACACATATCCACGCAATACATCTGGAGCAGTTCCCCAACCATTCAGATAAATCGCACCCAAACTGTTCTGAGCGTCACTCAAGCCCTGTTCCGCTGCACGTTTATACCACATCATAGCCTTGGAGAAATCTTGGGGAACTTCTTTGTTTCCAAGATAGAACATTCCTAAATTCGTCTGGGCGTAGGGTTCACCAGCTTCAGCAGCAAGGGTCAGCCACTTGATCGCCCGTGCCATGTCTTTCTGAACGCCCATGCCTTTGGCGTACATTACACCGTATTTTCTTTGGGCGACCAAATTACCTTGTTCAGCAGCTTTACTTACCCAGTAAACTGCTTGTGTCAAATCACGGTCTACGCCATATCCCTTTGCATACATCTGCCCGAGTTGAAGTTGTGAATCTATGTACCCTTGCTTGGCAGCACGTTCTAACCATATAGCAGCCTGTTTGGCATTCTCTTGGACGCCAATACCTTTCATATAAAGCACTGCAAGATTGTGCTGAGATTCCGCAAATCCATTCTCAGCAGCGCGTCGAAACCATATCACAGCTTGTTCCGCATCCTGTTCAACACCTTTTCCCAGGAGGTAAGCGGCCCCCAAAGATTGCTGAGCAGAAAGACTTCCTTCTTCTGCTGCAGGTTTTAACCCCTTCACAGCCTTCTTATACCACTTGGCTGCAAGCTCAGCATTCTTGGCTACGCCCACTCCATTCTCATAGATAAACCCAACAATAAATGCAGCTTTACCTTCTCCAGCCTCTGCAAGAGGTAACATTTCCTTCAAAGTGAGCTTATAGTTTTCGCCTTTATACGTAATACGTGCTTTCTGTAAGTCGGCTGAATTGACAGTGAAAGGACAACATAACAATCCAACAAAAATCAAACAGATCAAACGATAGACCAACACAACCTCCAAAACGACCAATATACAGAAAATTACCCGTATAAGACATAGCCAAGAGACAACATATATTCTTCCAGCTGCGTCTGTTCATCGGCGGTCATATGCAGGCCCAGTTTGGATCGGCGCCATAGGATATCTTCTACAGTGGTTGCCCATTCATTTTGGATCAGGTAATCCACTTCCTGCTTATAAAGGGTTGCACCAAAAGCCTGTCCTAGATCGTCAAGGCAATGGGCTTGTCCAAACAGTGCCCAGGCGTTTGTTCCGTATGCCCGAAACAAACGGTCCGCCCATGCAGGGGTTAGAAAAGGATAATCATTTTGCAATTGCCTGACCTGCATCTCACCTGCATCCACCGGGAAACGGCCCCCCGGCAAAGCTTCCTTTGCAGTCCAAGCTCCTTTCATCCCGGTAAAGAAAGGGCGTATTTTTTTCATCACCGTTTCAGCAAGCTTGCGATAAGTCGTGATTTTACCGCCGAACACGTGAAGAACAGGCGCCTGTTGCGGGTCGCCATAAAGTTTCAGAACGTAATCCCGTGTGGCTTCCTGAGCCGCAGTTGCGCCGTCGTCATATAAAGGGCGCACGCCGGAATAGCTCCAGATCACATCATCGGGGGTCACCTTTTTAGAAAAATATTGGGCAGCGCTTTCACAGAGATAGGAAACTTCGTGTGCTGATATTTCCACATCCGTAAGCGGCCCGCTATGGTCTTCATCCGTGGTACCGATCAGGGTGAAGTCTTTCTCGTAGGGAATGGCAAAAAAGATACGCCCATCACCATTTTGAAAGATATAGGCTTTGTCATGATCAAACATTTTAGGGACGATAATATGGCTGCCGCGCACCAATCGAATGGCATCTTTGGAAGGACCAAGGCCGCAGTCTTCAATCACATTCTGAACCCAAGGGCCAGACGCGTTGATCAGGGCCTTGGCTTTAATGGTTCGTACTGCACCATTGCGTTGATCTTCGACAGTGACATGCCAGATTTTGCCTCGGCGTTTCGCCGACAAGCATTTGGTCCGGGTTTCAACAGTAGCCCCCTTGTCACGCGCATCCATAGCATTTAAAACGACAAAGCGCGCATCATCCACCCAACAGTCTGAATATTCGAAGGCCCGTTTAAACGCATTATGCAGCGGTTCCCCAACCGGGTCTGTCTGCAAATTAAGCGTTGTTGTGCCTTCAAGAATTTCGCGCCCGCCCAAATGATCATATAAAAACAGGCCCAAACGCAAAAACCACGCAGGGCGCATGCCTTTTTTGTGGGGCAAAACAAACCGTAAAGGTGAGATAAGGTGCGGTGCATTACGTAACAGCACTTCACGTTCGATCAAAGATTCACGTACCAGCCGAAATTCATAATGTTCCAGATATCGCAAACCACCATGTATCAGCTTGGTACTGCGAGAGGAGGTTCCCTGCGCCAGATCATCTTTTTCGCAGAGATACACACGCAAGCCACGTCCAGCCGCATCGCGCGCAATACCACATCCATTGATCCCGCCACCGATAATGAATAGATCATATTCCTGATCGTAAGACATTTGTTTTCCTGTGTACTGAGAGGTCCGCAAGCTCATATCCCCACGGAGCTTTTATGAAAATTTTCGATTTATTTCATTATATATAAATTCGAAATGAAATGCTATAAATACGAATATTATTTCAGCGAAAAATCTGACTTTATTTTGCGAATGCAGGAAGAGCGATCCTTTCCCCGTATTTTCATTTTCTTTCACTCAGGTTCGCTTGTATAACTGTCTTGAAGTTACCTCTCCGTATTTGTAAGGGAAAACCATGACAGTTTCGTTTCGCCAACAGCAAATTCTCGAACTTGCTCAGGAAAATGGCCGTATCAGCGTAGAGGAACTGGTTGAACAATTCGACGTAACCCCACAAACCATTCGTAAGGACCTCAACGAACTATGTGATGCACGATTGCTGAGCCGCGTCCATGGCGGGGCGATGATGGCCTCGGGTGTAGCCAATGTCGGATACGATCAACGGCGCAACATTGCAGAAGCCGAAAAACGGGGCATCGGGAAACTCTGCGCCAAACATATTCCCAACAATGCCTCGCTTTTTATGAATATCGGGACAACGACTGAATCGGTTGCCCATCATTTGATCGGCCATAAAAACCTATTGGTCATCACCAATAACATCAATGTTGCAAATACTTTAATTGCGAACCCATCTTGCGAGATCATTATTGCAGGGGGCGTTCTTCGCCCCAAAGACGGCGGGATTATCGGTGAAGCAACCGTTGACTTTATCAAGCAGTTCAAGGTGGATTACGCCGTCATCGGTGCCTCGGCCATTGATGAAGACGGTGCCCTTCTGGATTATGATTATCGCGAAGTGCGCGTTGCAAAAGCCATTATTGAAAATGCCCGTCACACAATTTTAGTGGCTGATAAAATCAAGTTTGAACGTTCAGCCCCGGTCCGACTGGGGCATTTATCTCAAATCTCTAGCTTTATTACGGATGAGCCAGTCTCTGAAAAGATAGAACAAATCTGTCAGTCAAATGACGTCAAAATACATTGCGTCAATAAATGAGCTTAGAGCCTAAAGCCAAGCCGTAGGAAAACGTTCCGGATGATCCGTAAAGATCGCATCAACACCTGCTGATATTAGGCTTTCTGCTTTCTGTGCATCATTAACGGTGTAGAGGTAAAGGGGATAGCCCGCGTCTTTCACACCCCTGATCGCGTCTATATCCATTTCATCGCTATCAGCGTGAATGGTGATGGCATTTACTTTTTGTGCTTGGGCCTGCCAGTCTTCGGGCAAATCTTCGAACAAATGACCGATCTGTGCCTCTTGGTCCAAACTGCGCAAATAAACCAGCGCCTCATGTGAAAAACTGGAATATAAAAGATCGCTCCTGTTCGGCCAGGTCTGACTGACGATTGTATGGACACGCTCAACCAGATCACGCCCTTCATCGCCATTGACCTTGATTTCAAGGTTAATGTTCATGCCATATTGGTTCAGAAGTTTCAGGGCCTGCCTCAATTCCAGAATGGCTTCCCCTTTAAATGTCGGATCAAACCAGCTTCCCGCGTCCATTTGGCGGACGTCTTCCAACGTTGCCTCCAAAATCGGGCCCGTGGCATCCGTGCATCGGTCAAAGACATCGTCATGAAAGACAATCACATTACCGTCTTTTAATAACGAAGCATCAAATTCAACCCAGCGCACCCCCATTTTTGAAGCCCGTTCCAAGGTCGCAGCTGTATTTTCCGGCCCAAAACCTGCCCCGAAACGATGGGCAATGATTTTACTGTTAATCATTGTTTCTCACGTTGCATCATCACATTTACCAGCGCCAACATACCGGAAACGATCATCAGAAAAAGGGACACCGCATTCAAAACCGGTGTCGAACCCTCGCGCAGGCGGTCAAACATCGTAATCGTCAATGGTGCATCAGACCCGACCAACATCAAGGTCGTGTTGAAGTTTTCAAACGACATCAAAAAAGCGATCAGCCCAGCCCCGATCATGGCAGGGCGCAGATAGGGCAAGGTAATAGTGCGAACCGCGTGCCACTTGCTTGCCCCCAAATTCATCGCAGCTTCTTCAAGGGTTAGGTCGAATTTGCGCAACCGTGCTGAAATGACAAGTGTCGCAATCGTCGTAATAAACGAAAATTGCCCCAAAACGACAAGGAACAAACCGGGACGCAAGATCTCCCAATCCCATCCGATCAAGTTCTCCACCGCATTTGCGATCGTATTTGAAAAAACAAGAATGGAAATCCCCAGAATAATCCCCGGTATAACCAACGGCAGCAACATAAGGATATAAAGAACATTCTTGAAAGGGAAGTTTTCCCGCTCAAACAAAAAGGCATTACAAGTGCCGACAAAAACCGACAAGGTGGTTACCATTAAGGCTACAAAAACCGAAACACCGATACTTTCCAAAATCGGTTCTTCATGGAACAGGCCTTTTCGCGGTGCGGTGTCACCGAAAAACCAGTCCAGCGTAAAACCGTTCCAAGGCAAGGAGGGAAAGAGAGAGTCATTAAAAGCAAAAACCGAAACAACAACAAGCGGTGCCGCCAGATAGATGAAAAAAAGCGTGATATATCCGGCATAGATTGACTTGAAGGCACGACTTTGGGGAATAGTTGGTATCATATCATCACCCCATTGTATTGGATAAGGTCTGGCGGGTAATTTTCAAACCACCCCAGACAATCAAGGACGACAGGATCAACAAGAGAAAACCAAAAGCCGCCCCCTGTTCCCAGTTAAAGCGCGTGATAAACTGCGTATAAATTTGTTCGGTGAACCACATACTGTCTTTCCCCCCTAACAACACAGGGGTCAAATAGTTGCCAAGCGAAAGCATAAAGACCACAATGCAGCCCGAAACAATGCCCGGCATCGCATGAGGAATAATGACCTTGCGCAAAACCCGCAAACCGTTGCCGCCCAGGTCATAACCGGCCTCGACCAGACTGTCGTCCAGGCTATCCAGTGTTGTCACCAAAGGAACCACCATAAACAGCATGGATGTATAAACCAGACCAACCATGATCGTTACATCGTTGTAGAGCAGTTCAACCGGCCCCTCACTTAAACCGGTGAAAACCAGAAAACTGCTAATCACGCCAGTTTCACGTAACAGGATCATCCAGCCGAAGGTCCGAACCAATTCGCTGACCCAAAACGGGATCATACACATGATGAATAAAAACGCACGAACCCGTCCACGCACCATCTTGGCAATATAGTAAGACACTGGAAAGCCGATCAGCAGCGTCAAAAACGTGGCAAGAATGGACATGACAGCTGTGCGCGCAAAGGTATTCCAATAAAGCGGTTCGTTGAAAAAGGCAGCGTAGTTGCTTAACCCTGTTTCATAAACACGCGGGGCGACCTTTTCACTGAGGGACAGGAAAAGCATGTCAATATGTGGAATAAAGATCAGTGACAGCAACCAGATCAACAGTGGTGCCATCAACAAAACCAACCCCAATCGAAAGTGATTATGTCCTGTCATACCCCGTTATTCCTCCACGCTAAAATCACGGGCGGGAAAACATTTGGCCTGCGCTTGTTGCCATCCAAGATATATGGTCTGACCTTCCTGCAAATCATTAAATTCACCTGTCTGTGGCAGAGTGACATTTACCTCATGATTTCCATTACTTTCCTTGACGAGAACACGGCTGTTTGCGCCATCAAACAGCAGGCAATCCACTTGACCTTCCAAAACATTGTCAAATGTTGCCGTGTCAACTTGCGTTTTGGATAGCATAATAGCCTCTGGCCGTACAAAGACATCAACGAGATCCCCGGCACCAAAAGCCTCTTTCCTTGCAGCGGTTCCTTTGAATGTCATCCCGTTGGGCAATTCCAGTTCAAGAACAGCCCCTTCGGCCCCGCGCACGCTGGCACGCCAGCGATTGTTCTCTCCGACAAAGGCAGCAACAAAGTCTGTCTGGGGTGAATAATATAATTCCTGTGGTGTCCCCACTTGTTCAAATTTACCATTGTTCATCACCGCGACCTGATCTGACATCACCAAAGCTTCGGATTGATCGTGGGTAATGTAAATGAAAGTCGTATTAAACTGATTTTGTAGTTGTTTCAGCTCAACCTTCATATGTTCACGCAATTTCAGATCAAGCGCACCAAGCGGTTCGTCCAACAAAAGAACATCAGGTTCCAGCACAAGGCAACGCGCAATCGCAATGCGTTGCTTTTGCCCACCGGAAAGCTGATCCGGTTTTTTATTGATCGCATCGGGCAAGCCAACCCGTTCCAGAACCGACTGTACTTTCTGTAAAATCAAAGCCTTGTCAACACCCTGACATTCCAGGCCATAAGCGATATTTTCTCCAACTGTCATCATGGGGAAAAGGGCCAAGTGCTGAAAGACCATATTAACAGGTCTTTTATTAGGCGGCACCCCCAGCATGGAGCGGCCTTTAATTGAGAGCTCACCGGAGGTCGGTTCCTGAAACCCCGCAAGCATGCGTAATAATGTCGTCTTGCCACAGCCGGATGGCCCCAGAATAGAGAAAAAAGAGCCCGCAGGAATAGAAAAGGAAATATTGTCTACGGCACAGAAATTACCAAAATACTTGGTCAGTTCTCTACATTCCAGATCAATGGCTGGATCACGGGTGGTATCAGACATGGCACTCAAAAGAAAAAAATAATTATAAAAAAGAAAAAGTAAAAGAGGCTATCCAACACCACGCCGAATAGCCTCTTTTTCAAAACTTAGTTGGAAGACGCTGCCTTCACACGGTCCAGCACTTTACCTTCCAAATCTTCAATACCGGCAGGCACAGGTGGGTACCATTTGATATTGTCGATAGCTTCTGGCGGGAAGCTATCCTGAAAGCGTGCTTTAAGCGCATCTTCTGCATATTCATCAGCCCCTTTGGACGCTGTGAAGTTACCTGCAGATGCTGTAATCATCGCCGCGATTTTAGGCTGCATGACAAAATTGATCCACTTATATGCAGCATCTTCGGCTTTGGTTTTACGTGGCAGGGCAAAAGTATCGATCCAGCCCAACGCCCCTGATTTTGGTGCAACAAACGTCACATCTGCCATATCCTGGTTCAGCTTCCATCCCCCGGTATCCCAAGCCATTGCCGCTGTTACTTCACCAGAACGGATCAGGTTCATCAACGCATCACCGCCAGACCAATAGGCTTTTACATTTGATTTACAAGAGATCAGCTTGGCTTCAACCGCATCCAGAATTTTTTGATATGCTGCTGTGTCGCCATAAGCTGCAAACGGATCCATCCCCATAGAGAAAGCGAAGCCGATCAAAGTTGGACGTTTCAAACGATAAGAAACCTTACCCGCAACCGCATCTGAACACAGATCTGTATAGTCTTTTACAGACCCGGCTTTGCTTTTGTCCACGATCAGGCCGCTTGTCCCCCAGATATGGGGTACACCGTAAATCTTGCCATCCACTGTTGTGTTGGATTTCGTGCCTTCCAGCATAGAAGAAATAAATTGGCCAGCCTCAATTTTGGAAAGATCCAATGGCTTATAAATATCATATTCGAACTGTGCACCCGCAATCCGGTCCTGACTAGGCTGAGCCAGATCAAAACCCGCACCGCCTGTTGCACGCAGTTTGGAAATCATATCTTCGTTGTTGGATTTAGTAACCTCAACATCAATACCTGTTTCTTTTTTGAACAGTTCAATCACATTATCAGGCGCATAACCGCCCCACGTCAGAAGGCGTAAAGTCTCAGCCTGCGCACCGGACACAGAAGTTGCCAAAAATGCACCTGCGACAAGCACAGATGACAGGGTACTTTTGAATTTCAACATGGCTATATTCATCCTCAATTTAGCTTGCATGATTTTTCGAAACGACACAACGAGTTGGCTTTCTTTTTTTATAAAAGCCTACAAACGGCTTAGCACTCATCCATTTACATTTTTACTACAAGATTGTTACAAAAATACTGCACACGAAGGTCTCATATGGCAAGCGAAAAAGCTATAGAAAACAATATTTTGACTTTTAAGATTTCAATCAACTCAAGGCTTAGATATTCATTTGCTCAACTTCGCATGGGCTAAACTCATACCACACCTACATTTTTCGGTTTTTTTCGAAAATACAACAATGCAAAATATACGAAATAAAACGAACGAAACAAAACCGCTATAACGACACATAAATTGCACCTTCCTCAACTGAACAATAGCTAAAGAATCTACAACCAGGACAAAACAAAGCTTTACAGTATGGATACCAAAGAAAATGCGTTAGGATTCACCACAGGAAAATAACCAGTCCAGAGCATCGTTTTCGCGCTGGAAACCTTTAGAGGTTGCACCGGCCGTTGTGTAGCACTCTAGAAAGGCCGCCTGCTTGTCCTTTGAAAAAAAGTATTCATCCGGAAACACAAGTGCTGCATATTGGGAAAGAAGTTGTTTTTCCTTCAACGCAACCAGATAGTAATGAAGAACATCCAAGGCTTCGTCCGTTACTTCAGTAACATCACTAAAGACAAACATCGCATACCAGCGCCCGCCGCCATGCTTAATTTTTTTCAAGGCTGGCCCATGAATAGAGCTGAACACATCAAATAGGTTTTTATCAATGCGGCCCGAAATTACATACATAAGCACCTGTTCATCATAAACAGAAAACTGAACACGTCCCTTGGGTCTTTCCCCCTCCCAAGGCGCGAAATCTGTATCAAGAATAATCATTCCCCACCTTTCTTGATTACACTTATCTAACATACAATCACAATTGTGATGCCTATACAAATAATTACGTCTCCTCAAGAGCTCTTTCTGCTTGCATTTCAATCTTTTAATTAGATAATTCGCATGAAATATAACAGTTTACCTGCCTCAAAAAACATTGTTTACCTCTGCCTCTTTGCCAGTCCTTTGCCCGCTCAGATAGAGATAATCTCATCCGCAGATGACCAGAAGGTGAAAGCAACGTCCTGAGTCGCCCTGTCCATTGATCTTATATCTCGTAAATTAAAGCATAATTTGCTATAATTAGGTGCTATTAACAGCAGGTGTATGATGAGCTTCATTGACGCAACACAAGCCTTAATCAGTTACAGCCCCTTTGTAGGAGGCGCGCAACCGATGCGCCCGGTTACAGGCACAGGGGAAGTTCCGGTTGGCTTTAAGGCAGAAGTCATTGATGGCACGTATTATCCCGACCGCCCTATGCCAGCACGCTACCGCCCTTTAGAAGACCCTTATTCGTCGTCAGCTTCCCTGCTCCCCGGCTTTCAGGAAAATTATGGCGCAGGTTCGGGTATCTTTAGTTCTGTTGCCTACCTATATGCTAATCAGGGGCGCTTTCTGGCCAGCACGCTTGCAGGGCAGGATGCCAACAACGGCATTAATATCCGCGCCTAATTCCCATAGCCAAAACGTTTAATAATCGCACGTGCGCCATCAGCCGACAAGAATGTTACAAACGCCTGTGCCGCTGGGTTATCTGCATCTTGCTTCAACAAAACAGCCTGCTGACGGATTGGGCTGTAAAAATCCTGCGGTACAATCCAGCGCGACCCTTTTGCCTCATTTATCACCTGTGACAAAGCAACAAATCCGACTTGGGCATTTTGGGTAAAGACAAACTGATAAGCCTGGGCAATATTGTCACCTTTGACCAGTTTGTCTTTATTTTGTTCGTAAACTGACAAATGCTTCAGGGTTTCAATCGCCGCAAAACCGTAAGGAGCTGTCTTTGGATTGGCGATGGCCAATTTTTGAAAGGCCGCCTCCTGCCCCAACACATCAGGGGATCCCTGAATTAAATCATCATCACGACTATATAAGACGATCTTGCCTTTAGCATAGGTAAAGCGACTGCCCAAAACGGCAACACCTTCCTGTTCCAGACGTTCTGGGCGAGCAGCATCCGCAGCTAGAAAAACACCATAGGGTGCCCCGTTTATAATCTGAATATAGAGCTTTCCGGTCGAACCAAAACTCAAGACCGCCTGATGTCCGGTTTCCTGTTCAAACGCTTCGGCTATTTCTTTTGCTGGGGCCGTAAAATTAGCTGCAACCGCCACATAGACTTTATCCGCCCATGCTGTGGAAGAGATAAACATCAATCCAAAAAACAGGATCATGCTTTTTAAAGGGATGAAGCGCGCCATATGAACCTCTTGTTATGCCGATAAGACTTTTAATAGAATCAGCAATTTGCATGCCAATTCTCTTAATCTTTATATTTTTCTCCAACGGTGTTGGAAATCTCATCAGTCAGGCTGGAATATACGTTCTGCGCCTTAAAGGTTGCTGAAATGGCCGCCGATAATTCTGCCAACAGGTTCAGGTCTTTCATTTTCGGCATCGTGCCACTGTTCCATAAAGATTGCGCCACCTTATTTAAGGTCGCGACCAGTTCGGCGATATGGGTATAGTCACTTTCGGCTAGCCGTTTGCTAATATCTTTTGAGACCTCAACAAGGCGCTGCACCTGCCCCATGCTTTCCCGGTTGATCTGCCCTTCGCGATACGCCGGCACAATGCGTTCAACCAGATATCCGATCTGAAAAGCATGACGTTCAATCTTCTGCGCGTTAATTTCCCAGACCGTTTCATTGACCCTTTTTTGAAAATCCTGCTGAACAAAATTCCCCTTGGCTTTTTCTTCCATACTATTTGGTACAGGTAAGGAAGGGACAGGTAGACTACCGGGGCGATTGCCTTTACGTCTGTCCGGACCGACATAATCTGTCGTCACCACAAAAGGTTTGCGTTTTTCTACCAGATACTTCACCCGATCCAGAATTTTTTGCGCGACAACGGGTTTAACCTGTAAATCATCCAAGCCTGCTTCGGAAGCCGCGCGCACTACTTCCGGTGTCGGTTCATCAATGAAAAGAATGACCGAGCAAAAAGGATTTGGCCCACATTGATTATGTCTTAACTGTCGAATGGTTTTGCAAACATCGCCATCTTCCAAAGAGATATCACAGAGCAATAAATCCGGGCATTTGACTTTGATATGGTCAACCATTTGTTCCAAAGTGGCGACATCAAAAATTTTACGAAACCCGGCCTGATGCAAAACACCTTTCAGGCTGGCGCGCAATTGACGGTTCTTATCTGCAATCAGGATTTCAATCTGATCAAAACTATATTTTTTCATTACACGCTTACCTTTAACAATTACAATTAAGATAGCAGTTAATTGTCTTTAGAGGGAAATATCTTTTCCACGGATTGCGTTATTAAAGGAAACAGTAAAAAAAACGAAAATCTGCTCATCACGATACGAGAAAGCTTTACGACTTTATAACGAGATTATAAGATTAAAGTATCAACTCTGGGGGATAATAAAAATGCAATTTGATCTCGAAGCGGCACTCTCGCGCTTAAAACAGGACTTCATCGAAGGCAGTCTGGAAAAACTGGATGGCATCGATGAGATCATCGATAATATTTATAATGATCGCGGTGAACGCGGAGATCAGTTCTTCCAGTTACAGCGCGATGTCCATAGTATCAAAGGTTCTGCCGGAACCCACGGGATGCATCTCTTGACCTTGGTGGCCCACCGTCTGGAAGACTTCCTCGAAGCAGCCCCGCGATTAAATCAGGAACAATGGCGTGCGGTTCAATTTTTCATAGATGAAATGCGCGCCCTTGTGGATATGGGCAGGGAACCGCCTGAAAGTGAACGCGAAATCATTCTGGCCCGCTTGCCCCATGCTCAGGAAGAAACCACAGAATTCAGCGATCAAAAGAAAAAGAAAGTCACTGTGCTGGTGGTTATGCCTCCCGGCGTGCAGCGTAAACTCATTGGTCAGGAACTGGCGGCCTGCGGATTTGACTTGTCTTTCACAGACCGCCCCGTCGAAGCCATCCGGCTGATTATGGATCTACAACCAGATGCGGTTCTCTCTAATCAGGAATTCCGTAACATGACAGGAATTGAACTGGCGAAAGTCCTTCAGGACATCAAACTGACCAAAGAAACTCCATTTGCTTTGCTTACCTCTTCTGACGTTACGCTTGATGATCTGCCTGCTGGCAGCCACATCATTAAAAAAGGCGAAACCTTCGATACGGATTTAACAGACTACCTCGTAGATATCGGACTTTTCGGACGGCTCTGATATACAAGACTATTGAAAAACAAGGTAAACCGCGTTTATAAAACTTTAACTTTTCTTTAACGAGATTTACTTGATCTGAAAGTTGCTTTTGAATTATTATAAAAATAACCAATCAACCGGGATGTGGAACGATGGATAAAGACAGAGAAACGCTAAAATTCAGAACCAAGTGGCTTCACAACACTGTGAAAGTACTGAAAACATCGTGTAAAAACTATCACGATGATACGCAGGTTCGTATTGATCAGATTGTTAAAAGCAGAGAAGCTGCTTCTGAAGCAACAAAATAATTAAAACTGACGATAAAAAGATTTCAAACCGCAAAGTTGAACTTTGCGGTTTTTTTAATCATGGCTTGTTAATCTGCACAAGCAAATCACAAATTTCCCTGACAGCGCCACAACCACCCTTTTTCTGCGTAATATAAAGGGTGTGGGCCTTGACCGCTTCAACGGCATCGGCAACGGTGATGGGCGTTCCGATTTTTTCCATAATTGAAATATCGTTTAAATCATCACCCATATGGGCCACATTATCTAGGCTGACCCCTAACTCATCACAGATTTTCTGCAAAATCTCGATCTTGTTTTTAGCGCCAGTATAGACATGCTTTAACCCAAGGCGTTTACCACGTTCCTGAATCGCATTTGTTATACTGGCACTGATGATACACAATTCAATCCCGGCTTCACGGGCCTTTTTCATCCCCATTCCATCCTTGACGTTGAATTTGCGTAACTCATCCCCGGTTTCCGTATAATAAAGCCCCCCATCCGTGAGAATCCCGTCCACATCCAAACTGAGAAGTTTGACGGTTTTAAGCTGTTCTTTAAATTGGTCGAAGGCGAGTTTTGTACGTTCAGTCACTTAAATAGACCCTTTATGGATATTTTTTTTAATGTGCAGGCTTTATCACAATGTGCGTTTGGACTTTAGCAGATTTTCAAATTCACCAACAGGTAAAGGCTTACTGAAATAATACCCTTGCATCAAATCACAGCCATTTTCCCGCAGGAAAGTTAGCTGGGCTTCGGTTTCTACCCCTTCCCCAACAATTTTCAAATTCATACTTTTCGCAATCGCAATCACCGCTTTAGCCAGATTAAGCGTGGTTGCCTCTTGGCTTTCTTCCCCGATATGCATGATGAAGGAACGGTCAATCTTCATAATATCCAACGGGAATCGATGGAGATAATTAAGTGATGAATATCCTGTTCCGAAATCGTCCACGCTCAACTGCACACCAATATTGGACAAAAGATTAAGCGCATCAACAACACCTGTTTCGCTGGAGGCGATGAAGCTTTCAGTTATCTCCACCTCCAAAGAACTAGGGTCAATTTCCGAGTCATTAATAATTGAAATCAAATCATGCGCCAGATCCGGCTTTGTAAACTGCCGTCCAGATAAATTCACCGCGACATTTATAAACTGATGATCGCCATCCTGCCATTTTTTCAACTGCTGGCACGCGGTTTTAAAAACCCATTCCCCGATAGGCACGATCAGCCCGGTTTCTTCTGCGATCGGAATAAATCGATCCGGTCCAACCATGCCCAATTCTGGATTATTCCAACGGATCAAGGCTTCTGCGCCAAAGACTTCCCCTGTTTCAAGATGAACCTTGGGCTGATAATAAAGTTCAAATTCATCATTATCCAAAGCCTTACGAAGCTTTGTTTCCAGCTGCAAACGTTCCTGCGCACGTGTGTTCATATCTTCTGTAAAGAACATAAACAGCCCGCGTTCAATTTCTTTGGCACGATGCATGGCCGCTTCTGCCTTAGGCGTCAGTTCAGCCAAAGAGGTTCCATCTTTGGGATACAAGGCGATACCGCAGCTTGCCGACATTAAAATATCGTCTTCATGGGATTGCACCTCAATCGGCTGACTGATTGCCATAGCCAGATTGCCCACCACCCGTGACGCAGCTTCTTCCCCCCCTGCCCCAACTAGCAGAATGATAAATTCATCCCCACTGATGCGCGCAACTGTATCCACACTTCGCAAGGTCTTATCCAAACGTTGTGCAATGGTTTTAATGATAAAGTCACCGACTTCCAGCCCCAGGCTTTCATTCAGGTATTTAAAATTATCCAGATCCATATAGATCAGACTAAAGGACTTTTGTTCGCGCTTGGCCTGTGCAGCCACCTGTGTAAAACGGTCCGCCAGTAGATGTCGATTGGGTAGTCCCGTCAGCAGGTCGTAATTCGACTGATAGTTCAGCTGCTCCTGTGTTTCACGATGTGAGGTGATATCGTTGAATACGGATACATATTCTTCCACATTGCCCTGTTCATCGCGAAGAACTGAAATATTCATCCAGGAAAGGTAGGTCTGGCCATTTTTACGGCGGTTCCACATCTCGCCTTCCCACTCACCTTTTTGATCAAGAACATCCCACATATTCTCAAAAAAAGACTCGTCATGCTTATCTGATTTCAAAAGTGCGGGTTTTTGCCCCAGTACATCACTTTCACGATAACCGGTAATGCTACTAAAAGCCTTATTGATCTGGATGATGTCTTTAGATGAGTCCATGACCATCACCCCTTCCACAACATTATCGAACACTGTTTTTGATAGGCGGCGTTCTTTTTCATCTTCCAGATAACGGGTTAAATCCTGTATCACCCATAGGGTCCCGGCCCTTGTATTGGACCAGTCCACCAACCGCCCGGTAATCTCAGCCATAAACCGGCTTTTATCAGGACGTCTAAACAAGACCTTGCGAATAAAACTATTACGTTCCTGCAAATCTTTTCGTGCTTCGACTTCCAGTTTTTTAAACACATCGACATCATCATAGAGAATTTCAGGCGAGCGTCCTTTCAAGGCATCATGATCATAGCCAAAAATTTCTTCCAATGCGCGTGAATTCCATTGGATAATCCCGCCACGTATAAAGGCAATCCCGGTCGGAACATTGTCCATCAGGCCGCGTAAATGCAGGTTAACCTTATCCAGACGGGCACGAATATTCTGCTCCCCTGTGACATCCGTTGCCACACAGATCATTCCATCAAAGCTGCCATCTGCTGTCACTACAGGGGAAAAACGTATATCAAACCAATGGCGGTTAATCTGGATCATTTCCTGACGTTCTTCTCCAGACAAACTTTCGCGCATAATGCCAATCAGTTCCGGGTTATCTTTAAAAACCTCATAGATGGAATTGCCTTCAACCTTCCCCGGCTCCAGCCCCAATGCCGACAGGCCACGTCCTTCCCCCAAAGTAAACATGCCGGAACGTTCTACAGCAAACAAAGCAACCGGAAGGTTATCAACAATAAAATGCCAACGTGCCCGGTTCATCGCCAGTACATCTTCGACCACACGTCGTTGGGCGGTTTCATCTGCCAGTTTTTGACTGACATCATCCATAATCGTATGGGTGCTATCATCACTCGTCTGATATTTTTCAACGCGGATCGCCATCAGGCTCCATAAAGCAGTTGAAAACACGCCAATGACCAAAACCCCCCAGTGGAAATAACTGAAAAGATCACCTTGCCTTGTTTTTAAACTCAGAAATTCCAAAATCGCCAAGTTGCCAAGCATATTAAACTGAATTGAATGACCGGGAGTTTGAATCAGTTTTTTATCAGGCTGATCTGACACTTCCACCAGGCCCGACTGATAGGATACATAAAGCTTATCCCCGGTATCGACGCCGATCTGAAGATCAAGCAGGTTGTCCGGCATGCGTTTTTCATCCCAACTCCGTTTAAGAATTTGGCCAACATCGACCCAGACCACGACATAACCCATTGGATAATGACGCCCGCCTTCCATATCGGAACCAACAGCAAAATCTTGAAAAAACGGATGAGCCATAACCAGAAAACGTGCGTTCGTACTGCCCTTTTTATCCCAGCCCAAAATGACCGTTTCATTTTTAAGCGGAACAATCTCTTTGACTTTCCATAAAGATTTCTGGCTTTTTAGAAAATCGAGGACATATTTTTTGTTTGACGGATCAGCGGTGATTAAATCTTTACCCGATGAGGCTTGAAAGCCCCCCGTCAAAGGGATAAACCCCATAAAATCAATGCCACGTTCATCTGATACGTTGGTAGTCAGATAGCTTAGCTGGTCCAGTTTTCTAACAATATCCTGATGACGATCTTCCGTTGTCGAAATCACAACTTGTGATGCAACAGAAGATAAATAACGCGACTTCCGACCCAGCTCACGTTCCAAAGCATGTAAATATTCAGCCGTCAGCGCTTTGTTTGTGGCGTATATTCGATCTTCTTGCAGATTATGTACAAACACACTGACAACAATGGTCAGCGCCACCCCAATGGCAAACACCAATGCTGCTTTTATCCACGTCTTATTCCTCAGGCTCAAAGAAGCGTTCTTTTGCATTTTTATCTTATCCAATCGGCCGAAGCCCAATCTGCGCGCAACTTATTCAAATTAAAGCTATTCTTTTCACCGAGCTTACTGTCTTTTCTAATGTGGGGCACGAAAAATCTGACTTTTTTGCAAAATTCCAGTATAACGAACAAAAGAAAGGATTTTGACATGTCAAAACGTACACCACCCGAACTCGGTCAGGCGCTGCAAACCTTGCGAAAAAGCCAAAAACTCACTTTGGATAAACTAGCTGAAGCGTCCGGTATTTCAAAATCTATGCTGTCGCAAATCGAACGTGGTCAGACTAATCCGACCTTTGCAACACTCTGGAGTCTGACAAATGCCTTGGGCGTTGAAATTGCCGATATTCTTGAACAATCCGATACGGATCAAAGCACCCCAGTGTTGATCGAACATTTACAAGCCCACTTTACCCCGACCATCAAAAGCCCGGATGGTAAATGCAGCCTGAAAATTTTAAGCCCGGTTTCAAGCGTTTCTAATCTGGAATGGTATGAAATGAGGGTACAAAAAGGCGGCGCACTCGATTCAGCAGCGCACACCAACGCAACAGTCGAACATCTTAGCGTATTAAAAGGCAACATGACAGTTACGTCCAACGAGACAGACATCCCCGTAAACGAAGGGGAAACCGTGCGTTACCGCGCCGATTTCCCGCATTCTATCCGCAATGACAGCACCGAAGAAGCCATCGCAATTTTAGTTGTCGATACACCCGATTAAGCCGCTTTGACAACTGGCTCATATGTCTCAATCAAGGCACTCAGCTTATCAATTTTTTCTGATGCTGTAGAAAAACCACAGACAAAACGAATTTTACGACACCCCAGCAGCTCACTTTCTTCACTGTAAAAACCAACACCTTGATCTTGCAGCCAAAAGGCAAGCGCCGCAGGGACATGTGCAAAAACCAGATTGCTTTCCACCGGTGTCTGGATCGTAAAGCCGTTCAGACAGGATAATTTTTCCGCAAGCTCAGCAGCAGCACCATTGGCACGACGTGCATTTTGAAGCCACAAATCATTAGCCAGATAGGATTGCAACTGAGCAGCCAGAAAACGGGCTTTCGAAACCACATGCCCGGTGCGTTTGGCTTGGAAGACGAAGTTATCTGCCAGTTTCTTATTAAAGAACACAATTGCTTCTGCATTCATTGCGCCATTTTTTGTCGCCCCAAAGCTTAAGACATCAATGCCTTTAACCAATTCATGTGTATCAACCCCCAAAGCCACAACGGCATTGGCAAAACGTGCGCCATCCATATGGACCAAAAGCTTGTTTTTTTTAGCAAAATTGGTGATTTCAGCCAACTCTTCCACGCTATAAACCGTTCCGGAATCCGTCGTTTGGGTTAAGCTGATGCAAGCGATCTGGGAGCGATGGATACACCCTTGTCCACTATGACGGACAGCTTTTTCCAGAGCAGCCACATCCAGCTTGCCATTTTGCCCCGCAACACCGATTAATTTCGCACCACCTGTGATAAATTCCGGTGCGCCACATTCCATAATCTCAATATGGGCTTTTTCATGGGTCAAGATGGCTTGCCATGGTTGCACGCAAGCACTTAAAGCCAAGGCATTTGCTGCAGTTCCACTGACAACCGGAAAAACGGTGCAATCGCGTTGAAAAAGGTCCGAGAACTCTTGATCCAGAGTCATAGACATCGCATCCGCCCCATAAGGTGCAGCTGTCTCCGCCTCATTGGCGAGCGACAGTGCAGCCAGAATTTCTGTGCTCACACCGCAGATATTATCGCTCGTAAAGTCCATGACTTCCTCGTTTGTTGAATATTTAAGATATTTTGTTTGATATATTAAATATTTTTCGCAATCAAGGATTATTTTGTACAAAATGTTGGATTTCTCGTATTAAATACAAAAAGACGCACATTCCACATGGAAGTGCGCTTTGCATAAGTCCTTCCGCTTAAGAAAGGTGCAGACTTGATAAATGTTATGTAACAAAGAATCCTGCCAGCGCAGGACAACAACAGCCCCTTAGACTTGTTCCTCGCGTTCCAAACGCTGTGTCCGCCAGCGCATGGTCTTTAACAAGGTACCAATAGTCACGGACCCTAAAGTCGCAATGGCGATTTCGTCGATTTCATTTAAAACCAGATTAAGCGCATTTCCAATATCGGTATCCGGTTGCGCATCGCGGGCACGGGCATTTTCACCGCCGACATCTTCAAACAGATGAATGACATCATAAAGAGTTGTACGTTTTAAATTCCCGGAAAAGCGATAACCACCACCAGCCCCACGTACCGATTCAACCAATCCCGCACGCCCTAAATCACGCAAAACCTTAGCCAGATGATTGGCCGAAATATTGTATTTTTCAGCAATATCTGTTGCAGACAATTGGGTCTGTGGATCACGTGCCAGTTCCAAAACCGCATATAGGGCACAATATGTTGCTTTTTGTAATTTCATTTTACACCGCCCCCCTAATCCAAAGGCATTTCAAGTTCGATGTAAGGACCGCCCATCATGCCTTGGCTCCGAAAGAAGCTCAGGTTCAGGTTATCTTTACGATGCAACATGGTGCGTACTTGGGTGACCCCGGCTTTCGTAAACTGTTCACATATAGTTTCAAACAATCGAGTCCCGATTTGCTTTAATCGAATATCGGGGTTAACCCCAATGGTATAGACCCAGCCACAAGGTTCGGAACCAAATTCCCAAGCGCGAATTTCACCAATAATAAATCCTGCAAATATCGCGTCAATTTCACAGACATAAAAGAAACCTTCCTTAGAATCACCATAGCGATGATAGGTCTCATTCCAGTAATCCGGCTTATGCTGACCTGTATTATAGGCATGCAAATCCGTCACCGATGCCAGATCTTTTTCATCTGCATCGCGGATTACACATTGTGCACCATCCACTTGTGTTTCTTTACAAAAAGACATTGAGCCGACTTTCCAAAAACATGCCTCTTATCAAGGACATTTGACTTGATAAATTAAAATACGCATTTCGGTACCACTTTGTAAAGACTCTGATAAAAAAACTCGTAAAATCTTTGTAATTTATTTATTCTCCCCCTCATGAGCATTAATCAAAACACCATAGATAGACTAATTGAGGATTTAATCGAGCGTACATTAAAAAGCCCGATTGAACCGACATTGTTAAAAGACACCTGCCAGACTTTATCTGATGCAGGGCTTTCTATTTTGCGTGTCAATATGTCCTGGACCACACTGCACCCCACCATCGGTGCCTTGACCTTGAAATGGTGGCGCAACCGTGATTATGATGATATCACGCGCTATGCTCATGCCGATGGCGAAACCGATGAATGGCTGAAAAGCCCCGGTTATCATATGGTCACCAACGAGATTGAACGTTTAAACATTCGCCTTGATGGTGAAAAACCAGATCCTTACTTCCCGATCTTTGATGAATTGATCTCAGAAGGGGCGACACATTACATTTTGCGTCTGTTCAGTTTTTCAAAACCCGGCCCACATACATACGAAAATGACGGCATGATCCTGTCATTTGCCTCGGACCGCAAAGGTGGTTTTAACGAAGAAGAAATTCAAACGCTTGCCCGCGTTGAACCCTATATCGCCCTTGCCCTAAAAATGGCTTTGCGTGAACGCATCGCGCAAAACACCCTTTCAGCTTATCTCGGAGAAAATGCCGCAAGCCGGGTGTTATCCGGTTCCATCAAATTGGGGGATGGTGAAAATATTCCCGCTGTCATCTGGTACAGCGACCTTCGAAAGTCAACAGATCTGGGGGATAGCCTGCCGGGCCCCGAACTGCTGACCACTTTAAATGAATATTTTTCCTGCACCGCCGGGGCTGTCATGGACCATGGCGGCGAGGTATTGCGTTTTGTCGGGGACGCCGTCCTCGCGATTTTCCCATCTGATGGTCGCAGCCTAAAAGAAACATGCGACAAAGCAACAATGGCAGCGCGCGATGCCCTCACCCGGATGGAAGCAGTGAATAAATCCCGCAAAGCTCAACATAAAGAACCGCTGGCCTTCGGGCTTGGCCTTCATACGGGCGAAGTGATGTTCGGCAATATCGGCATCCCTGAACGTCTGGATTTTTCTGTGACAGGTCCGGCAGCCAATGAAACCGCACGCATTGAAAGCATGACCAAAGAATTAGCCAGCCCCATCTTGGCATCTGTTGACTTTGCAAAAAACAGCACTGCACGTTGGGATTCGCTAGGGTCTTACCCACTCAAAGGTGTTAAACGTACAATAGAACTGTTTTCCCTTAATTAAATATGGTTAAAGTGAGAGACTTCACAAAACTTTTGTGGAGAATATACTACCTACAAATGATCATATTTCTGAAAACTAACTCCCTCATACTTAAATGTAATCTGATCGCAATTCTTTTAGGCATAGAACGATGACATTACCGGAAAACAAATCCATTTTAATTGCCGTTGCGATTGCGCTCGTCATATCCCTCTGGCTCCTATCCGGTATTTTCACCCCTCAAGAAGAACAGGTGGCAAAAAGCGTGACCGAGGGGCAGGAACATAAAGAAGTCCATGTACTGGTAGAGCGCCAAAATGCACACGATCATGCAGACATTATCCGCCTTTACGGTCAGACAAAGGCAGACCGCAGCGTGGAAATCAAGGCTGAGATTGACGGCAGAATAAAAGATGTTCTGATCGAAAAAGGTGCCCATGTCAAAAAAGGCGACGTGATTGCCCGCATTAACATTGATGAACGCGAAAGCACCTTAAAAAGTGCGAAAGCCCTAGTTTACCAACGTCAGTTGGAGTATGAAGCCTCGCGCAAACTGTCACAAAAAAGCTTTCGATCCCAAACCCAACTGGCCGAAGCCGAAGCCTTATTGAACGCAGCACATGCCGAACTGGAAAGTGCCCGCCTGAATATGGAACATACCGAAATCAAGGCCCCTTTTGACGGCAAATTGGAAAGCCGACCTGTCGAGATTGGCGATTATGTTTCTAAAGGCACATTACTTGCCACAGTGGTTGACCTTTCCCCCATCGTGGTACAGGTCGAAGTTTCTGAAAACGATATTTCACGTATCAAAGACGGCCAGCCCGCCACGGCCATTTTAAACAACAATCAAGTAATTGATGGCATTGTACGCTTTGTCGCAAGCACCAGTAGCAGTTCAACCCGTACCTATGTGATCGAGATTGAAGGCAATAACCTGAATGACGAAATTGCCGCCGGACAGACCGCACAAGTAAACTTGAATGTCGGTATGCGCCAGTCCCATCTTGTATCGCCAGCCATTCTGACCCTGTCAGATAAGGGTGAGATCGGGGTTAAAACGGTCGATGATGAAAACAAAGTCGTTTTTTACCCCATAAAATTATTAGAAGACACCAGTGAAGGGGTCTGGGTTTCCGGATTACCTGAAAGTGCCAATATCATTTTGCGCGGTCAGGAATATGTCAGCCCTGGTCAAAAAGTCATTGCCATGACCAAAGACCAGACACAAAACCCTGATCTGGCTGATGCGAAAGGGCATTAATCATGAAAAATGCCATTGAAGCAGCCCTCGGCCATGCCCGCACGGTCTTATTAACCCTTGCGCTGATCTTAATCACCGGAAGTGTGGCCTATCAGAATATCCCCAAAGAATCTGATCCTGACATTAATATTCCAATCATTTATGTGGTCGCAAGCCACGACGGCATTTCGCCTGAAGATGCTGAACGCCTCATCATCCGCCCGCTGGAACAGGAACTGCGCACCATTGAAGGCATTAAGGAAATGCGTGCTACCGGCTATGAAGGCGGTGGTAACGTTACCCTTGAATTTGAAGCCGGCTTCGATGCCGATAAAGCCCTTGATGATGTGCGTGAAAAAGTCGATCTGGCAAAATCGGACCTGCCCGATGAAACGGACGAACCAACCGTGCATGAAGTCAATATCAGCCTGTTCCCCGTCCTGGTTGTCACCGTTGCCGGACAGGTCCCCGAACGCACTTTGGTTAAGGTTGCGCGTGATTTACAAGATGCCATCGAAAGCATTCCCACCGTTTTAGAAGCCGATATTGCAGGTGACCGTGACGAAATGGTGGAAATTATCATCGACCCGGCCAAAGTTGAACGTTATGGACTAACCCCCTCCACCGCCATCAACGCAGTCAGCGGGTCCAACAAGCTGGTGGCAGCAGGATCACAAGATACTGGGCTTGGTCGTTTTTCCATTAAAGTCCCCGGTCTATATGAAACCGTTTATGATATCATGAACCAACCTTTAAAGGTGGAAGGTGACAGCGTTGTCACGCTTGGCGATATCGCTGAAATCCGCCGGACCTTTAAAGACCCGACCAGCTTTGCCCGCGTCAATGGTAAACCCGCTGTGGCTTTAGAAGTTTCCAAACGCACAGGCGAAAACATCATTGAAACCATTGAACATGTCCGTGAAATAGTTTTGCAGGAACAAGCAGCCTGGCCCCAAGCGTTACAGGAAAATTTGCAGATTTCTTATTCTCAGGATCGATCAAACCAGATCCGCACCATGCTTGTCGAACTGCAAAACAACGTGCTCAGTGCAATTTTACTGGTCATGGTCGTTGTGGTCGCAGCCCTTGGCACACGCACAGCAGGCCTTGTCGGCATGGCTATTCCGGGATCGTTTCTGGCCGGAATTTTGGTTCTAAGCTTTATGGATATGACGCTCAACATCGTTGTACTGTTTAGCCTGATCTTAGCCGTTGGTATGCTGGTGGATGGGGCCGTGGTTGTCACCGAATATGCAGACCGTAAAATGATAGAAGGATTACATCGCAGGAAAGCCTATGGTCTGGCCGCACAACGCATGGCATGGCCGATTACGGCCTCCACAGCCACCACATTGGCTGCCTTTTTGCCTTTGCTTTTTTGGCCTGGTCTGGTGGGTGAATTTATGAAATTCATGCCCATCACCTTGATTGCGACATTATCAGCATCCCTTTTAATGGCCCTGATTTTCGTGCCGACCCTAGGCTCTTTATTCGGAAAACCGTCCCAAGCAGTACCGGAATTAAAAGAAATTGCACCGGAAAAAGATGCTGACTTATCCAACCTCCATGGCATCACTGGAACCTATATTCATATCCTGCAAAAAGCATTGCGCCATCCGGCCAAAGTTCTTGTCGGGGCCTTCGGTGTCTTGATCTTGGTCCAAATCACATATGCGAACTTCGGCAAAGGGGTAGAATTTTTCCCCGAGATTGAACCGGAAAATGCCATCGTGCAGGTCCGCGCACGTGGTAATCTGTCTGTATGGGAACAAAAAGAAATTCTGGAACAGGTTGAAGCCCGCATCCTGCCCATGACCGAATTTAAAACCGTTTACACCCGCATTGGCGCACCGGGACAAAGCGAAGAAGCCGAAGATATTATTGGCACAATCTCGCTTGAATTCACCGACTGGTCTCAGCGCCGCCCGGCCCATGTTATTCTGGCAGATATCACCAGCCGGACTGCGGATATCGCCGGGATCGAAGTTGACGCCCGTAAACAGGAAGAAGGCCCCCCGACAGGCAAACCGATCAACTTACAAATTTCATCTCGTAAAACCGAATTGCTTGACCCGACGATTGCCCAAATTCGTGCCGGGCTTGAAAAAATGGATGGCTTGCTGAACCTTGAAGATTCCCGCCCTCTTCCCGGTATTGATTGGGAACTGGATGTGGACCGTGCGCAGGCCGCGAAATTTGGCGTCGATATCGGTCTTGTTGGTAACTTCGTACAAATGACAACCTCAGGCCTTAAACTTGGTGAATATCGCCCGGATGACACCGATGACGAAGTGGAAATCCGTGCCCGCTTCCCCAAAGAAGACCGTACTATTGATCAATTGCAAAATATCCGCGTAAATACAGATGCGGGGCCGGTGCCAATTTCAAACTTTGTTACTCGCACGGCCGAACAACGCACAGGCAAGGTCAATCGTGTCGATGGCTTCCGCATCATGTCAGTGAAAGCTGATGTGGAAGCTGGCGTCAATGTGGATGCAAAACTAAACGAGATCAAAGCCTGGCTGAAAACACAAAATCTGGATCCAAACATCAGAATTGCCTTTAAAGGTGAGGATGAAGAACAAAGAAAAGCAGAAGAATTTCTGGTTAATGCCTTTGGTGTCGCCCTCTTCATCATGGCCATTATTCTGGTGACCCAGTTCAACAGCTTCTACAGCGCCATGTTGATCCTAAGTGCCGTCATCATGTCCACCATTGGTGTTTTCATCGGCTTGATGATTACCGGGCAACCATTTGGCATTGTTATGGGGGGGGTCGGTGTCATCGCGCTGGCCGGGATTGTGGTCAACAACAATATCGTCCTGATCGATACCTTTGATCGCCTAAAACATGAAACGGGTACCGTGTTCGATGCCATTGTCCTGACAGGCGCGCAAAGGATGCGCCCTGTGTTGCTGACAACCGTCACAACCATGTTAGGGCTTTTACCCATGGTCTTACAGCTGAACATCGACTTCTTCACCCGTGAAATCAGTTCTGGTGCCCCTTCGACACAATGGTGGGTACAACTGGCAACAGCGATCTTTTTCGGGTTGGGATTCGCAACTGTTTTAACCCTTGTCGTCACACCATGCGCCTTGATGGTGCGTGGAAATGTACAAGTCTGGTTGAAAAATCGCCGCGAAGCCAAGCTGCAAGCACAAAGTTAACTCAATCATACCGCCTTAAAATCCGTAATTTTTCAACTTTTGCGGATTTTTTGATGACTGTGCGCCCCATCATACTTCTTTCGGGTTACGTCTTTTATCATAGTAACGTTAAGGTGATTTTCAGAAAGTACCAGACAGACATGCCAAGCCCTTATAAAGTCAGACGCAAGCCATCTAAGCCTGAATCAAATATGGGAAAACTTGCAATTTTTCTGTTCCTCTTCACTCTCTTGCTGGGGGCCTTTTTATATGCGCTTTTGCTGCAAGAGCCGGTACAGCCAAAAACATCACAAGCCCCCCAGCTTTACCCGCATGTTCGGGCGGATGATCTAGGAAAGACGCCCGGCAAGCTTCAAGAAAAATACCCAAATCTGTTCTTATCCCAAGACCGAAATGGGCTGATGGTCGGACAACATAAATTTGATAATGCCCAGTATATCATCTGGTTTGTCTTGGAAAACAAGGACTACCGAGCCTTTCGCATCAAAGCCAGCCGAACGTATAGCAAGCTGGAAGACAAAGAGATGTTATCTTATTTTGGCAGCCTTTATGGTCGCCCCTTTGATGCAGTGTGTCGAGGTAATACCACTGTCGCCCGCCAAAGCTGTCATTACAAATGGTGGGTGAAAGATCGGGTTTCGTTAGATGTCCTGACCCGTGAAAAATCTGATAAATCAATTAGCCTGGATGCCATTACCACCGACAGCTACCTTAGTACGAAACATCACAATGCGATCCGCCGTCTGCTGCCTGCGCAATAAAACCCAGAAGTAGAAACTCCACCACAAAAGAGAAAAAACTCAGGCACTCCCCCTAATACGATAGGGGCAAATCACCCTTAAGTGTCTAACTCTTATGCACATTTGATTAATTCAAAAGAAAATATAATCTGATTGAAGTAACAAATTTAATGCGTTTCTCTAAAGGAGAATGTCATGCAGTCAGACCTGTCATTCCTTATCGCCATGGACGGCAACCCGTACCCTGTTCGCTTTGATCCGCAAGTGTTGGATGAATTTGAACGTGACCATGTTGATGCCATGGATTTAGAGCTACGCAAATTTTCCGATGCCTGGTTTGGACCCTCATTCTTTTTAGATCGCGAAAACCGCTTGGGTGTCATTGCCCAATTGATCCGCGATGCCATGAAAGATGAAAACGGCATTCTGGTCGCCAAGTATGTTTTATGGATGGTTGCACGCTATCCAGAAATTTCTGGAATTCGCATTCACCAAGACACATATGAATTTATGGCGGATGTGTTCGACGACAATGCCAGCATCGGACAAGTTATTCACTAACTGAACCAATCCGCCGGATTTGTGGGGCTGGCGGATCTAATGGAATGGGCATGCAAAACACCACACTTTTTTGGTTAAACCGCACCTTTGATGAAACATTGAATTTGCTGGAAGAAGCCAAATACTACAATGAACATCTAATCAAACGACAAGTCCGCCACTTGATGCCCATCGCACGGCTAGAGGTAACCGCAGAATCCTTGCGTGTTACCTCTCGTCTTTCACATACCATGGCTTGGCTCATCACCGAAAAAGCAATCCTGAATGATGAATTAGACAGAATGGAAGCCGAAAGCCTCTATCGCCCTTTATTCGAAGAAAGCACTTGTCTCAATCTCATGCAATGTACGGATGACATTTGCCCCAATGGCTTACTAAGCCTGTTGGATCGAAGCCGTGACTTGTTCATTCGGGCGTGCCGTCTGGAAAATATGCTGCGTGCAGAAACGACAGAACCAATTTTGGTTTTAACCTAAAATTTCTTCCACCAGATTGACCCAATAACTTGTACCGATGTGCAAGACCCCATCGTTAAAATCAAACCCGGGATTATGCAGCAAGCATCCCCCCGGTGTGCCCCCTGTCCCCAGCCAGACATAACAACCGGGTCTGGCCTGTAACATATAGGCGAAATCTTCTGCCCCCATGCTGGAAACCGGGTCTTGGATGACTTTATCCTCGCCCACCGTTTTTGCGGCAGCGCGTGCGCAAACTTCTGTCTTGTCTTTATCATTCACTGTTGCAGGATAGCCTGTACAATAATCAAGGTCATAGCTTGCACCATGGGCCAGACAAATCCCTTTGATGATCTGTTCGATGCGTTCCTGCAAAACCGTGCGCACTTCTTCACGAAATGAACGAACCGTACCACGCAGGACGACTTCTTCCGGGATCACATTCCATGTGTGACCTGCATTAATTTGCGTCACAGACACAACCACCGCATCCTGCGGGTTCACGGTGCGCGATGAAATGGTTTGCAGGGCCAGCACGATTTCGCTTGCCACCACGACCGGGTCAATTCCCAGATGTGGCATGGCCCCATGACAGCCTTTCCCGGTGATCTTGATTTCAATCGTATCACATGCCGCCATCAGTGGTCCCGGTTTCATCGCCATAACACCAGCGGGCAGTTCGGGCCAATTGTGCATTCCAAAAACCGCATCGGCGGGGAATTGATCAAACAGACCTTCTTCCACCATCACCCGACCCCCACCTTTATTTTCTTCGGCGGGCTGAAAGATAAAATGCACCGTGCCTTTAAATGTGCGATGTTCTGACAGGTATTTTGCAGCCCCTAACAACATCGCCATATGCCCATCATGCCCACAGCCATGCATTTTGCCTTCATGGGTGGAACAGTGGGGTACATTGGATGTTTCCACCATATCAAGCCCGTCCATATCGGCACGTAGGGCAATGGCCGGGCCATCGCCATTTGTTAAAGTTGCAACCACGCCTGTTGTAGCAAGTCCCTGATGAACGTTCAGGCCAAACCCTTCCAATTTTTCTTTGATATAATCGGACGTTGCAAATTCTTCAAACGCTGTTTCGGGATGAGCGTGCAGATGACGGCGCCAACCTGTCATGTCCTGAACCAAAGAACTGTCGTATGAAACTTTCATGAATCTAACCCTAACCATTGTGTAAACAGGCAAAAACGCTTATATTGTTGCAGTGCAACGTGCATAAAATTATTTGGTGGAGTTTAATTGCCCATGACGAAAATGTCAGTCCCCAACGTAAAAAATAGTATAGACCGCGCCATTCACGCGATGGAAGGCCGGATGACCAATGGTTTATCCCCTGCATCCATCATGGTTGCGTATTTCGACTGGTTGGTCCATATGGCCCATTCGCCTGGAAAAGTCAGCGAAATGTCTGAAAACTTCGCCCGCAAGACTATGGATTTCAACGTCTGGGCCGCCCGCGCCACAATGGACAACGATATCCCGGATTTTATCCAACCCCTACCCGAAGATCGTCGATTCCGTTCAGAAGAATGGAAAAAATTCCCCTTCAACGTGATCGCACAAGGCTTCTTGCTGAAAGAACAATGGTGGCATTACGCGACTATGGGCATTCCCGGTGTTTCTAAACACCACGAAAATATGGTGTCCTTTGGCGCGCGTCAGTGGCTGGATATTATTTCCCCGACCAACTTCTTTGCGACCAACCCGCAAGTTCTGAAAACCACCGTTGAGCAAGGCGGTCAAAACTTGGTGAAAGGGGCTGAGAACTTCTGGAACGAAGTCATGCACAACATCACCGAAGAACATAATGCGGCAGAAAGCAAATATAAACTCGGTGAAAACATCGCCTGTACCAAAGGTAAAGTGGTCTATCGCAATCGTCTGGTCGAACTGATCCAGTATGAAGCGACCACAAAAAAGGTTGAAGCCGAACCCGTCTTTATCGTCCCGGCATGGATCATGAAGTACTACATTCTTGATCTGTCACAATATAACTCGCTCGTGAAATATCTCGTCGATAAAGGCCACACCGTGTTTATGGTGTCCTGGCACAACCCGACGGCCAAAGACCGTGACCTGAACATGGAAGATTATGTGCGCGACGGGGTGATGGAATGTCTTGATGCCATCTCTGCTATCGTCCCGGATCAAAAAATCCACGGTGTGGGCTATTGCTTGGGTGGTACGCTCCTCACCATCGCCGCTGCGGCCATGGCGCGTGATAATGACGAACGTTTCAAGACCATCTCTCTTTTCACCACGCAAACAGACTTCTCTGAAGCAGGCGAGCTGATGCTCTTCATCGATGAAAGCCAGATTTCATACATGGAAGACATGATGTGGGATCAGGGTTACCTTGACACCAAACAAATGTCTGGCGCTTTCCAGCTGCTGCGCTCCTTTGATCTGATCTGGTCCAAAATGGTCAGTGAATATCTCTTGGGTGAAGAGCCACGCGTCAACGACCTCATGAGCTGGAACGCAGACGCCACCCGTATGCCTTACAAAATGCATACACAATATCTGCGTCGCCTGTTCCTCAACAACGATCTGGCGGCGGGTCGTTTCGAGGTTGGCGGCAAACCGATTGCGGTTTCCGACATTCGCACCCCGATCTTTGCGGTCGCCACAGGCAAAGACCATGTGGCCCCATGGAAATCCGTCTATAAAATCCACCAACTGGTTGATACAGACGTGACTTTCGTTCTCACCAACGGCGGGCACAATGCCGGCATCGTGAACGAACCGGGCCACCCGCGCCGTCACTACCAAATCGCCACCAAACTGGACAACGACCGCTTCATCCCACCAATGGAATGGGCGGAAAAACAAGAAGTCCATGAAGGGTCCTGGTGGGTGCCATGGCAAGAATGGCTGAAAGAAAACTCCTCAAAACAAATCGCCCCCCCAACCATGGGCACACCGGGCGGGGACTACGAACCCGTGTGTGATGCACCGGGCACCTATGTGTTTGAAGAGTAAGGTTTCTTAACGAAGCTGATAAAGAGAAGGCCTTTCCCGCTTGGGAGAGGCCTTTTTCATGCGTGTTCCTTTGAAAAAAGGAACCTTTTGAATGAAAGAGACACCTGCTTATCGCAGGAGAACAGCTCCCCCCCAATTGTCATCCCGCACACCGTTGCGGGATAAAGGGGGGAATAAGGACTTTTGCGTAAACCCATTATAAGAACGGCGCTTTCCATAAAACTCCTATGGACGACCGGATTTAAATGGTAGCTGTCACTCATTAACTAAAAAAAAGTGTCATCCCGCACCTTAGTTGCGGGATAATGGTTGGAAGTAGTGTGATGACTTCAATTTATTTTGCACATAACATTATACAATACAACGTTGGACAAATAAACTTGAAATGAAGTTGTCTTGGACTTAATCTTTTAGTCTACGCTATCACTTAAAAAATTACCTGAATCAAGTTTTGATTTAAGATCGTTATTTTTCGAATTTAGACCATTGACAGATGTTTCTGCAATAAAACGATTCGCATCAAATAAAGCAATTATTTTCGTATTTTTTTGCAGAAAACATGGGTTTTATCGGATTCTCCTCAATAAAACTGGGGTTTACAGAGGGTATTCAAGGAAAACACTACAGTTAGTAGACTGAAACACAAGCAAACACAATGAGTTGCAGAAATTTAGATACTAAGGCACAGTTCAAGTCTTTTTTTTTTATAATTTTTTTTCCACTGCTTAGTATTAGCGCGAATCAGCAGAATATAAGAAGAAAATATAGTTTCACATTCGAAACATTACCTATCTATACTTTCGTAGTAGCTTGCAATGCCATGAAAACAAAAGGATACTACACTTGTTAACAACGGCGATTACGCTGTTGGCAAAACGAAAACGGCGAAGTTGTTGCAGCAACCCCGCCGTCTTTATTCAGCAACCCCTAACATATGAAAGGAGTTGTCAATGTCTTCACAGATGATGTTACATATCATCTACATTGTAATCAAGTTTTACATTGAATGGCTTTTTAGCGTTTAACATGTAAATCAAACTTTGCCGGGGCTTTTGGCCCCGGTTTTTTTGTTCATGCGCTATACCAAATCAATGACAGCTATTTTTTTAACACCGATACAGACGAAAATCATAGTGCCCCACCTAACACCACAATGCATGGTTATTGGTGACAGCTACCTTTTTAGAACAACTATGCAGACAAAAGCCATGATGCTCCTGCCCATACCATAATAGGATGAGGAAAGCACACGGCATCTACCCATGATCCCGCAACTGGGTGCGGGATGACACACTTGAGGAGAGGTTAGTCCCTTCTCAGAAAGGGCGGAATCTTTATTTACGAGGCCCCGTCCTTTGCCGGGGTGACGGGTCCTTGCTACTCCTCGCTCATCTCCTTACCATCATCTCTCAGCACCACATAGATTGCCGGAATAACCAGCAATGTCAGCGCGGTGGATGAGAACAGGCCGAACACAAGTGAAATCGCCAAGCCTTGGAAGATGGGGTCCGCCAAGATAAACGCGGCGCCAATCATCGCGGCGGCGGCTGTGAGGAAGATGGGTTTGAAACGGATCATGCCGGCCTCCAAAAGCACATCACGTATAGGACGATCCTCGCTTTGTCTGTGGCGGATGAAATCAACCAACAAGATGGAGTTTCTGACGATAATGCCAGCGAGCGCGATAAAGCCGATCATGGAGGTCGCCGTGAATGGTGCGCTAAAGAGCCAGTGGCCGATAACGATACCGATCAATGTTAATGGCACAGGGACCAAGATGACAAGCGGGAGTTTAAAGCTGCCGAACTGGCCGACCACCAGCAAATAAATCGCCAAGATCGCCACGCCAAAGGCCGCGCCCATATCGCGGAATGTGACATAGGTAATTTCCCATTCCCCATCCCACAGGAACGTCACATGGCCTTCATCGATGGGTTGGCCGTGGTATTTAACAACGGGAGTGCCCATATCGCCCCAGTCCACAGCCGCAAGCGCATCTTCAACGGCAAACATACCGTAGATCGGTGCTTCATAGGCTCCGGCCAGTTCGGCATTCACCATTTCCGCCGCATAACCATCACGGCGATAGATGGGATGAGAAGCGGTTTCACGCTTGTAAGTCACCACATCACCCAGTTCCACATGGCCTTGTGTCGATGGCACGGGTGTTGACAGCAGACGTTCTGACATCATCAGGTCTTCTTTGGGCAGACGAACCATGATCTCCATCGGGTCCACCCCATCGCCACGATGGGAATAGCCGACCTTGACCCCACCCAATAGAGCAGCAAGCGTATCAAACACGGCTTCTTCTTCCACCCCGTGAAATTCCAGACGTTCCTGATCAATCGCGATGCGCAGACGCTCAGCAGGTGTGCCGAAACTGTCATCCACATCCTTAATGAAATCAATCTCTTCAAACACGCCGCGCAACTTTGTCGCCGCAGCCCGGCGCGTTTCGCTATCCGGGCCATAAACCTCGGTCAGCAAAGTCGCCATGACGGGTGGTCCGGGCGGTACTTCAACCACTTTGATAGAGGTTCCGGCGGGTTTGTTTACGTCCTGCAAAAGCTCGCGGACTTCTAGCGCAATTTCGTGACTTTCGCGGTCGCGATCATGTTTGGGCAAAAGGTTAAGTTGAACATCGCCATATTGCGGTTCATCACGCAGATAATAATGACGCACCAGACCGTTGAAGTTAAAGGGCATGGAGGTTCCGACATAGACCTGCATGTTCATCAGTTCCGGGATGGCTTTAAGCTTTTCTGCTACATCCACAGACACCCGTTCGGTTTCTTCCAGACTGGCACCTTCGGGAAGGTCGATGACCACCTGAATTTCTGACTTGTTATCAAACGGCAGCAGTTTCACCGTCACGCTTTTTGTATAGAACAACCCGCACGACACAATAGTTGCTACCCCAACAATGGTCAGGAACTTTTTAGATTTTTTGCGACCCTGCAATAAAGGACGGGCAAAGCGAGCATAGAACTGCCCCATCTTCCCGCCGTCTTTTTCTTCATGATGCAGATCGCCCTTACCTTTCAGCAAGATCAACAGCCAAGGGGTGATAATCACAGCAACAAAGAATGAAAACAGCATGGCGGCTGAGGCATTGGCGGGGATGGGACTCATATAGGGTCCCATCAGGCCTGAGACAAACATCATGGGCAACAGAGCAGCCACGATGGTCAAGGTGGCAATAATCGTCGGGTTGCCGACTTCTGCAACACCTTCGATTGCCGCCTGTAACGTGCTTCGGCCATCTTTCATGTTCCAGTGGCGCACGATATTTTCGACAACCACAATGGCATCATCCACCAAAATACCGATGGAGAAAATAAGGGCAAACAGACTGACCCGATTGATGGTATAGCCCATCAAATAAGAGGCAAACAGCGTCAGCAAAATCGTTGTCGGAATAACAAGGGCCACCACAATGGCTTCGCGCCAGCCCACCGTGAAATAAATCAGGATCACAATAGAGATGGTGGCAAGACCAAGGTGAAAGAGCAATTCATCCGCTTTTTCAGTCGCGGTTTCCCCATAGTTGCGCGTCACATCGACCTGAACACTCTCGGGCAGGAGCTTGCCTTTCACTGTTTCCAGTCGTTCAAGAATTTCATCGGCAACAAAGACCGCATTGGCCCCTTGGCGTTTGGCCAAGGCCAAGGTCACAGCAGGCTTTCTAATCAAGTCTCCGTTTTCTTGAATTTCCATCTGCCAGACGCGCTTTTCCTGTGGTTGTGCCCCGATGATGACATGGGCCACATCTTTGACATAGACCGGACGCCCATCATGACTCGTTAACAACAACAAGCCCACATCAGGGATGCCTTGCAGGGTTTGCCCCGTCACAACGGGCAGTGACTTATTCATGTCGCGCAAACGCCCCACCATGAATGAACGGTTGGCATTTTCAATTTTTTCGATCAACTGGTTCAGCGCAATACCATAAAGGGCCAGCTTTTCAGGGTCAGGTTCCACACGAATTTGATCGGCACGTCCGCCCACGATATAGGACAATCCGACGTTATCTACCTTGATTAATTCGTGTTGCAATTCATCCGCCACATTAAAAAGCCCATTATCATCCCAACGATCCAGCGCATCGGTTTTGGGCGATAAGGTCAAAGTCACAATGGCAACATCATTGATACCGCGACCTACGATCAAAGGCTCCCCGATGCCATAAGGCAGATTATTCAGGTTCGCCCGCACATTTTCATGCACGCGCAGGATCGCATCATCTTCGGATGTACCGACCAAAAAACGTGCGGTCACCACCACATAATCATCGCGGGTCTGGGAATAAACATGTTCAATCCCGTCAACGGCCTTGATGATATCTTCCAATGGTTCACTAACCATTTCAACCGCATCGGCGGCTTTTAATCCATTAGCGGAAACCATGATATCGACCATGGGCACACTGATCTGTGGTTCTTCTTCCCGCGGCAGCATGACAAGTGCGACCATCCCCACAACGAGGGAGGCCAGCAGCAATAATGGCGTTAAGGGTGAGGTGATAAAGGCCTTGGTAATATGGCCGGAAATACCGAGTTTCATAAAATGTGCCCCCTTATTTCGCCGCAACGGGTTTCAAAAGCTTATCCCCTTCGCGCAAACCCGACAGAATCTCGCACTGCCCCCCATGGTTTTGGGCGGGTTGCACGACAACATCACTGCCATCTTCAAGGCGCACATAATGCAGACCATATTTTACCGTCAGATAGTCACACGGGATCAGGATCGTTTGGCGTTTTCCGGTTGAAACATAAACCTTGATCCGTTCCCCGATAAAGAAATCACCCAAATTGCTGATGGTCACATCTGCGACCACACGGCCATTGCGCATTTCAGGGTAAACCTGACGTACCGTGCCTTGACGCAATTCATCTTCTTCACCTGACATGCCACGATTGCCAACATGGACGGGATCACCGACCTTGATAAAACCGGCATGACGTTCAGGGACTTCTATGCGCAAGATATAGGTTTGGTCCGCAATATCGGCGATGGCCTCACCAGGCATAACCACCGCCCCATGTGTTGCATCAACCCGGATGACACGCCCTGTTGTGGGCGAAAGCACGGCCCCTTCGCGTTCGCGCTGTAGGACCAATTCACGTTCACTTTCCATGGCTTTCAGGTTCTTGACCACCACATCCAGATTAGTGCGGGCTTCATCCAGTTTTGCTTGTGAACCAGCCCCGCTTTTGCGCAATTTCACTGCCCGATTCAATGCAATCTCGGCTAGTTTACGTTCAGCCTGCAAAGAGGCCGTGCGTGCCTGAACCGCCTGCATTTCCAGTTTTAACTTTTCATCGTTAATGCGGGCGATAACTTCCCCTGCTGTCACTTCGGAACCTTCATCGACCAATAATTCAACGATGGTGCCGCCAATACGGGCACGCGCTGGTGTCATGTCAATGGTTTGAACCGTTGCCAGCACAGCCTTTCGATCTTCCAAAGGTTCATAAGATACCTTGAAAGATTCTTGAGCCGATGCAACCCCGGCAAAAACAAAACAGCTCACAACACAGATAAACAGGTGGCGCACAAACATAAAAAGTCTTCCTTCGTGATAAATCATTTGACAATAATATCATTCATTACTAAATTAGCAACTATGAATATTGAAATTTTCTCAGATAAAGCAAACCAGGCGGCCGAACTGCTGAAGATGATGGGCAATGAAAAGCGTCTGATGATTTTGTGCCAGCTGGGCAACGGCGAAAAATCCGTTGGGGAACTGGAAAAGCTGATTGGTTTAAAACAATCAGCCCTGTCCCAGCATCTGGCCAAATTGCGGGCTGAAAGGCTGGTTTCCACACGCAGGGAATCACAAACGGTTTATTATTCGCTGGCCTCTGAGGAAGTAACAAAACTGATAGAGATACTTTACGGGCTTTACTGTCCCGGTTTGGAAAAACAAGGATAAAACATGGCTATTGATCGCATTGTAATGGCATTTGCCGGTGCTGTAATCTTAATTTCGCTGGCACTGACCTTTTATGTTCACCCGAACTTCTGGTGGCTGACCGCTTTTGTGGGACTTAACCTGTTTCAGGCTGCCTTCACTGGCTTCTGTCCGCTGGCGATTATCTTGAAAAAAATCGGTGCTAAACCGGGTCAGGCTTTTAATTAATTAAGCTCCTACCCTGAAAGGTTTCTCCTTTTTGGGCCAAAAACGCATCATTCAGCCCTCTTGCGACGCTGGCGAATGGTGCGTTTTTTATTGGGCAAATTTCGGAATATCTTCGACGATATCATGCGGGTCCTGATGGATCAGAATCTCTGCATCTGGAAAAGCATCTTCCAATATCGCTTCGACCTCATCGGCAATCGCATGGCTTGCATGAAGAGTCATATTGCCATTCAACACCAGATGCAGCTGGATAAATTCATGCGGTCCGCTGGAACGGGTGCGCAAATCATGTACCCCGATAACTTCAGGATGGGCGCGCACTAATTCCAGAATTTTACTGCGATCTTCCATCGGGAATTCACGATCCATCAGTAACTGAATGGCATCCATAGCAATTTCACGCACGCTATATAAAATATAAAGCGCAATAATCCCGGCGACTAATGGATCAAACCACAGCCAGTCCGTATAAGCAGCAACCACAAGCGCTATAATCACCCCGACATTCACCAGAATATCAGTCGTGTAATGAAGCGAGTCCGCAGATACCGCCACCGATTGGGTATGAAGAACCACATATTTCTGAAACAGCACCAGCGCCACCGTTAAAACAATGGAAATCACCATGACGATGATGCCCATGTCACTATTTTCGACCGCACTTGGATTTAAAAAACGGTTGCTCATTTCCACAATCAAAAACAACGCGGAAGCAAAAATAAAGCCTGATTGTATCAATCCTGCAAGCGGTTCCGCCTTGCCATGACCAAAGCGATGTTCTTTATCGGCTGGCTGTAATGCGTAATGAATAGCGATCAGATTAACCATAGACGCCCCGGCATCCAGCACGGAATCGACTAATGTGGACAGCAGACTAACCGAGTCTGTAGCAAGCCAGGCATAAAATTTGACGCCAATCAACACAACCGCCACCCCGACAGAGGCATAGGTGGCTGATCGCATCAGCTGGGGTTTACTAAGCTCTAACGGAGTCGCATTCACGGAAAACCTGCCATATTCTTAAAGGGCTTTTAGGGGAACAAACGTGTCGTTTCCCATCCATTTTCACCCATTTTATACACGATCCGGTCATGGAGTCTAAATTTTTGATCTGCCCAAAATTCAATAACGCGCGGACGCACCAGAAAACCACCCCAAAAATCAGGTAGCGGAATCTCACCCAGCCCAAATTTTGCCGTATATTCAGCCACACGTTTTTCCAGCTCGAAACGGCCTTCCATTTCTTGTGATTGCTTGGACGCCCAAGCCCCAATTCGGCTAACGCGCGCGCGGCTTTGGAAATAAGCATTGGCTTCTTCATCACTGACGCGTTCAACGACACCTTCCACACGCACTTGTTTTCGCATGGATTTCCAGTGCAAACACAGGCCAACATTGGCGTTTTCAGCAAGTTCCCCTGCTTTACGGCTACCAAGATTGGTGTAGAAAACAAAACCGCGTTCATCCACGCCCTTTAACAAAACCATACGCACCGAGGGGACACCCTCTTTCGTCGCAGTTGCCAAAGACATGGCATTAGGGTCATTAATTTCGTTTTTTTCTGCTTCAGACATCCATTCTTGAAACAGAGAAATTGGATTAGGGCTTTCAGTCACGGCAGTTGTATCCTAAATTAAGAACATATCAGATGTCTTACATAATCGTTTATCCTGTTTTGGGAAAGGTCTAAGCCATGTCTATGACAAAAATAACTTCTGCGCTGGTTGCTGTTGCCATGCTAAGCGCGTGTGAATCCAATATGCAGAACAATCCAAAACAAACCATCGGCACGGTTCTTGGCGGGGTAACCGGTGCAGTTGTCGGCGCGCAAATGGGTAAAGGCAAAGGCACACTGGTTGGCGTTGCCCTTGGCACACTGGCTGGTGCGTGGCTGGGACAGTCCATTGGGCAATCACTGGACGACCTTGATAAAATGAAAATGCAGCAAACCACACAAAACGCCCTGGAACATAAACCCGTCGGGCAGACCAGCAGCTGGTCAAACCCTGACAGCGGCAATTCAGGCACCATCACCCCGACGAAAACCGTTTACGAACCAGGCCGAAGCGAGCCATGCCGTGAATATACCAGCACCGTGACCATTGACGGCCAACTGGAAACGATCACAGGTACCGCATGTCGCCGCCCGGACGGAACATGGCGAACCGTTGACTAATCAACAGAAGCGGACTAAATCTATGCGCGCAAAAATGTAACATTAGGAATATGACCCTCAATGAAAGACCCATATAGAGTTCTCGGCCTTGCCCGATCCGCGTCACAAGACGAGATCAAGTCAGCTTATCGCAAGCTGGCGCGCCAGAACCATCCTGACTTACATCAAGGCGATGCAAAAGCCGAAGAAAAATTCAAAGAAATCCAGTCTGCCTATCAATTGTTGTCGGACGAAGACAAACGTGTCCAGTTTGACCGTGGCCAAATCGATGCCGAAGGCAACCCGACCTTTCGTTCCGGTGGGTTTGCCGGTGGTGGTCGTCGGCGCAGCGGTGGCGGCGCAGGTGCAGACTTTCACGATATTTTCAAAGATTTCGCCAATCAAGCGCGTGGCGGTGGACGTGGTGAAAACCCGTTTGGCGGCATGGGGGGCGGTGGCTTTGGCGGTTTTGGCGGTGGCTTCGGCGGCTTTGGCGGGGACGAAACCCACCCGCAACAAAAAGGCGCGACCGTCAATTGCTGGCTGGAACTGGATTTTTCTGAAGCCGCACGCGGCTGTAAAAAAACCGTACGCCTGCCCACAGGTAAGGAACTGAGCGTCAATGTCCCTGCGGGCTTTGAAGATGGTCAATCCCTGCGCCTGAAAGGTCAAGGCATGCCGGGTTTGAACGGTGCCCCATCGGGTGATGCCATGGTCGAAATCCACATCAAACCGGATCCGATGTTTTCGCGCAAAGGCAAAGACGTTCATCTGGATTTGCCAATCACGGTCCCTGAAGCCGTCATGGGTGCAAAGATCGAAGCCCCGACCATTGATGGTCCCGTCCATGTCAAAGTCCCGGAACATGCAAATTCCGGCACGACGTTGCGCCTGCGTGGTAAAGGCATCAAAGACAAAGACGGCAATCGCGGCGACCAATATGTCAAACTGCGCGTCATGCTCCCTGAAAAATCAGATAAAGAATTCACAGACTTCGTGAAAAAATGGGCGGATAAGAACCCTTATTCGGTCCGTGCCAAAAAGAGCTAATTTTTACTTTTATTATTCTTGTGCGCCCTATAAACTCCCTTAAGATGTATAGATCACACGGATAGAAAAATGAAAACTCTTGCTGCACTTACACTAATTTTTACCTTATCAGCTTGTGTCAATTACGTTGATGAATTTTATAAGGCAAACGCAGTTAACCAATCTCACCGACAAGCTATTCCCTCGACGGGGCCTGCTGAAATTGTATACACAAACAAGAAAAACCTAGAAGAGAAATTCTGGAATATTATAGAAAGCGGATATTTGGATGTTGGGAGATCCGGTATATCAGGTGAACTTGTTGAGGAAAGCGAGATTCAAGCGGTTGCCCAAAAAGTAGGTGCCAGCAAGGTACTTTTCATGAAGGAGTTTAAAAGAAGAGAAGACAATTCATATTTTTATCAGATGCCTAATACCCAAACCACCTATCACTCCGGAAACGTTTCTGGCATCGATTCTTCAGGCAATTACGGTTCAGCCACTCTATACGGTACCTCCACCACTTACGGTACAAAGCCAATATATGTCCCCAAAGTCTCAAATATTTATAGCCAAAAAGTCATTTTCTTTTTAAAACGAAAACCTGGCGGGCTAGGTGTTTCTGCACGTAACTTGACCCCCGAAGAACGTAAAGCAACAGGTAGTAATTTTGGAGCTGTCATTCAGGCTGTCTATCGTGGATCTTCAGCCTTTAACGCCAATATGATGCGCGATGATATTATTATTTCGATTAATGATATCGATATTAAAGATAAGGACCACCTTGACGAAATCATCAGTAAATATCTTGGTAAAGACAGTGTTCCTATGATTATTTATAGAGATGGTAACGTCTATTCCGTCAGCATTGACATCGACCCAATAACATAAGGTCAAAAGATTGGTTGAACTTTATATAGATGCGGATGCCTGTCCGGTGAAGGACGAGGCTTTAAAGGTTATCGCCCGCCATGGCATCCGTGTCCATTTTGTCTCTAACCAATGGCTACGCCTGCCGCAAAGCCAGTTGATCAATGTCGTTGTGGCCCCCGAAGGCCCGGATGAGGCCGATAACTGGATTGCTGAGCATATCACAGACCAAGATATCTGCGTAACAGGCGATATTCCGCTCGCGGATCGCTGCATCAAAAAAGGGGCATGCGTCCTAAACCACAATGGCAAAGAATTTACACCAGACAGTATCGGTATGGCACTGGCGACGCGGGACTTGATGACGCACCTACGCGACAGTGGGCAGATGGAAGGCGGTGGCGGAAAATCATTTTCCAAAAACGACCGTTCCAGCTTCCTCAGTGCCTTAGAAACTGCGGTTCAGCGACTTAAATAACCATAAAACTGGTATTTCTTGAAAAACCTTCTATGATGCAGCCCCGTTTTAAGTAAGGGTTGAAAGATCTGGTCTTATGGTAAATTTACGCGAAACCGTTCCGGTCCTGGGTTGGATTGTGTGCTGGGTTGGCACCATGCTGTTAATCCCGGCAGCGACCGATGCCTTTTATCACAATATTGACTGGGAAGTTTTCTTGCTATCTTCCTCGGTCACGATCTTTTTGGGCATTGCGATGGTCCTAAGTGGGGAGCGCAATGAGAAAGTCCAACTTAGCTTCCCGCAAGCCTTTTTCCTGATTACTTTTGGATGGATTGCTGTCACTTTATTTGGCGCCATTCCCTTTATCGGTATCGGTGCCAGTGTGACCGATGCCGTTTTCGAAACCATGTCCGGCATCACAACAACAGGTTCCACTATTTTTACCGGACTGGACAACCTGCCGCCCGGTATTTTGTTATGGCGCGCGATCCTGCAATGGATTGGCGGGATTGGTATTATTGCGATTGCTGTGCTGGTGCTGCCGTTCCTGCGTATCGGGGGCATGCAGCTGTTCAAGATCGAAAGTTCTGCAAACGAAAATGATACGGTCTCCTTTACCCTGAAAACCATCTATATTTTAGGGGCCGTTTATGGCGGCCTGACGTTACTATGTGCCATGACCTATAAGATTTTAGGGATGGATTTTTTCGATGCCATAACCCATGCCATGACAACGCTATCCACAGGCGGATATTCCACCCATGACGCATCCTTTGGCTATTTCAAAAACTACAGCCTACATTGGGCAGGCACGGTCTTTATGATTTGCGGGGCGATCCCGTTTTTCCTATTTGTGAAAATGACCTTGGGCAATTTCAGGGCTTTGGTCAGCGATCAGCAGGTGCGAGGTTTTGTGATCTTTCTGGCGTTAAGTAGTGTGCTGATGGCCTTCTGGTTAATCAACCATCGCGACACCACTTTTTTTGAAGCCCTGACCCTGACCACCTTCAACATTACCTCTGTCGTGACCACAACCGGATTTGCCACGGATGATTATACCGCCTGGGGTCATGGCGCTGTCGGCATGTTTTTGGTTTTAATGTTTGTCGGGGGCTGTACCGGATCCACATCCGGGGCCATCAAAATCTATCGCTATCAGGTCTTATGGATTTTTGTACGCAGCCACATCAAAAAACTGATCTCGCCCAACCGAGTCATTGTCATGAGCTATAATGGCCGTCCGTTAAATGACGATGTGCCCTCATCGGTTCTGGCTTTTCTTGCAGTCTTTATCGCCACAATTGGTTTCTTTACCGTGCTGTTGACCTTGCTGGATCTGGATTTTGAAACAGCCTATTCAGCTGCGGTCACCGCCATCACCAATGTGGGCCCGGGTATGGGCCATATTATCGGCCCGTCGGGCACCTTCCAGCCCCTGCCCGACCTTGCCAAATGGGCACTTGTCGCCGCTATGCTCGCCGGACGACTAGAAGTGCTGGTCCTGCTGGTCTTTTTTGAAAAAGACTTCTGGCAGCATTAATCCACAACCTCAGCCAAAACCTTTTTCATGGCCTGTGAACGTGCTTCTTCAGCTGCGATAATAGCACTTTCCGGCTTTTGGCTGTGATAGGTCGCTTCTGTCAAATCCAGGCCGAGGATTTTGTGAAGCTCGGCCAGTTCGGTTGCGTGTAAATCACGTGCCAAAACCCATTTATCTTCCTCGGCCACCGCAACAATCCCGGCTTCATGCAGGATTTTCATCACATCTACGGCGACATGGGCACCAATTTCCTGTGTAATGGCTTTATCCGGCAAGGCCCCGCCAACCACATGCTGGGCTTTTAAAAGACGCAAGGCTTCCAAGGCCCCCATCATGCGTTCGGCCGGGGTGACATCTTTCTTTTTGTCCCCTTCATGACGGCCCCAGTCTTCCAGGCAAGACGTGAGCAAGGCCCCCATCAGCACCACCGCCCATGTTAGATACATCCAGATCAAAAAGATCGGAATCGCCGCCAGCACGCCATAAAGCGCCTGATAGGACGGGAAGTTTGAGATATAAAGCCCAAAGAGCTGTTTTAAAACAGCGAATAAAACCCCAGCTGTCACCCCGCCGATGACTCCATTTTTCCAGGAAATCGTGCGGTTGGGCACAAAGATATAAAAAAAAGTCAGTCCCGCCATCACCATAATGTTCGGCAGTACAACCCCGACAAAAGATGAAATATGTTGACCGCCCACCTGATCGACACCAACCCAGTTGGACAAGGCGTAAAAATACGTTGATAGCGACAGGCTCACCCCCATCAAAAGCGGACCCAAAGTCAAAAGCGCCCAAAACATCAACAGGCGAGAGACAAAATGGCGTTTGACGCGCACGCGAAAGATTCGGTTTAACGCATCTTCAATGGTGGCTAATAACATAATCGCCGTCACGCCCAGACCGACGATGCCCAGCGTGGTCATGCCGCCCGTTTTCGCCATGAATTTATCGAGATATTGCGCCACTGCATCGCCTGCAGCAGGCACAAAGTTCTGGAACACATAGGTCTGCAATTCTTTTTGCACCCCATCAAAAGCCGGGAAAGCTGCGAAAATAGCAAAGCTGATCGCCATCAAGGGAACGAGGGAGAGTAACGACGTATAACTAAGCGAAGCGGCAATGCGCATGCACTGGTCTTCGCCAAAACGACGCAGGATAATCTTCCAGATTTCGCCAAGGGCTTGCTTATCGAAGGTCATTTTCCGGGCCTGTTCCATCATTTGTTACCAAATATTTCCAAAAATCTGTAAAATGTGAGGAGAGAATCCTTTCCCCTTTGATGATATTATCCTATACAAAGTTCAAAGAAATATTGAAGCCTTCTTTAAAAAAATGCAAAAAAGGTTTCTGAATTCACACATGCGATGATTATTGAAGTGAGGGTGTCATGACTGCGGCTGGAATTATGGCTGGAAAAAAAGGTCTGATCATGGGGGTCGCCAACGAGCGTTCAATCGCTTGGGGCATTACCAAGGCATTACAAGAACAAGGAGCCGAGCTGGCTTTCACCTATCAGGGTGAGGCCTTGTTAAAACGTGTTGCACCATTGGCCGAGTCTGTGGGCTCTGACATTTTGCTGCCTTGTGATGTTACCGATCAGGCTAGTATTGATGCTGTCTTTGATGCGTTGGAAGAAAAATGGGGCAAGCTGGACTTTATCCTGCACGGGATTGCCTATTCCGACAAATCCGAACTTAAAGGTCGTTACGTTGACACGACCCGTGATAACTTCCTGCAAACCATGGATATTTCCTGCTTCTCTTTCACCGCTGTTGCCAAACGCGCTGCGGCGATGATGAACGAAGGCGGTTCAATGGTGACGCTGACGTATTATGGCGCAGAACGTGTCACACCGCATTATAATGTTATGGGTGTGGCCAAAGCTGCCCTTGAAGCTTCGGTTCGTTACCTCGCCGAAGACTTGGGTAAAGATGGTATTCGTGTCAACTCCCTATCCGCTGGTCCGATGAAAACGCTGGCTGCATCCGGTATTGGTGATTTCCGCTATATCCTGAAATGGAACGAGCTGAATTCACCGTTGCGTCGTAACGTGACCTTGGATGATGTGGGTGGGGCTGGTCTTTATCTCCTGTCCAACCTGTCATCAGGCGTGACAGGGGAAACACATCATGTGGATTGCGGCTATCACATCGTCGGCATGAAAGCCGTTGATGCTCCTGATATCGCAACTTCTTAAAGACTAAAGAACATCACTTAAGGTAAACACCATGTCCGGTAACCGTTTCGGTCATCTTTTCAGCTTCACCACTTTTGGGGAAAGTCACGGTCCTGCGATCGGCTGTATTGTCGATGGCGTGCCCTCCATGATTGACCTCAGTGAAGAAGATATTCAGATCTGGCTGGAAAAACGCAAACCCGGCACAAGCCGCTTTACCACCCAGCGCAAGGAGCCAGACGAAGTTCGCATTTTATCCGGTGTGTTTGAAGGGAAAACCACAGGCACCCCGATCGGGCTTGAAATCATCAATACGGATCAGCGTTCCAAGGATTATGGGGATATCAAGGACAAGTTCCGCCCCGGTCACGCAGATTATACCTACTGGGAAAAATACGGTATCCGCGATTATCGCGGCGGTGGACGGTCCAGTGCACGCGAAACCGCCATGCGTGTAGCCGCTGGCGCCGTTGCCCGCAAAGTCCTAGGCGGTGGTATTGATATCAAAGGCTATCTTGTTCAAATCGGTCCACATAAAATTGATCGTAACCGCTTTGATGAAGCTGAAATCGATAAAAACCCCTTCTTCTGCCCCGATACCGTCGCCGCTAAAGAATGGGAAACCTATCTTGATGGTATCCGCAAAGACGGCTCCTCTATTGGGGCTGTGCTTGAAATTGTGGCAAAAGGCATCCCTGTCGGTTGGGGGCAACCGGTTTATGACAAACTGGATGCAGACCTAGCCAAAGCCATGATGTCCATCAATGCGGTCAAAGGCGTTGAAATTGGTGACGGGTTTGAAGCAGCTGCCCTGACTGGTGTTGAAAATGCCGATGAAATCCGCATGGGTGAAGATGGCAAACCTGTTTTTCTGTCCAACCACGCAGGTGGCATCCTAGGTGGCATTTCCAGCGGGCAGGATATTGTCGTGCGCGTTGCGATCAAACCGACAAGTTCCATATTGGTTGAACGCAAGACGATTGATACCCAAGGTAATGAATGTAACCTCATCACCAAGGGCCGTCATGACCCATGTGTGGGCATTCGTGGCGTCCCTGTTGCCGAAGCCATGATGGCTTGCGTACTGGCGGATCATATGATGCTGCATCGCGCGCAACAAGGGTAAAACCGAACCACCCCTTATACGTGAATTCAAACACTTCACAAAACTTTACAATCTGCTTCTTTCCCTACTTTAGATTTTTGCTCTATATTGTTTGGTATCAGAACAAAAATTTACAATAGGGAGAGTAAAATGCCGCAACCAGATCATATCGTTAAGGTCGCCCTGCCCGATCAGGATACCTTGGATGAAGATATCAAAAGCTACTTCAACATATGTGAAGAAAAGCTGGGCATGGTGCCAAATGTCTTACGCGCCTTTACCTTTAATCAGGATAAGTTTCGCAATTTTTCCAAATTCTACAACCAGTTAATGCTGGCTGACAGTGCCTTATCCAAATTGGAACGAGAAATGATCGCTGTTGCGGTATCTTCCTGCAACCGCTGTTATTACTGTCTTGTCGCGCATGGTCAAGCCGTGCGTGAACTATCTGGTGATCCCCAACTGGGGGAAATGATGGTAATGAATTATCGTGTAGCTGACTTGCCGCAAAAACAGCGTGTGATGCTGGACTATGCCTGGAAACTAACAGCAAGCCCCCATGATATCTGTGATGATGACCGCACAGCATTAAGAGATGCAGGCTGGGACGATGATGCCATTTGCGATATCACCGACACAACAGCCTTTTTTAACTATACCAATCGCATGGCCCATGGTCTCGATATGATGCCAAACCCTGAATACCATGGTCAGTCACGTTAAACGACAATAACCATATATTATATACGGGAAATTATTGTTATTTTAAATCAGTCAGTTATATAATTCGAGTTGATTTAAAATAGTCAGCGTAAACAAAGATAAGAGCTATTCTTTTTAATTGTTTTAATTTCCATTGACAGATTTGACTGAAGTGATTAATAATAAATCACTAAGTTGATGATATCCGATTGTAACCAAGGTTACTTTTTGTTGGATTGAGACAGCCACGTTTCCTGCCGTCCCGAGCGACTTCCCCCCCCTGTTCCTACCCCCACGCTCGGGACGGTTTTTCTTTTCCATAAAAAATGTTACAAGACACGCTCCCGACCATCGAGAGATCGTAAATCCATGAGCGAATTTGCCACTATTATTTTGCATGCCGGACGTAGCGGCGTAGAACTCGCCCTATTTGTCCTACTGCCTGTCATGGTCGTCATGCTCAGTATCATGCGCTTGTTGGAAGCCAAGGGTATTCTGGACAAAATCGTTATATTGGTCGCGCCGATCCTGCGCCCCTTTGGTCTGCCCGGCTATGGGGTTTTTGCGCTTATTCAAATTCTGTTCGTCAGCTTTACAGCCCCCATGGCAACCCTCGCCATTATGGACAAGGGCGGCTCCCCCCGGCGTCATATCGCATCAACCTTAGCCATGGTTTTGGGAATGGCACAGGCTAATGTCGTCTTCCCCATGGCCGCCTTGGGGCTTAATGCACCTGTAGTCATGGCCATATCCGCGCTGTGTGGTTTAATCGGGGCCGGATTGACCTATCATGTCTTTGCACGCAATCTGCCAGAACGGGAAGATGACAACCCGATGGAGATTAAACATAAAGACGCAGAAGGCCCCAAAGGGATTTTAAATGTCATCAACAAAGCCGGGGCAGAGGCCTTTAAAATTGCCGTCAGCGCCATCCCGATGCTGATCCTTGCCCTCGTTTTTGTTGCCTTGATGCAGGCAAGTGGGGTCGTCGGTTTTCTAGAAAAAATATTCACCCCATTGTTGGCTTGGTTGAACCTTCCCAGCAGCGTGATTTTAGGGTCCATCACAAAATATATTGCGGGCGGCACAGCGATGATGGGGGTTGCGACAGATTTCATCAATCAGGGTTTACTGAGCGTTGACGAATTTAACCGCCTCGCCGGTTTCTGGATTCACCCCTACGATGTCACAGGTATTGCCGTTCTGATTTCCGCGGGACCGCGTGTGGCCGCTGTCTTAAAACCTGCATTATTAGGTGCAGGTGTCGCCATCATCCTGCGCACCATCGCCCATGGTTTGATTTTTTAGAGGCCTGCCCCCAGGGAAAATATAGCCAGGCTATTCGTCACACCTTTTGCGCACAAATCAGAAATTCAATATTCCCTTCCGGTCCCTTGATCGGACTTTGTGTCAAGCCCACCACTGACCAATCGGAAAGTTCGGTCAACCAGCCTTGGATTTTGTCACAGACTTCCTGATGCAGTTCCGGTTCACGCACCACACCGCCTTTGCCAACACGTCCTTTACCGACTTCAAATTGCGGTTTGATCAGGGCGAGCAAATACCCCCCTTCTTTTACCCGCTCCATGGCGGCAGGCAAAACTGTTTGCAAGCCAATAAAACTGGCATCACAGACAACGATATCGACAAGATCAGGTATATCTTCTTCGGTTATGTGACGTGCATTGGTGCGTTCCATCACCACAACCCGATCATCACTGCGAAGTTTCCACGCCAACTGTCCATGTCCTACATCGACGCTGTAAACTTTATCAGCCCCACGGGTTAACAGCACATCGGTAAAACCACCTGTACTTGATCCCACATCAATGGCGATAAAACCAGTGGCATCAATATTAAATTCATCCAGACCTTTGACCAGCTTTAACCCACCGCGCGAGACCCAAGGGTGATCCTGTCCTTTTAATTCGACGGGAATATCAGCCGCCACTTTTTGTCCGGCCTTATCGAGGCGCTTGGTATCTGAATACACATTGCCCGCCATAATCATCGCTTGTGCGCGCGTGCGGCTTTCAATCAGGCCACGGTCCACCAGCAATTGATCCAGTCGCAACTTTGCGACTTTTTCTTTTTTTTCTTTAGGCGTGCTGGACATCTTCGGCCGTGCGCCCCAAAGCTTTTAATGTGGTTGCAACCATGCCGGAAGCATTAATCCCGGCCTGTTCATATTGGTCATAGACATTACCCTGATCGATGAATTTATCTTCCATGGTCAGGCAGCGTAATTTCAAGGCACCATCCAAAAGACCATTCATCATCAGATACTGGGCAACCTGCGTGCCAAATCCACCGACACAGCCTTCTTCCACCGTAATCAGCACGTCGTGATTTTCAGCTAACTGGCGGGTGAGGTCCCGATCAATTGGTTTGGCAAAACGTGCATCGGCCACGGTGGTTGGCAGCCCCATCGCTTCCAGCTTTTCCGCAGCCAGCAGGGCTTCTTTTAAACGAGTGCCATAAGACAGAATGGCGACCTTGCCGCCTTCTTTGATAATGCGTCCTTTACCGATTTCAAGTAGATCGCCTTTTTCCGGCAGTTCAACCCCCACACCTTCCCCACGGGGATAGCGCATAGCACTGGAGCGATCATCAATCTGGGCAGAAGTCGCAACCATATGCATCAGTTCGGCTTCGTCACTTGGTGCCATCACAACGATATCAGGCAAAGCGCAAAGATATGCAATATCAAAGCTTCCCGCATGGGTTGGCCCATCGGCCCCAACCAGACCCGCACGATCAATAGCAAAGCGAACAGGAAGATGCTGCAAGACCGCATCATGTACCAACTGGTCATAACCGCGCTGCAAGAATGTGGAATAAATCGCGCAAAACGGTTTCATCCCTTCCGTGGCCATCCCGGCTGCAAAGGTCACCGCATGTTGTTCAGCAATCCCTACATCAAAACAGCGATCAGGGAAACGTTCACCGAATTTATCAAGCCCGGTGCCCGATGGCATAGCCGCTGTGATACCAACGATTTTTTCGTCCGTTTCGGCTTCTTTAATCAAGGCTTTGGCGAAAACGCCTGTATAGCTTGGCGCATTGGATTTTGCTTTAACCTGTTTGCCTGTCACCACATCAAACTTAGATACACCGTGGTATTTATCCGCTGATTGTTCAGCCGGTGCATACCCATGACCTTTTTTGGTTTTCACATGCAGCAAAACAGGGCCCGGGTCTTTATCATCACGTAAATTTTCCAGAACGGAAACCACATGATCCAGATTATGCCCATCAATGGGGCCGACATAATAAAACCCAAGGTCACTAAAGATGTTGGACCCGCCTGTAACCATCTTGCGCGCAGCACTTTCTGCACCCTTAACCGTTTTCGCAATCGTGCTTGGCAGTTTATTGACGATATCTTTTGCGTTGTGACGGAAGGATTTTAACGTGGTGCTAGTCAGAAGTTCAGACAGATAATAGCTCATCGCCCCCACAGGAGGGGCAATGGACATGTCATTATCATTCAAAATAACGATCAGGCGACTGTCTAAAGCGCCTGCATTATTCATCGCTTCATAAGCCATACCCGCCGTGATGGAGCCATCCCCAATAACGGCGATCACATGGTTCTTACCGCCTTGAAGATCGCGCGCAACCGCCATACCCAATCCGGCAGAAATGGATGTGGAACTGTGACCTGCCCCGAAAGGATCGTAAGGGCTTTCTTTTCGTTTGGTAAAACCGGACAAACCGTCAGCTTGACGCAAAGTCGGCATGTCACCACGACGACCTGTCAAGATTTTATGGGGATAACACTGATGACCCACATCCCAGACGATGCGATCATCGGGGGTATTGAACACATGGTGCAACCCCACGGTCAATTCCATCACACCTAGACTTGCGCCGAGATGCCCGCCCGTGCGCGAGACATTTCGCACCACATCATCACGCAGTTCTTTGGTTAACTGGTGCAACTGGTCCATATCCATCCCCTTTAAATCAGCCGGGGATTTTACGGTATCAAGCAATGGTGTGTCAGACACGACGTTTTCCTTAAAGTCTTTTTCTTTTAACTACGGCGATTTACCACATATTGGGCCATGGCGCGCAATAATTCTGTTTCCTTGTCAAACACCTCAAGGTGCTTGCAAGCCTGCTCAGACAAGATATGGGCCTGTTCGCGCGCACGTTCAACACCCATCAAAGAGACAAAGGTCGCTTTGCCACGATCAGCATCCTTGCCAACCTGTTTCCCTGTTTCTTCAACAGATGCTTCCACATCCAGCAAATCATCAGCGATCTGAAAAGCCAGTCCCAAGTCATGACCGTAATTGCGCAAGGCGTGGCGTTTGACCTCGCCCGTTTTGCCCAAAATGGCCCCAGCCTTACAGGCAAAGACAATCAAGGCACCGGTTTTGAGACGTTGCAGGCGGGTAATTTCCGGAATATCGAGATCACGGCTTTCAGCCATAAGGTCGATCATCTGTCCCCCGACCATCCCATTCATGCCGGACGCTTTTGCCAGTTCAGCCACCAACTCGCACCGCACCTTCGGGTCCGCGTGTGTGTCTTCATGGGCCAATACTTCAAATGCCCGGGTCAATAACGCATCCCCTGCCAAAATGGCCGTTGCTTCGTCAAAAGCGATATGACAGGTCGGACGGCCCCGACGCAGATTATCATCATCCATTGCAGGCAGATCATCATGGATTAAAGAATAACAATGTACCATTTCAAGGGCAGCTGCGACACGCTGGGCACTGCTGTCCGATACGCCAAACAGGCGCGATGACATAACCACCAAAAATGGGCGCACCCGCTTGCCGCCCCCCAGCGCACTATAGCGCATGGCCTTGACGACCTGGGCTTCGGGACCTTCGGGTTCTTCGAGCAAGCGATCCAGCACGTCTTCAACCGCGTCTGCCTGTTCTTGTAATGCCGCTTTTAAATCCGTCATGATTTCTAATTTCTTTTTAGGAAATTTCAGTGGGCTGTGCAGAAACACTCCCATCCGGGGCCAAAGAAATTTTATCGACCTTGGCTTTGGCTTCGGCCAGTTTGGCTTCGCAGTGACGTTTTAAATGCGCGCCTTTTTCATAAGCGGAAATCGCATCATCCAGTTTGCCGGAGCCGCTTTCCAATTGACGGACAATTTCTTCCAGTTGGGCGAGCGCTTCTTCAAAGGAGAGCTGTTCAATTTCGGACTGAGACATTTATCACTCAAAAATTTCTAAATAAAAACGGCCCCCAATGTAGCCCCCAGCCATAGTCAGAGCAAGGCCTTTAGGCGTGCATCAGCGTTTTTACGTGTGCCGCGACACTAGAGGCCAGCGCATCCACATCATAGCCACCTTCCATGACAGAGACCACGCGCCCGTCACAGCATTCATTGGCAACCTTCAGCAATTCTTCCGTGACCCAGATAAAATCCTGTGTAGAAAGACGCAAATGGGCCAATGGATCACGTGCATGCGCATCGAATCCGGCAGAGATAATTAGGAAATCCGGATTGAAGGCCCGTAAGGCCGGCAAAATCCTGTCTTCATAAGCCGCGCGGAATTCTTTTGGTTTGGAACCCGGGGCCAATTCCACATTACAGATATTATGAGCAACACCCGTTTCACTTTCCTTGCCCGTTTCCGGATAACCGGGTGATTGGTGGCTGGAACCATAAAACAGATTGGGACTGTTATAGAAAATTTCCTGTGTGCCGTTCCCATGATGCACATCAAAATCGATAACAGCGGCGCGTTTTACCTCTGGATAGCGCGCGACCGCATGAATGGCCCCGATCGCCGCATTATTAAAAAAGCAAAAGCCCATAGCCTTGGTCGTTTCTGCATGATGGCCAGGCGGTCGAGTAGCGCAAAAAACATTTCGGGCCTTCTTTGCCATGACTTCATCGACACCAAAACATACACCCCCGACCGAACGAAGCGCGGCTTCCCACGTGCCGGGTGACACAATTGTATCCCCATCTATTGCATTTAAATGGCCATCTTGTGTAGGGACCGCGCGTTCAATAGCTTCGATATATTTGGTCGGATGCGCCAGTTCCAATTGAGAATGCGTTGCCCGTGGTGCCTGATCGCGATGCAGGAAATGAAATTCTTCGCGATCCAGATGACGTAAAACCGTACGAAGACGAGATGTCGTTTCCGGATGGTGTTCCCCCGTGTCATGTTTCAGGCAAGCTGGATGCGTCAGCAGCAATGTGGTCATGAGTGTCCCTGTCTGTATTTCTTATCTTTTTGTAGATGCATCATATGAAATATAAACGAAAAAGCCAATTTTTTATGACAGGTTGGCTTTTCTTATGCACTGATAAGTATCAATTACAAAAAGGACCAATACGCAGAGCTATTCCCCCTGACCTTCATTAGGGAAAGAAGGGATTAGCCTTTCTTGATAACAATAAAATAGGTGCCGTCAACTTCGTCATTACGCAAAATCTCATGCCCCATGGACTCGCACAGATCTACAAAATCACGCGGAGCCTGCGAGTCTGACGCCTGAATTTCAATCGTTTCACCACTTTCCATAAGGCGCAACTCTTTGGAAGCACGTAAAACAGGAATAGGGCACTTCATTCCAATAGTGTTAATTTGTCGATCAGTCTGCATCTTAAGATCCTAATTTTTCATAATCTTCAATAGCTTATAACCAAACTTATTTTTAAACTAAACAAAATTATAGGAGATATAAAATCTATTACTTAAATTTTTCGTAATTTTAAATTTTTGTGTGGAATTTAACAAGATGTTTGCTTATATTCCGTTTATGTTATCTTCTTATATGACAAAATGGTTATAAAGAAGCCTTGAAATACCTAAGAGCGAATATTCCCAATGGATTTAGACCTTCAAAAACTCGAAGAAAATGCCCGCCGTGCTAGCACTCTTCTTAAAGCCATGAGCAACCAGCACCGTCTGATGATTTTATGCCAAATCTCCAATACGGAAAAGTCCGTTGGGGAACTGGAAGAAATTATTGGTCTAAGCCAATCGGCCCTGTCCCAACATTTGGCGCGCCTGCGTCGTGACAATTTGGTTCAGACGCGACGCGATGCACAAACCATCTATTATTCGCTTAAAGGCGAGGAAGCATTTACGATTATTGACACGCTCTATAATCTTTATTGCGCACAGGGTGAAAGTCCCGCTTGCGCATAACCCCTGATTAAACTACATATTGTATATTAGAAAACTACTCATAAACTGGGTAGCTTCCTACATGGGTTTATCCAACATTTGGTAGAACAATGAACAACCTGTCGCTGGCCACAAGCCACCATATTCAACAAGCTGTTGAATATGCGCAAAACTATTATGATGGGACCGCAGACGATATTTATCGTGATATATGGGGCAACAGCATCCATCTGGGTTTGTTTGAACGTGAAGACGAGGCTTTGCCTTCTGCCATGCAGCGCGCCAAAGACACGATGATTGACGGCATCGCGCTTCATGAAAACAGTAAAGTTCTTGAAGTTGGCTGCGGTTATGGCACGCTGGCACGCCAACTTTCACGAAATTTTCACTGTTCTGTTCTGGCGACCAACATCTCGCAAAAACAATTAGGTCGCGCAGCAGAGCTGACAGAGGCCGAAGGCCTTTCAGATAAGGTCAAATTTGAAAAAGCAGACTTTCATAACCTGCCCTATAACGATGACAGTTTTGAAGTCTATTGGAGTCAGGAAAGCTTCCTCCATGCCGGGGATCGCGTGCAGGTTCTCAACGAAGCCCATCGCGTGCTGGAACCATTTGGCCTGTTGGCTTTTTCAGAAGTTACCCTACGCCGTTCTACGCCGCCTTCTTTGCGCGAACAGGTTTTAAAGCGGGTCAAATCCCCCTCCATGTGGTCCAAACATGAATATGAGATCCACTTGAAAGACTGTGGTTTTCAGGTCGAAAAGTGGGATGACTGGTCTGAAAATGTCGCACGCACCTATGGCTGGACACTCAAACAACTGGAACGCAGACAGGATGATATCATCCCACGCATTGGACAGGATGCCTATGACCATGCTTACGACGGCATGAAATTATGGAAACTGGCTGCCGAAGATGGCTACCTCGGCTGGATCCACGTCATTGCAGCTGCAATCACAACTGACTAAACAAATAAACGCCATTGTCTTGCTGCGTTCTCTTCAGTCGCCCCTTGGCTTCCAGATGATGCAGATGGGCCAAAGATTCCCCAATGGCAAAGAACACCTGATGACTGTCAAGCTTGCGGGTGAACAGGCCTTTTAAGACCTGATAAGCCGTGACCGGTGTTTCGCACAAATTCCATGTCTCTTCCAAACGTTCATCATGGTGATGGGCAAGATCATCAAGACGGGCATGAAGCCCATGGAACGGATAATCATGGGACGGCAGCACCAAAAGGTCATCTGGCAGGTCTTTAAATTTAATCAGACTATCCAAGAACTGCGATAACGGGTCAGCCGTCGGTTCTTGCGGCCATATACTGATATTAGGGCTGATGCGCGGCAAAATCTGATCGCCGGAAATCATCACATTCAGGCTTTCACAATAAAGACAGGCATGTTCCGGGCTATGACCGGTGCCGATCATCACTTTCCAGTCATGTTGCCCCATCTTGATCACTTCACCGTCCTGAATGCGTCGCATACCCGCCGGTGGGACGGTAATACGTGACGGATAGGACTCGCTGCGTTCCGGGATAATAGACAACAAATCCTCATCAAACCCGGTCGCATGATAAAATTTATTAAGATACCCTGATGACCGTTCTTTGGTTTCCAGCTTAAGATTACGTGCCATGCCCCATTCGCCCAGGGTCATCCACAATTGTAGCCCGAGCGTTTCTTCAAACCATCCGGCAAGGCCGACATGGTCCGGATGAAAATGCGTAACGATCAAACGCTTCACAGGCTTGCCCGCCAACTGACCATCCAGCAACATCTGCCACCGTTCACGAACCTCGGGCAGGTTGATGCCCGTATCGACAATCGTCCAACCATCACCTTCGTCAATCACCCATAAATTGATATGGTCCAGTTTGAACGGCAGAGGCATACGCAGCCAAAAGACACCGGGGGCGACCTCAATCGTCTTGCCCGGTTCAGGCAGTTGATCCTTAAGAGGATAAGAAATTAAATTATTCATGAGATTGGGAACTTAGTGGTACTTGAAAGAACCACCTTTTTCATTGTTAACGATCCAAGCCAGTTCTTCTTTAATCACCTCGGTATGGTGATTTTCAGGGGCGTTAAGTACATCTTTAATGATGGTCATACGCACAGCTTCAGGCAGACGATCAAAGTTTTCCAGGAACAAAAACTTAATGGAGGGACGCATGGTTGTTGACAGCAACAGACTGGTCACCAGGCGCTTGCGGATATCATGACGCAGGTTTCCATTTTCCGTCAGATGGAAAAATTCCTGCACAAACTTACGCGGTGCCATCTCCCCTTCCAGCAAAGCATGCAGATTTTGGCGTAACGCTGAGGAAAACTGCTTGCGGGTCTGGACAATCACCCGGTTGGTCTGGCGTACAACTTCGCCAATCGCCTTGGGGTGGAAATCATTTTCATGCAGCATATTGATCGCATGAGCCACATTATCATGCTTGCTGGCATCCGCTACAATGCGCATGACTTCACCGACAAATTTATTTTTGCCTGCTTGTGGGCTTAATCGTGCCGCTGCGGCCATAGACATGGGGCTTTCTGGATCACGCGTTGCCATCAAAGACAACGGCATGGGATCTTCCAGCGTTTCCAGATTAAGATTGATATTCAACAGATGTTCCGGCATCAGAATTTTTGTCTTTTCGCCGGGCACGCAAATCGGCTGGCTGTCCTTATATTTTTCTTTAAGGTCCAGTGCGCACGAAATACCTGCTTTCGTGATGCCCAATTTGTTTTCCACGTTATCAACCATGAACGGTTTCCCCGAATGCGGTTCGATCAAACAATAAAATATCGAACCTGTAAGTTACTCTCAAACTCCCTGATCTGCAAAGGAGTTTCGTACATTAGCCGCTAGGCAAATTATGCCCATTGACAGACCCGAACTTGTGATACAATGCCTGCAATTGATTAACACTTCGTAACTTATTGGAATTTCTTATGCGAATCGGAATCGACCTGGGCGGCACCAAGATTGAAATCCTGTGTTTAAGCGAGAGTGGTGACGAAGTTTTAAGAAAAAGAATCCCAAGCCCACAAGGCAATTACCAAAAAACCGTTGATACGATTCGCACCCTTGTAGAAGAAGTTGAAGCCGAGGTGGGACAAAAAGGCAGTGTTGGTATTGGCATACCGGGCAGCATTTCAAGACATACCCAAAAAGTTAAAAATGCGAATTCTGTCTGGCTCATCGGGCACCCTTTTAAAGATGATCTATCCGAAGCTTTAAACCGCGATGTGCGCATGGCCAACGATGCCAATTGCTTTGCCTTGTCCGAAGCAGTGGATGGGTCTGCCGCCGATGCAGAAAGCGTCTTTGGTGTTATTTTGGGCACAGGCGTCGGTGGCGGGCTCGTCGTTAAGAAACAGATTTTGAATGGTGCCAATGGTGTTGCCGGTGAATGGGGTCATAACAGCCTGCCTTGGCCCCAAGATGGCGAACGCCCAGGCCACCCCTGTTATTGCCATCATAATGGATGTATTGAAACTTTTCTCAGTGGCCCGGCGCTTGCGCGTACCTTTGAAAATATCTGCGGGACAAAAATCGAAGCCAAAGACATCCCAACCTTCCCTGACGAAATTACAGAACCGGTATTTACCATATATGAAAACCGTCTGGCACGCGCCCTTGCCAGCATCATCAACACATTTGACCCTGATACGATTGTGTTAGGAGGTGGTGTTTCCAACATTGATCGCTGGTATGACACGGTGCCAAAACTCTGGGACAAATGGGTTTTTGGCAATGAATGCGACACCAAACTGGTCAAAGCCAAACATGGGGATTCAAGCGGTGTGCGCGGGGCGGCCTGGTTGTGGGATAAAACAGCTTAAATATTCTCTTTTTGTTCTGATGGTATCGGGCTATATTCTAAATAGACTGTGTCCCTGCGCAGACAGGGACCTTTTCATTTCCAGTAGCAATATAAAGTTTCCTGCCTTCGCAGGAAAACGATTGAATGAATGACAGAAAAGACCCTACCCACTTTATGTCGCGATTGCGCGCATAGTTTCGATGATCGACCGGAAACACAACGCTGTCCGGTCTGTGGGTCGGTGCGTCTGCTGTCACACCCGGAATTAAACGATCTGCATATCGCCCATATTGATTGCGATTCCTTTTTCGCCACCATTGAAAAACGTGATAACCCAGAACTGAAAGACAAACCCATTGCAGTAGGCGGGCGTCATCGTGGTGTAGTGGCTGCTGCCTGTTATATCGCACGAATTTATGGAGTGCGTTCTGCCATGCCGATGATGCAGGCCTTAAAATTGTGCCCCGATCTGGTCGTAGTGCCGCCTTCCAAAGGTAAGTATGGTGAAGTGGGACGTGAAGTCAGAAACCTGATGTTTGAAGCCACCCCCATGGTCGAGCCGCTTTCCATCGATGAAGCATTTCTGGATTTAAGCGGAACTGAGGCCCTTCATGGCGGTAGTCCTGCCCGCACGCTGGTACGGCTGATCAAGCGAATAGAAACCGAAATCGGCGTCACGGCTTCTGTGGGCTTAAGCTACAATAAATCCCTTGCAAAACTGGCATCTGATCTGGACAAACCGCGCGGTTTTGCTATCTTGGGGCGCGCAGAAGCCAAAGATTATCTCGAAGACAAACCAGTTAAAATGATCTTTGGTGTCGGGGCTGCGATGGAAAAGAAATTGGCTTCTGACGGGATTGCCACGATTGGTCAGCTGCGCGCCTTTGAAAAGGTCGATTTGATGCGGGCCTATGGGGCCATTGGGGCAAGACTTTATCATTTCTGCCGCGCAGAAGATGAACGACCTGTCACACCAGAATCTGAAACCAAGAGCATCTCCAACGAAACCACGCTGGACGAGAACCTCCACAGCTACAAAGAACTATCAGACATTCTTTATCCCTTATGCGAAAAAATCGGTCAGCGTATGAAAAAGGCTAACCTTGCCGGGCGCACTGTAACCTTAAAGGTCAAAACCACTGGTTTTCGAAATATCACTCGCTCGCGCCAGTTGCCCCACCCCACACAATCCGGTGAGGTTCTTTTCAAAACCTCGTGTGAATTGTTAGAACCTTTATGTGATGGGCGCAGTTATCGACTAATCGGCAGTGGTTTTTCCATGTTGGAAGATGCCGATAAAGTCACCCCTGCCCCGCCAGACTTATTTGAACTGGCCGAACAGCAAAAAGATGCCCGTTCCGAAAAAGCTATTGAAGAAATCCGCCAGAAATACGGCGGCGATGCAATTTTTAAAGGACGCCTTTTATAGCTGCGGCCATAGGGTCCCCAACCTAATGACAATTGGGTTCTTCAACATATGAAAAATCCACCAAACGCCCCTGCAGCAAAAAATCACCAAAGTCTTGAAGAATACGTGTCGTTACCCCGTCTTTGCGATACCGCGCTGTGATTTCCATATGCGGGACACTTTCATTTGTATCACGTTTAAAAAACGCAAGCTGCATGTCCCACGTAGGGGCTTTGGGCAAGGACTGATCTTCTACCTTTGCCAAGGCCTTACCTTTAAAACGCGTCATAACCGTATCCAGATTAAAACCTTCATCCACGCTACTGCCATCAAAATAAGGGGCGTTAAAAACGATCTCGCCTTTTTCAGCTCGCAGAAAACTTTCATGCATATGACGGGTCGGGAAAAAGGTATCTTGGGGTAAAATAAGGCGTTTTCCACTGGGTTGGCTATAGACGACCACGGTTTGGTCGCCTTCCTTGCGCGCTTCACCATTCAGTTTTTCAGTTTCCTGTCCATTGGTCAGAGTACGAGTGCGAAAACGCAGTTTTGATCCATCTTTGGCTTCCCAACTGGTATAATGCCATACCATCTGCGCCTGTTGACCGCTTTCATAAACAATATCCAGCGCCATCTGATGTTCCGTCGTCCAGCCGTCACATGTTTGATTAAATTTATAACGCAACAAACCTTCAGCACGCTCCACCGATGACCAGTCACGTTCATACTTTCGCACCTGGGTCATCAGATAGGTTGCTTCATGGGACCGAAAGGCCGACGGATCAGCAGAGGCCGTTTCAAAGGAAAGAAACGCCCCCACAGCGATCACTATAATCAAAAAATATCTCATAACCATCACTATGCCCCAATAGAACCTTTTTGCCTAGTGCGGCAATTTTTGCCTAGGCAGATTTTACCCTAACACCTTCGAATCGTTATAAATTAAGCACCTTTTTTCTGGCATAGGCTTTGCGATGTTCTGCCAAAGGCCGGGACAAAAAGAAACATGATCCAAGGTTGATAAATTTAAAACACTCGAACGAAGGATAAGACTTGGGGAATGTTGGAACTTGAAACAAAAGCGGAGAACCGCCCATGTTTGATAACGTAAAGCAGCCCGATACCCATGTCAGTCAATTGGTGGCTGGGATTTGCAAGCTTGCCGGATGTCTGGAAGGACGCGCCAGCGCAACCGACAGGGAAGAAGCCCTGCACGATACGCTGAAGCTCGCCTATCAGATCGAAGAAGTGCTTAATCAACAAAATGAACGGATCGCCTATCTGGATTGTCTGGCTATGACAGACAGTTTGACAGGGATATTAAACAGGCGTGGTTTTCAGGCTGAAATGCAGCGCGTTCTTGCCTCTGCCCGCCGATTTAAGGAAACCGGTGTTCTGGCCTATATTGATCTGGACGACTTTAAACCCATCAACGATAAATTTGGCCATGCCTGTGGAGATGAAGTTCTTTGCCATGTCTCGCGCGTATTGGAGCGCATGACCCGCGGCATGGATTATGTGGCGCGACTAGGCGGGGATGAATTTGCGGTTCTACTGGTCCGCAGTGGCTGGGATGACGGTCAAATGCGAGTTGAAAAAATCGCCCACGAGCTCAACACCACCACCATGCGTTGGCAAGACCAAACCATTTCGTTAAATGCCAGTGTGGGTTTACAGTTCTACGATCATAACAGTATGACCCACAAGTTGATGGATGCAGCTGATGAATCGATGTATGCCATCAAGAAATTCAAAATTCAGCAAAAGCAGGAAGAATGCACATTAAGCGCGGCAGAATAACGCCAGTCATCAACATTTTAGCATTTGAGGGAGGTTTGTATCATGCATATTGATTCAAACCTTTCGCACGTCTTGTTGCATGAACAGGAAAATCTGTCTCGTCAAACTGCCTATACGCAAAATCAAGCCCTGATCACCCCACCACCAAGCGACCAAGATCTCGAACGCATAGAACAGGCTAAACGCACTGCCCCACAAGATATTGTCGAATTTAACGGGATCGAAATTGATCTTGAGACCTTAAACAACGAAAGCGGCGACGACGAAGATATTCTGGATGTTCGCACCACAACACCACGCGAAATGGCAGAACTGAGCCTCGACCTCTATATCGATGGGTCCCTGTCTTATGACGAATATTCAATGCTGGCCTTTCAATCCGAACTCCACCCCGGCTTTGACGCCACCATCGGTGCCTTAACCGGTGAGAGGGCTGAACCGGATCGCCCCCGCGATTATATCGCGGAATGGGAAGACCGTTACGATTTTGAACGGCGCTATCCGTCGGATAATGAAAAAACTCTCAAGCAAATTGACCGGATTTTAGGGGTACTGCAAAGCCTGGAACGCCCTCTGGATTTCGTTGCTTAAAAATACGGCCTTTTCCCATATCCAAATTATGTTACTCTGTCGCCCATTTTGAATGTAAAGAAAACAAGGCAGCTGCAACATGGTCGATATAAAAGATCCTGAAAACACCCTCTATCTGGACCTCAAAGACGGGCGCGTCACCATTGAACTTCGCCCCGATCTGGCCCCTAAACATTGCGAACGCATCAAGATGCTGGCGCGTGAAGGCTTTTATGACGGGGTTGTTTTCCACCGTGTGATCGATGGTTTTATGGCACAGGGCGGTGACCCAACCGGGACAGGTATGGGCGGCAGTGATTATCCAAATCTGGAAGCTGAATTTTCAGATGAACCGCATATTGAAGGATCCTGTTCCATGGCGCGTTCCATGGACCCGGACAGCGCAAATAGCCAATTTTTCCTGTGCTTTGACCGCGCCCCACATCTGGATAACCAATATACCTTCTGGGGTCAGATCACTGACGGCATGGAACATGTCCATGCCATTAAAAAAGGCAGCCCGTTCAACAACGGTTCTGTTGATGTGCCCGACAGCATCATCAAGATGCAAGTTGCAGCTGACGTATAAAAACCAAGGTAGAAGATTTAATGAAACGCTTTATTCTTAGCCTACTGGTTCTGATCGGTCTGAATATATCAGCCCAAGCCCAGGATTATGATTTGGAAAACACCCTTTATATGGACCTGAAAAATGGCCGTGTGGTCATTAAAATGCGCCCGGACATTGCCCCGCAACACGTGGCCCGCATCAAACAATTAACCCGCGAAGGTTTTTATGATGGGACTGTCTTTCACCGCGTGATCCGTGGTTTTATGGCACAGGGCGGCGATCCAACCGGAACAGGTATGGGCGGTAGCAAATATCCTGATCTTCCGGCAGAATTTTCCAACGAAAAACATGTCACCGGCACAGTTTCCATGGCACGTTCTTCCAGCCCGAACAGCGCCAACAGCCAATTCTTTATTGTCTTTAAAAAGGCAGCACATCTGGATGGACAATATACCGTCTGGGGTCATGTGGTTGAAGGAATGGAGTTTGTAAACCGTATCAAAAAAGGCAGCAGCTTTAAAAACGGTCAAGTCACCAATCCTGATAAAATTATCAAAATGCAAGTTGCCGCTGACGCCAAGTAACTTCAATAAAAAAAGCTCCGTCCCTTCAAGGTTCGGAGCTTTTTTCTGAGCCGTCTTAACTTTGCATTTTTATGTAGTAGCTATCCAAGATTTCTTTTAGACGACCTGATTTTTCAAGTCGTTCAATGCCCTCATCCAGGATACGCTTCAATTCATCCGCATAAGGGGAATTGCGCGAAATCAGCATATAAAAATCATCATGCTTTGCATTGGGGATCGGGGCATAAGAGATTTCGTTCGCGTTAATCAATTTCGCTTCCATTAGGCGAAAGCCCAACAAGATGCTGGGACGACCAATAAAGAAGGCGCAATCATCATTTAAAGTTCGTGAAACGAGTGCCGTGTAAGACTTTGCCGCCATATTAATCTGATCATTTTTTAAAACGCCTGTTCCTTCATAATTGTAGGAATAGCGCCCACAGACCTGACCAAACAAAAACAGATCACTTGCTTTCTTGATGTCAGGGCGCACCTTAAAACGTTCTGTTGAATAAAAGTAGCTTTGCACCGAAGAATAATATTTGCGTGTAAAAATAAAATCATGTGCACGTTTATCATTATAAGACGAGCTCAAGGCCACTTGAAATGCATGACCATCCTTGGCACGTTCCAGACACTGTTTCCAAGATGGCATGCTAAATTCAGCAATAATGCCATGGGATTCCAGAATTTCTTTTATAACATCAACATCATAGCCCTTAACCACACCGGGTTCTTTGGGGTCAATGTAGGTATAGGGTGGCCAGCCAGAACCATCGCCACAAAACCGGATCGTTATCCCTTCCAGTCCGGCGGCCTGAACATTCAGACTATTTAACAACCCTAGACAAAGAAAAACAACCCAGGATAGACAGCATTTTGACATAGATTCCTCTTATATCACTTTATCTGTATCTATAGCGAAGTGCACACAATTGGTCCAGACAATTCAACTTGTGGGAAAATATTTATCACTGCCCCATAATGACCACATTTGATCGCCATATAGCGTATGATTAGCCTTTAATTTATTATGTTCGGATTCAAATATCATGACTGTTTCCATTGCCGAAAAATCTGAAAAATACGACCTGCGGGTACCACGCTACACCAGCTATCCGACCTCGCCGCATTTTCTGGAGACAGACACCGATCAGGACTATCGTGACTGGTTAAAGAATTTAGATCCAAAAGTTGGGGTATCGCTTTATATTCACATCCCTTTTTGTGACGAGATGTGTTCTTTCTGTGGTTGTTATACCAAGATCGTCAAACGTTATGATCCGATCACAGACTACCTGAAATATGTCCATAGAGAAATCGAACTTCTTGCCGAAGCCCTGCCTGCACGCATGACAGCCAAACACGTCCATTGGGGCGGTGGGTCGCCCACCATGTTGAAGGCAGAAGACTGGAAATCCATCATTGAAAAACTGAAAAGCCTGTTTGACATTGATGACAGTTCCGAACTCGCGGTTGAACTTGACCCGCGCACAGCGACGGAAGACTATGTCAAAGCCATCGCAGAAGCCGGGATCAATCGTGCGTCCATCGGGGTGCAGGATTTTCATGAGGAAGTTCAGGTCGCCATCAACCGTATTCAACCATTTGGGGTCACAAAAGATGTGGTAGGCTGGCTGAAAAAATACGGCATTACCTCTATCAACTTTGACTTGCTCTATGGGCTTCCTTTCCAAAGTACGGAACGGGTTTTGGATATGGTGGATAAAGCTGTCAGTCTGGAACCCAAACGGTTTGCGGTCTTTGGATATGCTCATGTACCGTGGATGAAAAGCCACATGAAATTAATCCCGGAAGAAGCCTTGCCCAATGCTAAAGAACGCTGGGAACAGATGGAAGCTGCGGCAAGTCGTCTGGAAGAACACGGGTTTGTCAAAATCGGCCTGGACCATTATGCCCGCCCCGATGATGAAATGACCCGCGCGATGAAGGAAGAACGCTTACATCGCAATTTTCAAGGCTACACGGTTGATAACAACCCAGTCATGCTGCCACTTGGGGCCTCCAGCATTGGTCAGACACCCGATGGATATGTTGCCAATGTTCAGCCTTTGCGCGATTACAAACGCATGATTGATAACGGCCAGCTCCCCGTTGGTCGCACCCGTTCCCTAACCGAAGAAGACATCCTGCGCCGCGCAGTCATTGAACAAATCATGTGCAATATGAAAGTGGACCTCCCCAAACTCTGTCGTGAACACGGCTTTGATGAAGACTTCTTTGCCTCAGAAGAAGAAAAGCTTCAGGTCTTGATCGAAGATGACATCTGCACCCTGTCAAACGGCGTCCTGACCTTGCCGGAAGAAGGCAGACCCTTGATGCGAATGGTTGCCGCCACCTTTGATACCTATCTGCAAAAAGGTCAGAAAAAACACTCCCGCGCGGTTTAGTCTTTCAAGGCAAGGTCACGAGACTTTACGATTAAATCAAACAGGTATGCGGTTTCAGATGTACCGGATTTATCTGGATGCAATGCCTTCAACAGTGCCTTGGCCCGCTTTTCGACACGGCCTTTTTCATCTGAAGCCAAGCCTAACATATGATGCGGATCGCCGGGCACAAGAACGATCTTTTCTTCCTGTGCCTGATCCAACTGCTGTTGTAACGTTTTGCAGTGATGTTCCTTACGCTTTAAATGCCTCTTAAGATCTGCCATTTCCTGACGCAGCACAGCTATTTCTTCTTCCCGTGCAATCAATTCAGATTTTGCAAAATCATCCAGTTTGTCACGCAGGTTTTTCTTGTCAAAGATACGTTGATAATGTGTTTGTAAACAAGCCTGACAGAACAGAACGTCACGTAAAGTTTGTTCATCGATACCGTCCCCCTTCTTTCGATATTTATCTGCCCAGAACAGATCAAGATCCGCAAAGAACTCGGTAAATGATCCCGCGTTCTCTCTCAAGAGATGGCGATGGGGCTGATAATTTAACGATAGAAGTTTGGCAAAAAATTTATGGACATCAGGCCCTGTCAAGAAACGGATATAGGGGCTGCGCTTGTAATCCACCATATACTCTTCGCTGAAAAACTTGTTCTCCTGATAGAAATGTTTTTTGGCTGTTAAACATTTTTCTTGCAAGCCCTCAGGCAGTACCGTTTCAAATTCTTTACTGGTGACAAAATGAAGATAAATAAAAAATGGAAGATTTAATCCATACGTTTTCTTTTTCTGATGATCGATGGATAGAAGCAGCCGGATAATATGCATAAACTTCCTATTGTATCTTTAAGGAATAAAACAATCTTTTGCTCCTTCGTCACAAAAAATTAATTCGCGCTGCACACATTTATGTGGCACTTGCGAAGACATATCGACTATAGTCAAAACAGCTAAAAAAATCACGAACTTTGCCTAAACCAAAGGGGTTTATCATGACTGTATATAACGCACCGATCACCGAGATGGAATTTCTCATCAAGGATGTCTTTGATCTAGAAACTATCACGGCCCTGCCCGGATATGAAGAAGCAACTGAAGATATGGTGGACGCCATTTTGGAAGAAGCTGGCAAACTTGGTCGTGATGTTATTGCCCCATTGGCCCGCGTGTCCGACACGGAAAACCCGGTTTGGAAAGACAATACCGTCACAACGGCCCCCGGCTTTAAAGAAGCCTATGCCCAATTCATTGAAGGTGGCTGGCAAGGGATCGGTTGTGATCCGGAATTTGGCGGCATGGGTCTGCCATTTGTTCTGTCAAATGCGGTTAGCGAAATTTGGAACGCCTCTTCCATCGCCTTTGGTCTATGCCCCATGCTGACAGCGGGTGCCATTGACGCCATGGAAAAACATGCCTCTGATGAACAAAAAGCGATCTTCCTTGAAAAGATGACCTCCGGCGAATGGACAGGTACCATGAACCTGACAGAACCCTCTGCGGGTTCTGACCTTGCAGCCGTCAGCACAAAAGCAGTCAAGCAAGAAGACGGCACTTATAAAATCACAGGTCAAAAGATTTTCATCACCTTTGGTGAACATGACATGACCGAAAACATCGTCCACCTTGTTCTGGCGCGCACACCCGATGCGCCTGCCGGATCACGCGGGATTTCATTGTTCATCGTACCTAAATTCCTGGTGAATGAAGATGGCTCCTTGGGGGAACGTAACCCGGCTTATTGCATTTCGCTGGAACATAAAATGGGTATCCATGGTTCCCCCACCGCAACCATGTCTTTCGAAGAAGCCACAGGCTATCTTGTAAAAGAAGAAAACAAAGGTCTCGCCTGCATGTTCACCATGATGAACAATGCGCGTCTGAACGTCGGGAATGAAGGTTTCGCGGCAGCTGAACGTGCATATCAATGTGCCCGTGAATATGCGCGCGACCGTATTCAAAGCCCATTGATCGGGTCTAAAGACAAATCATCTGTTTCCATCGACAAGCACCCCGATGTGCGTCGAATGCTGTTAACGATGAAATCCAAAACAGAAGCAGCGCGCGCCATTTCTTACTTTGCCGCACGTCAGCAAGACTTCTTTGCGAAAGGTGCAACTGATGAAGATCGCGCCAAGGCAGATGCATTGATCCAGCTTCTGACCCCGATTGTGAAAGCTTACAGCACCGACATTGGTAAAGAAGTCGCCGATGATGGCATTCAGGTCCATGGTGGTATGGGCTTTATCGAAGAAAGTGGTGCCCCACAATGGCTGCGCGATGTGCGTATTACCTCCATCTACGAAGGTACAAACGGCATTCAATGTAATGACCTGATCGGGCGTAAAGTCGCTATGAACGGCGGGGCCTATTTGGATATCCTGCTTCCGATGGTCAAAGCTGATATTGAAACTGCTAAAGCGAAAGGCGGCGTCTTTGCCGACATGGCAGCAGAAGTTGAAATCGGTGTCGCCAAGGTTGAAGAAGCTGCTGCCTGGTTGGTGGAAAGCTTCAAGGAAGACCCGAAACAAGCTGCAACCGGCTCTGTTCACTTCCTGCGCCTGATGGGTAACGTCTGTGGCGGCTGGTTACTGACCAAATCCGCAGTTGTTGCACAAGCCAAACTGGATGCAGGCGAAGGCGACCCAACCTTCATGAAAGCCAAAATCAACACAGCACGCTTCTTTGCAGAACAAATTCTGCCTGCAAGTGGTGCGTTGGCTGACATGTTCACCAAAGGCTATGGTGCCGTTCTCGATTGCGCAGACGAGTACCTATAAGTCATTAAAAGTGAATGTAAAAAAGGCCCTTCGCTGGAACAGGCGACGGGCCTTTTTTGTTGTAGTGGTTATCCCTGTGAAAACGAGGATCCAATATCACGCAGTTTGGGCTCCCGCTTTCGCGGGAATGACGAGCCGTTATTCGTGGATAATCACCTCAACCCCACCTTCGGCGAACATCTCTTTGGAACAAGACATGTCTTCTTCCCAGCGTGCAATAAAATCTTCGTTCATGGAAGCCGCATCCACGACCACGCGGGCGATTCCAGCCTGAATGATTTTTCTGGCACAACCGGCACAGGGGAAATGGGTAACATACAAAGTTGCACCGCGTGCCATTTGTCCGGTCCGTGCCAAGTTAGCAATAGCGTTTTCTTCGGCGTGGCTAGTCCATTTGTATTTTTCGGGACGTTCGTGGCGTTCGGGTACATCGTCATCAACGCCGCGGGCAAAGCCGTTATAGGCAAACGTCAGGGGTGTGCCGTCTTCCATCAAGACCACAGCACCGACTTGTGTGCTTTTGTCTTTGGACCATTTTGCGACTGTGCGGGCCACTTCGATGCCGCGCATATTCCATTTATTTCCCGCCATGATGACTCCCTGCTTGCAATTTTCACAAGGACGATCATATTGCTTTCTTTTGTTGCATCAAGGATTATACTTCCCCGATCATGAAAAGTTTGGACAGATACCTCTTTCGACAGCTTTTTGCAGGCTTTGTGCTGGTTGCACTTGCTCTTGTCTGTGTGCTGTGGCTGACACAATCGTTACGTTTTGTGGAAATGATTGTGAATCGGGGCTTGGGTATCGGTATGTTCATCTATTTCACCGCCCTGTTACTGCCCAACTTTTTGACTATCATCCTACCTATTGCGCTTTTTGCCGTGGTCACTTTTACCTACAGCCGCCTGAATATGGACCGTGAACTTCCGGTCATGCGCGCGTGTGGCATGAGCAACTGGATGATCGCCAAGCCTGCCCTTGTGCTGACCTTTGTGGTGATGATGGCGTCTTATGCGCTCAATCTCTATCTGGTGCCCAAATCCTATGAACTTTTCCGCGAATTACAATGGGAACTTCGCCATAGCATGTCGCATTTATTATTGCGCGAAGGGGCTTTTAACGAACTGGGTGGTAAAGTAACCGTTTATGTGCGCGAACGCACCCAAGAAGGTCAATTGCTTGGCATTCTGGTGCATGATGAAACCGACCCGGAACGCCCGGTCACCCTGATGGCGCAGCGGGGCGCCTTGGTCGAAGTCGACGGGTCCGCTCGTGTCATCATGTTCCAGGGTAATCGTCAGGTGGTAGAACCGACCACGGGTAAATTTTCCATGCTGCATTTTGATCGTTACACCCATGATGTACCGATCAAGAAGGGCAATGATAGTGCACGCGTACCCGAAGCACGCGAACTGATGGTCCCTGAATTGCTGCACCCGGAAACTACCGTAGGCCTAAGTATCCACGATTTCGGCAAACATATTATCGAAGGCCATCAACGGCTGCTAACCCCATTCTTGTGCCTATCCAATGCCCTTGCAGCCCTTCTTTTCCTGACAGCAGGACAGTTCAGCCGACGAGGGCAAGCCAAACGTATCATGTTAGCGATTGCGGGCGTAATTCTGTTACAAGTAGCCTCTTTAGGTATGGCAAATATTGCTGCGAAAAACCTGACATTAATCCCCCTACTGTATTTTGGGACCCTACTGCCAATCCCTGTCTGTAGTTTCTTTATGACATGGCACCCCAAACGCAATGCAAAAAGAGTCGCGCGCGAACTTGAATTTGCCAGACAACACCAAAGTGAAGGGGCGGCCTAGAATGATTAGACTTGCACCCACCCTTTCACTTTATATCGGTCGTCATTTCCTGATGCATTTTGCGATTCTGATGACAGTCTTTTTAGGATTGATCTTTCTGATCGATGCGATTGAAATGTTACGCCGTGCGGCCAATCGCGAAGGCATTTCCGCCCTGATCGCCTTGCAAATGGCCCTAATGAAACTGCCGCACTTGGGGCAGGAAACCTTTCCTTTTGCGGTACTCTTTGCCGGTATGTCCGCCTTTAGCCGCCTAACAAAATCACATGAACTAGTAGTGACGCGCGCTGCTGGTGTATCGGCATGGCGCTTTATGACGCCTGCGATTTTGGCCGCATTTGCTCTTGGCTTGATACAGATTATGGTAATCAACCCCTTAGGGTCAGCCACATTAAGTGCCTTTGAGCAAATGGAAAGTCGGTATTTTGATGGTAAATCAAGTCTTTTAAGTCTGTCCGCAAACGGCTTATGGCTGCGCCAAAGCAATCTTGAAGGCCAATCCGTTCTGCATTCACGCTTTGTATTACAACAGGGGGAGCATGTTGATTTGAATGATGTTTCCATCTTTGTGTATAAAGACGCCGACCATTTCTCCCATAGAATTGAAGCCGATCGGGCTAGTCTGGAAGATGGGTTCTGGCACCTATATAACGTGCAGGTCCATATTGCAGAAAAACCGACGGAATATAATGACGAACTTTGGTTTGAAACCGACCTTACGCTAAATAAAATTCAGGATAGCTTTGCCCCGCCAGAAACCATGTCTTTTTGGTCCCTGCCTGAATTTATTGATACGATGGAAAAAGCGGGCTTTAGCGGAAAGCGCCACAAACTACATTTCCATAGCCTTCTCTCAGCCCCCTTGTTGCTAGCAGCCATGATCCTGATCGCCGCAACCTTTACGTTGCGTCACACCCGCAAAGGTGGGACAACCTTTGTGGTCAGTGGGGGGATGCTTTGTGGGTTTGTCCTTTATTTCTTCACAGATATTTCTATGGCTCTGGCGTTATCAGGCAGCATCCCTGTCTTGCTTGCCGCTTGGGCACCAGCCTGCATTTGCCTGCTTTTAGGCTCAACCATGATTCTACACCTTGAAGATGGTTAGGGTCTGTACATTTTGTAAAATCAGGTTACATTGTTAGCACCCTTGGAAATCATAAATTGATCGGACATGTTGAAACTTTTTACACTGACAAAAACGGCCGCCCTTTCTTTACTGGTCTGCCTGTTTCTTTTGCCCAATCCCAGTGCTGCCCAAGGGGTGATGCGTATTGCTGCAGTGGTCAATGATGATGTTATTTCCGCCCATGATCTCGCCCAACGTATTCGCCTGACCATTGCTACTTCACGCCTGCCAAATACGCCTGAAGTCAGAAGACGCCTGACATCAACGATTCTGCGCACTATGATTGATGAGCGTTTGAAGCGACAGGCCGCAGAAAAGCTGGGCATAGAGGTCACGGATGATCAAATCCAAAACGGATTAAACAGATTTGCACAATCTCTAAAAATTCCAGTCGATAAACTCGCGATCGCTTTAGGCCAAAGTGGGATTGATATTGAAGTCGTAAAAGAGCAGGCTGAGGCCGAGATTGCCTGGACGTTTTATCGTAATCAGGTCAGTTCCCAACGCCTTCGGGTGAGCGAAAATGAAATCGACGCGGCTATAGCCGCAGAGGAAGCTAACAAAGGCAAACCTGAATATAATTATGCAGAGATATTTATCCCTGTCGAAAGTCCGGATCAGGAATCGAGTGCACGACAAATGGCTGAACGCTTGGTCGGACATGCGGGCCAAGGTGCCTCCTTTGAAGATCTGGCCCGTGATTTTTCACAAAGCCCATCGGCCACAGAAGGGGGTAATCTCGGCTGGGTCCAGTCAGGTAATTTAGACCCGGAACTGGAAAACGTACTGAGCCGATTAAATGTTGGGGGACTGTCAAACCCGGTCCGCACGCCTGCCGGATATTTTATTGTCAAACTCAATGACAAACGTATCTCAGGACAAAGCAAACCGGATGCAATAATTGATCTTGGCCAGATTTCCTTCCCACTGGACCCTCAACAAGGCGGGGCCGATATTGCACCAAAGAAACAGCAAGCAACAAACATCGCGTATCAAATCAAAAGCTGTGCTGATTTGAAAACAGCTTCTGAAGAGGTTCCCGGCACTCAAAGCACCATCATTAATGATCTGCGCATATCCAAAACTGCACCGGAATTGCGTCAGACTTTGCAAAACCTTAATGAAGGGCAAATTACTATTTTTGAACGCAATGGTGTTTCCATCATGATATTGATGGTCTGTAAACGTCAGGAAGTTGCAAAATCACCTGAGATTGCCAAACGCAAAGCCATCCAGCAGCGTCTGCGTCAAGAAAAGATCGGCAGGGAAAACCGCCGCCTTATCCAGCAGGAACGTCGCTCTGCTTTTGTGGATATCCGTTTATGATCAAGCCACTTGCCGTGACCATGGGTGAACCTGCAGGGATCGGTGGGGAAATCGCCATGAAAGCATGGCGAGATCACAGATCAGACCTGCCTGCTTTTTTCCTGATTGATAGCCCTGAACGTTTAAGCCTTCTGGCAAGCAGCCTGAAATGGACGGTTCCCATATGCCCCATTTCAGACCCAACCGAAGTGGGAGATGTCTTTCAGGATGCCCTGCCCGTTCTGGACCATCCTGTCACAGTAGGCACACCGGGCGTATTGAGCAAATATACAGGCAAATCAGTTATATGCTCCATTGAACGCGCTGTTGAATTGACCCGCTCAGAACAGGCATCTGGTGTTGTCACAAACCCGATCCATAAACACGCCTTGCATGAATGCGGTTTTTCTTTTCCCGGTCATACGGAATTTCTGGCAGAACTGGCAGGCATTGCCACACCACCCATCATGATGCTGGCTTGCGATGAATTAAATGTCGTGCCGCTGACGGTGCACGTTTCCTTAAAAGATGCCATCGTGCAATTAAGTGAAGATTTAATCGTTGAGAAATGCATCATCACCAACAACGCTCTAAAGGAACGGGCTGGGATTGAAAAGCCGCGTCTGGCAATTTCAGGTCTCAATCCCCACGCAGGGGAAAATGGGGATATGGGCCGTGAAGAAATTGAAATCATTACCCCAGCCATCAACCGCTTGAAAGATTTGGGCCTTGATGTGGTTGGTCCTCTGCCGCCGGATACCATGTTCCATAAAGCCGCGCGCGATCAATATGATGTCGCCATGTGCATGTATCACGATCAGGCCTTGATCCCGATCAAGACCTTGGCCTTTGATCTGGGCGTCAACGTCACACTTGGCTTGCCATTCATTCGCACATCACCAGATCATGGGACCGCGCTTAATATTGCCGGAACAGGGACAGCCAGTGAAACCAGCCTTGTGGCCGCCATAAAAATGGCTGCACAAATGGCCCAAAAACAACAGAGCATCTCATGACCACGGATCATCTGCCGCCTTTGCGTGACGTAATTGCCAAATATGATTTGGCTGCAAAAAAATCATTGGGTCAGCACTTTCTCTTTGACCTTAACCTCACCGGACGGGTGGCACGTGCTGCAGGGGACCTTAGGCAATGCACTGTGATTGAAATCGGCCCCGGCCCCGGTGGCCTGACGCGCGCCTTGTTGGCAGAAGGGGCTAAAAAAGTCATTGCTATTGAACGTGATGAACGCCCCATCGCAGCCCTGAAAGAAATTGCAGCCGCCTACCCCGGTCGTCTGGAAATCATCGAAGGCGATGCGTTGGAGATTAACCCGGCAAACCTATGTGAAGGCTCGCGCAAAATTGTTGCGAACCTGCCATATAATATCTCTACCCAACTGGTATTAAACTGGTTGGAGAATATCACGGATTATGAATGCCTAACCCTGATGTTTCAAAAAGAAGTGGCCGACCGTCTGGCCGCCAGTCCACGCACCAAAGATTATGGCCGTCTGTCGGTTCTGACCCAATGGCTGTGCGAGGTGCGATCCAACTTTAATATCAAGCCAACGGCCTTTACCCCGCCCCCAAAAGTCATGTCCACGGTCGCAACCCTTGTGCCACGAGGGAAACCTCTCGTCGATGTCCCGCGAAATCAGTTGGAAAAAGTCACCCAAGCTGCCTTTGGCCAACGCCGTAAAATGCTGCGTGCGAGCTTGAAATCACTGGGCGTCAATGGTGAAGAACTGGCAATCAAAGCCGGGATTGAACCTACAAAACGGGCAGAAGAACTAAGCGTAGAAGATTTCTGTGCCCTTGTTCAGGCACTAGAGAACTAACCGATTCCTCAAAGTTAAAAATAATCCACTACAATTCTCCCCGCTAAACCTCATATAAACGGTTTAGAATGACATTCATTATTAACCTGTTAAAACTATTGTCCAAACATGATATTTGGAACTTAAGTACCAAGCTGTTCACAATCTTTTTACAGGAAGAGTGACAAATTTTCTCGACCTCTAATTATTGCACCTGCTAAAACCCTATATAAATTCAGCATGAGAAAGTTACCACCATGTCGCAAGAACATCCCTTTGCGCCCTATATCCGCATCATCGGTAAAGGCCCGCGCCTGTCACGTCCACTGACCCGCGAAGAAGCCAAAGAAGCCGCCACCATGATTTTGAACAAAAAGGTTGATCCTGTTCAACTGGGTGCCTTTTTATGTATCTTGCGCGTACGGACCGAAGATGCAGGCGAAGGGGCTGGTTTCATTGATGCGGTTCGCGATAACTTAAATCGCCCGGACAGCATCCCCGCCATTGATCTGGATTGGCCAAGCTATGCGGGTAAAGTCCGTCAGCTGCCTTATTATCTGCTTGCAGCTCTTGCCATGGCAGAAAGCGGGATCAAAATTTTTATGCACGGGGTCGAAGGTCATACAGAAGGCCGCCTTTATACAGCTGAAACGTTGCGCAAACTGGGCATCCCGCTTGCCAGCTCACTGGATGATGCCGCGGAGCAACTCACCACAGGGAACTTCGCCTATCTCAGTTTAAAAGAAATCAGCCCGGTCTTGCAGGACATCATTGATCTGAAATCCACTTTGGGGGTTCGCACCCCGGTGAATACTTTTGCCCGCATGATTAATGCCTTTGATGCCCCATCTGTCTTTCAATGTATTACGCACACAGCCTACCGTGAAATCCACCGCGATTGCGCAAAGTTGTTGGGCCAGAAACGCATGTGCGTCTTTAAAGGCGAAGGCGGCGAGATTGAACGCCGCCCGGCCAAGCCTGTTACCGTGCAATATCTGATTGATGGTGAAAAATCCGAAGAAGAATGGCCTGCTTTTGTGGAAAGCAAACATGCGGCCCATGATGAAGAAATGGACACAGAACGTTTAAGTGCCATCTGGAAAGGTGAAGATCGCCATCCTTATGCGATTGCTGCCATCACAGGCACCATGGCCATAGCCCTGCGACTAATGGGAAAAGCCGGCGCACCGGTTGCGGCTATGACACATGCCCAGAACATCTGGGCATCGCGCAATAAGGAAATGATCCCTTATGCCGTCTGATCTACAAGAAAAAGGCCATGTGGTGCTAGTTGGTGCTGGTCCGGGTGATCCGGAGCTTTTGACCTTGCGGGCCTTGCGATATATCCAAAGTGGGGACGTTATTGTCCATGATCGGCTGGTTAGTGACGAGATTTTAAGTCTGGTTCCCGACGGTGTAGAAAAAATTTTCGTCGGCAAAGCCCCAGGGCATCATATCCTGAAACAAGATGAAATTAATCAGTTGCTGGTCGAACTGGCGCAAACACACAAGCTGATCATCCGCTTAAAAGGTGGTGATCCTTTCGTCTTTGGCCGGGGCAGTGAAGAAGCCGAACATCTGATTAAAGCCGGCATTAGTTACGATGTAGTCCCCGGCATTACGGCTGCGGCAGGATGCGGGGCAGCCGCGCGCATTCCCTTGACACACCGTGGGCTTGCACGTAGTGTCCGTTTCATTACCGGACACCATAAAGAAGGGCAAGGACTGGATATCGAGTGGGCCTCGCTTAGTGATCCGGAAATGACCGTCGTCATCTATATGGGGCTGAAAAATCTGGACAATATCATTGAGAAAATGATCGAGGCCGGACGCGATGGCAACACGCCTGCGGCCATTGTTGAAAATGGTGCCACAGATAAACAACGCATCGCCTATACAACATTAAAAGACTTACCCCAAACCTGCCATGACGCTAACTTCAAGCCGCCTTCCCTGCTGATTGTCGGTCAGGTGATCGAAGTTGCAAAGGTTTTAAACCAATGAGTGATCGTTTGCGCAAAACCACATTAATTATTGCAGGGCATGGGTCCAGTAAAAGCCCCAACATGGCAAGACCTGCGCGCAAACACGCACAATATATTCGCGATAAAAATATCTTTGCCGACGTGCGCACATCTTTTTGGAAAGAAGACGTGCCCCTAAAAGAGGCCTTGGTCGGTGTCGACACAGACGAAGTTGTGATCGTGCCCAACCTTGCCTGTTCAGGCTATATCAACCAAGTCGTGATCCCACGCGAGATGAAACTGGATGGTGAATTAACCCTTCGCGGCAAACAAAAAGTCCACCTCTGCCCGCCTGTCGGGGATCACCCGAACCTGCCCAAACTGATTGCGGATCGCTTAAAGGTCGTGATGGAAGAACGCAACCTCGCCCCTGAAGAGACCACCGTGTTTCTGGTTGCGCATGGAAACCCCAACCCGGACCGCCCGGTTTCCCACGATACAACGGTCATGATGGCAACTCGCATTTATCAGCATTATCAGACCAAGGCTATCCTGCCTGCCTTTATCGAAGAAAAGCCTTTCTTACATGGCTGGCAGAAACGTACCCAAAGCCCGAATGTTATCGTGCTTCCTTTTATGATCGCAGCCGGAGTTCATGGAGCAAAAGACATCCCCAACTTTATAGGGATTGAACCAGGCGAAGAACAAGCCGAGGATATGCGCGAAAACGGCACACCTGCTGGACCGTTTAAAGTAGGAGATCAAAACATATGGCTGATGCGCGCCATGGGCTCCCATCCCGCCATTGCTGATTTCATCATTGATATTGCCAAGACACAGTTGAGCTAAAACTATTCACCTGCGAAAGCAGGTGTCTTTTTCAACCGTTACTCTGACGTCTAAAAGGTCCCTGTTTTCACAGGGACACAGGACATATTTTACTTTGGTTCACGCCCCAAGCCCTGACACAGAGACAAATAGACCTTACCCACATCCGATCCATAGAATGTATTGGCCAAAATGCCATGGGGATCTTTATCTTTGGCTTGCAGGATCAGCTGTTCAAATTCCTGGAAATATCGGTTGGTATAGGTCCTAAAGGCTTCATGATCGCGGTATGCATCTTTCAGCGCATTCAACTTACTGCGATCTTTGAGGGCCGCAAGCTTGCGAATGAAGATAGAACGATCCCCACGGGTAAAACGACGCCATTCTTCTTCCGTAATGCCAATTTCAAGTTCACGGGTGATATCCACGCCCAGTGACTGTAAAGATTCCACAACAAAGGCATGGCGGCGCATGAATTCTTCAGTACCAACCTTGGCATCAACCTGTTTCAAATCCTTAGTCAAATCAAGGGCATGGCGGTTAAGTTCACCCATGGACTTGGTTTGTTGTTCCATCGCCTTGGCCGCATCATGGGCTTCATGGGCCGCATCCGACCATGTTTTGCGTAATAATTCAGAACGTTTTTTCAAATTATCATCCCAGGCCCCAAGTTTTTCCATCGCAAGGTCGGAGACTTGTTGAACATCCTGTGCCCGGTTTTCCAAACTATCGGTCGCTGAATTAATATCCTTGATGGATTTGTTCAATGTACCAGACAGTTCGTCCATCTGTTGACGCGCAGCAGCCCCTGCCACTTCAAAGCCTTTACGTACTTCTTGTGTGCCCGCTTGCGCTGCCTTGGTTTTGCGTTCCAGCGATTTACCCACCGCGTCCAGTTGCAAGGCGCTTTTCTCACCGGCGGCCAGAACTTCTTTCGTGCGTTCTTCCAAGCGTTCAGCCGCCTGATAGATATCATCGTGAATTTGCTGTGCAGCACCCGCCACTAGATCGGAACGTTCACGCACCAGTTCACCAGCTTTATTAAGCCGTTGTGCTGCTTTTTCGGAACGCCCTTCCAACTGACCAACAAATTCCTGCATGGCCAGAATGGCTTCTTTTAATTGTGACACAGTCTGATGGGTCACCTGTTCCACCTGATCACCGCTGCGTTCCATGTTATGGGTTACGCTGCTGAGTTGGCTATTGGCCTGCTCGGTGGCGGCTTGAGCATCACGGCTGGCTTTTTGCATATTTTCTGCGATTTGCGTCATCATCTTGGCCGCGCGATCCATAGAGTTTGCCACCGTATCGGTACGTTCATCCAACGTATCACCCAACTGATTAACACGAGAAAGCGCATAATCTGCCACATCATTCAATTTTGCAGACTGTCGGCTTAATTCTTCACCCACCAGATGAACCTGATTGCGTGCATCACCTGCCGCGCGTGCCATGTCTTCACTGCGTTTTGACAACAATTCACCCATATCAAACAAGGTGCCTTGGGCATTTTGCGTCACCCCATCCAGTGTTGCCACATGGGATTTCAACGTGTCACCAATCTGGCCGAGACGGGCGGCTGTCTTTTCGGTTTCTTCAAAAGTTTCGCGCGAAATACTTTGCGTTGTTTCCCCAACCGAAACGATGTCTTGGTTGGCACGTACAGCATGTTCGGCCAATTTTTGTGCCTGACTATCCAAGGCAAGGGCAGCCTGATCGACTGATTCAATAACAGACTGTGCTTGCGTGCCCACCCGTTGGACACGTTTGGTCAAATTCACCCCGGCATCTTCGACACGGTTTTCCATCTCTGTGATGGTTTCGGCCAATGTACCGCCCGCTTGATCTGCAACTTCATTCAAGCGCAGGGCATGGGTTTCAAGTTCTTCACCAATAGAAAAGACTTTCTTTCCCGCTTCATCCGTTGCAGCCATGACCGCATCGCGCTGACGTTTAAATCCAGACCCAACAAGCGCCATCAATTTGGCCGCACGATCAGATGTACTGGACATTTCCATGCCACTTTGTCGGATCGCAGCTTGTGCCTGTTCCAGCTGGCTTGCGGTTTGATCTGCCGTCGTGCTTAAGACTGCGGTTTGCTGATCCAGACGTTCAGAATAGTTTTCCATCTGACGCGCCGCTGCATCGGCTGTATTTTTCAAAGACCGTGTGCTGGTCTGTAATGTGCCATCCATCTGATGCAGTCGTTCGGCTGTGCGTTGGCTTACCTGATCCAGCTCGTCTGTTCGGTCATGCAAGGTCGTACTGACGGATTCCATGCGCGAAGCGGCTTCACTGGAGGCCTGATCCAGATTTTGGGCATGGTGGGAAAGACGACGACCCGCTTCCGCCAAGGCATCGCGAGAAGCCAAAGATGTTTTTTGCAGACGTTCATGCTGATCGGATAACGTATGCCCCAACGCCTTGATAGATGTTTCTGCATCATCGGCACTTTCGCGCATTTCATCCAGACGTTCGACCATCTGATCACTTTGGCCTTGCGCTTTCTCACCCAACAAAGTGACTTCCTGTGCAGACCGGCGCAGGCTTTCTGTTGCCTGATCAATGCTCGACACCCCTTTATCAGACAAGACTGTTAAGGTCTGCGAACCATCATGCAAAGCAGTTGTGACCGCCTGAATACGGCTTGCTGCATTTGTCGATGCATCAATCAAATCAAGGGAACGTTTCTGTAAACGGTTTCCGGCATTTTGCAAACGTTGTTCGGACAGGCTGGACAGTTCTTCAAGTTCATCCATACGGCTACGCAAAACTTCGCCCGTACTATCCAGTTGTTGACGCGCTTCCCCACCAATCATTTCGACATCCTGACCGGCTTCTTTGATCTGGTCTTGAATCTGTTTTAATTCTTCATGCACACGATGACTGGAGGAAACGGTTTCTTGTGCTGCCTGCTGAATTTCATCACTCAGTTTATTTGTCCGTTCCATCCCGCGTTCTGTCGCTGCATCCAGTTCGCGCACCTGCTGGCGAAACGCATCAGATGTACTGCGCATCCCCATCAGGGAATTATCTGTCGCATTACGCAGATCGTTGGCACTTTCTTTCAACGTATCGCGCATATCACGGACCCGATCACTCACATGGTCCGCGGTCTGGTTAAGCTGGCTGGTCTGTGAAGACAGGTTTTCCTGAATTTGCTGGGTCTGATTTTTGACCAGTTCAGCTGTGGCATTCAACTGACTGAGCTGACCGGCAAAAGCTTTACCCATTTTGTCACCCTGCACACGCGCATCTTCGGAATGCTGTTTCAGGGTAACGGTCTGTTTTTCGAGCAAAATAGCATTTTTAGAGAGATTATCCGCCGCTTCTTCTGCTGCCGAAGATACCCCCCCCATTGTCATGGCAAGTAGATCACCGATTTCGCCGCTTCGCAACTTGGCATCTTCATAAATCGTCTGTAAAGATTTACCTTCGCGTTGGAAGATAGAGGCAGTTTCCTTGGTTTTATCAACCAATGCATCGGACACCCGTTCCAAATCCATGGAACGACGCTTCAATGTTTCGGCAATACCTTCGGTCCGACTGGAGGCACGTTCTGACACATTCACTAAATCATGGGCCTGATGATGAAGCACGTTGCCGACTTCACGTGCCCGATCAATGGCGCGATCTGAGACATCCAGCAAGCCTTCGGCCTGACGGCGCAATGTATCTTCGGCTTCACGTGCCTTAATATCCGCCGTGCTTGAAACTTCAGCCAAATCCACACTGCGTTCGCGCAACATATCATGGATGGCGCGCGATCTGACAAGCGCATCTTCGGATGCCTGGGTAAGTTCGCGTGTCTGACCACGAATAGCATCTGTGATAGAACGCACACGTTCTTCGGCGGTTTCAGATGGATAGACCATGCGGCGCAAATACCAGCGCAAGGCCTGACTTTCATTTTCCAGCAAGCGGCTGCGTTCCAGATAAGCCGCGACCAGCCACAATAGCGCCAAAGGCGTGACCAGCCCCGCAGCGAGACCACCTATTTCATGGGGCATCAGTTCGCTGACATTAGACCAGCCAAAATAGGTTTCGATATAATCATAAGCACCATAGACCCAGCCGACAGACAGCAAAACAGCCGCGATGGTTAACAGGCGATAACGTACATACGCAGGCGGCGTCCAATCTTCTGCTGCCAATGCTTCCACATCGACCATACGATCCCCGCCATCAAGCAAATAATCTTTTTGCAGGGGCGAAAGTTCCGGCAATGGTTTTTTAGCGCTGTTTTTATCTGCGCTTGCTTGATCTGTTTGATTTTCTGCATCAAAAGCAACTTCTATCGAAGGGCCTTCGCGCTTGGAACCATCATTGCTCATATCGTTAACTTACACCCGAAACTGGATCGTTCAAAAAATTCCCCTCGCCTTTTCATAAAGCCTTTGCGTGTTAAGAGATCGTCATTTACGATCAAACAAAAAACACTCAACAACTTTTACGAAACCATAAAAGCTTTAGAAAAATGCGAACATTAAGAAAATATACAGGATTTTTAGCAAAAATACACAGTTTTGCACTCATTTTTTTATTTTTATTTCCTTATGCGACTCCGCAGCTTTCCAAGGCTTTTGGCGAAGAGGCAGGCTCTGAGATAAAACTCCTAAAAGCGCCTTTGCAGCCACAAGCGATTGAAGGGGAGTTCCTAGTCCAGTTTAAAACCAATAAGTCATTGAATTCATTAGCGACTCAAGCTGCACCCGCATGGTTTCAAAAACTGGGAAAAGACGTTCAGGTCGACACATCTTTGCAAATGTTCAACATCGCTCATGTCAGACTCGCCAACCCGGCAAGCACAGGCAAGTGGCAAAATTTAGCCGACATAATGTCCAGCGATGCCAATGTGGAATATGTCTCCCCCAACTATATGGTCCATGCTTTGGGGGGCAAGCCCAATGACAGTCTGGTTGACAGCATGTGGTTTTTGAACCGGATCGAAGCCTTCAAAGCCTGGGACAGCCTGCCCAATACAAATGCTGATGACGTCATCGTTGCTGTTGTCGATACGGGCATACAATACAATCACGAAGACCTGCGCGGCCACATCTGGAAAAACGAAGATGAAATCCCGGACAATCAAATTGATGATGATAAAAACGGTTATGTCGATGATGTGGTCGGCTGGAATTTCGTAGACAATAACCACTTGCCCTATGCTTATTTAAATGCTCTTCCTGTTCTTGGGCATGACCCTGATACGGGCCGCTACCTCTGCACACCACACCCAACCATCAAAATTTATGAAACCCACGGCACCCATGTGGCCGGAACGATCGCTGCGGTCAAAAACAACAATAAAGGCATTGTCGGCATTGCCGAAAAAGTAAAAATCATGCCCCTTAAAGCATTGGGCGGCACCTGCGGCGGTGGTGATACTGTTTCCATTCTGAAAGCCGTGCAATATGCCGTGGACAACGGGGCGAAAGTCGTCAATATGAGTCTCGGTGGGTATGGTCATAGTCCCTTAGCCGAACGGATGTACAAAGCCCTGACAGATCGGGGCGTTCTCATTGTGGCAGCGGCGGGGAACAATGCAAACGACAATGATGGGCGCCATCGTTCATATCCTGCAAGCTACCCTTCTGACGGCATTTTGTCTGTCGCAGCAAGTAATGAATCTGATGAGCTTGCCCGTTTTTCAAATTTTGGAAAAAGGTACGTTGACCTTGCCTCCCCCGGCGTAAATATTGTCAGCACCATACCTGCAGGTCATGATCCCATTCCAAGAAATGAATATAAAGCCTCACAGGGCACATCCATGGCTGCCCCCATCGTTAGCGGGACCGCCGCCCTTTTGTTGGCGCAAAACCCAAGCCTGACTAATCTGGAACTCAAAGCCCGTTTGATGGCAAGTGTTGATAAATCACCCGCCTTTAGAGACAAAGTCGCTTCGGGTGGACGATTAAACATCTTTAAAGCCCTTAACCAGCGTCACGTCATCGTGCAAAAACCTGATCGAAACGAAAAATCACCTATACCGACGGCCAGACACGAGGATTCCGTCGGCGGTATTCGCATCTTTGATCACCGCGAAGATCGCCAGAAATGGTAGTTTTTACTTGCAAGACGCCAAGGGAAATCGCAATATCCCGCCTTAAAGGATTATCTAAAACAAGGCGCAAATGATGATGGGAAAACGGCTGACAGCTAATACGAGACAAAAGGGTTTTCGTTTTCACCTTTTTCTTGGTGCCTGTCTTTTATTAAACCTGCCTACCCATGCGCAGACCACACCATTTGATCCGTTTTCCCCCAATGCCGTGGCCCCAACAGAACCAACGGCCAGCCCCACAGCGCCAACACCTGTAGCCCCACAACTTCCACCTCTTCCTGAACCGGCCCCCACACCTGCACCTGTGGTCCAACAAGCACCTGTGCCTGCCCCTACATCTGTTGAAACTCCAATCACTCAGGAAATAGTCAAAGAATCACCCGCGCCACAGCCAACGCCGTCTGAGGCCAAAATGTTCAAAATGAAGGACGGTCAAAATACAGAAACGCCGCCACAGGAAGACAGCTCCTTCTTTGATCGTCTGGCAAATTTTTTCAGCACAGAAGATAAGCCTGCACAGGAGAAAAATGTTGACCCCGTCAAAGAGGCCCCGCCTGTAAAAGCCGAAACAGTTGAAAAACCTGTTATGAAAGAGGTAAAACAAGTCCCATCTGTTCCTGACCTTCCTCCCCAGTCGGTTGAGGAAACGACGCCAATCAAGGTTAAACCCACACCTGTTGCGGAAGTCGCACCCGAACCACAGCCCCAGCCTTTTTCCGTCAATCCAAACGCACAACCGTTTGAACCCCAACAGCTTGCCCCCACCACCCCGGTGGAAAGCCCGGCTGAAGTGACCAACATTGAAACTGTAGCCCCAAAAGCTGAAGACACGTCGTCTTCACCCGGCATACTGGAACGGCTTTTTTCAAGTGAGGAAAAACCTGTTCGCAGCATTGTTGTCGAAGCGGAACCCGCACCAAAAGAAACTGCCGTGGAAAAAACCATTAAACCACGCGTACTTGAAGCCCAGTCCGTCCCGGATGAAGGGGGGCTATTTGATACAATCGGCAATTTCTTTGGCAATATGTTAGGCAGCGATAAAGAAACAGAACAAAAAGCCAAGCCTCTGCCTGTAATCGAAAAAGTTGATCCTGTTGATAAAATCCCGTCACAGGAAGAAAAACCCAAAGCCCCACTTGATCCCCGTCTGCTCAAGGCCCGGTTTGCCCTTGGCGAAGATATCTCACTTGGACAAAGCGATGACGACCTGAGTAGCGAGGCCCGGTGCTTTACGAAGAACCGGGGGACCGTTGCCTATTGTATCACCCCAACACGCTGGCCTGTGCGAATTGCCCGTCATTTTGATGTTTCCACCCACCTTTACAAAGGTGCACAGGGGATTACCCAGTATGATGGTGATATTGCAACACGCCTGTACACTCTGTTTAATCAGGAAGGCTTTGATACAATTGTCGCTTATTACGAGAAAAATTTTGGACCGGCCACCCACAAGTTTGAGCGCAAAACCCGCACCGTCAAACAAGGCACCCTGCCCAACCCGACCTATATCTGGCGACGTGAAAAGCCGGATGAAGGCTTAACCGAGGTCTTTGAAATTCGTAAAATCGCAGATACCCGTGGTAGTATCCCTGATTTACAACGCGGTTCTATCCGTATTTATTTTGAAGGATCCCGCCAGATTTTCTCTATAACATCTGATCTGGATTATATGGAATTGAAGTAAATCCAAGCCATAATCCTCTTTATAAAAAAGCCATTGCATGATCTAACTGCAATGGCTTTTTTTCATTTCAATTGAACGACGATCAAGAGACAGCCTTCGCCAGACGTTTTCGCTGCCTTAAGGACATGGCCGTTTTACGACCATCGCCTGTTGGCTGGTAAAAGGTGGTCATTTCTTTTTGCGCATCCAGCCAGATTTGCAAGGCCTTGTTATCGCCCGCTGCAATTTCAAACGCATCAAAACCACAGCGATGCATCAAAAACACCTGATCGCGAAGCACATTTCCCGTGGCACGCAATTCCCCGTCAAAACCGTGACGTTCGCGCAACAAACGTGCATAGCTATAGGCGCGGCCATCCATAAAGGTCGGGAAATTCAAGGCAATCACCTGAAAAACCGCAAGATCTTCTATAATTTGATCCGGATTTTCATCACTGTTTAAGCGAATACCCAATTGACCAGAGCGTGCCAACAATGTTTCGCGCTCTGTCTTCCAGCGTTCCAATGAAACAATTACATCGCCCGTGGGCAAGTCCTGTTCATCATCCAGATTGATCCATGCATCCTTGATGACCAGATTATTTTTTACCAGCGCCATAGAGGGCCTCCTTAAACGGGGTTTCGCCAACACGGTTAAACGCGTCAAGAAAAGTTTCATCTGCGTTTTCACGCAAATCCAAATATGTATTAATCAGAGTTTCCACCGCATCCACGACTTCATCTGTGGACAGGCCGGCGCCAACGATCTTGCCAATTTTGGCATTTTCATCTGCACGCCCCCCCAAAGTAATCTGATAAAATTCCTGACCTTTCTTATCCACACCCAAAATACCGATATGACCAACGTGGTGGTGGGTACAGGCATTAATACAACCAGAAATCTTGATTTGAATTTTACCAATATCATGCTGACGATCCAGCTCGCCAAACCGTTCAGAAATACGTTGAGCCAATGGGATCGAGCGTGAATTAGCCAAGGCACAGTAATCCAACCCCGGGCATGCAATCAGGTCGGTAATCAGGCCAGAATTTGGTGTTGCCAAACCATATTCATCCAACCTTTGCCACAAGTCATAAAGATCATCACGTTTCACATGGGCCAAAACCAGATTTTGCTCATGCGTGGAACGAATTTCACCAAAGCTAAATTGATCGGCCAGATCTGCGACCAGATCCATCTGCTGATGATTGATATCACCAGGAATGCCACCAATTGGTTTTAATGAAATATTGGCGATGGCATAGCCTTGCTGTTTATGTTCACGCACATTGTTTTGCACCCAATAGGCAAACTTCTGATCGCTTGACACTTTTTCTGAATATGCCGAACTATGCGCAGGCAAAACCTCAAAGGCAGGCGGATTAAAGTGCGCCTGAATTTCTTCAATTTCCTCTGCGGGCAGATGCAACACACTATCGCGAATTTCTTCCCATTCTTTTTCCACAAGCTCGGCAAATTTTTCGGCGCCGATCTCATGGACCAGGATTTTAATCCGTGCTTTATATTTATTGTCGCGACGACCAAACTGATTATAGACGCGTAAAATCGCTTCCAAATAAGACAGCAAGTCTTCTTTGGGCAAAAATTCGCAGATGGTTTTACCGATCATAGGTGTGCGCCCCAGACCGCCGCCGACCATGACTTCAAACCCGAGATCACCCTGATCATCGCGTCGGATACGCAGGCCGATATCATGAATGGCAACAGCTGCACGGTCATTAGGCGCGCCTGTTACAGCCATCTTGAACTTGCGTGGCAAGTAAGTGAATTCTGGATGCATCGTCGACCATTGACGGATAATCTCACACCACGGGCGCGGGTCTTCCAGTTCATCATAAGAGGCACCGGCAAATTGATCGGTCGTGGTATTGCGAATACAGTTCCCGCTTGTTTGAATTGCATGCATCTGCACTTTAGAAAGGTCCGTCAGGATATCGGGCAAATCCACTAATTTAGGCCAGTTGAACTGGATGTTCTGACGGGTGGTAAAATGGCCGTATCCCTTATCGTATTTACGCGCAATATAGGCAAACTGGCGCATCTGCGCAGAATTCATCGTCCCATAGGGCACGGCAACACGCAGCATATAGGCATGAAGTTGCAGATAAACACCATTCATCAGACGCAAAGGGCGGAATTCTTCTTCACTAAGATCCCCGCTTAAGCGGCGGTTGACCTGATCGCGAAACTGTTCAATACGTTCATCAACAAGCTGCTGGTCGTAATCATCATATTTATACATAGATTCAAATTCCTTTAATTGGACTGATAGCCCAGATCCGGGCGAACCGATGGACCTTTGGTGCGGATCAATTCCCGGTAGCGAACCGGCTCAAGTGTCCCTGTTTCGCCACAGACATCAATCAGATAGGGACCAACAACCACAAGCTGGTTTTCCTCGTTCGAGGCATTTGCGAGAAGATTTTCCGCAGCCTCTCCTTTTTCTACACATGCCGCTTGAGAAACGCTGGAGTGCCATTGGCCATCCAGGCCATAAAACACCGCCAAACCATCATCCAAGCGATTGGCTGTAATGACTTGCTTCGTCATATCCGTAAGCCTCTATCCTTTAATTATTACATTGCGCTGAACGCTAAACTGGTCCTTATATGGCCTCGTTTTTATAAATAGTCAATATTTTTTGTTATTTAAATTTTATTTACATATTTTTTATGTTTTATAAAATTGCTGCCACATTGAATAAGAACCTTGATTCTTCAACTGATTTGTATGAATCTAATCGCTCCCCTTAAGGATATTTACTGAGGACACTTTTCGTGAGCCAGATTACAATTTACCTTGTCGATGATGATCAGGATTTGCTGAACTACCTTGCAACTGCCATGACGACAGATGATCGCAAGGTTGTAACCACCCCCTCTGCCCAAGACTTTCTGAAACAAGCTGAGGAAATAACGGGTAACGGTTGTGTCGTGCTGGATGTAAACATGCCGCAAATGTCCGGGTTGGAGTTGCAGGCAAAACTCAACGAAATGAACTTTACTATGCCGGTTATTTTCCTGACAGCCCATGCTGATGTCCCCATGGCCGTCAAAGCCATGCAGGCTGGCGCGGTTGACTTTATTGAAAAACCGGTTCAGCCGGATGAACTTTCTGCTTCCATTGACCGGATACTGAACAATCCACAAACAAGCCAATCCAATCAAGAAGAAGCTGAAGTGGTCAAAAAAACTATGGATGGCCTGACCCCGCGTGAACGCGAAGTCATGCACCTCATTGTTCAGGGTGCGTCCAACAAAGAAGCGGCGCAATCACTGGATATCAGCCCCCGCACGGTTGAAATCTACCGCGCCACCGTCATGCGTAAAATGGATGCTCCTAACCTGCCTGATTTGGTGCGAAAAGCCATCACCATTGGGCTCTGACCCTCACCTATTGAAATTGCCCGATTAAGAGGTTTATGTCGCAATCAACAAGAAATATAGAGAAACCATGTCGATTTCTCACCATATTGCTTGACATTTGCCCCCCTTAAATGCGATTTCACCTCTCTAAATATCCATGAAATCCCTTTTATAAAGAGACGAGCGAAAGATGCATCCCTATCGCACCCATAAATGTAACGAACTGCGCGCTGAAAACGAAGGTGAAGTGGTTCGCCTTTCCGGCTGGATTCACTCCAAACGCGACCACGGTAACCTGTTGTTCATCGACCTGCGTGACCACTATGGCATGACCCAATGTGTGATCGACGTATCTTCCGATCTCTTCCAGATTGCAGAAAACGCACGTGTAGAAAGTGTTCTGACTGTCACAGGTAAAGTCGTCAAAAGGACGGCTGAAACCATCAACCCGGACATGGAAACCGGGGAGATCGAACTATACATGAGCGAACTGGTTTTGGAATCAGCTTGTGACGTATTGCCGATGCAGGTAGCGGGTAACGAAGAAGCTGGTGAAGAAATTCGCCTGCGTCACCGTTTCTTGGATTTGCGCCGCGAGCAATTGCACAACAACATCATGCTGCGTTCACAAGTGATCTCGGAAATCCGTCGTTTGATGACTGCGCAAGATTTCATGGAAATCCAGACACCGATCCTGACCGCTTCTTCCCCCGAAGGGGCGCGTGACTATCTGGTACCCGCACGTAACCACCCCGGCAAATTCTATGCCCTGCCGCAAGCCCCACAACAGTTCAAACAATTGTTGATGGTTTCTGGCTTTGACAAATATTTTCAGATCGCGCCGTGTTTCCGGGATGAAGATGCCCGTGCGGACCGTTCCCCTGGGGAATTTTACCAACTTGATTTCGAAATGGCCTATGCGACACAAGACGATGTCTTTAACGCGATTGAGCCGATCATGCATGAAATCTTCACCAAGTTTGGTGGCGGGCGTGAAGTAACACCCCTTCCCTTCCCGCGTATTCCTTACAAAGAATCTATGCTGAAATATGGTTGCGACAAACCTGACCTGCGTAACCCGATCCTGATTGCCGATACGACTGAGCCCTTCCGTGGCTCCAGCTTCGGCCTGTTTGCCAAACTTGTTGACCAAGGCAACGTGGTTCGCGCCATCCCGGCACCGGGTGCAGCAAGCCGTCCGCGTTCTTTCTTTGACAAGCTGAATAACTGGGCACGCGAAGAAGGTAAAGGTGGTCTCGGTTATATCGCTATTGCTGAAGATGGCACCAAAAAAGGCCCGATTGCCAAAAACTTGGATGACGACCGCATAAACGCCATCATGGAAACATGCGGCCTTGAAAACGGCGATGCTGTCTTCTTTGTATGTGGTAAAGAACATGACGCTGCCTCTTTTGCTGGCGTTGTTCGTACCCGCGTTTGTGATGAACTTGAATTGCTGGATGCTAACAAGTTTGATTTCTGCTGGGTTGTTGACTTCCCGATGTATGAACTGAATGAAGAAACAGGCAAGATCGACTTCTCCCACAACCCGTTCTCTATGCCACAAGGCGGCATGGATGCGTTGGAAAATCAAGATCCGCTGGACATCTTGGCATGGCAGTACGACATCGTTTGTAACGGTATCGAACTTTCTTCTGGTGCGGTTCGTAACCACAAACCGGAAATTATGTATAAAGCCTTCGGTCTGGCTGGTTATGATGCAGAAGTCGTTGAAAAAGAATTTGGCGGCATGCTGCGTGCGTTTAAATTCGGTGCCCCGCCTCACGGTGGTTGTGCCCCGGGTATTGACCGTATGGTTATGCTGCTCGCGGATGAACCGAACATTCGTGAAGTTATCGCCTTCCCGATGAACCAACGTGCCGAAGACCTGTTGATGCAGGCCCCAAGCGAAGTGTCCATTGAACAATTGCGTGAATTGCATATCAAGCTGAACCTGCCGAAAGAAAAGGTAAAGGTTGAGAAAACACAAAACACTGACGAAGCTTCAAAATAAGAAGCAAGAACGACCTTAATAAATGATGAGCAGCGCGGTCATCCTATCGGGTGGCCGCGTTGCCTTTTAATAATAAGAACTATATGCCGAACCTACATAAACAAAAGGCGCTTTTGTGCCTTTTGGCCACATCCTTTTTTTTAAGTGGATGTGCCGCCCCGCCTGCCCTGCAAATTCTTTCTTTGGCAATAGACGGGATTTCTTATATCGCAACCGACAAGACGGTGGCCGATCATGGGCTGTCCGTTATTGCGCAAAAAGACTGCAAGATGCTACGCACCTTTCAGAAAGAGGATATCTGTCAGGATGAAAAAGAAGAAGACCCTAATCGTCTGTTTGAAGAACAGAACGTACCAACGGAATAGTAATTCGGCGTTTTTGAGATAAAGACTGGCGGTCAATCTCGGCAACCAGTCTTCTGACCTGTTCAAATGATCGTTCCATCCGGCTCACCATATAGGTGATAACATCCGGTTCCAGCTGGATTTGGCGATCATTAAACAGCTTGATTACAATCGCCTGCATCAAACGGTCATCCGGTTGCCCTATTTCAATCGCAGGGGCCGTACCCAGACGGGATTTCAAATCCGCCAGATTGATGTTCCAATAGGCGGGGGCCTTGTTGGCCGTAATCAGGATATGGGCATTATTTTCTTTGGCATAATTATAGAGATGGAAAAGTGCACGTTCATTTTCCTGCACACACTCTTGCACATCATCAATGACCCCGCTTGTGGCCTGTCCCATCATTTCATATGGATCATCATTTTCAAGCTTAACCAGTTTGGCCCCCGTGGCTTGACGAAAGACTTCCGCCAGATGGGTTTTACCACATCCACTTTCCCCATAAATCACCACAAAAGGTGCAGGCCAGTCCGGCCATCGATCCAGCCAGGCCACAGCTGCGGCGTTACAGTCACTCACCAGATAATCTTCGCCAGACATGGAAGGGCGAAAATCAAAATCCAATGAAAGTTGTGGGCTTTGGGTCATTCTACCCTCACACTTCATCATCGCCATGGGCAGATTTATAGAGCATACTGTTTAAATATTGCCGCAAGCCAAAACGCACCAGAACACCGATGACAGCCGCCACAGGGACGGCCAGCAACACCCCGGTAAATCCGGCCAGTGATCCCCCCGCCATCAAAGCAAAGATGACCCAGACCGGATGCAAACCAACCTTTTCCCCGACCAGTTTTGGGGTGAGGAAATTTCCTTCCACCATCTGACCAATGGCAAAGACACCTGCAACCATAGCAATTTGCGTCCAGTCACTAAACTGCACAAGGGCAATGGCGATAGAGACCCCGAACCCAATGATTGAGCCAAAATACGGAATAAAAGAAATAAGCCCAGCCCCAAGCCCGACCAGCAAACCGAACTCCAGGCCGAGGATGCTCAACCCCAATGCATAAAAGCTGCCCAGGATCAGACAGACACTCGCCTGTCCACGGACAAACCCAGCCAAGGTCTGATCAATCAAGGTAAACTGTTCGCGGATGGTGCCCACGTGGCGACGGGGCAACCACCCATCAATACGGGCGACCATTACATCCCAGTCACGCAACATATAAAACGTCACCAAGGGCGTTAAGACAAGAATAGAGATCAGGTCAAAAAAGGCGGCGCCACCACTAATCAACCGTTGTAGCAATTTCGCGATCACATCAAAGGCCTGCTTGGTCACAGACGCCGCAGTTGCGCCTATATCCTGTAAATTTTGTTGTGATACATCACTGAAAATTTGCGTAATAAAAGGTTCGGTGAAATCGCGCAAATATTCATAATAACTCGGGACCCGTTCTGCAAATCCCAACACCTGCGTGGTCAACACAGGCAGGATCAGTGACAAGACACCAATACTCATCATAAAAAACAAGACCGTGATTACACTTGTTGCAAGCGTACGCGACAAGCCGGCCTCTTCCAAACGATCCGCCACAGGATCAACAAAATAGGCAATCAACATCCCGGCGACAAAAGGCGTCAGCACGTCATTTAAAAGATAAAGCAACAGGATAAAGACCAGAAAACCCAATCCCCAGAATTGTAACTGTCGTGCTGGTGTCATTTATCCCTCCCCATTCGCTTGTGATATCATGTTCCCCCATTGATAGAGGTAGATTGCCCCGGACCACACCGTTGTCAAGCCGACAGTGTAGATCATAATCTCGATATAGAGGTCCATACCGACCACATCAAGCCCCTGCACGCCCAGCACAAGGGAGGCGAGAACAATCTGAACGGTGGTGTTGATCTTACTGCTCATATTCGGGGCCATTTCCAATGTATGGGTCACGATTTCAATCAGCGACGCCCCGACCACAATGGCAAAATCACGAAAGACCACCATAATGACCAGCCAAAGCGGCAAAAAATCCTGTACGCCCAAGATCACAAAGATACTGACCAGCATAAATTTATCAGCCAGCGGATCCAAAAACGCCCCGATCTTGCTTGCCGCCCCCATCTTTTTGGCCAGATAACCATCCAGCCCGTCACTGATCCCGGCACCAACGAAGACCCAAAAGGCCCAATCCAATTGATGGATCAAAACCAGCCAGACCAGAAACGGCACCGCAATAATGCGCCCCAACGTAATAAGATTGGGGATATTCAACCAGATTGTCTGGCTCACGAAGGATTACCTTCTGCCAAATTAACCAGCGCCCAGCTTTCGCCGCTGACGGTCAAATCCAGATCGACCTGACGCAAGGATCCAATCAACTGGTCCAGATTACCAATAAAATGCAAATTCAACTGAACCGTATCGCGCGACAATAACGCCAATTCAACTCGGCGCACGACTGCCACTGTGGAAAGACGTTTTTGCACGTCGATCCATTCAGATAATCCATCGATGGTCAAATTAACAGGTAAAACCCCATCCACACCAAACTGCAACAAATTGTCACGCTTCCAGCTTTCTTCAATGCCTTCTGTCACAACAACAGCCACCCGCTGCAAGAAAGTCATCAGGTCTTCATTTTCAAGGCGCGTAATACCAAGACTTGTTGTGCGCCCGGCATATGATCCCCCCACACGATTGACGATCAAATCCACATCCGTGGGTTGCCCTGCCTGATTGCGTCCAGCCACCACCAGACGGGGCACAACAGCCCCATTGACCCCGTAACGATTGGCCATATTCAACAAGGCACTCTCATCTAAAGCCCCCGCCTGCTGCGCCGAAACGCCGGAGATATCTTCCAGATCCCCCAACGGCAAGACCACAGGGACCAAACCATTTTGCAGGGATAGGTTGCTCCAGGCTGCGCTCCAGGGATTAGGCTCATCCCACAAGGACAACTGCCCGCCATCATCGAACAACGGCAGTACCAAAACAGGTTTGCTGATGGTTTCGGCAAACGGAATGCTGCGTGCCTTCAACAAATTGCGAATCGCATCGGGTTTAAAGTGGTAAGTCAAACGCGCCAGATAACGCACCGCTGATGTTTTTTCATCAGCAATGGAAAAATCGCGGATATATTGTGCTTGATTTGCAGGTTCTACCCAAGGCAGAAAGTCCCGATCTGCTTTCAAGGTCAGGCGCCTGAGCAGGATTTCAAAAGCCCTGTTCTGTCCCTCCCGCATGGCCTGCTTGCGTGCCTCGGTGACATTATCTGCCGTTACATCCACATAAACGCCTTTAATTTCAAAGGGGTTACTTGCATGTGCCGAATTGTGGCTACCCCAAAGGGCAGCCATCATAAGAGCCAAAAACAGAAACGCGCGCATTTTTACCGTCATCTTTCACCAAACATCAAAGCTTGCCCGTAGTTTTGCCCTGTTTTTCAAATCGATGCAAGGCATTGGCCACAGAAAGCGGTCTGTCACAAAAAGATAATTGCTATTTCCTTGACCGCTGCGGTGCAGCATGAGAGCATTGCACTGCAACATAGATAGGAGTTTGCCATGAAAATGAGTGTTACCCCGCGTGAAATTGCAGAACATCTTGTTGAAGAACTCGGCCACCAAAAAGCGTTGGAAACCTGCCGCCATCATCTTGGTCGTTGCTATAGCCCCGAAACGGCCGGGATCTGGAGCAATATCGGTCAGGTTCTGGAAACTTACCCCCTCCCAGAACATCGTCATTAAAGCCTAAACTCGCCCTCCCTAGCCTTTTATTTCCAATTTGCAATGTCTTCTCCCATTTCTTCGTTGCAAACAGGGCGGAATTCAGTATGTTCGGGGCGTCCTACATGATGTATGTTGGACGCCCTATTTACGTGCCACTAGATAAAGGTTAGGTCATGTCCGATCAAAAAGGTCTCACCTATAAAGATGCAGGCGTCGATATTGATGCCGGGAATGATTTGGTCGACGAGATCAAACCGCTTGCAAAATCCACAAAACGTGCGGGTGTCATGGATGGCCTCGGCGGTTTTGGCGCATTTTTTGACTTGCGCGCCGCAGGCTATCAGGACCCGATCCTTGTGTCTGGCACGGACGGTGTCGGCACCAAACTAAAAGTCGCGATTTTGGCGGACAAACATGACACGGTGGGAATCGACCTTGTTGCCATGTGCGTGAACGACCTTGTGGTGCAAGGGGCCGAACCTCTTTTATTCCTTGATTACTACGCGACAGGCAAGCTTGATGTAGCTGCCGGGCGCGATATCATCAAAGGCATTGCCGAAGGCTGCACACAAGCTGGCTCCGCCCTGATCGGTGGGGAAACGGCCGAAATGCCGGGCATGTATTCCGAAGGTGATTATGACCTTGCTGGCTTCTGCGTCGGTGCGGTTGAACGCGGGCAAGAACTGACAGGCGCTAATGTTAAAGAAGGCGACGTTGTTCTTGGTCTGGCCTCCAACGGTTTACATTCCAACGGATTTTCACTGGTTCGCCGCGTCGTCGACGCTGCTGGCTTGGATTATGCCGTTAAGGCTCCCTTTGATGAAAGCCGCAGCCTCGCTGAAGCCTTGCTCGATCCCACAAAGATTTATGTTAAATCCACACTCGCAGCCATTAAAGCCGGTGGCGTAAATGCCCTTGCCCACATTACAGGCGGTGGTCTGGTTGAAAATATTCCGCGCGTTTTGCCCGATGGTCTGGGCGTGGATATCGATGCTTCCACATGGCAGCTTCCGGCAGTCTTTAGCTGGCTTGCAAAAGCTGGTGGCATTGCCAACCATGAACTGGCACGCACCTTTAACTGTGGCATCGGCATGTGCGTGATCGTGGATGCCGATAAAGTTGATGCGCTGACCAAAACTTTAGAAGACGGTGGTGAAACCGTGACCAACATCGGCACCGTGGTTAAACGCGATGCGGGTGAACTGGTTGAAATCACAGGGATCGACACATGGCAAAGCTAAGAGTTGGCGTTCTCATCTCCGGCAGTGGCAGCAATCTACAAGCTCTGTTGGATATGTGTGGACATGAAGACTCCCCGGCTGAAATCGTACGCGTTATTTCCAACGTACCCACGGCTTACGGGTTGGAACGTGCCAAAGAAGCTGGTGTTGCCACCACGGTTGTAAACCATAAAGACTATGATGGGCGTGAAAGCTTTGAAGATGCGCTCCATCAGGTACTTGATAGCGAAAAGGTTGAGCTGATCTGCTTGGCTGGCTTTATGCGCTTGCTGACCGATACCTTTGTGCAAAAGTGGAAAGATCGCCTGATCAACATCCACCCAGCCCTTTTGCCCTCCTTTAAAGGCCTGCACACCCATGAACGCGCCATCGAAGAAGGCGTCAAGTTCCATGGGGCAACCGTGCATTATGTGCGCCCCGCCATGGATGAAGGCCCCATCATCGTGCAAGCCTGCGTGCCTGTCCTACCCAATGACACCGCAGATGAATTGGGCAAACGTGTTTTAGAACAAGAACATAAAATCTACCCGCTGGCCCTCAAGCTCATCGCAGAACGAAAGGTCCGTGTCTCCGGTGAAAAGGTGGTCTATAACGGGGTCGATAACCTAATGGACAGCGTGATCAACCCGGAAGGGTGATCATCTAAAGTTATTTTCCGAAATAAAAATGTCGTCAGCCCGCACCTGTTGCTGGCTATGGGGTGATTGGCGTTCGTCTTCATTTTACAAAAACAATAAGCCTAAAATACCCCATATACATAAAATTCCTTTCATGGTTTTATACCAACTAAAGAAAACCATAGAATGTGCAAAAAATGGAACACGCATCTGTAAAAATAAAAGATTTTTATTGCTTTAAAGATGAGCCACAAGGTTTTGAAAAAATATTACCTGTGAACATCATAGTTGGGAAAAATAATTCCGGAAAAACAACGCTATTGCGCATGCTCCTAAAGCTTGAAAATGATCTTTTTGACATACCAACCGGCAACCAAAGGAATATTCTCCTAACTTCCGTCTCTTTGCACCAGCAGCAACTAATTGGGATAGAGAATAAAATTACTGGTCGCAAAACGAAAGAACTTGCGCAAAAAGTCATAGAATGGGCTTTAGACCAAAAGACAGAACATGTGAAATTCTCTGGCTACTTTAACGGCTATGGTCCAATTCAAAAAATCGTCTCAGTAACTGCAAACAATGGAAACAATTTTAACTTCAAAACATTTGACCCGAAAGCACTAGAATCTTTCCTAAGACACCTCCCAAATTATTTTGATGATCTGGCTGTTAAACCTCTTTCAGTGAACCGAGATATCTTCAATGAACCTGATCAAAAAATAAATAACGATCTCGACGACTATAGTAGTAATAATACAGACATTTCTCTAAATCATTTGGGTGAAGGCTTTACTAATTCGATACGGAACTATCTTCATACAGAAGGCTATTCTCCTAGAGTAATAGAACACAACCTTCTAACTTTGGTTAATCAAATTGTTGAACCCGAGGCTTCGTTCAATTCAATTAAAGTTCGAAAAAAAAATGAAGAATGGGAAGTCCACTTAAGTGAAGAAGGTAAGTACGACATTCCTTTAAGCGATATTGGGAGTGGGGTTAAAACAGTGCTTCTCATAGTCTTCCTGTGTGAGGTGCTGCCTCTGCATGAACACAAAAGCAAAAACACATTCTATTGCATCGAAGAACCAGAAAACCAAATGCACCCAGCAATGCTTCGACGTCTTCTTGCATATATCGAAGAGAAAGCAAAAGATGAAAACACCTATTTCTTCCTAACCACCCACTCCAGTGTCGCCATTGATATGTTTGCCCGCAAAGAAAACGCGCAGATCGTGCATGTCAAACATAAAGATGGGCTATCCACCGTGGAAACTGTCAACACCTATGTAAATCAAAAGAACGTTCTGGATGACCTAGATGTACGTGCCAGTGATATCTTGCAATCTAATGGTCTGGTCTGGCTTGAAGGCCCAAGTGATCGAATTTATTTCAATCACTGGATCAAACTTATGACTGAAAATGACAAACGCCTTCAGGAAGGTCTTCATTACCAGTGCGTTTTCTATGGGGGACGCTTGCTGTCTCACCTTGAGGCAAATGATCCTGAAGCCGCTGATTTGCTGATCAATCTCAATAATATTAATCGCAATTCTATTTTAATCATGGATAGCGATAACAAAAAGGCTGGAGAGACGATAAACGTTACCAAACAGCGTATCTTTGAAGAATTAACATCTATGAATGCACTGCCTTGGGTTACAGCAAGACGGGAAATTGAAAATTACATCCCGCCTTCAGCAGTTCAACGACTTCATGAACTTGAAGAAATGCCTGAGAGATCAGGAACCTACGACACATATTGGGACTATCTTGATACTCTCGTCGCAGGCGAAGGTAAAAAATATTCCACACAGAAAGTTGAATATGCCCATCTGATTTGCGAGCATATAACCTTTGAAGACATTGAAAATGACATTGATCTGCATGACATGCTGAAACAAGCCGTCGATCATATCAAAAACTGGAACGGGATTAGTGAGCCGAACGCACCCATTTCGGACTAAGGATTAAACTCCATTTCCTTGCCCTTCCCCATTATGGCGCAACAGGTGCGCCATGACAGCTTGTTATTGTGAAAAGAAACAAAAAACGGCGCCTCCCCTGTGTGAGAAGCGCCGTTTCTAACTTTAACGGTTATCTGAAATGTCAGATTAGCCGACCAGTTCGCATTTAGAGAAGAAGTAAGCGATTTCTTCTGCTGCGGTTTCTGGTGCGTCAGAACCGTGTACGGAGTTTTCTTGAACGTCGATGGCGAAATCTTTACGGATTGTGCCTTCTTCAGCGTTTGCCGGGTTTGTTGCGCCCATGATTTCGCGGTTTGCGAGGATGGCGTTTTCGCCTTCCAGAACTTGTACAACAACAGGTTCGGAGATCATGTAGTCAACCAATTCACCGAAGAAAGAACGTTCAGCGTGAACAGCGTAGAAGCCTTCAGCTTGTTTCTTTGTCAGGTGGATGCGTTTAGAAGCAACGACGCGCAGGCCTTTTTCTTCAAAACGTGCGATGATTTGACCAGTCAAGTTACGACGTGTTGCGTCCGGCTTGATGATAGACAGTGTTTGTTCGATAGCCATAACAGGGAAACCCCTTTTAATAAAAATCTCTGTGAAGCCCCTAAGCGCCATGCCTAGAGACAAAAGTGCGCGCCTTATACAGCGTGGAAACAAATTTTGCAACTGCACAATTATTAAATTCAACTTTCATGGTGAAAAGCCGCCAAAATATGCTATTTAGCGCCCTATGTTACATATCAATGATCTGACATACCGCATTGGCGGGCGTATATTGTTTGAGCAGGCCACCGTCGTGGTGCCCGCCGGGCATAAAGTAGGACTTGTGGGCAAAAACGGCACAGGCAAGTCTACCCTGTTTAAATTGATCCTTGAAGAAGTCAGCCCCGATGATGGCAGCCTCACGGTGCAAAAACGCGCCCGCGTGGGACGAGTCGCCCAGGAAGCCCCGACGGGCAGCGACACCCTTTTGGAAACCGTTCTTAAAGCCGATCTGGAACGTGATGCGCTTTTACAAGAGGCCGAAACCGCAACCGATCCCAATCGCATTGGTGAAATCCACGCCCGTTTGGCCGATATTGATGCCCATACAGCCGAAGCCCGTGCGGCCACTATTCTGGGCGGCCTTGGATTTGATCATGAAGCGCAGCAACGCCCCTGTTCAGATTTTTCAGGCGGTTGGCAGATGCGTGTGGCCTTGGCCGCTGCGCTTTTTGCCAGCCCAGACCTGTTACTGCTGGATGAGCCGACCAACCACCTGGATCTGGAAGCAGTGATGTGGCTGGAGGATTACTTAAAACGCTATCAAGGTACGATTCTGGTTATTAGCCACGAACGCACCCTATTAAATAATGTGGTTGATGAAATCATCCATCTGGAACATTGCAAGCTCACCCGCTACGGCGGCAATTACGACACCTTTGAGAAAACACGGCGTGAAAAGCTGGAACTGCAAGCCAAGGCCCAGTCCAAACAATTGGCCCAGCGCAAACACCTGCAAAGCTTTGTGGACCGTTTCCGCGCCAAAGCCAGTAAGGCAAAACAAGCCCAAAGCCGCTTGAAGATGCTAGAACGCATGGAACCCATTGCATCTGTGATGGAAGAAAAGACCTATTCCTTTAACTTCCCCGACCCCGAACCTCTGTCGTCCCCGCTGGTTTCCATGGAAGAAACCTCGGTCGGTTATGAAGAAGGTAAACCGATCCTGAAAAACCTGTCCTTGCGTATTGATATGGATGACCGGATTGCTTTGTTAGGGGCTAACGGTAACGGTAAATCCACCCTAATCAAGCTGTTATCTTCCCGCCTTGCGCCGCTGGAAGGTAAGGTCAATAAATCATCCAAGCTAAAAGTCGGCTATTTCGCCCAGCATCAGACAGATGAACTGAATGTGCAAAAAACACCTTATGACCATATGGCAGCGCTGATGCCGGATGCAATCGAATCGAAAGTGCGCGCCCAACTGGGTCGCTTTGGTTTTGAAGGCGACAAGGCCGACAATAAAATCGAAAAACTTTCCGGGGGCGAAAAAGCCCGGCTTTTATTTGCACTCATGAGCTATGAAGCCCCGCATCTGATGTTCTTGGATGAACCGACCAACCACTTGGATGTGGATAGCCGCGAAGCCTTGGTTCAAGCCATCAATACCTATGATGGTGCCGTTGTCATGGTCAGCCACGACCCGCACTTGCTGGAACTGACCTGTGATCGTTTGTGGATTGTTGAAAATGGGTGCTGCAAATCTTTTGAAGGGGATCTGGAAGAATATAAACGTCAATTGATTGAAAGCCGCAAGAGCGACAAAAAAAACAATGTGGATTCCAATAGCAGCCAGACCAACCAGAAAAAAGCCAGTCGCCAGGACCGCGCCGCCCAACGTGCCGCCCAAGCCCCCTTGAGAAAGGCCGCAAAAGAGGCTGAAAAACAGGTCGAAAAACTAACAGCTGAAAAAGAAAAGCTGGAAGCCAAAATGGCAGACCCGAAAATTTACGAAGGCCCGTCAGACAAGTTGCAGGATTTGCAGATTAAACTCGGGGAGATCAACAATAAGCTGGAAGAAGCTGAAATAGCTTGGCTAGAAGCGGCAGAAATGTTGGAAGAAGCTTGATTTATTAATCGTTATCTACGCATAGTAAACCACTCGTTTAATAAATGAAAAATTAATGTCTATTTCATTCACACAAGTGGAACTCACCCCTAAAAAGGGAATATCTCGAACGCTGGTTTTCAGCATTTGGGCCGTGCTCGTCTGCGTGATTATCAGCTTAACACTCTGGCTGCTGGAAAATAACAGGGAAAAGACATTTACGCAGATTCAGGGGCAGGCAAAACAGGCATCGGCCTTTTTTAATCGCCACATCAGCGACACGACCCGCTATGCTGATGATTATATTAAAACCGTGCGTAAAATCTTTTTACAATCGCAAAATCTGGAAGATGTACGGCGTTATATGCACGATATTCCGCCTAACACCGAAATCCTGTCTCATATAACCATCATGGACAAACAGGCTGTCCCCATCCTGATCTCATCCGGTCTTGAAGAAACAGATTTAAAACCGGGTGCTCATGCCCTTGACCGTGACTATTTTCGTTTCCAGCACAAACATTTCCTAGAAGATACACCTTACATTTCAAAAGCGAAGAAGGGGCGTTCCACTGGATTGGTGACCGTACGGTTGGTCCGACCGATTGTCACGCCAGACAATAAGTTTTTAGGCATTCTCTTTGCAGCCATTCATGAGAAACAAATCACGCAATTTTTAAATATCACACAGATTGGTGAAAATAGTACGACGACTTTGCTTGGCACGGACAAAATTATTCGTTTTCATAAGTCCAAAGAAGGTTTTAGCGGAATTGGACAGGATCTATCTAAATCCAAAGTGTGGCAGGCACTTGAGCAATCTCCATCTGGCAGCTTCGCACAGACTAGTCTCGTTGATGGGACCGAGCATTATTGGCATTATAACGCAATCAAAAACTTTGGGCTAATCACGATGCTTTCCGTTGCAACACAGGATATTGAAAAAGAGAATATCCTTTATCGCAACAGCACCATAGCACTTGCGACCCTATCAATTCTGATTTTAAGCATTTTATCTTTTCTGGTCGTCCGGGAAGTCAATATCGCCGCGCTCAATAGCGAAATCGGCAACCATGTCAGGCTGGAAGAACAATTGCGCCATGAAATCATGCTCTCGCAAAAAGCCAACGAGACTCATACCGCTTTCATGTCACAGATGAGCCATGAATTAAGAACGCCCCTAAATGCTATCCTCGGATTTAGTCAGCTGCTTGGTAGCTATGACAAAAACAAGCTAAACGAAACACAGCAGAATTATGTCCGCCATATTCAGCAAAGCGGCGAATATCTGTTAAGCTTGATTGAAAAAGTGCTCGATCTTTCCCAAATCGAAAGCGGAAAGCTACAGATAGAGATGGACAATGGTGATGTGGCCCAATGTATCGAAGAATGTCTGCATATGGTTGAAAGCCGCCGCAAAGAAAAAAACATCACCATTGACAGCTTTCACAAGTCAGTGCAGCCCCTGATTGCCCATATGGATGCAACCCGTGTGAAACAGGTGTTGTTAAACCTGCTGTCCAATGCCGTCAAATACAACAGAGAAAATGGAAGCATTTCAGTGATCCCCAAGATCACCACAGATGGCTATATCCGTATTTCCATCAGCGATACAGGCAGTGGCATCAAACCATCCTTACAGGAAAAACTATTTGAACCGTTTGAACGTTTAGGCCTTGAAAACAGCCATATCGAAGGTGCAGGTATCGGCCTTACAATTTCACGCCACCTGATCCAAGAAATGGGCGGGCGCATCGGTTTTGAAAGCAAGGTCAATAAAGGCAGTACCTTCTGGATTGACCTAAAACAGTCCATCTAATTCTTAATAAACCGAATATCTTTTACCCATCCAATCGTTTTCTTTTCGGTATCATCACTGTCTGCCGAGATGGCAATCTGATAAGGCTGGTTAGGCGGTTCGCCAAAGATACGTTCATAATCCTTGGCGATATCAACAGTTTCATCCATCCATTGTCCCGTAGTACTTGTAGCCTGTTTCAGCGCAATCAACGCGCCAGCAGATTTCAGATACGGGCTTTCAATCACACTGCCTTGTGGGTAATTTCCGCCCCAAACATAAGAGATCACCCGACCCGGTGTGTCTTCGCCTTTAAAGGCCACCACGATATCGCGGATAAACCGTTCCCAAAAGCCGGCACGTTCATAATCAAAAGGGAAACTGACATAAATCGCAAGACTTCGGTCATCCCGCCCCTTGGTGCTAAGATCAGTTGCAGGAACCGTTCGATCCACCTTCCACGACCATCTCAGTTTTGGTGTATGCTCGAGATTGACCTCAAGCGGTTTATAAAGAAGGGAGACACTTTTATCGCTCACCACCAAAATAGCCCCATCACTTTGCGCTGCAAACTGGTTAGGTGTCTTGCCGTCAAACTTTAATTCCAACCAGCCATCTGCACGCAACATTGGGTCATTGGGGGCCTCTTGAGCCCATGCAGAAGTCATAAAAAACAAAATTCCCAGACCTATAATCGCATAGTGCATAATTACCTCCCCTTCATCAGCGTCATGTTGTGACAAGTTTACATCTTTTCAAGAGGGTATGAACTTCTCTATTTACTTGCGCTGCACAAAATTTTAACCTCTTGGTCAATTTTATGACTAAATCCGTCCCTGTTTTGTTTAATTTCTGAGAGAGAAGATGAGCCAAGATCATCACATTGTTCTGGATGTTCACGAACGACCCAATCCGGGTCTGTGGATTATCCTAAGCGCCCAACACCTTTTTGCCATGTTTGGCGCCACCATCCTTGTCCCGTTCCTGACCGGGTTGAACCCATCCGTTGCCTTGGTCAGTAGTGGTCTTGGTACCTTGCTTTACATCATTTGTACCCGCGGAAAAATCCCGGCCTATCTGGGGTCCAGCTTTGCCTTCATCGGCCCGATCATTGCTGCTTCTCAGATCGAAGGGATCGGTGCAGCTGGTGCTTTGGTGGGTTGTATTTCTGCTGGTCTGGTCTATGTGGTTGTTTCCATCTTAATCCACTTCTTTGGCGTTAAATGGCTGATGCGCCTGTTACCGCCTGTTGTTGTTGGTCCGGTCATTATGGTCATTGGCCTTGGTCTGGCATCGGTTGCGATTAATATGGCGATGAATGATCCGGCAACAGGTCAATATAGCACGCTTCATTTCGGAATTGCGCTTGCAACCTTGCTAGTCACGATTCTGTGTTCCGTCTTTATGCGCGGTGTCTTTGCCCTTGTGCCGATCCTGTTTGGGATTGTCGCAGGTTATATCATCAGCCTGTCCTTGGGCCTGATTGATTTTTCAAAAGTGGCCGAAGCCCCCTTGTTCGTCATGCCGGACTTCACTTTTGCCTTTGTCGCTGAAGGGTCTGTGCTGACCATGACCGCCATCGCCCTGATCGCGCCTGTAGCATTTGTGACGATTGCGGAACATATCGGTGACCAAATGGTCCTTTCCAAAGTGACAGGGCGTAACTTCCTTGAAGAGCCCGGCCTACATCGCTCCCTGCTGGGAGACGGTCTGGCGACCATTCTCGCAGCCTTTATCGGTGGCCCACCTAACACCACTTACGGCGAAAACATTGGCGTTATCGCGATTACCCGTGTCATGTCCGTCTTTGTTGTGGGCGGGGCTGCTTGTATTGCCGTTCTCTTTGGCTTTATGGGAACTGTCAGTGCCTTGATCCAGACCATTCCTGTCCCGGTTATGGGTGGGGTGGCAATTTTGCTGTTTGGTGTGATTGCCTCCAGTGGTCTGCGCATGCTGATTGACCGTCGCGTTGATTTTGGCATGAAACGCAACCTGATCATTTCTTCGGTCATTCTGGTCATCGGGATTGGCGGGGCCTTCATTCAATTCTCTGGCGATTTTAAAATCGCAGGCATGGCCCTTGCGACTATCGTTGGCCTGATCCTGAACGCGATCCTGCCGGGCCGCGATGCTGCCGAAGCCGGTGGGTCCATCTTCACACAAGAAGACCCGGCGGAATAAAAGCATCTATCCAGATATAAAAAGAAAAGGCGCTTTGGATTATTTCCAAAGCGCCTTTTTTATATTCTGACTCTGCTTTTTACAGGGTACCAAACAAGCGGTCCCCCGCATCCCCCAAGCCGGGAACGATATAAGCTTTTTCATTTAAGTGACTATCTAATGAGGCCGTATACACCTGCACATCCGGGTGCTGCTTTTGAAAAACGTCCATCCCTTCCGGCGCAGCAACCAGAACCAACAGGCGGATATCTTTATCCGTGACACCTGCTTTATTCAAAACGTCCACTGCATAAGCCGCAGAATGGCCCGTTGCCAACATCGGATCGCATAGAATAAAGGTACGACCCTCCACCTCGGGCAATTTCACCAGATATTCAACTGGCTTTTTTGTTTCAGGATCACGGTACAAACCCACATGGCCAACCCGTGCAGACGGCATTAATTGCAACAAACCATCAGACATGCCCTGACCTGCGCGTAAGATCGGTACAATCGCGACTTTACGCCCTTCCAACACCGGTGCATCCGGCATATGGACCACAGGGGTGTCGATTTGTTCTTCTGTCAGCGGCAAATCACGCGTCAGTTCATAGCCCATCAGCATGGAAATCTCGATCAACAAGGCTCTAAAAGTCTTGGTCGAAGTTTTCTTATTACGCATATGGGTCAGTTTGTGCTGGATCAAAGGATGATTGACGACGAAAAGATTGCTGAAATCGGGATGCTTAAACATGGAAAGAACCTGTCTGCTTGGTCAAAATATTTTTCTTTCATAGCACCAGTAATAACTCATTGCAATTCATTGCATATGACATAAATTAACCTTACTAAACTTAATAAAGTAAAAAAGAAGGGGGACTGTATGGAATATTCATTGCTTAACAAGGGGGGTAAAAAACATGTGGTGTTTTACGGCAACATCGTACCATCCTCGCGCAGCAAATTCCTGGAAATCACAAATGATTTTCCGAACTCCGCTCAAAAACAATGGGTTCTGGAAGTCGGCGAATTAGAATATATCGATTCAGCCGGACTTGGCATGCTGATCGAATTGAATGAAAAAGCAAATGAAAATGGGATCAAGGTTTCCTTGTCAGGCGCGAACACTATGGTCAAGCGCATGTTTGAACTGTCCAAGTTTGAAGAATTATTTGAGATCATCGATTAAACATGTTTATTGACGCCATTGGCCAAGAACATCAAACCAGCACACAGCCACGCATTCTCTCTTTAGTTCCAAGCATCACTGAACTTCTTTTTGATCTTGATCTTGGTAAGGAACTGGTCGGGCGAACCGCTTTTTGCATTCATCCAAAAGAACGTGTCACACATATCCAAAGCATTGGCGGAACCAAGCAAGTCAACATGGATAAGGTGAAAGCCTTAAATGCGACCCACCTAATCGTTAACGTGGATGAAAACCCCAAAGAACTGGTGGATGAACTGGCAACGATCATCCCTCATATTATCGTCACCCACCCGCAAAGCCCTGTTGATAATATCAGTCTATATCAACTTCTTGGAAATATCTTTGATCGACGCGATCAGGCAGCCCGCTTGATGAGCGAATTTCAAGCCGCGCGCACCCACGCACAAATGAGCGCCTTTGATCTGCCGGAAAAAAAGGTCCTCTATCTCATCTGGAAAGACCCATGGATGAGCGTCTCGCCAGACACCTATATTTCACAGGCATTACGTGGGGCAAACATGATCACATTGCCCGATCAAACAGATAATCGTTACCCAGAGATTGATCTTGAAAACGGAATATTGGGTGAGGTCGATGCGGTTCTTTTTTCATCTGAGCCGTTTTTGTTTAAGCAAAACCATCTTGATGAATTTGCTGATACATATGGCATTGCACGCGACAAGCTGCATGTCATCGATGGCGAAATGACGTCTTGGTATGGTAGCCGGGCCATTGCCGGGCTTCGTTATTTAAGTGATTTTGCGAAGGGGGTTTAAGCGTTCCTGCGCAAGCAGGAAGCTTTTCTTTGCAAGAAAAAGACACCTGCTTTGGCAGATGCACATGGTCTTTAAGCCTTTTTCTCCCAACCGCCCGTATCGGTTTGCTGCCAGTAGGTCAGGTCATGTCCATCTTCTTTAAATGTTTTCCATTGGCTACGTGCCTTTTGCACAGCCATATCGGATCGACCATCAAACACAACAAAACAGCGTTCAAAACTGGCCAGTTCCGGGTTATCCGTGCCATCCGTTAAAAAGAGAAAACTCGCCCCGTTTTCATTAACCGCTTCCGGTGAAATCCAGATCGGTTGCTTTTCTGGATGACCATCTTTTTTAGCCCCATGGGGGAGCCAGCTCTCAGCCTGATAGGTCCACAAGGTGTCGGTTAATTTTTCGGCCTTGTCGTCATTGGCGACCTGAACATGAGCGCGCTTTCCCACCTGCAAGGTTTTTTCCAGCAATTTGGGTAAAGCCTGTTCCAAAGAAAATTTGGTCAGGTGGTAAAACGCAATCTCGCTCACAGTTTTAAGCCTTAGCCTTCATAATAATCGGCAACCAATTGATCCAAAAGACGCACGCCATATCCTGTTCCACCTTTTGGACAGGTCGGTTTATCAGCCTGCGACCAGGCCATTCCGGCAATGTCGATATGAGCCCAAGTGGTCTCTTTTTCGATGAAACGTTCGAGGAATTTTGCCGCTGTAATACTGCCCCCAAAACGACCACCGGTATTTTTCATATCGGCAATTTGTGATTTGATCTGCTCGTCGTAAGCCGCATCCATCGGGAAAGGCCAGACCTTATCGCCTGTCTTTTCACCTGCTGCTTTCAAACGATCTGCCAGTTCATCATCATTGGCAAACACGCCCGCGCGTTCATTACCCAAAGACACTAAAATCGCCCCGGTCAGGGTCGCAAGATTAATCACGGTCTTCGGTGCAAATTCTTTTTGCGTATAGGTCAACGCATCGGCCAAAACCAGCCGACCTTCCGCATCCGTGTTGATCACTTCGATGGTTTGGCCAGACATAGATGTCACCACATCCCCGGGGCGTTGGGCTTGGCCATCCGGCATATTTTCCACAAGACCAATGACGCCCACCACATTGATATTGGCTTTACGCGAGGCCAAGGCCTTCATCAGACCAGTCACTGCACCAGCGCCACCCATGTCCCATTTCATGTCTTCCATGCCCGCCGCAGGCTTGATGCTGATCCCACCGGTATCGAACGTTACCCCTTTACCGACAAAGGCGATTTGGGTGGACTGGGCTTTGCGCCCCTTTCCTTGCTGACCGTTCCAGCGCATGGTCACCATTTTCGATTCCCGATCACTGCCTTGGCCGACACCCAGCAAGGCACCCATGCCCAGTTTTTTCATTTCCGCTTCGCCCATGACGTCTACTTCAACGCCCAGTTCCGTCAATTCCTGACAGATATTGGCAAAGCTTTCCGGATACAGAATATTGGCTGGTTCAGACACCAGGTTACGGGTTAAGAACACACCGCCAGCAACTTTTTCCAATTGTTCGAAGGCTTTGCGTGCACGCCCCCCGCTCGGTGTTAAAATTTTGAGCGCCCGAATAGATGGTTTTTTATCGGCTTCTTCCTTGGTACGATACTTATCGAAACGGAAAGATCGCAACAACGCGCCATTGGCGATATGGGCCGCTTGCTCCCACACGCGGCTTTCACCTTCATCAAACTGATCAAAAGCGATTGAAACCGTGCGCGGTTGTTTTGCCGACAGGGCCATATAAATGGTCCCGCCCAGCTTTTCAGCGCCCAACAGGTCGAGCTTTTCCGGCTTGCCTGTACCGATTAGGACAATTCGTTCCAGCTTCGTCCCTTGCGGGGCGAGAACGGAAACCAATTCTCCCAGTTTTCCTTTAAATTTCGCAATTTTTGCCGCGCGTGCCAGCGATCCGTTAATCACCTTGTCAATGGCCTTGGCACTTTCAGAAAGTTCGCCACCTTCATAGCCCATCACCACTAATACACCTGTTTCAGGCAAACCCGGTTTCGTGAACGAAATTTTCATAAAATCCTCTTGTAATCTGAGTTGTTTTGCACAGGTTAGCCCGAACGCAAACCAATTAAAACCCCATTTTTTATAAGTTTTTCTCCGACCTGCCCTAAAATCGTCACTTTTGTTTGCTGGCAAATCTTAAAGGAATACGTTTTCGCCCCCATTTCCCGGCAGGCCCATCGAAATGTCCGGCGCATATTGTTCCGCAAGACAGACATTCCCCCTGATCCGAGATGTTCCATCCTGTGATCTCGTACCAATCGCGCTTGATCAATACCTCAGTACACTTAGAACAATAGGTCGTATCCCCGTCTTCATGATGCACATTGCCCGTATAGGCATAACGCACCCCATTTTTCATCGCAATTTCACGCGCCATAATCAGCGTTTCAAGCGGGGTGCGTGGCTTATCCATCATTTTCCAGTCTGGATGAAAGGCGCTAAAATGCATGGGAACGTCTGGACCCAGCTCCTTAACCACCCAACGCGTCATCTGATCAATTTCGTCCAGACTATCGTTTTCACCGGGAATAATCAGGTCCGTCAGTTCAAACCAGACATTGGTTTCATGTTTGAGATAAACGAGTGTCTCAAGCACATTATCCAAATCGGCTGAACAGAGCTTGTGATAAAAATCAGGGTTAAACGATTTTAAATCCACATTGGCCGCATCCATATGAGAAAAAAATTCTTTACGGGCCTCTTCGTGGATATATCCCGCCGTTACCGCAACCGTCTTGATACCATGTGCCCGACATGCCTTTGCAACATCCACTGCATATTCCAAAAAAATCACCGGATCGTTATAAGTAAAGGCAACAGATGTGCATTTCGTTTTCACGCAAGCCTCAGCAATTGCTTCAGGCGCTGCATATGATTGCAGCTTATCAAATTCCCGCGATTTTGAAATATCCCAGTTCTGGCAAAACTTGCAGGTCAGATTGCATCCTGCTGTCCCAAATGACAGAACAGGTGTGCCCGGATAAAAATGATTAAGGGGCTTTTTTTCAATCGGGTCGATACAAAACCCGCTGGAACGTCCATATGTCGTCAGCACCATCTGGCCATTTTCATTGGCGCGAACAAAGCACAATCCCCGCTGTCCCGGCTTGATCTTGCAATCACGCGGACAGAGGTCGCATTGAATACGACCATTCTCCAGCTCGTGCCAAAATTTTGCTGCCTTATACATAACCACTTCTTTATCTTAATACTTACATGCGTTATCGTTACCATATTCTGTGGTATATTCATTTATACCAGCTAACTTATGGTTTCTTTTGATGTTTTTCAGGCGATACACATCATTTAAACGTGCAACATTTGGCACATTTGCGCTTTCTGCGATAGCATTTTCTGCACATGCACAAAATGATATGGTCCTGACATTTGCCTGCAATGAATTTCCACCCCATAAAATGGAAAAATCTGCAGATGGTCTGCCCGGCTTTGATGTGGAAGTCCTAAAACAGGCTTTTTCATATTCAAACATAAACATCAATGTTGAATATTACCCTTGGAAGCGCGCCCTTGAAAATACAAAATCCGGAATTGTTGACGGATTATGTTCATGCTCCAAAAGTCAGGGGCGTGACACATGGTTGGCCTATTCAGATCAAATGGGCAGCGTGGGCATCGGCCATTTCTATCATCCCAATCATAACAAATCAGATCATTTCAGTCCCTTATCCCCAACAGCCGTCGTTCGGGGCTATGCCATTCAAAACGATCTGGCTTATCAAGGGATTAAAGTTATCAGGGTCAACAATGACAAAGTTGGCATAAGAATGCTGTTAAATGATCGGGTCAAAGCTTTTTACAGTTACCGTGACACAGGAAAATACATTCTTTCCAAACAACCATTCGACCATCACATTGAATATAGCGAAGCCAGAAGCTCCCCCTATTTCACCTGCATCAGCAAAAAACGCCCTGACTATCCTACACTCATTGACCAGTTCAACACAGGCCTTAAGCAACTCCATGAAACAGGTGCATATGACGCCATCATGAATAAATACCGCTAAGAAGCCTGCCCTATTGATGTCAGCCCCTTCTGTGCAGTACACTTGAGAGATGATTACAAAAGAAGGTGTCCACCCATGGTGAAAATTCGACAAATGGCTGTTGCCGGGACCTTTTATCCGGATAACCCACAAATTCTTGCACGGGATGTCGATGCCTTCCTAAGCGAAGCTGAAAGCATCCATCCTTTAAATAAAGAAACACCAACACCAAAGGCCCTGATCGCACCCCATGCGGGATATGTCTATTCCGGTCCTGTTGCGGCCAGCGCTTATGCCAGACTTAAACCGTTAAAGAACATCATCAAACGGGTCATCCTGTTAGGACCTTGTCATCGCGTCCCTGTCGGCGGGCTTGCTTTATGTTCTGCCGCTTTTTACGAGACGCCCTTGGGCCGTGTACCAATTGACAAAGAACTCAGTCAAAAACTTTTGAAAAAGCCGCAAGTCTTTACCTTTGATGATACCCATATCGAAGAACATAGTCTGGAAGTTCATCTCCCCTTTTTACAACGTGTCTTAAAAGATTTCACCCTCCTGCCCATCGTAGTCGGTCAAGCTTCTCCTGAAGAAGTTGCGGATGCTTTGGAGACTGTCTGGGGTGGGGAAGAAACCTTGATCGTTGTCAGCACTGATTTATCCCACTACCTTGATTATGAAACATGCCAGAAAACCGATGCGCAAACCGTCAGCGCCATTCAGGACCTCGCCCCGAACAAAATAGGTAATTCCCAAGCCTGTGGGCGCATACCAGTTAAAGGGTTGTTGGAAATAGCACGTGCGCGCGGCATGAACATCGAAACACTGGACGTTCGAAATTCCGGTGACACAGCCGGACCACGCGATCGGGTTGTTGGGTACGGTGCCTGGGCCTTGAGCGGTGGATGCCAGCCCAGCGCGCATGAAGCCTTTGCTTTTAAAACACAGGCCATTCTGGAACGGTTTGGCCCGACGCTTTTACAAGTGGCCGCAGCCTCCATCAAACGCGGAATTAGCCACGGTGAACCGATCAAGCTGGATATGGGCAGTTTCCCCGACAGTCTGCGTCAATATGGCGCAAGTTTTGTCACCATTGAAAAAGACGACGGCAACCTGCGCGGCTGTATCGGCTCCCTTGCCCCGCATCAGTCTTTAGTCAAGGATGTCGCAGATAATGCATATAAAGCCGGGTTCGAAGACCCGCGTTTCCCCCCTATACAATCAAACGAATTATCCGGCCTGACGCTGCATATCTCTGTTCTCTCCCCCTCTTTTCCCATGACCTTTAAAGATGAGAGTGACCTACTTGAACAATTACGCCCGGGTGTAGATGGTCTTATCATTCAAGACGGTGGCCATCGGGCCTTATTTTTACCATCGGTATGGGACAAGATTAAAAACAAACGTCAGTTCCTCACTCAGTTAAAATTAAAAGCCGGCATGAAACACGACCATTGGTCAAATGATTTCCATGCCTGGCGCTTTATTACCGAAGGGGTCCATTCACATGATCTGGACGCAAGCCTGAATTTGTGGCAAGACACGCCTTCAACCTAACACTGCTTTAAGAATCGGAGCCTTTCGTGACCTTTAAACTGGATCAAGCAACCATTGACAAACTGCTGGATATCGCACGCATTGCAGGTGATGCCACCATGGAAATCTATAAAACGGATTTCGAAATTTATTCAAAAAAAGACGAATCCCCTGTCACAGAAGCTGACCGCAAGGCTGAAGAAATCATCACGCCTGTGTTGAAAGAACTTGCCCCGCATATCCCCATTGTCGCCGAAGAAGCCTTCAGCGCAGGCCATATACCAGATGTTTCAGGTATGCCTTTTTGGCTTGTCGATCCGGTAGATGGCACCAAACAGTTCATCAAGAAACAGGATGAATTCACCGTCAACATTGCCCTGATTGATGAAAATCGCACCCCTATCTTTGGTGTCGTTCACGCCCCTGCACTTGATCGCATGTTTTGGGGGGCAAAAGGATTTGGCGCTTATGTCAAAGAAGCCGACGGCAGCATTAAAGAATTAAAAGTCAGAAAAGCCCCAGAAGAAGGCATCACCGCCGTTGTCAGCCGCTCCCACAAAACACCCGAGGTCGATGACTATCTTAAAGATTTCAAGGTCGCTGAAGAAGTATCTTCGGGATCCAGCATTAAATTCTGTCAGGTCGCAGAGGGACTTGCCGATGTCTACCCCCGTTTCGGCCCAACAATGGAATGGGATACGGGCGCCGGCCATGCCGTTGTATTAGGGGCTGGCGGTAGCGTTAAAACACCGGAAGGTGATGATTTTAAATACGCAAAAGACGGATTTAAAAACGGCTATTTCATTGCCAAAGGCCTAGACTAATCTGTGTATTTTTTCACAAATTAAACTTGCAAAATGAACGGTTTTATGGCAGTATATCAAGGATACAGAGATAAAGTCTTTGTAGTGACCCCGCCAAGTACAGGGGCCATGAAATAGCCGCCGTATTTCCTGTACGGTGACTGCAGCGAAGGTCGTAAAGCGCGCACGGTCTGTCGCAAGATGCAGAAAATGTGAAAGAAGGGGCCGGTGATTTTTTCCGGCCCTTCTTCGTTTTTTAAGGTCAATTTGCGTCAGATCAATTTCTTATTCTATTAAATCCGCTAAGACATCAAAAACCGACGCTTTTTTGAGGTCTATTCATGTCTCATTCACCCAAAGGGCCTCCGGCCCCTTTATCGCCGATCCTTTTGGCTGGACTTGCCTTGCGCCCTGTCCCCTATGTCTTGCTGCAACCAATCTTCACCAAAGCTATACGCCAGATGCACAACCGTCACTCAGATGTGTTTGAACGATTAATCGCGCTTGGCTCTCCACGCTATCTGATCGACCCTGTTGACCTGCCTTTCAGTTTCATCATGGATACCAACCCCGCTCATCCGACGCTTGATGTTTTGGCTGAAGGCTCAGATGAAACGATCATGGATATCAAGGCGTGCGTGCGTGGCCCCCTGTTACAGCTGATCGAATTGCTGGAAGGTCGTATCGACGGAGATGCGCTGTTCTTTTCACGCGACCTTGTTGTAGAAGGTGATACAGAAGCTGTATTAGGCTTAAGAAATGCGGTTGATGGGGCTGACATCAATGTTCATGAAGATTTACTGGATTTGTTCGGCCCATTGTCTAAACCCATAGATGGGGCTGCCCAGATTGCCGGAAAAATCTTTAACCGATTTAGTCGTGATCTCAGCCTGATTAGTCAAGCCAGCACGGCCCCCTTGCAACGCAAATGCGATGCCCAGGCTGCCAGCATTGAAGAACTGGAAGAAACGGTTGCCACCCTAAAGAAACAATTACGTCGGCGACGGGAGAAAACGGCATGACAACCGAAAAACTAGAACTCGTCTGCCCCGCGGGCACCCCGGCTGCTTTACGCGCAGCTGTGGATGCAGGCGCTGATACGGTCTATTGCGGTTTTCGTGATGCAACCAATGCACGGAACTTTCCGGGGCTCAACTTTTCACGCGATGAACTGGCCGAGGGCATTGAGTATGCTAAACAGCATGGATCCAAGGTGCTGGTTGCGTTGAACACCTACCCCGAAGCGGGCAATCCTGAACCGTGGCATCAAGCGGTTTTAGATGCTGCTGATCTCGGGGCGCATGCCTTGATTATGGCCGATGTGGGCTTACTATCTTATGCCGCCGACAATCGCCCCGACACAAGACGCCATTTATCCGTTCAGGCCTCTGCCTCCAACCCTGATGCCATTGGCTATTATCAAAAAGCCTTTGATGTGAAACGTGTCGTGCTTCCGCGCGTTTTAACAGTGCCGGAAATTGCCGCCCTCAACAAACAAATCGATGTGGAAACCGAAGTTTTTGTCTTTGGGGGCTTGTGCGTCATGGCCGAAGGGCGCTGTTCGCTCTCTTCTTATGCCACCGGACAATCCCCAAACATGAACGGGGTTTGCTCGCCTGCCAGCCATGTACGCTATGAAAACAAAGGTAACAAACTTGTCTCCAAGCTGGGGGATTTTACCATCAACCAGTTCAGCCAATCAGAAGCAGCGGGTTATCCGACCTTATGTAAAGGACGTTTCGTCACCGAAGACAAGCCGTCTTATTTGTTTGAGGACCCAACCAGCCTAAACGCCGCCCAGTTCCTGCCCGAACTGATGGAAGCAGGCGTGACTGCTCTTAAGATCGAAGGGCGCCAGCGCGGCAAAGCCTATATCGCACAAGTCGTTGCCGCCTTTCGTCGAGCGGCCGATGCGGCAGCCCGCGGGGAAACCGTCCCACCCTTAGGTCTTGAAAACATCACCGAAGGCCAACGAGAAACCACAGGCGCATATAATAAAAGGTGGCAATAATGACATCACATCTCAACCTTGGTCCCGTCCTGTTTAACTGGCCTGCTGATAAACTGCGCGACTTTTATTTTCGCATTGCCGATGAAGCGCCTGTCCATACGGTCTTTTTGGGCGAGGTGGTTTGTTCAAAACGCCAACCGTTTTTCGCCCCGCATCTGCCCGAAGTAGCTGAACGTCTAACCGCTGCGGGCAAACGGGTCATCTTCTCCAGTCTTGCCCTTGTCCTTTCAAAACGCGAGGTAGAATTGGTGCGCGAGCTCTGTGCCCTTGATGATGTGATGGTCGAAGCCAATGATTTGTCTGCTGCCTCGCAATTGATGGGCCGCGACCATGCCATCGGTCCCTTCATTAATATCTATAACGAAGGCAGCTTGAAAGTTTTTGAAGGTCAAGGGGCCACCCATATTTCCCTACCCGGTGAACTGTCGCGTAAATCCTTGGCGGCCTTAGCCAAAAATGCCCAAGCCGATCTCGAAGTACAAATCTTTGGTCGCCAGCCCTTAGCCATTTCTGCACGTTGCTATCATGCCCGGGCCATGGGCCTGGCAAAAGATTCCTGTCAGTATGTCTGTGAAAAACATCCCGACGGCATGGATCTGGACACACTGGATGGTGACCCGTTCCTCGCCGTCAATGGCCTTCAAACCCTGTCTTATACGTGTGCCAACCTCATCGGGGAACTGACAGACATGCAAACCATGGGCATTAGAAATTTCCGCCTCTCCCCCCAAAACACCGACATGGTCGAAGTCGCAAACCTTTATCGCCGCGTCCTTGATGGCATTCAAGAACCCGAAAGCACAACCGAAAAGCTCGACGACCTCATGGACGGCCTGCCCTTTTCCAACGGTTTCTATTATGCCACCGAAGGGGTCAGCGCCCAAAATGGATTGGAAGAATTTGGGGTTTGATATTTTTTTACACCTTTGAGTGATAAAAAACGGTATAAAACCTTTAAAACAAGAAAGCGCATTTATATTAGGTGGAAAATTTTCATGCATTCCCAGAAGCTTTTAGTCGTTCTTTTCATGATGTGTAGCTTCACACTAAAAGCACATGCACAAACGGCAGAACTGGCAAAAATCGCAACCTACACATCATCCGTGAATAAAATCACACAAGGGTTCTCGCAGATCGTTAACAGAACAAACGAATGGGATGAACTGGCCATCGCTTTACTTGAAAAATAAAATTGATGCCTCCTTTGCGGAACTTCGTTCCCAACGACTTTCCGTCGAGCTACGGTCAAAATATAAGGAATTATCTGACAACCTTGATAATCTCCCCCCTGCACCTAAGACATCATTAGGCCATAATACAAACGAACGTGTGGCAAATACCGTTTTAATGGCTGAAATATCTCGTGATATGTCCCTTGATTGCATTCGTGACGGTGAAGAACTTATAACAGCCGCGCTTGAGGGTGAAACTGATATATTCGTCCAAATTAATCAAAACACGATGAAAAGATTACTGGGCCACTTTAATTCTCAACTTACCCTTTATGAAAACCATCTGACTTTAGAGAAAAAAAGCTCCTTTTCCTACTATTTGACACAAAGCTACAAAGCATCAACGGAATTACTCATTCTATTTTTAAAGACTGCGATAAATGACACTGACCTATCACATGATAGTTTACAAACGATGATGGAAGAGGCCAAAGTCCTGCACAAAAATGGACAAGATTATATAGACCAAGGCCGGAAGCAAACTAGCCAACAGCGAATGATTTTCACCGTGATACCGGCAAAAAATGAAGAAATAAAAAAAATGAAAGAGGTTCTTATCGAGGTACTAAGCCAAAATGTTCCAGCCTCTTTTCATATTGAAGAAAAGCTCTTGGAAGAACTTATGACCTTTTTCAGCTTCACTAATGAACAAAATGGCATCACGGATATTGACGTCGTGCTGAATGATTTCATTAACAAAGTCACTTTGCTTGAAAATGAAAGGCAGCGTTTGGCCTTAGAACGACAAAATAAAATTGCAAACTTGCAATAACACGGAACAGAACGCGGGTTTTTCTTCCCTTTTTTCCCCATTCGCGATATTGAAATTGCGCTATGAATATTGAAACATCCATATATCCTGCGACTGAGGACACCATAAAAAAAGCTGGTGAGGTCATCGTCCGCGGTGGCCTTGTGGCTTTTCCAACGGAAACGGTTTACGGACTTGGTGCGGATGCGACTTCGGAAGAGGCTGTCGCATCTATTTTCGCCGCCAAGGAACGGCCCTCTTTTAATCCGCTGATCGTGCATGTCCCGGATATGGATGCGGCCAAAGAACTGGTGGAATTTACCCCGGCGGCTGAAAAGCTGGCCGCGACCTTTTGGCCCGGTGCGCTGACCCTTGTACTCCCCAGAAAGAAAGACGCCAGTCTCTCGTTACTCGTCAGTGCTGGATTAGATACAGTAGCAGTACGTATGCCCAACCATCCCATAGCAACCCGCCTGCTGCGTGCCGCGGGTAAACCCATTGCCGCCCCAAGTGCAAATAAATCCGGTCAAATTTCCCCCACCCTTGCCGCCCATGTGGCGCAGTCTTTACCGGGTAAGGTGGATATGATTGTAGATGGTGGACCTTGCGCGGTTGGGCTTGAATCGACCGTGGTGGATGCTTGTGGTGACCAGGTTGGTTTTTTGCGCCCCGGTGGCATTTCCATTGAACAGCTGGAAAATGTTGTCGGCCCACTGATCTTTCCCGATGATGCCCCCGATGCGCCAAAATCACCGGGTATGCTGACCAGCCATTATGCCCCCACCCTGCCCATGCGACTAAATGCGGATCAAATCGAAGAAGGGGAAATCCTGCTGGGTTTTGGGAAATGTGAAAAGGCCAGTCTGAATTTAAGCCCCAAAGGCAACCTTGAAGAAGCTGCCGCCAACCTGTTTGCTATGATGCGAGACTTGGACCAAGTGGGCTATAAACGCATGGCGGTTTCACCCATACCTAAAGAAGGCCTTGGTCTTGCCATAAATGATCGGTTAAAAAGAGCAGCAGCACCACGATAAAACAATACGTTGGGGATTATGGGGAAAACGTCAGGAGCCATCGCGGCAGGTCATAGTGAAACGGTAAAAGCCGGCGCACGCATGTTTGAAGAAGGTGGCAATGCCTTTGACGCCATTTTGGCCGCAGCTTGCGCGTCTTGCGTCTGTGAACCTGTTTTATCTTCGCTTGGCGGCGGCGGGTTCTTACTGGCCCATGGTCACGATAGCGCGCCCGTTCTTTATGACTTTTTCACTCAGACGCCAAAGCAACGCCGCACGGATAATCAATTTTACCCCATCTTGGCTGATTTCGGCACAGTGACACAGGAATTCCACATTGGGCGCGGGGCCGTCGCGACTCCCGGCATGGTCAACGGCTTGTTTGAGGCCCATAAAGACCTCGCCAGCCTGCCCATGGACGTGATTGTTGCGCCAGCCGTGGAACTTGCCAAAGGCGGTGTGCGGGTCAATCCCATGCAGGCGTCCCTATTTGATATTGTCGAAGCTATCTATAAGACCTCATCGGAATGTAAAACCCTCTATCAAAGTGGCTTGAATGCAGATAGCCTCCTGCGTGAAGGTGAAATTCAAAAAAATCCTGACATGGGCAATCTGCTTGATGCCCTCGCCCATGAGGGCAGCGACCTGTTTTATAAAGGTGAGGTCGCCAAACATATTGAACAAGACAGTTGGGACCATGGCGGTCACCTCACCCTTGCAGACCTGCAAGACTACCGCGTTGAAAAACGTGCGCCCCTGCGGGTGGATTATGGCCGTTCGCATTTTTATACCAACCCGGCGCCATCTACGGGTGGGTTGCTTATTGCTTTTGCCCTTGAATTAATTAAACACGCAGGCTTTCGTGATCTAGCTTTTGGGGCTCAAGACCATGTGGAACGCCTCTCGCAAATCATGGCGCTGACCAACAAGGCGCGCATCGATGCCGCGCTTAGTGACGGGGCAGAACAGGCCCAGCTTAAAATGTTGGATCAGGATTACCTCCAAACCTATCGCACACAGATTATGGGCCGCCCCACAGCCCTTCGCGGCACGACTCATATCAGTGCCATTGACCAAGATGGCAATGCCGCCAGCATGACAGTCTCAAATGGCGAAGGTTGCGGGTTTATCCTGCCCGGCACGGGCGTCATGCTCAACAACATGTTGGGCGAAGAAGATATTAACCCCCATGGGTTTAACCAATGGCCCGAAGATACGCGCATGTGTTCCATGATGTCACCCACGTTGTTGCTGCGTGACGACGGGATTAATGTGGCTTTGGGTTCCGGTGGATCCAATCGGATCAGAACAGCGGTATTGCAAGTTCTGATCAACCTGTTGGAATTTGACATGAATTTGGAACAGGCCGTCACAGCCCCACGCATGCATTATGAACGCGGCCTTTTAAATCTGGAACCGGGCTTTAGTCTTGACGCCACACAAAACTTAAAAGACCATGTGCCCGACTATAAACAGTGGGACCAGCAAAACCTCTTTTTCGGGGGCGTCCATAGCGTCCGGTTCAACGCAAAAACAGGCCGGTTCGATGGCGTGGGCGATAGCCGACGCGGTGGAGCGGCCATAATCATTGATGAAAGCCTATAAAAATGACAGTGGATAAAAAATATATTCTGACCATTTCGTGCCCGGACCATACAGGTATTGTGGCGCAAGTTTCCGGCTTTTTGGCCGATCAGGATGCTTTCATTAACGAGTCCGCCCATTTTGGCGATGCTGTTTCTGACCGTTTTTTCATGCGCACAGTCTTTACCCCCGGCCCTTACACACCGGATGCGTTTGAACTTGCGAAAAAATTCTCTCGCGTGGCGGAACGTTTTCAAATGGTCTGGGGCATCCATGATGCCATGCGCAAACAACGCCTGCTGGTTATGGTCTCCAAATTCGATCACTGTCTAAACGATTTGCTCTATCGTTATCGCACAGGCGAACTGAACGCAGATATTCCGGCGATTGTCTCCAACCACCCTGACCTCGAACATTTGGCACAATGGCATGACATCCCATTTTATCATATGCCGGTAACCAAAGACACCAAGGACGAACAGGAAGAAAAACTATGGGACCTGATTGAAAACCTGGAAATTGACCTGGTGGTTCTGGCGCGTTACATGCAAATTTTGTCACCCCGTATGTGTGAAAAGTTGCGTGGACGATGCATCAATATCCATCATTCCTTCCTGCCCAGCTTTAAAGGAGCGAACCCATATCGTCAGGCACATGAACGTGGGGTAAAATTGATCGGGGCAACGGCGCATTACGTTACTGGCGACCTTGATGAAGGACCAATCATTGAACAGGCTGTCGAACGGGTTGATCATACCTACACACCCGAAAAGCTGAAAGCTGTCGGCCGTGACATCGAAAATGGCGTGCTTTCCCGTGCGGTTCGTGCCCATGTGGATCATCGCATCCTCATGAACGGTATTAAAACTGTTGTCTTTAAATAAGAAAAACTTATGCATCTGCATTTGCAGTTTTATTGAATCGAACCCGAATCAAATTCGAATCGGTTCCGATTCAATCGACTATTGCACTAAACGGTAAATCCTTGCACAATAAGGTTCTTTTAAACCATAAGGTCAAAAGCGTGAGCGCACAACATACACTTGCAAACATCGCCCTGTTAGACGGTCTGCCGATTGAAGTTATCGAAGAGCTCAATAAGCAGTGCCGCTGGAAGTGGTATGATACAAATGAACAAATCATTGACCGACAAGCCGAAAGTACGGATGTCTTTTTTATTGTCGATGGTCGTGTGCGTATCGTGATCTACACAGTGGGCGGCAAAGAGATTACGCTGGATGACTTTACCGAAGGCAAGCAATTTGGCGAAATGGCGGCCATTGATGGCCTGCCCCGTTCTGCCAGTGTAATGGCAATTCAGAAATCATTACTTGCTGCCATGCCGCAAAGCCGATTTATAGCTCTCTTGACCGGACATTCCATTGTCGCAGAACGTGTCCTGAAAAATATGGCAAACATCATCCGCATTTCCAACGAACGGATTATGGACCTTTCCACGCTTGGGGCGGCCAACCGGGTCCATGCAGAAATTTTACGCCAGGCGCGCGATAATATGACCGATGAAGATGAAGCTTTTATTTCCCCCATCCCCATTCATTCCGAAATTGGATCACGCATCAGCTCTACCCGTGAAACCGTCGCTCGCGTGATGAATGACCTCGCCCGTAAGGGCTTTGTGGAACGCAAAAAAGATGGCCTGATTGTGCGCAATATCGACGAACTTTCCCAGATGGTCGAAGATGTGCGTGGCGATTAATTTAGAAAAAGATTCTACGTGTGATTATGGTCACAGACCTTTACGTTCTGTTAAGGCATTCTACAATTATTGAAGAGACAAGCACACCACAGTCCGCCACCCAACGGACATTAACGAGAGCAGTGGTCGAGCGGTTTCTCAAGAACTTTTTCATTCCCAAGACTTCCCAAGCCATACATACCTTGTATGGCTTTTCTTTTGGGATTTTTTCATAAAATTTCGCCCCTGTGATAGCCATCACATCGCAACGGAGCTGATCTAAAGCATATTACTTACATAGCCGGGACTGGTGCACCGTATGTGCGGTGTTAACGCGGCTATTATTTTTCACCAGTCCATTCGTTATCCCTCAAGAGTAAACTATTCACCCGTAAGATTTTTTTTCTTACGGGTTTTTTTTGTCTTTTTTGTAAAAAAACCTAACCCTGTGATAGCCATCACATCGCCACAACGAAGGATACGGCATATTACATACATAGCCGGGACTGGTGCACCACATGTGTGGTGTTAACGCGGCTATTATCTTCACCGGTCCATTCGTTATCCCTCAAGAGTAAACTTTCAAGGGCTGCCCATCGGCAGTCCTTTTTTTTAAAAAGCCTCAGCTAACCAATAGAGGCATTCGGTTAACCTAATGTTATTGCATTTCACACTTTAGATTGACAGAGCAGAGTTGCATTATCATGCTACAATCCAATAACTTAAATATAAAACACAAACATACCTACTCTTGGGTAAAATATTGAGCTGACACATGACAAAAACAGTTCTCATCGTCGAAGATAATGAGATGAACATGAAATTGTTCAACGATCTCTTGCAAGCCCATGGCTACAACACAATACAGACAAGCAATGGCCACGACGCCAAAGATTTAGCGAGCACACATCACCCCGATCTGGTTATCATGGATATCCAGCTACCGGAAATCTCAGGTATTGAGGTGACAAAAATTCTCAAGGCCGAAGAGAGCTTGGCCCATATCCCCGTCATCGCCGTCACGGCCTTTGCCATGAAAGGTGATGAGGAAAAAATTCTGGAAGGTGGATGTGACGGGTATATCTCGAAACCCATCTCGGTACCGATCTTTATCGAAACGGTAAAAAACTTCCTCGGCGACTGAGTTCCTTTTCACAACGTTCGACAGACAATAAAAAAGGCTTTCGTCATCACGAAAGCCTTTTTCAATAAGGTATACGTCTGGTGAGGCGTAGATTATTTAATCTTCGCTTCTTTAAACAGCACGTGCTTGCGTACCACCGGGTCGTATTTGCGGAATTCCAGCTTCTCGGTGATGTTGCGCGGGTTTTTCTTCGTTACGTAAAAATAACCCGTGTCAGCGGTGCTTACCAGTCTGACCTGAATGGTGGTTGGCTTAGCCATCTTATTAAATCCTGTTGCAAAAATATTGCGCTTCGAGGGCCGGACAATACAGGCAAATTCATCTATGTCAACCCGCTTTCTACGTTTTTATGACAATCTTTAAAAATTCCAGTTATTGCGCCACAGTTGCGATCGTTGTAAAGCCCATGAATCTTTTATAAAGGCTTCTATCCAACAAGATGTTACGGGCAACCACGATATCGATTCTTTTTCGTTTACGGTCCGGCGGGCAGGTCAGGCGCAGTTGTTTACGTCCATTTCGATCCTCAATCGCGACCGTGCGCCAGTTTTTCATCAGATCGCGCCCATCATTTTCCCATAGCGGGGCCCCTTGGTCGCCTTTTAAGTTGACACCGCTGGTACAAACAGATGGGCGCACCCCTAGCCCATGGAAAGCATATCCACTGGGTGCAATCAGGCGTGACCACGTGACCGTGATTTCCCCGTCATTAGGAAGCCGCTGAACAGACTGCACAGTGCCTTTTCCATAAGATGAGCTTCCAACCACCACTGCGCGCCCACGGTCCTGTAACGCAGCTGCCACGATTTCTGAAGCAGATGCGCTTTTACCGTCCATAACAATGACCAAAGGGCGACCTTGAGCCACATCTACCGGATCAGCTTCATAAACTTCAAAACTGTCCGGATGGCGCCCTTTTGTAGAAATGATACGCCCACCGGCTAAAAACAAATCTGCTACTTGCACAGCTTTTTTCAGCAAACCACCCGGATTACCGCGTAAATCCAGCACAATGCCCTGAAATCTTTTACCATGCATCAGGGCGATATCCTGAATATCCTGTGACAGACTTGCCACCGTGCGTTCGTTAAAGCTTGTGATACGCACATCCAGCACACCATCATCATAGGTCGACCAGACAGTTTGCGGGATCACCAATTCACGCCAGAGGAACAATTTTTGTGCAATATTGGTTTGCGGACGTTCAATTTCCAGCACAAGTTCGGTCTGTATCTTGCCGCGTATCTGTGCGTAAACATCATTCAGGTTTTTCCCGATCACCGCTTCACCGTCCACCGAAATCAGCATATCGCCTTTTCTTAAACCGCTATCAAAAGCAGGACTACCCGGTCCGACCCGATCAATGAAAAACCGTTCATCAATCTTTTTTAAGGTGACATCAATCCCACCATGGCCTTCGCGTTTATCACGATGTCCTTCGGCTTCTTTCTTGCCAGCATAGCGCGAGAATATATCCAGATTGGCAAGGGCGGCATCAAAGACGGCTTCATATATCCGTTCAGCTTGCGTTGCTGCCAAGTCGGTTGAATAGGGCCACAAGGCCTGTAAAGCTTCATAAACCACATCGGACCAGCTTTCACTGTCATGGGCCATGGGTTCAATCAATGCGGTGACAAATTCATCGCCATAGCGAATTTCGACCGTCCCGTTATTTTCTCTCACGCCAATTTCAGGATCAATCGTTGCAAGCCCGCGCATGCCTTCCAAACCAAGGGCGCGAACATCGACTTGTGTCAGTGCCCGTTCTGAAATACTATAAAATCCAGAAGCCAACACAGACGAAATTTCATCACGCGGCAATTTTACACGCATGTCGTTGCTGACTTGGTCAAGGCGGTCCTGATAGGATGTTGTGTGGGCACCATTACAGGCCCCCAGCATCAAAACCGCCATGATTGAATATGATAACTTGCGTTTCGTCTTTTTCATAAAATGCATCATGGCAAATAAATCACCAGATGTCACTTAAAAGCACCTCAACGCTGACGTCGACGACTTTTAGGAGCCTTTTTAAAGCCCTTACGATGGCCTTGCTTGATTTTTCTGCGCCCATCCCCTGCTTTTGCCGCTTTCGCGACGTCTTCGGGTTTTAAAACCAAATTAAACACCATGCCGCCCGTGATCACATCGGCTTCCATCAGTTTGACTTCTACGCGTTCGCCCAGACGGAAGGTCAATCCGTTCCGTTTGCCCCGCAACTGATGCAACTGTTCATCATGATCATAATAATCGGTTGGCAAGCTGCGGATGGGCACCAACCCGTCAGCGCCTGTTTCATCCAGCGTGATAAACAGGCCAAAACGCGTCACCCCATTAATGCGCGCCCCAAAGCTGGCCCCCACTCGGTCTGCCATAAACAAGGTGGTGTAACGATCCATTGCATCACGTTCTGCGGCTGCGGCACGTCGTTCCGTCTTGGACAGATGTTCCCCAATATCGCCGAAATCTTTGGCATCTTCCTGCAAACCACCTTCCCCTAGCCCATAGCCTTTAATCAAGGCGCGGTGAACCAACAAATCGCTATAGCGACGAATGGGGGAGGTAAAATGCGCATACCGATGCAGCGCCAAACCAAAGTGACCGATATTTTCCGGGTTATATTCGGCCTGAGCCTGTGATCTCAACACGATCGTGTTAATCATATGGCTCTGATCGCTTTCTGCGGCTTGTGATAAAATCCGGTTAAAAATTTTCGGACTTGGCTGCTGCCCCTTGGCAAGCTTGATATCCAAAGAACCCAAGAACTGACGCAAGGCTTCCATTTTTTCAAGCCCCGGCGCATCATGAATACGATACATACAAGGCTGACGTTTTGCCTCCAACGCTTCCGCGGCTGCCACATTGGCCGTAATCATGAATTCTTCAATCAGCTTGTGACTATCCAGCCGTTGGCGTTTGTCGATAGAAGCAACCTTACCATCTTCGCTAAAAGACATTTTACGTTCCGGCACATCCAATTCCAGAACATTGCGGGCCTTGCGATATTTCAAAAAGCTTTCATAAGCGCCATAAAGCGGATTTATGACTTTTTCCATCAAGGCTTGTGTCGTTTCATCCGTTTGACCATCACGCGCTGCTTGAGCTTGTTCGTAGGTCAAACGCGCATGAGATCGCATCAGGCCCCGAATGAACTTGTGGCGCAGCAAACGCCCATCGGCATCAATCCACATATGGGCCGCCAAACAGCCACGATCTTCATAGGGGACCAGCGAACACCACCCGTTTGACAAGGCTTCCGGCAACATAGGCACCACCCGATCCGGGAAATAGACCGAATTGCCCCGCTCAAACGCGCATCGATCCAGATCATCCATGGGGCGCACATAATGAGCAACATCGGCAATGGCCACGATAATATGCCAGCCCCCTTTGTTGTTCGGGTCCTCATCAGCTTCTGCAAACACGGCATCGTCATAATCGCGCGCATCCGCCCCATCAATGGTCACCAGCGGAATTTGGCGCAAGTCCACCCGCTTGCCCAAAGGCACAGCTTCGGCTTTTTCGGCCTGTTCAACGGCTTCGGGGGTAAAATCCGTGGGGATATCATGGGCATTGATACAGACAAGTGAAACCGCCTTTGGCTGATTGCTATCGCCCAAACGCTCCACCACGCGCGCCGGCTTTAAGCCGTAAACCCGCCCCGGCAAGGGTTCACACAAAACCAGTTCGCCATCTTCGGCTTCTCCTGCATTTTCTAAGGCAATGATAAATTCGCTTTTGGCACGTCGATCGGTCGGGATCAGGCGACCTTCCTGCCCATTGGTTTGATAAATCCCCAAAATCCGAGATGGCGCTTCAGAAATTTGACGGATGACCTGTGCTTCATATTCCTTAGGCGAGAGTTTGCGCATCCGGCACAGAACCCGGTCTCGAATACCATAAGCCGCACGCCCGCCCGATTGGGCCACATAGATTTTGGGGGGCCGATCATCGCCTTGCCAGCTTAAAGGCTTTGCCAGTAATTCCCCATCTTCATCAATGCCTGTGATTTCCAGTACCGCCACATCAGGCATTGACCCGGGCGTGGCAAAACGACGTTGACGCCCGCGTCCGATTTTCCCGTCACGTTCCAGTTCTTTTAAAACTTTTTTCAGTTCAATCTTCGCTGGTCCGCGCAGACCAAAGGCACGCGCAATCTCACGCTTGCCCACGGTTGAAGGCGAGTCATTTATAAAATCGAGTATTTGTTCTTTCGTCGGGAAAGGAACGGGCTTTCTGGGGGTATCGGTCAAAGTGGTAGCCTTTGTTATTCATCCAATTCTATAACACTTGTATAGGTTGGACAGACCAAAGGCTACCCTTGTTTTTAAGATGCTACAGCTTCACAAAGTTCATCCAGAATATCCAAAACCTGTTTTGAATATTTATCAAGCTGGTTCAACTCTTCAATAGCCCGATCAAAGTCATTGTCTTCATGGGCACGCAAAGCAGCCACTCCATGGTCATGAACCCGTTTATGCGGTTCCACCAGTTTCAAAAAGGCGGGGTGATTCAAAAGGCGTTCATCACTGACCCCATCATACCAACGCCCCAAACGACAAGCGTGATGATCCGGCATGTCCTCTGACTTGTGATCGCGCCGCCCCATAACCGTATTCACAACACGGCGTTTAAAGCTCATATGATCATTTTTCGCAACATGAACGATACTGTAGGCATCACCATTGGCAGCGAATTCTTCAACCCGGGTATCCAGTTCCTTATTACTGTTATCAATCGCCGTCAGAACTTTATCAATCTCGATATTATTCTGCTTGGCAAGATGGGCAATATTGCTGGTGCCGTCGGCCACTTCATTGGCTGCGGCCGTTTGTTGAGACAGGATTCCGGCAATTTCTTCAACTTTTCCCGTCACACTGTTGACCTGTGTATTCATTTGTCCCAAACGACTGTAAAGTTCAGAAATAACGTCCTGACCTTTATGAACCGCTTCGTTACCGGTACTCATTGACGTGGTAATTTCATCCATTTCGCTCAAGAGAGTTGAAATCCGAGCATTAATATCTTCGGTCGCTTTCGATGTTTGATTCGCAAGGTTTTTCACCTCACTGGCAACGACAGCAAAGCCTTTACCGGCTTCACCAGCTCGCGCAGCCTCAATGGTCGCGTTCAATGCCAGTAGGTTTGTCTGTTCTGCAATTGCCTCAATCTGGCTGACAATGTCACCGATCTGTTCAGACGATTTTGCCAGCATGGTTGTTTTTTCAACCGCCAGATTAACGGCATCAAAAATATCTCTCATCGCCTGTGTTGCGTTTTCTGCCTGTGCCATACCATCACCAGAGGCTTCTTCAGCAGAACGGGCATCAATGGCAATGGCTTCCCCATTTTGTGCAATCTCATTAACGGATGCGACCAATTCTTCCACTGCAGAAGCCATAGTCTCACTTGCTTGATTAACATTTGCGATGTCATTGCGCATTGCTGCCATCACAACAATGGCTTCATTACCCTGAATAGCGGCTTCTACCACCCCATGCAATTGGGCCTTGGATTGTTTTTTGACGTCTTCTTCCCAACTTTCCAACTTTTTCACATGGCTTTCACGTTCTTTTTCAAAACGGTCCATTTCGATGGCACTTGCGCGTAAATCGTGTACAGCCTTTGCCATGACCCCGACCTCATCGGCGCGGTCCGCGCTTGGAATATCGACCTCAAACTGTTTTTGAGCCAAACCGTTCAAAGCCCGGCTCATGAGCAAAATCGGGTTTGAAATGGATTTTGATAAAAAGACTGACAAAATCACAGATAATGCCAAAGCAATTGCCCCAAAGATCAGCGCATTTTTCTCAGCATCGATCAACATATGATGATACCTAGTGGTATCCATGGCAATTTCCAAAACACCGATGGCTTTATTTGAATAATCACGCACCACATCGTACATGACGGTATGGTGCTGGTCATTGGAATCAATCTGTTTGATAATCGCCTTGCCATCCAACACAGACTGTAAATCCACGCCTTTTAACATAGGCTTGCCATCCAAGGTGCTGGCGAAGGGGATAAACCCTTTATCTGTTTTGATGTGAAGGGCCAAATCAATGGCAAAATTTTCTTTGTAGCGATCAAAAAAGGGTTGACCAAAGGACATGCCAAATTCAACAGAACCCACATGATTTTCATTATTATAGACGGGCACAACGCCGCGTACCCCCAAACCTGCGACACCTTTTTCAAGACCTACAATGGCTTTTTTTTCCGCATTGGTTTCGATCACAGTATTGCGAAAACCAGAAAGGTCGTCGCCAAACTTCTCCGGTTTGTGAATGCGGGCAAAGGACGTTGCAGGCGGCAGGTGATATTGGAACTGTCGCACTGCGTAGTTTGCTTTTAGCTCCTTAAAAGCTGGCAAAAACATTCCAAACAGGCCATCTCGATCTTGCATGGCGAATTTTTCATTGGCATCCGGGATATGTGCAACCAGTTGCGCAAGACTTTCCGCCCGATAAGCTTCAGCCTGAATCGCCCCCAAAATAGAAATATAATGATTTTTAAGTTCCCGGTTTTCAGACTGCTCAATCACTTGTTCGAAGGACCGCGACATCGAAAAGACGATAATCAGGATGGAGGCCAAAGCAACCAAAACCACCCCGAAGCTGATCTTATATGCCAGCCTGATATTACGAAAGATAGACATGATCCCCTCCTAGAATTAGCCAATAAGGAGAATATCACAAAAGACTTTATTTTTAATTGAGATTCTTCATTTTCACACAAATAAATGAGTATTTATTGGCTGTCGGCTTTTTTCTTTGCAGACGCTTTCTTTTTAGCAGGTGCTTTCTTCGCTGCTGTCTTTTTCTTGGCAGGGGCTTTTTTCTTTTTACCCGCACCTTTCTTGTTCAGCATCTCAATTGCAATTTCCAACGTCATATCTTCGCGGTCCATATCCTTTGGCAAACGCGCGTTGATACGACCGACTTTCACAAACGGCCCCCAACGGCCATTTTGCATGATGATGTCTTTCTTCTCTTCCGGGTGCTGCCCCAGAACAACCATCTGCGTTTTTTCCATTTTCTCATGGATCAAATCAATGGCACGGTTTTCCCCGATGGTATAGGGGCTGTCTTCCTTGATAGAGACAAAAGTTTTACCGACGCTTACGTACGGACCGAAACGACCAATACCGGCTTTAATGATTTCACCTGTTTCCGGGAAAATACCGACATTACGCGGCAAGGATAAAAGCTTAAGTGCAGCTTCCAAATCCATTTCGGCTGCATTCATATCCGATGTCAGCGACGCACGTTTTGGTTTTTTCTTTTTATCTTCCGGATCAATATCACCAATCTGCACATAAAGACCATAAGGGCCACGTCGCAAGGTCACCATCTCACCCGTTTCCGGATCAAGCCCCAGTTCTTTAGGGCCACTTTCCAAATCAGGAAGATTTTCATCGCCCTCGTCTGTTTTAATCAACGGACGGGTATAGCGACAGTCAGGGTAGTTGGAACAGCCGATAAAGGCACCAAATTTGCCCAGTTTTAGACTTAAACGACCATCATCACAGGTCGGACATGAACGCGGATCTTTGCCATCTTCATGTTCGTGGAAGAAGTGATCGGCCAATTCTTCGTTGAGTGCATCCAAAACGTCGCGCACGCGCAATTCTTTTGTTTCGTCAATCGCCCCGCTAAAGGCAACCCAGAAATCACGCAATACTTTTTGCCAGTCCTGATCGCCATTGGAGACTTCATCCAATTGGTCTTCAAGGTTGGCAGTGAAATCATATTCAACATAGCGCTTGAAAAAGTTATTCAGGAAGGCGGTGACCAAACGGCCCCGGTCTTCCGGGATAAAGCGTTTCTTTTCAAGCTTCACATAATCACGATCCTGCAAAACAGAGATGATGCTGGCGTAAGTAGACGGACGGCCGATGCCAAGCTCTTCCATCTTTTTAACCAGTGAAGCTTCTGAATAGCGTGGAGGGGGTTGGGTAAAGTGCTGATCTGCTTTTACCGGACCAAGGTTCAACACATCCCCGGTTTGCACATCGGGTAAAATCTTATCGCCATTTTCATCTTCCACATCGTCATTACCTTCCTGATAAAGCGTCAGGAAGCCATCAAATGTGACGACGGAACCACTGGCACGCAGCCATGTTTTCTTATCTTCACTTTGGATCACAACAGCAACTTGGTCCAGTTCCGCACTGGCCATCTGACAGGCAACGGTCCGTTTCCAAATCAGGCTATAGAGTTTAAGCTGATCCCCATCAAGATACTTTGCCATTTCTTCCGGACGGCGTGTTACAGCCGTTGGACGGATGGCTTCGTGAGCTTCTTGCGCATTTTTGGCTTTGGTTTTGTATGTGCGTGGGGCTTTAGGCACATAACGTTCACCATATTGCTTGCCAATCAGGTCACGAGCGCCAAAGATGGCTTCATTCGACAGGTTCACCGCATCGGTACGCATATAAGTGATCAGACCGACGGTTTCCCCACCAAGGTTGATCCCTTCATAAAGTTTTTGCGCCACCTGCATGGTGCGCTTTGCACCAAAACCCAATTTACGCGAGGCTTCTTGTTGCAAGGTCGATGTCGTAAATGGCGGGGCCGGGTTACGTTTGGATTTTTTCCGCTCCACATCACCAACGGTGAACTTGCCAGCTTCCACATTCGCAACAGCCTTGTTCGCAGCATCTTCATTGCCGATGTCATGCTTGCCCAGTTTTTCCCCATTTAAATGGGTCAGATGCGCTGCCAATGTCTTGCGTTTCGGGGTAGTAAATTTTGCGTCCACCGACCAATATTCAATTGGTTTAAAGGCTTCAATCTCGGCTTCGCGTTCACAAATCAGGCGCAGCGCAACAGATTGAACGCGACCCGCAGAACGTGAGCCAGGCAATTTGCGCCACAGAACAGGTGACAGATTAAAGCCAACAAGGTAATCCAGCGCGCGTCGTGCAAGATAGGCTTCGACTAATTCCTGATTAATTTCACGAGGCGAAGCAACCGCATCCAAAACAGCTTGCTTGGTGATTTCATGGAAAACGATACGTTTAACGTCTACCCCTTTAAGAAGGCGGCGTTTTTCCAGAACTTCCTGAACGTGCCATGAAATGGCTTCCCCTTCACGATCCGGGTCAGTTGCGAGGAACAGTTTGTCCGCGCCCTTCATGGCGTCGGTAATTTCTTTGAACTGCTTTTTCGAACGCGCATCCATTTCCCAATCCATGGAAAAATCATCATCGGGGCGCACCGACCCATCTTTTGCCGGAAGATCGCGAATATGACCATAAGAGGCCAGGACCACATAGTCCTTGCCTAGATATTTATTGATTGTTTTGGCTTTTGCGGGCGATTCGACGACAACAACGTTCATCAGTAAGACTTCTTAGCATCAGTTTTCAAATAAGACGAACTGTACATAAACCATTCATACAATTAAAGAAACTTTATTTCCCGGTGAGCGTTCTAAGCTACCGGCAAGTTCCAGTTCCAACAAAACGGTTTGTACAATAGAAGCAGAGATTTGGCACTGACGGATGATTTCGTCAACGAAAACTGGCGTTGGCGACAAACTTTTTATGATTACCCCCCTGGCTGCGCATACATCACTTTCATCGGGTAAAAAGCCCTCAACACTTTGTGAATAAATGTTTTTTCCTTCTTCCAAGGGCATATTTTTCGACGAATTAAGCTCAGATAAAATATCTTGTGCGCTTTCGATTAAAATCGCCCCATCGCGAATCAGGGCATTTGCTCCCTTTGATCTGGCATCAAGCGGAGAGCCGGGAACAGCAAAAACATCACGTCCCTGCTCCAAGGCAAGCCGAGCCGTGATTAAAGACCCTGAACGTGGTGAAGCTTCCACAACCACAATGGCCCGGCTCATACCAGAAATAATGCGATTGCGCCTTGGGAAATGTCGCGCTTGGGGCTGGGTGGCGACCTTAGGTTCACTGACCACACAGCCGCGTTCCACCATCTCATTATATAAGGTGGCGTTTTCTTTTGGATAAATGACATCAACGCCCCCGCCCTGCACACCAACAGTCCCTGTCTCCAGCGCTGCAGCGTGAGCGGCGCCATCTACCCCACGGGCCAGACCGGAAACCACACAAATACCTCCCTGCCCCAAGTCACGTGCCAATTGACCTGCAAACTTACAACCATTGATCGAGGCATTACGCGCCCCGACAATGGCAACACTTTTCTTACACAACAAATGAATATGGCCGCGCACAGATAAAACAGGCGGGGCATCTTCAACTTGCGCCAATAAGGGTGGATAAGCAGCCTCGTTACGTAAAACCAAATGCGCACCTAATTCGGCCAGTTGATCCAGCTCCGCAACCGCATCGGATTTACTGCAAACCTTAATGCGTTTTTTTCGTCCGCCTTTTTTGGCAAGTTCCGGCAAGGCCTCCAGTGCCTTGCTTGCACAGCCATACTGTTCCAGCAATCTATAAAATGTGATTGGCCCAACATTTTCACTGCGGATCAGACGCAGCCAAGCCAAACGTTCAGATGTTGATATATTTTGTTCCGGCATAACCCTACCCTTTATCTATCTTAAAAGGGCTATGAACGGTTTTGAGGGATTTTATTCGTTTTCGGAATAAAAACTATATTGGCCTTTACCACGTGCCTTGCTTTGATACATGGCAATATCAGCCAGTTTCATAAGATCACGTGAAGATGTACCGTTTAACGGTGAACTGGCAATCCCGATACTAACGCCAACGGATAAATCATGACCTTCGATATGGAAACCACGCGACAAAGCGGATATGATTTTCTCTGCAACAGTAATGATGCCACTGTCACCTTCCATACTTTCAAGAACAATAGCAAATTCATCCCCGCCAATACGCGCCAGAATGTCACTTTCACGTATGCAATGCTCTAATCTTTGCGCGGCTTCGACCAGCAAAGAATCACCAATGGGGTGACCAAAGTTGTCATTGATCTTTTTAAAATCATCTAGATCCAGCATCATGAAGACCACGTGCTTTTGGCTGCGTTTCGCCAACTTTAGCGCATGTTCAAGCTTATTGACCAATGCATGACGATTGTTCAGCCCCGTCAAGCTATCCGTCATAGCCCGGCGTTCCAGTTCTCTTTCGGCTTTTTTGCGATCTGTAATGTCTAAAATCGCCCCGACAATCCCGTTGATATCTTCGTAAACTGCATGAAAACAGGCTTTATGAAACATCACATCGCGAATGCTGCCATCGGCATATTCCACCTGAGCTTCATAAATCTGTTTACCCTTTGCATCAATAAGGGCCCGATCGGCCTTGTCATAGACAGCTGCCAGATCAGAATCAAACAAATCGTAAACACCTTTACCGATCAGTTCATCTTTGGTTTTTCCTATATATTCTTCAAAGGCAAGGTTGCAGCCAAGATAGCGACCTTGGTTATCTTTAAAAAAAATAGGTACAGGGACAGAATTAATCACAGCTTGAAGAAGATTCGTTTCTTCAATCGTTTCGATTAAACTATCGGCATTAACTTGCATGTCCAAAATTCGTTCCCATTTGTTATTTTTTCTGGCCGATCTTTGGTTCCTCGCCAGCCAGCAATCGTTTTATATTTTCATTGTGCCGAACAAGACCCAAAGCTGCAAGCAGAACAGCCAAAACAGCCTTATTTTCATCTCCAAGTACGTACATATAAACAGGAGATGCAACCAATGCAATCAATGCTGACAAAGAAGAATATCTTAAAGTAAGAGCAACCACCAACCAAGTTGCTGCTGTTGCCAATCCGGCAGGCCAGGACAAAGCCAACAAGACCCCCAAAGTCGTCGCAACACCTTTGCCGCCTTCAAACTTTAACCAAACAGGAAAATTGTGACCAATGACAGCCATCATCCCGGCAACAATCGCGGCATCGGGCGCAAACCAGTAGCCCGCCAGCAAGACAGCCACAGCCCCCTTGCCACCATCTAGCAACAAAGTGGCTGCGGCCAAATCCTTACGCCCCGTGCGCAATACATTTGTTGTCCCAATATTGCCCGATCCGATGGATCGTAAGTCCCCAGCTTGAAACAATTTGGTCAGAAGCAAACCGAACGGGATCGAGCCCAGCAAATAGCCTAATATAGCTGCCATTTGCCATTCATGCGTAACGATTACAGGTAAAGTGCCCACCGAGGTGCTCCTAATATTTTAAAGTTCAAAAACAGTACGTCCATCAATCACAGTGCGCAAACAGCGCCCCTGAGCCAGACGCCCGTCAAAGGGGGAGTTTTTGGATTTGGATGCCAATTGGTCCGCATCAATTTTCCAGCCACGATCCGGGTCAAAGATGCATAAGTCAGCTGATGCGCCTTTTTCCAGACGACCCGCAGGTAAACCAACAATATCCGCAGGTCCGCAAGTCACTGTTTTCAGACAGTCCAGCAGGCTCATATGTCCATTGTGATAAAGTTCCAGCGTGATGGACAGCAATGTTTCCAACCCGACTCCGCCAAAAGCAGCCTGCGCAAAAGGAAGACGTTTTGAATCTTCATCTTCCGGTGCGTGGTCGGATGCGACAACATCAATCACCCCGTCTTTCAGGCCCTGAATGATGGCTTGTCGATCTTCTTCGCTACGCAAGGGCGGGGACAGTTTCGCAAATGTCCGATATTCCCCCACCGCCAGTTCATTTAATGAAAAATATGGTGGAGCTGTATCACAGGTGACTTTGACCCCGCGTTCTTTGGCCCGGCGGATAATATCAATACTTTCCGCCGTTGAAATATGCCCAAAGTGCAAACGTCCGCCAGTATCTTCGGCCAGACGGACATCGCGGGCCACCATGATCACTTCGGCAACAGCAGGAATACCGGTCAACCCCATACGAATGGCTAGATCACCGGAATTCATATCCCCACCCGCCGCCAAAGACGGCTCTTCGGGGTGTTGAACCAATAACAGATCATAGTTTCGTGCATAAGCCAGCGCCTTGCGCATAACTTTAGCAGAAGACACCGCATGAACCCCGTCGGTAAAAGCCACAGCGCCGGATTCTGACAACATGCCCATTTCAGCCATGTCCTTGCCTTCAAGGCCTTTCGTGATGGCCCCGTAAGGATAGACTTTGGTCAGACCCAGCATGCGGGCACGGCGTGCCACAAATTCCACTACGCTCATATCATCAATTACAGGCGTGGTATTGGGCAGACAGACCATGGAGGTGATCCCGCCAGACGTTGCCGCTACACCGGCAATTTTCAACGTGCCTTTGTGTTCTTCGCCGGGTTCGCGCAATTGAACGCGAATATCGACTAAACCGGGACACAGGCACGCGCCTTCACAATCGACCACGCTGACGTCACCATATTCCCCGTCAGCCTTTGCATAGCCGGCCCCGAAATCAACGATTTTTTCATTTTCGGTCAACACGCCACCCATGACGTCCAGACCGGTTGCCGGGTCCAAAAGACGCGCGTTGACATAGACTACACGGCCCTGAGGTTTCAAGCTCATAATCCATTCTCCTTGCGCCAGTCCTCAAGGTTGGCCGTCACCACTTCCAGACAGGCCATGCGCGCAGCTACGCCCATTTCCACCTGTTCCTGAATGGCAGATCGTTCAATATCATCGGCCACGTCGGAGTCAATTTCGACCCCGCGGTTCATCGGCCCCGGATGCATAATCAAGGCATCTTCCTTGGCATATGATAGCTTGTCGTAATCCAGACCGTAGAAATGGAAATATTCCCGCTGGGACGGTAAATATGCCCCTTCCATCCGTTCTTTTTGAAGGCGCAGCATCATGACCACATCCACGTCTTTTAAACCTTCGCGCATGTCGTGATAGACTTCTGCCCCCAAAATTCCCATGTTGGACGGCAGCAATGTGCTTGGGGCGACAAGGCGCACCTGCGCCCCCATGGCAGAGAGCAAATGAATATTAGAGCGCGCCACCCGTGAATGCAGAATATCTCCACAGATGGCAACCACCAACCCCGTGATACTGCCTTTGCGACGACGAATGGTCAGCGCATCCAGCAAGGCCTGTGTCGGGTGTTCATGAGTGCCATCCCCTGCATTCAAAACCGCGCAATTGACTTTTTGAGACAACAATTCCACAGCACCGGAATCACCATGGCGCACAACCAGCACATCGGGGTGCATAGCGTTCAGCGTCACAGCCGTATCGATCAGGGTTTCGCCTTTTTTGATCGATGACGTTGCCACAGACATATTAATCACATCCGCCCCAAGCCGTTTGGCGGCACGTTCGAATGATGTCCTTGTTCGTGTGGAATTTTCAAAGAAGAGATTGATAACAGTACGACCTTCCAACAAAGGCTCGATAGCGGCTCGTTGTCGGTTCAGTGCGGCGTATCTTTCCGCCCGGTCCAAAATGTCGGTCAATTCAAATGGGTATAACCCTTCAATGCCGAGCAGGTGCCGATGCGTAAAGCGTAATTCTCTGTCTCTGGTGCTCATGAGGGCGGACTATATGCATAAGCATAGGGACCATGCAAGCCCCCGTTTGAACATAAGCTATTCTGCGCCTTTCAAAGCCATTCCAGTAAAAGCAGAATCAACGGCAAAGTCACCATCGCTGATAGAGTCGTCAAAGTAATAATCCCCGACATAATTTCTGCATTCCCGCCCATCTTGCGCGCCAACACATAAGAAGACGTCGCGGTGGGTAATCCGCAGAAGAAAACGCATAAATCCCGGGTTAGCCCTTCCACCCCCAAACCAATGCAGCAGGCCAGACAAACCAAGGGAAGACCGACCAGCTTTATCAGGTTGGTTATAACCACTGAGCGACCTGCTTCTTTTACCGCAGTAAAATGCAGACCGGCCCCGACACATAATAGCCCGATCGGCAGGGATGCCCGGGCAAGAATTTCCACCAGCGGGTTAAGAATCGGCGGCAAACTGACATCCAGACCATTTAAGGACAGCCCAACGATACAGGCCAAAATCAACGGGTTCCGTATCACCGCCTTAGACATTTTCGATATTTCCGGCGGGCCGTCTTTGCGATGGGGACTGTCGCCATAAGTTTCCATCACAATGACACACAGAACATTCACCAGCGGCACCGCAAAAGAAACTGCAATGGCAATCAGGGTAAGCCCCGGCTCCCCCCAAAGAGATGACGCAGCCGCAATCCCCACATAGGTGTTGAACCGAACCGAGCCCTGAAACATGGACGTAAAACTTGGTCCATCGACCCCGAGAAAAGGTTTTGCTTTGACCAGAACAGCACTGACCAGCACCATCGCGCCTACAACCGCAAAGGCCATGGGGCCTACTTCCAATTGCCCAACATCGGCATTAATTGTGGTTTGCAACAACAGCGCAGGAAAAAAGATATAATAGGTCAGCCCTTCGGCCGGTTCCCAAAAGCTTGCATCAATCACCTTCTTTTTCTTGATCCAAAAGCCGATCAGGATCAGCAGGAAAATTGGACCGAGGGCATAAAGAATAGACTGCATACCAGCACGCCTTTATTTGTTTATCCGCTTGAAGGTAGAAGGATAAACCGCAATCTCCTCTTTTGAAAAGATTAATATACAGATTTTTCTATTCTTAGCCCCTGTGTCCCTGTGCAAACAGGGACCTTGTTTGGTGTCAGGGCCTTTCTTGAAAGACACACCTGCTTTCACAGGTGAACTGTTTCGCGCGATAACAGGAAGGCAGATACAAAACTAGCGTTTTCTGACCACCGTCAAACCATCCCCAAGGCTAAGCATGGACATATCCACCCGGTCATCAGCTACAATATATTCATTGATCTTACGGATAGCTTCGGTCTGATGGGTGGTGTCGGCTTGGTCAATCACACGACCATACCAAAGCACATTATCCACACAAATAACCCCGCCGGGTTTCACCAGCTCGAGGCATTTTTCATAATAGTTCATGTAGCTTGCTTTATCGGCATCAATAAAGGCAAAGTCAAAACTTTCCGGCCCATTTTCCGCCAGTACATCCTTAATGCCTTCGTTGGCATCACACAAGCGCAGATCAATCTTGTGATCAACGCCGGCTTCTTTCCAGTAAGGTTGACCAACGGGTGGAAAACGTTCATCGCGTTCCAGCGCAACAATATAACCATCATCCGGGATGGCTTGGGCAAGCGCGAGTGTGGAATATCCGGCATACACCCCAATTTCCACAATTCGCTTTGCCCCGGTGATCCGCACCAAAAGATCCAAAAAACAGGCTTCTTCCGGCATGATCGCCAACTGGGCGTTGACCAAGGTAGCTTTTGATTTTTCACGCAGACGGCGCAGGGGCTCACTTTCGCGCATACCAACACGACGGATATAGGCATCCAACCCGTCATCCAGACGAATGGAATGATCAGCCATTTTGATACTCCAACGCTTCTAAGGCCCCTTGCAAGATATAGGCTGCCGCCGCGCGATCCACGACTTCGGCACGGCGTTTGCGCGTCATATCAGCTTCCCCGATCAGGACGCGTTCCACCGCGACTGTTGATAAACGTTCATCCCACAATAAAATCGGCAGATCAATTTCACGCGCCATGTTAGAGGCAAAGGCCTTGGTGGCTTGGGCGCGTTTTCCTTGTGTGCCGTCCATTTCCTTTGGCAAGCCTAGAACGATGGCGCCAACTTCTTCTTTGGCGATCAAATCTTTAATTTTAATAATATCTTTTGAAAATTTGCCTTTAGGCAATGTTTCCACAGGGCTGGCCACCATGCGCATTACATCAGAAATCGCCAGACCAATTGTCTTAGTCCCTAAATCAATCCCTAACAAACGTTCATGCGGTTTAAGCAAGGCAGCAAATTCAGCCAATTCCTGTAAGACCATCATATCCTCTATGAAAAATTTTCCTGCTTATGACGCAAACGTGAACAAAAGTCGAGGCCAGATCGCATTGTCAGAGCGTAGACATTCCGCTATGATGCGTGAAATTTGTTTGCAATGCGGAGGTTTAGGTGAATTTGAAGTTTCTTTTCACCATAACTTTAGGCCTGATCATCCTGTCCCAACCGGTACGGGCTGAAATTATTTTTGCCCCCGATCAACTGGTAGGTCCATCAGGACCACACTTGGTCATCAGAAGCCATGTCAATGTTCGTGAAAAACCAGCAAACACAGGCAAAAAACTTGGTAAACTGTCTAAAAACGATATTGTGACAGTCCAAGGGCGCGCCAAAGGCACACAATGGCTTGCTGTCAGGCGTGAAGGGGAAAACATTGGCTATGTCTATGCCCCATCGTTAACCCCGATGATTGATGCATCGCTCAAAGATGCCCTATCGGGTCAGATTGATTTAAGCGAAAAAGACAAACCTGAGTGCAGCTATCAACTGACCTATGAAGGCCGAGCCATTGAAGAAGATATCTCTTTTGTATCTTCTGATTATCTGGTTCATTTTAAATGCGAGATGGGATTTGATATTTTTCGTTTTACAGCCATGATGTTTATGTCTGAAGTCCCCGTTGATCTGGGGAACCAACCGATTTATCAGATCACCCTAAATCTGCCGGAAATCGCCACGGGCTATGAAGAGTTTTTATCAGCAACCGCGCTTTATCGTCAGGCAGAAGACACCGTTGCTATGGATGCTGTCTCGCTTAAAGCATATAAAGAAAAAGATCTAAAAAAATCGGCGGAGGCAAAAAATGTCAAACAAGCCTTAAAGGCGGCACTCGCCCTGCAACTGGATTCTTTTAATGTTAAAGCCTGGGAGATTATCGCAGGAAAAATCCCGAATCCCGGGGATAAGAAACCACAATAAAGCCATTTTTATTTTCCATAAAATAAAGACGAACAACCACGCAGGTATATAAAAAATGTCGTTTAAATCCATCACACTGATGAGCACAGCCTTCAGTTTCTTGTTGATTGCCCAAAGTCTGGCGATGCCAGATCAAAAAGAAGAAAAAACAGCCGATCTATCTTGCATTCAACGCGCCCAATGGATTGCCCCCAAAGACATGAAACCGTTGGATGGACAGCAATTGATTAAACAGGCGGCCCAGCAAAAAGTCGTCCTGTTGGGCGAACAGCACCCGGATGCCGTTCATCACCGCTGGCAATTACAAACCATTACCCAACTCTATGCCCACAACCCCAATATCGTCATCGGATTTGAAATGTTCCCGCGTCGTGTGCAGCCTGCACTGGATGCCTGGATCCGGGGGGAACTCAGCGAGCATGAATTTCTGGAAGAAACCGATTGGGATGATGTCTGGAAATATAACGCCGATATATACCTGCCCCTGTTTCGTTTTGCCCGCATGAACCGCATCCCCATTATGGCATTAAATGTAGAACGATCCCTGATCTCACAAGTCTCCCAAAAAGGCTGGGATGCGGTAAATAAAGACCTGAAAGAAGGGGTCCAGACACCCCGTGCGGCCCATCCCGATTATATAGAATCCTTACAAGAAGTTTTCAGCCATCACAGCCATGTCAGCAAAGATGAAAAACAATCGGATGATCGCTTCAACCGTTTCCTTCAGTCGCAATTGACATGGGATGCCGCCATGGCACAAAAAATTGCCGAGGTGCAAAAAATGGGGGGCAATCCACTTGTCATTGGCGTGATGGGCAGCGGCCATCTTTCCAACCGCCACGGCGTTCCCCATCAGTTAGAAAGCTTAGGGCTGGACTCCACCATCTTGCTACCATGGACATTAGGCTGGGATTGCAATGACCTCTCCCCCACCTATGCAGATGCGATCTTCGGTCTGGAAGAAATGGAAGAAGGGACAGATAGCGAAAAACCGCTTCTTGGTGTGCGCATTGATAAAAACGACACCCCAAAAGGCGTGCGCATCGATCAAATCATTGAAGAAAGTGTCGCCGAAGATGCCGGCCTTCAAGAAGGCGATATCATCCTGCGCGCCGCTGAAACAGACACCAACAGTCCGAAAGAACTGGTCAAAATCATTCAACGGGTCGCCCCCGGAACCTGGCTGCCCTTAAGCGTGCAACGCGGGGAAGACACGCTGGAAATCCTCGCCAAATTTCCACAAGTGACACAATAGTTGATGAAACGTTTTTTACTTGTCCTTTTTGCCACAATCCTGTGCAGCCTACCTGCACAGGCCGTAACGCATTTTGACCTGGATGTGCGCATCGACCTTGAAAAACGTCAGATTATTGTCAGGGGAAAATCTGACAAGCCTGCCGTTGCCCCGCGCACTCAGCAAGAAGCCAAAAATTTCGACTACCATTTTGATTTGGGCGCGATTGACAAAGCGGACACATGGCGCGCGGGGCCTTTTAAGGGAAAGGAAAACCTTTACCTCCCGGTTGGATGGCATCCCCAAACAACAGATTTGATCACTTATAACGTTAAGGTCACTTCAGGGCTGCCCACTATTCTGCCCGGCAAAATCACTGAAGAACATCACACAGATCAATCCTATCAGGCGCGCTTCACGATGGAGCGCCCAACTGAAGGTATGCCACTTTTTAGCGGACCTTATCAAATCAGTGAACTAATCAGCGGCAACATCCGCCTGCGCAGCTATTTCTATGAAGGAATGGAAAGCCTGAGTGATCGCTATTTAAAACGCACAGCCCAATATATCACCCGCTTTGAAAAACAAATCGGCCCCTATCCTTTTGCCGGATTTCATATCGTTGCAAGTCCGATTCCTGCCGGATATGGTTTCGCCGGATTGACCTACATGGGGGCACGGGTGCTGGCGCTCCCCTTTATTCAGGACAGCTCTTTAGGCCATGAAATTTTACATAATTACTGGGGAAATGGCGTTTTTCCAGATTACCAGACCGGAAACTGGGCAGAAGGCCTGACCACCTATATGGCCGATTATATGACAGCCGAACAAAAATCAGCGGAAAAAGCACGTGACATGCGGCTTTCCTGGCTGCGCGATTATGCGGCCCTACCTGACGGTCAGGACCAACCTGTCAGCCGTTTCAAGGCCAAACACGGCCAGGCTAGTCAGGTCATCGGCTACAACAAATCTGCCTTTATCTTTCATATGTTACGCCAAAAAATCGGTGATGGTATATTCTTTAAAGCCTTACGCCATTTCTGGCAAAACCATGCTTTCAAGATGGCGGGCTGGATAAATATTCAGGACAGCTTTGAACAGGTCAGCCAAACTGATTTAAACGACTTCTTCCAACAATGGGTAAATGGAACAGGGGCCCCCGGCTTTAAAAATTTTTCTGCACAGGCACGTCATCAACAGGGCAAAGGCTGGGCGGTGACAACCCGTGTGGTTCAAAACACACCTACCTTCAAAACACATCTTCCCTTATCCGTTGGAACTGCTAAAGGGCTCCACTATCATCAGGCGCAACTTTCAAACGCCATGTCGCAATCGACCTTTTGGGTGAAAGACCGCCCCAATGCTGTCAGTCTTGACCCGGACTTTAACCTGTTTCGCAAATTGGGCCCCAACGAAGCCCCGCCGATTTTACGAGATGTCATGTTGTCGCAAGATGTCGGGCTTGTCCTTCTAAGCCCCAGTTTAAAAGACACGGCTCTCCCTCTTGCCAATAGATTGGTCGAAGGCGGCCTTACAGGTTTAAGCGATGATAGTGAAAATCGGCCTTTCATTATGATCGGACTGGCTGACGATGTTGCTCAATACCTTCATACATCACGCCTGCCCCCCCATAACCTAGGCGACATGGGCGCATCGGCACAAGTCTGGGCAGGTAAAACGCATAGTGGGGCACCCTATATGGTGATTTCAGTCGTGGATGCAGAAAGCTTAAAAGCCCTGATGCGCCCGCTTTCCCATTATGGGCGACGCAGTGCGCTGCAATTTAACGGATCAAAAGCCATCTTTAAATCAAACGGACAAACCCGTCCGATCGCGGTGCCTATTAATTGACAAGCCATTTAGAACATGACCTAATAGCGCACATAAGAGGTGGCCTTCTTATAGTCTATATATATTGGAGTTATCCATGTTTAAACGTTTAGTTCTCTGCTGTGCGATGGTCGTTGGCCTTGCCACACCATCCTTTGCTGGTGATCTTGTTGTTGAAGATGTCTGGGCACGTGCTTCTGCCGGAATGGCCCGTGCGGGTGCTGCTTTCATGACCATCAAAAACTCAGGGGAAGCTGACAAACTGATCGCAGCAAAAGCCGACGTTTCCAAAAAAGTTGAACTTCATACACATATTCATGAAAACGGTATCATGAAAATGCGTCAAGTTGATCATATCATGGCAGCAAAAGGCATGACGATGCTTGAGCCTGGCAGCTACCATGTCATGTTTATGGGACTAAACGCCCCGCTTGAGGAAGGTAAATCCTTCCCTCTCACATTGGTGTTTGAAAAAGCCGGTGAAATCAACGTAACCGTTGACATCAAATCCCCCGGCGCCATGGGCAAAATGAAGAAAATGAACCATGGCCAGGGCCAGGGTCATGGTAAAATGAAAATGGAATAAGCTTTGTCTTATTTTGCGAAGAAAGAAAGGCTCTTGTGAAAGCAGGAGCCTTTCTTGTCTCTATTACATATTCTTCACAAACTCTTCCAGACCAGTACGGCGGATACGTTTGATGCGTTCGGCCTGAAGGATGGAACGAACCTGATGGATCGCTTTGTCCAGATCATCATTAACCACCACATAATCTGCATCACGCCAATGACTGGCTTCGCTTTCGGCTTCCAACATACGACGGGCAATCACTTCATCACTGTCTTGGCCGCGCGCGCGCAAACGATCTTCTAGGGATTGAATGGTTGGCGGTAAAATACAAATCCACACCAGATCGTCCGGGGCGTTTCTGCGCAATTGTTCTGCGCCTTGCCAATCAATATCAAAAAACACATCCTTGCCCGAAACCAGCGCAGCTTCCACTGGGGCTTTCGGGGTACCATAATGACGGCCAAATACTTCAGCCCATTCCAGAAAATCACCTGCACTCACCTTGTGACGGAATTCTTCCGTAGACATGAAGAAATAATCTTCGCCATCGACTTCACCGGGCCGCGCATCGCGCGTTGTGGCAGAAACCGACACAACAATAGAGTTGTCATCGCCCATGATCTTGCGCGTAATCGTACTTTTCCCGCAACCACTTGGCGCTGTTAAAACCAGCAAAAGGCCACGGCGTTGAATATTGTCATCAATATTATTCAATGTTCTGTACCTGCTCTCTAAATTGGTCGATCACCGCTTTGAAATCCAAACCGATACGGGTTAAGTCTACGTCTTGGGCTTTGGAACAAAGGGTATTGGCTTCGCGGTTGAATTCCTGACAGAGAAAATCCAACTTGCGACCACACGGGCTTCCCTTGGACAAAAGGTCGCGCGCTCCTTCTATATGGGCGCGCAGGCGATCCAGTTCTTCGCGCACATCTGCCTTGGTCATAATGATCGCAGCTTCTTGTGAAATACGTTCATGGTCCAGTTCTGGCAGATCATCCATAACGTCTTTTAACTGGCGTACAAGCCGGGCCTTGATCGCGGCTGGTTGAGCACTGGCACAAGCCTCGGCCTTGGCACATAAGCTTTCAATCTCATCAATATGGCCTGCGAGAACAGTTTCCATACGTGCCCCTTCAGATGCGCGGTTTTCAGCCAGATCACTTAAGGCTTCATCCAGACTTTCCAAAATCTTGGCGTGGATTTCTTCGCGCATTGCTTCGCTTTCTTCTTCTTCCACCGGTTCGATCACGCCGCGCAGGCCCATCAACCCATCCAGCGAAGGGGCCGATACATTTGGCAGATCGTCTTTCACATCCTGCATCATGGTGACAAGCTGTTTCAACAGATCATGGTTGACGCGATATCCCGCTTGTTCCTGATTGCGAGAAATATTCAGGCCGACTGACATATTGCCCCGTTTGAAGCGTTTTCCTATTGCGGTACGCGTTGGCAGGTCCAGCGCATCAAAACCAGAGGGCAGGCGCATGCGCACATCCAAGCCTTTGCCATTAACGCTGCGGATTTCCCATGTCCAATTATAATTGCCATGTTGCGCACTTGAACGGGCAAAGCCTGTCATTGAATGGATCGACATATCCATCTCCATAAATTCAGATAAGATTTGACTTTGCTTATACCTTTCTTGTTAAGCTGTTGTCTATGAAACATATCTTGATCACCGGGGCTTCCAGCGGCATTGGAGAGGCTCTTGCACTTGAATATGCCGAACCGGAACATCACCTCTTCCTGACAGGGCGCAATGATGTGCGTTTAAAACAGGTTGGCGACGCATGCCGCGCCAAAGGGGCTATCGTGGAAGAACGCATCATTGATGTGATGGACCGTGCCGCCATGACCAAATGGCTACTTGAAATAGACGAGGCAGCCCCGCTTGATCTGGTGATTGCGAATGCCGGAATTTCAGGCGGGTCCAGTGGCATTGAAAATTGGGAAGAAAGCACACGTGATATTTTTGCCGTTAATCTGGCGGGCACACTCAACACGATCCTACCCCTTATCCCGGTCATGATAAACCGTGGTCGTGGCCAGATCGCGCTGATGAGTTCGCTGGCTGGATTTCGCGGTCTTGCGAGCTCCCCCGCCTATAGCGCCAGCAAAGTCGCCGTCAAAGCTTATGGGGAAGCTTTGCGCATGCGTTATCAGGACACAGGATTAAAGGTGAATGTCATTTGCCCCGGTTTTGTGGAAAGCCGCATCACAGACAAGAACAACTTTAAAATGCCCTTCTTGATGAAAGGTCAAAAAGCAGCCAAGATCATCAGACGCGGCCTATTTAAAAATAAAGCAATCATCGCCTTTCCCTTCCCCATGGCATTCAGTGTCAGGCTGTTTTCCCTGTTACCGTTAGGTCTTGTCGAATTTATATCAAAATATATGCCGTCGAAGGAATAATCCATGCCCTTTGATGCACAACAAAAACATGCCCCCAAAGACCTGCTCAAGCTCGGGAAAGAAAAACTGTTCTGTGCGGCTTGCTCCCACTGGATCACGGCAAAGGACTGGCAGATCAGTATCAAGGACGGACATGAACATACGGTCTTTAACCCGGCCGGACTCGTTTTTCATATTGGTTGTTTCCGGGATGCACCGGGCTGTTGGGCAACAGGTCAACCCAGTGCCGATTTCACATGGTTTCCTGGTTATCGCTGGCGCCTTGCCTTATGCGAGGGATGCGGCAAACAGCTGGGGTGGCTTTATACCGCAGACAGATCCATTCCAGCTTTTTACGGATTGATCCTGAACCGATTAAAAGACAAAGCCTGACCGGTTCGTTTCTTTTCCAATTCAGGCAACACATCCAAATTGGGCCACAAGCCTGTTTCCAGTGCTGTCGCATATCCTTCTCCAAGTTCTGCCTGTCGCATTTTTTCAGCCGAACGCTCATGATTATAGGCCAGTTGATGAAAGCTTACATCCAGACCATTTTCATCCGGTTCAATCAGACAATACCAACTGCGCGGTTGTGCATCATTGGCAGGCATGCCGATAACGCCTGCATTGATCCAATGTTGATCCCCAACTTTTTGATAAAACGGCAACCCGCAATGTCCTGCCAGAACGATATCAACATCGGCTTTCAGAAGTTCTTCGCTGATGATCATTTTCTGGCTGGCAAAGACAAACCGGTTAATTTCATCCACACCACCATGAATGGCTTTCAAGCGAAAAGGCGCATAGCTATAATCGATCTGTCTAGGTAATCCGGCCATCCAATTACGGTCGTCTTGGGTAATCTGCTGGCTTGCATAGTCAAACCATTGTTTGGATAAAAGATCACAAGCTGTGCCTTCTTCAAAACCACAGCCGCAATCACTCGCCCCTTCCGCTAGTGACTCTTCGCAGTTGCCCATGACCACAGGGACACCCCAGTTACGAATTTCATCGACGCATGCTTTTGCATCAGCACAATAGGCGACCACATCCCCGGTACAGAGACATTGTTCCGGTGTGAGGCCGCGCATGTCCGCGATCTCGCGCATAGCTTTTAAGGCTTCAAGGTTCGAATAAGGCCCGCCAAAAACCAACAACGGGCCATTTAGTCTGCGTTTCATGAATGACTTTCTTTAACTTTTCCAAATACGCCAAGGGCAAAACTGCCCATCCCAACACCAAGGACCGAGACACATATCACCAAAAGTTTGGCATATTTATGTTCCAGCCCCAACAGCGGTGTCATCACGGAAAGATAGCCACCTGTTTCCATCATATAAAGCGCTGCCCCGGCCAAGGCCGCAAAAAAGCTAACCAGATAGGCCCAGCGTGCTGTCTCGACACGCCCCAGAATATTAAAGAAAATGACGGGCGTTAAGAACATGGAAGCCGTGCCGCTTACCGCCACGGCGGCAAATAAATCCTTTTGTCCCAAGAACAGAAAGAACAAGCCGCCCAGCAGAAACAACGTCATCACAATGCGGCCATTGCGCACAGAACGTTGCATTACCCCCATTTGATCCACCACCAGCTTGGCAGCACTGGAATAGGTTGAATCCAGCGTCGAAACGGCTGAAACCACCAAGGCCAGATTAAAGACCATCATGATCGGTTCCCCCAACAGACGGGTCAAGGTGGCGACCATGGCCTCGCCAGCTTCTTTATTTAATCCGGCAAACACACCCAGCAAACCAAACAACAAAATCGCTGTTACAGAAATCAGGCAAGCATAATGAAAACTTTTACGTGTTATTTTTCGATCTGAAAGAAAACCACGATCCATCATCACCGGATCATGCATGGGATAGCTCCAGACCTGAAGAGCAGCCACCAGCAATAAAATCCAGCCCGGACTATCCAGATCAGGGCTACTGACCATAATAGCCGACCAGTCAAAAGCCGTCTGGGCAAACATAGATCCCGCCAGTACCATCAAGGCCACCACGAGCAAAATAGTTTGAAACACATCCGTTCGAAGGGAAGCCCGCAAACCGCCCATCATGGAATAACATAAGGTCAACACAGCCAACGCAATGATGGACAGGGTATAGCCCGTGCTGCCAGCTACCCCGAAAATAATTCCAATAACTAACAGGTTGGCAAAGACCTCGCTTAACAGCCGAACACCGACCAGAATATTGTAACTGAGCGTCCCTGCCCGACCATAACGATCTTCTAAAAAGACCTGAATACTGTCATATCCCAGTCCAAACCGGATGCGATCTACGATCACACCACCTGTCAGAAAACTAAGGTAATAAGCTGCATAGGCCAGTGTCCCGGCAATCCCGTAATAAAAGCCCAAAATCGCGGCATTCATCAGCGAACGCGCAAAAATCCAGGTGGTGACTTGCGATAAGGTCAGGGTCCATAAACCGGGGGCATGACCAAAACCATCCACACCTTTAAAAAAACCATCCAGCGTTTTGACACGCGGTGAAAGAAGAAAACTGACCACCCCAAGGGTCAAGGTCAAAACAATCAATAAATCTTGCGACATGGCGGCCTCATTTTGAAAAAACTTTCCCAAAATGTAGCGAGATCAGCCTTCACACACCAATCACAAGGGCGTGAGGGAGAAGGGGACTTACGTCATTGGCATGTTCTTATTGTGAGCGTTCGATCCTGCGCCAGTTTGCGACATTGCGGTTATGTTCTTTCAAACTATTGGCAAAAGCATGACCACCTGAACCGTCCGCGACAAAATAAAGTGCTTTTGTTTGGGTGGGGTTCATCACCGCTTCGATAGACGCGCGACCCGGGTTACAGATTGGACCGGGGGGCAGACCGTAGTTTGTGTAAGTATTATAATCAGTTGGGGTCTTTAGATCTTTTTTTGACAAAGGACGGCCCAATTCTTTTTCACCCAACGTAATACCATAAACCACCGTCGGGTCTGTCTGTAGCCGCATGCGCTTATTCAGCCGATTGACAAAGACACCTGCGACCATGCCACGTTCTGAACTGATCGCGGTTTCTTTTTCTACAATGGATGCCAAGATCAAGGCTTCTTGTTTGTTTTTTAACGGTAAATCGCTGGCACGTTTTTCCCACAGGTCATCCAGTGCATCGCGCATATGTTGCTGCATTTGGGTGACGATCTGACTGCGTTTCATCCCGCGGGCATAGGTGTAGGTTTCCGGCAGTAAGGTGCCTTCTTCAGGGATGGTCAGGACCTGACCTTCGAGCCCGTCCTGTGCATTTAACAGATCAATAATTTCAACAGACGTTAGCCCTTCCGGGAATGTTAAGCGGTATAAAACCGTTTTACCTTCCTCCAGAATGCGGGCGACTTTTTTCGGAGTGACTTTGGCCGGAAAAAGATATTCCCCGGCTTTCAGGTTTTTATCCAGCTTGTTAAATCGCAACACAATACGAAAGGCCAGCGGATTATCAATCACGCCTTCTTCATGCAAGATATTCGCAATTCTTGCCACGCCGCTGCCTTGTGGGATGACAACGACTTTGTCTTCCTGCAACACCCACGAACGGGTAAAGCTTTTTGCCAGCCAGAACGAAAAACCGCTAGCGGCAAAAACGGCAATGACCACAAAGGCCACAAGAAAAGCCGAAACCTTCCTGAAAGAAGATTTCGGCTTGGCTTTTTGTGTTTTTTTCTTCTGCGTTTGATCCGCTTCAGACATACAACACCCTTAGTCGATTGCTTTAAAGACCAAAGATGCGTTCGTCCCGCCAAACCCGAAAGAGTTGGAAAGCGCGACATTGACTTCACGTTCTTTGGCTTGCAGCGGTGCCAGATCCATGTCACATCCCTCTGACGGGTTGTTCAGGTTCAAGGTCGGTGGAACAACATTGTTCTGGATTGATAGCAAAGAGAAAATGGCTTCAACCGCACCAGCAGCACCCAACAGGTGACCTATAGCCGATTTGGTAGAAGACATCGTCGGTTTTTTGTAATGTGCACCCAACAGTCGCTTCACCGCACCATGTTCGATCTCGTCACCCAAAGGTGTAGATGTTCCATGTGCGTTGATATAGTCGATGTCTTCAACATTGATGCCTGCACGTTTGATTGATGCTTGCATCGCACGGAAACCACCGTTGCCATCAGAAGCAGGTGCCGTAATGTGATAGGCATCACCAGACATACCATAGCCAATAACTTCGCCATAGATTTTTGCACCACGGGCTTTGGCGTGTTCATATTCTTCCAAAACAACAACACCAGCACCTTCACCCATGACAAAGCCATCACGGCCTTCATCCCATGGGCGTGAACCGGCTGTCGGGTCATCGTTATAAGATGTGGACAGGGCTTTGGCTTGGGCAAAACCCGCCATACCAAGACGGCAGCATGCCGCTTCCGCTCCACCTGCAACCATCACGTCTGCATCATCCAAAGCAATAATACGCGCCGCATCCCCAATGGCATGCGCCCCTGTTGCACAGGCTGTCACAACCGCGTGGTTCGGGCCTTTAAAGCCGTATTTAATGGATACATGACCAGACACAAGGTTGATCAAGCTTGCCGGAATAAAGAAAGGTGACAAACGGCGAACACTATTGGTTTCAACCGTCACTGCCCCTTTGGAAATTTCAGGCAGACCGCCAATGCCGGAACCGATCATCACACCTGTTCGGCATAATGTTTCTTCGTCATCAGACTGACAGCCGGAATCTTCTACCGCTTCGATCGCAGCAGCCAGACCGTAGACGATAAAATCATCCATGCGACGGCGCTCTTTCGGCGTGACGTAGTCGTCAGAGTTAAACAACCCTTCGCCTACACCCAAGGGCACTTGGCCTGCGATTTTGGCAGGAATGTCGGAAACATCGAAAGATTCGATAGCATTAATACCGGATTCGGCATTTAAAAGTTTTTCCCAGGTCGGTTTCACACCATTTGCCAACGGTGACACCATGCCCAGGCCAGTAACGACAACACGTCTCATGTCAGATCAAAATCCCTAACGTCTGGATTGGTAGGCTTAGAAACAAGAATGAGCGCAAACCGTTCTTACGGCCGACGCTCAACTCTTGTTTTTTACGCACTTGAAGGAATTAGCCGTTTGCTTCGATGAAGTCGATGGCATCCTTAACAGTCAAGATTTTTTCAGCAGCGTCGTCCGGAATTTCACAACCGAATTCTTCTTCAAACGCCATAACCAGCTCAACAGTGTCCAAGCTGTCAGCGCCCAGATCGTCGATGAAAGAAGCGTTTTCAGTTACTTTAGCTTCTTCTACGCCGAGGTGTTCAACTACGATTTTCTTTACGCGCTCTGCGACATCGCTCATCTTAATAATTCCCTTAAAGGTATTGGTACTTGGCCCGGCACCCTTGCCTGACCTCTCTTTAAATCTGTTCCCCAACCAAAGAAAAAGTCAGGATTGGGGTTTGGTAGCACAGTTTTTCTACCCTTATCAACATATTTCAGCACTTGTATCACGACTTTGTGAAGAAGCGCCGATAACGTTAAATCATTGCCATGCCGCCATTGATGTGCAGGGTCTGACCCGTCACATATTGGGCTTCATCAGACGCCAGATAAACCACGCCGGCTGCAATCTCGTCCGGGTTGCCCATCCGGCCTGCCGGAATTTTGGTCAACATGCTGTTTTTCACATCATCAGACAATTCATCCGTCATCGCCGTTGCAATATAGCCTGGTGCCACACAGTTTACCGTGATCCCGCGCGAACCGACTTCCGCCGCCAATGATTTTGAATAACCGATCATACCGGCTTTTGATGCAGCATAGTTGGTTTGTCCCGGGTTACCGGTCACACCCACAATGGATGTAATACCGATGATACGACCCCAACGTTTTTTCATCATGCCACGCAATACAGCCTTGGACAGTTTAAACGCAGCCGTCAGGTTTACATTAATAACGGTGTCCCAATCTTCATCTTTCAGACGCATGGCCAGATTATCACGGGTCAGACCTGCGTTATTGACCAGAATATCCAAAGATCCCATGGCTTCTTCTGCTTGTTTTGGCAAAGCGGCCAATGCCTCATCATCAGACAGATTGCAAGGCAGAATGTGTACACGTTCGCCACCGATTTCTGCAGCAACCTTTTCCAATGCTTCTACGCGTGTGCCTGTCAGGCCGACAGTTGCGCCCTGTGCATGCAAGGCTTTTGCAATATCAGCACCAATGCCACCCGACGCCCCAGTGACCAAGGCACATTTTCCAGTTAAATCAAACATACTGTTCCCCTATTTCTTACAATGAACCCAAAAAGGATTCGATATCCGCAGGCCCATTCACCGCGACACCGGTTAAGGAACGATCAATACGACGTGCCAGACCGGAAAGGACTTTGCCTGTGCCCAGTTCGACCAATTGTTCAACGCCATTGTCTTTCATATATAAGACACCTTCGCGCCAGCGAACCGACCCACAGACCTGTTCGACCAACAATTTACGAATTTCTTCCGGGTCTGTAACCTGTTCAGCCGCCACGTTTGCAACAACCGGAACAGACGGCGCGTTAATCGTCACATCTGCCAAGGCTTCGGCCATCGCATCTGCAGCTGGTTGCATCAGCGCGCAATGGAACGGTGCAGATACGGGCAGAAGCACAGATCGTTTCGCACCTTTTTCCTTTGCCAGTTCAATCGCGCGTTCAATCGCGGCCTTGGCGCCAGACAGTACCACCTGCCCCGGTGCGTTATCGTTTGCAGCGGTACAAACATCACCTTGTGCAGCCTCGACAGCAACCGCTTGCGCATCTTCCAAAGACAGACCGAGGCAAGCTGCCATCGCCCCTTCGCCAACTGGAACAGCGGCTTGCATCGCGCGACCACGAACTTTCAGCAAACGGGCCGTGTCCGCTAGGGAAAAAGCACCCATCGCAGCCAAGGCAGAATATTCACCCAATGAATGCCCTGCGACCATGGAACAATGATCCGCCAATTTGATGTTGCCTTCGGTTTCCAAAACACGTGAAACCGCAATGGAAACCGCCATCAAGGCCGGTTGTGCGTTTTCAGTCAGGACAAGTTCATCGTCCGGCCCTTCAAACATGATCTTGGATAGTTTCTGGGACAGGGCCTCGTCCACTTCTTCAAACACTTCGCGGGCGACTGAAAAGGCATCAGCCAAATCCTTACCCATGCCAACAGCTTGTGAACCTTGACCGGGAAATACAAATGCGCGGGTCATAATATGAAACGCCTCTTTTAGACTGCTAAAATAAAGATTGTTTGGACCAACAAATAAAGACTTGCTCCCAAGTGTCAACTCTTTTACGGCCTAAAAAAGCAAATAGGCTGGATGACGTTCATAAGATCACATCTTGATGGATAAGCGTTCCAGTCGTAAGCGGTGACGATCATCCGTTAATCGGTACACCCCAAGAAAAACCGCAAATGTTGTCCCCAAGGCCGTGCCACCTGCGATCATAAACATTATTAACGCCTGATATTTTGCCGCCTCAATCGGATCGGCGCCCGCCATCAACTGTCCGGTCATCATCCCCGGAATAAAGACAAGCCCGGCTGCGGACATGGAATTGACGATCCCGATCAAACCGGTATGCAGCGCATGACGCACTACATTTTGACAGGCTTGAAACCGGCTATGTCCAAGTGCCAGACGGGTTTCCACCGCGTCGCGTTCCTGCTTTAGACTGTTGGTCAAAGTCGTCAGTCCAATACTGATCCCCGTCATCGTGTTGCCTAACACCATTCCCAGCAACGGAATAGCATATCGGGCTTCATACCATGGCTCTGGCTTGACCTGCACAATCAAGGCAAAGCCCGTAACGAGCGTTGCGGCCATAAAGATACTGCTCGTGCCAATACCATAGCCCCACCAGCCATCAATGCGGCGCTTTTGTCGGGCGATGATTTCATATCCGGCAAAGATCATCATGACAATTACAGCCAGCACGGTCCAAAATGGTGATGGTGCCTTAAACAGAAACTGTAAGACATAAGCCATCAAACTGAGCTGCACGACCATTCGAATGGCTGCGATCAGCAAAGGCAAGGTGGTGCCAACGCGATACCATAAAGACACCAGACCATGGATGAGCAACAACAGGCTTCCCAGCGCCAGTTCCATATAACCTATTTCGATCATAGGCTAACCTCGTGTACCCGACGGTCATAAATTTGCCAGTGTCTTTGGGCAAACCGTTCAATCTGGTGTTCATCATGACTGACAAACAGGACAGCAATCTGCCCCGCTTTCATCAATCGATTTAACAGATTTTCCACCATCAACTGACGTCCGCTATCCAGTGCAGAGGTCGGTTCATCCAGTAAGAAATAACGCGCTTGACCTTCTTCGGTCCCTTCCAGCGCCCGCAGCAATGCAAAACGTTGCGCCTCCCCATTCGACAGGCGACTGACCGGAGCTTCCATCAGCTTTACAGGTAAATCAAATTCCCCGAGTACGGCTTCCAACCAATCGCGGTCCTGAAAATGATCGACCACACGTTCTTCCCACCACGCCGGATTTGCTCCGACAAAAGTCACACGTTTGCGCCACGCCGGAGCACTCATGTCAGAACGACCGCGCCCCTCAAGTGAAATTTCACCGCGGTTGACCTGTAAATCAGCAATTCCTTTCATGAACAGGGTCTTGCCCATGCCAGAAGCACCGCTTAAGGATACACAATCACCCGGTTGGATCGTAAGCCCATGGGCACTGATCCCTTTTATATCCAGGTTATGGATTGTCAGCATTTCTAAGGCCTTTTTCCAAAACTTTAAGACAAAGCTTGCAGGTCAAATTTGTTCACCTATACTTAAATTATATAAAACTATGATAGAATTAATAAAAGGTTATCCCTATGAAAAAGCTAAGCCTATGTACAATTTTCTGTTGCGTCGGATTGCTCACTGCATGTCAGGTTACCACCCGTTCCCCAGAAGTTGAAATCAAAACACCGGGCGGTGTTGAAATTAAAGTAAAAGATGGGGAAAATTCATCCGGCGACGGAAAATTCTGCCCCCCTGGACAAGCTAAAAAAGGCAACTGCTAAGCCTTGGCCTTCATATTTTTTTAATCGTTAGAAGTGAAAATAGGCACGAAACACAAAAGTAAGGTGAGTGACTGATATAGAATAAACAATTTTCGCGTCCTTATTGCGATTTTTATTGGGGTGTGCTGCCTTGGCATCACCCCTGTTAGTCATGCTCAGGACAAACTGGTCATCGGATCCTTTTCATTCCCCCCCTTATTGCATCTGACTGAAAACCGAAAATTTTCAGGCACCTTAAGCGAAACAATCTACGAAACCTGTGAGCAAGCCGGAATTGAATGTGTCTTTAGACTTCTGCCGTTGAAGCGGGCATATAATGATTTACGCAAAAATAGAGTTGATGGGCTGGTCACACTGGACCTAGCGCAATTCAACGATTGTTGCCTTTCCAGTGATTGGCATTCCCCTTGGTCTGCCGGTTTTTTCTCCAGCGACCCTTATTTGTCCATCCCCAATAAAGCCGAGGATACCTTCGACATACCTTTTATCATCTCTCACGGCATGCAATCCCCCTATAGCTTCATCCCTAAAATGGATGAATGGATCGAACAAAAGAAAATTAACGTCTTTAAAGGAAAGGATATTGAGTCTGCCATCCGTATGTTCGTCCATAAACGCGCAAATCTTTTATGGGGCGGCGAAGACTTTAAATGGTATCTCAATAAAATAGCACCGGGGTTCAGTTACGACTACAAACCATTATTCCATAAGAATGTCGTCTTATGGGTGCGTAAAGAAAAAGAAGAAATCTTAAACCGCTTTAATCAGGCCTATCGCAAACTGATCAAAGAAAATGTGATTGGGCACGACGGCATACTGGCCCCAAAGATTATGCGGCAAAGATATGAAGAAGCAGATATTAAATTGCAACCCGACAGTTAAGTTTTATACAACAGCGCGTGCCATTTCCATAAAGCGTTGAACACCCGCTTCCAATTGATGCGCTTTATCCCCCAAATCCAGAGAACATGCCTTAACCTGATCTGCGGCTTCTTTTGTTTGCTTGGCCCCTTCAGACACATCCACAATATTGATATTCACTTCCTGGGTGGCACAGGATGCTTGCTCAATGTTGCGGGCAATCTCACCCGTTGCGGCAGATTGTTCTTCAACGGCAGCCGACACAGATGAATTTGCCGACGTGACATAATCAATATCCGTCATAATTTCGCCAAAACCATTCTCTGCAATTTGGGTGGCATGCTGGATAGATTTAATCTGTTTGGCAATATTTTCGGTTGCCTGTGCCGTTTGATTTGCCAAATCCTTAACCTCTGTTGCCACGACGGCAAACCCTTTACCGGCATCACCGGCCCGGGCAGCTTCAATCGTGGCATTCAGGGCCAGCATGTTGGTTTGATCGGAAATCTCGTTAATCAGATTAACCACAAGACCAATTTCATTGGAAAGAATGGACAGTTGCGAGACACTCGTGCCGATTTCTTCTGATTTGGCTTTTGTCGCATTCATTGACTGGGATGTGGTGGAGACCTGTGCACTGATTTCAGTGATTGAGGCAGATAACTGTTCAGAGGCAGAAGACACCGTTTGCACATTGACGCTGGCTTCTTCACAGGCCGCCGCCACATTGGTAGCTTTTTCCGATGTAGAATCAGCCACTCGCCCCATCCCACGGGCAAAATCCTGTAATTGTTGAGATGTATTGGTCACGGAAGACACAACGATGCCTAAATCTTTTTCAAATTCATCCAGAACCTTTTGAAAGCTATCCACCTTGGCCGCCATGGTGTCGACTGCACCATTCACTTTCTCACTCGCCGTTTTGTAGTCCCCAAGCATCCCGTCTGTAACAATCTTGCGCCAATATTCATTATTGGCCACATGTTCGGTACAAGCCGCAGCTTCCCGCAAGTAGGCATCACTTCGATCAATCACATCATTGACAAGCGACAAGAGGCGGTCCAGATCAGATTTGTCACGGATATCGCTAATGCGAACCTCAAAGTCACCTCGTAAAACCTGTTCCAGCTCACGAATTGCGCTTGCGATTTGCTGTGAATTACCAAACATGACTATTCTCCCAATGTCATAATAAAATGATTATATTTTTTACCGCTGTCTTCGATGATGCGGTTCAGTTCTTCAGTGGATTTTTGCAATCCTGTTTTGGGAGAGATTTCATCCTGCTCAATCTCTAGCAGCTTTTTGTATAAAGGCTGGATGATTGTTTCCAAAACCTCGCGGTTCGGTACACGACGATTACTATGATAGCCAACGATTTGACCCGATCCATCAAAGCTGGGGGTGACATGGGCCAGAACCCAATATTCATTTCCTTTGACGGAACGGTTTACCACATAAGCAAAAATTTCTTTGCCATTGGCGATGGTGTCCCACAATAATTTGAAGATACAACGTGGCATATGAGGGTGGCGGATAAAGTTATGCGGCTTCCCAATGGCTCCCTGCCGATTTATTTCTGCCATTTTGGCAAAGGTGCTATTGGCATAAGTTATAATTCCTTTTGTGTCCGTCTTTGAAACGATCACATCATCTTTATCAAAAAACAATTCCACACCCGTCAGGGTTTGGTCCTGAACTGTCATTGACGGTCTCCCAAATTATTTCCCTGCCTTGCACCCATTAAGGTGCTGTGCGGAACAGCTCACAATATGTTCCTGCAAAGAAATTCATTACACATTACTCAGCTATGTACCTTGACACATTTATCAACCGTAGCTTAATCTTATTTTATTATTATTAAACTTAAATGATGATTGCAAATACGGTTTCAAGGCCTTTTCCTCTTGAAAAGAAAAGTTTTCTAAACAACCTGACCAATAAAAGCAATCCAGCTTATTACATAAAATTAATTTAACCTGAAACAGACCTGTATTTCTCTTGCATCTGCTTTAGAAATCTGTATATTGCCGTCTTTCAAACTGCCTCCTTGCTAGGGCCGTCGAGCTCTGGCTATGTCTGCAAGAAACTGTCATTCCGATTTTTTCACAGACTGAGACAATCCATAGGGAGAATATACTATGGCGTTTTACGAAGGCGTATTTATTGCGCGTCAAGACGCTTCGGCTGCCCAAGTTGAGGGTTTGCAAGACACTTTCGCTTCTCTAATTGAAGAGAATGGCGGGAAAGTCACGAAGCGTGAATACTGGGGCCTGCGGAACATTGCTTATCGCATGAAGAAAAACCGCAAAGGTCACTATGTCCTCTTTAACATCGATGCACCGTCAGAAGCGATCAACGAACTTGATCGTCAGCTTCGCCTGAACGAAGACGTTCTGCGTCACCTCGTTGTTCGCGTTGATGAACTCGACGAAGAACCATCAATCATGATGCAAAAAGGTCGTGATGACCGTCCGCGTCGTGGTGGTGATCGTGGTGATCGTCCGCAACGTGATTCCAAAAAAGGGGGAGATGAATAATGGCTGGTCGTCGTCCGTTCTTTCGTCGCCGCAAATCTTGCCCGTTCACGGGTGAAGGTGCGCCGAAAATCGACTATAAAGATGTAAAGCTGCTTTCGCGCTATACATCTGAACGTGGGAAAATTGTCCCGAGCCGTATCACAGCTGTTTCTGCAAAGAAACAACGTGAACTGTCTCGCGCCATCAAACGTGCTCGCTTCCTGGGCCTGATGCCGTACGTCAGCAGCAACTAAGTTTACTTGGTTTATGGGGGGGGTCCCCCATGAATAAGGAGCGTCAAAGATGCAACTGGGCGAAGATGAAAAACTTCCATTTAATATGAAGGTCGTTCTATTTGCCTTGGGAAGCGGGGCCTTAAGCGCCTTATTGGCTTTATCGCTGATAACGGGTTCTGGTCTGGCACTCATTCTCGCGTATCTTGCACCTTTCCCACTTTTGTTGGTGGGATTGGGAAACGGGGGCAAAGCCACAGCTATAGCAGGCTTTGCCGGAATTGCATTTGCCATCCTCATTGGGGGCCCCTATTCCGGGGTACTTTATGCGGCCATGAGTGCGGTTCCGATCTGGCTGATTGTTCGGCTGGTTCTCACGTCCCGCACCCGCGACGGAGTTGAAGAATGGTTTCCGGTTGGGAATATTCTTGTCACTTTAGCGGGATACGGTAGCGCCCTGTTCGTTCTCACACTGGCCTTTTTGCCAGTTGGCGCGGATGGGATTGCACAGATGGTCCGTGATTTCTTGTCCACGGTACTTGATACCGTTGCCGCTTCGCTTGATGCGGAGCAAAAGGAAGGCTTCGTCACACAGATGACGCATTTTTTCCCGGCGATGGTTCTGGTTTCCTGGATGCTCATGACCATCATCAACGCTGTTTTGGCACAAGGTGTTTTATCCAAATCGGACAAAGCACTACGACCCTCGCCTGTTTATGGTGAGATCACCTTGCCGGATTTTGCGTCGTGGGCCTTTATTGGCTGTGCAGCGGTTACGGTTTTAAGCAGTGGCGATACGGCATATGTCTTTCGCAACTTTACAATCGTGATGGCGATACCTTTTCTGGCTTTGGGCCTAAGTGTGGTTCACAAGCTGGTGCGACTGACACGTTTTTCAGGTGCTTTACTGTCAGCTTTTTATTTGCTGCTACTATTGTCCATGTGGGTCTGCGTACCCGTTATTGGATTAGGATTAATTGAACAATGGATCGGTTTGCGTAAGAAAATTCTTGCGCTAACACCATCACAGGAGAATGACTAATGCAAGTTATCCTGCTTGAACGCGTGGAAAAACTGGGCCAGATGGGTGACCTCGTCAACGTCAAGCCTGGCTATGCACGTAACTATCTACTGCCTCAGAAAAAAGCAATGCGTGCCTCTGACGAGAATGTAAAGTTCTTTGAAGCACAAAAAGCACAATTGGAAGCCGCTAACCTGAAAGCCAAAGATGAAGCTGACGCTGTTGCAGCTAAAATGGACGGCCTGAAGGTTGCGATCATCCGCTCTGCTGGCGACATGGGTCAGCTTTACGGGTCTGTATCTACACGCGATATCGCTGATGCAGCCACTGCAGCTGGTTTCACCATCTCACGGCAACAAGTTAAACTGGACCGTGCCCTGAAAAACATCGGGTTGCACGAAGTTTCAGTTAAACTTCACCCGGAAGTGTTTGTAACAGTTGTTGCAAACATTGCACGTACTGAAGAAGAAGCAAAAATCCAAGCCGAAACAGGCGAAGCTATGGTTTCTTCCGAAGACGACGAAGTTGAAGTTGAAGAAGTTGTTGAAGCAGCTGAAGAAGCCGTTTCTGAAGAAGCTGAAACAGAAGAAGAAGTGTCTGAATAAGACCCCTTTTCCTTCTATTCAAATTAAGGCGCATCCTCTCTTTGAGGGTGCGCTTTTTTTACATTAACACACTTATTACACGACGAGACATCATAATTTCATATATTTCTAATTATAAAACACTTGCTAATACGCGATAAAATAATACCATTACCCTTCAAAATAAAAATAATACACGTCATGATATGCGTCATAACAATTGCGCTAAGGAGGGGGAATATATGAGCGTTAAATCCCGAAGCAAACTTAAAGTCACCCGGCGACATGTGATCGCCGGCATGGCATCCGTGCCTTTTATGGCGTCTTTTAAACCAAATCTTGCCCTGGCAAATGCATCAAAAATGGATCAATTCATTTATGCCTCATCCATCTTATGCGGCATTCCCATGGATAAATCCTATATCCAGTTATCCCACCAAATCTGGCAAGCCCTGACGCTAAACGCCACTGACAAAGATATGCGCGAATGGACTAAGCTTATCGACAAGGTGTCCAGCCTTCCGGCCAATGCCAACAGCGCCCGCATCAATAAAACGCTGCGCTTGATGGGTAGAGGGGCTCACCAAAAAGCGCGCCTGATGGCAAAGGTCTGGTACACCGGGCGCATTGCGCGTCCTTTGCTGAATAGCAAACTCACCACCTTCGAAGTCATCAATTACGACGAAGCAAATGTCTGGATTGCCTGTGATTTCACCAAACCGCCTGTAACCTGCGGCGGTCATTTCGGCTATTGGCAACATCCGTATACGGGGAAGGTGTAACATGGATATGTATGACGTACGCAAAGTCTATAAAGAAAAACACAAAGAAAAAATCGAAGCCGATGTGATCATCATCGGGGCGGGCCTGTTTGGCGGCTTGATGGCTTATGAACTGTCTGTCCAAGGTTTTAAGGTCGCGATGTTGGATTCCGGTTCGGTTGTTGATCGGGTAGATGCCATTGATCGTTTCAAAAAAAGTCCGCTGAAAAATGGCAATTCCGCCTACAAAAAAGAATGGTATGCCCCTATCCCGCCGGAAACCGACCCCATGTCCTATTATGTGCAGGATGGCGAAGGGATAACCGATCCGTTGAAACGGGTGGAATTTGGGGCGCTTTACCTACGCAATGTCGGCGGGACATCTTGGCACTTTACAGGTCATGCCGAACGCATGTACCCCCAAGATTTCGAACTAAAAACCGCCTACGGGCGCGGCGAAGACTGGCCGATTTCTTACAGCCTTTTAGACCCTTATTACGCCAAGGTGGAACAAGCCTGGGGGGTATCGGGCAATGACACTGTGGTTGCCCCGACCAAACACCCCTACCCACTGCCTTATACACCGCTGACCTATCTGGATCAGCAGGTCAATGTGGCCGCAACCAAAGTGATGGACCCGGCCAGCCCGCATAAAGACGCTATTGGCCCCATGCCACATTGCCGTAATGCCGTCCCATATGATGGTCGCCCGCAATGTTGTGGCAATGCCAGCTGTCGTTTCATCTGCCCAGTAGGTGCAAAATATGATGGTAGCGTTCATGTCTTTAAGGCTGTCGATGAAGGAGCCGATCTTTATTCAAACCATGTAGTCCACCATATCGAAGTGAATAAACACAAGAAGATCAAGCACATCAAATTTAAAAACTACACCGATCCGAAAAACCCGGTAGAAGGAATTGCAAAAGGCAAAGTTTATATTCTGGCTGCCCATGGGATTGAAAGCCCACGCCTGTTGTTGATGTCCAAAAACAAACATGCTCCCAACGGGGTGGCAAACTCCAGCGATCAGGTGGGACGCAACCTCATGAGCATGGTGGGCATGAACATGTGGGCCTATTCCCCCGACCCGGTTTATCCTTATCGCGGCCCTGTAAATGCAACAGGTGCTTTCTGGGATTTGCGCAACGGTGATTTCAGAAAAGACTTCGCCAGTATCGCCACCATCGTCATTAACGGCGGGTTTGACCCGACCAATGGCCCGCTGGATGAAGCGGATGCCGCAATTGATGAGGGTCTGTTTGGCCCAGAACTGAAAGACCGTGTCTATACAAACACGGCAGCACAAGTATATTTCGATAATTCTGTTGAAGTGCTACCTGATCCGAACAACCGGATTACCCTTGATTATGACAAACTGGATGCCACTGGCCTGCCACGACCCAAAATCACCTATAAAATCGACGAATATACGGTTGAAGGTGTATATGTATCGTGGAAACGCGGCTGGGATGTCCTGCGTGCCATGAACTGCCGTCTAGATAAACCCGGTGGCAAACCACTCCCCAAACCAACCCGTGAATATTTTGACGAGCTCGTCAAAAAAGACGGCATTAAAAGTGGTGCCGCCATGATTGCCGGAACCACACGCATGGGACTAGATCCTGCCACATCGGTGGTCGATACCTACTGTCGATCTCACGACCATGACAATCTGTTCATCGTCGGAACAGGTAGCTATGTAACCAGCGGGTCGGTTTCGCCTTCGCTGACGGCCGCGGCCATTAGCATGCGTTCGGCAGAATATATTGCCAATACTTATCAGGGGAGCAAGGGGTAAGTCTCATGACACAGGATTATAAAAACTTTTTAAATATGGACCGACGCAAATTCCTGCAAACAGCTGGCGTGGCGGGGGTTTCCGCGATGGGTCTGGGGGCGTGTGCGCTGCCATCCGGCTTTCGCATCGAACAACAACCCTTGATCCAGCCGATGGTCGAAAAATCCAAAGATGGTATGTTGGATACGCAAGTATCCGCCCAATATGGATCCTTTAACCTTGGGGGACAGAATGTCTATTTACGCTGCTATAACGGCAGACCTGTGGGCAACACCCTTGATTTTCGCGCAGGTGATACGGTCCGGCTAAAATTGACTAACAATATGCCGTTCATAGGGGATTTTGATTTATGTACCTCTGTTGACGGGATCGAAAATTCCCCGCGTGGGTTTAACATCACCAACATGCATGTTCATGGCCTGCATGTCTCCCCCAAGCAGCCATCTGATGATATTCTGATCTGGATTGATAATGAAAAATCCTATCAATATATCTATGACATCCCGCCCAACCATCCACCGGGGACTTACTTCTATCATGCCCATGTTCATGGCTCCACGGCCATGCAGGTCGCAAGTGGCATGTCGGGCTGTATGATTGTGCGCGGTGAATTGGATGACATTCCCGCGATTAAAGCAGCCAAAGAAGTGGTTCTGATGATCCAGACCCAGCGCTTTGATGAAAAGGGCCTGTGTGAAAGTTTCAGCCTGCTGAACAATGAAGATAAGACCTTCATCAACGGTCAGTTAAACCCGGTCATTCGCATCAAAAAAGGCGAAGTCCAACGCTGGCGTCTTTGCAATGCAAGCCACATGATGCCGTTTGACCTGAAAATCGCAAGCTACCGTTACACCACAACCATGCCCATGACCTTGTTATGTCGTGACGGCAACCCGTTAAAAGCAACCAAAGAGATTGAACAAATCCGCATGGTGCCGGGCAACCGGGCTGATATTCTGGTCAAAGGATTTGATCCGGGGGTTTACTTCTTATCCGGCGGCGATGCAGCAGGCACCATCGCTACGGTCATTGTTGAAGATGATGAAGTGCCCGATATGACCCTTTATGCAGGTGATTTACCACAAGTACCGGATCTGACGGATATTCCCGAATCCGAAGTCACCTATGGTCGCCGTCTGGAATTTGATTTTGCCTATGGGACACATCCCAAATTCACCATTAATGACAAGCCGTTTTCCTGTGATGATCCGTGGGAGATCCCGCTGAATTCTGTTGAAGAATGGGAAGTCTACAACCATACGGCCTATCCCCACCCTTTCCACATCCACGTCAACCCTTTCCAGGTAGTGTCCGGCGGTAATGTGGACCCGGGGACATGGATGGATACCTTGGAATTCCCGGCTTTCGAGCGGATCAAATTCAGAACTCGTTTCCTTGATTTTACCGGGGAATTTGTTTTCCATTGTCACAATTTGATGCATGAAGACATGGGCATGATGCAGGCCGTCACTGTCTTTGACCCGAAAGAAAATAAGAAAGCCTGATCGTATAATTTATTATGGTGGGAGCATGACAAAGATGTTCCCAACAAGAACAAACATGTTATAACTCCCACCATGATGAATTCAGATGACGATATCCCTTTTGGCGGACAGGATGAACCGCCCTTAGCCGACCCCGATGACTACGGTGCCGGACCTGATGATATGGGTGATGCTGAACCTGTGATGGATCAGGATATTCAGGTTGCCGAAGCTGAAATTCAACCACCTGTTACCAAGACAGAATGGCTACCTGCCAAACCGAAGGATCTAAGCAACAAAGACCTGGAAGGTTTCCGCACGCCGCCTTGTAACTTCGAAGCGGAAAAAGCCCTGATCGGGGCCTTGATGGCCAATAACAAAGCCTATGACAAAGTGTCGGAATTTTTACGTCCTGAACATTTTGCCGACCCGATCCACACCAAAGTTTTCGCCGCCTGTATCGCCTTGATGGAACGCGGCCAAATCGCCGACCCCATTACCCTGTCGAATTTTTTCCAACGCGATGAAGAACTTTCCGAAATCGGCGGCAATGAATATCTGGTGGAATTGGCAGCTTCTGCCGTCACCATCATCAACGCGGCAGAATATGGCCGGATCATCTATGATCTTTATATCAAGCGTGAACTGATCCACCTCGGCACCGAGATGGTCAATAACGCCCACAGCGGCCAAATCGAAGCCACCGCCCTTGATCAGATCCAGTCTGCGGAACAATCGCTGTTTAATCTGGCGTCCATGGGCGAAGTTGAAGGTGGCTTTATCAGTTTCCGTGAAAGTCTGATGGAAGCCATCAATCAAGCCCAAATCGCGCATCAGCGTGGTGGTGGTCTGGCCGGGGTGACAACGGGTCTGCGTGACCTTGACCGCGCCCTTGGCGGACTTCACCGTTCTGACCTTTTGATCCTGGCGGGTCGTCCTTCCATGGGGAAGACGGCACTTGTGACCTGTATTGCCTATAACGCAGCCTATGCCCATAAAAAATCCCAAGGCAAGGAAGGCGGCGTGGTCGGCTTTTTCTCCCTTGAAATGTCTGCTGAACAGCTGGCAGGTCGTATTCTGTCACAGGCTTGCGCGGTCAATTCCTCTGCCATGCGTAAAGGGGAAATGTCCAACGAAGAATTTGAACGTACCATCGCGGCCTCACAAGAACTACTGGATACCCCGCTTTATATTGACGATACGCCGGGCCTGACGATTTCGGCCCTGCGCACCCGTGCACGCCGTTTGAAACGTCAACATGGGCTTGACCTGATTATTGTGGATTACCTTCAGCTTGTGCAAGGTAGCCCGGAAACCAAAAACAACCGTGTCAACGAAATCTCGGAAATTACCCGAGGCATGAAGATGCTGGCCAAGGAACTGGATGTTCCGGTGATTGCCCTGTCACAGCTGTCGCGTCAGGTGGAACAACGCGAAGACAAACGCCCGCAACTGTCTGACCTTCGTGAATCTGGATCGATTGAGCAAGATGCCGACGTCGTGATGTTCATCTATCGTGAATTCTATTACCTTGATCGAAGCGAACCCACGAAACGTGAAAGCGAAGGCGATGACAAATTTGCTGAACGTTATCAACAATGGGAACAACGCTGCGAAGAAATGGTAAACCGTTCAGAAGTGGTGATCGGTAAACAACGTCATGGCCCACTGGCCAACATTCCGCTCTTCTTCCGTGGTGAATTTACACAGTTTGGTGATCTGGATGAAGAACATATCCCCGACTATTAAGCTCCCCCTATTTTGTCATCCCGGTTTTATTCTGGGACAATCGGTGGATGCCGGATTATTGCTTCACCCGATTGTCCCGCAACATGTGCGCGATGACAGTTTTAGGCAGGGGAGCAAGCTATGACGACAACCGAAACAGCTGGTGCCATCCTCACCATTGATCTGGATGTCATTAAATCCAACTATAAACGGCTCTGTCAGGAACTGAACGGCACCCCTTGTGCCGCCGTGGTTAAGGCCGATGGTTACGGCCTGGGCGTTGAACCTGTTGCCAAAGCCTTATGGGATGCGGGGGCGCGCACCTTCTTTATCGCACAAATTGATGAAGGCATTGAACTGCGCCAAATCCTGCCCGATGCCGACATTCATGTACTGGTTGGTTTCTTGCACGATAGCGATGCGGCTTATGCAGACTATAACCTGATACCGGTTTTGAATACGCTGGACCAGATTAAACGTTGGAATAACCGCGCACGTTGCGACCTGCACGTGGATACAGGCATGACGCGGCTGGGACTGTCGCTGGATGAAGTCAATCAGCTGCCAGCGGGGCTGGGATTTGATGTGCTGATGACCCATCTGGCCTGTGCCGATGAAAAAGACCACCCGCTGACCCATCAACAAATCCGCGATTTCCGTCAGGTGCGCGAACAAATTTCTTACAAACGCGCAAGTCTTTCCAATTCTGCAGGCATCTTCACCGGACCGGAAGCCCATTTTGATCTCGGGCGTCCCGGTTGTGCCCTCTATGGCATCAACCCCACCCCGCATCTACCCAACCCTATGGGCAATCCGGTTCGCCTGCAGGCTAAGGTCTTGCAAGTTCACGAGATTGACAGCCAAACAAGCGTTGGATATGGTGCAACACATGCTTTAAAAGCAGGCCAACAACTGGCGACACTGGCACTAGGTTATGCCGATGGATACTTGCGCAGTCTGAGTTCTAAGGGCGTGGTCTATATTGGGGATCAACCTGCCCCTGTGGTGGGCCGCGTATCTATGGATGTAACGTCCATTGATGTCACCGGACTAGACTGTGTTGAAGGTCAATTGGTCGATGTGATCGGCCCGCATAACCCGCCAGACCAGCTGGCAGACAAAGCCGGCACCATCGGCTATGAAATTTTAACAAGCTTGGGCGGGCGATATATGCGCGTTTACAGGAGCGGATAACAAAAGATGAATATTCTTCAACCCATTGGGCACTATGTGCTGAAGTTTTTCAAATCGGTCGGGGCGCTTGTGCTCTTTACCTTTACCGCCCTGTCCCATTGCCTGCGACCGCCCTTTTATCCACGTGCGATCCTGCGCCAGATGATTGAAATCGGCTATTTCTCTTTGCCTGTTGTGGGATTGACCACCATCTTCGCCGGTATGGTTCTTGCCCTGCAAAGCTACACCGGATTTTCACGCTTCTCTGCCGAAGGCGCCATTGCCAATGTGGTGATTATCTCCATCACCCGTGAACTTGGTCCCGTTTTGGCTGGCCTGATGGTCACCGGTCGCATCGGGGCCTCCATGGCGGCAGAACTGGGCACCATGCGTGTGACCGAACAAGTCGATGCACTGACCACCCTTTCCACCAACCCCTTTAAATATCTGATCGCGCCGCGCCTGATCGCGGGCATTTTGATGCTGCCGCTCTTGGTACTGGTCGGTGACATCATTGGCGTTTTGGGTGGCTATCTTGTCGCTGTATATCAGCTTGGGTTTAACGCGTCGAATTATATCCAAAGTTCTTGGGAAGCCATGGTCGCCATGGATGTGGTCTCCGGCCTTGTAAAGGCCACCGTCTTTGGCTTCATCATTTCCCTGATGGGCTGTTATCACGGCTATACCTCAAAAGGCGGCGCACAAGGTGTGGGGAAAGCCACTACAGATTCTGTAGTTTCGGCCTCCATCCTGATCCTGTGCTTTAACTTCATTCTAACCGTACTGTTCTTTGAAAAATGACCGATACACCAAAGATTAAAATACGCGATCTTCACAAGGCCTTCGGCCCCAAAGTGGTGCTGGACGGTCTGGATTTAGATGTTATGCCCGGTGAATCCGTGGTGATTATCGGCGGGTCCGGTACGGGGAAATCAGTCACGTTAAAATGCACTCTCGGCCTGATGCAACCTGACAGCGGAACCATCGAAGTGGACGGGGAAAATGTGGTGGGCCTAAATTCACGTGATCGCGAACGGGTGAACCATAAATTCTCCATGCTGTTTCAAAGTGCTGCCCTTTTTGACTCCTTACCCGTTTGGGAAAATGTCGCCTTTGGCCCCATCGCGGATAAAACGGTCAATCGCAAACAAGGCAAAGAACTCGCCATCGAAAAGCTCGCCCAAGTGGGCATGCCCCCTGAAGTCGGTGACCTCTTCCCCAGTGAACTATCTGGCGGCATGCAAAAACGCGTCGGTCTGGCGCGTGCCATTGCAGGCGACCCTGAGATCATTTTCTTTGACGAACCCACAACAGGCCTTGACCCCATTATGGCGGATGTGATTAACGACCTGATCGTCAAAATCACCAAAGAAGTCGGTGCAACAGGCCTGTCTATCACGCACGATATGGCAAGCGCCCGCAAAATCGCTGATCGCATCGCCATGCTCTATCAAGGTAAAATCATCTGGCAAGGCCCGGCAGCCACCATCGATGAATGCGACAACGAATACGTCCAACAGTTTATTAACGGCCGCGCGGACGGGCCGATTGAGATGGCTGTGCGGAAGTAAAACCCAAAAGGCATTGATCTTATGAATTTTCTTCGCATTTCCAGTCTTGCTTTCCTTCTCAGCCTCACCGCCTGTATGGCGTCCAACCCAATAGGGTTTTCGGATGAGGAATGGGAAGCCCTTAGCCCAGAACAGAAATATGAAGCGCGGCTTAAGCAAAATGAGATTGATAAGCAAAAACGCGAAGAACGTGCCAGAGAAAAAGCGCTAGAAGAAAAAAAAGAACGCGAGCATCAGGAAAAGATGGCCTTGCGCTATCAGAACGCCCAATATGGAGACATTGTTCAATGTATCATCAGGCATGGTGTCGTTGACTATCCCAGTGGCTGGAATGATGCAGAACCACTTGGCTTTACACTCGTGCGCGGGGAAAGTCAGGAATTACAGTCATGGTCAAGCGACGGGAAAAGTTCCGTCCCGGTTTTTGCCAGTTTTAGCGAGGATGGCATGAGCGTTAACCTGTGTCGCTATAAGCCGAGCACATCCAATCGACAACGAAAATATTGTGCCACCCTGACCGCGACCACACGACAGCTGCACAAAGGCACCACGCAATCGTTTAATGTCGAAAAATATATGCGCGGTCATCTTTACTGCGCCTTGAAACCAGATGGCAATCGTACAAGAACAGGCAACATTCAAAACCTGACCATCAAAAATATCTTTAAAGGCGATATTGACTGAGATAGAACTGACATAACTTTCGTCATTCCCGCGCAGGCGGGAACCCAGTCTGGATACCCGTTTCAACGGGGATGACGTGACCTCAAAAATAGTATGTGATTCATGGCAAAACCTAAAACCACCTTCGCCTGTCAGTCTTGCGGGGCCACCTATAACAAGTGGCAGGGGCAATGCACCTCTTGTAATGAATGGAACACGCTGTCTGAAGAAGCCGTGCCGGAAACCATTCCCAAAGGCATGGGGGCGGTCAAAGGTCGTAAGATTGAGTTTGTCACCCTGGATGGGGAAGAAAAAACACCGCCGCGCAAAAAAACCAACATTGGGGAATTTGATCGGGTCTGTGGCGGCGGCTTGGTGCCGGGGTCTGTCATTCTAGTCGGTGGTGATCCGGGGATCGGGAAATCGACCATCTTGCTGCAAGTGATGGCCGAATTGTCCAAGGTCCATGATTGCGCCTATATTTCAGGCGAAGAAGCCATCGATCAGGTGCGTCTGCGTGCGCGTCGCCTTGGTCATGAAAAAGCCAGCGTCAAGCTCGCGTCCGCCACCAATGTGCGCAATATCCTGACCACCTTGGGCGAAGACAAGCCGGACGTGGTGGTGATCGATTCCATCCAGACCCTTTATATTGATACATTAGACAGTGCACCGGGCACGGTCTCGCAAGTACGCTCATCGTCAAATGAATTGATCCGTGATGCGAAAAAACATGGGTACGTACTGTTCCTCGTTGGTCATGTCACCAAGGAAGGTACCATTGCCGGACCGCGCGTGTTGGAACATATGGTCGATACGGTGCTTTATTTTGAAGGCGACCGGGGCCATCAGTTTCGCATCTTGCGCGGGGTGAAAAACCGTTTTGGCGCCACCGATGAAATTGGCGTCTTTGAAATGACCGAAGCGGGCTTGCAAGAAGTCCCCAACCCATCCGCCCTGTTTCTGTCTGATCGAAAAGGGGATGTGACCGGATCATGCGTCTTTGCGGGAATCGAAGGCTCGCGTCCCATGTTAGTTGAGGTTCAGGCCCTGCTTTCCCCCTCTGCGCTTGCCACACCACGTCGGGCCGTTGTCGGGTGGGACAGTTCCCGCCTTGCCATGATCATGGCTGTCTTTGATACCCGTTGCGGCCTGGGTATGGGGGGGAATGATGTTTACCTGAACATCGCAGGCGGGCTAAAAATCAATGAACCGGCGGCTGATCTGGCCGTCGCGGCTGCCCTTGCCTCAAGCTTAAGCGGCGTCGCTGTCCCGCAGGAAACGGTAATTTTTGGTGAAATAGGTCTATCTGGTGAAGTCCGCGCGGTCGGCCAAACAGAATTGCGTTTGAAAGAAGCTGCCAAACTCGGCTTTACCCGCGCTATCATTCCGGAACGCCAAAAACGCGGCAAAAAAGATACGGATAAAGCCTTAAAAGACACCGGGATGGAAATTTGGGAAATCGGACATGTACAAGAACTGTTGTCTTTCTTCCCAATGGAGGATAAATAATCCCCTAGATATTTTTGCAGCGGAAAAATCGATCTCTTATGGAAAACCTGCCGATCAGCATTACCGACATCGCCGTAGGCGTAATCCTGCTTCTTTCTGGACTTCTGGCCATGATGCGCGGATTTGTGCATGAAACCCTCTCCATCGGATCATGGGTGGGTGCCGCATTGGCCGGGCTGTACGGTTTTCCCTATGTGCGCCCCTATGTGCGCGATTTGATCGAAAATGAATTTATCGCTGATATTGTTGCAGGGGCCGGGACTTTTATCATTGCCTTGATTATCCTGACCATCGTGACCAAGTTAATCGCAGAACAAGTACAAGGCAGTGCCTTAAACCCACTGGACCGCAGTCTGGGTTTTGTTTTTGGCCTGCTGCGCGGTGTGATTATCGTTTGTTTGCTCTATACCGCTGTAGAATGGATGCTCCCGCCTTCCAAACAGCCCACATGGCTGCGTGACGCCAAAGCTATGCCGTTAATTGAACAAGGATCCACCTTTTTGAAAGGTCTGGTCCCGGCAGATGCGGGTGAACGAATTGCAAATGAAGCCGAAGACATCCGCGACAAATCAAATAATGCCCTCGAACTGAAAAAAACCTACGATAAAATGCTGACCCCGAGCGCGAAATCGGATACAAGCACCCAAAATGACCCACAAGGATATGATCAACAGGAACGTAAAGACCTTGATCGCCTTATCCGCAACGCCCAGTAATGAGCTTTGAGAAACCATGACCGATATTGACCATATGACCACCAACCCCTTCGACGACGACAAACTGCACGAAGAGTGCGGTGTCTTTGGCATCTTCGGCCATAAAGAGGCTGCGGCCCACGTTGCCCTTGGCCTTCACGCCTTGCAACACCGTGGACAAGAAGCGTGCGGCATCTTTTCTTATGATGGTCAGCAGTTCCATTCTCACAAAGCCATGGGGCTTGTCGGGGATAACTTCTCGGATGGCGCGGTGATGGATCAGCTCAAAGGCGATTGCTCCATCGGTCACGTGCGTTATGCCACAACAGGCGGCACGGTGCTGCGCAACGTTCAGCCACTGTTTGCTGAATTTGAATTTGGCGGTTTCGCCATCGCCCATAATGGGAACCTGACCAACACACAAGCCGTGCGTCGCACGCTTGTTCGTCGGGGCTGTATTTTCCAATCAGATATGGATACAGAAATCATTGTTCATCTGGTTGCCGTCAGCCTGTATGCCACTGTGGAAGATCGCTTGATCGATGCGCTGCGTCAGATCGAAGGAGCTTATTCACTGGTTGCGATGACAAAAGACACCATGATCGGTGTGCGTGACCCCAACGGTGTGCGACCGCTTGCCCTTGGTAAACTGGACGATGGCACATACATTCTGGCTTCTGAATCCTGCGCCTTTGACATTATCGGTGCTGAATTTGTCCGTGATGTAGATCCGGGCGAAGTGGTCATCATCAATAAAGAAGGCGTCAAATCCATCAAGCCTTTCGGTCAGACGCCCAGCCGCTTCTGCGTCTTTGAATATATTTATTTTGCCCGTCCCGATTCACAGATTGAAAACCGCAGCGTCTATGAAGTGCGCAAAGCCATTGGCGCGGAACTCGCACGCGAAAGCGGTGTGGATGCCGATATGGTTGTCCCAGTCCCCGATTCAGGGGTGCCCTCTTCCATCGGATATGCCGCCGAAGCCGGCATCGCCTTTGAACTGGGCATCATCCGAAACCACTATGTGGGCCGGACTTTCATTGAACCGACACAAGATATCCGACACTTGGGCGTGCGTTTGAAACATAATGCCAATATTCCAAGCGTCAAAGGTAAGCGCATTATTCTGGTCGATGATTCTATTGTGCGCGGGACAACATCGAAAAAGATTGTTGATATGATGCGCCAAGCTGGAGCTGCCGAAGTCCACATGCGTATTTCCAGCCCGCCAACCGCTTGGCCGTGTTTCTACGGGATCGATACGCCCAAACGTGAAAAACTGCTGGCTGGTCAGCATACAATTGAAGAAATGGCTGAAATCATCGGCGCAGACAGCCTCGCCTTTATCTCGATTGACGGGATGTATCGTGCCGTTGGCGAAGCCAAGCGCAATGATGATAATCCGCAATTCTGTGATGCCTGCTTTACAGGTGAATATCCGACACGTCTTGTTGACCATGACGATGAAGTTGCAGAAGAACGCCAACCCACCCTGCCGTTACTGGCTGAACAAGGGAAATAAGATCACATGACAAAAGCTTTAGAAGGCCGTATTGCCCTGATCACAGGGGCCTCACGCGGCATTGGCCGTGCCGTTGCCCTGCGTTTTGCCCAAGAAGGTGCCCATGTGATTTTGGTCGCAAGAACCGTGGCCTGCCTTGAAGAAGTGGATGATGAAATTCAAGCACTTGGTGGCTCTGCCACTCTGGTGCCAATGAACCTGCGCGAATTTGACCAGATCGATCAGATGGGCCAGGCCCTTTATGATCGCTTTGGTAAAATCGACATTCTGGTTGGCAATGCAGGTGTACTCGGCGACCTTACGCCCATGTCACACCTGAAAGTCAAAATGTGGAACGAGGTGATGGATATTAACGTCACCGCCAACTGGCGCCTGATCCGTTCCATGGAACCGCTTTTAAAACAGTCGGATGCCGGGCGGGCGATCTTCCTATCCAGCGGCACAACAAAAGGGCCACGTGCTTTCTGGGCAGCCTATGCGGTATCTAAAGCAGCTTTGGAAAATATGGTTCAGACTTGGGCAATGGAACTGGGAAAAACCAACATCAAGGCCAATCTGATTGACCCCGGTGCTACCCGTACCCGCATGCGTGCCCAAGCTTATCCCGGTGAAAACCCGGAAACACTCAAGGAACCTGAAGCCTTGGCTGATCTGTTTGTGGAACTGGCAAGCCCGGATTGCGACAAACAAGGTGAAGTCGTTCGTTACGCTTAAAGGTTCGCTGTGTCCCTGCAAAAGCAGGGACCTTTATCAAACAGATTCCTGCTTTCGCAGGAACATAGATGTTCGTTGATTAATTCACCCGCGTGTCTTCATCGACCGTATCAAGCAGGCTTTCAAAATCGCCTGCGACCGCAAGCCCCCACTCATCGACGCATTTAGCGAGATACCCCTGACCATCTTTTTTGGTCATACGCACGGTTTTCTTGTCGCGACCTTCGATATCGAGGCTAAGAATATCCAACCCATCACGGTTGGTGACACGGACCCACTGGATCCAGTTTTTATTAGCTTCGAAACGAGCTTGGAAAAGTGCGAGTTCTTCCTCGGTGAACATGAGTTTTGCCATAACGCATTCTCCTGAATAAACAGTCGAGCCTAAGGGAACCCCCTTGCATGCAACATTTATTCAGGTTGGTGACTCTTACGGCCTATGCTGCAATGCAATAAATGTAACTCGCATTGCAACATGAATCAAGAGAGAAAAAGTATTAGATGAAACTATTATGACGCTTAAATGACTTAAGAATGAAAAATTATTCTTCCACAGCCGCTTCGGCATTCAAGCGTTCACGTTCATTTTCATAGGAATGCAAGACCCAGCTTAAATGAGAACGCATAGCTTCCTTAGCGGCTTGCGGGTCTCGTGACTGAATGGCAGCCAGCACGTCTTTATGATGTGACAAAGCCATGCCGTCTTCGCTTGGTTCCTGAAACAGGTCATATTGGTGGAATTCTAGACTGGATGCGATAATATCGCGGATCACATCCATAATGTGCATATAAACGGCACTGCCGGATGCTTTTCCAAGCAAATAGTGGAAGTTAAATTCCTGTGAGGCTTTATCTTTTGCTGCAGAAGTTCCTTTTTGTTTTTCAAGTGCTGCAGCCAGTTCATTGATTTGTTCATCGTTGGCACGTTCTGCGGCGCGATGGGCAGCCCATACTTCTAACAAAGCGCGGATTTCTGCCAGATCGTGTAAATTTTGTTCCTGTACCCGGGCCAGCTCACCCAAAGGCGATGTCATATCACCAGCAGCAGCCAGAATGCGCGTCCCACCACCTTGTACGGCTTCAAGAAAACCTTGGGCTTTCAGACTTTGCAGAGCCGCTCGTACAGAAACACGGCTCACCCCCATTTTTTCGGCTAATTGGCGCTCACCGGGCAGACGCTCACCGGGGGATAAATTACCATCGGCAATCATTGCCATGATACGCGCAGCCACCCGATCAGATAATAATCCGGTTTTTCCTTTAGCGCTTTCAGAAGGCATTTTATCCTCCATGGTTATTCTCCTTCAGTGTTATCCCCATTGGAGGTATCATATAAACACTTTTCTATCTGATTGCAAAAGCGACGTGCGATTTTTCGAATTTATATGTCCTATGATCCATTGAATATTGTATAGTCCATCAAATGAAAAACGAGACTAAAATCACATACGATGCGCTTTTAAGCGAACAGGACCCCACCCCTTTTGAAATCCTGAATCAGGAAGGCACAACGCCTTTACTGTTGGTCTGCGACCATGCCAGCAACCGTGTGCCAACGAAACTCAACAACTTAGGTATCACCGACACCGAACTTTCCTATCATATCGGCTGGGACATTGGTGTTGCTGGCGTGACTCGTCATGTTTCTAAAAAGCTAAACGCACCGGCTGTTCTATGCAATTATTCCAGACTTGTCATTGACTGTAACCGTCAGCCGGGCGACCCCACATCTATTCCTGAAATCAGTGACGGGATCAAAATTCCGGCCAACCATAACCTTTCAGAATCAGATCAGGTACAACGCACCGAAGCAATTTTCTGGCCCTACCACCATGCAGTTACCGAGGTCGGGGCACATCTGTGGCGCAAAGGCACACCGCCTGCGCTCTTTTCCATCCATAGCTTCACGCCCAAGCTGATGTCACGTCATGAAGACCGGCCGTGGCATGTGGCAATCCTATGGAAACGTGACCCGCGACTGGCCGCGCCCTTGATTGAAATTTTAAGCCGTAAAACAGGATTAATCGTTGGCGATAACGTGCCTTATTCCGGTTGGGAAGATGCCTATTCCATCGATATGCATGGCGCAGCACCGGGCCTGCCCTATTGCGCCATTGAAATTCGCCAAGACCTGATCGATACACCTGAAAAAGAAGCCGAATGGGGCGATATCCTAACTGATGCCCTATCTGAAATTTTAAGTAATTCCGCCATCTTTGAAGTTAAACATTATTGAGGCTGCCATGTCCTTTTCACATCCAAGCTGGACCATCGGCATAGAAGAAGAATACCTGATGGTGGACCGCGACAGCGGTGAACTTGCGACCCAATCCATGGAAGGGGTCATGGCGGCCTGTCAGAAAGAACTGAAAGATCTGGTGCGGCCTGAATTTCTGCAATCCCAGATCGAAGTCGCGACCGATGTCTGCCAGGATGTGAAAGAAGCGCGCAAACAGCTTGCGTGGCTCAGACAGAAAATCAATGACATTGGCAAAGACTATAATCTTGCCCCCATTGCTGCCTCTACCCACCCCATGGCGGAATGGGACCAGCAGGAACATACCGATGCAGAACGCTATCACAGCTTTGCCAATGACATGCAAGCGGTTGTGCGTCGGCTGATTATCTCAGGCATGCATGTTCATGTGGGCATTGATGACGATGATCTGCGCATTGATCTAATGAATCAAGTGTCGTATTTCCTGCCACACCTCTTGGCTTTAAGCACTTCGTCTGCTTTTTGGCGCGGGCGGGACACGGGGCTTAAATGCTATCGTCTGAGTGTGTTTGATGAACTCCCGCGCACAGGCTTACCCGAACTGTTTGAAAGTTACAGTGAATATAAAAAACATGTAGACGCCTTAATCAATGTGGGTGTCATCAAGGATGCGACTATGCTGTGGTGGGATGTTCGCCCGGCTGTGAAATTCCCCACCCTTGAAATGCGTATCACCGATATCTGCACAACATTGGACGATGCAATCTCTATTGCCGCGCTGTTTCAATGCCTTCTGCGTATGCTTTACCGTCTGCGCCGTTCTAATCAACGCTGGCGCACCTATCGCAACATGTTAATCAATGAAAACCGCTGGCGCGCGCAACGCTATGGATTGGATGAAGGTCTTGTGGATTTTGGGAAAAGCCAATGTGTTGCCTTTGAAGACCTGTTGGAAGAATTGATTACTATGCTGAATGAAGATGCACAGGCCCTGAATTGCACAGACGAGATTAAATCCCTGCGCACCATCTTAAAACGTGGCACCAGTTCGCACCGCCAGTTGGAAATTTTTTCCAAGGCAAAAGAAAACGGTGCTGACGACCTTGAGGCCTGTCGCACCGTTTCAAAATGGTTGATGGAGGAAACCGTAAAAGGCTTATAATTACCAGCCTGGTTCGTCGTCTTCAACCTTAAGAATTTGTCCGGTTTTTTCTTTAACCGCCTGCTGCAGACCTTGCAGAAGTTCACGGCCAATAACACCGCCGTCCCCCATGATTTTTTCACGCAACACCGCACGCATCGCATCAATGTGGGCCTTTACCACTTCAACCGAGGCATCCGTTTCCTTACAGCCTTCCATGGTGCATTCGTACAGCATTTTCCCAAAGACAGAGATCAGCGGGTAACCGAATGTCCCGCCCTGACCACGAAGTTCGTGCGCCAAGAGGTTGATTTTATGGAAATGGTCCCCGCGCGCACCCGGGGCCAATAGGGCTTCGGTACAGAGGTTGGACAATTGCGACAAATATTCCAACGCCCAATCGGTGAAGCTTGCAGAAGACCGATCCAGCTCGGCCTCGGCCTGTTCTAACAGGTCCTGTGGTAGCGATCCGCCACCTTTCATCCCCATGCCACCGACTTTTTCTTTCAAGCGGTTGGGTAGGCGGAAATACCATACGCCACTATCTTTCTTGGCCTGCTTTTTCTCCCCCGAATAAACAATGGTGATATCATCGTCTGTGGCTTCGCGACGTTCCACACCGTTTGGTGCTGGTTCTTTGCGACGACGGCGGTCTGGGCCGTGATAATTGTGTGTAGTAACAAACTGACGGGGATAATCGATCAGTTCCATCAGACGTTTATAAACGCTATCAACAGAAAACGGCTTGGCCAGAAATTCTGACACACCCATGTCACGGGCCGCATTCACATAATCATTATCCGCTGCACCACTCATCATAATAAATGGCATGAAACGATTGGGCGATTCTTTGGCCGCACGGACCCAACGCAACAGCAAAAGACCATTGGCCGGCGACATGATCAAATCAGAAATGATCAGATCCACACCACCCGGATTATTGGGCCCACCGGCCGTTTTTAGGAAATCAATTGCCTGAACCCCGTTTTCACAGGTCACAAGTTTGCGAATTTCAAAAGAACGCAGAAGGTTAGACAAGGTATCACGCACGAATGCGTTATCTTCAACCAGCATCACTGATAAGCGTTCTAAATGGTACGTTCCCACTGTATTAACCCCAAGTTTTTATCTCTTTGTATATTTCTGCAACAATCAGACCTTAGACGCAAGGAAAAGCAAGCTGCCAACACATATTTCTGTGTATATTTTCGTTTTTTATGCGCTTGCAACTCAAGCCAAGGCTGGCTATCTTCTGCTCAACTTTATTTTCCTGATTTTATGCAAAGGATTGAGACATGGCCGAAGTCGGTGGTATTGCAGGCGATCACCTGCGCTCATTTATCGAACGTATTGAACGCCTCGAAGAAGAAAAAGCTGGCATTGCAGCAGATATCAAAGATGTCTATGCCGAAGCAAAAGGCACAGGTTTTGATGTCAAAATCATGCGCCAGCTTGTGCGTTTGCGTAAAATGGAAGAGCATGACCGCACAGAACAGGAAGAAATTCTGGACCTCTACAAACGTGCCCTCGGCATGGAATAGACGCCCACGCCCCCTCCTTTTAAAAAAGGCACTGACCGGTCGGGTCAGTGCCTTTTTTTAGTGTTAAGAGACATCTTTTATGCAGATGCCGGCGCTTTGTTTAAGGCCCATGAACGATCATCAATGGGAAGATGGATAAGAGCCGAGATCGCGCCCACCCCAGCACTTAAACCACTTCGTTGAAACTGGAAAGCACCTTCTCCGTTTATATGACCTACAATCCATAATACATGGGCTATTTATTTGTAGTAGTCGCGACTTGATCTGACACATACCCATTTTGATGGGGTGACTGTCAGGTCGAGTTTAGCCTACAAACTTTTCCTGCCAGATTTGTTTGCCATCCATCATGGACCCCATGGGCGTGCGTCCGCAACACATTTTGCCTTGATGGGTGCGACGATTGTTATAGTAATCCAACCATTCGTCCAGATGATTTTGCAATTGGTCGATGGTTTCATAGACTTTTTTGCGGAAGGTCACCTGATAGAACTCCTGCAAAATGGTCTTATGGAACCGCTCACAGATACCATTTGTCTGCGGGTGTTTGACCTTCGTCTTGGTATGTTCAATGTCGTTTCTTGCCAAGAATAGCTGGTAATCGTGCCGGTCCGCTTTGCCACAATATTCCGTGCCTCTGTCGGTCAAAATTCGCAGCACCGGCAAGCCATTGTCTTCATGGAAGAATATAACCTTATAATTGACCAGATAGGAACTAATTCAACTCAGTTTCCTTAGCTTCGTTCAGGTCACATCAATTCGGGTTTGGATAAAACACTTTGTCAACAGGACCTAGGGTCCTATGTTTTACTCTCAATCCAATTACGGTGGTAAATCAAAAAGCTACTTTTGCTTATTACGTTTTGTTTGATGATCTGGGCCCAACCTACCTCAATGGGAGAGCTATCAAAACCGGCAGCCTCAACATCCAGAAATACGATTGGGAAATCTGTCAATTTATTCTCCATTGAAGTTACGTCTTTGATTGTTTCCACCATATTCGAATAACTATTGTTATGTAAAAAATTTAGCCGCAAACAATGATTTTGATGATTGGCCAGACTGTCACAACCTCAATAACGACAGTTAGCCACCTTTGGGCAAACTTTTGCGATTAAGTTCACGCCTGATTGCGCTTTCTGAACGGTTCATGAGCGTGGCGATTTATAACGACTTATAGCTCGTATCTCTCATGGAGATCAAAGTGGCTGTAATTCTTTCCCATAGCAACTCCAGTCTATAACCGAATTGCACTTCGTTTGTGAGTTTAGCGCCTGTTGCATGTGAGAAGCTCATATTTAGAACGCAGAAAAATCTAGTAAAAAAAGTTTTAATTACCTTTATACAACTTTTATTGACTTTTTGAGAGGGTGAATACTATTATAGAATGCTTTATCGTTTTTAATTGTCGATAAAGTTACATTTTGAATTTCTGACGAAATAAACGCAAATGTGTTTTTTTGGTAACTTTTTAAGGGCACGACGCATTAGGTTTTGGCCTTGTTTTTACAGTTGGGTGGACGTCAACCTCACATAATTATCTAACGACCGAACCACCTACGAACCATATGCCGAAAAAACATTGTTTAGGATTTACAGGTAAAGGAATTATACAATGCCATTTCCACGACCAAAGGGGTTTAAAATAAACTTAACACCTGCGACACCAAGTCTTTTGGATGCAACAAGTTTAAAAAAACAGCTGGAAAACGTCGGTTTGAATTGCAGCCAGCTGACACCTGAAAATTTAGATGGCTACATCCAGAACGTGAAAGAGGATATGCCACAGGGTACCTTGCAAGCCTACGCGATTCTAGCCCCGAAAGGAGAGCTTGAAGGTGCCGTATCTGAAGAGCCCGTTGCGGACAAAAAACGAAGCGTTCAAGATATTATTGGGGACCTCGTTACAGCTGCAACTGCCGAATGGAAAGAAGACGAAACCATCGGGTATCAGGGGCCATTGCAAGTTATTCAAGCATGGGAACATTACAACTGGTTATATGAAAACCGGGATACAAATGGTTTTACTGGCAATATCAGTGGTCCAACAACAATAAGCCAGAATGAAACCAATGAAAAAGCGGTTCAAAAGCTATTTAGCGAAGTGTTGATCATGATGGCCTCGTCCGTTGTGCAGGGTATTGATACAGCTTCTTTGCAGGCGACAGTTTCAAATATTGTGCAAGAGCAAACTAAGGATAGCGTGAATTATACCTCAAAGGGTAGTCGTGTGATCCATTTGGTTGATGGGTATAATTCCAAAGGCGAAGCAAACGCCATCGGTACTGTGACAATGACGTGGACATTGACTGTTGAAGACTACAAGAGAAAAACCAAAGATGGTGGTGATAAGCATGATTCCAGCATCGATGTGAAGGCATGGTCGGTAATGTATACAGATCCAAGCACCCTTTGTGCAAATTACAACGCGGTTCTTGATCATTTCGATATTCATGACCCGAGCAACCCAAAGTGTGATGCTTAATTCAATGTCATTTATCAACTTGTGAGGAAAAAACTATGCCATTTCCAGTCCCAACTAAAGAGCTAAAGATTTTTGATGAACTGCCTACACCATCTGAGGACGTTTTTAATGCTGGTGTACCTATCGTGGATACTGAGGGAGAAGCATGTGCATTGATTTTGTACAGCCCAAACCTGCAAATTATTTCATCGATGGATAATACTAATTCACGTGTGACGACAACCTATGAGACGTCGGTTACTTACGGCTTTAAATTCAGTAGCACTCAAACTTTTTCAATTTCTGAAGAAGTGGGTGTGAATATTGAAGTAGTAACGGAAAAAACAACAGTTTCTTTCGCTTTATCATTTACGGAAGAGTGGAGCACGAGCATTACCAAGTCCATGTCATTTTCATGCCCTCCAGGGGAAAAGGCATTTGTATACCAAGGGACCTTGGTTTCACGCGTGATGAGTTTGAATTCCGATACGGCTCAATATGAATGGAAGGCGGCCCCTGGCAAAGCAATGACGCAAGTACTCTTGACTTCTGAGACACCGGTCGGCGCGGCTCCATCCAATAAGGTTACTATTAACCAATCTTAAGACCAAATGTGAAGTTACTGGCTGGATTTTTGATAACAACCAGCCAGTATTTTTTATAGACATGTAAAATAATAAAATGTGTGAAAATGTCTGAACAAATTACGAATACCAAGATAGCTGTTGTAGGCATTTCTTGCCGGTTTCCAGATGCCGAAACAGCAGATGATTTATTTTTAAATTCCATTGCACAGCGCAGATCGTTTCGTAAAATCCCTCAAAATAGATTGTCTGATTCTTATTTTGATTCCATGGGAGCACACCCGGATAAAGTCTATATCGATCAGGCTGCTGTGCTTAAAAATTTCCGATTTGATCGCTCTCGTTTTAAAGTGTCACTTGATAGTTATGAAAATACGGATCTGACGCATTGGTTGGCCCTAACAGTTGCGGCGGAGGCAATTAAGGATATACGACTTAATCAAGGCTATGCGAAAATCAACAATGAAGCTGTACGTGTTATTGTCGGTAACACCTTAACAGGGGAATTTTCCAGGGCAAATACCATGAGGTTGCGTTGGCCCTACGTCAGAAATGTTATCGCTCAACATATAAGTAATTCTGAAGGTATATCGTTGTCTGGTGAAGCCCTGAACACTTGGTTGCAGGGGTTAGAACAACTTTATAAACATCCATTCCCTGTGCCTAATGAAGACTTTCTGTCTGGAGGTCTGGCAAATACGATTGCAGGGCGTATTTGCAACCATTTTAATTTCAAGGGGGGAGGCTATAGTGTTGACGGAGCGTGTTCATCGTCCCTTCTTGCCGTCACTGATGGCTGTGTAGCGCTTGCCAATGATGATGCTGATATGGTTTTGGCTGGAGGGGTTGATTTAAGTATTGATCCTTTCGAACTTGTAGGTTTTTCTAGAACGATGGCCTTAGCCAAAGAGGAAATGCACGTTTATGATGAGCATTCTCAAGGGTTTTGGCCAGGTGAAGGGTGTGGTTTTGTAGCCTTAATGCGCTATGAGGACGCTATACAAAGTTGTTCTCGTATTTACGGAGTCATTAACGGCTGGGGGGTTTCTTCTGACGGTCAGGGTGGTTTGACGCGTCCGGAAATTAATGGTCAGAAACTTGCTCTTCAACGCTGCTATGAACGTGCAGGATATGGAAGCAATACCGTAACATACTTTGAAGGCCATGGGACCGGGACAAAGGTTGGCGATAATGTCGAGTTAAGTGCCCTCATTGACCAGCGCCTCGCAGAAAATAAACAGTTGCACCATGCAATAATTAGTTCAGTCAAAGCGAACATTGGTCACACTAAGGCAGCTGCCGGGTTGGCTGGGTTAATCCGTGCACTGAAATGTCTGGAACATCGTGTTCTTCCTCCAACAACAGGGTGTGCCAAACCCCATAAATTGTTTTCTAAGCATGCAGGGAACCTTTCATCAAGTCATATACCAAATGAATGGGCACCGAAGGGAGTTCCGCGTCGTGCAGGTGTTAGTTCTTTTGGTTTTGGCGGAATTAACACGCATATTACTTTGGAGGAAGTGTCTGAAGGCTCGCAGGAAAATGAACTTGCATTAAATGAGTATTGGCCTTTATTGCAGAAATTACAAGATACCGAGGTGTTTCTATTTTCATATTCCAGTCCACATGACTTATTGTGGACTGTTAATTATGTTGCTGAGTTTGTCACAAGCTGCTCTAGGGCAGAATTTTCTGATCTTTCTGCTGAGTTGGCAAAACGAGCAACCAATGGATCCCTTTCTTTGTGGCGCGCTTCTGTCGTCGCTAGTACGCCAAAAGAATTGTCCCAGAAGCTTCAGCTGATGTCACAGTTCTTGGATAGCTTTAAAGGTGGTTTGTATATTGATAAAAAAAACGAGTTTGCAGTTTTCGGCGGAGAGGGAACTGCAAAAATAGGTTATCTTTTTTCTGGGCAAGGTGCACCTGTCAATTCAGATGGCGGCTTGATCGCTGAGCGCTTAAAAGAGGTGAAATCAGTATTTGATACCTCATTCCTGGCGGGCTTCAGGTCTAAAGATGATACTGATTACGCACAACCCGCAATTACTTTAGCGAATGTAGCTGGGCTTCAGGCTCTTAAAAGTTTGGGTGTTCAAGCCACATTAGGTATTGGTCACAGCCTTGGGGAATTGTCAGCACTTTATTGGTCTGGTGTTATCGGGCATGAAGACCTTATGCAGCTCGTGCTGGAAAGAGGCAGGGCAATGGCGGGACAAAATGCAGAAACTTCCGGTTCAATGCTGGCGGTCAATCTGGATGACAAAAGTCTACTTAAAATACTGAACGCCTATTCTGATTTGCATATCGCCAATTTCAATTCCGCTTCTCAAAATGTTGTGTCAGGCAAGTCTTTGCCTATTTCAGATTTGGCTGATTACCTCAAAAGTGAAAGTATAGGGGCCATACGGCTGCCCGTTAAGCAAGCCTTTCACAGTCCTTATATGAAAAAGGCGGCCGATCAATTTAAAAAAGTAATCGAAATCACAAAGTTTTTGCCAGCTAAAAAGAAAATTATATCAACTCTTCAAGGACATGTGATTGACGAGCATACCGATTGGGTCAACTACCTATATAGCCAGATTACAGCCCCTGTTTATTTTCAGAAAGCGGTTCAAGTCGGTGCGACGGAAGTTGACTTGTTTATAGAGCTCGGGCCGGGTGAAATTCTGGCAAACCTAGCAGAAAAAATATCAGGGAAACCTGCACTAGCTTTAAACATGGGTTCTGCGTCTTTGCGTCCTCTTTTAATGATTGCAGGTACAGCTTTTGTTGCAGGACAAGCCAATCATGTAAACAGGCTTTATGAAGATCGGTTCTTCAGACGCTTTAAATGGGGTGTTGAACCTAAGTTCTTGAGCAACCAGTGCGAACTAAATGACATTGAAAACTTTGAACAAGAAGCAGCACCTCTGCCTCAGGGCCATCAAAACGAAGAGCTGTTATCCGAACTTGAAGATGGTGCCTGCGTGTTGGAAACTTTACGCGAGATTACTGCTCAGGCTATTGGTCTTCCAAAATGGTCAATACAAAACGATAGCCGGATGTTGACCGATTTACATCTGAATTCGATTGCAGTCAGTAAAATCGTCAATGATGTTGTACGCTCGCTAGGGGTGTCGCCTTTGATAGATCCAACACAGTTTTCGAATTCCAGCATTTCAGAAATAGCCCAGATGCTTGATCAATTGAATGACATGCAAGCGGCAGGTGTGTCGGGACGCCAGAATTATATACACGGGGCTCTTTCTTGGGTGCGTTATTTCGAAATAGATTATAAGCCGGCACCTCCCAAAGAACAGAATATTGAAGTGAGAGGGGGAGAATGGAAAATTTTCTCCTCTCAGGAAACACTTAACAAAGTACGCAGCCTTGTTACAAGTATGCCTGGACACGGCACCATTCTGTATCTGGATCGTGACTCTTTAAACACTTATCCAGATTTGTTGTTGAATGCATCACAGGAATATCTTTCCAGCAGTGAAGCGGGGGACTACTCTTCTTTTGTTGTTGTGCAAACTGAGAAGTTTGCAGGAGGTTTCCTCAAATCTCTAAGTCTTGAGAACCCAAATAGCACGGTGATTTTATTTACTGTTCCAGCTCATGAAGATATTCAGTTATCCAGTTTGATCAGGAAGCGTTTGATTACAAGGAGGAAAGGCTATAGCGAGTTCAAAATAGATAAGGCGGGCGAAGTCGCTGTGCCTTTTTTGAAGCATGTACCCCAGAAATCTAGTCCTCCTGATTATCCGGTGAATGAAAATGATTTGGTTCTGATAAGCGGAGGGGCTAAAGGTATCAGTGCCGAATGTGGTTATCAACTAGCGCTGAAAACAGGGTGCGCTTTGCTTATCATTGGGCGCTCTAACATTGTTGAGGATGATGAAGTTGCGCGTAATATCGAAAGGCTTCAAAAGGCCGGGCTTCGTGCGACATATTTTCGGGTCGATGTGACGGATAGGATTGGATTAACAAATGCTATTCAAAATGCATTCGATAATTGGGGGGTAGTTTCTATTGCTGGTGTTATCCATGGGGCAGGGGTCAACAACCCTAAAACCGTAAAGAACCTTGAAACAACGGATATTGAATATACACTTTCTGCAAAGATCAAAGGATTTAAGAACTTAGTTGAGTGTGTTGATCTCAAGAAGCTAAAACTACTTGTGTGTTTTGGATCGATTATTGGTCGGATTGGCATGCATGGTGAAGCAGATTATGCTTTGGCAAACGAGCGACTGAGTTATGAATTGGATATTATTAAGGAGAAATATCCACATATTCTGTGTCGTAACTTAGAGTGGTCAATCTGGTCAGGCACCGGAATGGGACAGAACCTTGGGAGTGTAGATACGCTTCTGGAACAGGGGATCGCACCGATCACGATTGAAGATGGAATTAGAGAATTTTTGCACTTGATTTCAAACAAGAGCTATCCAACTTCATTAATCGTGACCTCTCGTTTTGTTCGGCCAGACAGCAACTCTGAACTGTATCCATGCTCATCTTATACTGAGAGCGACCAACATCGTTATATTGAAAAAATTCTTATTAATTATCCTGGTATTGAACTTGTCGCGGATTGTAAAATTGACTTAAAGACAGACTTGTACCTGAAGGATCATGAATTGGATGGCGCAAGCGTTTTTCCTGCTGCCCTGACCTTGGAAGTTTTAACCCAAGCTGCCAACACCATATTTGTGCCTTCACAGAAGAAACAGCGTTTATCCATTGAAAATATTGAGTTTACCAAAGCTCTTGTCGTACCTGAAACAGAAGATGGTTTGACTTTAAGGGTTTGTGTGGTTGTCGAAAACAATCAAGAACTGACCTGTGTTATTAGGTCTTCAGAAAATGACTTTCAGATTGACCATGTACGTGCCCAATGTAAATGGATCAATGAAGGTGAAAGTGAGCTGTTTTCTGAAGAAAAGTCGTACTTAATTTGTCGTACTCTTCCGGATTTTAATGTCGAACAAGCACTTTATCAAAATCTTCTTTTTCAAAAAGAGCGTTTTCAGCGAGTTAGTTCTTATCAATACATTCAGGCCAGTAGATGTGTTGCTTTATTGCCTGGAAAAGAAAAACATAAATGGTTCAGTGACCAATTTGAAGAGGGGTTTTTGTTAGGTGATCCAGGGATACGGGATTCAATTTTGCATGGCATTCAGGTTTGTATGCCTCACAAGGTTTTGATCCCGGTTTCTGTTAAAGCGATCCAGCTTGGGGTTTTAAATTCCAATCAATCTTACAGGTTATTAGCCTCTGAAATTACTGAAACGCATGAGGAAGTGATATTCAATATTCTTGTCCTGGATGAAAAAGATACTGTTGTCGAAACATGGGATACCGTTGTTTTTAGAAAATTGGGCTTATTTAAAGAAATAAACTTCGAAGCACCGATTTTACTCGCTCCCTTTATGGAACGTTATATTAAAGTCCCTCTTTCTGACTTGGAGCTTGTGATTGAAATGACTCCAGAACAGGAGGAAAGTGATAGTTTGGGTAACGACAGTTTCCTTTATCGCCCAGATGGAAAACCGGAAAGTTATCAAAATGGCGAATATATTTCAAAAGCACATACACAGGGGTGGCAATTGAAAGTATCGTCAAATCATCCAATCGGTTGCGATTTACAATGGCTTTCCAACAACGACAGCACAATATGGTCACAAGTTTTGGATGCAAACAGATTTGCCTTGGCAAAAGTGATTTCTGAACAATTTGAGGAGGCTGTAGAACTCTCTGCATTGCGGGTTTGGACTATTCTTGAAGCGGTTAAGAAAATGGGGCTGCCCATTCATTCACCTATTACGTTAGATGAAACTTCTGAAAAGTATTGTGTGAAGTGTAAAGCCGCAAACTTTCAGATATATTCATCTCTTGCTCAGACCCGCGAGGGACACTCTATGGCGCTAACAATTGCTACAGAGTTCTCAGGGTAAAAGGTGATGATTTGTTTGAAGCGGTACGAATCATTGCCGATTTCGGGAATTTGGCAATGATGCGTGACCCGGTCCAGCAAAGCTGTGGTCATTTACTAGAGATATTTTTGATAAAATTTCCGATGAGAAAAGCACCTGACAACACCCCCATTTTAGTGAACCAGATCAAGCAATATTATTCCAAAGTGAATTTTGTTAAATATCCAGTCGCCTCCGGCTCCCTCCTATTCAACAAAATTCACTTCTTTCTTATCTCGACCATTTCTCAACTAATAATACACTTTTTGCAGGGGGGATTAGGCTTCGACGTCAAAATCATGCGCCAACTGGTACGCCTGCGCAAAATGGAAGACCATGACCGCACAGAACAAGAAGAAGTTCTTGATCTATATAAACGGGCCCTTGGCATGGAATAAACCAACCTTGCAAAAATTCTAAAAAAAGCCATGAACCTATTTAAACGGTTCATGGCTTTTTTTAAATTTTTCCAGATATGTTCCCTGATTGCGAACCATCAATGTCCTAAAAGTCTAAATCTGCTTTAAGTCATCAAGCAAACAAGAATTTAGGCTTGGATATGAAAATATATGCTCTTGTCATCGGTTCCCTGCTATTCGCGCTGCTGATCAGCTGGGGAGCGGAATATAAAGATGAATACCTTTGTCGCGTGATCGGCGGTTGCTGGAACTACGAGTGCAAAATGTGCGAAACACCCGAGCAGCAATCACGCGCCGTGAAAAAGCTTATTCTGCAGTTTGAAGACTAACCCCTACCCTTGAGTGCGGCGTTGGAAATAATTCCACCATTCTTTCCCGAACGGCACCAGCACACGCACGGTGAAGCCTTCGTCTCGCAGTTTGCGCTTAAGTTTATTGTTCACGCCAAATGGGATTTCAAACTCGAAATTGGCTGAACTCCAGCCTTCCAGATTGGCCATCATCATAATCTGTTCGGCCATATCATCATCTTCCAAGGCAAAGACCGGGGTGACTTGTTGGATCAGCGCATCTTCGGACAGCAAGAGACGGGCAAGCTTCATATAGTTATCCAAAATCAGTTCCGGATCATCGAAATAGCGCGCATCAACCACCCCGACAGGGTGCATGGACAGGCGCACGTTGCCCCCTTGGGAAATAATCGTTTTTACATCTTCTTCACTGCGCGCAAGCGCGGCAGGGATCGTCACACAGGCCTTGACGTCGGAGCGATGGAGCGTGCCATAAAGGGCAAGAATGCGCTGCATGGGCACACGTTCACTGGCGTGGACCATCAGAAGGTTGCGTTCACCTTCTTCATGACCATCGCCATAACCTTGGCGGTCTTCAACATCACGCACCGCGACCCGGTTGCGGAAATTCTTGGCGATTTGGCGGCAATGGGTCTCGCCACTTTTTGCCGATTTCAGATAGCCCATTTCAGACGGCATAAGACTGACGCAGACTTCCATGCGTTCTTCATCCAGCATTTCCATGGTCTCAATCACATTGGACACATTGTCCTGAATATCTTGAGCATCCTTGGACGGTTTACCTAGATGATGCAGGCAAACGTGATAGCCCATCTCGACCAGCGTGGCGGTAACTTCAATCACCTCTTCAGCCGTGGTAGCGGGCACCAGCTTCTTTGCCATGCCATGCATCAACGGCGTATGCTGCGCCAGATAGCGCACCATGGATGACCCGGCGAGTTTTTTCTTAAAGCCCATAGACTTAAACCATTCCTTTTTTATGCACCTATGGTACGTGTTGGAATGATTTTCTGCAAGCGCTATGCATAAACCTGCCCGAATCGATTAGATAAAAACCTTTGCCGAACCACCATGTCACAGCAAATAGAATCACACTATTTAAACTGGATATACGAAAAAAGCAGAGGCCCGTGAGGCGTTGGTTTAATAAACGACAAAAAGCCGCATCCCCGAAACCGGGAAGCGGCTTTTTGTAAAGTCGTCACTAAAAAAGGACGCGCAGTTCTTAGCCCTGGCGAGCCTTGAAACGCGGGTTCTTTTTGTTGATGACGTAAACGCGGCCACGGCGGCGCACAACACGGCAGCCTTTTTCACGCAGCTTTGCTGACTTCAAAGAGTTGCGAATCTTCATGATCTCGTATCCTCAAAACGTTAGCCCATCAGCTCTAGATGAGCGGAGCCGGGAACATACGGAGATCACCTCATCGAGTCAACAAGGAAAATCCCCAACTAAAAAATAAATGGTGGGTCGTACAAGATTTGAACTTGTGACCTCTGCCATGTCAAGGCAGCACTCTAACCAACTGAGCTAACGACCCATCTAATGTCACCGCCCTTAAGACCGGGGCCTTAATTTGCGGTGGGGCGCTTTATAACGGTGCGTGTACGTTGGTGCAACAAAAAAGTTACATTTTTTCCAAATGCGCGGGAAAGAAGGGGCCTGGCTGTTTGCTTTTTTCCATAAAGCCCACATATAAACTTGCGTCCATGCGCCTGACGCGCTACTCAAATCGGGCTAACTTAAATTTGTAAAATCAGGGATAAAACCATGAGCGCCCCTTCCAAAGAGGATAATCAAGTTGAAGGATATGGCCCGACAAACGCCAACCCTTTGACGATTCTGCGCCCAAAAACCCAAAAATCCCCCGTGATTTACGCTTCTCCCCACAGCGGGAACCACTATCCCAAAGATTTCGTCAAAAATGCCCTGCTAGACCCGATCACGCTGCGTCGCTCCGAAGATGCGTTTGTGCATGAAGTTTATGAGTCATGTATTGACTATGGCAGCCCCATGCTGCGAGCTAATTTCCCAAGGGCCTATGTGGATGCCAACCGCGAACCATACGAACTTGACCCGGCGATGTTTCAGGACCGTCTACCCCCTTACGTCAACACCGATTCCCAACGCGCCCTTGCCGGACTGGGCACCATCGCCAAGGTCGTTACCAACGGGGCCCACATATATAAAGAAAAGCTGCAATTTTCTGCCGTACGCGATCGCATTGAAACGCTTTATCATCCCTATCATGCCGCTTTGCGCCAGTTGATTGAGGAAACCCGCGGCCAATTCGGCGCCTGTTTGCTCATCGATTGCCATTCCATGCCCTCAATCGGCGGCCCGATTGAACCGGATGAGGATAACAACCGAACAGATATTATCCTGGGCGATCGTTTCGGCACCAGTTGTGCAGAATGGATTACTGATTTTGCCCAGGAGATTCTGCAAGATCAGGGCTTCGTCGTGCGACGCAACCAACCTTATGCCGGGGGCTATACCACCTATCATTACGGCATGCCCGATCAACGCGTCCATACCCTTCAGATCGAGCTAAACCGCGTGCTGTATATGGATGAAGAAACCATCACCCGCCTGCCCGAGCTGGAAACCATCAAGAAAAAATTCTCGGTCCTGATTGAAAAACTCAGCACCATCCCCGCAGACCAGCTCTAAAAGGACCCTCAGACATGTCAACGCCCCTGATCCGTGCGGCACATGCCGATGATATCCCGCGCATTCTGGAAATCTACAGCTATTACATCACCGACACGATCATTACCTTTGAAGAAACCCTGCCCTCCCTGAAAGAGATGACGCAACGTTTTCATGAGATCGAAAAACTGAACATGCCCTATCTGGTCGCCGCAATCGACGGACGCGTTCAGGGTTATGCCTATGGCGGTGTTTTTCGTACCCGTGTGGCCTACAGATATAGCGTGGAACATTCCATCTATCTGGATAAAGACGCTAAAGGCGCAGGCCTTGGCAGCCTGTTGATGGAAGAACTGCTCAAAGACCTTGAACAACGCGACATCCGTCAAGTCGTTGCCGTGATCGGAGACAGCCAGAACAGGGCGTCCATTGCGCTCCACAAAAAATTCGGCTTCACCCACCAAGGCACCCTGCCCAACACCGGCTATAAGTTCAATCGCTGGATTGATACCGTTTTGATGCAAAAAGAACTCGGCGATGGGGAAAGCACACAGCCGCAAAAGCCGGGGTTGAATTTGGGGTGAGGAGGTTGACTAATTAGGCTGTTGCCGAAAGCAGAACAAACGCAAGCCTCCCATAAACTCCGCCACTTCGGATTTCATAATCCTTTACGTCTTCTTAACCTTAAGGCAATCTAGTTCGGGGCACAAAAGGGAATCTATTTATGTCTATTTTTAAAAGCTATCGCGAAAAACATGGCAACATTGAAGGCTGGTTTGACATAGAGGCGCAAGCCATATGAGATTGCCTGTTATCTTGGCAACAAGCCGCGCAAGTTCGAGGCAACATGCTGGAAATAGGCGTCTATAAAGGCAAATCAGCAACCTTATCTCCCCTTCATGCCACAGCACAGGAACACTGTCTTTATGTGGACCCGATCTTGAATGAAACGACCAACGCCTTGCTCCAAAGCTGTCATGTAGGGGAAGAAGACAAAACGCACTTCATTAAATCCTTTTCAGAAGCCATCACCACTCCCCAATTTCTATCCCAATGGCATAAATCCTTTCATTGGATCCATATCGATGGGGAACATACCGGCATGGCCTTAACCGATGACCTGAAAGTCGCCGATGCGCTGCTACATCGAAACGGCATTGTGTGTCTGGATGATTTCTTAAGCCCGCGCTACCCGCAAATCAGCCAATCCGTCTTTGCCTATCTGGCAAAAGACCCCACTTCTTTTGCCCTTGTGTTGTGCGGCTTTAACAAAGGCTACCTGTGCCGACCCTATCTTGCGCCATTTTTACGAAAATATATTCAAGAGAAATTACAAGCCGACTTGCAAGATCGAACAGAAGATCAATTCACCCTCTGGCACTCCACCCTGCCCGACGACCTCAACTGCTTTGGCATCACCCCCAGAGAAAACGCACCCCCCTATCGCGGCCCCGACTGGATGCCCGATAAAGTGATTTATTGAGGACAATCGGTATCTGTCACCGAAGATTCGGGAGAATAACGAAGACGCACACGAATTTAATGAAATCGCCTTACGCTCTTTATTTTTATTCAAATTCGCAAGAAACTTATCACGAATTGATAATCCTCATTTCATCAGATTTTTCTAATCTATAAAGTCTAGACTGTCCTATTTCATATTCAAACGAGGTTTCTTATGAAGGCTGTCTACGTCTTTTTCTCACTTGCTCTGCTCGCCCTGTTTACACCCCCCCATGCCCAAGCCGAAGAGGCGGCAAAGGCGAAAACGTTTGTTGTTATCACCTCTGACCAAATGGAAACGCAAGCCATGGCGATGGTCTTAAGCCTTCAAGCCATTCAAAACGGTGCCGAGGTACGTATTCTCTTGTGCGATGGCGGCGGGGATATGGCGTTGAAAAACTATACAGGCACACCGCTTAAGCCCAAAAATGTGACGCCCCAAATGCTGCTGAAAAAAGCCATGAAAAGCGGGGCACATGTAGATGTCTGCGCGCTCTACCTGCCAAATCGCAGCCTCAGCGAAGCCGACTTGATCGAAGGCGTAAAATCCGTCAAACCACCCGTGATCGGTACGTATATGGCTGACCCAAGCGTTCGTTACTTCACGTTCTAACCTACCTTCATGGTGGGGGAAAGGCTGCATGTCTCACCCACTTCCCCCATCATTTTCATATTTCCTTTTAGCTTTAAAGAAATATCCTTATACTTCCAATGATCGCCCACATTGGAAGGCCCCCATGCGACCACTTAAGCGGCCTCGACCTGCAAATACTCTACGCAAAAGAAGGCCTGCACATCATCAGAGAAGCACAAGAGGCAAATGATGAGGCTATAGAGAACGCTGAAATTTCCGGACGTTAATTTCTTGCAAATAACATTTAAAAGGTAGCTAACACCGATTACGATTATTTAAGCAGGATAACTCCTCCCAATTACATAACTTTCAATCCATACCCACTTAGCAAATCAGACGCTTGATTTTTGGAAATAACCGCACCTTTCAAAATTCCAGCATCCTGTAGTTTCATCCTTCCAAGATCACATCCTCGCAAATCAGCACCACTAAATCTGACATTTCGTAGAATGGCGTTATTTAAACGGCAATCTTCGAATATTGCATCTCTAAAATCGCACCCTCCAAGGTCTGCCTCTGAAAAATCAATTTTGTTCAAATGATGATTTTTAAAAGATATTCCCTGTAAATTTGACAGGGCTAAAATACATTCGGAGAAGGATAAGCCTATATTTTTACTACGTAAAAAAGATGCCCCTAAAAGCTTACAAGATTGAAAAGAAGCTTGTGCTAATTGACTTCCTATCCACTTAGATGAACTCAAATCACATGCATCAAATGTAGCATCCATTAAGCTCGAATACGAAAAATCCGTCCCAATTGCTCTACAGTTTTTCCAAATAGAGTCATCAAATGAACAACTTTTAAAGTCAATGTTTGCGAAGCTGCAACGTTCAAACATAGCATTATTGCATTCAACATCACTCAACTCAAAATTTTCAAAAACACATTCCACAAACCTTAAATCTTTTCCCACATTCTTTTTTATGCATTTCAAAAGCGTTCCTTTTGAAAAATGCTCATGTTCGATATTTAACATAATTCCTACCATTACGAGGATAACGGGGACATCCTCGTTATTCCGTTATTTAGCTGACCCAAAGGTTCGTTACTTCACGTTCTAAACTACCTTCATGATGAGGGAAAGGCTGCATATCTCACACACTTACCCCATCATTTTCATATTCACTTTAAGCTTTAAATAAATATCTTTATACTTCCAAGGATCACACACATTGAAAGGCCTAACATCCAATAATGAGGAAAGTAAAATGGCTGGAATGATCTCAGGATTACTGTCAATAGCAGGGGTAGTTATATCTGCTGTTCCCATACTAAATGACTTTAAATCCAAAAAAGAAAGAGAAGAAACCGTTCGCCGTCTACTAGAAACCTATTTTCTAATTTCAGATACAGCAGATAGTGCGGAACTACTCTTATCAGAGGCTGGTGACGATCCGATAAAAAACCTGCAGTCAATGGACCCGCTATTGGCAAATGAAGCACTTGAAAAATGGGACGGCCTGTTAAGAAAGCAACTTATGAGATTGCTAACTCTGAAAAATTATCTTTCGGGGGACAGAGCACTATTGATATTAAACCCTGACCTACAAAAACGAATAGATCGTATAATTGGTTCAAAGTTTGACGATGCTGTAAATTTGAGAGCAATTGGAGCAACTTTGTTTTATCATGCTATGTTCCCTACAACAGAAAAAGATGAAAAAGTAGCAGGGCTTATCAAATTGATTTTTGGTAAGGGGGATGGTCCAATTTCTATTGAAGAAAACCGAGCAAGGATTGCTGAATTGAAAGAATGCCTAATAGAGTACAGAAAGCATCTTCAAGTATTTGTCGAAATTGGCGATTTTGACAAGCTATCCCTTCAAGCTCGTCATAACACAGAAATTCAATAATAGATGATAGCTACCTATTCCAAGCAAATGCCAGCTATAAATTAACCATACTAATGTTAACTTACACCCAATACGATAAAAAAAAGGCCCAGCCGTAGCTGAGCCTGAAAAAGTTTGGGAGGAAACGTATAATCATTTCCAGAAAATACCAAACCCTAATAAATCCGCTATTTTGCTTGATTTTTGAACATCATGTGCCATTATTTTGTGCCATAGAACTGTGCCATTTTGATTTCCCACAGTTCTCGGAAATATGGTGCGAAAATGAAAAAAATATCGAATACTACGCAACGCGGTGGCAGATACCATTACAAGCTGACGATACCATCAGACATCCGAGGCGATCTCCCCGAACATTATGAATATGATCATGGCAAAAAAGCCAAACTGAAACACCATGAACATGTTCGTTTCACATTGGGAACCAGCGACCCCGCCATGGCTGACATTCTACAACAGTCCCATACCGCCAAATTAAAAGCCATGTTTCTTGCTGCCAGACCTCAACCGACCATCATTCGCACCATGGCTGCAATGGACGAACAGCGGCTCCTTGACCGTATCGTTAATGACATTCGATCCAAGCGTGCTGACCCACATCGCAACCCCGCTCTTCTCATCATAGAAGCTGTCAAGAGCCATGGGGACACAATCGACCCTCGGTATCTTACAGAACTTCAACACAAGCTCTTGCTCGCAACGCATGCCGATTTAGCCAATCATACAAAGACAGCCGCCCTACAGAATATTATTGCATCAAAACTTTCGCCTCGCGTTGATGATCCGTCCCAACTTGAAATATTAGCATCGACACTCATAAACAATATCGGGGAACGTCCAGCTTACCTGACCCAACCGACTATTCAGGATGCAATCAATACTTTTCTTGATCCGAAAAAGGGAAATAAGAAACGCAGCAACTATTCAACCTTGCTACGAATTCTTGAAGCACATTATGCAGACCACCCTATTGGTTCCGTGGTTCGCGACGACATTTACGACATCAGAGAAATTATTCACCACCTCCCATACAACTGGTGGAGAACTGATACTTCCCCAAAAGAACAGGCCAACAAAGTCCTAAAAATCATCGCCGACAATGATGCAATCATCGCAAAGAACAAAAAAGATGGCCTCAAGCTTGAAACCAAACCAATACCGACATTATTGAAGAATGATACTGCGGAAAAATACATCGGTCAGATTACGCAGTTCTTTAATTGGCTAACCGCTGAATATGGAAGCAAATACAATTTGTCACACCCAGCGATTGGCATTCGGGGAAAAACCATAGGGTCCAAACGGACAAATCTGAAACAAGAACAATTGATTGACTTATTCACCGATTGGGAACCGACAAGACACAATAATTGGGGCTGGGCACCATTACTGGCACTCTTCCACGGAATGCGGGGCAATGAAATATTCTCTATGGCCACTGAATCGGTTTTCTTGGACGTTGGCGATATATGGGTCATCCACCTTCCACATACAAAGACCGACAGGCCGCGATGGTTACCCGTGCATCCCAAGCTGATTGATTGGGGTTTCATTGAATATGTTAAACTTCGTAAAGCCGCCAAAGAAGAAATGGTATTTGCCGATGTCCATACAACAGAAACAAACAACCACTATGTCGGCATTCCGCAAAAAACCATGAAAGAATGGATGGTGGAACGTGGCATATGGAATGACAAAAATAAGTTTCATTCGTATCGTCATACGTTCAAATTCTACGCAAACAATAATGATAACTTTCGGGAGGTCGATTGGAAGACTGTCGCCGGATGGGGCATGAAGAAAGATGCCGCTGCAAAATATGCTGATCAAATACCGCCATCAGTTTTGCTCAAAGGGCTAAAAACCCAAACATTCGGCATCGAGCACCTGATCAAACCGGTCAGTTATAAAACGTGAACCACCGTTGACCTTTTATAACCAACAGAAACCGGAGCCAAGAATGAAGCAATACATCGCATATTATCGGGTCAGCACATCACGCCAAGGAACTTCCGGTCTCGGTCTGGAAGCACAGCGACGAATGATTGAAAACTATTTGAACGGTGCCGAAGCCATTGCTCATTACACCGAAGTTGAATCCGGTCGCAAAACCAATCGGTCGGAACTCAACAAGGCATTGGCCCACTGCAAACAAACCGGAGCAACTCTGATAATCGGCAAACTGGATCGTCTGGCTCGCAATGCAGCCTTTCTACTATCGCTTCGCGACAGTGGCATCGAATTCGTAGCATGTGATATGCCATCTGCAAACCGGCTTGTCGTGGGCATCATGGCACTCGTGGCCGAGGAGGAAGCAAATACTATTGCTGATCGCACGAAAAAAGCCCTTGCCCAGTCATCAAAGAAACTTGGTTTCGCAAACCCGGTTCGCACTGACCAAGAAACCTGCCGACAAAAAGGCCACGCCACTCAACGCTTCCAAGCCGACAACCACGCTCAAAACATCTTGCCGATTATTTCTGAAATCAAAGCATTCGGCATTACCACTCTCTCCGGCATCGCAGCAGCGATGAACTCTCGCGGAATTAAAACACAACGCGGCGGACGATGGCACCCAACCACGGTAAAAAATATTTTGACACGAATCGAATTATGCTAACAATTTTTCCAAAATAATACTGGAATTTCGTTATCATGTTCGGCCATCAAATACGCAACCACAGGAAGCGGTCATTACTCACGCAGGCACAGTTAGCTGAACGGGCCGGACTGACTATTGATGCCGTGCGGAATGTAGAACGTGGCCAAGGAACCGTTCAGACGCTGGAAACGATCTTGCGATGTTTACATATACAACTAAGCGGGTTACCGCGTGCTTCCAGTATAGGCGGTCAGATCAAGCGTCTCCGCAGCCGTCACGGACACTCTCAGCGTCGTATGGCCGAACGATGCGGCCTGAGCCAACCAACAATCATCCGATTAGAACGAGGGCAAGGACGCATCAGCAGTCTTCATGCCATTGCTGAACGTTACAACATCAAACTCTTTGTGCGAGACCACAAACGAAGTCACTTTCAAAAAGGCGACACCGATGCGTGGAATACATCTGCCGAATTTCTTAAATTGATCCACCAAGTGGTCCCAGAATTTTGCATAGACGTCGCCAGTAATCAAAACAGTTTGGTCAATGCCCGGAGCCATTTCTACGAATCACACGACGGCCTCGCCCAAGAATGGAAGGGCCAATATATCTGGCTGAACGGGCCATACAGCACCATCTCAGACTGGATCGACCGTGCCGACACTGAATACAAGAACGGTAATGCGAAGACCATTATTGCCCTGCTGCCCAGCCGCACGAACACCGGCTATTTTCACGACAAAATCGCAGGCAAGGCAGACATTATTTTCATCAAGAAAAGATTAAAATTCGGCACCAGCAGTCAACAAGCACCGTTTCCGTCCATGTTGGCGATCTGGGGTGGTTCCCATATCATCGATGACCTGCTTAAATTGATCCCCGGCACGCACCTTCCTGCATCCGCATAAACGGTTTGCAAAACGCTGTATGGTTGCTATCCTCCTCATCGCATTACGGCGTGGTTGTTCTATTCATGTCATGCTTGGGAGTAATACACAGGGGAACGCACAAAATGAAATTCCAGTCATCTCTAAAATCCATCTCAGCTTTAGCAGTTGTTGTAGCCATTTCTGGTTGTGTCACGGTTCCGGTTAATGAAGACCCTATCGCCTCCTTAAAAGAGAAAGCTGACTGGAAAATGCCCGATGGTTGTTACCCCGTAACGTCACCATTTAAATCTTGGTATGGCCCCGGCGGAGGCAAACGTCATATCCCACATAAAGGTATGGACATTACAGCACCAGAACACACCGCTGTTCTGGCTGCACATGGTGGGCAAGTTCTTTTTGCAGGAGAAGATGGATTGGACGGACATACCGTCAGAACCTACGCAGGCAAAGATATAACCGGTAATCACATTTACGCCAGCTATGTGCACATGGACTCCACACTTGTCAAAACCGGTGATTATATCACTCGCGGACAAAAAGTTGGTGGTGTATCCAGCACAGGTGCATGGGGTGGCCGCGTCAATCATTTACACATGCAAGTTCAGGCCAATAACCACGGGGAGCACCGATTTGGCAAAGGCGGCTATATAAGCGAGCGAACAGCCAAATTAGTAAACCCGCAAAGTTATTGGTATCACAAAGAAAGCTCAGAATACCAAGTAGTGAAGCATGATGAAGGTATTAACTTCAATGACCAGCCGGGTGTTTTCAGGGGTTTCAGCTACCCAGTTGATTGTAAAAAATAGGAACACCCACAATCATGGCAAAACGTGGAAATCGTTTAGAAGATTGGGAAGTGTCCTTAGTAAAGGCGATGTTACTATGCGGCGACTTCAAAAAAGATCAGGACATTCTGGCGTATTTTACACGCCCCAGCCGATCCATTAACCATGCTCGGATCAGTGAAATCAAAGAGGTCATAAAAGGGGGAGAGTTATCTGTTGCTGCACAAAAGTATGTCGAGCAACCGATTGCCTCAAATGGCACCCTACAACGTTTCTTGGAAACATGGCCGAATATTGACCCTAAGACTGGGTTGCATCTGGATAGCGAAGAACTGTTAGTCAAGAGTCGCGAAGCCATGATGGCCGCTGTTCAGGCCTTTAACAATCCGACCGCCTATTTCAAATCCGAAAACTTCATTGTGCTGGCATCTATCGCATGGGTCTATTTGCTGCATCATTTTTATAGAAACCATGATTTCGATTATGTGTATCGTGAAGAAGACGGCACCCCGAAATTGACAAAGCACGGGGCCGAACGTCATTTCGATCTGACGGCCTGCCTTGCGATGACAGAATGTCCATTGGATGAACATACCGTTCGCAACCTTACATATTTGCTTGAAATTCGCCACGAGATCGAACACCAGTGCACCAGTCGGATTGATGATGCCGTCAGTGCCAAGCTCCAAGCATGCTGCTTAAACTACAATCACTGGGTAGCTAATCTTTTTGGTCGGCAATATGCTTTGGATCGTGAAATGTCACTGGCGTTGCAATTCTCTGGTATCAGCATGGACCAGCGTAAAGAACTAACTCGTTATGATGATCTGCCGGGTAACATTCGTGCCTTTAACGCCGAGTTTGAAGATGGGCTGAGCGATGAAGACTACAATGATCCTCGCTATGCATATCGGGTAGCTCTTGTCCAAAAGAAGGTCAATAACCGAAACAAGGCTGATGAGGTTGTTGAAATCGTCAAAGCGGGGTCCGACGATGAAGTTGAAATCAACCGTATCCTAATCCAAGATAGGGAACGCCAAAAGTATCGCTGGACAGAAATTCGTGATTATGTTCATAGATTGGGTTTTACTCGTTTTCAGCAACATCATCACGCTCAACTATGGAATGATCTGGATGCTAAGAACCCCGGTAAAGGTTACGGCGTGATGGTCGCGACGTCATGGTTTTGGTATGATACATGGCTTGAAGTCGTAATAGAGCACTGTGAAGAGCATGCTGTCGATTACCGGGACGATGTTGCTATGGAAGCACCTACGGCTCCACGTCCTGCACCACAGCCAGCTTAAAGTGCTACTCGTAGTGAACGGGGGCGATGCTGCGATGATCCGTCATCTTGATGTCCCCTGTCCACCCACGCGAAAAGTGAACGACACCTACTTGCATGCCCGTGTAAGGCCACGGTGATGGTGGGGTGTCAATCAGCATGATTTCACGGATCGCAAACCCAGCATCACTGATGCCTTTCTTTCGTGCTCGCGTCCACAGAGAGTTGAGTGTGATGATCATAACAATATTGTCAGCCAGCTTCATGTTGTGTTGAAGAATTTCGCGAAGATAACTCCATGGTGGATTGGTAATGATCCAATCGGCCTTTCCATGGTATTCGAAAAAATCCCGACCTTTGTTAATTTCACACCAATCACAACCGGGCATCTGTTCAGCAAAAGCTCCATCACCGAAACAGGGTTCGAGCATCCGGCCCGATGGTTTGAAATGCTCTACAACCCACCGTGCAAGCGGTCTGGGCGTGTAAACCACATCATTGCCGTTCTGTGGCACCATAGAGCGTCCACGGCGGCTTAAACGCGGTTTTAGGCCCAATGCCCTCATTATGGTAATCATGCTTGTCACACGGCCTGTGCTTCCTGTTTCGATGGCTTTGATAGTCGGGCGTGAAATGCCGGATCGTTCGACTAATTGCCGTTGGGAAATGCCTCGTTGCTGACGCACGGCTGCGAGCCATTCGCCGATTGATGTATTGTCAGGTTTGTTTTGGATATGAAGGCCAAGAGCTTTGGTTACGGCGATGAATAATTGAATCGTTCCCGCACCATTTTCGATGGCGAAGCTCGTGAAGATCAACGTTGATCTTCACGAGCTTCGCCAGTTCGGCTTGTTTGTATTTCTGCTGTCGTCGTGCTTGTCGTATTTGATGATACATGCTGGTAAAGATACTTCAGTTTTGTATATGGATATTTCTTTACCATGTTGATGTTGCCGTGTCGTTGTTTATGTGACTTTGTTTGTGTGAATGTTTGTTCTGGATATACCTCTACTATTAACAAGCAAAAATCGAAATCTCGGCTTATCGATAGTAGCTGATATTGGGCTACGCATCTGCCGTGAAGAATACCCGCACGACCAATGGCCTCTTTTGTAGTTGAAGGTGCTACGAATGCAGCACCTCTAGGTTAGCGAAGATGGGTGGCACCGAAACGGATACTACCCGGCACGGCAAGGTTAGAAGTTTCAAAATCACCCTGATTAACGTCTTTAGTGATGTATGAAATCCATTTTTCAGGGGAGTAGCTTCCAAAGTTTACGTCTTTGATTTCGAAGCGGTGCGGAATGATCTGGCGATTGCAAATCATCTTGTTCAGCCAAACGTGACGCATCAAACCACGAAGACCGTTCAATGAACGATACTCTGGTTTTGCCTTGTCGTCAGTCGGCACGGCGATAATTCCATGGATATGGAAATTCTCACCCTGCTTGCCCTGCTCCAAAATGTTGAACCGCTGGCAGCGAAGACCCTTACGACGTTGCAGCGTGCGGTAGACACCACGATCCACACAGTTAAAGAAATACTGTGTGTTCTTCATGGTCCACTTCTCGCTTGCTGCGATGATTTCAGAGAAAGTGAAGGTGTAGGAAAGTGCGATGGACCAGTCGTATGCCAAGACCCACCGCCGTATCGCTTCGCGATACTTATCAGGCTTTTCTTGAATGTTGAACTCCATGAGTTCTCCTATTCGTTTTTAGTTTCAGAAATTGCCTTCTCACATGGCTCTGCTGAATCGGTCAATTTATTTGTTTCTGTTTTGTTCCTTTCTCTTTTTGCCATCATGCGTTCATACCATTCGCGTGCAGCTTCTTTTGGTGTCATCATTCGCCAGTTGGGTTCGAACCCAACCCAAATATGCCCCGGTAACGTTGGTGGATACGGTTTTGGGCATGGCTTGTCATCATCCATAATTAACTCCATCCATTGTAGTGCAGCGAGTGCTGCGGATGTAGTATTTATAAAATTGCCAGCGTTATCTGTTCTCCGAGGTTCAACCCAATTGAAAATCTGTCAATCTGGGATTCACATGAATCGCCAATAGCAACCAGATAATCTGGCATTGTCACAGCCTCTAAAGCTGAGATGATGTCCCTCGCAAAGACACCGACATCTCCGTCAAATTGGATTGTTTGTCCACCTTCAATTTCGTCGTTTATGATCACCCGACGAATGTTATCTATATCAACACCTATTGTTTCCAGTCTGGCTGAAATGCGATTTCCATGGAATGGCTTTAGCCGCCCCACCAAATAGCCAGTTACTCGCACCGGTATGCGGTAAAGCCCGTTGCCTGAACCGTGCCAATCGTCGTTTGCGGTCGCCTCATATAGTGTGGGGGCCACGTCAGTTATAAGCATAGTATTCCTCTCAATTTGTATCACTACTCATGCAGTATTTATGAAAATATCACGCCTGATAGATTCATATTATGCCCATAAAAATTGCATATTATGCTCAACTTAAATTGATAAATAACTACAACAACAGCCACCCGGAGAAACATATGAAACCCGTGAGAGAAACCTACAACCAGATGAAAGCAAGTGGCATCGTAAAGACCCAGCGTGAATTCAGCCGCCTATGTGGCCGTCGAGGAAGCTGGACGAGTTCATCTATCAGCAGGAACAAAGCAATGTCGTTGGACACAATGCTGTATTGCTATATGCGAGTGATGGAAGCACGCGATCATGCTGCAACTAATTCTCGATTAGAAAAGACTGAATCATTAAACCAAACACTGAACGATATTTGGCATGTCATATGTTGTGACATCGAACACCGGCATCTCAATTTAAGTCGCACCTAAAATGAATCCATCACAATTAACTTATTTTAAGTTATTCAATGAAATATGCATATATTCCGTTTACAAAATCGTGCCATTATTTGTGCCATAATTGTGTGCCATTGGATATTTTCAGTTCTAACAAATTATTCAATAATTGGTAGAAACCCAAAAGAAAAGGCCCATCCGTAGATGAGCCTAAAAAGTTTGGGAGGAAACGTCCAAGAAAGTCAATTAACTTAAAAATAGTTTAGAAGCTAATTGCTAATGACGTATAAAACATAGCCCGAAACTTAAATCAACTAGATTTTGATTATTTTTAAATTTTTCAGCAAAAACCACCCTTTATGGCACAAACTGGCATCGCCTTTGCTAATTCATTGATAGTCACCTTGTGAATTTGCCTTTTAAAAGAGATGTATGTCATGCGATATCTGCTTGCGATCTTAATCAGTTTTTGCATCAGCCAAACCGCCACCGCCAATGAAAAATTCAATAAAAACATGGACTTATGTAAAATGGCGGCGCATCACTCTGAGCGTAAGTTCAACATTCCGCGCAACCTTTTACGCGCGATTTCCCTGACCGAATCGGGGCGTTGGAACGCTGAAGACAAGGCAAATATTGCCTGGCCGTGGACCGTTGCTTCCGGGGCAGCCGGCGAATTTTTCCCCACCAAGTCAGAAGCCATCCGACATGTACGCGCTTTACAGGCCCAAGGTGTCAAGAATATTGATGTGGGCTGTATGCAAATTAATCTGCGCTACCACCCCGAAGCCTTTAATTCTTTAGATGAGGCGTTCGACCCTTACCGCAATACCCAATATGCCGGAGAATTTTTAAGCCGCCTGTTTAAAGAGACCAAATCCTGGACGCAGGCTGCCTCGCATTATCATTCCAATGATCCATCAAAAAATATGTACTATCGCGAAAAAGTGCTGGGCTATTGGAACTATGCCAACCGCGAGCCACAGGAAAGAGAAACACACCCCAAAAGCTACCGCGTGGCACAGATCGATACACAGCGCACGGCTATGCTGAACAATAATTTCAAGCAACGCCTTGCCGAACAGCGCAAAGCTGTCAGCCGCGCCGAACAAATGAGCGCGCAAATCTCGCAATGGCGCGACAGCCGCCGTTTATCCAATTTCGGGCAGATCAACGCTGCCAATGCTGCCCGCAACAAGGCGCTTTATCGTCAAAAGGAAAAAAAGTCTTTAATGGTGCCCAACAGTCCGACCCGCGGGCTTAACCAGCAACGTGATTTTTCACAAAGACGCTCAGCCCAGCTTGATCGCTGGCGCAGAACCGTTGCTCTGCCCGAATATGTCGAAGCAAGCACCCGCCAAACCGCTACAGAGCCGGAAAGCCTGCTGGATTAAGGTGCATTGACTGAAAGTTTGTAGAGTTCTTCAGCGTTTTTAAACAGGAGCGCGTCGGCCTCTGTGGGGCTGAGGTACTCTGCGAGTTTTTTCAACTTGCGAATGGTCCATTTATAATTTTCCCATCCTTCCGCCTTACCATAAGAGGCAAACACAACCCGGTTTGACGCTGCGCGCATCAGTTTAGATAACGCCCCCTGCCCACAGTTTTCCACCATCTGATCAATTTCCGGCTTGCCAAACCCAATCCAGAGGTTGGGATAGGTCTTAAGCCATCTCTCCAATGTCTTTAGATTAAAACGCGACACATGACCCAACAGATAATTGCGATCGGGAAAACGGGCCAGTTCCGTTTCCAGATGACCAAACATACTTTTTGAAATCGGTTCGGGCCAGATCACCGCACTGGCATTGCTCCAAGGGGCATTACCGCGCACAACCAGATCGGGGAAGGTTTCTTCAAGCTCTATCGGATGGTTTCCACCCTGAGCATCCGGGTGCGGGAACAGAACGGCTTTTTCGACACCATAAGTCAAGGCACGGTCCAAATGGGCTTCCATATCCGTTGCCCCCACAAAAGCCCCCGCATCAAAGATCAGGCCACTAAAACTGTTGATGATTTTGCAGCTTTCTGAGGCTTGCGCATGCCATGTAAGGAACAGACCAAGACAAAGGCTATACAAGAGAGACAAAGGTTTCATCAGTTACGCGTTAAAAGTTGCTTCGGATGTCCGTTTAATACCCGAAGCGCGTACCAAATCAAAGCAGGAACCTCTCTCAGGGCAGAAAAAAATGTCATCACACGATCCGTTTTGCCCGCAGCACTATAAAAGCTGGCTTGAATACCACAGCTTTTAAAGGATAATTTTGCCCGCGCAATATGGTAATTTTGCGTCACCACCATAACCTCTTGCCAGCCCTGTTGCTGAATAATCCTATGGCTGAAAGCGGCATTTTCCAACGTATTTTGTGAACGATTTTCTAAAAATATCTGCTCAGATGCAACGCCGCAATTTATGGCAAACGCTGCCATCACTTCGGCTTCTGAAGCTCCTAGATCTGGCTGTGTGGTCCCGCCACACATTAATAAATCGGCTTGTTTTTCATAGGCCAACAGGCAGGCCGTTTGCAATCTTCTGAGTAAAGCCGGGCTGGGATTGCCGAGATCATCCAAAGCTGCCCCCAGCACGACAACGACAGAGTTAACCATTTTCTGCAAACTCTTTTCTAATCTTGTCGCTTTGTGCCCCAATACCTGGAACAGCCCCATATTGCGGATGTTCGTCCTGCCATTTAGCGGGCGGGGCCGGTAAGTCGAACGGACCTGTCGGGCTTTCAATCGTAACACGGCGCAACGCCGGATGATTTGACAAGCCTGCAACAGAATTGACCCGGCCAAAAGCAATTTTCGCGTTCAGCAGTTTTTCACAAAGGCTGTCACTTTGAGAGGTCGAAAAAGCAGCCTGTACTGCCGCGTCCAGACTTTGACGGTTTTCGACCCGCAGAACGCCCGTGCGATAAGGCCCCTGATCGACCCAGTCCGGCTTTTCTAGAATATTTTCACAGAAACTTTTCCATTCGCGCTCATTCTGGATAGAGATAACGATTTTCACCCCATCCTGCGTTTCAAACGCCCCATAGGGCGCGATGGAGGGATGACGCATCCCCAGCCGTTTCGGTGCTGCCCCGCCATAGTCAAAATGCAACAAGGGCACCGCCATCCAGTCCGCCATCCCATCAAAGAGTGAGACTTCCAATCCACTGCCCTTACCGGTCACACCCCGTTTGAGCAAGGCTTCCAAAATGGCCTGATACGCGTTCATCCCGGCTGCAATATCACACACGGACACACCGACCCGACCTTCGGCTTCCGGTGTGCCTGTCAGCGAACATAAGCCCGTTTCGGCCTGAACCAACAAGTCATAAGCCTTCATTTGACTGCTTGGGCCGTCCAGTCCATAGCCGCTGATATCACACGTGACTAATTTGGGATTTTTCGCCCGTAAATCAGTCGCCCCAAACCCTGCACGTTTTGCCGCACCGGGGGCAAGGTTTTGAATAAATACATCTGCCTTTATCAGTATTCTATGTAACAGGGCCGCATCGTCGGGCTTTTTAATGTCCAGCACTAAAGATTCTTTACCCTTGTTTAACCAGACAAAGTAGGCACTTTCCCCATGAACCACACCGTCATAATGGCGGGCAAAGTCACCTTCGGCCCGTTCAATCTTGATGACACGCGCCCCCGCATCAGCCAGGCGCCCCGAACAATAAGGTGCAGCCACGGCCTGTTCCAAGGCAACAACCAACACCCCCTCTAACGGTTTTACCATTGCGGCTTGCTTCTGAAATCGATCGCATCACCATGGTGTGTCCCGCCCATGGCATGGCAGGCACGCATGCGGGTGATAAAGGGGGTGCGGGTGCGATCCGTCGTGCATTCCACCAGTTGCTTGCTGGCAGGACCGTGATTGAACAATTTAATCTGGCTGCTTAACGTTCTGGCTTGCTCTTGTGCCCAAGCCACTTCGGCTGGTGCCATCACGCTTTGCATTTTCTTTTGCAAGGCCTCACTGTCAGGATAGCCCTGATTTTTCGCAAGGTCCGCCCACCCCCAGGCCGCAATAAGGTCCGTTGCCACCCCTTTTCCTTGGGTTAACAGCTCTGCATAACGATGCTGTCCTTCTGCACAATCCAGCAGAGCAGCTTGATAGACAAGCTTGGCTCCGCCTTGTGGATTAGCTGCGGTCCCTTTACCATCCAGCAACAAATTACCTAGCTTAACATAAGCCAGGGCAATTCCTTGGTCTGCGGCTTGGCGATACAGAAACCCGGCAGAACGATAGGCCAGACGTTCTTCTTCAAAATGAGCGCGAAACAGCAAATCTGCACTGGGAAGTGCAAGACGTTGTTCATCATAGGTCAATTCCAATAAAGGCTTTAAAAACAGGCAGTTATAATGCCACTTTTCTTCAGGGGCAAGCCAGAGCAAACGGTGACTGATCCGTTCGCGCAGATCAGGACGCACGGTCTTTTCTGAGACCACCGCAGGTAAATTTGCCGGGGACGGTAAGGCACAAGCGGCCAATGTGCTTAACATACCCAAAAGGACTATGATCCGAAACATCTTGAAATTCTCGCTCTGCTCTTACTTTGCTATTTACGCCAGCCTCTCACTATATCTATAGTTTATAAACAAAGCCCTAACAAACAGCAAACTTTGGAAAGCCCTATAGGTGACAGCTTCCCCAGAGGCTGGTATGGTATAAAAAACAATTAAACTCTTAGGTGAAGTCAGTGTCGGGACAATACGAAATTCAAGCCAAAAGTGGGAGCAGATGGAGCCTCCATTCCTATAAGAATAGTGAAAGCCAAGCTATTCAGGAAGGTCGCAACCTGCTGAAGCAAAAAGTTGCGGACCAGGTTCAGGTCATCTTTAAGGATAAAGGCGAAGAAAAAGTCGTCTTTGATGAAGACCAGTCTTCCATCAAGAAAAAAGCTGGCATTGGACATATTACGAGTTCGCCAGTCTGGAACAATGTTGACGATCTTTACACTGATGAAGGCCGAGCCACCCTTTCCAAACTGCTGAACGACTATTTTGATCAGCAAGTGATTACCCCGACAGAAATTCTCCATACTCCTCGGGCCATGGAAAAATTTTGCGATGACAGACTATGCGGTAGTGCCCTTGACAGGCTTGCTGCGCTTCAAGCTGTCACAGCAAAAGAAAGTGAAAAAGCCCGTCGTGATAAGCTCTATGACTTCTTTCAGGCTGTTCAAACCAAAGCTCAGGGTTCTGGCTTTGATGATATCGCTGAGGGAAAGCTCAATGACTATATCGCCAATGCCGGTGACTTAAACGACAAGGATGTGCGTTTTCGTGTCATGATGTCAGTGTGTAAAGTCACGCTACGTGGCACGTCTTGGGAATCTAAGCTATCCGTTCTGTTTGATCTCCTCGGTGAGGTGAAGCCGGAAGACCTGCATGAAAACACGGCTCTTTTGCTCGACGATCTGATTGCTGAGATGTTTGATATGTCCAGCGTCATTCAGGATATGCTTGGTCAGCAACCGGATCGCTACAATGCCATCAAAGTCCTGACCCAGATGTGCATTGCCAAATATGAAGCCCCAAAATGGGATACGGTGGGCTTGAAACGTATTTCCGAGCTCATGCGTAAACTTCCTATGGTCAAATGCCGCACAAATCTGGCTGATCGCATTGAACAGATGCTGCGCAACCGCTCTTCGCTGACCAAGGGCGATATGTATGAAGAAAAGCATGCCTTTAAAGAACTGCTCCCCCTCTTTATCGCCAAGAATGGTTCTATCCTCGGGGGGGAAGGCATGGCCGAAGCTCTGGCAATGTGCGGGACACGCAGCTTTAACCGGGATAGAACGCTTGAAAACCCGTCTGAATGCATCAACTATATCGTTGACACCTTACAAGCGCCGATCCTGCAACTTCGTTTTTTGCTCACCTTGTCCAAATCACAATTTGGCAAAGACTGCGCCAGTATCGTCAGCGACTTCATCCCCACCTTTATGAATGGGCCAGAGCATGTGCATGATATTGTCCATTACAAGCAACCGATCAAACGCAAACTAAAAATTCTCTCTGGCCTGCAAAAACAGGCTCTTGAGATCAAACTACCCAATAAAGCACAGCTCAAACTGGTCGAATGGCTGGACGAGATGCTCTATAACTTCCTGGACGAAGAACGCATCATTGATAAAATGGACAGCCCGGAAGAACCCCTGTTCATTCGCGCCACCAACCTCCTGCAATTCTGCGCCTCTGGCCTGTTAATTGAAGGTAAAACCCTCAACTGGGTGCGTGAGCGAGTTCAAGATCATTTGCGCCAACCTAACTTCGTTGAGAAATTCACAGAAGCTGCAGATACTCAGACAAAAAAAGACAAAATGATCACCCAGCTTCACATCATGTTAAAAAAAGCCGGATTACAACAATAATCCCTCTTGCATTTCAAAACGCCCGGCGATAATGTGTGCCCGCCCTATCAAGGGCACACACTTGCCGTGCGGGCGTGGTGAAATCGGTAAACACAGCAGACTTAAAATCTGCCGACCTTTTGGTCTTGGCGGTTCAAGTCCGCCCGCCCGCACCAAGTAAATTCAAAGGCTTAGCCCCAAAAGGGCTGAGCCTTTTGTCTTTAGGGATTTGGCCCGGCTAGTATTTTGGCTAGTATTTTGGGGAACGCTATAGGAATAGGTCCTCTAAATTTAGATAATATGTAGTAGTCCCGATGTGATATGACGAGTAACAGGTGGATGGGTAACCTTTTTGGGGCTAGATCAAGCTGCTCTCCAGTTTTAGGGAACGAGTCCAAGAAACGCACTCCACTTTTTCCATATAATTCTAAAAGCGCCTTGGATTGTTTCCAGATACCACAGCCGGGATGGATGGAATTGTTTCTATCATTGGTCATATTTTGTAATATTTAGAAACATGACTCTGGTTTTTGTATGTTTTATATTTTTTGATATCGCAGGAGATAAAACATGCAGACAAAACAAAAAAATACTGATGACGGGAGGTTCATAGACCTTATTCCGGCAATATGTATTGGTATGTTGATCATTATCTCTGTTGCAATTTTAACAATTTTCAATGTATCGAAAAGCTCTTTAGTTGCAGTTGTTTTTCCACCTTGGGTTTCTGAAGAACAAGCTTTTCAATTGGTTATTGAGGCGGATGCATCTGTTGTTCGTTTAGGGTTAAGTGGTCAGATCGTGGTTGCAAAGCCTCAGTCTGCTGAATTTAAAAATAAAATAATTGGTGTTGGGGCTTGGGCAGTTGTAAACCCTCTTGCTTTTGGTGGGTGCGGCACTGGTAGACAAATAACTAAAGATCTTCATCAAGGGCCTTTAGTGTCAATGAAATCAGCTGGGAGGCTATAATGGCACGTGAAGAAATAGATACTCTATCAAATAGTAATGTAATCTCTCCTGATCTTCTTAAAATCAGGCTTATTGCGAGCCGGTTTTTCATTGGATATTTATGGGTGCTCGTGGGTGTTGTCGCTGGGGTTGGTTCAATTTCTCAGAATGCTTTGGGTGCAAGTATCAGCGTCGCAATATTGTTGGCGATTGTTACAACGATCCTATTTGCGCGAAACCCGATTTCTGCTGTTACGCGTTATTCAATATCGGCATCACTGACAGGCATGTGGGCCTTATTGGTCTTTAACGCAGCCGGCTTACCCGACGGATTTGTGCTAGATGCGCATATGTTATTCTTTGTATTGAATGCACAGTTGATTGCTTATTTTTGCTGGAAAAGTATTGCGATTATTAATGTCATTGCAACGGTCCATCACGTCATCTTTTCCTTCTTGTTCCCGCTTCTTGTCTGGCCATCGGCTGATTATGCCGTCATGCATTTCTTCATTCATGCGGGATATGTGGTGTTGGTCGGTGGCCCCATGCTTATTATCGCCTGGAAACTATTCGATCTGTTTAATGCCTCTCATAATGCGCTTGTCGATGTCAAAAAGGCACAGAGCGAAAAGCAAAAAATGGAAGAAGAAAGAGCCGCACGTGAAGCCAAAACAGAGAGAGAAAAGAAAGAAGAACTCGATGCCTTGGCCAAGTCATTTGAAAAAGAAGTTGGAAGTGTTGTCGTAGCCGTTGGTGAAGCCTCTGGAGAGCTTCAGGAACTCGCCAAAATTATGTCGCAGGCGGCAGAGGGTGTGGGGCAAAATGCGAGCGATGCTTCGGATGCTGCCCTAAATATTTCGGGCAATGTGGATGCAGTTGCCGCAGGATCTGAGGAGCTGTCTTCGTCAGTTGATGAAATTTCTAGGCAAGTGAACAGTTCAAGTGAAGAAGCTATCAATGCAGGGGATTTAAGTGCGAACGCAACAGAAGGTGTAAAGAGCCTTTCGGATCGGGTGTCTGATATTTCCGAGGTTGTAAATTTGATTTCAGACATTGCAAATCAAACAAATCTCCTTGCTTTGAATGCGACGATCGAGGCGGCCCGAGCAGGAGATGCTGGTAAAGGTTTTGCCGTTGTTGCAAGTGAAGTAAAAAACTTGGCCAGTCAAACTGCGCAAGCGACGGAACAAATTGAGAAACAAATTAATGCGGTTGTCGGGGCAACTGGTGAAACCGTTAAAGATATTGAGAGTATCAATTCAGCAATTGAACGCGTAAAGGGAACAGCTTCTGCCATTGCAGCAGCCATTGAAGAACAAGGTGCTGCCACAAGAGAAATTGCTAAAAATGCCTCTCAAACGGCACAAGATGTAAGCGTTGTTTCGTCAACAGTTTCAGAAGTAAGAGATGGTGCACAAGGCAATATAGGCCGTGCAAAACAAGTCTTAAGCGCTGCGGATGGATTGATGGAGCAGTCAAAGCGTTTGAATCTTCAACTCAAAGCATTTCTTGGTCAATTATCAGGGGCTGATGCAGGAAACTAATCAATAAATCTAGGCTCAGGACTCATTGATTGAGGTAAAAGATCAAGGATGCGGCTATGCAGATCGTTGAGAAGTAATGTATGTGCGCAGTGGTCATAGCAAGTAGCAATACGCCGCCAACCCTTGAGTTTCCAAAACAGATTCTCGACTTTTTTATGCCACTGCTTATAAAGCTTGCCGTTAAATTTGATTTTCTGCTTACGGTTCTTCTTCGCCGGAATACAGGGCCTGATGCCTTTCTCCCGCAAAGCGTCACGGAACCAATCGGCATCATAACCACGATCAGCCAACAGCCACTTGGTAGGCGGAAGGGCATAGACAATTTAACAAGCCCTGGCAAGCCCCTAGTAATCTAGATACCTGACAGCTTGCTTATTCTAGAACTATAAAGAAAAATAACTTAATCTAAAAAATTTATAATCAAAGCGCTTTAACTTTTTAAGCTTACGAACCGTGCTAAATTCGTTAGGATCATCGAAACGGCTTAAATTAGGAAGAAACTGGATTTCCTTAAACTATGTTAATTCGGCGACCTTCTAATAAGGTATGATCCTGGCTTTAAGCACCAAATGAACATCATAAAATAATCGGCTTCTTTATGCGCACAATTCTCTCCCCTTTTTTCGCCCTTCTTGTCAGTATCTGGCTCATTAATCTTGGTGGTGGCTTGCAAGGCACGATCTTGGGTATGCGTGCAGATTTGGAAAATTTTGATCTGTTTGCCACCGGCATCATTATGTCGTCTTATTTCCTCGGCTATATGATCAGTATCTTCATTATTCCGCCCTTTATTAACAGTGTGGGCCATATCCGCTCCTTTGCGGCTTTTGCCTCGCTTTCGTCTGCGGCAACACTGTGTCATGCGGTTTTTATTGACCCTTATGTCTGGTTTGGCCTGCGAACCATCACCGGGATTTGTTTTGGCGGTCTGATTCTGGTTGGGGAAAGCTGGCTTAATGCGTCGACCGGGAATGAAAATCGCGGCACTGTCTTTTCCATCTATATGCTGGCTGTTCTAAGTGCGGCTGCTCTTAGTCAGGTTATGATCAATCTAACACCTGTCACCAGTTATGATCTGTTTATTCTGGTGTCTGTGGCTTTGTCCGTGTCCCTTGTTCCCTTAACCTTGGGTCGAAAAATCGCCGCACCTGAAATTATGGAAAGTGAACGGATGTCCTATATCCATCTGATCAGAAACCACCCTCTGGGTTCCCTTGGGGTTTTAACTTCTGGTCTAGTTAATGGGGCTTTATGGACGATGATGGCGGTCTATTGTGTGCGCATGGGAATGAAAGATTCACAGACCTCCCTCGTCATGTTTGCCGTCATGTTTGGTGGGATGCTCTCGCTTTGGCCCACGGGGAAACTGTCCGACATTATTGATCGTCGAAAAATTATTCTGGCAACTTCTGCCTCTACTTTCGTCGTTGCAACCCTTTTTGTGACCGGCATTGGAACAGGCGATACATACATCCCCTATCTAGCAGGGGCGATTGGTTTGGCTGCTTTTCCACTTTACGCCATTTCTTCAAGCCATATTAATGACTATCTTAAACAAGAAGAATTCGTTCCGGCTTGCGGCTCCATGGTCCTGCTTTATGGTTTGGGGGCCCTGGTTTCCCCGATTGTGTCAGCCGTCTTCATGGATATGGTCGGCCCCAATGGCATGTTTCTATTCATCCTGATTATTTCAGTTCCTTTGATTGTTCTGGCGAGCTATCGCATCATCCAGAAAGATGTTCTGCCGACCGAAGAACGAAGCGACTTTGTATTTGACATGCCTAAGGTAACCCCAAGCGTCAGCCCTCTTGACCCACGTAACCAGGAAGCCGAAGAACTATCCGAAGAAATCATGAAGGAGATGGATGAGGAAGAAATTGAAGCCATGCCGCTTTAAGGGGCGATTAACATATGTAAATGCCAATCAGGATCAACCCAGTTAAAAAGCGGTTGCGAATTTTCGCATCTGTTAAGCTTAGGGTTCTGACCCTAAATACCCAAACCCAAAAGGGGAAGAAATGATCAAACTTATGTCCTTGGCCTGTGCCGCAGCCCTCGCATTGACTGCCACAACAGCCCATGCTGAAGGCGATGCTGCAAAAGGCGAACGCACCTTCAAAAAATGTAAAGCCTGTCACACCATCGAACAAGGCGGCAAAAACAAAGTTGGGCCGAACCTGTTCGGTATTGTTGGTCAACACGGTGCCCACAAAGAAGATTTCAAATATTCCAAAGGCTATTTAAAAGCTGCGGACAAAATCATGTGGGATGAAGCTGCTATCGACGAATATCTGCAAGATCCGTCTAAATACCTGTCCAAACTGGCTGGTGAAAAAGTGCGTTCTAAAATGACCTTCAAGCTGAAGGGCAAAAAGAAAGCTGACGATCGTGCAGACGTGATTGCTTATTTGAAAACTCAAAAATAAGCCTGCATCTCGACAGGAAAAAGCCCGCAAACATCGAAATGTTTGCGGGCTTTTTTGATCGATAGTCACAGTTTTTTATGCAGCTACTGCCTGCTGCTCTTTGCCAATGAGTGTATCGTGCAGAACACTCACACTTTTGGCGAAGTCCTTTTCATGCAACACAAACTGCATGTCCACATTACGGCTAACCGCATTGCAGAATAAGATTTCAATATCATTTTGGTGCAAGGCTTCCACCGCTTTAGGGAAGTATGTCTTGCATCCCAGATTTGCCCCAATGACGGAAACAATCGACACTTTTTGGGTCTGAACTTTCGCATCCTTTGGCAAAATCTTTTCTAGGGCGGCGACGCAACGTTTCACCTGTTTCAGCGGCGCTGCGACATAATGCGTAACCGTATTGGCATTTAAGCTTTTGGTCACTGTGCGCACCTTAAAGCGACGGAAAATACTTAAGATATCTTCTTCCGCACCAAAGGTCCCTACCATTTCCTGATTAAAGATTTCCACTTCATAAGCCTGTGAAATCCCAGTGATAATTTCTGCACGTGGTGTCTGCGGGTAAAAATCATCGCGGATAAAAGTCCCCGGGTGGCTGGGTTCAAATGTATTGGCGATCCGCAACGGGATCCCCATTTCACGCAAACCTTTGGCCGCCCGCGGATGGATCGCTTCCATCCCCAGATTGGACAGTTGATCAGCCACATCATAATTTGTTTCCCCGATCACCTGCACATTGTCAGCCCCGACCATTTTTGGGTCCGCACTGCTGAGGTGGAATTCTTTATGAATGATCGCTTCACGCGCCTTGGTCAGTGATGCAATCCGTGAAAAGGTCACTTCACTATACCCACGACCATAATGTTTCATCAAACCTTCGGCCGTCTGGGCATAGCCCGTCACGATCGGTAGCTGACTTGAAACATCAATGCCTTCAAAGGCATGTTCAATCCGTTGATTCAGGTCAAAGTTATCTGAGCTGCGCCAACCCGACAAATCGACAAAAACGGCGTTCACACCACAACGATTCAACAAAAGGGCCGTATTATAGGCACTATGAACTTCGCCCAATGCACTGAGCATTTCCCGCACAGTTGCCAAATGTTCTTCCAACATGAAATGGCCATAAGAACACAAACGTTGCAAATCTGTTAGACAGGAACGTGTCCCTTCAATCCGGTCCAGAATAAACTGGTTGGCCATCTGACGATCTGCCGCTTCTGAAAAGATGTCTTCGTTGATGGCGCGCATTTGCGTTGCCACATCACTAAGTGCATCCCCCCAGGACCATTCGCTTTCACTTTCAGAATAAAGCGCATAAACACCGGGTTTTTGAGACTTTTTATGTTCCAGTAAGCAATCTGTCATCCCGCCATAGGCCGAAACGACAAAAATACGGTTATATAAATCATCCCCACTTCGGTCTCCAACCAGAAGGTTGTCAAAAACCGTATCGACGCGGGACATAGATGTCCCGCCGATTTTTTCGACCGTATGGGAATTCAGACAATGTAATGTCATATTCTGATCCCCTTAGTCTTCCATCAAAGGATAAACCCCATCCGCATCATGATCTTCTTTACCCGTTAAAGGTGGGGTGAAGACACAGATCATACGCAAATCACTTTTGGCGCGCAGATAGTGTTTTTCATGACCGTTGAGAGCATACATGGTGCCATCTTTGATGGGGTGAGTTTTACCGTTGGTCAGATCTTCGATCTCGCCTTCGCCGCCGACACAATAGACGGCTTCCAAGTGATTTTTGTACCAGATCAATGTTTCTGTTCCGGCATGGATGATGGTTTCATGGAACGAAAACCCCATGTCGTCCTTGCGCAACAACAAACGACGACTGGTCCAGGTGCCGGTTTCAGCTTTTACTTCGCGTTCTGTGCCAATAATGTCTTCGATATTGCGTACAATCATGATGCTTCCTGATAGATAATTGTTGTATTCTGTTCTTTAAATGCGCGCACACATTCTTTAATGATTTCAAGACCTTCAGACAAAAGCTCCGGATCAATGATCAATGGAGGCAACAGCTTCAAGATGCTCGAATCTGCCCCGGCTGTTTCAACGATCATGTTCTTTTCAAACGCGATCTCAGAAATTTTACTCCCTAGTTCTGGAGCGCCAAAATCAAGTCCCCAGGCCATGCCACGCCCACGAACGGACAGGTTCAAATCGGGATGTTCTTCCACAATTTCATCTAGCGCTTTTTTGATGATGTCACCATATTCACGCACCTGCTGACCCAAACGATCATCTTCCCACAGTTTCAGAGCCTGAGTTGCCGCAACAAATGCCAAATTGTTCCCACGGAAAGTCCCGGTATGTTCCCCCGGTTGCCATTGGTCCAGCTCAGGGCGCATCAACAGAATTGAAAACGGCAGACCACCGCCCAAAGATTTAGACAAAGTAATCATGTCCGGACGAATGCCCGCTTCTTCAAAGCTAAAGAACCTACCTGTACGACCATTACCCATCTGAATATCATCGATAATCAGCAGAATATCAAAGTCACGACACAGTTTTTCCAGACGTTGCAGCCATTCAACACTGGCCACATTGATCCCGCCTTCGCCCTGAATTGTTTCTACAATCACAGCAGCAGGCAGGTCGATCCCGCTGGATTGGTCTGAAAGAACCTTTTGCAGATATTCAATCGTATCCACACCTTCGCCCATATAGCCATCAAACGGCATAAAGTCCGTATTGGCACGAACACCATAAGATTCATCACGATAAAAGCTGTTCCCCGTCACAGAAAGCGACCCCATGGTCAGACCGTGATAGCCGTTTGTAAACGCAATGATGTTGGAACGTTGCTTAACCAGACGCGCCAGTTTCATCGCTGTTTCTACAGAATTTGTCCCGGTCGGGCCGGTAAACTGAACCTTATATTCCATGTTGCGTGGTTCAAGAATGGTTCCGACAAAGGTTTCAAGAAAGTCACGCTTTGCAGCAGTGGCTTTATCCAACCCGTGCACGATGCGGCTGTCTTTGAGATACTCAATCAGCGCTTCTGTGATTAAAGGGTGGTTGTGACCATAGTTGAGCGTGCCCGCGCCTGCGAAGAAATCGAGATAGCGGTTGCCATGTTCATCAAACAACAAGGCCCCTTCCGCTTTATCAAAAATCGCAGGGAAAGAGCGCACATAGCCCCTGACTTGTGATTCAACCTGCTCAAAAATACGCATATCTATTTCTCCTTATTTTTCATTGTTGTTGGCATCGGTGTTAAAAAAATCTTGATCAGCTTTTCTTCTTCATGTCCTGTGCTGGACCCGAAATCATCCGCACTCAGGTAATCATCGATATTGGCCAATGCCTGCTTGGCTTTGGCATATTTGGTAAAGAAGTGATAAGATGCCTTGTTCGAAGGCGTGTAAGTTGCTTCAATCGATGTGATGGTGACAGGATTGTGAACCTGTAGCATTTTATCCAGCATCATCGCAGGCAACCCTTTACCGCGATGTTTTTCATCAACAGCAATTTGCCAGACAAAAAGAGTTTCCGGATCTGTTGGCTTTCGATAACCACCAACAAAACCAATTACTTTTTCGTCATCAGAAGCTTCCCGACAAATAATGCTGGAGCTTGCAAAATGATCACATAACAAAAAATAGGCGTATCTGGAATTGACATCCAAAGGGGGACTTGATGTGATCAAGTCATAAACAAAACGACCATCCCGCTTTTGCGGAATTTCGAAAGTAAAGATGACTGCCTCCTGCAATCCGTTAACGATGGCGACAAACAATACGGATATAAGCAAGAGCAACATTAACGCATGTTAATGCGCTTAACATAGGTTAAGGTCTTTTTCGAGATATCGTCTAAATCATTGATTTTATAATAATTTATTCAGACAAATTTTCAAATTCAGGGTGAAGTTCGCCTTCCAGATGTTCTGAATCAAACGAACAAAGACGCTTCAGTTTCTTGGAGTCATGCAAAATCACATAACCATTACGATATTCCAACAACTTGTCTTTACGCATGGATTGCAAGGTGCGATTAACATGTACAATGCTTAACCCCAGACAGTCGGCGATCATTTCCTGTGTGATCGGTAATTCATAGGCCATACGCTCTGTGACCCCAACCGCTTCAAGACGCCAGTGAAGTTCCAGAAATAGGTGGGCGATACGTTCTTTGGCATTACGTCGCCCCAGACTGACCACCCGTTCCGTCAGCATGGCTTCTTCGCGTGCTGATCCCCATGTGATCGCTGCGGCAAGACGTGGGTGTTCGATATACAAATTAACAATGTCAGAACCATTAATCCGGGCGATTTTACAATCAGTCAGCGCTTCGGTTTCATAATCAGAGACACCAAACAGGCAGGCGCGCACACCGGATAAATCACCGGGCAGGATAAAACTGGTGATCTGGCGGCGCCCATCGTTCAGGATTTTATAGCGACAGGCCCAGCCTTCCAGCAGAAGTACAACTTCGTCGCAATCGGTATCATATGAAGTCAGAGACTGCCCCTTTAGAAGGAAACCATTTTCCTGACAAAACCCATCCAAAATTTCTTTTTCGGACTTTTCAAGGTCGACCAGGAGACTAAGCTTGCCTGTCAATGCATTCGCTATCATTGGACCTCTTTCATTTTATAAGCCGCCCTATTCATACAGGTTTTATATAGCGATTACCAAAGATTAATTATTCTTTTGCCATAAGCAGTCTCAAGCGTTAGAAGCACACATTAATTTTGTTAAAGGAATTCCCCATGTCAGAATGTCAATTATGCACCAGCACCGATGGTGTTTCATCCCATTCCATCGCCGGTGTTGCAGATTGCACCATCAATATTTGCACTACCTGTCAGTCAGAAATCGCTAAAAGCGACAATTTGGATGTGCACCACTGGCGCTGTTTAAATGACAGCATGTGGACACCCGAAGAACCTGTGCAAATCATGGCTTGGCGCATGCTGACGCGCCTAAGCGCACAAGGTGAAGGCTGGGCGCAGGATTTGCTCGACACACTCTATCTAGAAGACGACGTTCTGACCAAAGCCCAATCAGAAGAACAAGGCGCTGACACAGAGGATGATTTCGCACTCAAGCATGTAGACAGTAACGGTGCTGTTTTAGAAGCAGGTGACAGCGTTGTTCTCATCAAGGATTTGAATGTCAAAGGAGCCGGGTTTACGGCCAAACGCGGCACAGCTGTGCGCAATATCTCGCTTGATCCAACCAACGAAGAACATATCGAAGGTCGCGTGAATGGACAGCAAATCGTTATTCTGACAAAATTTGTCAAGAAGATGTAATTCTCCTTTTACGCGTTTCTTATTTTTACAAGGAATAAGTTTCTCTTTTTTCTACGTATTTTCCTTGAATTGTCAGGCTTGAATTTTCATCTATGATATCTGAATACATTCAATAAAGGGTGAGGATATTCAATGTCTGATATTTACCAAATCCCGGGGAATGAAAAAACATTTCCCGTCGATGACATTATTGTGAGCAAAACAAACAAGAAAGGGATCATTACCTACGCCAATGATATCTTTCTTGAAATTGCCGATTACAAAGAACATGAAGTGATTGGCAAGCCTCACAACGTGATCCGCCACCCGGAAATGCCGCGTTGCGTCTTTAAGTTGCTTTGGGATACGGTTGCCAGCGGCGAAGAACTTTTTGCTTACGTGCTCAACCGAACCAAACACAATGATTACTACTGGGTCCTCGCCCACGTTACCCCGACCTTTGATGAAAACCATGAAATCGTTGGATATCACTCAAATCGGCGCGTTCCCAACCCGGAAGCCATTAAAATCATCCAACCCCTTTATCGCCACTTAAAAAATGTGGAAGATGCGCAAGCCACCACAAAACAGGGATTGGTCGAATCCTTTAATATCCTGACCAAGCTGATGAAAGAACAGCAAATGCGCTATGACATGTTCATCTATAAGCTGCAGCAGCTGGAAACGGCCGATGAGATGGGCCTGGGAGAGATCAAATAATGTTTAACTCGCTCAAAATTGCACAAAAACTTCCCATGCTCATGGCACTGATGGGCTTTATTGCCGCTGTGATCACCGGGATCATCTCCTACAATATCGCCGCTTTAGGTCTATCCGAAGAAGTCGATCATGAAATGGAAGCCATTGTCCAGTCCAGAAAAGCCTCCCTTGAAACATATCTGGCATCTATCGAAAGCGACCTTAAAAGCCTCGCTTCCAATGACATGACGATTAAAGGGCTGACCAAGTTTGAATCTGGTTGGGATGTTTTAAATAATCCTGAACAAGAATTGCAGGATCTTTATATTACCAACAACCCTCATCCACTGGGCGAAAAAGATACCCTTGATTTTGCAAATGATGGCAGCTTTTATTCTGCAACTCACAAACATTACCACCCTTGGTTCAGAACATTCCTGAAGCAAAAGGGGTATTACGATATCTTTTTGGTCAATCACGAAGGTAAGCTGGTCTATACAGTCTTTAAAGAAAATGACTATGCCACCAACCTGCTGACAGGAAAGTGGAAAGATACAGGGCTTGGTAAAGTGGTTAAGGAAGTCCTTGATGACTTCACCCCTGACAAAATCGCCTTTGATAATTTTGCTGCCTATGCCCCTAGCCATGGAGCGCCTGCCAGCTTTATCGCAGCCCCCATCTTTGATGAGAAAGGCGAAAAGCATGGTGTTCTCGTCTTCCAGATGCCGATTGATCGCATCAATGCCGTGATGAACGTTGCACGCGGCATGGGCAATACGGGGGAAACCTATATTGTCGGGCCAGATAAATTAATGTACACCGACAGCCGCTTGTTAAAAGATTCCACCATCCTGAAAACAAAAGTCGATACCGTGGCTGTTAACAAAGCCCTTGCTGGGGAATCTGGTGCAATCCATCAGGAAAACTATCAAGGTAAGGACGTTTTTGCGTCTTACGCCCCTTTGAATTTTGAAGGGCAAAGATGGGCCGTTGTGGCAGAAAAAGAAAAAGGTGAAGCTCTAAGCGTACTCTCTTCGATGGCCACCTACATGACCCTTGTCGTGATCGCAATGATCGTCCTGATCAGTATCCTTGGCGTTTTCGGCGTTAGAAAAATTGTCAAAGACATCCGCCGCAGTTCCGAGATCTTGCGCAGTGCTGCACAGGGTGACCTGAATGTGCGTGTCCTCAATCTGGAACGCAAAGATGAAATCGGTGAATTACAGCAAGCCATCAACAAGCTGCTGGACCGTACAGAAGCCTTTGCCCGCGAAGCAGGCGCGGCCCTGAAATATGCGGCCCGGGACGAATTTTTCCGCACAATCCTGCCCGAAGGCATGGTCGGATCGTTTGCTCGGCGTGCAAACATTGTTAACCAGGGCCTGCGTGCCATGGATGAAAAAACCACAACGTTTGAACAAAATGCCACCTCTATGGGGCATAATATCCGCGAAGTGGTGCAAACCGTTCTATCCACAGTAACTCAGATGCAGGCCTCTGCCCAAAGTATGTCACAGACAGCACAAAACACATCCGATCAATCCAATACAGTGGCAGAAGCAGCGCAAACCTCTGCACATAATGTGGAAAATGTCGCCGCTGCAACCGAAGAATTTTCGGCCTCCATCTCTGAAGTTACCGATCAGGTTCGTCGTTCAGCCGCCCTCAGTCAGACGGCTGTTGAACGCACGCAAGTCGCAGATCAGACCATCCACACCCTATCTGAAGCCGCTGCGCGCATTAATCAGGTCGTCAGCCTGATTAATGACATTGCCGATCAAACGAACCTTCTTGCGCTGAACGCCACCATCGAAGCCGCCCGCGCCGGAGAAGCAGGTAAAGGCTTTGCGGTTGTGGCAGGTGAAGTTAAATCACTTTCCAACCAAACGGCAAAAGCAACCGAAGAAATCGTTATGCAGATCAAGGCCATGCAATCGGCCACTGATGATGCCGTCAAGGCCATCAGCGAAGTTTCGACCACCATCACCCAGGTGGAAGAAGCCGGCTCCGTCATTGCCGATGCGGTGGAACAACAACGCGCCGCTGTCACCGAAATTAGCGCCAGCGTTCAAGAAGGTGTGCGCGGTGTCAGCACGGTTGCGGAAATCATTGGTGATGTGGCGAATGGGGCGAATGCAACCTCTGCAGCCTCCGAAGAAATCACCACCGCTTCGAACGACCTGCAAGAACGTGCCGTCGGGCTGAACACAAGCTTGGACGAGTTCTTAAAAGCCGTGACCAAAGAAACGGATTTGGGCAAGTTGGTCTAGAAAACATCAAACCGCATCGTCTTCAGCCCTAGAGCACGTCTTGAAAGAGACACCTCCTTACACAGGTGTCTCTTTCAATTCAAAGTCACGCAATAACCGTCAGCACCTCAATGGTCGTGGGTTGCATCATTTCACGACGGATCAGCTCGGCCACAGCTTCCTGACTGATATGGGGGGCATTTTCATCTGCGACTTCCCAGCGCCAGTGCCCATGATCATTAATCAGGCGTCCTTTACCCGCATGATAATAAGCCATGATCTCTTGCTCTGTACTTTCCAAGCTGGTCATATCAAGGCCGTAGATCTGATTATAGACCTTGATCCCGGCCTTATTGGCTTCGCGCAGCATACAGCTCGCCCCCGGGCTTTTGCCGTCCCAAAGTAAAATCAAACCATCGGCATAATTGGCCATATCACGATTTCGCAATTCACCGGCTGTGCGCCCATGGGTCAACCAATCAGCTGGGAACGGTTTTACGGGCACGCCGTTTTCACGGCCCCACTCTTCCCCCATAACATCAACCCCGCGACACGTACCAGACACCACTTCAGTGATATCCCATCCGGCTTGCTGAATTGTCTTTTCCAAAGCTTCCTTGTCTTCAATTGTGCGTGACCCTGCAATAATTGTTTTCATTGTCCCCTCGTCCTTTGGCTGCAATAGACATTATCTATATCATAAGAAAGGACAATCCGCATCACTGGGTTAAGATCGGGTCTTCTTCGCGATGGGCACAATTTGTCCAGCTGCAAAGGCGACAATTCAACCCCACGTTGGTCATTGTTTTTTGTGATGATAAATCCAGACCATCAGCATAAACCGTCTGTTCGGCATCATGGGCGGCGCAGGCCAGCATGGTCGCTTTTAAAACACGGGGCTGGGAGAAGCCTGTCTGGTCCGGTGCTTCGGCTTTTGCCACAAACAGAAATTTGTCCTTGTTAGGAAATTGTGCCATTTGACGCACGATCCGCCCCGGTGTTTGAAACGAACTATAGACATCCCATAACGGACACGCATTCCCGAAGCGCGGAATGGGCAATCCCGCAAGCGTCATACGCTTTAACACATGACCAGCGGGGTTACAGTGCATTAAGGCAAAAGGAATACCTTCTGATCCATTTTTGCGCAAACTCGCCAAACGGCTGGCAGCGACCTGAAAGGTCACGGTATATTTGCGCGATAACACATCGACGTCATATCGTTCTGATATGGCATCCTGTAAAAACTGATCGTACGGCATCAACAAAGCACGGGCGAGATAATCAATCAATTCACTGGCCGCCCATTCCTGTGCAGCTGCTGAAATCAGAATATCGGACTTCTTAATAACCTCGGACACCGTTTCAACCAAAGACAGTTCCACTAACAAGCAAGCCATCTCAAAACGCCGAACCTGTGAAGAGGCATAGTTCGGCACCTCTAAAGTTCGTGTGATCTGGTTAAAACTACATTGATGCTGACTACTACCTGCATGGGCATGCCCATCTGCGCCAATACGAACATGAACATCAAATTTCTGTTCCAGAAAGTTCTGCAACATACTTTCTGAGTCCCCACCTTGAAATCCAATTTCTTCCAACAGATCATTGGCGGCCTCTTCCAATTCCTGAAAATATCCGCCACGTTCCATAATAAAGTCATCGACATCTTCTGCCGGGGTCAAAGAACGGGTCTGAAATTTGGCATTATCCAAAAACGTACTTAACCCTTCGGCTACACCGGCGAGCTTCTGGCTTTCTTCGGTCAACACGCCCAAAAAACGAGCTTTATGTTCATCGGCCATATTTTGTGAACCACCCAGAATTTCTGAAGAGGTCTGAATGGCTGTTGCATTGGTCAACATCTGAAAAACCGCATCATCGATATAGGGCGCATAGTTCAACCGATCTGATAATGCATTAATAGTTTGGGCCTGATTAACATAAGCCCGATACAATGTCTGGATCGCCCGCGCCCAGCGCGGATGTTGCCCCACCAGATTCGCCGCCGTTTCGTGCGAAAGGTCCATATTTTGAAAAAGAGCATCCGTTGTTAATTCATGCAACTCCAAAATAAGGCGACGATCGCTCTCCCCATCCAACGCGCCGATCTCCATCCCCAACTCGTTTGAGATGCATTGCAATAACTTACCACCAATAGCGCGTTTATTATTTTCAATCAGATTCAGGTAGGACGCTGAAATAGCAAGTTTTTCAGCCAATTTTGCCTGTGTAATTCCAAGCGCTTTACGACGCTTCTTGATCTTTAATCCAATAGGGGCACGGGCCATGTTTTTGCCTTCCTTCTCGCAGTTGCGTTTTTGCGACGCAATGTCAATAATTTACAGATTAACAAATTATAGTTTCGTAAAATTGACAAAAAAATAACATTACGTCAAAGGCTTATTGTCGGGAATTAAATTTGTCGTTACGACTATTACACAATTAAAAAATTACCAAACAGGTAAAATTCATGCGAGATGCATGTTCTTCAAACAACAAGCAGGCCTGCATCTCATTTTAAAAATGTCAACCAAACAGGGAGTTAAGACTTTGGGAGATATGAAAGTAAATCGTCGTTCGTTTATGAAGGGCACAGCCGTTGCAGCCGCTGGTGTTGCAGCTCCTTCTTTCTTCACGCGCAATGCATGGGGTGCTGACTTTGTAAACAACCCGGGTGACGCAAAATCTGTCACTTTCGGCTTTAACGTGCCGCAAACTGGAGCTTATGCCGACGAAGGCGCGGACGAACTGCGCGCATACAAACTGGCCGTTAAACACCTCAATGGTGAAGGCGACGGCGGTATGCTCAACACCATGAAGCCGCTTTCCTTGAAAGGCAACGGCGTTCTGGGCAAGAAAATTGAATTCGTCACAGGTGATACGCAAACAAAATCTGATGCGGCACGTTCTTCTGCCAAGCGCATGATCGAAAAAGACGGCGCATTGATGATCACTGGTGGGTCTTCTTCCGGTGTGGCGATTGCCGTACAAAACCTGTGTCAAGAAGCTGGCGTCATCTTCATGGCTGGCCTGACGCACTCTAACGACACTACTGGTAAAGACAAAAAGCGTTATGGCTTCCGCCACTTCTTCAACGCTTACATGTCCGGTGCTGCACTGGGTCCGGTTCTGAAAGAAGAAATGGGCACAGACCGTCGCGCTTACCACCTGACAGCCGACTACACTTGGGGCTGGACACAAGAAGAATCCATCAAAAACACCACAGAGGCTTTGGGCTGGACCACTGTAAACACAGTAAAAACACCAGTGGGCGCGGGTGACTTCTCACAGTACATCACCCCTGTTTTGAACTCTGGCGCTGACGTGTTGATCCTGAACCACTACGGTAAAGATATGATCAACTCTTTGACACAAGCTGTACAGTTTGGTCTACGCGACAAGCAAGTGAACGGCAAGCAGTTCGAAATCATCGTTCCGCTGTTCTCTCGTTTGATGGCACAAGGTGCGGGTGACAACATCAAAGGGATCCTGGGTTCCACAAACTGGAACTGGGCACTGCAAGACGCGGGCTCACAAGCCTTCGTTAAATCCTTTGGTCAGGAATACGGCTTCCCGCCGTCACAGGCTGCACACACATGTTACGTACAAGCTCTGCTGTATGCGAACGCTTGTGAAATGGCTGGTTCATTCTATCCGCCGGAAGTTATCAAAGCCCTTGAAGGCTTTGAATTTGACGGCATGGGTAACGGCAAGACGCTTTATCGTGCAGAAGACCACCAATGCTTCAAAGATGTATTGGTTGTGCGCGGTAACCAAAACCCGTCTTCCCAATTCGACCTGCTTGAGATCGTAAAAGAAGTCCCTGCTGAGCAAGTGACTTATGATCCTGCAATCTTTGGCGGCGAACTTGGCCCATACAAAGCATAAGTCTTGTTAAAGCAAGCGACTGAATGAAAAGGTCGCTCTCTAAAACCAAAGAGAGCGGCCTTTCTTCTTGAGTAACGAATTTTCTTCACCAAAAATTTTTGGAATTGAGAGCTATGGAAGCTGTTTTCTTACAACTTCTGAACGGTCTAGATAAAGGTGGCGCCTACGCATTGATTGCGCTTGGCTTGACACTTATCTTCGGTACATTGGGCGTTGTTAACTTCGCCCACGGTGCGACATTCATGATCGGGTCTTTTTGTGCGGTAACCCTGCAAAAACTCCTGACCATGTCCCAGAAAGTCCGCGATGAAAGCGTGACCTTCTTTGAGGCCTATAAAGAAGTCCCCTACTTGGAAATCTGGTTTGGCGATACAGGCAGAGCCCTGATCGACTGGACCGTTCCCCTCGCCCTATTATTCTCCATCCCGATTATGTTGGCCTTTGGCTACATTATGGAACGGGGCCTGATCCAACGCTTCTATAAGCGCACACATGCAGAACAAATTCTTGTGACATTTGGCTTGGCCATTGTCCTGCAGGAACTGGTCAAAGCTTATTTCGGCGCCAACCCGATCCCGACACCCGCCCCTGACATCGTTTCAGGCTCCGCCCATGTGGGCGCTTGGCTGGGCATGTCCGATGCGATCGTTTATCCGTGGTGGCGTCTGATTTACTTCTTATTTGCCGCTATTCTCATCGGTGGTGTCTTTGCCTTCCTCAATATGACCACCTTCGGGATGGTTGTCCGTGCCGGGATGGCAGACCGTGAAACCGTTGGTCTGATCGGTATCGACATTGATAAAAAATTCACCATCGTCTTCGGCATCGCCGCGGTTGTGACGGGTCTTGCGGGTGTGATGTATACACCTGTACTGCCACCGGATTATCACATCGGAATGGAATTCTTGGTTCTGTCCTTCGTGGTCGTGGTTGTCGGTGGTATGGGGTCATTGCGTGGTGCGGTTGCGGCGGGCTTCCTGCTCGGTATCCTGCAATCCTTTGCGTCCATGACAGAAGTTAAATCCATCCTGCCGGGTATCGACCAAATCATTATTTATCTTGTTGCCGTGGTGATCCTGCTGGTTCGCCCCCGTGGTCTTATGGGCCGCGAAGGTGTGATGGAGGATTAAGAACATGCAAATGAAAGATAATATTCTCGTTGCAATCTTTGCAGCTGTCATCCTCACCATGCCCATCTGGGCGGGTGCTGTGGGTGCGGGTTATCCCGATTTGCTGCAAAAATTCGCTATCTTCGGCCTGTTTGCCATCGGCTTTAACATCCTGTTTGGCTTTACCGGTTACCTCTCCTTCGGTCACGCCGCCTTCCTGGGTGTGGGTTCCTACACAGCCATGTGGTCGTTCAAGCTATTAAGCATGAATGCCCTGCCGGCTGTTATTCTGGCAACTTTGCTGTCCGGCATCTTTGCTGCAGCGATCGGTTTTGTGGCGTTGCGTCGTTCCGGGATTTACTTCTCGATCCTGACGCTGGCCTTTGCCCAAATGTGTTACAACCTGGCTTATTCCGTGCTGACTCCGGTCACAATGGGGGAAACTGGTTTGACACTTGCCGCAGATGATCCACGTATCTTTGGCGGTGCGGGTGTAGAAGCAGGTGGCGCGTTGCCTTCACCTGATTTCTTCGGCCTCAGCCTGTCCGGTTATAACGGTTTCTATTTCGCCGCGATCATTCTGGTCATCGGTTTCTATATCTCGGTTCGTCTATATCGTTCCAGCTTCGGCTTGATGCTGCTGGCGGTAAAATCCAACCAAAACCGCATGAACTATACAGGTCTGAACACCAAACCTTACCTGCTGTCTGCCTTTGTCATATCTGGCATGTATGCCGGTCTGGCCGGTGCCTTGATGGTTGTGATCGATCCGCTGGCTGGTGCAGAACGTATGCAATGGACAGCTTCTGGTGAGGTGGTTCTTATGACCATCCTTGGCGGTGTTGGCACCTTGCTTGGCCCATTCATCGGTGCTGTGACCATCAAATATTTCGAAAATATCTTCTCTGCCTTCAACGATGCGGTTCTGAACCAAATCTTCGACTTCCTGCCGGACTTCATCCAGGTCATCTGGGTGCCGTTTGCCAGCTTGTTCGTCGGTAAAGGCTGGCACTTGACCCTTGGTGTGCTGTTCATGCTTGTCGTGATCTTCCTGCCTGGTGGTGCCATGGAAGGCTTCCGTTTGTTGAAGGAAAAACTTTTCAAGAAAAATGAAGATGCTGCTGAAACCGCAAAAGCGGGAGGTACTGAATAATGTCAGCTATTCTTACAGTTGAAGGCGTCAACAAGAACTTTTCAGGTCTAAAAGCACTTGATGATGTGAACCTGTCCGTCGAAAAAGGCTCCGTTCATGCCATTATCGGGCCGAACGGTGCGGGGAAATCCACTTTCCTCAACTGTCTGGTCGGACGTCTGATCCCGGATACGGGGACGGTTCTGTACTATGGGAAAAAGCCGGAAGGTGAAACACTCTTTGGTCTGCCACCTCATGCGATTAACCAAAAAGGTATTTCGCGGGTTTTCCAAACCCCGGAAGTTTTTGAAGATCTCAGCATCTTCGAAAATGCCATGATCCCGGTTATGGCCCACCATGATGGTTCGTACAAATTCAATTCGTGGGGCGGCGTTGTCTCGCGTGGTGAAATTGTCGATAATGCCGAACAAATTTTAGAAGATGTCGGACTGATCGAAAAACGCAATGTCCATTCCGGCTCGCTCTCTCGGGGGGATAAGCGTCGTCTGGAACTCGCCATGTGTTTGGCGCAAGACCCCGAACTTCTCTTGCTGGATGAACCAACCGCCGGGATGGCGCGTGCTGATACGAACAACACTATCGATCTTTTGAAAAAGATTGGTGAGGAACGTAACATCACGAAAGTCATCATCGAACACGATATGCATGTGGTCTTCTCCCTTGCAACCCGTGTCAGTGTTCTGGCGCGCGGTCACGTGATTGCGGAAGGTGCCCCTGAAGAAATGAAGGGTGACCCCCGCGTACAGGAAGCTTACCTTGGAGGCGCACACCTATGAGTGAAAAAGTTGTCAATTATAGTGGTCCGCATAAAAAGACCCTGGAGCCTGTAAAATCACATGGCTCCGCTCCGGCCTTTTTCTCGGCTTGGGACATCCATGCCTATTATGGGGAAAGCTACATCGTTCAAGGCGTCAGCTTCGACATCCATGAAGGTGAAATCGTCGCCCTTCTGGGCCGTAACGGGGCAGGTAAAACCTCCACGCTACGTGCGATTGCCAGAACGGATGATCCACACATTACCCACGGGGAGATTTGGCTGGACCACGAACCACTTCATGACATGAAATCGTTTCAAGCCTCGCGTGCGGGTCTGGCACTTGTGCCGGAAGATCGTCGTATCATCCCCGGTCTGACCGTTCAGGAAAACCTCGAATTGGCCCAGATCGAAGGCAAACCCGGCTGGTCCATCGAACGTCTTTACGAACTTTTCCCGCGTCTTGGGGAACGTAAAGACCAGATAGGTGTCACCATGTCAGGTGGCGAACAACAAATGCTGGCCGTTGCCCGTGCCCTTGCCAAAGACATTAAACTGTTATTGCTGGACGAACCATACGAAGGTCTAGCCCCGGTTATCGTACATGAGATCGAGAAAACCTTGGAAGATATCAAGAAGCTCGGCATCACAACGATCATCGTAGAACAAAACGCCATTGCGGCCCTGCACCTTGCAGACCGCGCCATCATCATGGACTCCGGTCAAATCGTGTTTGATGGAACGGCACAAGAAGTTCTGGATAATGACGAATTACGTCAGGAATATCTTGCGATCTAGGGAGGGGTGACCCTTGCAGGGGAGAAAGCAAGGGCACCTAAAAAGAGACCCGCCTCGGTTTTGTTTCCGGGGCGGGTTTTCTTTTTGTCAGTCTCTTCGTCACAAACGCGACACAACAAAAACCAGCTTTTCTGCGTTTTTTTAAATGGCATGATCCCTGTTTCTGACTTGAAAACAAAGAGAGTTAAGGAGACACCCGTGACCTCATCGGTCTTTTTTCGGCACCGATACCGGAAAAGACCCGCAAGATTGCAAAGATCATCCATAACGTTATGGCAACCCGGATATTCTGGCCAAACCCTTAAACGTCAACCGCATCACACCGGATGATATGCTTGCCTATGACAAGCTGATCTTGGGGACATCGACGTTGTGCGGTGGACGCCTGCCCGGTCTGGACAGCACCGCCCAAATGGAAGGCTGGCTGGAATTTTGCCGAAGCTGGAGACCCCCAGCCTTCGCCGGGAGCTCTTTAAGCAGGATCAACAGACACATTCAACGCCGGGTCTTGGCTTTGGTGCGCATTGCTGTTTTCACCATCTTGCCAAAAGCTTTATCTTTGGCACGTCGCTCAGCCAGACTGGCAGAATTAAAAGCCTCTTCACGGGCGAGTTTTTTCCAGCGCATAAAGCGTTCTTCCTCAATCTCACCTGATGAAATTGCCTGTGTGATCGCACATCCTGGTTCTGTCTGATGGGTGCAGTCCTTGAAACGGCATTTATCTGCCAGACGTTCCAGATCATCAAACAAATGGGCAATTCCGTCTGCGGCATTGCTCAGTTGAAGTTCGCGCATGCCCGGTGTGTCGATAACAACGCATGCCCCATCAATCACATACAATTGACGCGCGGTTGTGGTGTGGCGTCCCTTGCTATCATCTTCGCGGATGGATTGTGTGGGAACCGTACTGTCGCCACGCAACCCATTGACCAAAGTCGATTTACCCACACCAGAGGATCCGATAAAGGCAACCGTCTGTCCAAGCTTACACCAGTCTGATAACAGGCGCCTGACATCATCTTCATGAGCATTCAAGGCGACCACAAACGCCAAGGGTGAAATCCTGCGAGCCTGATCCAGATAGGTTTGCATATCTTCACATAAATCCGTTTTGGTCAGCAGAATAACCGGGGTAATCTCCGCCTCCAACGCCAAGGCAAGATAACGTTCCAATCGCGCAGGGTTAAAGTCATGATTACATGAAGTCACGATAAAGGCCGTATCGATATTGGACGCGATCAATTGAAGGTCACGCCCGGTGCCTGCCCGACGTCGTTTCAACAGGCTTTTTCGTTCTAATGCGTACTGGATTTTTTGTCGGCTTTCGTCATAAAGCACCCAATCACCAACACAAAGATCTGGCTGAAAAGCGATCAATTGATCCACCCCCTCGCCTTTGATGCGCAGATGGCTGCGATGAACTTCTGTAATGCGCACCAGCGCATAGTGTTCACGCGCATCAAGGCTGAGTTGTTGTTCATAAAAACTGTTCCAGCCAAGTATTTCCAGAAAAGAAGAGGCCTTTTCCGGCATGCCGTTTTTTGCAGTAAACGGCAAAAACTGGGAATAGTCCCGTTTCATCAGGTCTGTCTCTCATATCGACAAATCTCCCCATATCAAATGGGTAGACTGTTGTTCATATTTTTGAAAATGAAAGCGCACATAAACTAGGCCAGCCTTCTACAGGACGAGGCGAGCATTCAAAGTTTGTTCGTGCATGAGGAATTCACCCTTGGAATTCCCAACCTAATCAGGACATCAAATCTCCATTAACTGATACCTAAAAATACCAGTTGTGCTGACGGCCTGTCAAAAGAAAAAGCCCGCCTCCTGTTCATACAAGGGAGGCGGGCTTTTAAAAGCTTTATCGACTTTTAAAAGATTAGCCGATGATCGCGTTCAATGTTGCGCTTGGGCGCATGGCCGCGATACGTTTGGCTTGGTCTTGGTGGTAATAACCACCCAAGTCAACCGGAACACCTTGGCAATCAATCAATTCTTTGCGAATTTGATCTTCTTTTTCAGCCAGTTCTTTCGCGATCGGGGCGAAATATGCTTTCAATTCAGCATCTTCGTCCTGTGCCGCCAGTGCTTCGGCCCAATAAAGCGCGATGCAGAAGTGTGAACCACGGTTGTCGTGTTCATTCACTTTACGGCTCGGGCTTTCGTTTTTGTCCAGCAGTTTCGCTGTGGCTTGATCCAATGTCTTACCCAGCAAAGCGGCTTTCGGGTTGTTGTTAGCATTGGCGAAATGTTCCAGTGACGCACCAAGGGCGCAGAATTCACCAAGGCTATCCCAACGCAGGTGATTTTCTTCGACCAGTTGTTGAACGTGTTTCGGGGCAGAACCACCCGCGCCTGTTTCAAACAGACCACCACCGTTCATCAACGGTACGATAGACAACATTTTCGCAGATGTGCCTACTTCAAGGATCGGGAACAAATCGGTGTTATAGTCACGCAGAACGTTACCTGTGACAGAGATGCAATCTTCGCCCTTGGCAATCATTTCACAAGACAGTTTACACGCATCGGCCGGGGCCATGATCTTGATATCCAGACCGGATGTATCGTGGTTCGGCAAGTAAGCGTTTACTTTCTTGATCAGTTCGGCATCATGCGCGCGGTTTTCGTCCAGCCAGAAGACTGCTGTAGACCCTGTTGCACGTGCGCGTGACACAGCCAGTTTCACCCAATCCTGGATCGGAGCGTCTTTGGCCATACAGGCACGCCACACATCACCTTCTTCCACATCATGTGAGATCAGCACATTGCCGTCTGCATCAACGATACGGATCGTGCCATCCGCAGGGGCAATGAATGTTTGTGGGTGTGAACCATATTCTTCAGCTTTCTGGGCCATCAAACCAACGTTGGGCACAGAGCCCATGGTCGCCGGGTTAAATTCGCCATTTTCTTTACAGAAGTTGATAACCGCATCGTAAACGCCTGCATAAGAGCTATCGGGGATCACACATTTGGTGTCAGCTGCTTTACCATCTGGGCCCCAACCGATACCACCAGCTTTAATAACAGCCGGCATGGATGCATCGATGATCACGTCAGAAGGTACGTGCAGGTTGGTGATGCCTTTATCAGAGTTCACCATGTAAAGGTCAGGCTGATCGTTCAGGCAGGCTTCGATATCTGCTTCGATCTCGGCCTTTTTGTCGGCTGGCAGTTTTTCGATTTTGGCAATAACGTCACCAAAGCCGTTATTCACATCCACGCCCAGTTCGGCAAATGTGGCGGCGTGCTTTTCAAAAACAGGGGCGAAGAAAACTTCAACGCAGTGACCAAAGATCACCGGATCGGAAACTTTCATCATGGTCGCTTTCATGTGCAAAGAAAACAGGATGCCCAACTCTTTTGTATCGGCAATCTGTTCTGCCAGGAACTTGCGTAGCGCCTTAACGGACATGAACGTACCGTCCAGAACTTCACCTTCTTGCAACGGCAAGCTGGCTTTTAACGTTTGAACCGCACCATCTTTGCCAACAAATTCGATCTTAGCTTCTGTGGCTTTATCCAAAGTGATGGATTTTTCGTTAGAGGCAAAGTCATCGTGACCCATAGTGGCAACGTGTGTTTTACTGTCTTTTGTCCATTTACCCATACGGTGCGGGTTTTTCTTGGCAAATTCTTTAACCGCAAACGGGGCGCGACGATCCGAGTTCCCTTCACGCAAGACCGGGTTTACCGCAGAGCCTTTAACCGTATCATATTTCGCACGCGCTGCTTTTTCTTCGTCTGTTTGCGGGTTTTCAACGTAATCAGGAATGTCAAAACCATGGGACTGCAATTCTTTGATCGCAGCAACCAATTGCGGCACAGAAGCGGACACGTTCGGAAGTTTGATCACATTAGCTTCCGGCTTTTTCACCAGATCGCCCAATTCAGCCAAATCGTCGGAATGCAGGTCGAACAATGCCAGAATACGCGCTGCAACAGAAATGTCCTTTGTGCCAACTTCGATACCAGCGGCCTTGGTATATTTCTGGATGATCGGCAGGAAAGAGCCACTTGCCAGTTCCGGTGCTTCATCAACGATTGTATAAATGATGTCAGTCATTTGTTTCAAAACTCCCAAAAGCCTCAATAGATTTGAGGCGACTACATAATTTGCTGGCGTATTTGTAGTCTTTGGACCGCCCCCAAGCAACCGCCTTTGCCGTTTTTTTTCGGTATTACCAGTTACTTAGAAAATTTCTCTTATATAAAACATGCGTCTAAGCCACTTTTCAGCCTTTATATAAATGTACAAACTTTGACCAATTGACGAAATTTCCTGTCTTTTTTGGGGCCCATACCTGATCCGATTCTCTCATTTTTTCCTTGAATAGAAAGCAGAATTCCCCACCTTTATTTGTAATACCACTCAGCCTTGGACAGGAGACTTTCCTTTAGCTACAACCCTTTGTAAAACCTAGATAAACTGCCGTCTTGGTCATACCAATACTTTACTTGCCAAGGGGGTATCACAGGCGTATCGTCATGTTCAATTAATAAATTTCGCTGTTGCAGCTTCCCTCTTTTGGAGAACATTTACATGAGCAAAATTAAGGTCAAAAACCCGATCGTCGAACTTGATGGCGACGAGATGACCCGTATCATCTGGCAGTTCATTAAAGACAAACTGATCCTGCCTTACTGTGATGTGGAATTGAAATATTATGATCTGGGCATGGAAAACCGTGATGCCACAGATGACCAAATCACAATTGATGCGGCCAATGCCATCAAAGAATATCGCGTCGGTGTCAAATGCGCGACCATCACACCGGATGAGCAACGCGTTGAAGAATTTGGCCTGAAAAAGATGTGGAAGTCACCTAACGGCACGCTGCGTAACATCATCGGCGGGACTGTTTTCCGCCAGCCGATCATCTGTAAAAACGTACCGCGTTTAGTTCCTGGCTGGACCCAACCGATTGTTATCGGCCGACATGCTTTTGGCGATCAATATAAATGTACCGACATGAAAGTGCCCGGTGCCGGTAAGCTGACCATGACGTTTGAACCTGCCGACGGCGGGGACCCGATCACCCACACCGTTTACGAATTTGACAGCCCCGGTGTCGCCATGTCCATGTATAACGTGGATGAAAGCATCCGTGGGTTTGCCCGCGCCTGTCTGAACTATGGTCTAGAACTAGGCTGGCCTGTGTTCCTGTCCACCAAGAACACCATCATGAAAGCCTATGACGGTCGCTTCAAAGATATCTTTGAAGAAATCTATGAAGCCGAATTTAAAGATAAATTTGAAAACGCCGGGATCATCTACCAGCACCGTTTGATCGATGACATGGTGGCCTGTGCGATGAAATGGTCGGGCGGGTTTGTTTGGGCCTGTAAAAACTATGACGGTGACGTTCAATCCGATACGGTTGCCCAAGGGTTTGGTTCGCTTGGTCTGATGACATCTGTTTTGATGACACCGGATGGGCAAACGGTTGAAGCCGAAGCCGCCCACGGGACAGTGACCCGTCACTATCGCATGCATCAGGAAGGCAAAGAAACATCTACCAACCCGATCGCTTCGATCTTCGCCTGGACACGCGCCTTGAAATTCCGTGGTCAGTTTGACGAAACCCCGGCGGTTGAACGTTTTGCCGACGATCTGGAACGCGTCTGTATCGAAACCGTAGAAAGCGGCCATATGACCAAAGATCTGGCGCTTCTGGTGGGGCCGGAACAAAGCTGGTGCACAACCCACCAGTTCCTCGACCATATCGACACCAACCTCAAAGACCTCATGGCCCGCCGCCCGGGCTGACCTTTGAGACAAGCGTGAAACGAGCATAATAAAAGCCCGGCTGCTTGATGTAGCCGGGCTTTTTCGTAATAAGGAAAAAACTTAATTAATATATCTCCCACGAATAATGACATTTGAAGATCAGGGCATTTCCCCCTATCCTTCGGTTCTTTAAAAATGTACCTAAAGAGGGAAAGAAAAATGGGGCTGTTTGAACGGTATCTCACGGTATGGGTCGGGCTTTCAATTGTGGCCGGGGTTGTTCTTGGCAACCTGTTCCCTGCCCTCTTTGCCCTCGTCGCCAGTCTTGAACTCGCCCATGTCAATCTGGTCGTTGCTGTTTTGATCTGGGTTATGATTTATCCCATGATGGTCCAGATCGATTTTTCTTCGCTCAAAGACATCGGGAAGAAACCCCAAGGCCTGATCCTGACGGTTATCATCAACTGGTTGATCAAGCCCTTTTCCATGGCCTTTATGGGCTGGCTGTTCTTTAAAATCCTTTTTGCAGATTGGGTAGATGCCCAAACCGCAGAACAATATATCGCCGGGATGATCCTCTTGGGCGTGGCCCCTTGCACCGCCATGGTTTTTGTCTGGAGTCAGCTGACAAAGGGGGACGCCAACTACACATTGGTACAAGTCTCGGTCAATGACATCATCATGATCTTTGCCTTTGCCCCCATCGCAGCCTTTTTGCTTGGCATTTCCGAAATTCAGGTCCCCTGGGAAACCTTGCTGCTATCCGTCATTTTGTATGTGGTCATCCCTTTAAGCTTTGGTGTCTTGACCCGCAAAAAACTGGAACGAAAAGGTGATTTAAGCAGGCTCAACACCTTTCTGGATCGCATCAAACCCTGGTCAGTTGTCGGGTTGCTGTCCACTGTTGTTCTGCTTTTTGGGTTTCAGGCAGAAAAAATCATCAGTAAACCACAAGATATCATCCTGATCGCCATTCCCTTGCTGATCCAGACATACGGCATTTTCTTCATTGCCTATTTTGCCGCAAAAGCATTGCAGTTGAAGCATAATATCGCAGGCCCGGCCTGTCTGATCGGCACATCAAACTTCTTTGAACTGGCAGTTGCGGTTGCCATCTCCCTTTTTGGCCTGCATTCCGGTGCGGCCCTTGCCACCGTGGTTGGCGTTTTGGTCGAAGTCCCGGTAATGTTATCCCTTGTCTATGTGGTCAACAGGACGAAACACTGGTTCTAAAGGGCCAGCTTATATCCTTCATGGGAAGCAACAAAGCCCAGTCCATCATAAAAGCGATGGGCATCGGGGCGCGACTTATCGGTGGTCAGCTGCACCAATTGGCAGTTTCTGTCTTTGCATTGTTCAATCGCCCAGGAAAACATCTTTTCTCCCAGCCCCTCATTTCGATAATTAGTGGCAATCCTGACGGCTTCGATCTGTCCGCGCCACATTCCTTTTCTGGACAATCCGGGTATGAAACTGATCTGTAAGGATCCAATCACCTTTCCCCCCTCCAGACACACACAAAGTAATTGATTTGGGTCTGCTTCGATCGCATCAAACGCCCCTATATAATCATCTGCCAGAGGTAAGCTTGCATCTTCCCGACCCTGTCCCAGTTCATCTTGGGCTAAAAGCTGGACGATAAAGGGCAGATCATTCTTTGTTGCTTTTCGAAAACTCACAGTCATTACACTTCCTTATCAGTCTTTATTTTAAATACCACGGCTTACCGATTTCAGGATCGAACGCAGCCATTTTCGCGCAGGGTCATGTTGAAAACGTTCGTGCCAGATTTGCGAGATGGTGAAATCCGCGCGACGCAATTCCTCCGGTAATTCGCAGATATAAAGGCTTTCCCCTTCAAACAAACGTCCCAGTTTTCTCGGGATTGTGACCAGCAAATCTGTGTGACTAATGACAGACGGGATCGCCAGAAAATGTGGCAGGCGCAGTTGAATTAGACGTTTTTCACCAAGGTCTGCCAATCGCCTGTCAATCTCCCCCGTTCCTTTTCCAGTAATGCTCAAAAGCGCATGTCCAGACGAACAAAATGTGCTTAGGCTCATGGGACCTTTAGAAAGCGGGTGGTGCTGACGCATGACGCAGATAAAATTATCGTCAAACAAAGCTTGATGAAAACAGTTTGAAAGATCCGGCCCGTCCTCAACAACACCGATGCCTAAATCAATCTCCCCTGCTTTCAGGGCTTCTATCCCGGACTGGGATACATTTTCCAACGAGACCGACACATTGGGCGCTTGGGTATAAATCTGTTCCAGCACTTTAGGCATCATCACATGGCTAAAGTAATCCATCCCCATAATACGAAAATGCTCGGTTGACTGCGCCGGGATAAATTCATTGGGTGCCAAAACGCCGCGCACACGCGAAAGCGCTTCTTGCAAAGGAAGGCGCAGGGCAACACCGCGCGGGGTCAACACCATCCCGCGACCAGAACGCACCAAAAGCGGGTCCTTCAACATATGGCGCAGGCGCTCCAGCGCCCGGCTCATGGCCGGTTGGCTAAGGTTGACCTGTTCTGCTGCTCGACTAACACTGGATGTTTCCAGCAAAGCTTCCAACGCGACCAACAGATTGAGGTCGAGATTATTTATATTCGTCTGGTGCATATATTTTATATAAACCATGCATTAGAATTATGCAAACAATCGTCGTATCTTCTTTTCAGTTCAACACAACAGTTAAGGAGTTCCCCCCCATGTTTGTTATCAGCGGTGTCACCGGCAACACAGGTTCGGTCGCAGCCCAAACACTTTTGGATGCAGGAAAAGATGTGCGTGTCATTGTTCGTTCTGCTGAAAAAGGCCAAGTCTGGAAAGACAAAGGTGCAGAAGTTGCCATTGCCGACTTTTTTGACCTTCCGGCTATGACAGAAGCATTGCGCGGTGCCCAAGGCGCCTATTTGATGCAGCCACCAGATGTTGGTCACGATGATTTTCTTACACGTGCTATCCGTTTAAGCGAAATTCTGGTGGAAGCCGCAAAGGATGCAAACGTCGGGCACGTCACATTCCTGTCTTCTGTCGGTGCTCATTTAGGCGTTCAAGGAAAAACTGGCCCCATCCGTACAGCGGCGTATCTGGAAAGCGCCTTTCATCAAAGTGCGCTAAAAACCACCGCCATTCGCCCTGCATATTTTCTGGAAAACTGGTCTACGATTGTGCCAGCGGTTCTCAATGATAATATCTTGCCAAGCTTTCTGCATCCGCTTGATTTAAAAATTGATATGGTCGCGACCCGAGACATTGGCGAACAGATTGCCAAAAGCTTGCTTGAACCTGCTGAAGAAGCCCACCGTGTGATCGAATTGAAAGGCGCCCAGCAATATAGCGCACGTGATATCGCACAGGCATTTGCCAAAAGCTTAAAGACAGACATCACCCCGATCGAAGTTCCCAAAGAAGGCTGGACACAGACATTTATCGATGCGGGTCTGTCTCCACAAACGGCTGAACTGTATGTAGAAATGTATGACAATGTTAATAATGGCGCGATTGATTTCACACAAGCCAATGCCGCACGCGGACAAGTTTCTTTGGATGAATTTTTCGAAAGCATGGCGCTTCAAAAAACCGGCTAGAGTTATCTAAACATAAAACACCATCCAAGGACATCTATCCTCTGGATGGTGTTTTTCTCTGCCAAATTCCTGTGGTCCGGTTAAAAAAGAATCGAATATTTTCGATCACTTGTCTAATTTCCAGCACTCCCGTAACTAAAATCTCGACATGATATATAAAGTCGTTCGTGAAAGGAGTGCCCTTGCCTCTTTGGTCTATTCAAGCTATCAAACTCCCGTTTGGTGAACTTTCTTCATAAAAGAGTCAGATTCACCTTGACGAGAGGAGAGCTTTTCCGTAAAAGGCGGGTCTCTCTTGAGGGCTGAGGCTTTGTCTGGCCCCACCTTCAGTGTTTATGAGATTAAGGATTTGTATTATGGCACGTCGCTGCTCACTTACTGGTAAAGGCGTTCAAACTGGCAACAATGTAAGCCACGCTAAAAACCGCACTCGTCGTCGTTTCTTGCCGAACTTGCAAGACGTTTCTTTGGTAAGCGACGCATTGGGCGTTACTGTTGGCTTGCGCGTCAGCACTTCAGCGCTTCGCACCATCGAACATAAAGGTGGTTTGGATGCGTACTTGCTCGACACACCGGCAGACAAACTGCCGCGCGAAGCACGTCGTTTGAAAAGCCGCGTTAAAAAAGCTCAAGCCAAGAAAGCTGCTTAAGGCACCTTTTCCTGCGCTTTACGTTTTAAAAAGCCTGCCCTTCATTTTAGGGCGGGCTTTTTTACGTTGAGCTGCAAAACGAGCGTTCTTTGCAAAACGCTAAAATTATCATCAGAAATCAGCGTTACCACCATCACGCCTTGTTCATTTTTATGAACCGTAATCCCTTCAAGGTTATCAATCGGTGTGGGTGGCCCGAGTTCTGCCCAACGCGCAAGGCGTTTACCTGTATTCACATCAAGTTCTGACAGGCGTACACGCACACCTTCAATGGGGGCATAATATCGTTCAAGCAATAAAAAGCGATTCGTTTCAGGAATCCGTGCAAGCCCGGTGGGGCGAAAACCGTCTTGTTTGTCGATCTGTTTCTTTTTCCAACCAGATTTTTCCTGTACCCAAAGCGGGGATGTTTCGCCGTTCTTCTTTCCCTCCCCAATCAAGACCAGGCGAACATCTTTGAACGTTTCAATCGCTTCCAGCCCGCTATTATTGGATAAAGAACTATAATCCTTTGTAAAGGGCATGTCTTTCGAGATCACATAACCTGCCCGGTTATAAAGAACGACCCTGTGATCGCGTTCAAAAGAAACATAAATACCACCATCCGGCCCCTGTGCCAGACTTTCCGCATCACGCCTACGCTTGCCATCCAAGGGGTCATCATTTTTTTCCAGCAAAGGCATGACCTCGGCCGTTGAAAAGTCGTTATCCTGAAAATCAAACAGATGGGCACGGTCACTTACCGCCAGATACCCCTTATTCGTTTTCATTAAACCGGATAAACCGCCAAAACGATCATCTGTTGAGGATAAACGTGTTACCCCATTTAATTTGACATAGGGTGTTTCATAAGGGGCAAAATCAATCGCATCGCGATAAATCTTCACCTCGTCGCCAAGGGCCTGCGTTGAAAGCAGCAGACTAAAACAGACATAAGCTAACAACGCAGATTTCTTCATTCCATCGATCCCTTAACGTCTAAGATGCAGACTATCCAAATTGGCATCAAACATGTCTGCCAAATTTTGCAGGATCGTCCCGCCCAAATCTTCCGGATCACTTAAGGTCACCGCATTACGATAGTAACGCGTGACATCGTGTCCAATCCCAATAGCCGTCAGCTGTACAGGCGTACGGGTTTCCATCCAGTCAATGACCTCGCGCAGATGCGCTTCCAGATAGCTTGCCGGGTTAGTCGATAAGGTTGAATCGTCCACAGGTGCCCCATCCGAGATCACCATCAAAATCTTGCGTTCTTCCGGTCGATACATCAGGCGCTTATAGGCCCACAGTAGCGACTCCCCATCGATATTTTCTTTCAGCAAGCCTTCCTTTAACATCAAGCCCATATTGTTCTTGGCCCGACGCCATGGTTCATCTGCTGATTTATAGACCACATGGCGTAAATCATTCAGACGACCGGGGTTAGGCAGCTTGCCTTCGCTCATCCATTTCTCACGCGCTTTGCCGCCTTTCCAGGCTTTCGTCGTAAAGCCAAGGACTTCGACCTTCACACCACAACGTTCCAGTGTGCGCGCTAAAATATCCGCACTGATCGCCGCCACCGTAATGGGGCGTCCGCGCATGGATCCTGAGTTATCGATCAACAATGACACCACAGTATCGCGAAATTCTGTTTCTTTTTCCCACTTATACGACAAAGAATGGGTCGGATTGGCAACAATGCGCGCCAGTCGCGCACAATCAAGCAAGCCTTCTTCCAGATCAAAATCCCATGTGCGTTGTTGTTGAGCCATCAAACGACGTTGCAAGCGGTTGGCGATACGGGCAACAACGCCTTGCAGGTTTGCCAACTGCATATCCAATTGACGACGCAGACGTTCCAACTCTTCATCATCGGCTAAATCAACGGCGTCGACTTCTTCGTCAAATTCAGTTGTGTAGGCTTTATAGTCAATTGCAATCGCATCATTCGGATCCAGCCAGTTTGGGCGTTTGGTCGGGCCTGCCGGGCTTTCTTCACCTTGACCGGCCTGCATCTCGTCTTCCTCGCCCTCTTCGCTTTCACCTTCGGAAGGGCCCATCTCATCCTGTTCAGAAGACGGCATGTCCATGTCATCAGACATTTCCCCTGCCCCACCGACGCTTTCCAGTTCTTGTTCAGACGGGCTGTCTTCACCGTCCGTTTCTTCAGACTGGGAATTTTGTTCTTCTTCCTCTTTCTGACCACTGGGCGGGTCCATCAGTTCCATGGCTTCCAGAAAACGATAAACCGCCTCGCCATAGGCTTGTTGATCCTCTGCCTTTTCGACCAGTTCATTCAAGGTATCAACGCCTTGCTCTTCGACCAAAGGACGCCAGAAATCAGCCGCTTTTTTGGCAACAGGCGGCAGTTCACGCCCCGTTAAACGTTCCCGCACCAACAGGGCCAGCCCCTGTGCCAGCGGTACCTCGTCACGATTGATGGCATTGCCCCAGCCATTTTCCTGCGCACGCACTTCCAGAAGGGTACGCAGATTTTTCGCCACGCCTTTCATCCGACGTGAGCCCAAACTTTCCACGCGAGCCTGTTCAACAAGTTCAAACACTTCGCGAGCCTGCGGATCAGACGGCATTTTCGTGCGGTGCAAACTGGCATCATGAAAACGCAGACGCAAAGATGCCGCATCCGACGTCCCACGTAGCTTTTCCAGATCACCTTTAGAGATCGCCCCACGTGACGGCATGGGCAAACGTACCGATGATTTGTTGACCGTCGCCGCCCCCGGAGAATAATTCACCACCAGCTCCGGTTCGCCCGAAAAGGAACGAACCGTTGCTGTCGTTACACGTTTGAGAAGATCGCGGATCTCTTCCTGCATTAGCTCAACGCCACACGCGCTGCACTTAATGGCAGGTCAACATCAAAACAACGTTGATAGAATTCCGCCACCACCGGACGTTCCATCTCGTCGCATTTGTTTAAGAAGGTCACGCGGAAGGCGTAGCCCAGATCACCGCCAAAGATTTTGGCGTTCTCCGCCCAGGTAATCACGGTACGCGGTGACATAACAGTCGACAAGTCGCCATTGATAAATCCTTGACGGGTAAGATCGGCCAGCTCCACCATCGCAGAAACGTCCTTGCGGCCCGCATCCGTATTCCAGTCCGGCATTTTTGCCAATACAATTTCAACTTCTTCATCATGGTCAAGATAGTTCAGCGTCTGAACCATTGACCAACGGTCCATCTGGCCTTGGTTGATCTGTTGTGTCCCATGATACAGCCCGGTGGTATCGCCAAGACCAATGGTGTTGGCGGTGGCGAACATGCGGAAATGTTCATGCGGACGAATAACGCGGCTTTGGTCCAGCAGCGTGAGTTTACCTTCTACTTCCAAAATACGTTGGATCACAAACATCACATCCGGTCGACCCGCATCATATTCATCAAAAACCAAGGCACACGGGTGCTGCAAGGCCCACGGTAAAATCCCTTCGCGAAATTCTGTGACCTGCTTGCCATCTTGCAGGACGATCGCGTCTTTACCAATCAAATCAATCCGGCTGATATGACTGTCCAAATTGATGCGTACACACGGCCAGTTCAGGCGCGCTGCAACCTGTTCGATATGGGAGGATTTACCTGTACCGTGATAACCCTGAATCATCACACGACGGTTATGGGCAAAACCGGCCAAGATCGCCAGTGTGGTTTCTTTATCAAAACGATAGGTTTTATCCAGATCAGGAACATATTCGTTGCGAATGGAAAAAGCAGGCACCTTCATGTCCACATCAATGCCGAAGGTTTCTTTTACATCGACCTCTATATCGGGAGCGTTTAAAGGGAAGGCTTGGACGCCTGAAAGTTCATTCATAATCTTTTCTTTCGTTCTTGGGGGAGAGTCCATTAATCAATGATCGTATTTTTAAGCAATGTATAGGCTTGGCTGATAATTTTAAAGCGTTCTTCTGAATCTTTGTCACCGCCATTGGCATCGGGATGATATTTTTTCACAAGAACTTTATAACGTGCTTTCAATTCGTCAAGACTGACACCGGGTTTCAAATCCAATAACGCAAAGGCTTTGCGTTCTTCCCAGTCGAACTGGGCCATATCGTCTTCGGGTTCATTTTTAAAACTGCCATCTTCATTAAAAAATCCAAAATCATCCTTAAATCCGCCGCCTGTTGATCCCGGTGCTTTTTTAAAAGTCCCAAAATTCCAACTGGGGCGATCCCAAGTATAATCCTTACGCATATCGCGTTCGATATCGGCAGAATTCATGCCCTCATAATAGTTCCAGCGTTTATTATATTCACGCACATGATCCAAACAGAAATGATGATAGTCACGCAGATGATCGCGTGATTTGGGCGCCTTGAATTCCCCATAGCCATCACAGCCCGGCCACGCGCATTTTGGCGTATCAGGATCGATGTCTTCTATGGTTTCTTCCCAGAAACGGCTATTAAAGCGAAGATCACTTTTTGAAGTCACAAAAAAAACCCACTAAAAAAGGAAAGCAGCCCACAAGAATATGGGCTTAGCTCCTTTTTATAGCAAGTGTGACAGGCGGGAAAAAGAGGCAAAAACAATCGGCGGGTTTCTACCCCGCCGAATTGTACGAAGCAAACTTACTTTTCGTCAGCCAAAGCGCGGGCCAGGCTGGAAATAGCTTCTTGATATTTTTCATTACGGATCATAGAAAAATGACGTGACAATTCCAGCCCCATACGTTCACGTGGGTTGCTTTCACGCTGAGTTTCCCCACCAATACCGTCAAAGAAAAATTCAACAGGTGTATTCAGCATGCGCGCAATTTCAAACAAACGGCCAGCCGAAACACGGTTGACACCTTGTTCATATTTATGGGCTTGCTGGTAGGTCACACCGATACCATGGGCCAGTTCCTGCTGGGTCAACCCCAACATAATACGGCGTTCGCGAATCTTTTCGCCAACAAAACGATCAACGTCATCCGCCTTTTTTTTGTTTACAGTCTGCGACATAGGTTGTAGCTCCAACTTGCAGTAACGACTTTATTCAAGTCACCAGGATCCCTCGGTGTAAATTTTTTATATACTCCCTTAGTATAGTAATGCACTAATAGAATCAAGTATTACCTTTACAGACCTTTGGGTTGAAATGCATCTTCTGACCCAACCTGTATATAATTCAACCTACTAGCAAATAGAGGACACATTCATGTCAGTCGCAGAAACCATGAAAAACAAGCTGCAAAACGCCCTTTCCCCAATAAAACTGGTCCTTGAAGACGAATCGTTTCGTCATGCGGGGCATAGCGGGGCAAACCCAGAAGGTGAAAGTCACTTCAATTTACTCATTGTATCAGAGAAGTTCGAAGGCATCTCTAGGGTGCAACGTCAACGCATGGTTTATGACATACTCGCCGATGAACTGCGCGAACGGGTTCATGCCTTGTCCTTAAAGACTCTAACCCAAAAGGAGTATACACCTGAATAAAATGGTATTACCTACCCCTTTTTGATAGATTGACATTCATTTACAACCCGCCTAAAGGTAGAAATCGCCTAACAAAATTGCAACAAAATAAGTGCATAAAGGCGAAATATGAGAAACCTTAAGGTATAACGTGAATGTCAGAATCTCTTATCAGCCGCAATGTTAATATTGCGGGTCGGCGGACTAGTTTTCGATTAGAACCGGAAATGTGGTCTGCTTTGGAACATATCTGTTCGCAGGAACAAACCGATATCCATACACTCTGCACCTGGATCAACAGCTATAAACCACGGGCCAACCGAACATCGGCCATTCGTGCGTTTATTGTGTCTTATCTGCGATCAGTCATTGAATGTTTTACAGACCAGATCGATTACCATCAGGACTGTCTGTGCGACGAAGCGGGTATGAGCCCCAAGCTCTGTTATGTCCTCAGCCGTTAATTTAGCAAAGACATTAGGGTCAGGACCTAAGCCTCTTCACGTTCTTTATAATATTCGGGCCAACGTTCCTTAATCAAATCACCGGAACTATCCATCGCGTGACAGCCATCAATCATTGATGGCTTATCGCGTTGGTCTTCCGGCTGACTTGCGCGACGTCTTGACAAAATGGGATAAAGCGTCTGATAGGTGGCTGTTGCCAACGGTGACAGCATTTCCACCAAATGCGTACAGCCTTTTGTGCCGCCCAGTTTTTGACGTACCCGTTTATTCCAGCCCGGACCAATCTGCATACCTTCCAGCATCTTAAACGCCGGCGTGATGTTTGCGCACACATTAAAAGGGCTATCATCAATCGTTGCTTCTGCTGCAACCACAGTCATTTCTTCATTCACCGTCAGGCGCAAGCGCATATTGTGGATAGGCTCCCCCGCCTTGATCTCACCACGATCCTGATTGTCGAAGGAATACGTCTTGGTATCCACCAAATGCCCTTCAATATCAAACAGACCATCTTCACGTTCATATCCGGTCAAATTAACGGAACGGGTATGCGAATGCTTGCGCGGGGCTGGTGTGGAAAGCGGCATTTCATAAGACCTTAGCTTGGGGTTCAGCAATAAAAAAAGTCGGCAACAGTGCACGCAATGCAACCGACCTCTTTCAAATAAGCCGTGAAAAATCAGCCGTCAAGCCCCAACGCCATAGCCTTCCCCACCATGAACATAGTTTTCAACTGCTTCCAGTTCTTCTGCCAGTGCATCCTGAACCGCCTGATACAAATCTCGAACGGAAACCATACCACAGGGTTTACCATCATCCGTCAGGATCGGAAGGTGACGATAGCCCTTGCTGTTCATCATCTGCAAGGCCTGTGCGGCACGACAATCCCCCGTAACCGTATCCGGATTGGGCGTCATCACATCTCGCACCAATGTATCATCCGGATCAAGGTCACACGCGACGATTTTTTGCAGGACGTCACGTTCTGTCATAATCCCTACAACACGGTCCCCTTCTACAATGACAAGCGCGCCGATATTTTCCTCTGTCATCAAGGCTGCGGCCGCACGGACCGATTTATCCGGTGAAAATGTCGTACAGCGACATTCTGCGATTACATCCGGGACGAGTTTTTTCTGCATAACGATCTCCATTACCGTTCCAACCAAACGCCCCTTCTTAGCAAAGGGATATTTTATAGATTGGAATCAATTTTGATCTTTCAAACTCTTTTTAATGAAGAATTATTCCTCTGCTTTCAGATCGATAGGCGGGAATATACGAATTGATGTGATCTGGTTTCTTTTGCGATCCAGCACTTCAAACCGGAAGTTGTAGAATTGAAAAACCTGCCCTATATCGGGAATGCGGCGGGCTTCATGCAATAATAACCCGGCAATGGTCGATGCTTCTTCATCCGGCAAACGCCAGTCAAACTCGCGATTTAAATCACGGATTGTGACAATCCCATCCACGATGTAAGAGCCATCATGCTGAGACTGGACACCTGCAACCTTGTCATCATGTTCATCTTCAATGTCACCAACAATTTCTTCGAGAATATCTTCCAGCGTGACAATCCCCATGAAGCTGCCATATTCATCGACCACAATCGCGAAATGCTCCCGACGTGCCCGAAAAGCTTCCAGCTGCCCCATCAAAGAGGTGGCCTCCGGGATAAACCAGGTTTCCTGTGCCAGTTCCACCACATCCAACCCTTCCATATCGCCCTTTTTGGCACGGATCGCGCGCAACAAGGCCTTCGCATGGATCACCCCGATGATATTGTCAGGATCATCACGATAAATCGGCAAGCGGGTAAAAGGACTGTCGAGCACCTGTTCCACAATCTCCGCGGCGGGCAGATCCGCATCAATCATCACAACGCCTTTGCGATGGGTCATAATCTCGCCCACTTCAACCTCTGCCAGATCAAGGATACTGTGCAACATGGTGCGTTCCTGATTGATCGCCTGATCATCCGGACTATCATGCAGATTAATCGCCCCGCGTAATTCTTCGGCGGACTGCCCGCCATCTTCGGATACACCGGCACCAAACACTTTCAAGGTTGTCGCCACGATAAACTGTGTCGTCATGGTGATGGGGGCCAGAATAAAGACCAGAATTTTCATCACCGGTGCAATGCTCAGGGCAAGACGGTTGGCATTTTGAATGGCAAAGGTCTTGGGCAGGATTTCAGCAAAGATCAGTACCACAATCGTCATGACCAAAGTCGCCCAGACAACCCCGGTTTCACCGAAATAATGGATCATCACACTAGTTGCCAGAGCAGACGCCAGAATATTAACTAGATTGTTTCCCAGAAGAATGGCCCCGATCAGCCGTTCCTTGGAATCCAGCAATCGATTGACGATCCCGGCGCGGTGATCATCATCATTTTGTTCCAGTTGATGCATCAAGGGACGCGATGCAGCCGTCAGCGCTGTTTCGGAACCTGAAAAAAAGGCTGAAAACAAGATCAAAACAAAAATGGCAACTATGATCCATTCCATGGCACACCCCTTTTCCTTTTAAGCTTTTGACCGGGTCAACAAGTCATCAAGATAACGTTTCAGATCCCCATCTTCGACGTTACGATCCAGATAAGCATCCCCGATGGCGCGCACCAGCACAAAAGTCACCTTGCCATCTTTAACTTTCTTATCCTTCATCATGTGTTTCATCAACAGGTCTGCTGTCCAGTCCTGACAAGGCAAACCGCTGAGATCAACTGGCATATCAAGGCGTTGCAAATAGCGTTTCACACGCAGGGAATCTTCCTGACTGCACAAGCCTTGTTGGGCACAAAATTCATAGGCCATGACCATACCGATAGACACAGCCTCGCCATGCAACAAATCTCCATCGTAGCCACATTCTTTTTCCAACGCATGACCAAAGGTATGCCCCAGATTTAACAAGGCCCGCACTCCGCCTTCTTTTTCATCCTGTGCGACCACATCAGCCTTGGCCGCACAGCTTTTTAAAATCGCTTCTGCACGTAAGGCCTGATCCCCATTAATCAAATCCTCACCTTTTTCTTCCAGCCAGTTAAAAAAGGCAACATCCCCGATCAAACCGTATTTCACTACCTCGGCATACCCCGCCAGAAGTTCCCGTTTGGGCAGTGTATTCAGACTCTCGGTATCAATCAAAACCAGACGGGGTTGATGAAAAGCCCCGATCAGGTTTTTCCCCGCCTTGGCATTAATCCCGGTTTTCCCGCCGACAGAACTATCTACTTGCGACAATAACGTGGTTGGCACCTGAATAAAATCGATCCCGCGCAACAGACTGGCCGCCGCAAAACCGGTTAAATCCCCAATAACACCGCCTCCCAAGGCCACAAGTGTGGTGCCGCGTTCAATGCCAAAGGAAAGAATTTTTTCCACCAGAATTTCGAAATTAGAGATACTTTTCGTCGCCTCCCCCGCAGGTAAGGTGACGCTTTTACAAATAATCCCTTCACCTTCTAAAACACGGGTCAATCTATCCAAATAAATCGGCCCGACATTTTCATCGGTAACAATGACCACCTGATTATTTTTCAAAAGCGGCTTGAAATACGGCCCGGCCTTTTCCAACAATCCGGCCCCAACCGGAATATCATAGCTTCGTTCCCCAAGGTCAACGTGAAGGATATTTTCTGTTTCAGTCATTTATATCTGCTCAATTCTTAAGGGCTTTAACGACGCGTCTGACAGTCGCATCAAGTGATTCATCACGGGTTTCAACAGTAATATCGGCCGTGGCGTAGACCGGATATCTCTCATCCACCAATTTACGCAAGGTCTTGGCCGGGTCCCCCTGATTTAAAAGCGGACGATGCTTACGCCCACTGGTACGTTTGATCAAAACCTCCACATCAGCTTTCAACCAAAGGCTTGTCCCGGTTTCTTCAATCAACGTTCGAGTTTCCGTATTCATAAAGGCACCGCCACCAGTCGCCAGAATACAAGGTTCGCCTTCCAGCAGACGTTTAATCACACGACGTTCCCCATCGCGAAAGGCCGCCTCACCATAAAGTTCAAAAATATCTGCGACACAGCAACCCGCCGCTTCTTCAATTTCGCGATCGGCATCGACAAAGGGTACATCGAATTTTTGTGCCACCTGTCGCCCGATACAAGTTTTCCCCGCCCCCATCAGACCGACAATCACCAAAGATTGTCCCTTGGGCAAGCGAAGTTTCATTTTGTTATTCGTCACTTTTGTTCGTTTCAAAAAATCTGGTTTATAAAATTTCACCTACTTTAATTAAGAATTCAGATTTTCGTAAGTATAATCTGTCGCAATCGTTGAAAGTCTTGCGAGACCCCGTTAGACTGCGCACACATATCTGCAATTTTTTAAGAGAAAATTTTCTGCCATGAAGGCTTTTTCCAAATTTTTATTGGTCCTTATCTTATTAACCCTTGGCGGTGCCGGCGTATTTTTGGCGACGTGGGACATTCCTGCCCCGACAGCGCCTGTGACCAAAACCCTGCCTGATGACCGTTTTCCGCGGTGATAACAATGGGGGGATTTTTAAAAGCAACAGCCTGTCTTACTGTCTTACTGGCTTCAACCAGCTTCTCAGCCGCACAGGATAACAACGCGCCACGCACCTTAACACCGCGTACCCTTTTAGCCCCCACTGAAGAAACGGCGAGCCCCAACACGACCCCGGTTCCGGTAAAAACTATTTCCGGTGGGATTAATGTGCAGTCGCTGGACGCCATCAGTTCCGAATCCCTTGGGGTTTTAAGCGGCAGCAATGCGTTCCCAAGCGACATGTGGAACGGGATCAGTCGCCCGATTGCAGAACGACTGATCGCCAAGCTGCCTGCACGACCATCTGCCCCTTATTTACGCATTCTGCAGCGTCGCCTGCTGTTAAGTGCGGCAACACCCCCTAAAGGTTCCAGCGGTCCAAAATCACTTTTGACCTTACGTGCGGAAAAGCTTGCACAAATGGGACAGATCAACGATGTGCTCAAGCTCATCTCCTCTGCCCCGCAGAATGAAAAAACAAATGATCTGGATATGTTGCAAACCCGGGTCCTGCTGATCGAAGATGACGTGACCAAAGCCTGCGCCATGGCTGCACAGAACATACAGCAAAACGACAATCCTTTTTGGGTCAAGACATTGGCCTTTTGCCGCATGATGGCAAAACAGGGTGATCAGGCACAATTATCTTTATCCCTGTTAAAAGAAATGGGTGATAAAGACCCGGTTTATTATAACCTGATGGATGCATTGCAAGTCGGTGAACGCGGTAAGGTTGATGAATTACAAAGCCCCAGCGCTTTGGAAATTGCCCTGATTAAAGCCACGAAAGCCCAATTATCCGATCAGGTTCGTAACAGCGATGATGCGAATTTCCTGAACTATCTGACCAAAGCTGGCGACATCAGCGCAACAGAAAAAGCCGTTGCCCTGAATCTTGCCAGCACGCAGTTCCTCGCACAAGCCTACAAAAACATGCAATTCACCCCTGCCGAGCAGGAAAACCCCATTGCAACGGCTGAAAACCTAGATAGCTTCAAAGCACAGGCCTTACTTTATCAGGTCAGCGCACAAGAAGGTCAACTGCCTGTCATTCAATCTGAAACCATTTCAATGGCGTTGGATTTGGCCAAATCCAATACACGCTTCTTAAGCACGGCCCGTCTTTATCGCCCCCTCATCAGCACCATGCCCCAAAGCATCGACATGTTATGGTTTGCCCCCACTGCCATGCGCGCGCTTTTAGCAGCAGGGGATTGGGAAACGGCCAAAGCATGGTATCTGATGCTGAGAAATGCAGCCTTTACAGATAGTGAAGCTGCAAAAAATTGGACAGACGTACGCCCGCTTGCGGTTTTGGCAGGCTTTGATGTCTTGGGTCAGGCCGTCAGCCAATCTTTAAAAAACTGGTGGCAGGCACAAGAAGAAACGCCTGAAAGCTATGAACAGGCTGCACGTCTTTTCGCCCTCGTTGACGGCTTGGGCTTACCTGTGCCTGATCTATTATGGATCAGTCTGATGAACGGACCGCGCCTGTCCGATGCCGCCCTGCCCAAGCCGGGTCTATGGACGGGAATGAACAAGGCAGCGCAAGCCGGTGATCTGGGTGAAACCATTTTAATGATGTTAAACGCCATTGAAGATCGACCTTTAAAAGACATGGAAGATACGTTCATTCATGATGCATTAGCCGCGATGCGAAAAATAGGGTTAGAACGCGACGCGCGCGCAGTAGCGGTTGAAACAGCGTTGCAGGCCGGACTTTAAAGGAACAGAGGCTTCACAGACATGGTCAAAAAGCCCACTCCCCTGACCCGGTCCTCTCGGCACATCACGTCTTTTTTACAGATGATGTCGGTTGAACGCGGTGCCGCCAGCAATACGATTGAAAATTATCGCCGCGATCTAGAAAATCTTGAAGATTACCTGAGCGGTAAATCCGTCCGTCTGGAAACTGCCAACACCGATGATCTCCGCGGCTACATTAAAAAGCTACTGGATAGTGGCTATGCCCCGCGCACCAGCGCGCGCCGATTATCGGCCCTGAAACAGTTTTTTAAATTTATGTATGGTGAACGTATTCGCACAGATGACCCGGCTGCCAGTCTGGATAGCCCCAAACTGGGTCGGCCTCTCCCCAAGTTTTTAACAGAAGAAGAAGTAAATTCCCTGTTGGAACATGCACGTTCAGGCACAGATTCCAAATCCATGCGTTTAACCGCTATGCTGGAAGTGCTCTATGCCTGCGGTCTGCGCATTTCTGAACTCATCACCCTGTCCTTATCCGCCTTCACCCGCCAATCCGGCATGTTAATTGTCACAGGCAAAGGCAACAAGGAACGCATGGTTCCCCTAACCAAAGCAGCGATCGAGTCCGTCCAATTATACCAAACCGTTCGATCCGACTTTTTAAACAAGGGGCAGGAAAGTCCGTGGCTATTCCCCTCGCGCCGCGCACGTGAGGGCCATGTGAATCGGCATACCTTTGATAAAGAATTACGCGAACTTGCCATCAAGGCAGGCATTACCAAGAAAGTATCTGCCCACGTGATCCGCCATTCCTTTGCCAGTCACTTGCTGGACCATGATATTGATCTTCGCACCCTGCAACAAATGTTGGGCCATGCCGATATTTCCACCACCACGATCTATACCCATATGATTGGAGAGCGTGAAAAGCAACTGGTGCTCAATAAACACCCGCTGGCTGCGCTTTTTAATCCGGATGAAAAAAACTAGTTACAATTGCAACCTATTTTTTTGCCAGAACGCTAGAATCTCCTTGCAACCTAGCATTTCGCAATGCACAATCACGCCAGATTCGAAGGCCAGCATAAGGCCACGTCTTTTAAAAATATATTTGGAAACAATGTGTTATGAGAAAACCAGCCAAGAAGTTTTTTGAACCTTTAGCCATCGGCGCCCCGGAACCTTATCGCGAAGTTCCTGTCAAATTGGAACGAATGATCCACTTTTTCCCACCACATATGGAAAAGATGCGCGCCAAAGTACCCGATATGGTTAAGCAAGTGGATGTCATCCTCGGTAACCTTGAAGATGCAATTCCGGCAGACGCTAAAGAAGAAGCCCGCGCCGGCTTTATTGAAGTCGCAAAATCTGTTGATTTTGGCTCCACATCCCTTTGGACCCGTGTAAACTGCCTGAATTCCCCATGGTTCTTGGATGATGTACAGGAAATCGTTGCCGAAGCCGGTGACAAACTGGACGTTTTGATGTTACCCAAAGTCGAAGGCCCATGGGACATTCACTATGTTGATCAACTGCTCGCCCAGCTCGAAGCCAAACACGGCGTGAAAAAACCGATCATGATCCACGCCATTTTGGAAACTGCGCTTGGTGTTGAACAGATTTCAGAAATCGCTGCGGCCAGCCCGCGCATGCATGGTATGAGCTTGGGCCCTGCTGATTTAGCGGCGTCGCGTGGCATGAAGACAACCCGCGTTGGCGGTGGTCACCCGTTCTATGGCGTTCTCGAAGATGCCAAAGAAGAAGGCGCACCGCGCACACACTTCCAACAAGACTTGTGGCATTTTACTGTCGCAAAAATGGTCGATGCCTGCCAAAGCAATGGCATCAAGGCGTTTTATGGTCCGTTTGGGGATTTCAGCGACAACGAAGCCTGTGAAGCACAATTTCGCAACGCCTTCTTACTCGGCTGTGTCGGGGCCTGGTCTTTGCACCCCAAACAAATCGATATCGCCAAAAAAGTCTTCTCCCCGGATGTGGATGAAGCGAAATTTGCCCTGCGCATCATCGAAGCCATGCCTGATGGGACAGGTGCCGTCATGATTGATGGAAAGATGCAGGATGATGCGACTTGGAAGCAAGCCAAAGTAATTGTTGACCTTGCAAAACAAGTAGCTGAAAAAGACCCAGAGTTAGCAAAGGCCTACGGCTTGTAATCTTAAGTTGCGTACAGTTTAGAAGGGCTCAAAGGTTGATACTTTTGAGCCCTTTTTTATCCGAGTGCCCTGTTGATATCCATAAAATTTATGTGTAAATTTTTTGACAATTTCAATAATTCGCTCTTTTTCGTGATAGGCTTGGTAATGAACTTGCGTGAGAAAAACATGGCAGCATTTAAAAATATAAAATCCCAGTTGCGCATAATTCCTGAATATATGGAATTAATGTTTCCCTTTGCGCATTCGGCCCATATTCGACGTCACCGCGCAAAGATCATTGCCAGCCGTGTCGGCTTGCTGTCTTTGCTGTTTTCCGTGGTTATTCCGATCTGGATTATCGTTGATTTCTTTGCATTTTCCTGGCCAACATGGGCGATCCTTGCCATGTTGCGAACAGTTTCGGCCATTGTCTTCTTTGGCCTGTACCTGATGCATCAAAATTGCCGATCCCTAAACCACGCCTATCTCTTGCTCGGCGGTATGATGGCAGTTCCGCCCGTTTTCTATCTGATCTCCCAGCCGTTTCTGGTCGGATTGGAAACAAATGCCTTAGGGACAGCTGTAACCAGTGCCTATGCTCTGCTTCCGTTTATTGTAGTTGCCGGCCTAAGCGTCTTTCCCTTGACTGCGCTTGAAGTCTTTATCACCGGGGTCGCCGTTATGGTGGTTGTTATTTTAGGTGCAGCCCAGCAACCGCATTTTGATCTTCAGGAATTTATCAACAGCACATGGCTGATGATCGTAGTACTCGGCGTATCAATCTTTTCGGGGATGAGTCAGCTTCATTACATGATCTCCCTTATCAATCAGGCGTCCAAAGATTTGCTCACAGGTGCCTTCACCCGTCGTTCCGGTGAAGAATATCTGGATTTGCAATACCGTATTGCGTCACGCACTGGCGCGCCCATGAGCATACTGTTTATGGATGTGGACAAATTCAAATCAGTCAATGACGAGTTTGGCCACGAACAAGGCGATATGGTTCTGAAACAGGTTGCGAGAGGGCTTCAGGATTGTCTGCGCCGTAGCGACCAGTTGATCCGCTGGGGCGGCGAAGAATTTGTCATTCTTCTGCCCAACACAGACGTGGACCATATCGTGCCGGTTCTAGACCGTTTAGGTGAATTGACCTTAGGCAAGCGCCCGGATGGCAGACCCGTTACAGTCAGCATCGGGGCGTCTGAGCTAACCACTGACCGCTGTGAGGATTGGGTAGAAATGATCGAAAAGGCGGATCATCGCATGTATGAAGCCAAAAAATCGGGCCGCAACAAAAGTATCGGTCCAAGACCAGCCCTTAACCGCGAGAATGTCATCGCCACTTAACATCCACACCTAAACCCTGTAAACCTCGGCCAGCCTGCAATAATTATAATTTGCCGGCTGTTGCAATACCTGTTATGAATAGCCAAAAGACAGTTATTGCACTGCACAATCCATATATATTACCCGAGGTTTTCCTTTATGTTTCAGCTTGTCTCCAAGGCATCAGCGAACGCACGTGTTGATATTTTATCCGGTCTGACCGTCGCACTTGCCCTTGTTCCCGAAGCCGTCGCCTTTGCGTTTGTGGCTGGTGTTCACCCGCTTGTTGGTCTCTATGCGGCCTTTATGGTCGGATTAATCACGGCCTGTCTGGGCGGTCGCCCAGGCATGATTAGTGGCGCGACCGGGGCACTGGCGGTTGTTATGGTGACTTTGGTAGCGGACCATGGGGTGGAATATCTCTTTGCCACTGTTGTTTTAATGGGGATTATTCAGATCATTGCGGGTGCCCTTCATCTTGGTAAATTTATTCGCCTTGTGCCATATCCGGTGATGCTCGGCTTTGTAAATGGATTGGCGATTGTTATCTTTCTTGCACAGATGGGACAATTCAAGGTCGAAGATGCGTCAGGTAGCCAGCAATGGATGACGGGAGAACCCCTATACCTCATGCTAGGTCTTGTCGCCCTGACCATGGCAATTATTAAATATCTGCCGAAGTTTACCAACCTGATCCCCGCCCCATTGGCAGCGATTGTCGTAATTTCCGTGATTGCGATTGCGTTTGGTTTAGATACCCGCACTGTTGGCGACATGGCTCATATTGCAGGTGGCTTGCCTGAATTTCATATTCCCGCTGTACCGCTTACACTGGAAACACTTTGGATCATCCTGCCCTATTCTATTATTTTGGCAGCTATCGGTTTGATCGAATCCCTTCTAACCCTGACCCTTGTCGCCGAACTGACAGAAACCCATGGACGTGCCTCAAAGGAATGTATGGCACAGGGGACTGCAAACGTGGTTACGGGCTTTTTCGGCGGTATGGGCGGTTGTGCGATGATCGGGCAATCCATGATCAACGTTAATTCCGGTGGGCGAGGTCGTCTGGCCGGGATTGCGGCAGCGTTATTCTTGCTGTCCTTTATTCTCTTTGCCTCACCGTTAATTGAACAAATTCCGCTGGCTGCCCTGGTTGGAGTGATGTTTATGGTGGTTGTGGGCACATTTGAATGGAGCTCGTTTCGTATTCTGAACAAAATCCCGCGCACCGATGCGTTTGTACTTATTCTGGTGTCGGGCGTCACGGTTGCCAGCGACTTGGCCATTGCGGTTGTCGTGGGGGTGATTGTCTCAGCTCTTGCCTTTGCCTGGAAAGCTGCAAAACGCATTGATGTAACCACAAAAATGTTACCCAACGGATCCAAAGTCTATCAACTGCATGGACCGTTATTCTTCGGCTCCATCGCCAGCTTTAAGGAATTATTTGATCCTAAAAACGATCCGGATGATGTGGTCATCGACTTTGTGGAATCGCGCGTGTGGGACCATTCCGGTCTTGAAGCCATCGACAGTTTGGCCGAACGTTACCTCAAAGCCGGTAAACAGCTTCATTTGCGTCACCTCAGCCCCGACTGCACCAGACTTTTGGAAAAAGCCAGTGGCATGGTGGAAATTAACGTGATCGAAGACCCGATGTATGGTCTGGTCGTTGATTACCCAGAAGAAATCATGCAGAAAAAAGATCAACCAAAGCCTGACACAGCTTAAGGATTTTCGAAAAAGCTTGCATTTAAAAAGCCGCTGGCGCAAAAAGACGTCAAGCGGCTTTTTTGTAGCCATACTGTCATAAACGATATGATTTACCATTGGGGTTTTCATGAATACCTATCTCGATTTCGAAAAACCGATTGCCGAGCTTGAAGGCAAAATCAAAGAACTGCGCCACGTCAGCGCATCCGGTGAGGAAATCAACATTGCAGATGAAATCGGCCGTTTACAAAATAAAGTCGAACGCCTGCTGCAAAATACCTATACCAAACTAACCCCTTGGCAAAAAACACTGGTGGCACGTCATCCGGAACGACCACACACTACGGATTATATCGAAAACCTGATCGAAGACTTCACCCCGCTGGCTGGTGATCGCCTCTATTCAGAAGATTATGCCATCATTGGTGGCCTGGGCCGTTTTGAAGGTCACAGCGTTGTCGTTATGGGCCATGAAAAAGGCAATAGCACCGAAACACGCGTAAAACATAATTTTGGCATGGCAAAGCCTGAAGGGTATCGTAAAGCCCAACGGTTGATGGATATGGCAGAACGGTTTAACCTGCCCATCGTCACCTTTGTGGATACGGCAGGGGCCTTCCCCGGTGCCGACGCTGAAGAACGTGGCCAAAGCGAAGCCATTGCCAAATCAATCGAAAAATGTCTAAACGTCAAAGTGCCCTTTACCTCTATCGTCATCGGTGAAGGCGGCTCAGGTGGCGCGATTGCCATTGCCTGTGCCAATGACGTCTATATGCTGGAACATTCCATCTATTCTGTTATCTCGCCGGAAGGCTGCGCCTCAATCCTTTGGCGATCCAACGACTACACCGAATCAGCAGCCGATGCACTGAACATCACGGCACAAGACCTGCATCGTTTGGGCGTGATTGATAATGTGATTGAAGAACCACTGGGCGGCGCGCATCGCAACCACGAAGAAACCTTTGCGGCTGTGCGTAAGGTTCTGGATGCCTCTATCCGCGACCAACTGACCCATGATGGCGGTGTCTTAAAAGCACGGCGTCGCGAAAAATTCCTCGCCATGGGCCGCGCGGGTGTCGCTTAAAACTATAAGAATTATGTAGATTCCTGCCTTCGCAGGAAAACAGATTTACGCCCCTGCTTTAAGCAGGGGCCTTTTAGTTTCAGGAGGGCTACAAGTCAACCCCAATTGCAGCCGTAATACTGTCAAAGCCATCGGCTTTCAGGCGTTCAATCAGCCCCGTATTAATATCACCAACAAGTTCCAGACCATCATAGACAAGGGCAGAATAAACCTGCACAAGCGACGCACCCGCACGGATCTTGGCATAAGCCTGATCTGCTGTAGAGATACCGCCGACCCCGATCAAAGGAATTTTACCGTCAACCTGTTTGGCAATTTCGCGTAAGACCTGTGTGGACGGTTCAAACAATGGTTGACCACTTAAGCCCCCACCTTCAACCTTATTGGCGCTTTTCAGATGATAGGGACGATCAATCGTGGTATTGGACACGATCAGCCCGTCAATTCCGGTTTCCAAAGCGACATCAACTATATCGGTTTTATCTTCATCCGTCAGGTCCGGCGCGACTTTTAACAGTAAGGGGGCTGTTCCCTGATCGACCACGTCATCACGGGTTTTCAGGACTTCTTTAAGCAAACCTGCCAATTGATCTTTACTTTGAAGGGCACGCAAGCCCGGTGTGTTGGGGGATGACACATTGACCACCAGATAGTCACTTAACGGGGCCAGTACCTTGGTACCGGCAACATAATCAGCAACCGCATCTTCCTGTGTCTTGTTCTTCCCTAGATTCGCACCGACAATTCCTTTGCGTTCCCTTGCTGCCAGACGGGCCGCCACCGCATCCAGACCTTCATTGTTAAAGCCCATGCGGTTAATCACAGCAAGATCTTCGGTCAAACGAAACAAACGCGGCTGAGGGTTGCCCGGTTGTGGCTTAGGGGTGACGGAGCCAATTTCGGTAAAGCCAAAGCCTTGTCCCAGAATGGCATCCGGCACTTCAGCGTTTTTATCAAAACCTGCGGCAAGCCCTACCGGATTATTAAATGTCATGCCCCATAAGGTTTGTTGCAGAATGGGATCAATCAGGCTTTTTTTCTTGGGCAGTAAACCGGATTTCAGAGATGTCAGCGCAATACCATGCGCTTTTTCCGGTGAAAGCAGACGCAGAAAAGGTCCAACAAATGTATAAAGCCCCATGATCTATCCCCTTAAATTCAAAAAACCGTGCAGACAATATCACTTAGGGTGCCATTTGTCGGCACGTTTTTGTGCTTCTTCGCGATCAAATTTGCTCATTTTACGATCCATCTCTGCCAGCGCTTTAGCTGTATCGAATCTTTCTTCTTCTCCACTGACAAGGGACGGATTTTTATTTGCCAGCAAAAACCATTTATAAGCCTCTATAAAGTCTGGCTTTTCTTCCCATCCATCACGCTTGGCAACACCCATGAAATATTGCCCCCGAGCATCGCCTTTTTCAGCGGACAGACGAAACCATTTCATGGCATTGGGTAGATTATTTTCCACCCCGCGGCCATTTAGATATAGTTGCGCCAGCTTATATTGCGCCCCGCCATGCTGCCCCTTGGTCGCAGCAACACGGTACCATTTCTGTGCATTTAAATAGTCGGTACGCTCCTTTTCATAATAAAGCCCTAAAGCATATTGCGCCTCCGGCTTGCCCTGTTTGGCCTGTTTAAACCACATCTTTATCATTTGCCCTTTGGTCATTTCGACCTTTTGTATCTCGGCTTCTTTTTCCCAACCTTTACCGATGACGTAAGCAACAGCAGTGAAGACAGCAAGAAGGAGGGCGATAAGATATAGCGTGCGTTTCATGATCGGCTTTCAGATGACTTTTGCCCCATTTAACATCATGAGACGCTGTTCGTCACAAAAAAAGTATCAAATCTTGTCTATTGGGCGAAAGCACGTTTGCAATGGCGCGCCTGAAAAGCTATGTTATCGCCACCTTTTTGAATTTATTTTGGGAATATGGCCGTGGCTAAAGAAGAAGATGCTTCCGTAAGCAATCTGTTTAAAGAAATCGATGATGAACTGCGTCAGGATAAGGCAACCCAGCTCTGGCAAAAATATGGCAACCTGCTGATTGGTGCCATTATTGCTGTGATCCTTGGTGTTGCTGCCTTTGAAGGCTGGAAATCCTACGATCTTTCCCAACGTTCTGAACTGGGCGAACAATATGCTGCTGCCATGGATCTGGCCCGCGAAGATAATTTTGCTGAAGCCCAAAATGCATTTCAGACCCTGGCAGATCAAACCGGGACCGGCTACAGCGTTTTAGCCCGCATGCAGGCAGCCGCCCTGATGGCAGAGCAAGGCAAAGCAAAAGAGGCTGCCGATGCCTATTTTCTGATTGCCCAAAATGGTGAAATTGATCCCGTTTTTCGTGATATGGCACTGATCATGGGGGCCTTAAACGGTCTTGAAGTCATGGATGCAAACGATATCATTAATCGCTTACAGCCCCTGGTCGGTGGCGCCAACCCATGGCGTCATGCGGCAAGTGAGCTGACAGCCTACGCACACGCCAAAGCCGGTAACATGGAAGAAGCCCACAAGATTATGTCCTCCATGATCGATGATGCCAGCGTCCCACCGGGTATGCGCCAACGCGCCAACGAATTTGCCCAAGCCTATAACGGTTAAAAAGATATAGAGATTATCATGTTGAAAACGCAAACCACAAAGATGTTACGTCGCTTATGTTTGGCGGGACTGGCCGCGATCTCTTTAAGTGCCTGCGACACCTGGCTGGGTGCGGAAGAAGCCCCGCCTCTGCCGGGGGAACGCATCTCCGTTCTTCTGCATGAACGATCTTTAAAGCCGGATCCTGAACTGGCGGGATCACAAGTCCTGCTGCCCCCACCCAGCCCGAATATGGAATGGCCGCAAGCTGGTGGTTTTGCCAACCATGCCATGCACCACATCGAAGTCGCGGAAGGTCTGGCAAAAATTTGGCAAACAAGCGTTGGTGATGGATCTGATGACAGTGAACGCATTGTGGCCCAACCCATTGTCGCAGGTGGTAAAATCTTCACAATCGATTCTGAAAATCTGGTTTCTGCCTTTGATGCCGAAACAGGCAAACGTTTATGGGAACTGGAACTGACACCAGAACATGAAGATGACGGTCATATCAGTGGCGGTCTGGCTTATGATAATGGTCGCCTATATGTGGCAACTGGCTTTGCATTGGTCTTCGGGATTGATGCAAACACAGGGAAAGCCCTGTGGGTCAGTAAAGCTGATGCCCCCATGCGCGCGGCACCAACTGCACGGGGCAATCGGGTTTTTGTCATTACCCTGAACAACGAATTGATTGCCTTTGATGGCCGTGATGGATCAAAAATCTGGAATTACCAAGGCATTTCAGAAACAGCCAGTATCTTGGGCGGGGCCAGCCCGGCCGTTGATAGCGGCGTTGTGGTCGCCGCTTTTTCTTCTGGTGATGTGGTCGCCTTGAAAGTGGAAAACGGCAATCAGGTCTGGGCCGATAACCTGACAGGTGCGCGTCGCACCGATGCAGTTTCAGCCCTCACAGCCATTCGTGGACGTCCGATCATTGATCGCGGGCGCGTTTATGCGATTTCTAACTCCGGAACATTTGTTTCCATTGACTTACAAAGCGGACAGCGTTATTGGTCCCAGGAACTCTCTAGTCAGGAAACACCCTGGATCGCGGGGGACTATCTTTTTGTGGTGACGCCGGATGCTGAATTAGTCTGTGTAAACCGCAACGATGGCCGCATCCATTGGGTCACGACCTTGCCGCGTTGGGAAGACCCGGAAGAACGTCGGGGCAACCTGACCTGGAGCACACCGATCTTGGTATCGGACCGTCTGATCGTTGCAGGCAGCAACGAACAGGCATATTCCGTTTCACCTTATGATGGCGAAATTCTCGGCCTTGTTGAAATGCCGGATCGTATTATTGTCCCCCCTTTGGCGGCCAATAAGACACTTTATTTCCTATCAGACGGTGCGGATTTGGTTGCATACCGTTAAGCTGACAGAAGCTTGACGCATTAGGATTTAAAACAATGCCGTTTACTGTGGCAATCGTGGGCCGCCCCAATGTGGGCAAATCCACACTCTTCAACCGTTTGGTCGGCAAAAAGCTGGCGATTGTGGACGACACCCCCGGTGTGACGCGTGATCGCCGTGAGGGTACGGGCCGTATCGCTGACCTTGAATTCAAGGTTATTGACACCGCTGGTCTTGAAGAAGCCTTTGATGATTCTTTAGAAGCCCGCATGCGTCAACAGACCGAGCTGGCTTTGGAAGAAGCTGATCTTGCCCTTTTTATGATTGATGCCCGTGCTGGCGTGACCCCGCTAGACAGTCATTTTGCAGACTGGTTGCGCGCAGAAAGAACCGAAGTGGTTCTGCTGGCCAATAAATGCGAAGGCAAGGCCGGTGAAAACGGCCTTTACGAGGCCTATGGTCTTGGTCTTGGTGATCCTTACCCATTTTCTGCCGAACATGGCGAAGGCATGGTCAATATCTATGAAGCGATCCAGCCCCATTTTGATAAATGGATGGAAGATAACGCTGCCTTGGTCGAAGAAGAAAAACTGCTGTCACAGGTCATTACCCGCACCATCGTGGATGAAGAAGGTAATGAGGTTGAAGAACAGGATTTTTCAAACCTGCCCTTACAAGTCGCCATCGTTGGTCGCCCGAATGTGGGCAAATCAACCTTAATTAACCGCTTGCTTGGCAGTGAACGTCTACTAACGGGTCCGGAAGCGGGCATCACACGTGATTCCATCGCCCTTGATTATGAAGTCGATGGCCGTCGTATCAAGCTGATCGACACAGCCGGGATGCGCCGTCGCACCAAGGTCAATGAAAAGGTCGAAACCTTATCTGCCGCTGATTCACGCCGTGCAGTCAAATTTGCCCAAATCGTCTGTTTGGTGTTAGACAGTAACGTTATGCTGGAAAAGCAGGATCTTGTTATTGCCAAGGAAACCATTGATGAAGGCCGCGCTCTGGTCATTATCGCTAATAAATGGGATGACGTCAAAGACCGAAAAGAGGCTTTGCAAAAGCTGTCTGATCGCATGGAAAAATCCATGTCACAGGTCCGTGGCATCCCGGTCATTACCCTGTCAGCAAAGACAGGTCGCGGCACAGACAAACTATTTCCGGCAATCTTTGATGTGTATGACAAATGGAACGCCCGCATCCCCACAGGTCAGCTGAATCGGTGGCTGGAACAAATGACCGAGATGCACCCGCCCCCCTTGGCACAGGGCCGTCGTCTGCGTTTGCGTTATATGACCCAAGCGAAAACCCGCCCACCAACCTTTGTTATTTTTGCCAATAAGCCCGGCGATTTACCGGATTCATATTTGCGCTATATCGCCAACGGCATCCGCGAAGATTTCGGTATTGAAGGCGTTCCCATCCGTGTGATGTTGCGCAAAGGCGATAACCCTTACGAAAACAAGAAAAAGAAACGCTGATTTTTTTTCGCAAGCCCTTTGCTTTTTTGCTAAGATTTATGTGTGTGAAAGCAAAGGGAATAGTGTGCAGTGGAAAGTTTACGCATAAAACTGAACAACCTTTATTACGGTAATTCAAAAAAATCACTGTATTTTCGCTATGGCTTACTGACCTTTGATGTGGTGACCATCGCTTTTTTTATTGTAGCCTCCATGATTGAACATGGCGATGCGTTTTTAATCGCGGATTTTACCATTGCGGCCGTCTTGATCGTTGATTATTTTGCCCGCCTTATTGCAGCTGAAAAAAGATGGCAATTTGTCATCCGCCCGATGAATTTGGCAGATATCGTTGTCATTGGTACCCTGCTCGCCCCGCTTCTGATCGAAAACTTTGCTTTCTTACGGATTGTTCGCGCCCTGCGATTACTGCGGTCCTATCATGTGCTCAAAGACTTTCGCGATCAATTCAGTTTCTTTCGGGAAAATGAGCAAATTATGATGAGCATCCTAAACCTGATGGTGTTCATCTTTTTTGTCACCGCCTTGGTTTATGTGTTTGAAGTCGACCAAAACGATCAGATCAACACCTATATTGATGCGCTTTACTTTACCGTCACCACTCTGACCACCACAGGTTTTGGCGATATCACGCTGGAAGGCCCCTTTGGGCGTATGCTGTCGGTGGTGATTATGGTCTTTGGTATTTCCCTGTTCTTAAGGCTGGTCCAGACCATCTTTCGCCCGTCCAAAGTCAACCATCCCTGCCCCACATGCGGACTGGTCCGCCATGAACCGGATGCAGTTCATTGCAAACATTGTGGTCGCGTGCTGAAAATCGAAACGGATGGAGAAATTTAACTACTTGTTGAGTTCTTGAATGGCCTGATCAATACCTTCCAAGGTCAACCCATACATACGCCCGCCCATCAGCTGTTGGATCATCTGAATGGACAAGGTGTGGCGCCACGATTGTTGCCGCACGGGATTAATCCAGACCGCATGTGGATAGACATCTAAAACACGCTGCATCCATGTGGCACCCGCTTCTTCGTTCCAATATTCCACCGCGCCGCCGGGATAGCTGATTTCATAGGGGCTCATGGATGCATCCCCCACAAAGATCACTTTGTAATCACTTGGGTACGTATGCAACACATCCCAAAGCGGGATCACATCACTATGGCGGCGCTTATTATCTTTCCACACCCCTTCGTAGATACAGTTGTGGAAATAAAAATATTCCAAATGTTTAAATTCGGTGCGGCACGCTGAAAACATTTCTTCACAGACTTTGATATGGTCATCCATGGACCCGCCCACATCAAAGAAAAGCAAAACCTTCACCGCATTATGGCGTTCTGCCACCATCTTGATATCCAGAAAGCCTTTATGCGCTGTGGATTTAATGGTGTCATCCAGATCAAGCTGGGTCTGCGCGCCGGTTCGGGCAAATTTACGTAAGCGACGCAAGGCCACTTTGATATTACGCGTGCCCAATTCCACCTGATCATCCAAATTCTTGAACTCGCGCTTGTCCCAGACTTTAACCGCCCTGCGATGACGCGATTCCTTTTGACCAATGCGGATCCCTTCCGGGTTATAGCCATAAGCCCCAAAGGGCGAGGTTCCCGCCGTCCCAATCCATTTATTGCCGCCTTGGTGACGTTCCTTTTGTTCTTCCAGACGCTTTTTCAACGTCTCCATCAATTTGTCCCAGCCGCCCATGCTCTCAATTTGAGCTTTTTCTTCTTCGCTGAGCAGTTTCTCCGCCATCTTGCGCAACCATTCTTCCGGGATATCAACCGCATCGCCTTGGGCCGCTTCCAGTCCTTTAAAGACATGACCAAAGACACGATCAAATTTATCGAGATGGCGTTCATCTTTCACCAGGGCAGAACGCGCCAGATAATAAAAATCATCCAGTGAATATTCAGCCACGCCCTTATCCATGGCTTCCATCAGCAAAAGATATTCTTTTAAAGAAACCGGGACCTTGGCTTCTTTCAGTTCAAAAAAGAGGTTTAGAAACATTATTCTTTCTCCCCGCGCAGGATACGGACGGGAACTTCTGTTTTTAAATGGATATCGCGTTGTGGATATGGGAAAGCCACACCATGTTCATGGAATTTATCCCATATTTTCAGCAAAACTTCGCTGCGGATATTGCCCAGACCATTATGCGGATCACTAACCCAGAAACGCAGTTCGATATTGACCGAACTATCTGCAAATTCGCGCAATAAACAACGTGGTGCAGGGGTGCGCACGATACGAGGCAGCTCATTGGCCGCTTCTTCACATAAAGACATAGCGAGACTGACATCGGCCGAATAATCAATCCCGACCATGGCACGCTGGCGCACATTTGTGTCAGAAAAAGACCAGTTTTCCACCCGTTGGGTAATCAGTTCTTCGTTAGGGATCAGATGTTCCGTACCATCGCGTGTGATAACCGAAACATACCGACCGCTGAGCTTATCAATCCGCCCGTAGGTGCCGCTTAGCGCAATTACATCACCGGGTTTTACCGATCTATCCATCAACAAGATCACACCGCTGACAAGGTTGGAGGCAACTTTTTGCAAACCAAAACCAAGACCGATACCAATCGCACCGGAAAAGACAGCCAAAGCGGTCAAATCAATCCCCATGGCATCAAGCGACACCAGCACCCCGACAATAATCAGCCCAAAGCGCATAAATTTCTTTAACAGTACCTTGGCGGATGGTGTCAGGTTTTCAACCCCATCAATGCGACGTTTGGCCATCCCTTCCAGAAGCGAGAAAAACCAAAAAAGGATACCAATCGCAATCAGACCCTTGACCACGCCCAGTAAAGAGAAATGCATCTCGCCAAAACTGAACGCCAGACTGTCCAGGAATTCCATCGTCACATCCAGCATCCCAACGATATTAAGCGCTGCAACCGTCCAGGCAGATACACTGACCAGTTTTGACCAGCCACGATCCTGTATAAAAGTCGAGGCAAAGCGAATAACAATCCAGGCCATCAAAAGGCTGAGAACCAGATTTAAAATCTGTACCGATTGACCAAAACTACGTAAGGCATAAAGGGTAAACCAAAGCGTCACCGCTAAAAACAAAGGCAATACAAGCGGTGCGAGGATATGTTTAAGGGGACGTTCAAACCGCTGGGCCTGTTCCGGTAAATGAATTTTGGAGACAAGCCGGATGAATTTTCGTTTCAGTAACCGTCCAACCACAAAAATCGTGATGATGATTGCCAACTGTTTCAGATTGTCCAACACCAAAACATGAGTAAGCACCCAGACATGCAGGGCGTTAATCAGTTCTAACGCTTCATCCTTATAGACAAAATCTTTCAACAGTTCCTGAAACACGGTGTTTACGCCCCTCCACCGCGTCTGGCCATAAAGGCAAGACGTTCAAACAAATGAATGTCTTGTTCATTTTTTAACAAGGCACCATGCAACGGCGGGATTGTTTTCTTGTTATCATCACTGCGCAAAACTTCAGGCGGAATATCTTCCACCATCAGCAATTTGATCCAATCGAGCAGTTCAGATGTCGATGGTTTTTTCTTCAGGCCCGGTACATCACGCAGATCGTAAAACGCGTTCAGGGCTTCGCTCACCAGTCTTTTTTGCAGACCTGGATAATGAACATCCACGATTTCGGCCATTGTTTCTTTATCGGGAAAACGAATGTAATGAAAAAAGCAGCGACGCAGGAAAGCATCCGGCAATTCTTTTTCGTTATTCGATGTAATCACAATAATGGGGCGGTTGCGCGCCTTCACGGTTTCTTTCGTTTCATAGACATGAAACTGCATGCGATCCAATTCAAGCAACAAATCATTGGGGAATTCGATATCAGCCTTGTCGATCTCGTCAATCAACAGGACGGGGCGTTCTTCTCTTTCAAAAGCTTCCCACAGTTTACCGCGCACAATGTAGTTTGAAATATCATGCACCCGTTCATCCCCAAGCTGGGAATCACGCAAGCGAGATACTGCATCATATTCATAAAGGCCCTGTTGGGCTTTGGTGGTGGATTTCACATGCCATTCGATCAAGGGCGCGTTCAGGGCTTTTGAAATTTCGTGGGCCAGAACTGTTTTACCTGTTCCCGGTTCCCCTTTCACCAAAAGCGGACGTTCCAGATTAATCGCCGCATTCACCGCCACACGCAAGTCATCTGTGGCGACATAATTTTCCGTACCTGTAAAGCTCATAAAGACAAAACCTAATTGATTGAACGATTTACGATAAACCTAAAGTAAATCGCAAATCGTTCTCAATCAAGTTATTCCGCAGGTTGGACGGCCTCAACAGGCTTTTTCCAACAAACTTCATTACCTTCTACGGGCTTCACCGGCACAAATCTGGATAAAACAAGCGAGATAAAAGCCAGCCCGGCCCCGGTTAAAAACACCGCTGCGGGGGAGAAGATCCACAAAACACCATAAGCGGCAGGCAAGACAACAGCCGCAATATGGTTAATGGTGAAAGAAACACCTGCCGTCGGAGCCATATCTTTTGGGTCGGCAATTTTCTGGAAATAGGTTTTCATCGCAATCGCCATGGAGAAAAATAAATGGTCCAGAATATAAAGCACCACCGCAACCCACGGATTTTCAACAAAAGCATAAGCCGTAAAGACAAGGATCAGGCCAATATATTCAAAACCTAAGGATCTACGTTCCCCCCATTTCCCAATCAATTGACCGATCTTAGGAGCAACAAGCATATTTAAGGCCCCGTTGGCCAGAAACATGATGGAAATGGCTGCGGCATCAAAGCCAAACTTTTCAACCATCAAGAAACCAGCAAAGACCACGAAAATTTGACGACGTGCCCCGCTCATAAACGTCAGGGCATAATAAAGCCAGTAACGTTTACGCAAAATAATCGTTTTATGCTGTTCGACTTTTTGCGGAAACTTTGGGAAATAAAACCAACAGAACACAGCAAAAGCAGCCGTCGCCCCGCCACCTAAAAGATAAACATGCTCCATCTCCATCTTGGTAATATCCAGCAACAACCAAACCAAACCAAAAGCGATGAGGGAGGTAAAGGAGCCAATGGCTATCATACGCCCCATATTATGGGCGGCGTGGTCTTTATCAAACCATTGTAGCTGTAGGGACTGGTTGACCGTTTCATAATAATGAAAGCCCAACGACATAATAACAGTGGTGGCATAAAGCCCGATGATAGAGGGAAAATATCCCGTCATCGCTGTACCGACCCCCAGTAACAAGAGGGACAATAAAGCCAGTGTCTGTTCACGCATCAACAACAAAACAAACACAACGGCAAAGGCCAAAAAGCCGGGAATTTCACGCAAGGACTGAAGGATACCGATTTCAACACCGCTGAAAGCAGCACGTTCAATCGCAAAATTATTCAACAACGCCTGCCAGACACCAAAAGCCAGCGGCATAGCCGCGGCCATGACAAACAGCAGGAATTCGGGACGTTTAAAACGAGATGTGGGGGACATCGCGAAATCTCTTTTTCAAAATTTAATGGATAGTCCCACTTTATATCCATTTTAAAATGTCGTATATACTGGTATATGACAAAAATTAAAGCAAAAGAGACACTCGTTTCCACTTTCAAACCGTTTCGCAGCGATGACGGTATTGAAATTAAGCGGCTGGAAGATATCCCGCGCGATATAACATTGCGCGAAGGCGTGCGTGAAAAAGGGACCGAAGCCTCCCCCCATTCACACGAATGGGGACAGTTGCTTTATGCTGCAAGCGGGGTCATGCAGGTAATGGCTGAAGGCTTCATCTGGGTCATCCCGCCGCAACGTGCCGTGTGGATACCGCCCAAAGTGATCCATAGTATCAAGGTTATTCATACGGTGACTTTGCGTAATATGTATGTCGCTCCCCATGCACTTGACGGGCTGCCGGGTCACTGTCAGGTCATGTTTGTGACCCCTTTACTACGTGAATTGATCGCCGAAGCTGTCACCTACCCGCCCCTTTATGACCCAGATGGCGCGCAAGGCCGTCTTGCCCAAGTCTTGCTGGATTGCTTAAAAGCAGCCCCGTCCAGCTCGCTTCACCTGCCCGTACCGGACACAGGACCTGTGCAGGTGATCGCAGCTTACCTGAAAGATCACCCGGATGATGAACGCACCCTTCAAGACTGGGCCCGTCATTTAAACACTACGACCCGTACCCTTGCGCGCAACTTTAAAAAACAGACCGACATGACCTTTGGACAATGGCGCCAACAGGCCCGCTTGCTGGAAGCTTTAAGCAGGCTCGCCGCCAATCGGCCCATTTCCCATATCGCCGAAGACCTTGGCTATTCCTCTCAAAGTGCGTTTAGCGCTATGTTTAAAAAAGCACTGGGGGTTACGCCGGGGCAATTTTTTAACAAAAAAGAATAGGCTGGGACATGATCCTTTTCATGATGCATCATACGATCAGCCCCCCTACGAAGGTTTGATCGCCTGACCGGACCAAACCTGCCGCCCTATCTATAATTCAATGGGCTATAAACCGAAAAATCTTTCAAGCTGGAATCAAGCCCGCTGAAACAACAACGTCAAATCAATGACGAATGGATGACTCGCTATCGGTGCGATTTACACAGCTTTTAAGAACCGGCACTTAAAGCCACACCGGTAAAATATTCATGCCCTCTCACCGCAACGATGAAAAGCACAAAACCAAGAGCCGCCACCATCACGCCCTTGTGTGGGAGTTGTTTTTCCGGTTTTTGAAATGCGCCATCACGCTTGTTCAACAGAAAAATCGTTGCCACGGACCACAAAAGCAATCCGCCAAACAGCACAACAGATCGCACGTCCCCATTTACGCACAAATGTGCGAAAGCCCATAGGGAAAATCCCAGCAATTGAGGATGGCGAAAGGTTCTACGAAAATTACTTGGTAAAATAGAGGCTGCGATTAAGACAAAACCAACCAAAATCAGGATCAGTGCCGGGAAAGCCGCGATGCTATAAAAATCATAAAGGGGCCTCAACGTTTCAATAGAACGCCATCCCAGAACCATCAACGCAACGGATGCAAAAATCACAAAGGAGAACGCACCTTTATAGGGCCATTCTCCCAGTTTTGTGACCAGCCCCTGACGAAAGGTCGGGGCAACGACAGGCACCATATGGGCCGCAGACCACAAGATTAATCCCAAGATCAGCAGTTCCATAACACCCGCCCTTTTTATGCAGAAATAGCAGCTTCAATCGCATCCAACGCATCCTGCGCCTTGGATCCGTCCGGGCCACCGGCTTGTGCCATGTCAGGGCGACCACCGCCGCCTTTACCGCCAACCGCTGCTGAACCGGCACGCACCAGATCAACGGCACTTTTGCTGCCTTTCAAGTCATCGGTAACACCAACAACGAGAGAGGCTTTGCCATCATTAACCGCAACTGCGGCACAAATGCCAGAACCGATCTGTTTTTTCATTTCATCAACCATGGACTTTAATTCTTTCCCAGGAATACCGTCCAGAACTTTGCCCATATATTTTATACCACCGACATCTTTGACGTCATTGGAGGCCGAGCCGCCGCCTGTCGCCAGTTTTTTGCGCAGGTCGGCAATTTCACGTTCCATGGCTTTGCGCTCATCCAGCAAAGCGGCCACTCGGGTGGTCACGTTGGCAGGTGTTGCACGCAGCAATTCAGCCGTTTCATTCAGACGTTCTTCCTGTTCTGCCAGATAAGAAACAGCGGCCGATCCGGTCAGCGCTTCAATCCGGCGAACGCCTGCGGCCACCGCCCCTTCGCTGACAACCTTAAACAGACCGATATCACCCGTGCGTTTCACATGTGTCCCGCCACAAAGTTCGACTGAGAAGTTCTTACCCCCTTCATCACCCATGGCAACAACGCGCACTTCATCACCGTATTTTTCACCAAAGAGCGCCATCGCCCCTTGTTCAACCGCTTCGTCCGGGGTCATCAAGCGGGTGGTGACTTCTGTATTCGTACGAATTTGATTATTCACCTTGGCTTCAATCGCAGCGATTTCAGCCGGGCTTAAGCCTTTGTTGTGCGCAATATCAAAACGAAAACGTTCTTCAGCCACCAAAGAGCCTTTTTGTGTCACATGATCGCCCAGTTCCTGCTGTAACGCCTTATGAAGCAAGTGCGTCGCTGAGTGGTTGGAACGGATCGCGCTACGGCGGGCGTGGTCAACCTCGGCCAATACGTCAGCCCCAACTGAAATCACACCACCTTTGACCTTACCGATGTGAAGATAGAGCGAATGAATGCGTTTTTGCGTATCGCTTACCGTTACTTCGGCAATATCACCGACTTTCAAAACCCCACGGTCACCTTCTTGACCACCACTTTCTGCATAAAAAGGAGTTTGGTTCAACAACAAGGTCACTTCCGTGCCCGGCTCAGCCTTTTCGACCGGCTTGCCATCTACGACGATGGCTACAATTTGACCTTCCGCACTTTCAGTATCGTATCCTAAGAAATCGGTCGCGCCGACTTTTTCTTTCAGATCAAACCAGACAGCTTCATCAGCTGTCCCGCCTGAGCCAGCCCAGTTTTTACGGGCTTCTTCGCGTTGTTTTTCCATGGAGGTTTCAAACCCATCCATATCCACATTGATGCCTTTGGCTTTCAACGCATCCTGTGTCAAATCAACCGGGAAACCATATGTGTCATAGAGCTTGAAGGCAACATCCCCAGCCAGTTCATCGCCTTCAGCCAGATTTTGTGTTTCAGCATCCAGCAGGGAAAGACCGCGATCCAGCAATTTTTTAAAGCGGGCTTCTTCCAGTTCCAACGTTTCTGTAATCAGGGCTTCGGCACGGATCAGTTCCGGGAAAGCCTGTCCCATCAAACCTGTCAGGGTTGGAACCAGTTTATGCATCAAGGGATCTTTTGCCCCAATGATATGTGCATGGCGCATCGCACGGCGCATGATCCGGCGCAGCACATAACCGCGCCCCTCATTGGACGGCAAAACACCATCAGCCAGCAAGAAAGCACTGGAGCGCAAATGGTCAGCAATAACACGATGCGAAGTATTGAAATCCCCATCCGGGTCCGTCGAAGATTTGTCGGCTGAGGCTTCGATCAATTTGCGCAACAGATCGACATTGTAGTTATCATGCGTTCCTTGCAACACAGCAGAAATCCGTTCCAGCCCCATACCGGTGTCAATAGAGGGTTTGGGCAAGTCCAGACGTTCATCCAGGGTCTGTTCATATTGCATGAAGACCAAATTCCAAATCTCGATAAAACGATCACCGTCTTCTTCGGGAGAGCCCGGAGGGCCACCCCAAATATGGTCCCCATGATCATAGAAAATTTCGGAACACGGACCACACGGCCCGGTATCACCCATCGCCCAGAAGTTATCCGACGTGGGGATGCGGATGATTTTTTCATCCTTCAGACCAGCAATCTTTTTCCAAAGGTCGAAAGCTTCATCATCTTCATGATAAACGGTGACCAGCAGCTTATCCTGCGGCAAGCCAAATTCTTTTGTAATCAGGTTCCAGGCAAGCTCAATCGCTTCTGCCTTGAAGTAATCCCCAAAAGAGAAGTTCCCCAGCATTTCAAAAAATGTATGGTGACGTGCGGTAAATCCAACGTTTTCCAAGTCATTATGTTTACCGCCTGCGCGCACACATTTCTGTGAAGTGGTCGCACGGGTGTAATCACGTTGTTCCAAGCCCGTAAAGACGTTCTTAAACTGAACCATCCCGGCATTGGTAAACATTAGGGTCGGATCGTTTCTCGGCACCAGCGGAGAAGAATCCACTATCTCGTGACCATTCTTACCAAAATAATCCAGGAACGTTTTACGGATATCGTTCGCACTTTGCATAGGTCTTCACTTTAAATCGTTATCATAAATTCAAGAGGGTAGGTTTTACCTTGCATAAGTCACCATGTCTAGGCCGTAAATAAAACCGCCTCCCCTCTCTGGAAGGCGGTTTTATAAGACAAACTACTGATCCTTCGTTTTATGAAAGATTACTCTTCGTCATCTGCGGCCACACCAGTGGTCATCGCATCAGAAATCAAGCCTGCATTTTGGCGAATTTGAGCTTCAATTTCCTGAGTCATGGCTTCATTTTCACGCAGGAATTGCTTGGCATTTTCACGCCCCTGTCCGATCCGTGTCGAATTATACGAGAACCAAGAACCGGATTTTTCAACAATCCCGCCTTTGACCCCCAAATCAAGGATTTCACCCATTTTGGAAATGCCTTCGCCGTACATAATATCAAATTCAACGGTACGGAACGGGGGAGCCATCTTGTTTTTCACAACTTTTACCCGGGTCTGGTTACCGACCACTTCGTCGCGGTCTTTAATCTGACCAATGCGGCGAATCTCCATACGGATGGATGAATAAAACTTCAACGCATTCCCGCCAGTTGTGGTTTCAGGGTTTCCGAACATCACGCCAATTTTCATACGGATCTGGTTGATAAAAATCACCAACGTGTTGGAACGTGATACCGATGACGTCAGTTTGCGCAAGGCCTGACTCATCAAACGCGCTTGCAAACCAACATGAGTATCACCCATTTCGCCTTCAAGTTCGGCACGCGGAACAAGCGCAGCCACACTATCGACGATCAACACATCAACTGCCCCACTGCGCACCAAAGTATCGGTAATTTCCAAAGCCTGTTCCCCGGCATCGGGCTGGGAAATCAGCAACTCATCCACATTACAGCCGAGCTTTTGTGCATAAACCGGATCCAGCGCATGTTCCGCATCGACAAAGGCACAGGTACCGCCATTTTTCTGCGCTTCGGCCACGATATGTAAAGCAAGGGTGGTTTTACCGGAACTTTCAGGCCCGTAGACTTCAACAACCCGTCCGCGCGGCACACCACCGATGCCAAGACCGATATCCAGCCCCAAAGAGCCTGTTGAAATCACTTCCGTTTCCACCGCATTTTCACGCTGGCCCAATTTCATGATGGAGCCCTTACCGAACGAACGTTCGATCTGCGCGACTGCTGCTTCCAATGCTTTATTTTTATCCATGGTATCCTTATCCACGAGCTTTAGTGCCGATTGAGACATAATCAATGCTCCCTTATTCCACAAGTAACTGGACCGTTGCAATTGATTTAAAAGTACATGAAATGTTCTCGTTGGCAAGAACATTTGTGAACATTCTGTATTTAAACGCTTTTTAAAACCATGTTCTCATAAAGTTCCAACCGAATCGGGATTACCCGATCAATGCCCTGCGGTATTATGTAGCAAACACACCCATTAAAGATCACAAAACACTTACACAATCCTTTACCATTTGTTAAGATAATGATTACATAGTAAAAACGTATCAATGGGCACAGTTTTAACTATGTACTGAATTTTGTTCTTGGGAGGTCGAGGGCATTGATCAGTTTAGGAGTTCGAAATGGACTTAGGTAAAATGTCTCTGTTCGCTACGTTAAAAAAGCGGATGGATTACATTAACAACAGGCAGGAAGTTTTGGCGGAAAACATCGCCAATGCCGATACGCCTAAATATCAGGCCCGGGATTTAAAACCGTTCAATTTCAAAGAGTTGATGCGGGCGCAGGCTATGCATGTGAAACCCACAGGGACAGATCCGAAACATATCGGGACTGCACCTGCACGTATGCGCGAATATGCTGGTGAAAATCCAAAGCCCTATGAATCCACCATTGATGGCAACCAGGTTGTGCTAGAAGAACAGATGACAAAGATGAGTGAATCGCAGGTGGATCACCAACTGACAACAGAACTTTATAAGAAAAATATGTCGTTATTTAAGATCGCCCTTGGTAAAAGATAGGCCGATTCGGAATTTTTTTGGTGGTTGGGGCCGGAAATTGAGGTTTGAAAATGGATGATTTATTTAAAAGTATGCGGATTTCGACCGCCGGTATGAAAGTACAGGGCGCGCGCCTGCGTGTGATTTCGGAAAACGTGGCCAACGCTGATTCATTACCGACCAAACCGGGGGAAATGCCCTATCGTCGCAAAAAGATCCTGTTTAAAAACGAACTGGATCGTGAGCTGAACTTTAACACCGTCAAAGTCCATAAAGTCAAAGAAGATAGCCCGGAAAACTTTAAACGTACCTTTGACCCGGCCCACCCGGCTGCGGATGAAAATGGATACGTCTTGCGCCCCAACGTAAATTCATTGATCGAAATGATGGATATGCGTGAAGCACAACGTTCATACGAAGCCAACGTCAATACCGTGCGCGCGAGTAAGAAAATGCTAGAACAAACCATAGGGATTTTGCGTTAAGCGCTTAAGAGGAAAACAAAATGGCTGATAACATGATGGCATCTGCCGCAGCGGCTTACGCAAAATCTGCAGCGGAAATGAACAAGCTTCCGACCTTTGAAAGTGCGAAAGCCCCCGAAGAACAGGAATTTTCCGACCTTTTGAAAGCCGCGGTTCAGGAAGCTGCCGATATTGGCTATAAAAGCGAACGTCTGTCTTTGGCAGCTGCTGCCGGAAGTGCAGACGTGAACGAAGTGATCACCGCTGTGGCTGAAGCTGAAGTCACCTTGCAGGCTGTCACCACAGTGCGCGATAAAGTTATCCAAGCCTACCAAGAAATTATCAAGATGCCGATATAGGCGGATTACTCTATGAATGATTTGGGTGTCATCGAAGTCGGGCGTGAAGCCTTTTGGGTTATTTTGAAAATTGGCGGCCCGATCCTCATGGCCGGCTTGCTTATTGGTCTGCTGATCGCCTTGTTTCAGGCCCTGACATCTATTCAAGAAATGACATTGGTCTTTGTACCCAAAATCATCATCATTTTCATTGCACTGGTTATCAGCCTACCCTTTATGATTAATAATATGGTGGACTTTGGGGAGTCCATTTTCGATAAAATTATCGCCATAAGTTAGGGGGCTTCATGCTAAGTGAGGTCCTGACCTTTAATCTCTTTCATTTTGGACTGATTTTCGCGCGCATGAGTGGCGCCTTCATTGTCATGCCCGGGATCAGCGCACAATTTGTGTCCACACGCATTCGCTTACTCTTTGCCTTGATGCTGGCCTTTATTCTGGTCCCTGCCGTTTCAGATAAGTTCCCGCCCTTCCCCATTCATCCAACAGAACTTCTCATGATATTAGGCGGCGAAATCCTTATCGGGTTTTTCTTTGGGATACTGATGGCGATTATGCTGAACGCAATGACCATCTTAGGCACAATCGTTGCGTTTGTGGCCGCCCTGTCCAATGCCTTTTCCTTTGATGCTGTTTCTCAGGCCCAAGGCTCGATCTTATCCACTTTTTTTGTCAATCTGGCTTTGGTGGCTATTTTCATTACGGACTTACATCATTTAATGTTGGGCGCTGTGATTGATAGCTACACGCTCTTTACCCCGGGTCAATTGCCCCCGATTGGAGATTTCGCTGAATTTATCAGCCGAACAGTTGCCGGATCCTTCAAGATTGGTGTTCAGCTGGCCGCACCGTTTTTTCTTCTCTCCTTTGGTTTTCAACTTGCCATGGGCTTGATCAGTCGTCTAAACCCTCAATTCCAAATTTACTTTGTCGCAATGCCCGCGCAAATCATGGTTACCCTGCTGATGCTTATGTTTACAATTTCGGGTATTATCATGGTATTCTTGGAATATTATCAACAAAACCTAATCCGGTTCATGGAACCTTAAGGGGCGAGGATGGCAGAAGAAGACGACGCGTCGAAAACAGAAGAACCGACCGAGAAAAAACTGTCCAAAGCGAAAGATGAAGGCCAGGTTTCCCAGTCACAGGAAATTAAAAGCTGGTCGAGCTTCTTTTCAGCCGCCGTCTTCGTTATTTTTCTGGGCCCTCTTTTCGCTGAAAGTATCATTAAACCCATTTCTTTTTTCATCTCGGACGGCTATCAAATCTCTGTTGATCGCCACAATTTGTCTGTCCTCTTTGAGCGTCTGCTTACGGATATGGGATTACGTGTCCTTCCTCTGTTAGTCATCTTTATGATTACCGCCGTTCTGGCAGGGGTGATGCAAACCGGGCTGATCTGGGCACCAAAAAAAATTCAGCCAAAGTTTGAAAACATTTCATTAAAAAAAGGGATCAAAAAAATCATTTCCACCCGTTCTGTCATGGAGCTGGTCAAAACGATTTTTAAAATGACCATTGTTGGCGCAATTGCCTTTGGTGTCATTATTCCGATCTTCTATGATCTTGAAGTTATTCCTTCTTATGATGTCTTCCATATTCTTGAACTAATGTATGACATTGCTGTTATCATGCTGGTCGGCGTAACAGCTTTCATGACCGTTATAGCCGTGATTGATTATGCTTACCAAAAATATACCTTTCTCAAGCAAATGCGCATGACCAAGCAGGAAGTCAAAGACGAACATAAACAGGCTGAAGGTGACCCGCAGATTAAAGCGAAGATCCGCCAGTTGAGAATGGAACGGGCCCGTCAGCGCATGATGGCCTCTGTCCCGACCGCCGACGTTATCGTAACCAACCCGACCCATTATGCCTGCGCGTTGGAATATAAACAGGATATGATGTCCGCCCCAAAACTTGTGGCAAAGGGCATGGATAACCTTGCCTTGCGGATCCGTTCTCTCGCTGAAGAAAATGAAGTCCCAATTGTCGAAAACCCACCTCTGGCACGCGCGCTTTATGCCAGCGTTGAAATTGATGAAGAAATCCCTGCTGAACATTATGCAGCTGTGGCCGAGGTAATCGGCTATGTCATGCGCTTGAAAGGGCAAATAAACTAATGCTGCCCTTAACGCCCCTCAAGCGTTTGAAACGGCGCACCAAAAGACTTGTTCGCCAGCCCTTAATATGGGGCCTGATTGCATGGGTCTTTATTCTGTGTGCTTTGGGCAATTACTTTCTGGTCGGATTACACGAAAGCTGGACCTATTTCAGCCTTTTCTGTGCTATGGCGGCGATGACCTTATTGGGATGGACGATTGGATCTTCTGGAAATGCGGGGGCTTTTGGGGACCTTTTACGTCAGGCGATTGATGTCTTGCCCGAAGCCCGCCTCATCACCGCACGCGACGGCACAACGGTTTATGCCAACCCCGGATTTCATCGCCTGCTTCCCACCCAACCCGGTAAACCTGAATTATCAGGCATTCTGGATTTGCTGGATGGCGAAGCCGCACAAGTCGAATTTAAACGGCTGCGGGCGAACGCACAGGTCGGTATTGGCGATCATGGGGAATTCCCCCTCCTTCTGGACGATGGTTCGCGCGAATGGCGGCGTATTTCTGTGGTGCCCTTGCGCAAGCCCATCGGCTTTTCCTTGTGGCTTACCCGTGATGTCAGTGCCCGACGCGAGATGGAAGAAGCCCAACGCAAGGAGTTTCGCCAAACCTTTGATTTTGTCGACAATCTCCCGGTTGGTTTTTTCAGCTCGGACCAAAACGGCCGCTTTCGTTTTGTCAACCAGACCTTGGGGGACTGGCTGGGGATTAATCCTGAAATGGCACGTGCGACAGGCATGGGCCTGTCCGATTTTGTTCTGGAAATGAACGAAGGTGTTGAAGGGGTCATGAGCCTGAAAGGCGCAGGCGGCCAGCCCTTTGATGTCTATGTTCGTCAAACAGAACTCTATGATGCCAAAGGTCATTTCGTCCATAATCGGTGCATTGTTCTACGCGATGGCATTGAACAGGGTGACATCACCCCGCGCCGCGTCCAAACAACATCGCACAAAGCCACCCTTGGATATGATCCGCGGGTGAGATGGCTCTTTAAAGAAGCCCCTATTGGTATCGCTGTTTTAGATCTGGACCTCAAGGTTAACGACTGTAACCGGGCTTTTTTAAAAATGCTCGGACGACATCAGGAAGCTATTGTCGGGCGTCCCCTATTCGATCAGATCAAGGCCGAAAACCATGAAGATGCCTCGCGCCAGTTAGAAAAAGTAGCCATGGGCGTCATTGCAGCGGTGCGCTTTGATGTGCAAATGGCAACCGCGCGTGGGCGCATCCTAACCATATCGGTTTTTGCCGGCCACATGGAGGATGAAACAGGACAAATTAGCGGACTTGTCCTGCACTTTATCGATGCGACCGAACAACGCGACCTGGAACTGCAATTCACACAAGCCCAGAAGATGCAGGCCATCGGACAACTGGCCGGCGGTGTGGCCCATGACTTCAACAATGTGCTGACTGCCTTAACGGGTTTTTGCGAAATTCTGCTGGAACGTCACCCCAAAGGTGATCCCGATCATCAGGAACTGCAGCAAATTTATCAAAGCGGTAACCGTGCAACCGATCTTGTGCGCCAACTGCTTGCCTTCTCGCGCAAACAAACTTTACGGCCCAAGATCGTAGATATTTCAGAAGTGATCTCGGACCTGTCTTCCATGCTTAACCGTTCTTTAGGGGAAACGGTGCAGTTGCGCATTGAACATGGCCGCGATCTCAAACAAATTCGGGTTGATACCGGGCAATTGGAACAAGTCATCGTCAATCTGGCGGTCAATGCAGGCCATGCCATGAATGGCGAAGGTGAAGTCATTATCCGCAGCGCCAACGCCGATGTCAGCGAAGCCATTGAACAAGCCCATGACACCATGCCACCGGGGCAGTATGTGCTGATCGAAGTTTCTGATACGGGCTGCGGTATCCCGCCGGAAAACCTGACGAAAATCTTTGAACCGTTCTTCACCACCAAAGATGTGGATAAAGGGACAGGGCTGGGTTTATCCACCGTTTATGGGATTGTGCGTCAAACCGATGGCTTTATTTTTGTTGATAGTGTCATCAATAAAGGGACCACCTTCTCGATCTACTTCCCGGCTGTGGACGACGCTCAGGTACCGAAGAAGGTCGATAAAAAACAACCTGACCTGTTCGATCACGCAGACCTGACCGGAACCGCGACCATCTTGCTGGTGGAAGATGAAGACCCGGTCCGGCTGTTTGGCGCACGCGCCCTGAGCGCTAAAGGCTATAACGTTCTTGAAGCCTCCAGCGGGGACATGGCGTGGGAAATTGTGCAAAAACAAGGTGATAACATTGATCTAATCATCACCGACGTGGTCATGCCCGGTATGAAAGGCCCGGATATGGTTGAACTGGTACGGGCCCGCCTGCCTGATATCAAGGTCATCTTTATGTCCGGTTATGCCGAAGATGTGATCCCGGAAGGCATTGAAAATGACCCCACCATTCACTTCTTGCCCAAACCTTTCAAACTTAAAGACCTGGCCTTTAAGGTCAAAGATGTTTTGGGTGAAGTCTGATCATGTACCCAAGTAGATTTGTGCTTTGTTTAAGGGTTTCTAAAGGCCTCTTTACTAACATAAAAAGGCCTCGCCTCTTTGATCAAGGATTGTTCCATTGAGTAAAGACAAGAAATACATACAGCCCCCAATCAATCCGGATCAGGTCGCCGTAGCCCTAACCTATGAAGGGATGGAAGATAAAGCCCCAGAAATTGTGGCTTCCGGGCGGGGTGCGGTTGCCGAACAAATATTACAAATCGCCTTTGAACAGGGCGTACGTGTGCGTGAAGATGCAGATCTGGCTCAGGTTTTAAGTCTGATGGATGTGGGCGATGAAATTCCGATCGAAGCATTTGCCGCCGTAGCAGAGATTTTAACCTACGTTTATCGGGCAAATGGCGAGGAGATGCCCGGTCTGGATATCCCCTTAAAACCCAACCCGGATATTCAGAAAGAGGAAGAGGACGATTAACATGCCACATGCTTCTTCTCTGGAAGATGAAATCGAAAAAATAAATGATTTCGTCCAAACGGCTCAGCGCCTGATCCATCAAAACACACTGGTGGATATCAGTTTGCTGCATGAAAAAACGCAAGAACTCTGTACACTCATTCAAGAAACACCGTTAAAAGAAGCAAAATCGCTTTTGCCACGATTGGAAAACCTGTTTAAATCCATCGAACGACTGGAAATGGATTTAAATATGCAACATGATGCGATATCAGAACATATAAAGACCAGCCCCGGACAAGCTAACCCACTGTTTGCACAGGAAGTTGCACATGATGATGATGAAGACTAGGACCGTTTAACAGATGGATATTACCGACTATCTCAGATTTGTTTTTGCTTTGGCCTTTGTCATTGCCCTAATTGGTCTGCTTGCTTTTATGGCCAAGCGATATGGTATGGGATATCGTAATGTTGCGCGAAATACACAGCGGCGCCTGAGCATTTCTGAAATCATGCCCGTTGACAATAAACGACGTTTGGTTTTGATTAAACGCGATGACAAAGAACATCTCTTGATGATTGGCGGGGAAACAGACTTGGTTGTAGAACAGAATATTGCAACAGATGATTTAAGCTTTTCTGAGCAACTGGATTTGCAAAAATCTCTTACGCAAAAGACTGAGGATCAGGCACAATGACAAGCAAGCAAATCCTTAAATGGTCCTTGTCAGGCGGGCTTGTTTCCGGGTTGGCTTTTTTGATTCTCGCCCTGTGTAATTCTGATGTTTTGGCGCAAAGCTTTACGTTAGATTTTGGGGACCCCAATGTGGGCGGGCCGGAAAGTACGACCTCACGTATTATTCAGCTTATCGCCCTGACCACCGTCCTGTCGCTGGCGCCTTCCATTTTGGTGATGGTCACCTCTTTTACACGACTGGTCATTGTCTTTAGTTTCCTCCGCACCGCCATGGGTACACAACAAGCACCGTCGAACCAGGTGCTGGTCTCTCTGGCCTTATTTTTAACCTTCTTCATCATGACACCGACGTTTGAACAGGCGTATAATCAAGGTCTCCAGCCTTATATGAACGGGGATTTGGAAGAGATTGCAGCCTTTGAAAGAACTGTACAGCCGTTTCAACGCTTTATGATGCAGCATGTGCGTGACAAGGATCTTGATCTCTTTCTTGGTATCGCACAGGAAGACCCGCAACTGAACCCCGATGATGTGCCACTTAAGGCACTGATCCCGGCCTTTATCATCAGTGAATTGCGCAAAGCCTTTGAAATTGGCTTTTTATTGTTTATCCCGTTTTTGGTCATCGACATGATCGTAGCATCGGTCCTCATGTCTATGGGGATGATGATGTTGCCCCCGATTATTATCGCCCTACCCTTTAAGATCATCTTTTTCGTGCTGGTCGATGGCTGGTATATGCTGGTCGGGTCCATGGTTAAAAGCTTTGGACAAGGCATAATCGAATAAAAAGGGGCATGTTCCAAATAAACGGAACATGCCCCTTCCTTAAATAAAGGCGATCTTATTTAATCAATTTCTCGATATAGCGGGGCAGGCTGAATGAACCAACATGGACACCGGGGGTGTAATAGTTGGTATCAAAACCGGCTTGTTTGAAACGCGCTTCAATCACATCAACGGATTGCTTGCGCAGCGCTTCATCATTTGACGCCCATGCCAAGGTCATAAAACCGCCGATATAAGTCGGCACGGCAACCACATAAAAAGACATATCTTTAAAATGCGGTGACATGCGTTCTTGCGTTGTTGTCACTTCATCAGCCTGAAAGAAAGGCACACCGTTTTGCGTGACCAAGATGCCTTTTTCACTCAGGCAGCGTTGGCAATCACTGTAGAATTCAGATGTAAACAGAACTTCGCCCGGACCGATGGGGTCGGTTGAATCAACAATAATTACATCAAATTTCTGGTCGGTTTCTTTAACGAACTTCAACCCATCAGCAATAATCAAATTGCATCGCGGGTCTTCGAAAGCCCCATCGCTGTGTTCGGGGAAATATTTTTTAGACATTTCCACAACGGATGCATCAATTTCCACCATTGTGCAGATCACATCTTTATGGCGCAGCACTTCACGCAGCACACCACCATCACCGCCACCGATGATAAGGACATTCTTTGCAGACCCATGGGCCAAAATCGGCACATGAGAGATCATTTCGTGATAGATGAACTCGTCACGATCTGTGGTTTGAATGACACCATCCAGAACCATGACCCGACCAAAATAGTCATTTTCAAAAATAATCAGGTCCTGATGGTCAGTCTTTTCTTCAAACAGAATATTCTCTGTCTTGAAACGCTGCTGGTAGCCGTCGTAAAGGGTTTCACCAATCCAACGGGTCATGAAGCAACGTCCTTGCCGCGCAGCTGTTCATCCACATCGATACGTTCCGGGCTAAAGGCTTCTTGCAGGAACGGAACAGCTTTGTGCGGGTCGCAATCGCCACACATAAAGACGTCCAGCGCCGCATAAGAGGCTTCCGGCCAGGTATGGATGCTGATATGAGATTCAGCGAGCACCAAAACCCCAGAAACGCCACCATTGGGTTCAAAGTGATGCAGATGGCAGTGCAGAATGGTTGCACCGGCTTCATCTGCGCCTTTGCGCAATGTCTGTTCAATCAAATTGATATCGTCCAGCTTGCTGGCACCCCATAGGTCGATCAGCAGATGAGTCCCTGCATAACGGATACCATTTCGTTCGATGAAATAGTCTTTGTTATTTTCAACCACAGCAAAGCCGGATTGAACCTTATCATTTTCGCGGACCTGGGTTTCGCTCGGTGTGTAAACCGAGTCCATCCCCAATTCGGCAAGAGCAGTCTTAGGCATACTCATCCCTTTCCAAACCAGTAGACAGATGTTCCGCAAAAAATCTTAATGTGCGGACAAGGCGACAGTCTTTGCCTGAGTTTGCTATCAAACTCAAGTTAAATTTTCCATTTGTGACAATTTTTTGTCAATGGGTGTTCTTAAAGCTACAGCTCTAATTGATCGCGCTCAGCTCACCCGCTTTCAAGCGTTCCTGATATTCGGTCATAAAGCTCGAGAAATTTTCAGCGGGTTTGATAAGTTGATTAATCGTGCGTGGATCCAGCATACCCGCATTTTCGCGAGAAGCAATCAAGCGGAAAGCATCACGCAAGGCCGTTTCTTCCATGGCATTACCATAATCGGCGCGCACACGCCCGACACCACGTTCATTGCCCCCCAAGGTATAAGCCACCGCCAAGTTCAGAATCAGGCGGGCCTGTTCCTCGTTTAACGGTTTATTTCGTCGCGCCCCTTTGGCCGAAGCCAAACGACGGATCACACCACTAGCGTTACGCCAGTCACTGGCATTCCAGTAAACTTCACTGCGCAACATGTCCGCAGCGACTGTTTCATCTTCTTTTTCATCCAGCATCATCAGCGCTTTATCAGCCTGTCCCATATCGATCATAGCGCGGGCTTCAAGATGACGACGGGTAATGATTTGTTCTTCCGGCATATTGGGTTGAGCCGATTTTTTCAGCGCGCGAATAGCACGTTTTGGCTTTTTCGCCGCCAGATAAACAACGGCTAAACGCACACCTACTTGTGCTTTTTGTTGACCCGACAGGCGGAACTGAACCTGATTTTCCAACAATTCGGCCGCTTCACGCAAAAGATCAACAGCCGCCAGACGGTCCGCAAGCTTGCGGATCATTTCATCGCCTTTGTCCCCAGCCGGGGTCAATTCACGGAATTCATCATAAAGGGCAATCGCTGTAACAGGTGGCAATTCGTCAGCTTTGCTTGCCAGATACAGTTCTTCAAAGATGCGGATCATTTCCTGCGTAACGGCTTCTGCTTCGGGATGCTGGCGGAAATAGGTTGCCGCCTGACGAAGTGTGCGCAGACCGTCGCGATAATTACCCGTTTTGACATACATATCACCAAGACTGCGCAACAAATTAAATTCAAAATCATCCCCGCGCCAAGCGAAACGCAGTTTTTCCAAGGCTTCAATCATTTCTTTATCATTGATACGCTCATGCTTTAACAAAAGCTCTGCCTTGGCTAAAGATGCCCGTGCGCGTGAGGGGCGGTGATTGCCATTTTCAACTTCTTCATAAACCACAACGGCCCCATCCGGATCACCACTGATTTCCTTGGTCCGTCCGCGCAGGAACTTGACTGCATCTGCCTGACGGTTGGTGAGGCCTTCAGCCTCCAATACTTCCAGATAAGATTCTGCTTGGCGAACATCACCAATAGACAGGGCCGATTCAGCCAAAATCATCGCAAGCGGGAATTTCAGGCGCGGTGGGTAAGGCCTGACCACCCCTGCCAGACGTTTCAGGTCAGCTGCCGCACCGTTCAAATCACCTTGCGCCCCTTGCAGGGCTGCCTGCCAAAATGCACCTTCGTCTTTTTCTGCTAGATCAGGGTGGTCAAAATCTTTCACTGCCTCATCCAGACGTGCCATCAGGAAGTTTGCCACCCCATGAAGGGCATTAAATTCAGGATCATCACGTTTCGTCGGGTCTGCGGCTGCCATTACATCCAGAACCCCTAATGCCTCGGGTCCCATCCCGTGTGACGCATAGAAACGGGCAAGGTTCAAGCGCGCGATATCACGGCGCGGTCCTTTCAGACCCGCCGGAGCTTTTTCCATTTCCTGACGGTCATGGCGATAGCTGTCCATATCACCAATCTTCCATTTATCAAAATCGAAGATGCGGGTGATGCCGCGAAGTCCACCAATCTTTGCAGATGCCACGGCCTTTTTACCCGTATCAGACAGTTTCAAACTGCTGGCCGCTGTCATTTCAATACCGGATTGGAGCGTCCTGACCCGCAAATCATCAGACTTAGGCACATAGGCCGCGCCTTGAGCACTGGCAAGCAGATCAAACTGCGGATAATTTCGTGGTGTGTTTACCCCATGCCCCAACGGAATGACCGGAACCACAACAAGGTTATCACCGATAATCGGGTCTTGGAAAGGGACAGCAAGTCCGGCTTCCTGAACAGGCATAAATAAACGCGCACCAGCTGGTGAAAATGGCTGGGCTTCAACGTTAATTTCCTGTGTGGCAATCATTGGTAGCTTGCCAAAATCAAAAATCCACGCCAGACCTTCACGTTTGGGCCGTGGATTAAAATCATCTGCGACTTCCAAACGCAAAACGGTTGCGCGTGGGATGTTCAGCTGTTCAATATTTGTAATGGCCCCCCCCGCTTTTTGTGCAAGGGCTTGTACATCCTGTTCAGTCTGCTTATCAAAGACCAGCCATACTGACCCCGACCGTCTAAATGCCGCTGCTGCAACAGGTTCACCAAATTCAAACCGTAAAGAAAAGGCACTTGCAAGGCCTGCCGCATTAGGGCCTGTTGCTTCAGCCACTTCCGCCAAAGGCTCAGGTTCAGAAACTTTAGCAACCGGCGCGGCTTTAGGCTTGGGCGGTTCATCAGCCTGTGCTGGCGCTGGTTGAGCCACAGGAGCCGGTTTTGGAGCCGGTGCAGGTGTCGGTGCTGTTGGTTGAGGTGCAGGTGTCGCTTGCGCAACTTGCGTTTCAGCAGGTGCCGCTTGCGCAACTTGCGTTTCAGCAGGTGCCGCAGGCTTTTGGGCCAGTCGATCACGATAAACATCAACCACGACCTTGTTACCTACATAAAAATGCTTGATACGTGACCCCGGTGTAACGGTCAGTTCAACAGCACTGCCATTTTGACGCATGCCACGCACTTGCCCCGTTAGACCGCGTCTGGCTGCCGCAAAGTTATATTTGGCCGGTTCCGCAAAATTAACGATGGTTTTCTGTTCGTAATCGCCAATTTTGTAATCAACCTTTTTGGGCCAGTCAAACACGATGCGGGTGTGTGTCCCCTTTTCCCCTTTACGCACCCGGATAGTCGGGCCAGATTGCGGAACAACAGAAGCTTGCGTCTGTGCAGGTGCCGCAGCTTGCACAGGCTGGGGCGCAGGTGCACTGGCTTGGGGTTGTGGGGCAGGCGCTGGTTTTGATGTTGCAGGGGCTGGTTCCCCCACGATATCGATAACCAGATAACTGCCCGTATAGAAACTGCGCACGCCATAATCGCCTTCAGTCAACTGGATCGCGAGGTTGCGCCCCCCATTGGAAGGGGATACAGAACGGATAAATTTACTTAGATTTGTGCGCACTTCATTATAAGAGGTTTCCGCGGGCTCCCCAAACGTGACATTTAAGACACCGTTTTCAATTTCAGCTGTGTAGCGCACAGGCAGGGACCATTTAAAGACCATACGGCCATAACCGGGGTGAGCACCCGCGCGCACGGCTATACGTTCAGCCCATGCAGACTGAACGGCCAAGACAGAGATCAAAAAGATCACCAAGCCTATGATTGCGCGACTATTCATTCGGTTTGCCTAACACCCCTATCTTCATTTTAACACACCCGTCTGCAACACCATAATATCCACACGGCGAGCGAGTGCGTCTTTTTTCTCTTTTGGTATAGCAGGTAATTGGTCATAACCGCTATCCCCATAACCATATGCCAAGAATTCTTGCGAGAAGCCAGACTTTCTTAACCCATTACCCACAGCAATTGCCCTAAAAAGTGATAATTCCCAATTGGATGCGTAATCCTGTCCGGAGGCAGGTTGCGGATCCGTATGTCCAGTTATAACAATCTGATTACTAACATGTCGTAAAACATCACCAATTTTTAACATGGTCTCTGCCGCACGTGTACTTAAGTTCTTGCTGCCTTGGGTAAAAAGCAAGTCACCGGGCAAGGAAATCAACAGCCGATCATCCAACAACTGGATCAGCGATCGTCCTAAAACCTCATCATTTACGACCTTTTCCTGCAATACGGCCTGTAAATATTCCAGATTAATCGCGCGTTCACGAAAAACGGTAGAGATATTATAATCCGCCGTTGCCGTCGCCACGGTTTCCGTCTTGGTCGGGTTTAACGTGGTTGACAGCGAGTCCGTGATCGCATCCCACTTGTCAATTTGCACGGTTGCCATCGAAAACAACATAACAAAAAAGGTCAGCATTAAAGAAACAAGGTCGGTAAAAGTCACCATCCAGGCACCTGTCTTACCCTCTTCCTTTTTCGGGCTGAAACGATCAGCGCCAACGTTGCGTCCTGTATTAATCATGGTGCGCCCCCTTGTGGGGATTGGGGGGGGCGCAGAGATAAAGGCGCATTTTCTGGCGCAACCTGTGGCGTCGGCTGAACCTGCGTTTCAACAGGATAAGTCGGCAGTTCCATTGTCACACCTGCGTTTGAGGGCGGCACAGGTTGCAAGGTTACTGGGGCCGCACGCGGTTTGGCAGCAGGACGTTCAGTCGGCTTTTCAACCTTAATCAAAGGTGATTCTTCAAAACGAATTTGATTTTCTTCCAACGCGCGGATATGGAACCAGATTTCCACCGTCTGACTTTCCCCGCCTTTTAATCCGATGGAGACTGAACCCGGCGGTGCGCCGCGGGTCAGAAGCTGGCGGGCGAATGCGCCGGCACGTTTAATGTCAAGCGTCTCTTCTGTCGGCATGGTCTTGCCTTGTCCCCAAGGGGTGCTGACCACAAATTCCATCTCGAAGCGCAAGCCCGGTGGATTAGCACTCAGTGCCGACACCAGCCTGTCCACAAAAGGCGCCTGACCTTCACGCACGACAGCTTTATCAAGTTCAAACAGGCCGTCGGCGTCCAGTTCAACGCGCATAAGACGACCGGGTTGAATAGCTTCAACCTTGACCACGCCAATAACGGTGGAAAAAAGCCCTGTCACCTGACGCTGAAATTCATCAGCCGCCAGAAATTCACCGGTTGTTGCATTAAAAGCTTGCAGGTCCATACGCGGTGGCAGCACAGAAGAAAAGGTGGAAGACAGGCTTTCCATCAGGGCTTTGGATTTGACTTCTTCGGTGGAAGAGATGCTCACGAGCAGGATAAAGAATGCCAGAACGACAAGATAAAGCGACAAGAAAAGAGTGATAACCCGAGAGCCGTCACTTTTGGGTTGATTGCCCCCACTAAAGTCTCCCTGAATTCGCTCCATCGCTTTTATAAACAGTTGTTAATCGAAACTGGCCAACAGTGCGTCAATATCTTCCTGACTTTTGCCCTGTCCCTCAAGCTGCGGACCTTCCAACAAATCTTCGTCCGTGATTTCTTTGGGGCCATCGTCAGCGGGGTCAGGGTTTTCTGTTTTGAATTTTTCAATTTCCGAACCAAAAGCTTCCACCAGCGCATCAATTTTTTCTTCGATATGCTGCAAGGCGGTGACAACTTTTGTAATACGTTGTCCGGTGATATCCTGAAAGGTACAGGCTTCATAAATTTTTGTGGTGGCATCCATGAGTTTTTCACTCACAGCCGGGTCCACATTTTCCATCACTTCTTCCACCAGTTCTGTGGCATCCATGATGTTATTGGTCGCATCGGCCGTAGCTTCAACAATTGCATCCAGTTCGTTACTGGCTGAGGAAAGATACTTGTCTTTCACATCATCCGGTCGCAACTGGGCAATTTCAGCCTTGGCAGAGTGGATATAAGTCGCAAGAGATTCAAGCTCGGAATAGAGCTCCATATCAGCAGCCGTTACGTCGCCCTTCATCGTTGACATCAAACTATCAACAACATCGACAACATCTTCCACCTTGACAGTCTCGCCATAGGTGTCGCGCAATTCATCTAACCTCGCAGACAGGTCAGGATCGACTTTGGTATTTACTGACATGAAAGCTCCCCGAGTTAATAATCTTCTATATTCGGAAAACTTAGAAGTCACCGATAACGCTGACCATTTTACCTTTAAGTGTTTCCGCGTTAAACGGCTTCACGATGTAGTTGGATACACCCGCTTCTTTCGCTGCAATAACGTTTTCAGATTTACTTTCCGCAGTCACCATGATGAATGGAATATGCTTCAGTTTGGCATCTGCACGCACTTCACGCAGCAATTGAAGCCCTGTCATTGGTTCCATGTTCCAATCGGAAATGATCAGATCGAAATTGGCTTGACGCAGCTTTTGCAAAGCTTGGCTACCATCTGTTGCTTCATCGATATTGGTGAAACCCAATTGACGAAGAAGGTTGCGGATAATACGCAACATTGTTTTGTAGTCATCCACAATCAGGATGGGCATATTAGGATCGACAGCCATTTAGCACTCCACTCCCAGAAGAAATATTTTTCAATCGGCTATAGCTTATAGAAAAGTTGCCCTTTTCAAAAGCCTGTATAAATTTAGTAATTGACCATAGCGCATGATGCAACCTTTTTAAAAGGGAAAGCAACGCGTTAGTGCATTTTTTTGGTCATTTTCTCAATAATTAGCAGTTATTGCCCCACCGCAAGCTCACCCGGCTTAGGTAAACTGCGTAGACGAAACAACTCTTCGGTTACATCGCGCGCTTTTTTGGGGTCCATTTTAGCCAAAATCGGTGCAAGGCGACGTTTATTCATTTTTTCCGCCACTTCGAGCAGGACATCCATCTCTAACTCTTCAAAGATTCGTCCAGCATCCTTGGGCTTCATATTCTCATAAATCTTGACCAAATTCTGCAGCTTGGTTTCCTGCTCTTCATCATATTTGATCATCTTTTCTTCAATGGTGCGTTGCAGGGCTTTCAGGGACTGAACTTTTTTATCAATCCGGGCTTCAGCAGCCTTTAACAGATTTTCGCGTACATCCTGTTCGCGTGCGCGCGCTTCGATCTCTTCGCGTCGTTCCGCAAGCTTTTGCAACAAATCGACTTCGGCCTGCGTGTAAAAGGTCGGATCATCAATAAAAGAACTATCTGAAGCCTGTGATTCTTCTTCTGCTTTAATCGCTTCTTCTTCTTCGGCGATCATGGCTTTTTCTTCTTCGGTCAGGTCTTGTGTATCAGCCTGAGCAAGCTCCAGCACCTTAGGCGGTGAAGGGTGGCGTTTTTCCAGAATTTCTTTAGCCGATTTTGGACGAAGAGCGTCATTACCCTGTTCTGCTTCGGCTTGCGAAATGCTCACACCGTCCATCCAGTCCCCGACACCTTCCCAGATAGATCCCACTTTGATGGTCAGCAAGAAAAAGGCAACAAAGATTGTTACCGGCAAAACACGCAATTTACTTAACATTTCCATCATGGTGCCTCTCCTTCGACTTAGCGTACAGACTCAAGAGCTTTCAACAGCTCGCGTTCCGCATCGGTCTTCGGCTTATAATCGTCTTCAGCAGGTGCAAAATCTTCTTGCGGCACAGCTGGTTTCGCGGCGGGTTTCGGTTCTGGCGGTGCAACGGTGTCTTTGACTTTTTTACCTGAATAAGACGGTGGTTCCGGTCGGTTGTTGCGCACTTTTTCTTCGAGCTTGTCCGCAGAGGTGCCCGCACGGTCAATCAGAAAGTTCAAATCATCACGCAACGCTTCTGCCTTTTTCAGGGTATCTTGCACATCGCGCTTCATTTCATCGGCTGATCCCGTCAGCTTGTGGATGCTTTCTTCAGCGCGAAGGGTCGCATCATTAAAACTTTGCGCCAGTTTTTCAAGTTCCGACTGGTCTTTGCGTAGTTCGGACAAACGACGGTTTAACATCACCGCATAGGTGATGGTTGCGATCAGCAAGATCGCAATCAGCATGTCTAAGATCAAAGCAAACGGCACCGTCTTTATCCTTTCTGCTTAGTAATCTCGTCGTCAATTCGAACGGCGATATACTGGCCCTTACGGCCCATTTTACCAGTATACATAGATACACCGCCACAACGAATTTCAATATCTGAGTCCGGCGTGGCGTTAAACATGATTTGCGAACCGATTTTCAGGTTAATAATATCGGTCAATTCCATATATTGTTCGTCCAGAACCGCTTCCAAATCCACTTCAGTCTGCCACAATTCACGCGCCAAGTGGGTTTCCCAAATACTGTCACGACCAAATTTTTCACCCATGAACATCTGAAGAAGAAGTTCACGAACAGGTTCAAGCGTCGCATAAGGCAACAGCATCTCAACACGACCGCCACGGTCTTCCATATCAATCCGCAGTTTTGCGACAATTGCGGCGTTACTGGGACGCGAAATGGTTGCAAAACGCGGGTTTGTTTCCAAACGGTCAAATCGGAACGTTACAGGTGACAGCGGATCAAACGCAGCCGATAAGTCGTTCAACACCACATGGACCATCCGTTCCACAAGGTTACGTTCAATGGTCGTATAAGGTCGGCCTTCAATCCGCATGGCCGCTGTACCGCGACGTCCACCCAACAACACGTCCACGATAGAATAGATCATGGAACTGTCGATGGTTAAAAGACCGTAGTTATCCCACTCTTCTGCTTTAAACACGCCGAGCATGGCAGGAAGTGGGATAGAGTTAAGATAGTCACCGAAACGGATAGATACAATGTTATCCAGCGAAACTTCCACGTTATCGGATGTAAAATTACGCATGGAGGTCGACATCATACGTACCAGACGGTCAAAGACCACCTCCAACATCGGAAGACGTTCGTAGGAAACCAGCGCAGAGTTCAGGATCGCCTGAATGCCGCTTTGACCGCCATCCTCATCATGATCTTCGTCAAAACCAAGAAGGCTATCAATCTCATCCTGGTTCAGAACGCGCGTAGACTCACGCCCGCCAACCGCCCCTAAAAGGTCAGCACCGGCACCGCCATCGTCGTCCCCGACCATGGACTCCCATTCTGCTGCGAGATCGTCGTCTTCACCGCCATCTTCGTCATCACCAAGGGCAGCTTCCCATTCAGCAGCGAGATCTTCACCTTCATCATCGGCGACAGTCATAAACCCTGTCCTTTACGTCGTTCCATATTCGCCTTCATCATGAAAAGTACACACAATTATTGTACCAACATTTCCTTAAAAAGCACATCGTTGACTTTTACGCCTGGCCCAACGGCCGCGTTCACACGCGCCAGAAGTTCTTCGCGCAGACGATACATACCAGCAGATCCTTTTAAATCTTCCACGCGCAGTTCACGCAGGTAAACCTGAAATGCATCAACGACCCGATCCTGTACTGCTTCGACCTGCGGCACATCCAAAGCGTTTGCAAGTTCCAGACTGACACGGATTTTCAAAAAGCTGGATTTTCGCCCTGTTGTATTCAGGTTGACGAGAATTTCTGGCAAATCGGTAAAGGCAACCTGTAACGGTTCCCCATCAGGACCAACTGCGGGACCTTCGCCATCTTCGCCTTCAACTGTTTCTTCAACACCCAATAACGGATCAAGCAACCCGGTAAAATAAGCACCGGCCGCGCCGCCAAGGATCAGAACCAACGGAATAGCCAGCAGCAAGATCTTTTTCTTGCCACCCCCGCCGGAGCCACCACCTTCTTCATCGTCAAACTCGTCGTCGTCATCCATGTCGTCGTCGAGATCGTCATCAGCCATGTCTTTTGCTCACATATTTATAAAAACAAAATCTATTCGAACCGCACGTTAATACGATTACCCTTATTTACACCATAATAAGCAAGTGGTTAACAACTGGTTTAACAGGTTTTTTTTCTTTTTCTTTATTTTTCTGGGTCTTCTATGCCGTCTTAGGCAGGAATTTCTTGCCGCTGATACATTATTGCCCCGGTAAAAAATGCAAACCAAACCATATTTTGTAATATTAACCTGCTGAATTTAAACATATTTTCAAGTTGGCACACCTTCTGCATATACTCTAGCAAACCGCAGCGAAATGACTGCAAAACCTAGAGCGAATAAGTTTAGAGGCATAGCCAAATGGAAAATACATTACTCATCGCACTGTCGCGCCAGACAACCTTGCGCCGTGAAATGACTTCTGTGGCAAACAACATCGCCAACATGAACACACAGGCATACAAGCGTGAGTCCATGATGTTTGACGATTACCTCATGCGCAGTGATGGGGGCGAACGGATCATGGGTGACAAACTAATGTTTGTGCGTGATATCGCCCAGTACCGTGACCTTTCAGAGGGCCATTTCGAAGAAACAGGTAACCCGCTGGATGTGGCCATCCACGGTGATGGTTATTTCGTTGTCGATACACCACAAGGCAACCGCTACACCCGCAACGGTCATTTTCAATTAAACAGTGACGGGATTGTTGTGAACACGGACGGTCATCCGGTTTTAACAGAAGATGGCGAACCAATTGAGACAACCGCCACAGACACCCGCATCGAGATTAGCCGCAATGGCGAGATCCATACAGATGCTGGTCCCATCGGTAAGTTGCGCATCGTCGAATTCAACAACCCGCAGGAACTGGAAAAAGTTTCCAACACGCTGATGAGTTCAAAAGAAGCGGGCACTCAGGTCGAAAACCCCGATGTCCATCAAGGCAAGCTGGAGATGTCTAACGTCGAGCCAATTATTGAGATGACACGGATGATTGAAGTTCATCGTTCTTACAACAGGGCGAAAAACATTATCGAAAAAGAAGATGAGCGCATCAAAAAAGCAACAAGCCTCATCAGAAGTCAGTAAGCGCCGATCAAACGGCTAACAAAGAGCGAATAAGTTAGGAGTTAAAACAATGAGATCATTAAGTATCGGTGCAACAGGCATGCTGGCTCAACAACAAAATGTTGAAGTCATTTCGAACAACCTGGCGAACATGAACACCACAGCGTTTCAACGCCGTCGTACAGAATTCCACGACCTTTTGTATCAAAACCTGCGTCGTGTCGGTTCAACATCCGGCCAAGATGGTTCTGTTGTACCAACCGGGGTTCAGTTGGGTCTGGGTGTGAAACTGGCTGCCGTTTACCGTATCCACGAACAAGGTAACCTGAGCGCCACTGACAACACATTTGACCTTGCTATTCAAGGGAACGGCTTTTTTCAAATCACGCTACCCAGTGGGGAAACGGCTTATACCCGTGACGGCACGTTCCAGCTCAACGGCAGTGGCGAACTGGTGACACACGACGGCTATCTGGTTCAGCCCGGTCTGACGATCCCAGCCAACGCCGTTGATGTGACGGTGAACTCTAGTGGTGAAGTTCTGGCAAAAATTGATGGTCAAATCGCTTTGCAAAACGTTGGTCAACTGACACTTGCGTCCTTCGCCAACCCGGCAGGCCTTAGTGCACAAGGGTCGAACTATTATCTGGAAACAGAAGCTTCCGGTCAGCCGGCAACAGCTGCACCTGCAACAACAGGCTACGGCAGCATCCTGCAAGGCTTTTTGGAAACCTCCAACGTGAATGCGGTTTCCGAAGTGACCAACCTGATTTCCGCCCAACGTGCCTATGAAATGAACTCCAAGGTGATCTCCACCTCTGATGAGATGATGGGCACCTTGTCGCAAATGCGCTAGGGAGGGTTTGATCCATGAAACGTTTTATTTCATATATAACTTTCTTCACTTTGCTTTTGCTGGCCGCCCCTGCGATCTCGGCAGATCAGACAGACGAAGATTTGGCCTTGGGCAACGATGGTCCTGTCACATTGCGCGAAAATATCATTGTGTCAGGCTCGTATATCCGCTTGGGTGATCTTTTTGACAATGTCCCTCTGGATAAAGCCGAAACCGCCGTAGCTTACGCCCCAAAACCGGGACGCCGCGCCTCTTTTGATGCGCGTTGGCTGTTTCGCGTGGCACGGGCCTATGGTCTGCAATGGCGTCCCCTTTCTGCTGACCTGCGTGCTATGGTCAGCCGGGACAGCATTATCATCAACCGTGACGAAATTCAGGACAGCCTGATGACGGCCATGATGCAGTATGACTTGCCGCAAAATGCAAAAATTCAGCTGAGTAACCGCAATCTGCGCCTTCATGTGCCGACAGAAATCATGCCGGAAATCAAAATTGAAGACGTGACCTTTAACCGCAGATCCATGCGCTTTGCCGCCATCGTTGCGGTCGGTGAAAAAAATATGAATGCGATCCAACGCGTTCGCGTCACCGGTCAGGTTTTGAAAATGATCGACGTTCCCACATTGGCACGCCGGGTCGCAAAGGGCGATGTCATTTCAGAAAATGATATTCACTGGATCCAGATGCGTGCTGACCGCGCCCAACGTGACATCATCACCGATGTCCACAGCTTGGTGGGCATGAGCCCGAAACGTCACCTACGCCAGGAAAAACCGATCCGTGCATCTGACATTCAACGTCCTGTTTTGGTCGAAAAAGGCAGTCTGGTAACAATCATTTTGAAAAAACCGGGCATGATGCTGACCTCGCGGGGCAAAGCTATGCAAAACGGTGCTGATGGCGAAACTATCCGCATCACCAATACCAACACTAGCCGTACGATCGAAGCGGTTGTGGTTGGAAGTTCAGTCGTCACTGTCTTGCCGACAGGACAATACAACGCCCAACTTGCCCTCAATAATTAAATTAAATCGGCACGTTGTTAAATCTTAGAGCAAAAAGTTAGGAGATCGAAAATGTTACATAGAAAACACATTCTCCGGGTTGCAGCCCTCATCTTAATGATGTCTTCTTTATCCGCCTGTAACCTGTTTACCCGCCTGTCCCAAATTGGTGACGGCCCGAAAACGACCGAGATCGTTAACCCGACCCATCGTCCGGATTATCAACCGGTCAGCATGCCCATGCCAACGCCACATGCTAATTTTGTGAACCCGAATTCTTTGTGGCGCAGCGGGGCGCGTGCCTTCTTTAAAGATAATCGTGCCAATGAAATTGGTGATATCCTGACCGTCACCGTTGCGATTTCAGACAGTGCGGCGATTAACAACAAAACCACCCGGACCCGGGATGACACCGAAGATGGCAACATCACCAACCTGTTTGGCTTTGAAGCCGGCCTTGGCAAGATTGTTTCCGGTAACGTTCTAAATACATCCACGGTCAGCTTGGATACAGATCACACCACAACGGGTGAAGGTAAAATTGCCCGGGATGAAACCATCGCCTTGACTGTTGCCGCTGTGATTACTCAAATTTTACCTAATGGCAATCTGGTCATCAATGGCCGTCAGGAAACACTGGTAAACTATGAACTGCGCGAGCTGAACATCACAGGCATCATCCGCCCGGAAGATATTTCCTCGTCCAATTCAATCGACCATACAAAAATTGCAGAGATGCGTGTGACCTACGGTGGTCGCGGCAATGTCAGCGAACTGCAGCAACCTCGTTGGGGTATGCAGGTGCTGGACGTCCTCTCACCCTTCTAAGCTGACCTGTTTCAGCTAACCAATGCCCTAGCTCTTATCGCTCTAAGACACTAGGTAAACTCAAGGCCGAAGCCCTCAAGCTTCGGCCTTTTTTTATAAAGCACAAACTGACTTAACGGCTTTTATAATATTATCTACATCATCATCCGCCAGCCCAACATAAAGCGGCAACGCCAAGACACGTTGATAAAATTTTTGTGCATGTTGGCAATCTGACTTTCCATATAGATTTTCATAATAAGGTTGTGCGGAAACCGGAATATAATGAACCTGCGTGCCAACCCCAAGCGCCATTAATTCTGTCACCACCTGTGCCCGGCTTTTGCCCAATGCATCAAAATCGATCAATAACTGAAAAAGATGCAACAAAGGTTCCCCCTGCCCTGTTGGTTCCACCGATTTCATGTGCGGGGTCAGGCCATCAAGGGCTTTGCGATATCGTTCAACGATTTCTTTTCTGCGCTGTCGAACATTTTCAACACGTCCAAGCTGACTGATCCCGAGGGCAGCCTGCACATCAGTTAAACGGTAATTATAACCTAGAGCGTCCATTTTATAGGCCCAAGGGCCTGTTTCAGGATCGCGTTCCATCCCATGACAACGCAAGATACGCATTTTTTCCGCATAATAAGGATCATTTGTTGAGATCATGCCGCCTTCACAGGTGGTAAAACATTTCGTCGCATGCAGGGAAAAACACGCCAGATCACTATACCCACAGGCCCCAACCTTAAAGCCCTGATTTGTCCCGCCCAAGGCATGACAGGCATCTTCGACGATTTTCCAGCCCCGTTCACGTGCAAAGCTTGAGATTGCTTTCATATCCGCACAATGCCCACCAATATGGACCGGATAGACTGCAACAACTCCTGCGCCTGCTTTATCCGCGGCCACTTTTAAATCATCCAGCGTCATGATCCCAGTTTCAGGATCAACATCACAGAAGACGACATCTGCACCGCACATTCTGACTGCATTTGCTGTGGATAAAAATGTCAAACTTGGCACAATAACTTTATCTCCCGGCTTCAGACCAATCGCCAATGAAGCCAGATGAAGGGCCGTCGTTCCATTACTACAGGCAACCGCTTCTTTTGCCTCTACCAGTTTTGCAAACAGCTGTTCCAACTCAGGCACTTTGGGGCCTGTGGTCAAAAACTGACTTTTCAAAACAGCTGTAACCGCCTCAATATCTTCTGGGGTTACGTCCGGGCGAGCATAGGGTTTCATCGTGTATCCTTTTCATTTTTTAAAAGATGACACGGAACAAAAAAAGCGACAACCCGTAGATTATCGCTTTTTCTTTAATTCACTAATCCGAAAGACTTAATCGTCGCGATGTGTCTTTTCCAAACGTTCGTGACGTTCCTGAGCTTCAATGCTCAAGGTCGCAATAGGACGGGCTTCCAAGCGGCGAATGCCAATGGGCTCATCTGTTTCTTCACAGTAGCCATAGGTGCCATCGTCGATACGTTCCAGCGCCGCATCAATTTTGTTGATCAGCTTGCGGGCACGATCACGGGTACGCAATTCCAGCGCACGATCTGTTTCCATTGAAGCACGATCTGCCAGGTCCGGTGCCTGGTTATTTTCATGTTGTAGATGCTCAAGGGTTTCGTTGGATTCACGAATAAGTTCATCCTTCCAGTCCAGAAGCTTCTGGCGAAAGTATTCTTTCATGTTGTCGTTCATAAACTCTTCGTCAGACGAAGGTTTATAATCATGCGCCAATGTGACGGTCATCCCCTGTATTCCTTCATGACATGGGCAATCCTATTAAATTGCGCCGCAATATAAGGAGAGTCGACTTCAATCGCAAGAGGTTTTCTTACCTATTGGAAAAGTTTATTGTAAAAAAGGAAAAATGTACGGCCTAAATCATGTTTTACGGGTACGGCCCCATTTGGCAATTTCAACTTCGGCACGCAATTCGATCTCGTCAATAATCTGCGCAAGCTCAGGATCATCAACCGTTTGACGACGCGAGCGCAGTAAATGAGCTAAATTTTGCAAACGATCTACTGAAATCGCCCCGCTTAAGATTTCACGTTGGATTTCACTTAGACGGTCCAGAATATCTTCACCGCGCATGTAAAGCGCACGGCGATGTTCTTCTTCAGTACTGTCACCCACTTCTTGAAGGGATAAAATCGAATCCATAGAAGCCACAGGCATGGTTTCCATAACTTCCGTATGTCCTTCCCCACCAGGCGCCTTATCCAGATGTGAGGCAAAGCTGCTTTTCTCGCTTGAAGAGGATTTGGATTTTTTAGAGGTGCTTGTTACCCCTTTTGTCGGTCCTGTATTGGAAATTTTCATAATTTTATCCGCACGTATTTAAGCTGATTTCCCTATAGTATAACCTGAATCACTTAACAAATGATAGCCTGTCAATTTAACCGGGCAATTCTTGCCGGGTATGGCAGTTTATACCTGTTTCTCTTTGATGTGATATTTTTAATCCATTGTTTTAAAACAAAAAATATATGGCACAGCCTTTGCTTTTACCTTTACAGGTCAATGTACCTTCTTTGTTGTAAACTAAAACGAAACGAGGCCCATAATGAGTTTGCTTGGACAATTCGCAGCCCCTGTCGGTGCGATGCTGGCCCAAAGCAAGGCCATGGAAGTCATCGGCATGAACATCGCCAACCTGAACACAGGGGGGTACAAAAGAAGTCAAACCAACTTCTATACGATGGTCGCGCGAACCTATGGCAATAACCATGATATCGGTGGTGTCAACGGCATCACCCGCACATTGGTTGACCAGCAAGGCCAGTTGCTTGGTAGTGACAGTAATCTGGATGTCGCCATCAATGGTAATGGTTTTTTCGTTTTAAATACACAACTTGATGGTAATGGGACGACTTATTACGGCCGTGACGGCATGTTAGGCATGTCCTTGGGGAATGAAATCACCACCACACTTAATGGCAATACGGTCACCACACGCGAAGGCTATGTGGTTGATAAAAATGGCTACTACGTTATGGGTTGGCCGGTGAATGCGGACCAAGAAACCTTCCCGACAGATGAAGGCTCCCTTGCCCCTATGCGAATTGACCCGGAAACTTTTACCAATAACGGCGAAGCCACGACCACAGCCTCCATCGGATTGAACGTCCCCTCCGATGCTGCGGTGAATTATTCAGAATCGACCTACATTAAAACCTTTGATGCCACCGGGGCATCCAAAACCTTCCAATTGCGCTGGACAAATATTGTTTTGGGCAGCCATACCCAAACCGCAACTCCGAACTGGCAGCTTCCTGAAGCGCTTGCAATCGGGACACCCACAACAAGTTCCATCACCACTTATAATAACCGCGGTTATGAAAAAGACTTAAATCTGGAATGGACGCGTTCTGGCGCAAACACTTGGGAACTTGCCGTTCAGGAAGGAAGTACGGCCCTTAATATTGACACCGATGCCACGCCGACATCAGTCACCGTGACCTTTGATCCGGTCACTGGTGACATTATCAGCCCTGCATCCGTCAGCGTTACGGGGACCGGGGATTGGGATGAAACCTTTACCCTTGATTTAAGTTCAATATCACAGCCTATTGGTGGGTCGGCCGTGGGTGCGCTCACAGAAACAGGTTTCACACAAGACGGAACCGTTGCAGCCGCAGACAAGAATAAATATTCGCTTGAAGTACTGGAAAATGGCATACCGTTGGATATTGACTCAGCTTCCGGTGACAGCACACCGACAGTCATGACTGTGACTTTTGATGGCAGTGCAAAACTTCAAAGCCCAACCAGCATTACGATTACGGGCACAGCAACTGGTGCTCCAAGCTTCACACTGGATATGCAGAATGTAACCAATTATGCATCGGGTACACTGGTTGAAAACAGCTATGACTACAATGGACGGTCCAACGCGCGTCTGGATCATGTCAGCTTTAACGCCAGCGGGGAAATGATCGGTCACTTTGCCGATGCCACAACCCGTCCGATTTATAAATTGCCTTTGGCGACCTTCACCAACCCAAATTCACTCGACCCCATTAATGGAAACGTTTTTAAGGTTTCCGGGGAAACAAGTGCCCCTGTGATCCGGGTGGCTGGCGGACAAGGTGCGGGACAATTCGTCCCCAATGCCCGCGAAATTTCCAACGTGGATATGGCTGATGAATTTACCTCCATGATCATGACCCAAAAAGCCTATAACATGGGATCGACCACCTTTAAGACCATCGATGAAATGAGCCAAGTCGCCCGTGACCTGAAACGATAAATAAGAATTTTGCATTTATTCTCTAGAATGGCCGACCTTTTAAACAAAGGTTGGCCGTTCTTTTTTCACCCGGCAATTCTTTCCCCCGTAGGATTTTTCTGCAGGCCAAAACGGGCAGAATTGAGAAAACAACAAAATAAAGCATTGTATTTTAACGGTAAAATTATTGGCACTGAATTTGCTATATTAAATAATAGATAAAAAAGACTTATATACTGAGTCACGACAAACAACGGCTTTTTATAGGAAAAACACCATGACTGCCGTCATAAAGAGAACCCATCACGCGCTTATGAGCGCAAAAGAGAAAAGCCTGAAAGCGGCACTTGCCGGCTTATTGGTTTTTGGTCTTTTGATAAGTGCGACACAAGCATCTGCATCTTCACGGATCAAGGATATCGTGACCTTTGAAGGCGTGCGTGACAACATGCTGGTCGGATACGGCCTGGTTGTCGGCCTCAATGGCACGGGTGACGGTCTGGAAGATGGTCATTTCACCAAGCAAAGCCTTCTTTCCATGCTGGAACGTCTTGGGGTTAAACCAACCGAAGCCGGGCTGGACAGTGATAATGTTGCCGCCGTTATGGTAACAGCCGCGTTGAAACCCTTTGCACGTCAAGGCTCCCGCATTGATGTGACTGTCAGCGCCTTAGGCGATGCGGACAGTTTGCTTGGCGGAACTTTATTGGTTACCCCGCTTATTGGTGCGGACGGCGAAGTTTATGCCGTTGCACAAGGTCAGCTGGCCGTCGGTGGTTTTAGTGCTGCCGGGGCTGCAGAAACCGTCACCAAAGGCGTGCCTACATCTGGACGCATTGCCAATGGGGCGATCATTGAACGCGAGCTAAACTTTGAAATGGCGGAAATGGATGATGTAAAAATCTCCTTGCGTAACCCTGATTTCACGACAGCACGTCGCGTTTCCCAGGCCATCAATGCATTTTTAGGCACCAGCGCGTCACGTCCGACAGACCCGGGCACAGTGCATATGGATATCCCCGACAGCTATGAAGGTAACGTAGTGAACCTTCTGACTGATATTGAACAATTGCGCGTCGATCCTGACCAGATGGCCCGTGTGGTAATTGATGAAACCACAGGCACCATTGTCATGGGGGAAAATGTACGTATCTCGACCGTTGCGATTGCACAGGGCAACCTAACCATCCGGATTACGGAAAACCAGCAGGTTTCCCAACCCGGTCCCTTTGCTGAAGTTGGCACAACCGAAGTTGTGGATCGAACCAACACAGAAATTGATGAAGGCGCAGAAAATAAACTGACGGTCCTTGATGATGGCGTTTCCCTGCAAGAGCTGGTCAATGGCTTAAATGCACTGGGCATTGGCCCACGCGACCTGATTACCATCTTACAGGCGATCAAATCCGCAGGTGCCCTTCAAGCCCAGATCGAGGTGATGTGATGACTGATTTAAGTATTATGAGCCAAAGCCAAATGATCTATCAGCAGGCACAATCACAAACCAAACTGGGTGGGCAACAAGATCAAGATGCTCAAAACAGCTTTGCCGCACTGAGCGCTAAACAAATGCAGGACCCCAGCTTCACAGCAGCTATGCAAAAACGTAAAATCCGTGAAACGGCTGTTGAATTTGAAGCCCAGTTCTTAAGCCAAATGCTGCAACCCATGTTTGAAGGTATCGAAGCGGAAGAACCCTTCAGCGGCGGATCTGCCGAAAAAATGTGGCAATCTATGCTGGTTCAGGAATATGGCAAATCACTGGCACAATCCGGTGGCATTGGTCTGGCCGATGAAGTCCAAAAACAGTTACTGCGCGCACAGGAAGGAAGATAACAATGGATATGAACGAACGCATCAGTGAATTGACCTATGTGTGTGAACGCATGATCGAAATTCTAACGAAAGAAAATGATGCTTTAGAAGCTGAAAATCCGAAAGCATTAGCAGAAACCATAACTGAAAAAGATAAGCTAAGTCGTCTTTACGAACGCCACGCACGCGGCATCGAACGCGACGCAGAAAGCTTTGCAAAGGTTGACGAAGATGTACGTGCACATCTTAAAGAACTGAACGCGGAAATGGATAAATTGGTTGAGCGAAATGCCCGTATGCTCAAGATGAATATGGAACTCAACCGCCGGGTGCTCTTCAAGTTTGCCGATGTCGCCAAAAAAATGACCCCGCATTCCGGCACCTACGCCCAAGATGCAAATATTGGTGTAAAAGCAGAAGCAACTGCACCGATTTCATTAAACGAAACCCTGTAAGAAAACCTTGTAGAACACAAGGGAGATAAAATATGTCCATTACACACGCACTTAACGTCGCTGCCGGTGGCCTTTTAGCAACACAGTCTGCTTTGGGGACCATCTCTGACAACGTGGCAAACGCGAATACCGTAGGCTATTCCCGAAAAATCGTCCAATTTGAAACGAACGTTCTGGCGGGCGTCGGTGCTGGTGTCAATATCGCAGACGTCGGTCGCGCCGTAGATCAAGAGCTCATGCGTGACGTCCGTGACGAATTGTCACAGCTTTATGCAATGGACTCACAAACCACCTTTTACAGCCGTATGCAGGAATTATTTGGTGCGCCGGGTGACAACAGCTCCATAGCCCATACTTTATCGGAATTTTCATTGGCAATGGAACAGCTCTCCGTAACACCTGAACGTTCACTGGAACAAAGTGAAGTCGTAAGATGGGCACAAAATGCGGTTTATCAGTTACAGGATATGACCGACTCTATTCAGGATTTGCGTAAACAAGCTGACGATTCAATTCACCAGGCCGTTAAAGAGGTTGATAACTATCTCTCTGAAATTGCAGATCTAAACCATAAAATTGTGCGTAACGATGTAGCAAACAATGACGTATCCGCCTTATTGGATAAACGTGATATGGCATTAAACGAACTGTCAAAGCTGATCGACATTACATACTTTGAACGTAGCAATGGTGAAATGTCCGTCTTTACCAAAGGCGGTCGCGTGCTTGTTGACGAGGAATCTGTCGGGATCAGCCACAATCTGGGCGCAAGTGTCAGCCCCGTGACCACACATGAAGAAGGCGATTTCTCCCCGATATATGTCGGTGAAAAAGTACTCGCAAACGATATTACCGAAGATGTATTAGGCGGTAAGCTCAAAGGTCTTATCGACATGCGAGATGATATCCTTCAAGGCCTGCAATCAGAAATCGATCAACTGAGCGCCACATTGCGCGACAGCATGAATGCGGTCCATAACCGTGGACTGGCCTTTCCCGGTCAACAATCCATGAACGGGTCAACCGCTTTTTTAGATAGCTCCGCGCAACAAATCGACTTTGGAAGTGGCGACACCCGCATGGCGGTCATGGATGGAGAGGGCAACCAAGTTGCGACCATTTCGCTCAGCACTCAATTGGCCGCGGATCATGGTGCAGGCCCCTGGACGCTCGACGAAGTCGCGACCACAATTGACAACTGGCTTGATGCCAATGCCGGTGGCGGCACGGCACAATTTGTCAACGGCAAACTTGAAATCAGCCTCAGTAACACATCTAATTATCTAAGTTTTCGGGATGAGGCAGGCACAACTGCTGGCTCTGATATGCAGGACGCCACCATCAATTTTTATGGTGATGGTACCAACGTTACAGGGACTCATTCTGGCTTTTCCGATTTCTTTGGGTTGAACGACTTCTTCACAGATGATCTTGGCTCAAACATTTGGGATACCAGTATCCTGTCACCTTCCTATACGGAAAGTGGTTCCACATTAACGTTTTATGATGACAATGGTAACGGTACCTTAACCGCATTAGGCTCCGTACCTATTTCCGGTAGCCTTGATGAGATTGCCAGTCATATCAACGATCAAAACATGGGCGTACGTGCCACCGTCATCACTGAAGGGGACGGGAAACGTCTTCGCTTCACCAATGAAGCCGGCAACAATATGGAAGTTGTCCAAAATAGTGGCAGCTTTGTCAGCAATACTGGCTTTGAAGTATCCGATGTGCGCGTTGCCCAAGCATTAAATGTCCGAAGTGATATCGAATCGACACCGGGGAACATCTCACGCGGGATTTTGCGCTGGGACGCCTCCTTAGGTACAGGCGGCGAATATTATGTCAGTGCCGGTGACAACAAGATCGCATCTGAAATGTCCAGCGTATTCAACAATGCACAGTCATTTTCAGGTGCTGGCGGATTAAGCGAGGTTTCTGAGACATTTATCGATTATGCCTCTTCTATTCTTGCACTTAATTCTTCCAAAGCATCGAATACCGAACTCGATGTCGAAATCCAGTCATCACTGGTCAATAGTCTTCAAAATAGAAGTGATTCACAAAAAGGTGTAAACTTGGACGAAGAACTGTCACAATTGATTTTGTATGAACAAGCTTATTCTGCAGCAGCACGCGTGATTGGCGTCATTCAAAGTATGTTCGAAACCCTTGAAGGCGCGGTAAGATAGGAGATATCACGATGGTAAACCGACTTGCAAATTTTGCCCATCATCAACTCTTAAACTCGCACCTGTTTAAGCTACAGAGCAACCTGTTCGATGCTCAAATTGCTGTTGCGACTGAGAAAAAAACCCAACAATATTCAGGCATCCCAGACCAATCAGAGCGTCTGGTCCGCCTAGAGCACCTTGTCAATCAGTCTGAACAATATATTACAAATAACGAAGTCGCCGACCTGCGTATGGAAACACAAGATATTGCCCTTGTCGGGATTGAAGATACTCTTGCCAATATGTACGACATGATTTCAGATTACAGTGCAGGGGAACGCCGCGACCCCGAGCAAGTCGAACAGGTGCAAAAATTTGCCTATCAGGCGCTGCGCGACATTCAAGGTTTTCTGAATGAATCAGTTGCAGGACGCTATTTATTTTCAGGGTCACGTACGTCAGTGGCTCCGGCTGATTTAAACCTTGGTGAAAACCTTAGTGACTTCCAAAGCAATTGGGATGGTCAAGTTCATAAATTTCCAGAAACACGCGATGCGAATATTTCTGAATTTGGCGTCTCTGATACCTTCACCTTCACAACTGGCGGAACGGGTGACAATCAATATATGCAGGTGAGTCTCGCGGGTTATGCCGCAGCTGATTACGACACCTTCGAGGTTGGCTCCAGCATCAACATTTCAGGCGGTACATCAAATGACGGTGACTGGACCATCAGTGCCGTTGATACAACAACGGGGTACATTCGTGTCAACCGCAAAGACCTGACCGATGAAACCTCTGCGGATACATTCACCTTTACTCGAGGCTCAGATGAGCCAATTACGATATCAGATACCATGACCTATACAGGAACAACTGTAACTGCTGCTGGTGGTGCGGGGACGTTTAGCAACATCGAAGTCCCGGCCACAATCAGTATCAACTCTGGTTCTGGCAACAACACGATGACGGTCACTGTTACTGGCGTCAGTTCAGATGGCAGCTCGATCACAGTTTCTGAAAAAACAGCTACCGTCCCTGGCGGGGCAGAAGCCGGAACGATCAGTGTTTCAAATTACTACAATGGTGACTTGATGACGACCAAACACAGGGTCGACGAAAACCGCACTATTGATTTTGATACAAATGCCCTTAACCCTGCCTTCGACAAAGCTATTCGCGCACTGTCCATCATTGCACAAGGGCAATTTGGGACAGCCGGTGGATTGGATCAAAACACCGGGCGGGCCGATGATGCACTCTGGCTTTTAGACTCCGCTTTGGATTCTCCGACAGATGGAACACCGCCTTACGGTGCAGAAGAAAACGACAGCATCGAACAGATCCGCTTTAACACGGCCTTTAACCGTCAGCAAATGACCAATTCAATTGACCGTGAAAAACGTACGATCAATTTTCTTGAAACAAGCATTGGCGAAGTTGAAAACATTAATATGCTTGAAGCGACAACCGAATTACTCGATATTGATCGCGCTTTACAAGCATCTTATCAGGTCCTTTCAAGAACGCAGAAACTGGGTCTGGCAAACTTCTTGTAGACGATCTTTTCTAACATCTTTATTTAGGTAGATATAACGAGAAAACATGCTATAAATTAAGGGAAATATAGAAATATTTCCAAGCTCATTTGCTGGTAGAAACCAAGATCATGAGGTAGCGTCATTAAAGCATGTATTATTCCCGCTCGGGGCGGTAGCAAACGGATTCCGCGTAAAAACATCAAGGAATTCTGTGGCAAACCGGTTATCGCATACTCTATAGAAGCGGCGCTCCAGAGTGGGTGCTTTGATCGTGTTATCGTTACCACCGATGACGGCGAAATTGCTGACATTTCCAAACATTACGGAGCTGAAATTCCGTTTATCAGGCCACGTGAACTCGCCGATGACTTTGCGTCATCGGGTGATGCCGTATTACATTGTGTAAATTGGCTGAACGAACATGAGGCAAAGCCCAATATTGTATGTTCGCTTTATCCGACTGCCCCCTTCATTACGGCCCAGGACCTTCAAGCTTCGGAAGCTTATTTTACGACAAAACGTCCAAAGCAAACCCATTGCCTGAGTGCGACAAGATTTGATTATCCCATCCAGCGCGCCATTTCAGTTCAATCCGGGGGAAGTGTCAAAATGTTTCATCCTGAATACTTCCAAACACGCTCCCAGGACCTTGAAGCCGCCTACCATGATGCAGGGCAATTCTACTGGTATACTTATGAGCGTTTTTTCTCAGATGACCATCCCTGGGGAGAAACGACCTGCGCTTACATTCTTCCCTCATATAGAGCGCAGGATATCGATACACAAGAAGACTGGATCCGCGCAGAATTAATGTTCAAGGCCTTGCAGGACGTTCAAAGATGACATCAGTACTGTTTAGAACAAACGCGGGAAAGAAATCAGGCCTTGGACATTTAACCCGATGTCTGGAGCTCGCGCGCGAACTGGAAAGACAGGGCGCGTTTTGCAGTTTTGCCATTGATACAATTGAAGAGAGCATTGCCGACTTCATCGGATCTTTTACGACGCATTGCCTGTATGACTCCCCCCCCGACAGTTTGAATGAACGTGAAGACGCAAAAAAATTCCTCCATATCTGCGCCAGCAAAAAAATAGACTGGATTATTGTCGACGATTACCGCATCGCTCAGGAGTGGGAAAACCTAGTTTCAGCCAAAGGTTATAAAATTTGCGTGATAGATGACCTTGAACGTTGCCATACGTGCGATGCACTCATTGACATGAAATGGTGTGGCCCCAAGACAGAAAGTCGCTATGAGGGCAAAGTTCCCGCCCATTGCAAAAAAATGCTAGGCCCACAGTATGCACTATTGAACAGAACCTATAAAAATCAAACACCCGAAAAATGCGATACTTTTAATATCATGCTGAGCCTTGGGGGCAGTGGTGATTTAAACATTCTCAATAACCTGATCAATCCGCTAAAAAAAGCACTGCCCAGCGCCCATATCTATGCCCTGATTGGTCCTTTAAGTTTAGGCAAAGATAAATTTATTGCCGAATTTACCAAGGATGATTTTGTTACACCTCTTGTAGGGATCACAGATATTTATCCCTATCTAAAACATACACATCTTTTTATAGGTGCTGCCGGTGGGACTTTATATCAAATTCGTGCCTTAAATATTCCTGCGTTCACATTTTCTATTGCATCAAATCAACACACGAACATTTCTAACTTGGAAGATATTGGCCACCATTTTCACATTAATGAGATCATTCACGACTATTCCAAAGTCGCCAACTTTGCCGCAAAGATTGCAACAAACTATCAGAGAATCAAAGAGCTCGGATCCGAAGCCCTGGTTCCTATTGATGCATGTGGCTGTCAACGCGTCTGCAATGGCCTGCTCACAGGAAGAATAAGCCCTCCTGCCCTCCGTCATCGTTCCTGTGTTGAAACAACTTTGTCCGTTGAACACACATTAAGGCCCTGCATAGATAAGGATATCAATCACTATCTCAATAGTCGAAACTTACCGGCGAACCGACAAAACATGACATCGGTCAGCGAAATCAACAGGATAGATCATTTTTGTTGGTGGTTTGATGCCAAGCGTGAAAATTTCCTTCTCAAAAAGAAAGGGAAGCCCTGCCTCTACATCTGGCACGAACAGATCATGTTTGAACAGCTCTCCTTTCTCGTTGGGGGCTGGTTTGTCTGTAGTGAACAAACCGATTTTCAGGATGCTTTGATCGCTTTAAACTGGCAATTAGAACATTGCGATAAAATAAACCCCGATGTTCCTTGGATCGCAGTCATCAATAAACACAACAAATACGTGAAATTGATGAATGATTATGTTGGTTTTAAGGAAATCGACCCCCATCATCCCTACTATCAAGCGACAGCAAACTACTTCAAAGATGCCGACCCTAAAGAGTTCCACTATGTTATCCGTGAACCTCAAGCACAAGCGAGCACGTCATGAACCTTCCATCTTTACATCAAAAGACCTTACGTCTGGGCTTTATTGGCGGTGCACTTTCCTCAGCTGTTGGTTATGCGCATTGGTCAGCCTGTCAACTTGACCAAAGATGGCAAGTGGTTGCCGGCTGCTTTAGTCGTAACGCGCAAGAAAATATGTCAACAGCCCAAGCGTGGAATATTCCAGAAAACCATCTTTATCTCGATTGGCAAGAACTCATTGCCAAGGAAAAAGATCACCTTGATGCGGTTGTCGTTCTGACGCCTACCCCTCATCATCATGACATCGTGTGCGCTTCGTTAGAGGCCGGTCTTGGCGTTATTTGCGAAAAAGCCATGACCGCAAATCTGGCCCAGTCCCGTCAAATCCAAGAAAGCCTATCAAAAACCAAAGGATTTTTAGCCGTTACGTTCAATTACAGCGGCTATCCTCTTTTGCGCGATCTCCAACGTCATGTTCAAGAAGGCACTCTTGGCAAGCTCACACAAATTCAAATCGAGATGCCTTCGGATGCGTTTATACAAGATAAGGAAAAAATGAAACCTCAAGAATGGCGGCTCAGCGATGGGGAAATTCCAACGATTTTATTAGATCTGGCTGTTCATGTGCATCATCTGTGTAGCTTTGTCACGAATGGTTTGAAACCCGCTCACGTCAACGCAGACTTCCACCATGACAGTATTTTTGATAACATTGTCGATGATGCTTATTTATGGGTGAAATTTGAACAGGATTTCAGGGCTTCCATGTGGGTTAGCAAGTCAGCCCTCGGGTATCGCAACGGTTTAAAATTACGTTTATTCGGTGATAAGGCAAGCGCTGAATGGCTTCAGGAAGAACCGGAACGGCTTCATATCTTCCAGAAAGATACAAGCCGGATAACCTATGATCGCGGCAATTGTAAACACCCCGACGTCATCCGCGATCGCTTCAAACCCGGTCACCCAGGTGGCTTTGTTGAAGCTTTTGCCAATTTATATAGCGATATTGCGGATGCATATGAAGAATTTACGGCAACAGGGAGTCACACCAACCCCTATGTCTTTGGCTGGGAACATGCCCACGAAGGATTGACGTTACTTACTGGCGCGGCACGAGCGAATAAACAGAAAAATTGGATTTCTCTTTCAAAGGAAACCGAGCAATGAAACATATTTCCATCGGTCATAAACGTATTGGCTTAGACGAAGAAACTTATATCATTGCAGAATTATCAGGCAATCATGGGGGGGACCTTAACAAATGCTTAGACCTTCTCCATGCCGCCTGCGATGCAGGAGCGGATGCCATAAAACTGCAAGCCTACACCCCCGATACAATCACCATGAACACCAGTAACGGTGATTTTAAAATTCCGCAGGACAATGCGTGGGCTGCATATGAAAACCTCTACAATTTATACCAATATGCCCATACCCCTTGGGAATGGTTTCCTGCATTATTCGAAGCTGCTCAACAAAGAGGCGTTGAACTTTTCGGGTCTGTGTTTGATGTCACTTCCGTTGATGAATTAGAGAAATACAACTGTAAAGCTTATAAAATCGCCTCTCCTGAAATTGTAGACACAGCCTTATTAGAAAAAGTAGCTGCTACAGGAAAGCCCGTCATTGTTTCAACAGGACTGGCCAATATTGGTGATATCTACGACGCGGTAAGCTGTCTGCGTGAACATGGTTGCGACGATATTATTCTCTTAAAATGTACAACGGCCTATCCAACGCCACCAGAAGAAGTAAACCTAAAAACCATTAAAAATTTGGAAGAAACCTTTGGCTGTTATGCCGGGTTATCAGATCACACAATAGGCATAGGTGTATCCATTGCAGCAGTTGCTCTTGGCGCCAAAGTCATTGAAAAACATGTTAAATTAAATAACGAAGACGAAACGGTCGATAGTTTTTTCTCTCTCACTCCACAAGATTTCCAAAATATGATTACGGAAATTCGTCGCGCTGAACTCGCCGTTGGTCAAGTCAAATACGATCTCACACCCGAAGCCAGCAAAAATAAAAATGGTCGGCGCTCTCTCTATGTCAGCCGTGCGATTAAAGCTGGCGAGGCCTTTAGTGAAGACAACATCAAATCCGTCCGGCCCGGATTGGGGCTTGAACCAAAATTTAAAAAAATTATCCTTAATAAAAAAGCCAATCGTGACCTTGAAGTTGGTGACAGACTAGACTGGGATGTTATTTCATGAACACCATCGAACAATTCATTTTTGACTACATATCCGATCATACCCCCGACTTGAACGAACCACTGAGTAGATCAACAAACTTTGTGGAATGTGGATTGTTGGACTCATTTGAAATTTTAAATTTCATCATGACCATTGAAAGTGAATTCAATATCAAATTCCAGCCGCAAGAGCTCGCCAACCCCGATATAAGGGTTATTTCAACCCTCGCCGACGTTATTTCGCATAAAATGGATTAAATAAATGGGGATCATCTACGATACCTTTGCCCGGTTTGCCGAAAAAACACCGCAAAAAGCGGCCTTGATAACACAGACGACAAATTATAGTTATGCGCAGTTGCGTGAACATAGCGACAAACTAGCGGACCTCATTGCTGATATCTCAACCTCGCGTCCCAGGATATCCCTTCTTTGTGATGATCCGTTTGAAACTGCAGCTCTCAGTTTTGCGATTGCGCGACTAGATGGTGTTTGCATCCCGGTCAATTCCCAAATGATGCCAGAACAACTTCTTCAAGGTTGGAAAGACACCGATACAACTATTGTCTTTTATGACGATGCGCAAAAAAAAAAGGTTGCCGCCCTCAAAGGCAAAGGCCCCCTTTTTATATGCACGAACGACTTGGAAAGTCACCATTCATCAGAAAACAATGAACAGGCCTGGCAAGGGTCAGATGACTTTCTAATTACCCTGTCTTCAGGATCAACGGGTGCGCCCAAACCAATTGTCATTTCACAAACAGTCAAACTCAAACGTGCCGAACAAGCTTGGCGCATGTATGAACTGTGCGCAGATGATATCATCTTATGTGCGTCACCTTTTTTCCATTCTCTGGGGCAACGCCTTGTTTTTACACCTCTATTGCTCGGTGCGACGTGTGTTCATATCCACCCATTCACCCCGGCAAAATGGATTGAAGCTGTTCATCAGCATAAAGTCACGTACACCACCAGCGTTTCTTCTCATTTATATGCGCTGAAAGATCAACTTTTAAAACAGGCGTCGAAAATCAAATCGTTAAAAACCATCGTTACCTCCTCAGCCCCTATTGATGTGCATTTCAAGGAACAATTTTTCCAAGAAGTCGGTTGTGATTTTCACGAAATTTACGGCGCTACAGAGATAGCGTGTGCAACAAATCTATACCCTCGCTTTAAAGCCGAAAAATATTCAACGGTCGGCCATGCATGCGAAAACGTAGAAATCCGTATCCTTGATGATAACGGTCAAGATGTCCCCCCAAACAGCATTGGTGAAATCGCTGTAAAATCCCCCCTGAGGTTTGAGGAATATTATAAAAAACCAGAACTCACGCAGAAATCCTTTCAAGACGGCTTCTTCAAAACAGGCGATCTTGGGTTTATGGATAAAAATTTTTTCCTATCCTACGTATCTCGAAAAAAAGATGTTATTATATGCGGAGGAATTAATATTTATCCTGAAGACATAGAAAATGTCTTATCCGAACTAGATATTCTGAAAGAAATCGCCGTGATTGGTGTCAAAGATTCATTGTTGGGTGAAGTAATTGTTGCGATATGCGTTGCAGATATCCCCTGTGAAAGGGAGCTGAGAAAAATCGCAAACCAACAACTCGCACCATTTCAGAGACCGCTAAAATACTTTTTTGTATCAAGCCTGCCTCTGACACCATCTGGTAAATTATCAAAACAAGCCCTGCGTGATGAATATACCCCCCAGAACACAGATTGGACGATGGCATTACGCGCATTACTATACGGAAAATAAAATGAAAAAGCGTTATATCTTAGGCGCAGGAATTCAAGGCAATTGCTTTCACACTGCCTTCAACAAAGAGAACATTTCATTAGATGGTTTTTTGGACAACTTTTCCACAAAGCCCCACTACAATGATTTGCCCGTTCTTAAGCCGGAAGAACTAAAAACAAAAGACGCTGAAATCTATATTTCAGTTGGCCTTTACAGCGAAAAAATTAAATCTGATCTTGAAGCAAAAGGATTTACGAATGTTTTTTCTTATACACAAAGCGTGCTCAAGATTCCCACGATTATACACGAACTAAAACACCATAGCCTATGGTACAGTGCCGAACTGGAAAAACGTGTAAACTTGGAAAAACTATCTGAATTTAAAAGCTTGCTCGTTGATAAGAAAAGCAAACAGCTTTTGGATCAAATCATACGATTCAGAACTGACTTCAAAGCCGAAGACTACATCATACCTGATATAGAAACACAATATTTTGCAAAAGATGTTCCTGTATTTGAACAGCTAAACAGCCTGCGTTTTATTGATGCTGGTGCTTATATCGGTGATACCGTTCAATCACTACTCAAGCAAAATGTCCCGATTGAATACATAGCAAGCTTTGAACCGGACCCCTTCAACCTCGAAAAACTTCACCAAACAATTAAATCTGAAAAGATCCCTGACACAAAAACACGATTTTTTGTCTATCCTGGTGCCGTATGGTCCAAACATGAAATCTTACACTTCCAAATGGGACAAAAAGCTTCAAGCCATTTAGAAACGGATCACCTGGACCAAGAAACAGTTACAGCGGTTACTGGTTTTTCTCTAGATCAATGCCTGAAACAAGCACAACCAAACTTTATAAAAATGGATGTGGAAGGAGCCGAAATATCTGCTCTGGAAGGTGCAAAATGCATCATTAAAGAGTATTCTCCTGTACTTGCCATCAGCCTTTATCATAAACCTTCAGATTTGTGGGAAATTCCGCAAAAGATTCATGAACTCAATGACGGATACGATATGTACCTAAGAGTTTATGGCGATATGCTATTAGAAACTGTTCTCTATTGCATACCCAAAATTTAAGGGACGAATGAATGAAAGATCAATATCAAGCCTTAGTCGTCAGAAAAGGAGAAAATCGAACCTTCACGTATGGCATCGAAGCGTGTGAATTAGAAAATCTACCAAAAGGAGAGCTGACGATCCGGGTTGCTTATTCCTCAATTAATTATAAAGATTTGATGTCTTGTCAGGGTAATCCGGCCGTGACCCGCCGTTTTCCCCATACGCCCGGTACCGATGCAGCAGGTGAGGTTATTCAATCGACCAGCACGCAGTTTAAGGTGGGAGATAAGGTTCTGGTTTATACCTATCCTATGGGAATGAACCATAATGGTGGTTTCAGTCAATATATTCGCATCCCCGCAAACTGGGCGATGAAAGTTACGCCTAACTTTAATTTAGAAAAAGCTATGGCTTTTGGTACGGCCGGTTTCAGTGCAGCGTTATCCATTGACCAACTCCAAAAATATGTTGGCGACCTTAAAGGCAAACAGGCCATTGTGAGTGGCGCAACAGGCGGGCTTGGATCTATAGCTGTCGCTATCTTGAACAAGCTGGGATGTGACGTTACTGCCCTAAACGGCAAAAAAGAGACACATGACTTTTTATTGGAAATTGGTGCCCGTGACATTTTGGACCGCCAGCAATTTGAAGAAGACGCGCCCCAAAACCTATTGTCTCAAAAATGGGACATTGGCGTAGATATTGCGGGAGGTTCGATCCTGTCAAGAATGTTGAAAAGTATGAATGATAATGGAACCATCGCTGCCACAGGCATGGTCAGTAACACATCCTTTGATGCTAACGTTCTGCCCTTTATCTTACGCGGTGTAAAGTTACTCGGCGTCAATGCCGAAAGTGCAGACCAGCCAACAAGACAACAAATTTGGCGAAAAATGATGGGCGAATGGATGCCCGAAAATTTCGAGCGACTGTATCATGTCATCACACTTGATCAACTCTCGGATACACTTGATGCTATCTTCGCTAATCAACATCAATCCGGGCGTTATGTTATAGACATGCGTTAGGCGATTTTAATGACACATACTATAGAAAAAAAAGACCTCTCACACCTGCTTGATATCACTGATCCTTTTTTGATGATTGATGAATTTGAAGTGCAGGATGAAGGAAAAACCGCAAAAGCCCGAAAACTCATTAAAAACGACGAATGGTTTTTTGACTGCCACCTTCCCAAAGAAAGAGTCATGCCCGCAACATTACAAATTGAAGGCATGCTTCAAACGCTCGTATCCCTGATTTATCTGACCTATGACCATGGCGAGGCACGTGCTTTCATCACAGATATTAACGTTAAATTGCTGTCTTCCGTCTTTCCCACAGAAGATATTATCTTTGAAGCGGAATTAATCTCGCACAAAAGAGGGATCACAAAAGGAAAGGTCATCGGGACCTGTAACTCCAAAACCTTATGCAGAGGCGAATTTACCTATGCCTCTCCTTCGCTGATGCCCACCCCTGTGTCCGGCGCGCTATCGGTAAAAGAAAATTAAGGTTTCCGTCTTAAGCTCAAGACTGGTTTTCTTTCACAGACAGGTATGTCATGGACCTTCTTTACCGAACAACACAACCCCAACATACAGATGTCGAAAATGGTGTGTCTTTAGGGGAAATCTATTACGAAATTTATGGAAACCCCGAAGAATGTAAAGGTCTGCTGTTCTACATTTTTCCTATGGGTGGACACACAAACCAAACCTATACACGAAACGCCTTAATGCCTTACCTACATGAAAAAACAGGGTATTGCTGTGTGTGTGCGGATTATTTTGGTATTAATCTGAAAGTTCCAACAAAAACTAAAAAATTTCGCCGTATCCCACCGTTAAAAGAACTCATACACTTTTTTCAACAACATCAACTTCCAATGCCCTCAGATTTTGATGATATTTTTAGAATTTTATCTGCTCATGACATCAAAAAACTACCGCGCCATTTGATGTTTCTTTTAGAAACAGACCCCGATTACCAGTCCTTTGGCTTACTATCTGCCTTAGACTATGTTTCTGTTTTTGCTGACCTACACAAATCCTTTAACATCAAACACAAACAGGTCACTCTATACGGTTCGTCCTTTGGTGGATATATAGCCATGCTCATGGCAAAGCTGATGCCAAACAGTATTTCATATATTATTGAAAATTCAGGCTTTCATGAAACAAACAAAGCCGAATTAAATTTCCTTCAGGCAAATGCAGGTCACACCTTAAAACGAGATGGCGTTGAATATCATATCGCGCCCCCCCCGGTTTGGGATACCTTGGACCCGCAACATCCCCACTTCTTTGATGAAAACAACGCCGCTATTAGGGATTTGAAAATTGCTGAACATTTCATCGACAGCGATATCCCACTCTTTTCTTTCCATGGCGAAGATGACACACTCGTTTCAATCAAAGGTAAAAAACACTCTTGGGAAATCCTAAAAGATAAATTCGACCTTCACGCCGTACATATTAAAGAAGAAGATATTGATGGGCGCCTTTTTAAAACAACCGCCCATGGGTTAGAGGCCTCCTTGAAAGGACTGCTCGACTATGCAGTAGATCGCGTCCCGCTAGATACCGCTGTTAAAGACCACAACGACTTTACCTTACAGGTAAAAAGAGAGCTTAAAACGCCATCAGGTGCTTTTAAAATTGCATTTTCAGATGACTACACCTACAGCTTTGAATATCAAGCTGACAGCTGATTTTTAAAATAACCAAGCTCGCGACTATAGAGTTGATCGGCCACTTTTGCTGTAATCACATCCACATTTTCACGCTGGGGCCCAAAGTAGTCTATCAGCTCAGGTTCAACCTGTTCCAGATCCTTCATGAAAAGGTCATGAAGCTCCGTCAAATTAAGTGTGTAAATTATAAAATGACGATCAAACTGGCTGACATAAAGCGCACGAACGATATCTTTCTGCCTTAATATCCGATCACCACGCTCTGTGACAGACGAAAAATCACACGTTTCAAGCTCACGTACGAAAAACGAACAAGTGGTTTGCATCGCTCGTCCCTCTGCATCAATGACAGTACCTTTAAAAGGCTTTCTGTAACGGTATTTAACACCTGCAAGATCTTCTGCATGGTGCACATTCGTCAAAGATTTTACATAATGATGGCCGATAACAATCAACTGAGTTTCATGATCCATGATCCATTCAAAAACAGAGCCCGGCCCCGTACTATGAGGAAATTTCTTTCGCAGGAATTCAGGAGCTTTTTCACCAAAGGCCAAGAAAGAATAGAAAGGATGGGCCAGTCGTTTTACGGGATAGCGTTTGACCAAAAGCCCACCAAAGGCACCCGTCATGGTGCCGCTTGTTGTGACATCGAATTCTTTTGAGCTGGGAAATTCCAGATTAAAGGCAGGTACAAGAATAGTTGCTTGCGGACCAACCGCTATCAACAACTGCTTCATAAAATAATCTGTAAATTCTTCAGCTTGCTTCGCGGGCACCTTCAAGGTCAGCAACATGGTCCTGAAGTCAAGCGATAGCCAAAAAACGCCATTCGCTCTCTCTTTAAAAAAAGGAAGAACTTCCTTGACCAGCTTTTCAACTTCTAAAGCGCAATCATCATTCAGCTTATCTATCATCATATATTACGACTCAAGAAAAGCAGATATCGTTTCGCACAAAGATGTCGCATCCAGTTTTTCTTGTTCAAGCATATAACCATACTCGCCTGTTTTGATATATTTATCCTGAATACCGATTAATTTATGGGCCGGGCGCTGCCCGTGTGGAGCAAAATATTCTGCAACCGCACTCCCCAATCCACCAATGACGGAATGCTCCTCAACCGTAACAATCCTTGGCACAGTTGTCGCTAATTTAGACAAGGCAGCTTTATCCAACGGCTTAATCGTATGCATGTTCAAAACCGTTGCTTCAATGCCGTTCTCAGCCAGCATGTCAGCTGCTTTCATAGATTGGCCAACCATTGCACCACAGGCGATAATCCCGACATCCTTGCCTTCGCGCAATGTAATCGCTTTACCAAATTCAAAGTCATAATCGTCATTGTAAACAGCTGCCATATTCGGTGCGCCCGTCAATCGAATGTACATTGGCCCTGTAAAGTTGGCCGCCGCCTGAACAGTTTTTACAATTTCGCTACAATCTGCGGGACAAACAACCGTCATATTCGGGATAGAACGCATCACAGCGGCATCTTCAATCCCGAAATGCGAGTTCCCCAGAAAACCCATTCCGATCCCACTCCCGATCGCAACAGCCTTCACGTTTAACTGCATGTAACCCAAGTTCATACGCACCTGATCACTTGCACGCATAGCAATAAACGGGGAAAAGGACGTGGCAAAAACATTATAGCCTTCCTTTGCCATCCCGCCTGCGACACCAATTAAATTCTGTTCTGCAATCCCCGTATTCAAAAATCTGTCAGGATAAGACTGGCGAAAACGCTCTAAACCAGACGAGCTTCCTAAATCAGCAGACATGACCATCAGATCCGGACAATTCTCAGCGATAGATAAAACAGCCTGCCCAAAAACACCGCGCGGCCCCAAGCGGGCCCATTGTCTTGCTGTACGCGCTGAAATTTCCATTAAACTGTCTCCTCAGTCGCGAGTGGTTCATTCAATTCTGCCCAAGCAATATCGTACTTGCTTTGTGCCAAACGATTATGATGCCAAGCATTATCGCCTTCCATAAAGGAAATGCCCTTTCCTTTCACAGTATTTGCAACAACCATTTTGGGCTTGCCTGATTGCACTGGGGTTTCGAATGCATCAATCAATGCCGTAATATCGTGTCCATCGATGTTAAACACATCCCATCCAAAGGCTTCAAACCGTTTGTGAAGGTTACGATTGTCGATGATATCTTCCCCTTGACCATCATTTTGCATGGCGTTGTTATCAACGATGGCAACAAGATTATCCAAGCCCTGTTGTGCTGCCAACATTACAGCTTCCCAAACGGACCCTTCATTAGTTTCACCGTCCCCCATCAAAACATATGTCTTAAAACTTTTTTTCTGCTTCTTGGCAGATAGAGCAATGCCCACCCCCATGGATAATCCTTGTCCCAGACTGCCATTGGATGATTCAATGCCCAAATCAATATTCATCACGGGATGCGCAATTAAATCGCTGCCATTGGTTTGAAAGCTATTGAATTTTTCTTCACTGATCAGGCCGACCCCCAAAAGCGCCGGGTAAAACCCAAGAACACCATGACCTTTGCTGAGAATAAAACGATCGCGATCTTCCCAAGTCGGGTTTTGAGGATCAATATTCAGAATATGTCCATAAAGCGTTGCCATTATATCCGTCATAGACAAAGCGCCGCCAACATGGGTTGATGTCCCACTATGAAAGCTGATGTCGATGATTTTTCGACGCATAAAGAGGGCTAAGTTTTCGATTTTTTCTGAAATGACCATTAGAAAAGACCTCCATCGACATGCAAAATCTGGCCCGTTAAATGTGTGGACAGGCCCGATGCCAGAAATAAAGCTGCATTGGCAATATCTTCCGGTTGGGCTACCTTTTTAAGGGCTGAACGATTGACCATTTCGCTTAGCGCCTGTTCATCCATCAAATCGGCCATATCGGTTTGGGTGACGCCCGGTGCAACCGCATTCACCCGAATGCCCATCGCCCCCAATTCCATTGCCATACTTTGTGTGGCACGTTCCAGCGCAGCCTTACCAGCGCCATATGAAAGTGTACCAGATGCAATATAAGACGCAGTTGCCGATGATATATTCACGATAGCCCCAGACTTTTGGCGGGCCATCAAACGAGACACCCCCTGACTAAAGGCAATCAGTCCAAAAAAGTTAACATCAAAGACTGAACGCATTTCCTGCATTGAAGCCATTTGAAAAAGGCCGCCGCTGGCAATGCCTGCACAGTTAACTAAAATATCAGGCTTGGACGATAAGCTGCGGACCGATTTAACTGCCTGTTTAATCACATCGTCGTCCCTTAAATCCAGCTCGACTTGATGTAAGACACCCCGCGGTTCTGCCCATTCCTGCAAGGAAGGGCAAACTGTGCGAACACAGGCAATCACTTGCGCCCCATGTTCCATAAATTTTTCGCACACCGCTTTACCAATCCCACGATTTGCACCAGTGACAATCGCGATTTGATCTTTAAGTAGCAGGTTTTCAGATTCTTCTGTCATTCAGGAATATGACGATAAATCGTCCCTCTTTCATAGACATCTTCAAGTATGGACCAATCGTCGCCTTCGACCACGTTACCCTCTGGAAATGGCGGGACACTTCCTGTTGGCAAAATATTTAAAACGCTCTCGCAAGTATAGTAGGACTTTAGGCAGTTTACAATTATGGCCGTTGAAAGTCTTATATCTTTTCGTTTGCTGAATGTCACGCAAGCCAACCTGTCTTCGGCTGAAAGGTCCACAAAACCATGATTAAATTTTTCATGGGCCAGTGTATCAAGTAAGTCAAGGTAGCGTGCCAACATCTCTGTTGCGCCCACAGATGCCATATAGTCATCTATCTCAAGCCTTGATGCTGCGGGCAAATTTAAATCCTGATCTCCCGGCAAAATCGTATCGTAAAATATATCTTTTAACTTCATCATCTAGTTCACAAACTTTTGCCGAATATGGTCGCATATTCGAAGGGTTAAAGCCTGCGCCGTTGCGACCGGGTTGACCGCGCCGGAGGTTACGAAAATACTGCTATCTACAATAAAAAGGTTTTCCACTGCATGCGCTTGCCCTAAAGGAGAGACCACCGATTTTTCAGGATCATTCCCCATTCTTGCCGTACCCATCAAATGCCATCCTGCATGTTTAACCGGCGCAAAAGACGCTGTCACCCTGGCCCCAGCCTGTTGAAAGAGCAGTTTGCTTTTCTCCAAACCGTGTTTCAGCATCTCTTGGGTATTTTCGCTCACTCGATAACTCACTTTAAGTCCCGGCATGCCGTTTGCGTCGCAATTCTGTTCATCCAGTTCAACCCGATTATGATGTTCCGGTAAATCCTCTGATATAACCGCAATGCCCATATTATGATTAAAAAGCGACATGAATGTTTTGTGATGATCCGGGCCTAAAGGCAGTCTTCGCATCATGTAAGCAGAAACTGCCGTTTCCATAGCGGGACTACCCCGTAGCACCTGCATGGTATAGCCTCGCTTGAACTTATTTGCCGGATCGCTTTCATAAAACTGTTGGGATAAAATGCAGCACCCTTGTGGACCTACGCTTGATTGTAGATCATCTTCAAAGACACCTTCGGTATATCCTAGCGGATGCACCATCAGGTTTCGCCCAACAAGATCATGATTGTTCAACAAACCATCTGGAAAAGCTGCTGATTTAGAATTAAGCAAAAGGCGGGGCGTCCCAATGCCACTGCAAGCAACCACGACAATGCTCGCCCCGATAAAACAATCTTCACCCTTTTCATTCAGATACTTTACACCCGTTATCTTATGAAATTTATCCACACAAATTTCATAGACGCAACAGCCAGTGCGCACTTCTACGCCTTGGCGCAGCGCCTGCGGCCAATAGGTCACATCGACGCTGCCTTTCGCCCCTTGTGCACAGCCCGTATTGCAGGGTCCCAAGTTCACACAAGATGCCCGCCCACCATGGGACGACGTATTTATAGCACTGTAAGACGGCCACCAATGCCAGCCCAATTCGTTAAACGTTTCGGCCATTTTACGGCCAGCTTTTCCCAAAGGCACAGGAGGTAACAAGCGGTCATATTCAGGATAAGCAGGATCCCCGACCAAACCCGCAACCCCCATCATTTTTTCATTTTCATTAAAATAGGGTTCCAAGTCCTCATAGCACAGCGGCCAATCATCCCCGACCCCATCCAAAGAACATGTTGCAAAGTCAGAGGGATGAAAACGTGGAAAATGCCCAGAATATAAAATCGTGCTCCCCCCAAACCCGTTAAAGTTTGCTAAAGATATGGGGGAACCGTTGTCATCAATGGGGTAATCCGCTTTATTCTTTCGCTCGTTCGGGTTTGAACTGGCTGTGCCATGACGTGCTAATTCCCAATTCACTTTATTTGTCGGGTAGTCACCAGCTTTCGTGGCGTCACCTTGTTCCAAACAGACGATACGGTTTGAAGTATTCCTGCTTAGGCTCCACGCAGCAGCTGCCCCACTTGCCCCGGATCCGATAATAAGCACATCGGCCTTATTCATTTTCCCTTTGCTTTCGGCAAAAACTCTTCAAGAATTTCAGGAATAGTGATCATCATTTCGGCTTCACAAGCAGGTTCACCATTCACCGACGCAATTCCCTTACCTTTACAAATTCCACGTTTCCATGACAGGACTTCACATGAGATATCCAGCTTTTCCCCCGGCAGCACCTCGCGTTTAAAGCGTACGGTATGTTGCAAGGCGTGTGTCACTTTCCCCTTTAATCCGGGCAATGTCGTAATCGCAACCGTCAACATCTGCGCCAGTGCCTCTAGCTGTAAAGCGCCGGGCATATTGGGTCCTTCGGGAAAATGAACGGGAAAGTACCATTCATTATTGGTCAGGTTTTTATAACCTTTAGCATATTGACCAGGCACGACCTCATCCACATGATCTATCATCAAAAACGGGTAGCGATTGGGCTGGTACTCTTGCAGCTCGCGACAGTTCAAAGTTAGTTTATCCATGAGGCCCCCATAGTTTAAAAAATCATTAGATCAAATTAACGGATATCGACGAGGCGCGAGAGACTCGAAATAATTTCATAGCCATCCCATATGATATCCATATCAACAGCTTGCCCGATTGGCACGATGCGATCAATCCCACGCACCCGACTTGTTCGCATAAAATCTTCCAGTTCGACCTGTTCAAACCCGAAATAGGTCATGGTTTGATAGGTTTGCGTCACCACCTTTTCCATTTCTGAAAGATGCGAGAGTGAGGCTTCTAAAACAGCCCCCGCATACCCCCGATAATGTTCCAAACCATTCTTAACGTCATTCAGTTGTGATCGATAGAGTAAATTATCATGACTGACAACTTGATCAATTGCGTCATATTCAGACGCATTAACGCAAATCTGACTGAACTTATTCATCACTTGAATGGGGGTGATTTCATATTGTGTCTGACAAAAGCTGTAAAAAAGTGACCATAGCTTTTCTTTTGCCGCCCTTATTTTGTCCTGTTCCCCAACCCAGACAATCAACTGAGGAGACGAACACGCAGCCTGGTCCATCAAATAAATGTCATAAAACAGCTTCTGACAGATTTTCAGCAGGTCCTCCTCAGAACACGCCAAGACTGCGTCCGGTTTTAGGGCACAAAATGAGTAACGGTCCGCAAAAGTAATTTCGCGGGATCGCGGTGGTGTTTGATAGCGGCGCATGTGATTGACTGTCTCATCTCCGCCCCAAATCACACGCCCATCTGCCTGCCCCAGCCAGTAAGCATTCAATTTTTCATTTCTCTCGTAGCGCATCAAAAGAATAGCATCTTTAAGGTCTTGATACATCGCTTGACTAAGGACATCACGGATGGCCTCGACAATAAGTCTGTCAACAGGCGTTTCCTTTGTTGCAAGGCGTAAAACACATGTATTCCCCGCCAATAAGCCAAAAACTAAGGAATAGGCGAAATTAACCGCAACATTCGAAGGACAGATATGAAACGTCACCCCCACACCAACTTGCATCCCTGCATCAGACGTAAACCTGTCTTTCAAAGTCTGCAAATTGGCTTTACGGATCCAATAGGCAAAAGTCGTAACATCCGCCATCGTCTTACAAAGGGGGTGTTTCAGTAATGATCTGGAAAGATCAGCCAAAAATGCCAGTCTCATGGGCTCCCATGCGATGGCCGGCCGATTGGAAAGAGTTGCGAGATCTCCGACCAGCACGTTCATATCCGCTTGAATATCATCCATTAAAGGTATCACTACAGCCTCTTATCTCTGCATTTTCCAGACGACCTTCAATCGCAAAATACGTTCCTTTGCGTTGACATGGACAATCGTCACGGCCAAGCACCCGCCCGATATCTTCACTCAGGATAGAATGGCCTGGATAACTGTGCGGGATGACGGATAGAAGCTGAACAAGCCCCGTTTGACCATCTTTGCACACTGAAAAATCTCGACTATCCCTGATAATAACATCAGACCATGCAGACGCATGCAAATGACCATATTCACATTCCATAAAGATGGACCCTGTCTGTTCAACCATCCCGTAATAGTTATGAACTTTCTTGATATTCAATACGCTTTTTATGCGTTCCTTATATTCCTGTGGATCAACAGCGTCTGAAATTAATTTCTTCCATCCCCCACCATGAATAAGGATTGCCCCTTCCAAATTTATCTTTTGTCCAGACTCCTCTAAGGTACGTACAAGGTGTTGCCAGACCATAAAAGTAAAACCAAAGACAAGGATAGGCTGACCTGCGTGTTTGGACACAAACTTTTCCACACGCTCCAAATTCAGGGTCATATCATCATCCAGCGCATATTCCACCTGACGCCCAAACATTGAAAACCCGAGGATACCAGCCGTCCGCGCTGAAAACCGCAAACGATCAGATACCGTTGCTTTACAATCAATAACCAGCATGGGTAAACGTTTGGACCCAATCACATCAGCCATAATCCGAGCCAGAACCTTTACCTGTAAAGCTGAGGTCTGCTTATCCAGAAAAATCTGGGAGACAGCTTGGCCACTTGTGCCCGACGACGTCATCGTTTTAATGATTTCTTCTTTGGAAACGCTCAACAGCTTTTGTAACTTAAACAACCTGACCGGAATAAAAGGTATCGTTTCAAGCGAGATCATATCCTGAGACAAAAAGTCAATTTTCCCAACAATTTTATCATAAGCCGGGCATGCCTGACGGTGCAATTGCGTCAAACGCTTCATCTCTGAAAGAAAATACTTTTCTTTTTGAGGTCCTGACCAGCCGTAGGTCGGCCAGTCCGTTATGCTTCCTGCATCGCCCTCTTCAGACATTGATAGTCTACCTTTCCTGAAGCCATTCGCGGCAGATCGGTTGTTTCTACACAGGTAATTGCTTTTGAATTTAGGCCCAAAATCTTTGCAATTTCAAGCTTCAAATTTTCTGTTTCCTCAGCATTTTCAGAGACAATGCTAACCCATAAATGGTCATCCTCACCATAGGCTGCGCATTCCATGCCCTTTGCACAGACAACTTTTTCCACCTGATCAAGCGAAATTCGGTTTCCGTAAATTTTCAGAAAACGGCTCATCCGACCTTCAATAAAGAAATACCCGTCTTCATCACAGCGTGCAAGATCCCCGGTGTTTAGCCTTTTATCATTTACATCCCCCAGTGACAGATCTTGTTCACTTTCCGCATAGCCCAAGCACACATTCGGACCTTCATACACCAGTTCGCCAACTTGGTTCGTAAAAGATATATCCTCCCCCTCCTGATTTCGGACCCACAGGCGCCCATTCGGAATAGCCTGTCCGATGCTGGAAAGCTTATCCAATGTTTTTTCAGGCGCTAAATAGGAAATTCGCGGGGATGCTTCAGTTTGCCCATACATGGTCCAGAATTTTATCCCTAAATCTCTACAGGAATTGTATATTTTTTTAATATATGTGGGTTTTAGCTTGCCCCCGGCCTGGGTCATTTTACGTAAGGAGGGGACATTTAATCGTTCCAGGCGCAAACGCAACAACATCTCGTAATGAAATGGGACACCTGCGAAACTCGTCACCTGATGGTCCCTTATGCTCTGCCAATATTCTGGCTCCAAGATAGAGCGATTAGACAATATAATGGAACCACCCGCATAAAGATGACTATTAATAATAGACAGGCCGTAAGAATAACTAATGGGAAGCGAGGCCATCGCCCGATCATCTTGAGCGATCTCAAGATATTGTGAAATTGATTTGGCATTCTCGACCAAATTCTCAACAGATAATCGAACAAGTTTTGGGGCACCTGTTGAACCCGATGTTGCCGCAAGAAAACCAAGATCCGGGTGGACCTCTAACGAACGGGGATTAACCTGTTGAAAAAGTGACAACGCCGCATGTTGCCCGCATTTTTCATATTGCGTAGACAAACTATCTGGTAAGGCCCCGATTAAAACTTTATTCGGCGCATAAATATTGATCAAATTCGTGAGCAGTTGTGCATCCACATCCGCGCTCAGGATAAGCGGGACTGCGCCACACTCCAGGGCCGCAAGATAAAACAAAAGGGTCGGATAATCATTTGCGCCAACAATGAATAACAGCTCCCGTTCAAAAAGGAAGCTGGCACTCTTGTGGACGTCCTTGAGGAGCTGCTGATAGGTTATATGCGTGCCGTCATGAGTGACAACGGCGAGGCCTGTTGGGTTGTTCTGGCAAATGAAGCCGTTTGTCAAATCTCAACCTTATATTTTTTCATAATATCGATACCAATTGTATAAGAGCCAAACTCAATGATATCTTCTGTATCCATCATGATATCGAAGGCATCTTCCAACGCTGCGATCAATCCCATATGACCGACTGAATCCCATTCTGCAATTGATTGATAAGTCAGGTTTTCATTAAGTGCATCTGCTTCAACAGAAAAACTCTCGATGAATGCTTGATCGTATTTTTCCTTGTTATTCACTACCTTACCTCTCACTTTTTCGGATCATTCTAGGTTGATTTCACCTTAAATCAATAACAGAAGCACCAACACAAAACAACGGGTAAAAGGGGATGGCAAATATTGTCATTACACCTCTAGCGAATGGCATCACAGCTTAATCATTTGGAGCAAATCATGATGTTCCAGCGTTTCTATCGTTTGGCTCATATCCAAAACTGAACAATTATATTTCTCTGCGATATCAATTGCATCATTTTTGCCATCACAATAGGTCAACAACATTTTAATGCGGCACATTTCCTCAAATCTTTTTTGTCGATTTTCTTGATCCGAAAGGTCTGGGTCGACATACGAAAACGTTTCGTATAACCCGCGCGGCCCCAGCTGAGGTTCACCATACGGGGCCAAGTTTTGATATTTCACACATTCATCCGCCGCTTTAAGAACCTGTTCGAGCTCGTCAATGGAGCGCATAATTTGTTTAATATCCATATATTCTTTGGTATCCAAAGAGCTATGATAACCTTCATATCCCGGATAAAAGTCCCGACTGACATTCAACACAGGAAATTGAAAACCGGGCGAGGCATACTGGCGTTCATCTGCCCCACTGTTCGGGTCAAAGCCCATAGTGCGCACATCATGCCCAAGTTTCGATAAATGTGTAACCGCTTTATCAATGACACCATTTTCCAACACAGAATGCTTGAACATTAATGAGGTTTGCTTCCCCCCCATCATGTTTAAAACCGCACCACCTACCAAATTTTTCCGCAGCTCCTCATGATGGAGATGAAGGAAGCATAAACTGCCAATGGTTTCTGGATGAAGCACAAAACGAAAGTTGTGTCGTCGGCTCTTCCAACTTTTTATTCGGTGATAGAGCCCCAGTAATACAAGGGGGCCACTGAGTTCATTATTCGCCAAGGAAGGGTGGCACATATAAGAGGACAGAAGAATTTCTTTATCGCTCTGACCCGATAATTGGGATTGCACAAGGTCGACACCGCCCTGGATAAACTCACTTTTAATAACCGCGCGATACATGCCAGGATCAAGCTGTTCCCTTTGCTGATGACTTAGGCAAAACCCCCATTTGCGACTATAATAACTCGCAACGTAAGGCACAGCTGTCGGCAAATCAGGATTACTGTATAAATGCGCTTGCAGATCTTCTAACGATAAAGTCTCATCAACCGGGGCAGAATAGTTAAGAACATGCAGATTGGATACAGCCATATCAACAACACGTGTACCGTCCGGACCTTCCAGATATGCTTCGCTACACCGCCATTCTTCAGGCACAGTCCAGTCAAAAACCTTTTCACCCGAATTCACCCGCATCTTCTCAAACGGCATGTACTGTCCAAGAATACGATAACTTTCACGCAGACCCGGCCCCGTGATACTTCTTAAAAGAGGAAACAGGTCATCAAACAAATCACTAAAGAATGCTTCTGTCTCTTGATATGGTTTCATCCCTGCCATCAGAACTACTCTTTTTTGTTCTTTCTTAGTCTTTCCTGCTCATTTCAATCATTTCCATCAACCCGTCGCGGTCTAGCCACTCGCTATTTTCGTCGCTTGAATATTGGAAAGCGTTCTCAACAGGTTGACCATGGGCTTTGAAAGAGGCATCACGTCGTGTCCAAAAGGCGAATTCAGGTTGAATTACATAGTAATTGTCATACTCAATCGTCGAGCGTGCGTAATCAGCCGAAATCATCATTTCATGTAGCTTCTCACCCGGTCGTATCCCAATTTCCTTAAATGTACCCTCTGGTAACAGCGCCTTTGCCAAATCCGTAATGCGCATGCTCGGAATTTTGGGTACGAATGTTTCCCCACCTGCCATCACATTGAAAGCCCGAACCACAAAGTCCACCCCTTGCGATAACGTAATCCAGAACCGAGTCATATTCTTATCGGTAATCGGTAATTCTGTTTTGCCTTCCTCAATCAGCTTTTGGAAAAAAGGCACAACACTTCCCCGAGACCCAACAACATTACCATACCTTACAATGCTAAAACGCGTGCCATTTTCTCCAGAAAGGTTATTGGCTGCTACAAAAATTTTATCGGATGCCAGCTTCGTTGCACCATAGAGATTGATCGGGTTAGCCGCTTTATCTGTCGACAAGGCTACAACGCCTTTCACACCACATTCAATGGCTGCACGAACAACATTTTCTGCACCCGTAATATTCGTATGAATACATTCAGTTGGGTTATATTCAGCAGCAGGCACTTGTTTAAGGGCTGCAGCATGTACGACATAATCCACATCGCGAAACGACATTCTTAAACGTTGCGGATCTCTGACATCCCCGATAAAAAGCCGGAGCACACCAACTTGTGGATGATCCGCAAATTTTTGCTGCATTTCATATTGTTTTAATTCATCGCGAGAATAAACAATCAAACGCCGCGGTTTAGCCTGATCTAAAACCGCCCTAATAAATGCGTTCCCAAATGAACCCGTACCGCCTGTCACAAGTACAGATTTATTATCGAAAAACGAAAAATCACCATCAAAACTACGCATGGCTATTTTCCATCATCATAATTGGATCGAAGCATCATCTTTGTCATGTTCCTTAATCTCAAAATCAGGAGGGATGTCGATATTCCTCTCACCAGCAACCATTTTAGAATAAAAGTCCCTTAAAACTTCTACCATCCAATTACATTGTTCCAAAAAACAATCGGCAAAAACACAGAAAAACTTTTTTCTATGCTCTTCACTTTTCAAGCGATTACCCATAAAAACGCCCATTCGAATCATACTAGCGTAGGAACCGCCCATAATGATGAACAAATCACCAAAATCTTCCCAGTTACTGTTCCAAAAATCATGAAAATCGCGATCAAAATCATAGAATGACTGAAAATTATCTTTCTGATCTTTTAAAAAATCAGCCATACGCTCTTTTAGCAAATCCACATTCGCTACATTTCGTTCCAATTTGGCATGATCAACGAACTCGCCATTCTTATATAACTTGCACTGATCACGAAGTAGCTGTTTAATATGTTCCTGCTTACCCGGCTTACTATTTAGCTTTATCGAACCGGAAGCCAAAGGTTTCGTTAACTCAATCCGTGCACCATGGCTACAGTTATAGACATTTAAATTCAGTCTCTTAATCAACGCTGATATAAGTTTACGTGACATATCAAGGAAAATTGTCGTTTCGACTTCACCGCCGAAATTCCCGGGCACTTTTGGAACAACATTGTAGTTTTTATCGATCTGCTCGTCGATATCCAATCCATCGTAGACAGACCCATCGGCATGATGATGTGCCCCGACATAGCGACCACAGTCAACACCTGCAAGATAAAAGTTTCTAAAGCCCAGCGTTGCCATACAAGTGATCGCCGAATTTGCGGACATTGGCGCAACCTCTGTTAGACTCCCCACACCTTTCATAAAAACAGTGGTGGAACTGACACTACCACGCGCATAATAATAGACATCGTCAAACAGATCAGGGATTCGTGGGTCTACCGTAAGACTTGCCAGAAGAGAAACCCCTTTTAAGCTGTACTTTTCATCGGTTTTTTTCAAAAAATCGTAGATGACCTCACCATTTTCCAACTCTGTATGAAAGTCAGGACGTAGACCCTTTTTCATTAAAAGATGAAGAGTTGTCCCGGAAGAAACGAGAATAATTTGATCGCGGATCTTTCTGATATTTTCCAAATCAAATTCAAGCGATGGGCCTGAAGCAACAATAAATACCGGATATTCCTGCAACATATAAGGCTTACGCCGTATAATGCGAAAGTCTGTAAATGACGCGTTTAAAAAACCATTACGCATCATCACAAGTTCATCTTCAAAAAAACCAGAGGTGATATAGTACGTTTTTAACTGCTCACGCAGAATTCGATATGCTTCCTGCAATTCCCATGATGGATAATGTATGAGAAATGAAGAACCTTCGATAAAAGTGTTACCTGTTCTTCGAACAAACCCCTCTACGTCATGAGCAAGTTCTCGTGGTGTTTTACCCAAAAAGAAATGGATTGCAATCCCATTCTCTTCTGCTTTTTGATAGACCTCCTCCCAATCTACAACCGACAAGGACTGAACAAACAGTTCCGTTAAGGGCTCTATAATGACAAGATTACGGGCAATTTTCTTTTCTATAAGTTCCCGTAAAAAACCACCAAGTCCAAGGCCAAAGACAAAACAAAACCCACTATCCACAACGGGAACAACATCCGAGGGCATTTCTTCTTCGTCTTTAAAGAAATACTGATGGATATTGACCACCATTCCCCGCGATATATTGCTTGGATTACAATTCTTCATGGAACTGAACTTAATTCGTTCCATATTGTCCCAAAAGTCATCCATTTGAGCGCGGCAATAATCCGTAAAATTGCGCCCATATAAAGGGGTCCCATTTACGAGAAGGTTTTCAACCTTTCCATCACAGATTTGAAGCTCGGATGATAAAGAAGGCCAATCGACAACGGTTCGATAAAGGCCGGGTAAGTTATCTTTTAAATATGTAAGGTTTTTATCTCTTAACACTTCAGTTTGTGCTTCGGATGCAACGACAGCTCCCCCCATCAGGCGCCCCCTTGCGCACAAACCTTTTGCCATAAAGACGTCAGCATCGTTTCAATATGTCTCATCCGTTGTTTCTCATCAAAGAAAGGGTTATCTATGAAACTTGCCTTAATCTTTTCTTCAAGAACCTGATGCTGAGCAGGATTTTGAACATATTTAGAAACCGCTTCGATATACTTATCGTTGGTATCAAAGACCAGATCATCTCCCAGCCCCAGTGCATTAATTAAATCCACACCGGATGATAGGTGGTAATCATTCTCAATCGATCCAAAAACAGGCTTCGAACAACAAAGCGCATCAACAACGATTTCAGCACTTTCCCCATTGGTAGGCAAAAGTACAACGTCACCTTGCGCAAAGAAATCGCGACGATCACTTTCTTCAATAATATCAATTCGATGAGCAACACCAAACAAACCAAACAATTCAATCAATGCCCGGCTATTATCTTCTGCATAAAAATCATGACTGCGCAGAAGTAACATCGTGTCGGGGTTTAACAACAGAATTTTTGCCCAAACCGATGCGGTCTCCAACGTTAATTTTGACAGGCTGGCATCAGCTAAAAAGGAAAAACGATCATCTTTTCGCCGCGAGTCATTATCCAAAACCTCACGTCGCGCAACAAATACACTCGATCCCTCAAGTGGTAAATGCTTTGATGCAAGTTCTTCCTGACAGCGATCAGAAACGACATAATCAAATTCCGGCAAACAGCCCGGCAAGGTATTCTCGGCCCATAAGATTTGAACAGGGGCGAGACGAGACCCAAAACAAAGCAACGTTTCAGTTGATGCCATCCCACTCAGATTAATTAAAATATCAATACCGTCAGCCCGAACCATATTGAACAATGTCATAGAGTCCGTGTCCGACACATCACGCCACTCTTTAAAGGATGTTTTAAAGTACCTGTTCAACGGATTAGTCAGATCACCTTCACCATATCCGATAAATTCAAATTTATTCTCATCATACCAGCTTAAAACCGCACCCAAAGCCGGTGCAACCCGTCCGCGATCCAATCCGGTAACGATAAACCCAACACGCAGGAAGAGGCGCTCCCCTAATTGCGTGACAGGAATAGCACCCTTAATCTCAGCGACATACTGTTTCTGCCATTTATCAAACGCCATCACACAATCATTAAAATCGTGCTGCGGATTTGCAATCATACTGCGCAGATAGCGAACATAAACCTGACTGTCCGTCTCATCGCAATCAATTGCCCATTGGTGACAGGCTTCTGCTTCTTGGTGCTGACCAAGCTCGCCCAAAACATCACCTAACAAACCTGCAAAAGCCGTATCCACCGGAAAAATGGCCCGCGCGCCTTTCAAGTTTTCAGAAGCAGCACGGAACCTTTCCTGCGAGATCTGACAACGCACAAGCGAAATATAGCCATCGCGGTCGTGAGGTTCAAAAGCAATATACTGCTGATACCAATGCTCAGCGAGATCCCATTCGCGATAAAGCTCATGCTTTGTTGCCAAATGCAAAAGCGGCTTTTCTTCAAGCTGTTCAAGAAGATCTGTATAATCAGGAATAATGCCGTCTGGCAAAGTCTCTTGAATTTCTTTATTTTCCGATAATGTAGAGAGAATCTTTCGGTAAAAATAAGAATCTTTAACTTTCCCCACCAAGACACAGAGAGAGGAGAGGTAACTTGAAATTTCTGCGCTCTCTCCATCCATTTCAAATGCCTGAAGCGCCAAATTGTAAGCTGAAAAATAATCGTCTATTTTAAAAGCTGCTAAAGATCGATAGAAACACTCAAGAGCGGTTGGTTCTGAACTTGCCCATTTTTCATCAAGTGTTTCAATCACTTCTTCCCATTGCCCAGACTTGACCAACGTTTTAAGGTCACTCATACCAATCCCCTATTCTAAATGATTATGCTTCCAAGTTAGACAAATCAATGGCTGACAAACCTGGAGCCTCTTCCTGAGCATTCTCTTCTTGTGGATTTTCTTGCATTGAGGCATTTTTTGCCCCCTCGTGCAGTCCGCCTGCTATTTCCCGATTAATGTTAATTAAAACATCTACGCCATTTGGGTCAGGACTACCCATAAAATTGACAGAATGCTTATCGATGAAATTTGCAAGGGAAAGAACATTCTGGCGTATTTCTATCGGTATCACGCAATTTGGAGAGAGCAATTCTGCTTGAAAAATGGTCCATAAGCGCCAATTCAATCGAACCGCAGCCTTCATTTCATCAAGATCACCACTTTCCAGCGCATCCTTCATTTTCAAAGCAGCTTGAGTTAAAGCCCAGGCTTCACTTTGCGTCGGATTCCCCTCCACTGGTGTAGTCGAGTAACTCCGGATCGGATTCTTGTACATTACATAACACCTTGTTTTCATGTTCAATCAGATGTCGAGCTTGTTTAAGCGCACTATAAAATTCGCCATCAAGCAGCGCTTCGCGAATTGCATAGGTTATCGGCAGTGCAGATTTTGCCGCACGTTCATAATCTTCCAAAAACTGATTAACATTTTGATAATATTGCTCTCTTTTATCGGGGAACAAATACATTCCTTGAACATTGAAATAAACCCGACTTGCCGGCGTACAAGCCTCTTCAGCTGTCAAAACGTCGTTATCACGCAAAATAGACGCCTCGTTCATTAATGTAAAACTCACAGATCGAGGGTTTGTGTTCTCAATGACAGCGCCATTTAAGATAATTTTTTGCCCTTTTTTTAGATTTATTTTCAATGGCATGATGCGATCCCAACGATAAAAAGCGTGTTCAGTTTATATAATACATAAAAAATTTTGAAAATATAACAAAAATGAAAAAGCCGAGGGAAAACTCCCCCGACTTTTCCAATACTTTATCTTGCTTATCTGAACAGACCAAGTACAGCTTGCTCGGATTGACCGGCAAATGACAAAGCCTGAATACCCATTTGTTGACGGGTTTGAAGAGCCAACAAGTTGGCACCTTCAGCGTTCAGGTCGGCAAGAGTCAGTTGGCCAGCGCCCTCTTCCAATACGTTCGAATATTCTTCAGTGAAGTTAGAACGCACTTGCAAAATCGCAACGTTACCAGCGATTTTAGCGGCTTCAGAACGAAGGTTAGAAATCGTTTGATCAAGAGCGTTGATCGCTTTATCGGCATCGGAGTTAAAACTCGCCAAGATTGAAGCTTGAGACACGTTATAATCTTCGAAACCATCACCCGCAACAGAGGTGAAACCGATAGAGCTCAACAGCGTTTTCTCTGTAGCAGCAGAAGCAGTAGAACCACCATCATCCTTAAAGAAGGCAGACGTTTTAAAGTTAACGCCATCGACTTCAAGTTTTGAATCGGATTTATCACTAAAGCGAACAGAAAGTTTAGATGCTGTAGAGTTCAGCAAGTTCAAACCTTGGTAAGAAGCGTCATCAACAAGCTTCTCGATTTGTTTTGCAAGCTCTTCAAATTGAACAGTGTACGCTGTACGCTGAGTTTTATCAGCGGAACGTGCAGAGTCAATAACACCCTTCATTTGTTTAACGAGATCTTCCATCGCATCTGTTGCAGTCAATGCGGTTTTCAAAGCGTTAACACCTTGATCCACAGAGTCTTTACGCTCAAGCAAATCGCTCGCGCGGTTGCTCAATGATTTTGCTTGGAAGAATTTCACAGCATCGTCAACCGGTGATGACACAGCCAGTCCAGTGGACAAGCGGCCTTGAGTACGACCGATAAAATCGGAAGTATTTTGAAGTGCCAAAAGGTTTGAACGTACTGATGTGGAAAGTGCGATATCAGCCATAATAAGTCTCCATTTCTATAGAGTGCACCATAGCGGTGCGTTAAATGCGCGTACTGCGCTTACAATGCAAATATTCTCACCTTTAAAATAGACTGTCAATAAAATTATCTTTTTCTAAACCTTTACAGCTTACATTTCATCGCAGGTTTGACGGGGCCTTTTTGGCTTAAACATTCAGAGGAAACAGAACATCATGGAAAACCAAGAACAAATGATCCAGCACCTCAACAAAATGTTAAGTTCGGCGGGCTGGAACCAGGATGGCTGGAGCATGGAGATCGCTGCTTTTTCTGAAAAGCACCTATCTTTTACAGAAGAAGGAACCAACTCTGATTTAATTCAGGCCATCCACCACATAGAAGATATCTTTATTGGCAGAAAGACCTACATGCTTGATGGCGGCATGTTAAGCCCACACACTGTAATCGGTCGCTATTGCTCCATCTCTCGAAGTGTATTTATCGGCAACTCCAACCACCCCATGCAGTTTCTAAGCACAGGTTCAACCCCCTGGCCGGATAGACCCGAAACGCCCCCTGAAAAATACACCATCATCGGTTGCGACGTTTGGATTGGTGCAAATTCCACCATTTTACAAGGACGAAACGTCGGTCATGGCGCTGTCATTGGTGCAGGAAGCGTTGTCACCAAAGACATACCACCTTATGCTATAGCGGTTGGCAACCCTGCTACTGTCATTAAATATCGCTTTGACACAGAGACCATTAAAGGACTGCTCGAAACCAAATGGTGGACCTTGCCGGAAACCGCTATTGAAAAACTCCCTCAGGACAACATTCAAGCCTGTATTGAGACATTAAGATTTATAAAAGGCTAACCCGCACACACCATCAATGGCAGATTGACATTTTGGCAATAAATATATAAAATACAAGAGTCAAAGAATATGACCGTCTAAATTGATTAGACTGCGAGGTACCAAGAATGGTTAATATATTTAGCACGCTTGCTGCAGCTGCCGGTGGTGAGACAACTATATTTTCAGCTCAAACAAACATGACGACCACCCGTCTGAATAATCAGATGAGTCGGAATTTTGAACAGCGTGTGAACGATGAAGTAAGCCGTATTGAATCGTCTTTTGCCAGCGAATTGAATAGCACGGTCATAGATGAAGATAAATACACGCGCTACAGGACCGACATCGGCGAAGCGCTTGATACCATCAAAAATACATCGACGCGCCTCGACGGGGTACTCAATCGCCTCGATAGTATGATCCGCAACATCAATCAGGCACAACAAACCTCAGAAGACCCGGACGAATTTTTCAGACCCGCAGGCTATGCTGCTGCTCATGATTCCTATTTCAGACAACTTGATGATCTGATCCAAAATACGCGCGTTAATGATAACCTGTTATCTTCAAACACCTCTTCAACACGCTACCCGATCAATCTCAATGGAACAACATCCCAAGTATACGGGAATGATTTAACCACAAAATATTACATCGAAGAAGCCGATGGTACCAAATGGTACCCGGATCAAAGTTCTCAGATTTTCAGAGACTATTCTGACTATCCCTTCACCGAGGGCGACGAATCAGTTTCGATGATTTATGGTCAAGGTTTGACTGTCGATAGCATTTCGGGCACTGACGTCGACTTCACGATTGGTGCAAACGGTGCATCCCCGCAAAGCTATAGCGGAACGTTACACCGTGAAGGTCTGGAAGTTCTTAATTCATGGCTATATGACGGGATGGAAACGCAAGATGGACGCGATAGAGCGCTTGAAGACCTCTATGCAGCCAAAGAAGCTGTTAAAGTTGAACTTGCCCGTTATGATCTCGTCACCACAACACTTAATTATTACGATGAAATTGCAGCTGATCAAATCCATGGCATTCGGGAAGAACGCATCACAATACAAAGCGAGGCCGCGGAAGCTATTTCTTTAAAACAACAAGAAATGATGCTTCAATACCAATCTGTTCAAAGTGCACTCGCACAGTCTCTTGTTGTTCAAAATGAATACAAGTCACTGTTTCCCGGGATTTCTAATGACCCGCTGACTATGCGCCTGATGAATGTCCAGGTTTGATTTCAACGCCTGTTCTAGGCAGGCAATTTTTTCCTAAAGAGGGGTAAGAAATTTCTACCCCTCTTTATTTTTTCTACAGCCCTCTCCCTCTTTAAAAAAAATAAATATATAAAACAATAACTTAAGGATATCTATTTTTCTGGCACACCCTTTGCAAATACTCCGCTGAATGCGTGGAACCTGCGAGGAAGCAACCATGGAAAATAATTTAGCGATAAACGCGAAAAACAATGTAGCCGGTGCTATGGCGACATCCGTACCTGGTCAAACCAAGACCAAAGGTGGAAATGGCGCTGGGTTTGCCGACCTACTGGCGTTTTCGGGCACCAACATGAATAACTCGTTGACCATGTCAACAGCGCGCCAGTCTAGCGATACATCTTACGATACGTCGAGCGATCAAGGTTATGATCAGTCTTATAATGATGAACCACGTTCAGATAAAGTAGACACCCGTGCTGACGATAACGGGCACGAACGTACAGAAGATAATGATTACAGCCACGATGATGATCGTCCTGCTGAACGCAGCGACGACAGTCAGCGTGATACTTCGGAAAATTCCAACGACGATCATTCCAAAGATGATGCTCCAAAACAGGAAGCTGATTCTTCTAAAGATAACACTTCTGAGGAACAATCTTCTAAAGAAGGCAATCAGGACGAGACTGCCAGCAAGGACACTTCGGGTGAAACTGACCAGCAAACCGCAGGTGAAAACACTCAAGGCAATGATGTTGCGGATGCTGCTGCTACAAACAACCTGGGTCAAGCTGCCGCTGCGGCTGCCCAAAATGGCACAGATCCGTCCTTAGTTGCCGCAGCAACCACACAACAAACGACCAATCAGGGTTCAGCTGTCAAAGACGGTGTTCAGGAAGTCTTGGGTGTGGATGCCAATGCAGGCAATAAAGCGAACATCGCACAGAATGCAACCGCACAAAATGCCAACCAGCAAGGTCAGAACGGCCAGCAGGCACAAGCACAGAATCAGGCTCAGCAACAGGCACAAGCCAAAGGCATGCAGCAACAAAATGTCGACCCGCAACAAGAAGTTCAAGCCCAGACAAATGCGCAGCAACAGGCTTCTAACCTGTCCAAGAAATTGGGACAGAACCAACAGGCAAATGTTCAGGTCAAAGTCAATGACGCGGCTACAACAACCACGTCACAAACCTCAAGTCAACTGAGCAATGCCGCCACAGTTGCTGCCAATACAAATCAGTCTGGCACCACCACACAAAATGGTGCTCAGCAAAATAATACACAAGGCAACATGGGACAAAATGCCCAAGCTGCCATGGTGAATGCACAGGCCCAAAACGCCCAGCAAAACGCAGCCCAAAACACCCAAAAGCAAGATTTTGCCCAAATGGTAAATGAGGCCAAAGGGGCACAGGCAGCGAGTAAAGGCACGGGCGCGCAAGTGGCACAAAGCACGGGTGGGGAAAGCACACAGGCTCAATCCACAACGCAGACCCAGACAACGCAGCAATCCCAACAGGCAGCGGAAGCCAAACAGGCGGCCGCCCCGAAACATCATGTGCATACATCTGCAAAACCTGAACAAATCAATGTCGAAATTACCAAAGCGGCAAAAGCCGGTGCCGATAGAATCAGCATTCAGTTAAAACCAGCAGACCTTGGTCGCATTGATGTGCAACTCGATATGTCTGGCTCCAAAGTCACTATGACCGTGACGGCAGATCGCCCTGAAACGCTGGATATGTTGAAAAATGACGCCAAGGAACTGGAACGCGCCATGCGTGAAGCCGGTCTGGACACAGGCGACATGAACTTCAACCTGCGCCAGCAACAAAGTGAAGGTCAACAAATGGCCGAAGACGGATCATCTGCGGGCAAAGGCTCTGCTGAGGATCTTAGCGATGGCCCTGTTCGCGGTGAAGATCTGGCCGCGGCAGAACAAGAAGCACTTGAACTGCGCGCCCAACTTCGTGCTGCCTATGGCGGCGTGGATATGAGCGCATAAAGAACCGACTTGAAGGAAGGGTTGAACAATGGCTGAAGCAATCTCTGGAATTGGCGCCTCTGCAAGCACGGGGGCTTCCCAGGCCGCCGCAGACCGTCAAAAGCTGGCCGATGATCTTGATGATTTCATGACGCTGCTGACCACACAGTTGCAGCACCAAGACCCGCTTGATCCCATGGATGCAAACGAATTCACCACCCAATTGGTGCAATTTGCCAGCGTGGAACAGCAAATTCAGCAAAACTCCAACCTTGAAGGTCTTCTTGCTGCACAAGAAAACTCACAATTGGCCTCTGTCGCCAGTTATGTTGGTCGTATGGTTGAAGCTGAAACCAATCAGGTTCAGGTCTACAACGGTGAAGCTGACTTTAACTACATCCTACACGAAGATGCGGTCTCTACCCTTATCAACATCGTTGATGACAATGGCCGTACTGTCTTCTCTGCTGAAGGAAACGTTGCCGCTGGTAAACACGGTGTTATTTGGGATGGCACGGACCTTAGTGGGCAACGTCTGCCAGATGGTATCTACAAACTTACCGTCAGCGCCCTTGATGCCGATGGCGCACCGGTGGATGTCACAACAACAGCCGTTGGCAAGGTTACAGGTGTTTCTTACGCAGGTACTGAGCCAGAACTTCTTCTTACCAACCAAGCAATCAAACTAGACAAAGTTATCTCAATTAAGGAAACGGCGATCGAGTTATCTGAGGTAGATAAAATCGCAGCCGCAACCCTCAAAGCCAAAGCCTCTTCCGATGATGCCAAGAAAAGCGCTGAAGCTTCAGTAGACTATGCGACAGCCCTACAGGAATTGGTTAACGAAAACGATATCAGTGGCTTGGACGAAGAACTCAAGACTGCAACTGAAATGATGGAAACCGCTAACAAGGCTTCCGTAGCGGCCACAGAAGCTTATGAAACAGCTAAAAATGCGACAAGCTCTTACGTAGCTGCTGAAGCTGCACAAACAGCCGCTGCGGAATCGTCCAAAGCACTTGTTGCAGCCACAAAAGGTGCACAAGCACTCGCGCGGGCAAAGCAACTGGTTGCAGAAGCAAACCCTGAAGCAACCTAATGACAAATATAATTGAGAACCGGTGTTTTAGAATGAGACACTTAACAACACATGCGAGAACGCAAAACAAAAACGTAAAACAGGAGATATCACAATGAGCCTCTATGGTGCATTATTCTCAGGCGTTTCAGGCCTACAGGCACAATCAAGTGCCATGGGCGCAATCGCAGATAACGTGACAAACGTAAACACGATTGGCTATAAGTCAACTCAAGTGAATTTCCAGACCCTTGTTACCAAACAAGCGTCTTTGACCAAATACTCTGCTGGTGGTGTGCAATCCAAACCGCGTCAAGGTGTTGACGTTCAGGGCTTGCTGCAATCAACGACGTCTGCCACAGACATTTCCATTTCCGGCCAAGGTTTTTTCATCGTAAACGAGTCCGGTAACCCGTCTACAGGCGACATTTATGCCTATTCACGCGCAGGTTCTTTCAAAGTCGATAAAGAAGGCAACCTGCAAAATACATCCGGTTACTATCTTCAAGGCTGGCCTTTACAAACATGGGACGGTTCTACACAGGCCGTTCAGAAAAATGTCGGTAATGATACCTACATGAAAGCATACCAGAACAGTGCTGGTGATACGGTTTATATTAACGACAACATTGTTGATAACACCAACCTGCGCCCATTAAACCTGAAAACAATCGGTGGTACAGCCGTTGCCTCTACTACCATCTCTATGGGGGCCAACCTGCCATCTTCTGCTGATGTGGGCAAAAGCCATAAAACAGATGTCTTGATCTATGACTCTTTAGGCGCACCGCACAATATCAACCACACCTGGACAAAACGTGCTTCTAACGCGTGGGATTTATCCGTCGTCCCACCTCAAGGCGCTGCCTCTATCGTGGTCGAAGATCAAAACTCTGCACGATACAACTACATGTCTTTGGGACGAATGGATTTCACCGCCGTTCCGGATTCCGGTACCAACATGACACTCAAAGTTGATGGTACGGATTATGTCATCGAGTTTACCGGTGCGGATGATGCAGCACTTCAAACACGTGACCTGTCTATCACATCAAACCCAGCTGATACTGAAACCTTCCAAATGATTATTGACGGTACACCCGTTACATTTGAATTTGATGATGATGGGGTTGTTGCCTCAGGCAATACAGCCGTTACAATCGGTTCGACACCACAGGCAACTGTCAGTAACTTGACGACTGTGCTAAACGAAAGTGCCGATGCACAATTAGGACAAGGTGACTGGTTTAGTGTTACGGGCACGACATTCACTTTCAACAACCCAGTAAACAGTGGCACCACTGTTACATTTGCACGCCCCACAAACAACGCTGGTGAAGTTGGCCCACCTGTTGTTGCACCAGCGGCCAACACCTATACCTTTGGGGATGCGGGCCTCAGCCCGGCAACTCTTGCAGCAGCTGGCGATCGTACTTTGGGTATTAACGTGAATGGACGTTCATTATCACAAGTCATGGACCAACTGGCTAACCGTGTGAACAACATTCTCCAGACAGAATATGGCGGGACACCAAAATCACCTCCTTCTTCATGGGGTGAACGGATCGCTGGTGAAAACTCTGTTGTTTTCCATAATGGTTCCACATCATTTGATATCACCGTCGACATGTCTGGTCTTACAACAGGAGGGGTGACCTCAGTTGTTCAAAACTCACTCTACACCGTTGAAAAACTTGACTCACAGGCTGCATGGACATCTACAAGCAACTACACTGTCAACTTTAACGGCGACGGTACACCAGACAAGTTCATGAATACCGATGAAGCAGCTGCGACTGATCCGCGCCTCCAGTATAAAATCGACTGGGCGAACGGTGCAGAAGACATGAACGGTTCAGATAGCCCGGCCCTTTCCGTTTCCTTGGGTAACTATAACGTTGCTGATGGTCTGACCCAGTTTGGGGATACCTATCAAATCAACTTTATTTCTCAAAACGGTGCCTCATTCGGTAACTTTGCCGGTGTCACCATCGGGGAAGACGGGGTTGTAACCGCCTTGTTCGATAACGGTGTAACCCGTCCGGTCTTTATGATCCCGGTTGCGACAATGGTGAACCCGAACGGCATGGATAGCTTGTCCGGTAACGTCTGGATCGAAACAGACTTTTCCGGTCAACCCACCGTGCGTGAAGCCGGCTCTGCCGGATCCGGTTCTGTTCAACAATCCTCCCTTGAGGCCTCCACCGTTGACCTTGGGGAAGAATTTACCTCTATGATCACCACCCAGCGGGCCTATTCCGCTGCGGCCAAGATCATTTCAACATCCGATGAGATGTTGGAAGAACTTCTGAGAGTGAAACGTTAATAATCGTTTCTTTCAGATATCTCCGATTTTTATCGGTTCTCTTTATACTTGGCCCCGGTGTGTTTTTCGCACCGGGGCATTTTTCTTTAAGTTATAAAATATGCTAGAATTCTTATCAATTTAGCGCCATTTTAAAGGGGTAAGACAAGATTTAAAAGGCAGGCGGCAAAAATTGCCGGGTTATTAACTTCTTGTTTAGGGGTGATACGTTAGATTCCATGGTGTAGTTTCATATGCAAAAGTGATTGCGTATGATATCAAAGGCGAATAAATAAAGTCGAAAAGGATCGACCACGTGAGCAGTTTTGTAGACACATTAAAGAATTTAGGACCGCAGCGCCTGGCTGTTGTCGGCGGTGTCATTTTGGCTTTGGTCGCCTTTTTTATATTTTTGATGACCCGCCTTGGCACCCCGCAGATGGAACTGCTCTATTCCGGTCTCAGTCAGGATGACTCAAGCCAGATCATCAGTATCCTGTCGAAAGAACAAGTCCCTTACGATGTTGCACAAGACGGAGCTGAAATTTTTGTGCAGTCCGATCAGGTTGGTGCCATGCGCCTGAAGATCGCTGAAAACGGTCTGCCTACGGGTGGTTCTGTTGGGTATGAAGTGTTTGACAATGCAGAAAGTATCGGCTCCACAAACTTCCAGCAAAACGTCAACCTTGTGCGCGCCCTTGAAGGCGAACTCGCCCGCACCATCCGCGCTATTGATAATGTGCGCGCCGCCCGTGTCCACCTGGTTTTACCACGCCGTGAACTTTTCTCACGCGAGCGTCAGCAACCCAGCGCCTCCATCGTTTTAAAAATGAACAACGCTGAACGCCTGACCAAGCAACAGGTCGCTGCCGTTCAACACGTGGTCGCCTCTGCCGTACCGGACTTGAAACCAGAACGTATTTCCATCGTCGATGACAAAGGCACCCTTTTGGCCCGTGGTTTTGACCAGCCGGGTAATGCCGATAAAGCTCAGGAAATTGAACGCCAGCGCCTGAAAAAACAGGAAGCCATCGCACGACGCATTGAAGGGTTGATTGAACGCACGGTCGGATTTGGCAAAGTCCGCGCCGAAGTCTATGCCGATATGGATTTTTCCCGCGAAACTTCCGTGGAAGAAGAATATGACCCTGAAGGTCAGGTGGTACGGTCCAGTTCCACCACCGAAGAAAACGAACAAAGTAACGAGAGCGAAAATGATATGGCTGTGACCGTCGGCAATAACCTGCCCGACGCACAAGCTGGCGGCGGCGGTGGCGCAACAGCCGGATCCAGCGCCAGTCGTTCACAGGAAACCGTTAACTACGAAATTTCCAAAAAAATCACCAACCGCGTGCGTGAAACTGCTGTGGTCAATCGCCTGTCCGTCGCCGTTCTGGTCGATGGAAATTACGTCCGTGGCGAAGACGGCACAGTAACCTATGAGCCCCGCACCCAAGAAGAAATGGATCAAATCTCTGTCTTGGTTCAAAGTGCGATTGGCTACGAAGAACAGCGCGATCGCGTCGATGTCATCAACATGCGCTTTGCCGCGATTGAAGAGATTGATGACACACCTGAAATCGTTTTCTGGATCTTCACCAAAGAAGAGCTGATGAAATATGCCGAGATCACGGTTCTAGGTCTGGTTGCCCTGCTGGTCATCCTGCTAGTGATCCGCCCGCTGATCAAACGTGTATTCGAACAACAAGCCGCCGCAGAAGCCGCCGCCCTCGCAGAAGCCGAGGCCGAAGCTTTGGCTGGTCCGGCTGGCGTCCCTGTACCAAGTGATGCAGCGCCGGATGAAGATGACGGATTTGAAGAATTAATTGATATCGACCGCGTAGAAGGTCGCGTGAAAGCGTCTTCAGTGAAGAAGGTCGGCGAAATTGTAGAGAAACACCCGGAAGAAGCGCTCGCGATCATCCGCAACTGGATGTATCAGGAAGCATAAAGGTAAAAAAGAATGGCTCGCGTAAAGGACGATTATCGAAGTCTAACTGGACAGGAAAAAGCTGCGATCTTCATGCTTTCCCTTGGAGAGGAACATTCCGGGCGTCTCTTTGAGATGATGGATGATGAAGAAATCCGCGAATTGTCCCAAATCATGGCATCATTGGGGTCTGTCAGCTCCACTGTGATTGAACGCCTGTTTGTAGAATTTGCCGATCAGCTCTCTTCTGCCGGCTCCCTTGTTGGTACGTTTGACAGTACTGAACGCTTGCTGCGTCAAGCCCTGCCAAAAGACCGTGTATCCAACATCATGGAAGAAATCCGGGGTCCGGCGGGTCGTACCATGTGGGATAAGCTGGGTAACGTGCATGAAGCGGTGCTGGCGAACTATTTCAAAAACGAATATCCGCAAACCGTGGCCGTGGTTTTATCCAAGATCAAACCCGACCATGCCGCGCGCGTTTTGTCCCTGCTGCCTGAAAACTACGCGATGGAAGTTATCATGCGTCTGTTGCGTATGGAAGCTGTCCAAAAAGAAGTTCTGGATGGGGTTGAAAAGACACTGCGTTCTGAATTCATGTCCAACCTGGCGCGCACACAGCGCCGCGACAGCCACGAACTTATGGCCGATATCTTCAACAACCTGGACCGTAACACCGAAAACCGCTTCATCACAGCCCTTGAAGAACGTAACCGTGAGTCTGCTGAACGCATTAAAGCCCTTATGTTTACTTTCGACGATCTGGTACGTGTGGATACAGCTGGTATTCAGGTGCTGCTGCGCCAAGCCGAAAAAGACAAACTTTCTATGGCTTTGAAAGGTGGCTCGGAAGAGGTCAAGGATCTGTTCTTCAAGAATATGTCTGAACGTGCTGCCAAAATGATGCGCGAAGATATGGAAGCCATGGGCCCTGTGCGTCTGCGCGATGTGGATGAGGCTCAGGCAGAAATCGTTGTGGTCGCCAAACAGTTGGCCGATGCCGGTGAGATCAACATCTCGCAACCGGGTGAAGATGACGAGTTGGTATTCTAATCATGAGCAATGTCAAAAGATATATGTTCGAAGATCGCACGTTTGCACCGGATTATGACCCAAACGATGCCAACAGCTTTGAATTTGAAGAAGATCAAGTTGAAGCCGCTGAAGAAGAAGCCGCCGAAGAAGAATTTGAAGAACCACCTGCGCCAACCTACAGCGAAGAAGAAGTCGCTGCGGCCCAACAGTCCGCCTTTGATGAAGGTAAAACAGCCGGGCTTCAGGAAGCCCACGCCCAGTTTGAACGTCAAATTGCCAGTGCATTAACCCAGATTGCGACCACTATTCCGCAAGTTTTTCAGCAACACAGCCAGTCACAGGAAGAACATGAAGCCCATGCCCTGTCTGTCGCACGTACTGTTTCCAGAAAAATCATTCCTGCCTATAGTGAAAAACATGGGCTGGATGAAATTCTCCATGTCGTGAGCATGTGCCTGGAACCTTTGCGTGCAGAACCGCGCCTGATTATTAAGGTCCATGAGTCGTTGCGTGAAGAGACACAGACAAAAGTCGCCAAAATAGCGGACGAAGTCGGCTATGACGGGCGTGTTGTGGTGATGGCCCATGAAGACCTTGTACCGGGTGATTGCCGGGTGGAATGGGCAGAAGGCGGGGCGGAACGTAACAGTGAAACCCTTTGGCAACAAATTGATGAAATAATAGAACGAAACTTGACGGAAGGTGTCAATCAAGGCGAAACTCAGCAAGAGCAACCCGTCGATGATACGCCTGCTGAAGGTCAAGCACCGAATGAGGCAGGATAAAGGAGTAAATCAGCATGGCTGATGATAATAATTTAGAACTCGACAGTCTGGAAAATATGGAAGGCCCGATGGCGCCAGAAGCCCAAATGGGTGGCATGGGTCAAGCTGGCATGGGCGGTCAGGTTCAGGACTTGCCTTCCAGTGCGCGTGAGCTGGAAGCCGTCTATGATATACCGGTTCGTGTTAGTGCCGTTTTGGGTAAGGCTACCATGCCCGTCAGTGATCTTTTAAAGCTGGGTCGCGGTGCCGTCATCGAACTGGACCGAAAAGTTGGTGAAGCGATTGATATTTATGTTAATAATCGTCTTGTTGCTCGTGGTGAGGTCGTGGTCGTTGAAGAACGTCTGGGCGTGACCATGACAGAGATTATTAAATCGGATCGGAGCTAAAGCAAAGCAAGATGGCTGAGGGCGGAGGAATTGGGGGCAACAAATCAAGTATTGATGCCGCTACAATCATCGGAATTATCGTCGCGTTTACCTTGGTTATCGCGGCTATTGTGCTGGGTGGGTCGCCGGATTCATTCATCAACCCGCCCTCTATCCTCATTGTTATTGGCGGGACTATTGGCGTAACAAGTGCCTGTTTCTCGTTGGGTGAAATGCTCAGAAGTGGTCAGCTGATTGCTAAAACAGTCCTTTATCGCAGTCAGGATGCAAGCACCATCGCCGTTCAAACCATACGCATTGCCGAAGTTGCGCGTAAACAAGGTGTTTTGCAGCTTCAAGGGGTTTTGGACAATATCAAAGGTGAACAGTTTTTCCATAAAGGTCTGGCTCTTGTGGTCGATGGAACCCCAGCTGATGAAGTCGAAAACATGATGATCGGGGAATTGGAAGCCATGGCAGCACGCCACCATAAAGGTGCCAATATTCTTAGAAAAGCAGCCGAATTTGCCCCGGCCATGGGTTTGATCGGGACTTTGATCGGTCTGGTTCAGATGCTGGGCAACCTCGATGACCCCTCCACCATTGGCCCTTCCATGGCGGTTGCGCTTTTAACCACCTTTTATGGTGCGGTGCTTTCAAATATGGTATTGATGCCACTGGCAGCAAAACTGGAACGCAATTCGGAAGAAGAAATTCTGGTCAACCAGCTTTATATTCTAGCCACGGCCTCTATTGGTCGTCAGGAAAACCCACGTCGGCTGGAAATGATGCTGAACAGCATCTTGCCCCCGCATCAACGCGTGCAATATTTTGATTAAGGCCCAATAAAGAGGTTTGGAATAAATGAAGATTTTGATTGTCGGAACTTTGAATGGACAAGTCGGTGCGGCCAGCCAGATAGCGGTCAAGCGCGGCGCGAAAGTCATTCATACCGATGACATTCGCGAAGGTCTGGAAACACTACGCCAAGGCAAGGGCGTGGATTTGGTTCTGGTCGACATTCAGCTGGATATCGAAAGCTTCATTATCAACCTGAATGCAGAACGTATTAACACCCCTGTGGTCGCCTGTGGCGTAGCAACAGATGCGCAAGCCGCTGTACGTGCCATTCGTGCTGGTGCACAAGAATATCTTCCACTTCCGCCCGATGCCGAACTAATCGGTGCTGTCCTGAGTGCTGTGGCCGAGGAAAGCCACGCCATGATCTATAATGATCCGGTGATGGATGATGTGGTGCGCCTAGGTAAGCAAATCGCACCCAGCGACGCCAGTGTGTTAATCACCGGACAAAGCGGAACCGGTAAAGAAATCATGGCCCGTTTCATCCATCGTAATTCAAAACGCAAAGACGGTCCCTTTATCGCCGTTAACTGTGCGGCCATTCCTGAAAACCTTTTGGAATCAGAATTATTCGGTCATGAAAAAGGGGCCTTTACCGGGGCTGTTGCCCGCCGCATCGGTAAATTTGAAGAAGCCAACAACGGCACGATCCTGCTGGACGAGATTTCAGAAATGGACCCGCGTCTGCAAGCCAAGCTGCTGCGGATTTTGCAGGAACGTGAAATTGACCGGGTTGGCGGTAAGAAACCCGTACCTGTTAATGTGCGTGTTCTTGCAACATCCAACCGCAATATGGAACAGTCCGTCGCCAAAGGTGAATTTCGCGAAGATTTATATTTCCGCTTGAATGTCGTCAACCTTGCCCTGCCGTCTTTAAAAGAACGCCCCAAAGACATCGGTGTTCTCGCAGAACATTTCATTAAAAAATATGCCGCTGCCAACGATATGACCGTGCGCCCGCTAACGGATGGTGCCAAGCGTAAAATCCTGCAACATGGCTGGCCGGGAAACGTGCGCGAACTTGAAAACACCATGCACCGTGCCGTCCTTGTCGCTGGCCCAACAGAAATTGGCGAAGAAGCTATTATGCTGAGCCCATCAGCAAGCAGCACATCTGCACAAGATGCAGGCTCAGGGGCTTCCCCGTCAGGAAACCCGGGTGAATTTGTTGGTCAGACCGTTGCGGATATGGAACGTAAACTCATTATTGCGACACTGGATCATTGTTTGGGCAACCGCACGCATGCGGCCAATGTGCTGGGCATTTCCATTCGCACCTTGCGCAATAAATTAAAGCTCTACGGGGACGAAGGTTTTGACGTCCCTGCAGCCGGCGGCACCTCTTAAGCTTATCAGGAAAGTAGCGCGTAGATGGCAGAACCAGGCGATAGCGGAGCAGCAACAGGAAGTAGCTTCGGCCCCTTTCTTGAAAAGGCAAAAAATGCCTTAATGAAGGGTGATTTCGGCATGGCGATCGGGATTTCCACCATTCTGGTGGTCCTGATCTTCCCAATGCCGAGTTGGCTTTTGGATATCTCGCTGGCCTTTTCCTTTACTTTTTCCGTCATGATTATGATGACGGTCATTTTTCTTGAAAAACCGCTAGAATTCAGTGCTTTTCCCACGGTTTTGCTGATCGCGACCATGATCCGGCTTGCCTTGAACCTTGCCTCAACGCGCCTGATTTTGACCAACGGGCACGAAGGCACCCATGCGGCGGGGGCGGTGATTGAAGCCTTTGGCGGCTTTATCATGGGCGGCAATTTCGTCATCGGGATTATTGTCTTTGCCATCCTTGTAATTGTGAACTTTATCGTTATTACCAAAGGTTCTGGCCGGATCGCGGAAGTGACAGCACGTTTTACCTTGGACGCGATGCCCGGTAAACAAATGGCGATTGATGCTGATTTGTCTACAGGCCTGATCGATGAAGACCAAGCCAAAGAACGCCGCCAAGAATTACAAGATGAAAGCACCTTTTTCGGGGCCATGGATGGTGCCTCCAAATTCGTGCGCGGGGATGCCATTGCGGGTATCTTGATTACCTTTATCAACGTCATCGGCGGGATTATCATTGGGGTCGTGCAAAATGACCTTGCCATGGCCGACGCGGCAGACAGCTACACCCGTCTAACCGTTGGGGATGGTCTTGTGTCGCAAATTCCGGCCCTGATTGTATCGACCGCTGCGGGTCTTTTGGTGACTAAGGCCGGGGTGTCTGGTACAGCTGACAAAGCCCTGATCTCTCAATTTGGTGCAAACCCTAAAACATTAGGCGTGAGTGCCACCATCTTGATCGCCATGTCCACCATGCCCGGTATCCCCATCCTGCCCTTCATGTTCTTAGGGCTATTGACAGGTGGCGGGGCTTATTATGTCTATCAAAAACAGCAAGAAGAAGCTGCCGCAAGACTGATCAAAGAACAGGCCGAAACCACCGCGCCACCAACGACACCAAGCGAAGAACCCATATCCCAGACCATGAAGATTGATATGATGCGTCTGGAACTGGGCTATGGATTGTTGTCTTTGGTTAATGCGGGAATGGACGGACAGAAACTGACCGATCAGATCAAAGCCTTGCGCCGACAATTGGCACAGGAAATGGGCTTTGTTATGCCGTCGGTACGGATTCAGGACAACATGCAGCTTCCCGCCAATAATTATGTCATCCGCGTCAAGGAAATTGAAGCCGGACGGGGGGATTTGCGCCCCAACCAGTTGATGATTATGGATCCACGCGGCGAAGACATTACCTTGCCCGGTGAAACCACAAAAGAACCGACCTTTGGTTTGCCTGCCATGTGGGTCGATTCAACCAACCGTGAAGAAGCCCTGTTCCGTGGCTATACGGTCGTTGAACCCGGTACCGTCATCACCACCCATATTACCGAGCTGGTCAAAGACAATATGGCCGAGCTTCTATCTTATACAGAAACGCAAAAATTGCTGGATGATCTGGATAAGGAACATCAGAAACTAATCGGCGATATCATCCCGAATGCCATGAGTGTGGGCGGTGTTCAACGCGTATTGCAGAACCTGTTGACCGAACGGATTTCCATTCGCGATTTGCCAACCATTCTGGAAGGGATTTCAGAAGCAACAGGCTATACCCGTAACATCAATATGATTACCGAACATGTGCGCTCGCGACTGGCACGTCAAATCAGTGATATGCTCACTAACCCGCAAGGTATCCTGCCGCTGATTACCCTATCGCCTGAATGGGAACAGGTCTTTTTAGAATCGCTCGTCGGCAGTGGCGATGAACGTCAGCTATCCATGGCCCCGAGCAAGATGCAGGAATTTATTAATATGGTCCGCCAGACGTTTGAACGTCAGGCTATGATGGGGGAAACACCTGCGCTGTTGACCAGCCCGCCCATTCGGCCTTATGTTCGTTCCATCATTGAACGTTTCCGCCCGTCAACGGCGGTGATTTCGCAAAGTGAAGTTCATCCTAAAGCCAAGATTAAAACCATAGGCCAAATTTAAAGGTTACTTGCCATGTTTCAAAATTTACAACCCCCAGTTGTTGATGCCATCATCGCTTTGATGGCAAAAGTCAGCGCCGATGATCGTGCCGACAAGGTGGATCTTAGCGTTGGGATCTATAAGGATGACAAGGGCCAGACCCCGGTCATGAAAGCGGTCAGCCTTGCAGAAGACCGTCTTCATGCCACACAGGAAACCAAGAAATACGTTGGCATGACGGGCGATGCGGAATTCAACAAAGAAATGACCAAATTGATGCTCGGTGATGAGGCAGACCTTAGCCTGACAGGTTCTGCACAAGCACCAGGCGGCAGTGGTGCCTTGCGTCTTCTGTCCGAACTGGTCAAAACCGCCAAATCCAATGCGACCATGTGGCTGAGCGATCCGACCTGGCCGAACCATCATTCCTTGCTTGGAACCGGCGTTGGTCTGAAGATTGAAATTTATCCTTACTTTGATTACGACACACAGAATGTCCGTTTCGATGACATGTGCGCTGCCCTTGAAAAAGCGAAAAAAGACGACGTTGTTGTTTTGCACGGCTGCTGCCACAACCCGACAGGACGCGATATGTCCGTTGAACAATGGGACACATTGGGCAAGTTCTTGGCAGAACGAGGCCTGATCCCGCTGATCGATTTTGCCTATCTGGGTTTCGGTGACGGTCTGGAAGAAGACGTCAAAGGTATGCAAGCCTTGTTGAAACATATCCCGACAGCCATGATCGCTGTGTCCTGTTCCAAAAACTTCGGTGTTTATCGTGACCGCGTGGGTTGCTCCATCGTGGTTTCTGATGATGCGGAACTGGCCAAAACATGCCAGGGCCACTTGGGCGCGATTGCACGGCGCATCTATTCCATGCCGCCAGATCACGGAGCAGCTGTGGTGCGCACCATCATGCAGGACGCTGAACTGAAAAAAATCTGGAAAGATGAACTGAGCGAAATGCGCGGCCGCGTCAATGGTCTACGTAAAGCCTTTTCAGACAAACTGCGTGAATTGACAGGCACCAACCGCTGGGACTTCATCGCCAACCAACGTGGCATGTTTACCCTGCTGGGTCTGGACGATGACCAAATCGCCGCCCTTCGCGATGATCATGCGATTTATGTGGTCAAAGGTGGACGTATCAACGTCGCTGGCCTGCAAGCTGACAAGATCGAAAAATTGTCAAAGGCGTTGGTTGCTGTAACTTCTTAACGCTTAAATATTTTCTATTTTTTTCGAATAAAAACACCGCTGAAAATCCAAGGTTTCAGCGGTGTTTTCTTATATATACCCTGTCGATTAACCAATTAAACATCTTTGCCTAACTGTTCAGTAACCATTTTCCCCTACATATTATAGCTATGTTTGCAGCTATGACAAAAACAACACCCACCCCAACAGCCCGTAAGGGCGGCAATGTATTTGCCGTTGCTTCCGGTAAAGGGGGCGTGGGGAAAACCTGGTTCGCCGTGACGCTGTCTCATGCACTCGCGGATCTAGGTCAAAGAACACTCTTGTTTGATGGTGACTTTGGACTTGCCAATGTGGATATTCAGTTGGGATTGATGCCCAAGGCTGATCTTTCCGGTGTGGTTGGCGGAAACCTGACCCTTAATCAGGCTGTTCAACCCTTTGATGAAGGCAATTTCGACATTATCGCAGGCCGATCCGGTTCCAGTGCGCTCAACCATATCCCGGCTAATCAAGTCCAACATTTAGGGAATGATCTGGCGGTGCTCGCTGCCTCTTATGATCGTGTGATTGTGGATTTAGGCGCCGGGCTTGATCGCCCAACCCGTCAGCTCACTACGAAAGCCGGAGCCTGCCTGGTGGTGACAGCGGATGAACCCACGGCTATGACCGATGCCTATGCCTTTATCAAAACCATGGCAAAAGACCGACCCGGTCTTGATCTGCGCATCATCGTAAACCAAAGCGATTCGATCCGAGATGGCGAACGAACCTATAATACGCTGCGTCGCGCATGCGAAGGTTTCTTGGGTATTTCACCGCCCCTTGCAGGTGTGATTCGCTGGGACAAGCGGGTTCGTGATACAATAAAAACGCAACAACCCTTGCTGACCCATGCCCCAACCAGCCCGGCAGCCCGTGATGTTGTTGCCATTGCGCAAAGTTTATTGACCACTTACTAAAAAAACAGGTGCCCATGACCAGTGTCGTCCCCCCGCCCCCGCCTCCGCCGCCTGCGGTTCCTGGCAATGCGGCGGCTTTGACTGTTACACTGGATGCACAAGCTTCGGCCCTGCTATCCAGACAAGCACTGGATAGCCTGATTACAGGTCTGGTGAAACCACCTGCCCCGAATGGGGAAATGGTACTCCAGACCAACCTTGGCCCCCTTCAGTTCAAATCCCCATTTAATTTGCCCGCAGATGCGCAGGCGACTTTTAAAGTGGTCCACACTCAGCCTGCGGTCCAAATTCAACTGACCCACATCAATGGCAAACCCATTGCGCCCAACACGCCCGCAGCCCGCGTACAAACCATAGCCACCCAGCTTATGCAAAACCAAACAGGCCAAACAACAGCGAGCGCAGGTCAAACCGCATTGGGTCAAACCAGTGGACCTGCAACGCTATTAAATTTGAATACCGCCTCTGGCATGCGGGCCTTTGTTTTACCTAACCCATCTCCCCAATCCCAACCGGGCCAACTCCAAGGGCAAAACTTAGGACAGGCGGCAAGTCAACAAACAGCAACACCACAAAAAGCAACAACAACAACGGGGCAGAACACACAAACGCCCACCAGTTCAGTTTCATCCACAAGCCCCCCTGCAACACAAGTAGGGCGCAATTTTTTCCAGACCGGAAACCAACTGAATGTACGTTTAATCTCTATACAGCAACCGGGGCAGCAACAAGTCAGCACACCATCAACCCCGACAACGTCATCCAGCGGCACAAGTACCGTGATTATTCAGGGTACCATCAACGGGCAAACACTTAGCCGTCAACCCATTGTAAAAATTCCGCAAGGGCAGATTGCGCTGGATACAACCGCTAAAATGACAGACGGCACACACGTGAAGATGGAGGTCTTGTCGGCCAGTAAACCAGCCGTTCAAACATCCCCCCCGATCCAGACCACCCACAACCCGGTCCAGACCGTAGGGGAAAAATGGCCTGCATTGGATGAAGCCATGCAGACCTTGCGCAAAAACAATCCCACCCTTTTGGACCATATGACAAAAGCCATGCTGCCCAAACCGGACAGCCGTCTGGCGCTCAACATGATCTTCTTTTTAAAAGCCTTAGGCCGTGGAAATTTTAAAAACTGGGGCGATGATCAAACAATGCGCGCGCTAGCCCGTGGCAAGCCTGAACTGTTAAAAAAGCTGGAAGGTGATTTCCAGAACTTAGCCGACAAGGCAAAAACCCCCAATTCTACGGATTGGAAAATCGCCTATATGCCGATGCTGAATAATAACGAGATCAATCAAATCCGCATTGCGCACCGTGATCACCGGGACGAAGAAAAAGACGCCAAAGAAGACCCTGGTGTGCGCTTTGTTATCGACCTGTACCTTTCCAGACTGGGGGAATTGCAATTTGATGGGCTGGCCAAAGATAAATTGCGTCGTTTTGATCTGATTGTGCGTGCCAAAAATGCCCTGCCCGGTTTTATGCGCAAAGAAATTCACGATATTTTCGCAAACGGTATGGACGCCATCGGCTTTGACGGTAAAATCAGCTTTCAGGTCACGCCGCACTTTGTCGATGTAGATGCCCTTGAACAACAAAATAGCGCCTTAAATCTTGGTATGTTGGTATAAAGAATGGATATAAATGATCGTCGTGCCCTTTTAAAAACAAGCGACAACCCCAATAAATCAATTGATTACATTACCAGTCTGGAACGCGAACTCAGTGCAGAAAAATTACGTCTGACCTTGCGCTATATCCCGGATAAAGTCGTTCTGAATGCCGCCTGTTTTGCGCCTTATATGGAAATGGTGCTGTCCCACAGCGACATGTTGGAAGAAGCAGCCACCATCATACTGGAAGATTTAAACAACGAACTGGTAGCCCGATGGGTACAAGTGCTGATCTATAAAGGGAAAGGACAAGAAAACCAGCATTGCGTCATTCTGGAAGACCAGCAACCGCAATGGTCCAACCCGCATTTAATGGCCCGCATTTCAAAAATTTAATCCTGATTGTTGCGATATAGGTTCATCGCAATTTCGTCCATTTCTATATTTTCTTTGCGCTGACGTTCTTCTTCTTCGCGCTCTTTTCGGTTTTTCTCGGCCTGTTCATAGACCTTTAGTTCCCGAAAGGCCTCATTCACATCATCACGGGCAGCTTCGACTTCCTGTTCTTTTTCTGCAATCGCCTCGACGATTTCATCACGGATCAACATGGCGCGTTGATGAAACCGACCATAGGAAAACATCGCTTGCTCGGGTGAAGACTGGGCAATTTGTTGTTCATTGGCGATTTGAGCATATAGATCTTTAAGGCGTTGTTCCAGATCATTCAACTCGCCATAAAGCACACCGAGAACACGGCGTTTTTCATCCACACGGTATTTATGAAGACGGATCAGGTTTTCAAGGGTTTTCCCCATGGCTTAATGCCTCATCACTGTGACTGTGGGGCTTGCAGCTGTTCTTGTGGCACACCCAACTGCGAAACATCACCGTTAAAGTCTTTATATTCCATCCCTAACAATTGCGCCAAGGCCATATACCCTGTTTCCAGATCCATGGGTTCATTCTTGTTCTGCCCCAAGAACGCTTCTAATGCCGGATTATAATAAACCGCTTCGTCGACTTTTGGGTCTGTCCCTTGACGATAAGCACCAAGACGTATCAATTCAGCCATATCTTCATAAGTAGACAGCAGTTCACGCGCTTTAAAGACCAGAGCATTTTGCTGATCGTCATTACAATCGGGCATGGTCCGCGAAACACTGCGCAACAGATTAATCGCCGGATAGCGCCCGCGTTCCGCAATGGCGCGATCCAGAACAATGTGACCATCCAGAATACCACGCACGGCATCTGAAATCGGCTCGTTATGATCATCGCCTTCGACCAAAACGGTGAACAGTCCGGTAATACTGCCCTGACCTTGTGAACCAGGACCAGCACGTTCAAGCAAGCGCGGCAATTCCGCAAACACAGATGGCGTGTAGCCTTTGGATGCTGGCGGCTCCCCTACAGACAGGCTTATTTCACGCTGGGCCATGGCAAAACGGGTCACACTATCCATCAAACACAGAACATCACGTTGCTGGTTTCTGAAATATTCAGCCACGGCCATGGTGACGTAGGCTGCTTGACGACGCATCAGTGGTGGTTCATCCGATGTGGCGACCACAACGACACTGCGGGCCAGACCTTCTTCGCCCAAATCATCTTCGATAAACTCACGTGCTTCGCGGCCACGTTCCCCGATCAGACCAATGACGGAAATTTCGGCTTCGGTATTTCTGGCCATCATGGACAAAACGGTCGATTTCCCCACACCGGAGCCGGCAAAAATACCCATCCGTTGACCGCGACAACAGGTCAAAAAAGTGTTGATCGCACGAACACCCAAGTCAATTTTACCGCCCACACGGGTTCTTTCATGGGCCGATGGCGGGGTTCCCTTAATCACAAAAGGTGCAGGACCGACAGGCAACGGCCCTTTACCATCCACGGGTTCCCCCATGGCATTTATGACCCGTCCGGCCCATGCATCACAGGGGAACAAAACTGGTTCACGTTGCCCAACTTCCACGCGATCGCCCATGGCAATCCCATCGACAGAACCAAACGGCATAACCAAAGCCCGACCATCGCGAAAACTGACCACTTCGCAGATAACCCAGTCGCGGCGTCGCACGCGGATACGGCAATGATCTCCAATGGAAAGCGCCCCTTGGACACCGCCGACCTCGACCATCAGACCTTGCACAGCCACCACCCGGCCATAAACATTATAGTCCGGCAATTTATCAACTTCTGCTATGACATTATTGACCAAAAGCGCCACAGGGATACTCCATCAATACGGGACATTTTTGTCCCTCTGAAAGAACAATATACGCGATTTCCAGAAAATGACAAACCCCTTGACAGGATTCAACATTTTTTGCGACTCGTTAGAAAACTTGGATTTTTTTATAAAAAACTATTTGCAACGAATCGGAGTTGTGTTAATGGTTAACAAAAGGTTAATGAATCGTTAACGCCAATTTTTCGGGGATCGGCCATGCGTGCATTACTAGTCGAAGACAATCCAAGCGAAGCTAAAGCCATCGAATTGATGCTGAAATCGGCCGGTATGGTCGTTGATGTCACCAACTATGGCGAAGAAGGTATCGAAATCGGCAAGCTTTACGATTACGATATTATCATTCTTGATCTGATGTTGCCAGATATTGATGGCTTTGAAGTTCTGCGCGCGTTGCGTAGCTCCAAAGTCGACACTCCCATCCTGATCTTATCCGGTCTGGACCAACCGCCTGAAAAGGTTAAAGGGTTTGAAATCGGTGCAGATGACTATCTGACCAAACCTTATAACAAGGAAGAATTGGTCGCGCGTATCCATGCGATTGTGCGCCGTTCCAAAGGTCATGCGCAATCCATCATCAACACAGGGAAACTGTCCGTTAATCTGGACAACCAGACGGTTGAATGTGAAGGCAAGCCTGTTCACCTGACCAGCAAAGAGTATGGAATTCTGGAACTGCTGTCCTTACGTAAAGGATCCACCTTGACGAAAGAAATGTTCCTCAACCATCTGTATGGCGGCATGGATGAACCAGAATTGAAAATTATTGACGTTTTTGTTTGTAAATTGCGCAAAAAACTGACCAAAGCAACAGAAGACAATTACATCCACACGGTCTGGGGGCGCGGTTACGTCCTACGTGACCCTGATGCCGAAGCACAGCCCGCAGCGGAATAAATATTAGGATAAAGCTTCCTATACCCATCAAAAAAGCCGATCTTTTTCGAAGATCGGCTTTTTCTTGTTTTAAGGTTTCTTAACAGGAGGTCTTGGCGGCAATGGACGTGTTGTTCCTGTTGACGATCCCGCAGCACCCGGACGTGGTGCACCTGGGCGTGGTGGCAGTCCTGTCCCTGCGGGACGCGGTGCAGGACTCGTCGTTGGTCGTGGTACGCCAGCCGGACGTGGTGGCGTTGCCCCCGCAGCCCCAGGACGAGCCGGTGCGGCTGTGCCTGCACCTAAGGGTGGACGACCTTCGCGCATATGTTTGGGTTTCTGAAAGCCTGTTGCCCCAACATTAGGATTAGCCGCAGGCTTGGCAGGTCCGGTATCGGCCCCGTCCCCTAACGAACCAGTACCAGACGTACGGGCATAAACACCGCGCAACCCCTGAACCGGCTTGAAAGCATCAGAAATACCTAGAACGGTTTCTGCCCCACCAAGATAGAGCACACCATCATCAGCCATTTGTTGCGCCATTTTGCCCAAGACTTCACCTTTGGTCTGCTGATCAAAATAGATCAGAACATTGCGGCAAAAAACCACATCAAAGGTACCAAGCGCTTTCATGTCATCCAGCAGGTTAAATTCTTTATACTGGACCATGCCACGCAGTGAACTGTCGATTTGCCAGAGGTCATCGCGTTTTTTAAAATATTTCACCAGATGCTGTACAGGCAATCCACGTTGCACTTCAAACTGGGAATAAAGACCAGCCTGCGCCTTATCGAGCATTTCTTTTGAAATGTCCGTCCCAATGATTTCATAGCGCCATCCTGCCAATTGAGCAGCGGCCTCTTTTAAAACCATGGCAATGGAATAAGGTTCTTGCCCAGAAGAGGCGGCCGCACACCAGATGCGGAATGATTTTTTATGGGCCCGGGTCTTTAACAGGTTTGGTAGAACGGTGTCTTTGAAAATATCAAACGGCTTAATGTCACGAAAGAAGAAAGACTCATTGGTCGTCATGGCTTCCGTGATCTCATCAGCCAAGGCATTATCCATGCGTGCACGCAACGTGCTGACCAGTTCTTCAAGCCCTTTCATGCCGCGCTTGCGCGCAACCGGCATTAGACGGCTTTCCAGAAGATAGGCTTTGTCTTGGGTTAGAACCAAGCCTGAACGCTCTTTTACCAAGGTTGCTAGGAACTGAAAATCATCAGGCTTCATGCTGCCCCTCCTTGTGCTGTTTTAACCACGTAGGAAGCAATATTTTCCAAAGGCAAAACCGCACTACAAATACCAGCCTGTGCAACCGCACCCGGCATTCCCCAAACAACACTTGTTGCTTCATCCTGGGCGATCAAATCGCCACCGTTTTCCACAACAACTTTCCCACCTTTTAATCCATCAGACCCCATTCCGGTCAAAATCACCGTCAAAACCTTTCGTCCATATGCCGCAACGACTGAACGCAACATTGGATCCACAGCCGGGCGACAAAAGTTTTCAGGTGGGTCCTGATTCAAACGCAATGTCTTTTGCGGACCCGTCCCTTCAACTACCATATGGTAATCACCCGGTGCCAAGTAAACCTGTCCCGGCTTAATAATTGTGCCATCGCTGGCTTCTTCACAGGTCCAGCCTGTCATGCGGTTAATATGTTCCGCCAGAATTTTGGTAAATGTCGCAGGCATATGCTGCGTAATTATAATCGGTTGATTAACCTTGCCATAGATGCCCTTCAGCACCGCAAACAATGCTTGCGGCCCACCTGTAGAGCTGCCAATTGCAATAATTTCAGGGCGCTCTCTAAGAGTGGGTGTACGCAGAACAATCTCTTTTGTCTTAAGCAGAGAAGATATCGGTTTAGCCGGTGCAGGACGTAGGCGCGATACGCTGGCCGACGGAACACCTTTGACCTTGCGGCGCGTTTCTGCGTGGGTACGGACCTTTGCAACCAATTCTTCACCAAAATCCTGCCCACCGGACAATTCACGTGATGAAGACGGTTTGGGGATATAATCTACAGCCCCAGCCTGTAGAGCTTTTAAACTGATATCCGCATTTCGCGACGTCAGGGTCGATGCCATAATAACCCGAATATCTTTGTCGGCTTCCAATAGTTTGGGCAGAGCCGTCAAACCATCCATAACCGGCATTTCAATATCCAGAACGACAACTTCAACTTCATTGCGAGCCAGACTATCAACAGCCATCTTGCCATTACCCACAGAAGACACAACTTGAATATCGCTTTGTGCTTCAAGCATACGGGTAATCAGACCACGAACAACCGCAGAGTCATCGACAACCATGACTCTAATCGGATTTTCATTTTTGGGCGCGGCATTTAATGACATATTTTTTTCCAACGAGACCTTTTAAATGGCCCTTAATTCTTGATTATAATAGACCGACTTGTGAAAATTTCGCCTGAATGATTTCACTATCAAATGGCTTCATAATATATTCGTTTGCACCAGCTTCGATGGCTTCCTGAATATGTTCGATATCATTTTCAGTTGTACAGAAAACGACAACTGGTTCATCGCCACCGGGCAATTTGCGCAACTCACGCAGATATTCAATGCCACTCATCACGGGCATATTCCAATCCAGCAACACAGCGGTTGGCATGGCTTCTTTACATGCATCCAGGGCCTGCTGGCCATCGGCCGCTTCGACCGTTTCAAAATCCAATTCCTGCAGAATTTTACGGGCCACCATGCGGATGACTTTAGAATCGTCGACAATCAAACAAGATTTCATTACTTTTTCGTTCCTTTAGGCATAGCTTGCCTTGCTTAAACGTCCTCAACTCATTGGAGGGACAGCCTACTGATAAAAACAGGTTAAAGCAGTAGGCTGCCAAACTCAACACTCTTCGTTAGCCGACCGTCAAAATTTCCATCAACGTTTGAAGCAACGCATCACGGTCGAATTTCGCGCAATAATCGTTAAATCCAACTTCACGACCACGCTCGAAATCTTGCTCTGTCGCATGGGATGAAAGGGCAATCATCGGCACTTTCTGCCAGCGCGTATCACTGCGCACCGCTTCAGCAAATTCAAAGCCATTCATTTCCGGCATTTCAATGTCACTGACGATGGCATCAAATTCACGACCTGCAGAACGAAGCTCCAAAGCCTTCTTGGCATTTTCAGCTGTAGAGACTTTATAACCCGCAACCGACAGAACCGGCGTCAGAAGGTTTCTGAAGAATGGGCTATCATCAACAAGAAGGACGCGTGGACCACCAGGCTTGTCATCCCCATAAGCAGTCGCTGATTCTGCACGGCCAAACCAGTCCGGGAAGGCCTTAGTGAGATAGTAACCCGCATCGATCAGGTCTGTCGCCTTACCGCTGATGACAGCAGAACCGACAAAGCCATCACGATCAGAAGCCAGCTCGATATTCAGATGATCTTCAACGATATCGACAATTTCATCAACGACCAAGCCCATGGAATGATCTTTGTCCGTAAAGACCAGTACAGGCTGACGGCCTTCTTCTTTCCAGACATGTTCCGGATCGATTGGGATCAATGGCATCAACTGACCGCGATATTGAACAACCGGGTTCTTGCCGGAATATTCGATCTTGGTCACATCGACTTCTTCAAGGCGGGCAACCAAAGCCAATGGAACGGCTTTAAGTTCTTCCCCACCTGCGCGGAAGATAAGAATAGAGGTTGTTTCACCCGCTGATGTGGTCGCAACACTGGAAGAGTGCGCATCGGAATTACCCATGGCAACCTCACCCGTTGTGGCCGCAATACCGTTGGGATCAAGGATCATAATGACGCTACCATCCCCAAGGATCGTATTCCCGGAGAAGAGCGAAATATGACGCAGGATCGGTGCAACTGGTTTCACCACGATCTCTTCCGTATCAAACACACGGTCAACAATAATACCAAATGTGTAGGTCCCGACCTGGGTCACAACGATAAACAGTTCGTCATTTTCCAGATCAACCTTGCGATCACCCAAAGACAAATGATCATGCAACGAGACCAAAGGCAACAAACGATTGCGTAGACGCAGGACGGGTGCATCGTTGATCATTTCGATGGAATTGTCTGATGCAGATGACGTACGCACCAGTTCCAGAACACTGATTTGCGGGATAGCAAAACGCTCACCCGAACATTCAACAACCAACGCAGAAACGATGGCCAGTGTCAGTGGGATCTTGATGGTAAAGGTCGATCCTTTGCCTTCAATAGATTTCAGTTCGATCGTACCACCGATTTTTTCAATGTTTGTCCGCACCACGTCCATACCTACGCCACGACCGGAAACGGAAGTAACTTTCTGTGCAGTAGAGAAACCGGCGCGGAAGATGAACTGATGAATTTGCTGATCGGACATGGCTTCGAGGTCACCCTCGGATGCCAGACCGTTTTCGATGATTTTTTCGCGGATACGATCTGTATTCAAACCTTTACCATCATCAGCGATTTCGATAATGATGTGACCGCCTTCGTGATACGCATTCAATGTAATCGTACCAACCGCAGGCTTACCAAGGCTTTCGCGAACATCAGGTGTTTCCAGACCGTGATCGGCAGAGTTCCGCACCATGTGTGTCAGCGGATCTTTGATCAGTTCCAAAACCTGACGGTCCAATTCGGTTTCCGCACCGATCATTTGCAGATCGATCTTTTTGTTAGCTTCGATAGACAAGTCACGAACAATCCGCGGCAGCTTGGCCCAAGCATTCCCGATGGGCTGCATGCGGGTCTTCATGACACCTTCTTGCAGATCGGATGTGATATGGCTCAGACGTTGCAGCGGCACTTTAAAGACACTGTCATCAGACCCGCGTACCATTTGCAGCAATTGGTTACGTGTCAGAACAAGTTCAGATACCAACGTCATCAGGTTTTCCAGCAATTCCACATTTACGCGGATGGTCTGGTTGGCAACTGATGTTTCTTTTGCGCCACCAGCCGGTTTTGGCGGCTCTTTTTTCGCAGGAGGGGCTGGTTTTTTTACTTCTTCTTTCGGAGCTGCCGGGACTTGCGGGGCAGGTGCAGGGGTATCTGCAGCCGGGGCAGAAGAAGATTTTTCAGCTTCCATTTCCGCCTTCATCTGCGCATCCAGCTCGCCTTGTGATGGGGCTTTCACCCCTTCAGAGACAGCTTGCTCCACTTCCAGCAGCAATTCAGCCGCAACCGGGAAACCACGTTCATCCAGCGTTGGGCCGCTAGACGGTGCCGGGGCAGATGCTTCTGGCGCAGGGGCTTCAGCCGCAGGGGCCGCAGCCGGTGCAGCGGCATCCACCGCACGACCTTCAGCCATGGCGTTCAGCTGATCGATCAATTCCTGATCGTCACCATCCGGTTCCTGTTCGGTTTCTTCAAGGGTTTGCAGTAGTTCTTTAATGGTATCGATTGCATGCAGAATTAACGTCACAGCTTGCGGTGTTACTTCTAACGTGCCATCACGAAACTTACCCAGCACGTTCTCGCCGGCGTGAGCAACTTTTTCCAAGCGGGGCAGACCCAAGAAACCACATGTCCCTTTAATGGTGTGCATCAAACGGAAAATATTGGACAAAATCTCTGTATCATTTGGATTTTGTTCAAACTTCACCAGCTCGGAGTCGAGCACCATAAGGCTTTCTGAAGTTTCCGTTATGAATTCGCTGAGGAGATCATCCATCTCTGCACCTTTCTTTTTCCTGCCCATCCATTGAGCAAACAGTATTAGCCAATGCGCTTATTAAAATTTGAATTCACATTACCTAAATAACTGCTGTTTTAAAAAGAAAAAACGACATCATTACGAAAAAGAAATGACCTTTTTGTTTTAGTTTAGAAATGAAACTAATTTTATATTGCGGCGCAACAGAACATCAACCCCGCAGGGATACTTGCGTTTAAATTTCCAGTGGAATGATAACGGCTAGTTGAACACAATCCGCCTCAGGACTAAAAATTTCGAAGTCCATTCCAAGATCTTCAGCTAATTTTGCCATAAAATAGGGTTGAACAGTCCGTGCGTTCAGCGAATCACAGTTCGCCCCAGGTGAAATGGCCTTTTGGATTTCATCCTTAATTTGCGCTCTGGGCCCTTCAACAACCAAGGCAACGCCCAGCCCTTCGGGTAAAATCGCTTGAGACAGAGTCAGTCTGCCATTTCGCGGAAGACAGTCCAGCCCCAGCATCACCAAATTCAAAATCACCTTAATGACGTCTTTGGGTACGCGTTTTTCACCATCCCCCCAAGGCAAACCATCCACAGCCGGCCAATGAAGTTGAACATCCTGCTTAATAAACCCTTCGGCCAGTTTGCGCCCTTCCGCCATAGACATCTGACCGGCCCCGCCACCAGAAAGACCAAAAGCAACGCGGAAAAATTCCAGACGATTTGCCGCCTGATCGGCGCTTTGACCAATCATTTGTGTGGCTTCTCCTATCAAGGAACCGACACCTTCTTCCAGCAATTCAATCCCATGGTTCACCGAGCCAACCGGCCCTACCAAGTCATGACACAGGCGAGAACATAATAATTCAGCCACTCTCATATCGACTTGAATACCCATGGAAGTTTCACCCTTATCTTGTTAAATTGCATTCAGTGGACAGTTAAAAAGCGAACCGGGGCCAATGTCTAGATCAAAAACAAAACCCATCCGATTAGGAGGTGTACTTTACGCTGCTGATACGCCTGAACGCAATGCCTTGCGTGAATTTGCCGAAAATTTAGTAAATCGCGGCTGGCACGTGGCAGGACTTGTGCAGGAACAGGCCTATGACAGCGATGGTCAAAAAATAGGTCTGGACGCCATTGATATTCGCACAGGCCAGCACCTTCCGCTATCGCGCCCCAGCAAGGAAGATCTGGAAACGGGGAGCTGTGGCTTTGATGTGCGGCTATTAAGCGAAACCACCCGCGTTTTACGAGCCGCAATGGATGCCCCTGCTGACTTGCTGGTGATTGAAAAATTTGGTGAACGTGAACAAGATGGTCGGGGGCTTGCCGATGAGATTGTCAGTGCCGCCATGGCAGGGATACCGACCCTTGTTGCAGTTCCATCCAGTGCGTTGGAAGTCTGGAATGAATTCAGTGGTCGGCTCGGTAGCCTGATCCCGCATGACATCACCTCTTTAGCCAACTGGTGGCCGAAGTGGAACCTTTATAAAGAACTCACACTCACCATCCCAGATGAAAAACCAAAGAATATCGTTATCGGTGACAAGGCAATCCTGATCGAAGGAAAAGACGGCTGCGGCATTACAACAAACCCCTTGCAAAAAGCCCAACCCGACTATCAGACGAACAAATCCTTAAAAGACTTGGCGAAACAGACACAAGACCACTTATCACCACTGGATCATGCCTTTGGGGTGGCCGCCATCCTTGCATACCACAACCGTTATAACCTGAACGGATCAGATAAAAGCGGGCTTGATCATTTCAAAGGGCGTGATGAAACGGTCTTGATTGCGGGTAATTTTCCAAATGACAAAGCCTACGCCAATAACAGCGCATTCATTGCCGCCAAAGACGCCCTGCAACATCTAAGCGATTATGCCTACGAAGGGGTGATCCTGCCGTCCCATACCTTTAGCGACGGGCTACTTCCTTCGTTATTGCGTGCAAAAGGTCTAGCAGAATGTGTCCTTGTTGGGCCTGAAACCCCCTTATGTCCCAACCTTTTTGATTACGGGATCGACGTTCTTTCAGGTCGCATTATCAAAGATGCAGACAAAGCCGCAGAAATGGTCGCTGAAGGCGCCAGCCCAAAAGAGTTAAAACCTGTCAGCCAATATATCACGCTTGAAAAATAATCAGGCGCGCACTTTTGCAAGAATTGCCTGAGTGATCTGGCGTGCTGTTGCTATATCTGCATTTTTATCAAATCCAAGCTGAATGGCCTTGTTAAGTGGCGAAAGCAGCTGGATATCCTTCGGCGCAGGGGTGCCACCGGAATTACGAATATTATTCACAATCCCCAGCATGGTCTGACAAAGTTCTGAAACATGGTCATAATGAGTGCCATCCAAACGACGGTTGGCATCTTCTGAAGCATAGCGCAAACGGTCCAGACATAAACGGGCGGTGGCATCCACCTCGCCTGTTGCCAGACGCGGGGTGATGATTGTGACCAATTCATTGATATCTTCCGCATGAGATTCCAACGCCTTGGTGTTCACATTTTCAATCGCTGCATCGACCATCGCCTGAACTTCGTCAATGCTGCCTTCATTCAGCGCGCGGGCCTTCAAGGTATTGGGGGCATCAAATTTTTCGGCATTGGCTTCTTTTTGCGACTTGGCCTGACGGGTTGGCCCGACATAATCCCCTGTAACCACAAACGGTTTGCGCTGATGGATCAAACGTCCAACACGACGCATCAAGGTCGGGACATCAAACGGTTTGGATAAAAGATCATCCGCCCCTGCCTGAATAACTTTTTTGACAAGTTCCGGCGTGGGGTCAGACGTTAGGGCAGAAACCACCAAAAACGGGTTATTACCGATTTTATGGTGTCGCAGGTCATTAACAAATTCGGCAAAGTCACCATCGGGGAGATTGGTTTCCGCGATCAGCAGTTCCGGCATTTCCACATTAAAGCTTTGCCTGACGAACTCCAGATTATGACCGGTTAAAATTTTGCGAAACCCTGCCTTGATAAGCGTTTGCTTGGCAATCGTGCGTGCTTTGTGGTCGGGGTCAGCAATGACAACCGTCACCTGATCAAAACGTTCTTGTCCCATACGCAGCCCTTAATTTTTCATTCTTTCAAAAAACTTATGCCATTTTTTTTCAACATTGGACACAAAAAAAAGACCTTAACCGACTATAAGGGTTTGCCACTTATAAACTTAACTTTTATAAATTATTCCTATGAATGCAACATATACACTCAAGCACCTAAAATATTTTATCGCCGTTGCCAAACACAAACATTTTGGTCATGCCGCCGATGCCTGTTTTGTCACCCAGCCAACCCTAAGTGCTGCCATCAAGGAATTTGAAGAAATTCTTGGCCTGCAACTGCTGGAACGTACAAAACGCAGCGTGCTGATTACCCCCATCGGCCAAGAAATTCTGGAACGCGCCAAAGATATTGTGCTCAATGCCGACAGCTTGATGGAAATGGCCCGTACCAAAGGTTCCCCCTTGTCTGGTGAATTGCGCGTGGGCGTGATTCCGACCATTGGGCCATATCTTTTACCACAGGTCATGGAAAACATTCGCAAAACCTATCCAGATTTGCTGCTTTATCTGAAAGAAGATCAAACTGAACGACTTCTGGCTTCGCTTAAAGAAGGGCAACTAGATGTGTTGATCCTTGCCCTGCCTTATGAAAGTGAAGCAATCAGCACCTATACATTCATGCAAGACCCCTTTTACTGCGCCCTGCCCTCCACACATCCACTCGCCCAGAAAAAACAGATCGAAAATAAAGAAATCATCAAAGAAAATTTACTTTTGCTGGAAGAAGGCCATTGCCTGCGTGACCATGCCATGGCCGCTTGCGCTTGGGTCGATGCACGAAACATCAACGCATTTGGCGCCACCAGCCTGTCCACCATTGTACAGATGGTCGCAAACGGCTTGGGGATCACCTTATTGCCGGAAATGGCCTTGAAATCAGGCATCACCCGCGGCACCGACCTGACCTGCCTGCCCTTAAGTAAAAGCAGCCCACCACGCGATATTGGTCTGGTTTGGCGCAAAACATCCGGGCGCAGCGAGGAATTCAAACTACTCGGAACCTTCTTGAAAGAAATTTGTTCATAACATGTTAGTCTATTTTTTTCTGCTTTGCGCCTTACAATTACTCGGCGAAGTCATTGTCTACACCACGGGCCTGCCCATCCCCGGTCCTGTCATCGGTATGGCGATCCTGCTTTTGATCCTTATCCTAAAAAACGGCATGCCTGAAGGTCTGGACCAGGCTGCCAGTGGTATTTTGAAATATCTCTCGCTTCTTTTTGTCCCCGCCGGTGTGGGCGTGACCCTGCATTTCAATCTAATTGCTGCGGAATGGCTACCGATCAGTGCTGCCATTGTCGTCGCCACCCTCCTGACCATTGCCTTTAGCGGACTTGTTATGAAGTTTTTGGGGAAATTATCATGAGCGCTCTGTGGAACCATTTGGCACAAACCCCGCTTTTGGGCATTTCTTTGACCCTGGCCTGTTTTTGTCTGGGTGATTGGATTTATAAACGCTGCAATCAATCTCCCCTGGCTAATCCGGTTCTATTCTCACTGGTAAGTGTCTCGCTTGTTCTATGGCTGACAGGAACAGATTATTATGTCTATTTTGACGGTGCGAAATATATTCATTTCTTGCTCGGCCCCGCGACTGTTGCGCTAGCTGTACCGCTTTACAAGAATTTGCATCACGTCAAAGCGGCCTTATTGCCGATTATAGTCACCATCATTCTAGGTTGTCTGTTTGCGATAGCAAGTGGTGTGGGCATTGCCTATCTACTCGGCGGGTCTGAAGAAACCTTGCTCTCGCTTGCCCCGAAATCTGTCACCGCCCCTGTTGCTATGGGATTATCCGAGATCATTGGCGGCACACCTTCGCTAACCGCTGTGTTGGTCATCTTGTGCGGGATCACAGGTGCAGTGCTTGGGGGCACGGTTCTCACACTTGTTGGCGTAAAAGATAAAAAAGCGCGCGGGTTAGCTGTTGGCATTGCGTCCCACGGTATTGGCACCGCACGTAAACTCAATGTTCATGAAACCGCTGGTGCTTTTTCCGGCCTTGGTATGGGATTAAACGCCATCGCAACGGCGATACTGTTACCCTTGTTGATGATGCTTTACATGATGATACAGTAACATCACCCTTTGCCTTGACCGTCCTCATCCGATTCATATTTTAAAATATCGCCGGGTTCACAAGACAAAACCTTACACAGCATATCAAGGGTGGAAAACCGAACAGCCTTGGCTTTTTGCGTTTTTAAAATAGACAGGTTGGCTTCGGTGATGCCAACCTGTTGTGCTAAATCTTTCAACCGCATTTGCCGTTGCGCCATGATCACATCAAGGTTAATCCGAATTGTCATAGGTTTATCCTTTAAATGGTCTGGCGGTGTTCTTCAGAAATTTCATAAGCTTCTTTCATCACCCAAGAAATAACCAAGACAATCACACCTAAAACTAAGGTCATGACATCAACGCCGGTAAAGGTGAGTTCCAACACGCGCTCCCCCGGTGAGTTATTAAAAGATAAGATGACACTTAGGACAGCGTTGTAAATAAAACTACCGATCACCCAATAGAAAATGATCCGCCCGAGCTGAGTATAGAGAACTGCATTTTCATAACTGAAAATATCCTGACGTTCATAGTTTTTGAACAATCGAACAAGCAGGGTTAAAGCCTGCATCAAGATCGCGCATAAAGTTAAACTAACACCTAATGCAAGAAAACGTGTCGTGACAGATAAAGGAACCTGCGTCAGCCCTGCCACATCCAAGTCCAGATCAATAATGCCATAAAGGCCAAGATAATCATAAGCCGTATTTATTGTCAGCCAGTAATAACACACACAAAGTGGAAGCAAGACAATTAGCCCCTGAAAGCAGAGGCGTGCCAGTCGGCTTATTTTCTGAATTTTCGTCATAAACTTATTCCCATGACAGTTAATCTTGCCCCAGAACCTGCCTTGAGAAACATTCTTAGTCAATAAAAAAATATCGAAAAACAATAATTTTAGTTACATGACGCTATGGAAAGCATGGATTTCTTCGCCGATCAATTGGCCTAGACGTTTCATGCCCTCTTCCACATTCTCTAGATTTGGCGGGGCGCCGTAGCACAGACGCACGGCATTTTGCGCTGTGGCCTTTCCGGTATAAAAAACAGATGCTGGCAGGATGGACACATCGCGCTCACGCGCGCGCATACAAAACATGTCAGATGTCCAGGGCTGCGGAAGATGCATCCAACTGTGATAGCAGCGTTTGGTGGATTTTATGTCCTGTCCGGGCAGATTTTCAAAAACGACCTCTTGGCGGCGGATGGCTTCTTCACGGTGCCAATCCATCATATCGTAAATGGTGCCGTCTTCAATCCAGCGGCTAACCACCTCTACATTCATAGGGGCGGCCATCCAGTTACTTAAACGCATACAAGTTGCCACCGTCTTCACCTTGTCTTTTGGTGCCAAAACAAATCCGACACGAATACCGGGGCTGACACATTTGGATGCGCCATTCAGATAAAAGGTCTGATCTGGTAAGATTTTGGCAAAAGGTGTTAGCGTTTGCGGGGCTTCATGTAAAAAGCCATAAATATCATCTTCAATAATCCATACGCCGTATTTTTCAGCAATCGCTGCAATTTCTTTACGACGTTCCAAGGGCATAACAATGCTGGTCGGGTTTTGATAGTTCGGCATACAATAAAGCAAGCGCGCCCCTGTTTGGATAATGGCCGCTTCCAGTTTTTCCGGGATCAACCCGTCTTCATCCATAGCAACACCATTCACCTTCAAACCCAACTGACTGGCTAAGGTTTTTATGCCGGGATAGGTATATTCTTCGCACAATAAAGTATCACCTGAACGTGCCAATGCCATCAAAGACAAGGTCATCGCATGCTGCACGCCATTGGATACCACAATTCGGTCCGCATCATGTGGTGTATTGTGGCTTGCTGCCCATTTCGCAAAAGACTGACGATGATGTTCCATCCCCTGTTCGCTTTGATAGCGCATCAATGCGCCAAGACCGGGATCTTGTGCAATGACCATCAAGGATCGGCGCAAATTTTCTATGCGTTCGCCTTCTGCCGGAAAATTCAGGCTAAAATCGAACACATCCGGGTTTGTGTCATAGGGAATGTGAAAAGGATTTCCGGCACCATCATCCGGTTTAACATAGGTCCCACGTCCAACTTCCCCGACCACATACCCCCTGCGCACCGCCTCGCCATAGGCCCGACTGACTGTTCCAACGGTAACGCCTAGATCATAAGCCAGATCGCGATGGGTCGGCAAACGCTGATTTTCTTTTAAGCTGCCGTCCTTAATCGCATCGCCAATGGCATCTGCAATTGCAATGTAACGCGGACCTTTACGATCTTCAATCTGGGGCATCCATGGGGACATTGTTGCAATCCTAAAAATATTGTTATGGTGACAATGTATCAATTGACGCCACATTGTATCGATTGTTATCACTATTGTCATCAAGTAATTTTATTTATTCAAGCGGAGTAAAGACCAATGAGACAGGAATGTATCGATACAATCGAAACAGCAACTGCCCCGCAGCTAAGCTGGGGCCAATGGGCGAAAGCGGGTGTGGCAATGGTCAAGAAAGACGCACTCCAGCTTGCAGAACAGTTATGGACATGGCACGAACGTTCGCGCCAACGCTTTAAAATGCAGCAATTGTCCGATGTGACCCTCAAAGACATCGGCCTCTCCCGGGCAGATATTGAGGCAGAAGCGCGCAAACCTTTCTGGAAAGCTTAAGATAGATATGAAACCCGTGCATATCTTTCTGGCTGTCTGCGTGATGGCCGCTTGGGGGGTGAATTTTGTCATCATCCGGGTCGGTTTGGATAACTTCCCAGCGATCCTCCTCTCGACCCTGCGCTTCGGGCTGGCGGGTCTTCCCCTGATTTTTATCTGGAAGACCCGGCCTGCACCCTTGTTATGGATTGTCACCATTGCTTTAAGTTTGGGTATTTTTAAATTCAGTCTCCTCTTTATCGGGATGGATTTAGGAGCCGGGGCGGGGCTGTCATCCCTTACCCTACAGATGCAGGCCTTTTTCACCGTATTGCTTGCGTTTTTCCTGCTGAATGAACGCCCAAGCCGTCGCCAATTGGGCGGTATGATGCTGGCTTTTATTGGTCTAGGATTTATCCTTTATGATCAAGGTGGGGAACAAAGCGCCTTTATCGGTATTGCCTTTGTCATTATGGCTGCGTTTTTCTGGGCTTTATCCAATCTTGCCATGAAAAAAGCCCAAAGCCGCAATCCCTTACATCTGATCGTTTGGGTCAGTGCCTTTTCAAGCCCGGTTTTATTTATTATTTCCTGGGTTTATGAAGGGGAAACCGCCATCCAGAATGCCTTTGATAACCTTAACCTGAACGGGGTCGGCAGCGTTTTTTACCTTGCCTTTGTCGCGACATTAGCCGGATTTGGCATATGGGCCCATTTGCTAAAAACCTATGATGCCGGAAAGGTGGCTCCCTTTTCACTGCTGGTACCTCTGTTCGGCATGAGCTCGGCAGCCATTTTACTCGGCGAAGAAATTAGCCTTTTTGCCCTGATTGCAGCAGGCTTTATCATCACCGGCCTTTATTTCAATACGGTCCCCTCAAGACCTCGTTCTCAGAGAAAAACGTTACCATGTTGAATTTTGTCCTTTTTGCGTTTGTCAGTTCCATCACGCCGGGGCCAAACAATTCCCTGTTGATGGCATCCGGTGTGCGCTTTGGCGTCAAACAAACATTACCCCATTTATTCGGCATCAATCTTGGTTTTGGTTTCATGTTTTTGGGTGTTGGTTCCATCCTGCCCTTATTGCCCGCTGGCACAATGGAAGTGCTGGAATGGGTCGCTATGGGGCTTTTGCTCTATATCGCCTTTAAGATCGCCAGCGCCCCAACCAGCTTTCATGAAGAAAAAACCGAAGATAAACCCTGGGGCTTTTTTCGCGCCGCAGCCTTTCAATGGATCAACCCCAAGGCCTTGATGATGGCCTTTGCCGGGGCCACATCTTATGGGCTTGATACGGTCACAGGGGCTGTAGTTTTCACGGCAACCAATGTGGTCTGTGCCATCTGGATCTTTGCCGGTGCCTGGTTACGTCATTTCTTGATCGACAATCCCTTCAGAACCCGCATAGTCTATATCAGTCTGGCACTGATCATGGTGTTAACAATATTCCTATGAAACAAAGAGAGGCTTCATGACACAGGAACTGTTTAGAAACGACAGCTATCTCAAAGAATGTGATGCAACCATTAAAGACATCAAAAACAATGCGATCACCCTTGATCAAACCGTCTTTTATCCCACAGGCGGTGGACAACCCGGTGATAGCGGCATCCTAACCCTTGAAGATGGCCGCACCATCACCATTGCCAATACGATCAAAGACCGCGATACAGGGGCGTTATTACATCTAGTTGAAGAAGGCACGCCTTTACCATCCATCGGGACATCGGTTAAAGCAAAGATTGATTGGGATCGACGCTATCAATTAATGCGCATGCATACGGCGCTTCATTTGCTCTGTTCCAAGGTCGATGCCGCTGTGTCAGGTGGGTCCATCGGTCTGAATAAAAGCCGACTGGATTTCGATCTGCCCGAAAGCCCGGATAAAGAAGCTTTAGCCGCTGCCATCAATGCGGAAATTGCCGCTGATAAACCTGTTGAAATCGGGGCGATCACTGATAACGAACTGAATGAAAACCCGGATTTAATCCGCACCATGTCGGTCAAACCACCCATGGGTCAAGGCAGTGTGCGCACTATTCGTGTCTCAGATGTTGATTATCAGCCCTGCGGTGGCACCCACGTCAAATCCACGGGCGAAATTGGCCCGATCCGTATCGGCAAGATCGAGAAAAAGGGCAAACAGAACCGCCGTATTAACATTCATTTTGCCGAGTGAAGAAAACAGTCATGGAACTTGATATCTACCAAATCGATGCCTTCGCCGATAATGTATTTGAAGGAAATCCGGCCGCCGTTGTCCCTTTGGACGACTGGCTGCCCGATGATCAATTACAAGCCATCGCAGCTGAAAATAATTTAGCTGAAACCGCCTATTTCGTCCCCACACAAGACGGCTATCATCTTCGTTGGTTCACCCCCAGCGTGGAAGTCCCCTTATGTGGTCATGCAACGCTTGCCACATCCTTTGTGCTTTATAGCGAGCTTGGATACGATCAAGACACCATCACCTTTGAAACGAAAAGCGGATCGCTAATCGTCACACGTGAAGGTGACGGGCTTGTCATGGATTTTCCCGCAAGCCCGCCCACCCCGTGTGAGATACCGGATGGACTGGCCGAAGCGTTAGGCGTGACGTTACTGGAGGCCCATGAAAACAGTTTTTGTTTAGTTGTGTGCGACAATGAAGACGATGTGAAAAACGCAACACCTGACCTTGCAGCCCTAAAGACAATTGCACCGGGTGACTTTATCCTGACAGCACGCAGCAAAGATTATGACTTCGTTTCGCGCTGTTTTGCCCCCAGCCATGGCATTGATGAAGACCCGGTGACAGGTTCTGCCCATTGTGTTTCCGCCCCTTTTTGGGCTGAACGATTAGGGAAAACCAAACTCCATGCCCGTCAGGTTTCCAAACGCGGCGGCAATATCCTGTGTACGGTAACCAAAGACCGTGTTCAGCTTTTCGGACGTGCAAAACTCTATTTAAAGGGCAAAATTTGCTTGTAAAGTCTAGCATTTCAACAAAATGATACGTTAGTATAGGAACAACGTAGATTTTCAATAGAATATGCTTGGCTTTCCTAGATGCGACTCCCTCTCTTTCACGTTGATGCCTTTGCCATACGCCCACTGGAAGGCAACCCTGCTGCCATTGTGCCGCTGGACCATTGGCTTGATGATGAAACTCTTTTAAACATTGCCCGTGAAAACAACCTGTCTGAAACGGCCTTTTTTGTGCCCAATGAGACAGGCTTTCACTTGCGATGGTTTAGCCCCACAACTGAAATCCCCTTATGCGGTCACGCAACACTGGCAAGCGCATATGTGATTTTTAACGAACTGGGCTATAATAAAGACCTGATCCATTTCGAAACCCTGAGCGGGGAACTCATCGTCTTAAAAAAGGACGACGATATCATCATGGATTTCCCCACCAAAGCGCCCAAACCCTGCACCATCCCCGACGGGCTGGAAGAGGCCTTGGGCGTAAAGATCAAGGAAACCTATCAAAATCATTTTGTCCTGTGCGTCACCCATCGTGAAGCCGACGTGAAAAATGCAAAGCCGGACCACAAGGCTTTAAGCCGAATTAAACCCGGTGAATTTATCCTGACCGCGAAAAGCCAAACATACGATTTTGTTTCGCGCTGTTTTGCCCCTGCACATGGGTTGGAAGAAGACCCCGTCACCGGGGCAGCCCATTGTGTTTCTGCACCCTATTGGGCGGACAAACTGGGTAAAGCCACCTTGCGTGCCCGTCAGGTTTCCAAACGCGGCGGTGATGTAACCTGCGTTCTCAAAGGAAACCGGGTTGAATTGATGGGCCGATGTGCATTGTTCATGAAAGGCACGATTACGTTATGAGCCTAACCATCCGTCTTGTAGAAACAGCAACAGAATTAAAAATCGTTGCTGATTTATTTCGCCAGTATCAGAACTGGCTGGGCGGGGATTTGTGTTTTCAGGGGTTTGAAAAAGAACTCAGCGATTTACCCGCCCATTACGACTGCCTGTTGCTGGCTTATTGGGATGACCGGGTTTGTGGTTGTATCGGCCTGAAACCCTATCAAAAAAGCAAGACAGCCTGTGAAATGAAACGGCTGTTTGTTCTTGAGGACTTTAGAAACAAAGGAATTGCGCGTAAGCTTATGGATCAAAGCTTTACAGAAGCACGACAACTTGGTTATCAAACCATGTGCCTTGAAACCCTGCCAGAACTTGAAATTGCGCATCGTCTTTACGGCGAAATCGGTTTTCAAATCCGCGAAAACGGGGATCAAAACAAATCATCAAAGATCACCTTCATGGAAAAATCATTATAAATTACTTGTGAAAGCAGGCATCATAGGCGATATCTTAGTGTCAAAATAACAACGATACAGGGGTATTATGAGCGCACTTGCAATGGACATCTTTGGTCCGAGCTTTCAGATGTGGCTGACCTACATCATCATTATTGCTGCGCTTATTGCTTATGCCATTGAAGATATTCCGGTTGAACTTACCTCGCTTGTGACCCTTGGCTTTATTATGGTCATCTTCCACATTTTCCCGGTTTTGGATGATAAGGGCGACAATCTTCTGTCCCCGCATACACTCTTGTTAGGTTTCGCCAATACGGGGTTGATAACCGTCCTTGCCCTTTTGGTTGTCGGGCAAGGTATGGTTCGCACTGGGGTCTTGGAACGCGGGGCCCAGTTCCTGTTAAAACTGGGGGGCAAAAACACTTGGCTGACCATTTTACTGACCCTGATTGTAGGCATGTTGATCTCTTCCATGTTGAACAATATCCCTGTCGTTGTGATCTTTATCCCGATTATGCAGGCCTTGGCCGCACGGATTAACAAATCCGCGAGCAAGGTTATGATGCCTTTAAGTGCCGCCGCCGTCTTGGGCGGGATGGTCACTTTAATTGGATCCGGGACAAACCTGTTGGTGAATTCAGCCCTTATTCAACTGGGGGAAGTGCCGTTTAAATTCTTTGACTTCACAATCCCCGGTCTGGTTCTGGCGTCCACCGGGCTGATCTATGTGGTCTTTGTTATGCCGCGATTGCTGCCTGATCGTAGCGGGGAAGAAGGCGAAAACAAACATAATGGCAAACATTTCATCGCCCAATTGACCGTCGCACCGGGCGCCAAGCTGGTTGGCAAAGAAGCCATGGGTGGCTTTTTTAAAGAACTGCCTAATCTGACTGTGCGCATGATCCAGCATCAGGGGCACAACATCCTACCCCCCTTTGAAGACCATAAAATCCATCCCGGCGATATTCTGGTCGTTGCCGCGACCCGCAAAGTCATCACTGAGGTTTTAACCAGCAACAATGGTCTTTTAGAACCGCATCACCCGGAACTGGTTCAAAAATCCATGGACGCCATGGAAGGCACACCGCGTGAAGAAGATAAAGGGGATGAAGATGTCAAAACACAGGATCGCATGCTGGTGGAAGTCATGCTGCCGCCCACCACGCAACTATCCGGTCAGACCTTGCAAGGGATCAATTTTGCCCAACGTTCCGCCTGTAAAGTGATCGGCATTCAGCGCCGTTCACGTATGATCCGTGCGCGCATGGATGATATCCGCCTACAAAGCGGGGATGTCTTACTTGTTCAGGGCCACCCAAGTGATATTCATAACCTGCGATCCAACCGTGATGTGATCTTACTGGAATGGTCAAAAGAAGAACTGCCTGCCGTGCATCATGCACGCCGTGCCCTCACCATCTTTATGGGGGTTGTGTTGCTGGCCGGATCCGGCATCCTGCCAACGGTCACTTGCGCCTTGATCGGGGCTGCGGCCATGGTTGCTATCGGGGCCCTGAATGTGCGCCAAGCCGTGCGCGCCGTTGATTCCAAAATTGTCACCATGGTCGGGGCCGCCCTTGCATTGGGATCGGCCATGCAGGCAACGGGGGCGGCAACTTTCCTCGCCCACGGGGTGGTTGATGCCTTGGATGGTGCAGGTCCCAGAACCATGCTTTCTGCGCTTTTCCTGTTGATCGCGATTTTAACCAACGTACTATCAACCCAAACCTGCGCCGTTCTATTCACCCCGATTGCCATTTCGATGGCAAATGAACTGGGCGTCGATCCGCGTGCCTTTGCGGTTGCTGTCGTTTTTGCTGCAAACTGTGCCTTTGCCACACCGATTGGCTATCAGACCAACCTGCTGGTCATGGCCCCGGGGCGATACAGTTTTAAAGACTTTATTGTTGCGGGCACCCCGCTGGTCTTTATCATCTGGATCGTGTTCAGCCTTTTCATCCCCACATTCTATGGGTTTTAGAAACTACGTATATCCCAAGAAAAACCCCCTTCACGATGGGTAAAGTGAAGAGGGTTTAAAAAACGAACAGAAGACGGGGATAGCTTCTAATCGTTGGCCGGGTACACGGTTGAATCGTTGGGCACGGGTTCAACATCGCGGACATAAAAGGCCACCGGGGGCGGTGCGGCTGGTTCCAACCGATCGGGAGGTGAGGGCGTATCGTATCGGCTGGGGTGAGGGCCATAGTAATTGACCAACCGTGCCGCGTCCCGGTGAACTGGTTCGGCAAAACATTGGATGGAGCCAAGCTGACGATAACAATATCGCGGCTCTTCGTCATAAACGGCCTCTTCATATTGATCCACATAGCCGCAGGCTGTGAGGCTTAAAAGACCGCCTATGACCCATCCTCGTTTCACCGCTCTTAACATATTTCGATCCTCTTTCATGTGTTTCTGCACGAGGCAGGGACCTTTTTATGCAGCTTCCCTGCTTTCGCAGGAAAACGCTGTAGGTCTTTGCCTTTCTTATAAGCAAACAGGATGCCAAAAATGAAAAGGGGCTGTTAAAAGTTAACAACCCCTTAATATTCAAATAGTTAACAAAAGGTTTACGAATTCACATCCACGACGATGCGCCCCTTTGTCTGGCCTTGAAGGATTTTTTTGCCGTAACTAGGCAATTCTGACAGGGTAATATCGTGCGTCATGGTCGCAAGGACATCCTTGGGTAATTCATTGACCAAACGTTTCCAGGCTTCGACACGACGCTCATGCGGACAGGTGGTGCTGTTTATCCCCTGCAAGGTAATGCCACGCATCAAAAAAGGAAGAACCGTGGTATTTAGCTCATTCGATCCTGCCAGTCCCACAGAAGCACAGCAAGACCAGCTTTGCAAACTGGCCAACACATGATGAAGAGTTGATCCACCCACATTATCAATAGCCCCGATCCATTGTTCACTATCCAAGGGGCCTTTGGGGGCAGCCTCCAGTTCCTGACGTGAGACAATGCGAGTCACACCCAGTTCTGTAAGATAGTTCTGGGAAGATTCAGACCCTGTAGACCCGGCCACCTGATACCCCAACCGAGCAAGAATGGCACAGGCAACAGACCCCACACCCCCAGAAGCCCCTGTGACCAGCACTTCACCATCCTGTTCCGGGTGCAGGCCATGATCTTCAAGGGCCATAACCGATAACATGGCGGTATAGCCTGCAGTACCAATCGCCATGGCATCATAGGTGGAAATTTCATCGGGTAAAGTCACCAACCAGTCGGCTTTCACACGAGCTTTTTGCGCGTAGCCCCCCCAGTGAATTTCACCAACGCGCCACCCGTTTAGAACCACACGGTCGCCTTTTTTATAGTGAACATCGTTTGACTGTTCGACCACCCCGGCAAAGTCGATACCCGGCACATGGGGATAATCTCTCACCAGTTTGCCCAGCCCATTCATTACCAGCCCGTCTTTAAAATTTAAGGTGGAATAGTCAATCTTGACCAGAACCTCCCCTACTGGCAGGTCGTCTTCATTGATCTGTTTAATATCAAGGGACAAGCCATCGGCAGTTTTATCGAGAATAAGCGCATTAAAAGACATGATGGAGACCTCACTGGTTATTTATCGTTATTTTAGACGATATAGAATGTGACCTAGCCGATCAATCTTTCGAGTTGTGAATTTTCAGCTTTATGCCTAAACTCGTTTTAAGTGCATAAAAAATATATGGTCAGGGGAATGAAAGATCAATTGCAGGACATGGAACCGACGGACGAATCAGCGTTTAAGCCGATTTTAAAGTCGGATGGCAAAATAGGTGAACTTTATAAAATTTTTATTCCAAATTTAATTTTTTCTATTTTAACATTAGGTATTTATCGCTTCTGGGCCAAAACTCGCAATCGCCGTTATATTTTCAGTAAGATGAAGGTGTTAGGTGATGGGTTCGAATATACGGGCACAGGGGGGGAGCTCTTTAAAGGCTTTTTAATCGTCTTCTTCCTGATCCTGCTGCCGTTTGGGGTTATCCCTAGCTACTTTGCCGAAAGCATGATGATGACTCACCCGGAACTAGCCGCATTTATTCAAGGCGTGCAGGGGCTTGGTATTTTGCTTTTAATCCCGGTTGCGATTATCCGCGCCTATAAATATTTGTATTCACGTGTCCATTGGCGCGGTATCAGCTTTGCCCAAGTGGGAAAAACATCCGGATACTGGTGGCGCTGGTTGGTGCTGAATGCGTTGATGCCTTTCACGCTTTGGCTGGCCTACCCGCTAAAGCAGGTGGTTTTGACCCGTTATCTGGTTCAAAACAGCCGATTTGGAAATCAGGCTTTTACGATAGATATCTCGGCAAGAAAACTCTATCCCACATTTTTATTAAGTTATGTCTTAGGTCTTCTATCCCTAGGCCTTGTCATCACCGTCACAGTATTCACAACACGTATACTTGGTGAATCTTACACGCTGATCAATGGGGAGCTTCCACCAGAGGCGGAATTATATAACCTTTTGATTTTTGCCGCTGCCGCTTTAATTCATTTCACTTTAGCCGGACTGGCCATGTCTTTATATTACGCCAAGTTCTTTAATTATTGCCTGTCGCAAACCAACCTAAATGAGTGTCAATTTAAGGGAACAGTGAAAGCGAAAAAGCTTTTGGGCTTTATGGTCGTAAATTTGCTGATTATAGTTGTAACCTTAGGCTTAGGATTCCCAATTCTGGCGAACCGTTACATGAAATTTATTGCTGACCATGTCGCAACGTCCAACATTGTGACCCTTGAACAAACTATCCAGATTGAACGAAACGTATTGAAAACAGGGGAAGGTCTAGCTGATGCATTGGATGTGGGAGCCTTCTAAAATATGAGATATCCAGCATCGTTTATGGATGGGCAAACCGCACGACGTCATGCGGCTTATCTAAGCTTTGCCAGCAAGCTGTTGATTATTGAAGATCATCAGGGAGAGGTGTTAGCTACATGGCCCAGTGCTGACATTGTGCCAACCGATAAAGTCCAACCGGGCCAGACAATTATTTTATCGTGCCAGAAAAAGGGCATGGCCCGATTGCATGTGGATGCTGATGAGACAAAAGTCTGGCTAAACAATATCATACCCGGCCTGGCTAAGCGCACAATTTATAAAAAAGAAAACCGACTTGCCTGGACGTTAAGCCTGGGTACAGTTCTGTGCACTGTGGCATTGTATTTTCTTTTACCCTTTGCCATGCAGGCGGGTGTTCATCTGGTCCCCATATCATGGGAACGCGATATGTTCAAAGGTGCTGGCCTTCAGCTCGCCCACCAGCTCGGGGCCAAGAAAGTCTGTGATTATGACAAAAGCAGTCAAATATTAAAGGAAGTGACGGCTCGCCTGATTGGAACAAACAAGGCAAAAGAGGTTCAGGTTTATGTTGTAGATCACAAAATGGTCAATGCCTTTGCCACCCCCGGACAGGAAGTCGTCCTTATGCGTGGACTGATCGATAAAGCCCAAAGCGCAGAAGAAGTCATTGGCGTTTTGGCCCATGAACTTGGTCATGTTGATCACCGTCACCCCATGCAGGCAGCCCTGCGCGGGGCAAGTTTGACGTTTTTGATGACAGCACTGTCTGGTGGCAATGTCATTGATCTGGCTGCCCTGATGGCCGAAACCTCCTACAGTCGTGACCATGAACGTGAAGCCGATCTTTATGCTCTAAACGCCTTGAAACGCGAGGGCATTTCTACCAAAGGGCTGGCAGATTTCTTTGAAAAACTGGATGAACAAAACCACGCCCTTGAATCAGTGCTTCAATTGGTGTCCACCCACCCCATGTCTGCAGAACGCGCCGAGATGATTTCTGCCCAAAAAGGCGGTGGTCCCGCGTTAAGTGAGGAAGATTGGCTGATGTTGAAGAACATTTGCTCACATCAACGCGAAATTTAAAATCTCGATTCCTTATGCCGGATAAGATTTTTTTATCCAAAAGACGAAATTTTCTTTCTCGATTTTTGAAATATCGGTTCCATCCTTATGAAAAATAGACATTTTTCATTTCGAAAAGCAAAAAGATATGACAGTTTCTTGACTTCTTGGTTAAGAAGAATGAAAGTTCAGCGTAACGAAATTACATAAATATAAAAATGAGCTCATGAGCAAAGATACGCCTGCCCTAGAGGTGACGGACATCCACAAACAATTCGGTACGCTTGAAGTGCTGAAAGGTATCTCCCTGACCGCACATTATGGTGATGTGATTTCCATCATCGGATCAAGCGGTTCGGGTAAAAGTACGTTTCTGCGCTGCCTCAACCTGTTGGAACGCCCCACACAAGGCAGCATACGTGTGGCCGGCGAAGACATGAAGCTTAAACGTGAAAAAGATGGGCAGTTGGGCGCAGCTGATAAAAAACAGATTACCCGCCTGCGCGCTGAAATTGGTTTTGTATTTCAAAACTTTAACCTGTGGGCTCATATGGATTTGATGGAAAATATCATCGAAGGCCCTACTCAGGTCAAAGGGATTTCTAAAAAAGAAGCCACAGAAAAAGCCGCCGAATTGCTCAATAAAGTTGGACTTTATGAACGCAAAGGCCATTATCCATCACAGCTATCTGGCGGGCAGCAGCAACGCGCAGCCATTGCACGCGCGCTGGCGATGGAGCCTGAGCTTCTTTTATTTGACGAACCGACATCTGCACTCGACCCCGAACTGGTCGGCGAGGTTTTGAAAGTCATGCAGATGTTGGCAGAAGAAGGGCGCACCATGCTGGTAGTGACCCACGAAATGGGATTTGCACGCGAAGTTTCCTCGCATGTAATGTATTTGCATCAAGGTCAGGTCGAAGAATTTGGCCGGCCCAAAGATGTATTTGAAAATCCGAAATCTGAACGGATGAAACAATTTATCAGCACTGAACTTTAGATAAAAATCAGGCTGGTTAGGGATTACTTTTAAATGACAGACAAGTCACGGGAGAATACAAAAATGAAGAAAATTGCGATTGCACTGGCAGGCGTTTTGGCCTTGGGTGTGGCAACAGCACAAGCAGCAGACAAAGTCCGTATCGGTACCGAAGGCGCTTACCCTCCGTTCAACAATATCGATAAAGACGGTAAAGCCACTGGTTTTGACATTGATATTGCCAATGCTTTATGTGCCGAAATGAAAGTGGAATGCGAAATTGTCGCCCCATTGGAATGGGATTCCATCATCATCGGTCTGAACAAAAAGAAATATGATGCCATCGTCGCGTCTATGTCCATCACGGAAGAACGCAAAAAAGCGGTCAACTTCACGGACCCTTATTATTCCAACAACCTGACAATGGTTGCAAAAAAAGGCTCTGGCATTGACCCGACAAAGCTTGCTGGCAAATCCGTTGGGGCACAACGCGCAACAATTGCAGCAAACTATGTAACGGACAACATGAAAGACGTTGACGTTAAACTCTATGATACACAAGAAAACGCATACCTTGATCTGGCATCTGGTCGTGTAGACGTTCTGGTTTCTGACAAATTGCCGGCTTATGACTGGTTGCGATCTGATGCGGGTAAAGACTTTGAATTTGTGGGTGATGCTATCGATGTGAACGATAAAATCGGTATCGCAATCCGCAAATCAGATGAAGACCTGCGTGCGAAGTTCAACGAAGCCCTGAAAGCTATCGTTGCGAACGGTACATATGAGAAGATCAACGCGAAATACTTTCCCTTCTCAATCTACTAAGCTCGATCCTGATCTATGTGAACCCCGGCGCTGGTCGGGGTTTTCATCATCTGAAAGTCAATAAATGTTCGATCTCCAAGGGTTTGGCCCACAGATAGCTTATGGCGCATGGATGACCGTACAAGTCGCTTTTGGCGGGTTGTTGGTTGGTCTTGTCTTTGGCTTGGCGGGCGCAGGCGCAAAACTCTCGCGCTTCAAGGTTTTGCGCGGGGTCGGACAAAGTTACACCACCTTGGTACGCGGCATTCCCGAAATTTTGATCGTCTTGCTGGTCTATTTTGGCGGGGAAGACATTATTAACCGCATTGCAACAGGCTTTGGCTATGACGGTTATATAGAAATTAACGTCTTTGCCGCAGGGGTAACAGCCCTTGCCTTGTCTTTTGGAGCCTATGCAACCGAAGTCTTTCGTGGTGCAATCTTATCGGTTCCCAAAGGACAGATCGAAGCCGCCGTTGCCATCGGCCTTCGCTCGCGTAAAATATTTTGGCGCATCACCTTACCCCAAGCCATGCGTTTGGCGATCCCGGGCTTGGGCAATTTGTTTCAGGTCTTGCTGAAAGATACCTCGCTTGTTTCCTTGATCGCATTACCCGAATTGATGATGAATGCGCGTATCGGCATGCAGAACACCAAAGAACCTTTCACTTTTTACTTTGTAGCCGCTTTGATTTATCTGGCCATCACCTCAATTGTTTTGATCGGACAGATTTATGCGGAACGCTGGGCCAATAAAGGTGTGAAGAGGGCCAGTTCATGAATTGGGAAGAAATCTTTATCGCCCTTCCCAAACTGCTGGACGGGGCTTTGTTAACAGTTGAACTTGTGCTGATATCCTGCATTGTGGGCTTTGTCATTGCCACACCTGTCGCATTGATGCGCAGTTCGCAAAACTGGTGGCTGCGCAATATACCGCTGATCTATACCTATTTCTTTCGCGGCACACCGCTATTGGTACAGTTGTTCCTGTTCTATTATGGCTTAGGCCAGTTTGAAGCCGTGCGCGAAAGCTTTCTCTGGCCCGTCCTGCGCGAGGCTTACTGGTGCGCGCTGATCGTCTTTGCCCTGAATACAGGCGCCTATACAGCTGAAATTTTCCGCGGTGCTATTCAAGCCATTCCCCATGGCGAGATTGAAGCCGGGGTTGCCATTGGTATGAAGAAAGCGACCCTTTATCGTCGGGTCGTTCTGCCACGTGCCATCCGCATGGCGCTGCCATCTTATGGCAACGAGATTATCCTGATGCTGAAAAGCTCCGCGCTGGCTTATACCATCACTTTATTTGACCTGACCGGCGTGACACGCACGATCATTGCACGTAATTATCTGGCGATTGAAATGTATTTTACCGCAGGCGTGATTTATCTGCTTTTGACCTTTATCTTTATTCAAGTCTGGATGCGACTAGAAAAACACCTACTGCGTTTTCAGAAGGTCTAAAGTCTGATCCTATTCAGCTCCCTGCAACTGTAAATCTTCCCCAACTTTTTCCAATGTCTCCAACGCCATGGCCGCTTCTTGCTGTTTAGCCCACATCGCTGCATAGGCACCATCTTTCTCCAACAGGGCGGCATGATGACCGCGTTGGACAATCTCCCCTTTATCAAGCACGATGATTTCATCAGCATCGACAACGGTAGATAAGCGGTGCGCAATGACAAGGGTGGTCAGGCCGCTTGAAACTTCGCGCAAGGACACCTGAATTTCTTTTTCCGTATGGGTATCCAGTGCCGAGGTTGCTTCATCAAACAACAAAATGCGTGGACGTTTCAAAATAGTGCGCGCAATGGCAACACGTTGCTTTTCCCCACCCGATAGCTTTAATCCCCGTTCGCCCACAATGGTGTTATACCCATCAGGTAAACCCATAATAAAATCATGAATACGTGCGAGTTTGGCCGCTTCTTCGACCTCAGCCGGGCTGGCATCCGGGCGCCCATAAGCGATATTGTAATAAACGCTATCGTTAAAAAGAACCGTATCTTGCGGTACGATGCCTATATTCTGGCGCAGACTATTTTGTTTAATCCCGCGGATATCTTCTCCATCAATTTTTACAGCGCCTTCAGAAACATCATAAAAACGGAATAATAGCCGGGAAAGTGTCGACTTCCCTGCCCCGCTGGACCCGACAATCGCGCAGGTTTTACCCGCAGGAACGCGAAAATCCACACCTTTTAAAATCGGGCGACGTTCATCATAAGAAAAAGAAACCTTTTCAAACACAACATCACCGCCACCATCGGGCAGATCAATCGCATCCTCATTGTCTGCAATTTCGGCCTCCTGATCTAATAGGGAGAACATATGTTCCATATCGATCAGGGACTGCTTGATCTCACGATAGACAAACCCCAAAAAGTTTAATGGCATATAAAGCTGCATGAGGTAACTGTTCACCAGCACAAAATCCCCCAGCGTCATGCTGCCATCCTGAACCCCATAACCCGCCATAATCATGACCGCGATCAGACCGATAGAAATGATTGCCCCCTGTCCAATATTTAACAGGCTTAAGCTAACTTTGGACTGAACAGACGCCTCTTCAAAAGCCCGCAACGCAACGTCATATCGTTTGGCTTCATGTTGTTCATTGGTGAAATATTTGACCGTTTCAAAATTTAACAGGGAGTCCACGGCCTTTGTATTGGCCTCATTATCACTTTTGTTCATCCGGCGGCGATATTTGATGCGCCATTCCGTCACAATCAGGGTCCAGGCGATATAGCCTGCAATGGTGGCAAACGTCACAACCGCAAAGGTCCAGTCATACATCACCCATAAAATACCGCAGACCAGCACAATTTCCAGCAAGGTCGGCAGGATGTTGAACAGCATGAAATTCAACAGAAAATCAATACCCTTGGTCCCGCGTTCAATGGAACGGGTCAATCCCCCCGTTTGACGCTGCACATGGAAACGAAGGGCAAGACGGTGCAGATGATTAAAAGTCTTCAACGCCACATCACGGATGGCACGTTGGGCGACACGGGCAAAGACCGCATCGCGCAATTCCCCAAAAGCCTGCGCCATTACCCGGGCAAGCCCGTAAGCCACCAACAGGAAAATGGGCACCGCTATCAATCCGGTGGTTTCATCCAGACTTAAGGCATCCACCGCTTCTTTATAAAACAGTGGAACCGACACATTAGTTGCCTTGGCCGCCGCCAGTAACAACAGGGCAATGACAACCCGGATGCGCAAGTTCGTTGCGTCCTTGGGCCAAAGATAAGGTAAAAGTGTTTTTAGTGTTTTCCAGTCGTTTCGCGCCCCAGTGGATTTGGGGGCATCCTGTGATAATGAGCGCATAAAATATATCCAATAAAATCTAATCTCTTGAATATAGGGGAAAATGCGTCAAATGACAGGTCTTTACAAACGTTTTTGTAATTCCACCTCAACCGCATCCATCTGTGCTGCATAATTACAAGGCATCTCGGAAGTGATTTCCATGTCCCTGTCTTCAAATGCATTCTGGTCCGGATGGGTATTGATCCAATCCTCCATAACTGCGTCACGTTGACGCAACAGCTCACAAATCTGTGGATAGAATAATTGCACCATCGCCCCGACCCATTGATTGGTCGGCCAAGACGGGCTGGCATGATCAATTTCAAAACAATCCAGCATTTTAATGACGTCTTCGCAATCATACCAATATTCCGCCGTCACCCAGCGGTTGGTGGTAAAGAGCGATTGTGCCATCCCATAGGCATCCATAGAAATGGCGACAAGATGGCTCAGTTCATCATTGGCGGCTTGCGGTTTTTCATAATCTGTAACAGCTTTGGGCTTCACCCCCTTAGGCATACCTTTGGGGCGCAGGAATAAATGGAAATGACCATGTTCGCCCTCACGATGGGCATGATAGTAATATTGACTGTGGGTATCATAATCATACACATCACCTTCGGGGTAATGGGTCATCTGATAAAAACTGTCAGAACCTTTTAACAGATCAGCCACAATATTACCCCCGGTCTTGGCCAGCACGCGATGACATTCTTCCACCACTTGTGCGGCCTTGCGCATTTTCACCAGCCGTTCCGTCTTGATCTTTGAGAAATCAATCATGCTATCTTCCCCTTATGACACACACTAAGGCTTATTCTTCTACGCGCATTTCTCAAAAAAATCGTATCACATTTTCTTGATCTTGTGTGATCGCCGTGTTCACTCTTTTGTTACTAGAAAGAAGCTGATAGAAATAACATCAAGAAAATCAATAAAGGCGTAAATCGGCTGTGTTCAACTGGATCAAAAAAGCAAAAACCCTGTTTTCATCGGGTGTGACGACGGAATCAGGCCTGGTCAAAATCAATGATGATGGCTTTATGTCTGATGATATTTCCGTCAGCATTGAAGATATTGTCAGCGAAGATGACCACGAAGACATCGGCAAGATTTTCGTCCTCAGTTTAACGGAATTCCATCAAGCTCTGGGCGAGACATGGGACAAACGCGAAGCTAAAATCTTCCTTTTAGCAGAAAGTGTTCTGCGCCAAAGAATTGGGGTTGGCAACCGTTGGGAACATCAAAGCAAGGAAATCTATATCTTGATCTTCCCCACCCTTCCCGAATTAGAAGGGGCAGCGCGCACATATGACATCGCCGAGGAACTTGGCCTTAAAATTATTGGGGAACGGTTTGACGGGTCGTCACGCCCCTTGATCCGTGTGGCGGGTGTTGATCCCAAAGATGCGATCGGGCCAGATGGCAAGCTTGATATTGAAAAGCTTGAAAAAGCCGGGCGTTCTGGTCAATCGGCAGGTGATAGCACAAATGTCGCCGGACAAACCAAGGCTGGAACCACGATTATTCACGAAAAAGATCAAGCCGAAACCATCACCGAAGCCGACCTGTCGCTTGACTGGAAAAAAAACCCGCACAAGCATGTCGATCACGATGGGGACTGGATCAAAAATGAACACCATAGTCAGGAACATGATACAGACTGGCAGAAAAATGTGCGCCAAACACCGCGCAAGGTCGACCCGAACTGGCAGGAAATGAACCATCCCGCCCCAAAAAAAGAGAAGGGGCCGCAATGGGTCAGCATGAAAGAGGACGAGCCCCAAAAGCCAGCCAAGCCTGCCCCTTCAACTGTTGAGAAAAAACCAAGTTATGGCCTGACCTTTGCCCCTTGCTGGGACCGGGCATCGCAATCCCTGACGATCTATCGCGCGATTTTGACCTACGGTGTACCCGGCGAAAAATTGCTTGAAGGAAATGCGGCCTATGTCAGACACGTCAGCGCCGAACAACGCCTTAAAATCGATATCTGGTTACTGCAAAAATCGGCACGCGCACTTTTTAGCTTGATGGAAAAGGAAATTATTACCCCGGTTTTCATTCCCGTCCATTCTTCCAGCCTTCGCGCTAAAGAACGGGCGAGCATGCTCGCCATGATCCAGAAATTCACCCCACATTTGAGAGAAAGTTATTTCATCATTGAAATTATGGATGATGGCCTGTGGCGTGATGAGGATTTGCAAGAAGCCATTGACACACTGAAACCTATGGTGCGCAATATCGCCTTTACCCCCTCTTCTGACAAACACTTTGACATCCCGGCTGTCACATCGCTGGATTGGATTGGCCTTGACCTTGCCACCCTTGATGAACACTCAGGGATCACGCCGGACGGATTAATATCCTTGCAAAAGGAAACACAACAGCATCATGCAAAAAGTTATCTTTTCGGGGTTAGTAAGCGTGCTGAAATTGCAGACTTTCTTGAAATGGGCACGGAGCTGATTAGCGGTAAAGCCCTCGTTCGCACCACCGATAAATTACGCCCGCCCTTTAACTTGCCGGAAGAACGCCTGCGGGCCTAATAATGCGCCGCTGTTCTTTTCAGCTTGAGCAGGCTAAGGCCCATCACTATAAAAATACCACCCGTGATACGATGGAACCACTGCATTCTTTTTTGATCCGACAGCCAGCCTTTTGCCAGACGTGAGATCAAACCATAGCTGCCTAACGAGAAGAAAGACAGACACATGAAAACACCGGTTAGCACAAAGAACTGGATCTCCAACGGACGACTAACATCCAGAAATTGTGGAAAAAGCGCGGTAAAAAATAAGATTGGCTTGGGATTGGTAATTGCAAGAAAAAAACCTTCACGAAAATTTTTTGCGTAAGATTTTGTAGCAACAGCTTGGGCTGAAAGCGTCTTTAAATGCAATCCACGACTGGTTTTAAACTGCTTCACGCCAAGATATACCAGATAAAGAGCCCCGATAATCTTTAAACCTGTAAACAGCACGGCAGAGGTCATCAATAAAGCCCCAAGACCAAACATGGAAACTGCCGACAGGATAAACAGGGCGCACACATTCCCCAAAGTGGAGGCAACGACAGCACGCCCGCCTTGTGTCATGCCGTTTGAAATCGCAAGAAAAATCGCTGGCCCCGGACTGATGACGTAAAAAAACGATACAACAAAATACATCAACAAGATATCGAGGCTCATAGCGGTACCCTTTGTGAAAAGAAATTTTTCAGCAAGATGGCGAAATGTTGTGGTGAAGTCAATTCAACTTCGTGTGAAGAACCGACTTCACCAAAAACACATTCTATCCACGTACCACAAAGACCGAACATTTAGCGTGTCGCACCACGCGTGCGGCATTGGGGCCCAACAGATAATCACCCAGTTTCGGGCGTTGGGCAGCCAGAACGATCAAATCAATATCCATCTTGTCACAGACATTCAAAATCTCATCATAGACCGTACCGTTGGCGATAATTCGCTGGACTGCAATATCTTCAGGAATATGATCCGCTGCAAATGTTTTCAGCTGCTTTTTAATTTCCTGCATGGCGCTTTCTTCAAACCCTTTAGGAAAGAAAGACCCGACAAGTGAGCTGCCAAAATCTGGAATGACTGTCATCAAATGAAGCTTGGCCTTATAGTCACGCGCCATTTGAATAGTTGTGGGAACAGTTTTTTCCCATGAACTTGGTTCTGCCAAATCGATGGGCAGTAAGATATCCTTATACATAACCCAATCTCCTATCAGGCGGTTACGGGTGAAGACGGCGTCATTTTAGAACGGCGCCCACGTTGCAACATGATAACGAGACCAAGCAACAACAAAGCAGGGATAAACATGACCTGTTTTGGCATACGATCATTTTCGACACGTACACCAACAATTTCGAAATCGAAATCGACACCCAGTTTTTTGGCAGCACTATCAAAGGCTACATTATCCACGATCGCTTTACCGTCTTCATTACGAAGTTCAATCCCGGCAAAAGCCAAACGTTCTGCACCATCAGCTTTCGGCCCTAAGGGTAGAAGAACCGTTTTGGCCACGTCTTCACCTTCAATGCTGACCCCTTCAATCTGGATCATCAGACGACCATCTGCGGGGATCGCTTCAGCCGAAGCCATGAGTTCAGTACCCGGTCGATCTTCATAAGGGGGGACGATCATATCCATCCAATAACCCGGTCTGAAGAAGGTAAAGGCGATCAACAACAAGGCGGCCGTTTCCCATAGTTTATTCTTAACAAAGAAGAATCCTTGAGTGGCGGCCGCAAACGTCAGCATGGCTATGATCGCGGTCACCACCACCAATATGAGATGCAGTGGACCTTCTATCCCGATCATCAACAGTTCGGTGTTAAAGATAAACATAAAGGGCAAAATCGCCGTTCGGATATCATACATAAACCCTTGAAGACCCGTTCGGATCGGATCACCTTGGGAAATCGCAGCTGCGGCAAAGGCCGCAAGCCCCACAGGTGGCGTATCATCCGCCAAAATCCCAAAGTAAAAAACAAACAGATGAACCGCGATTAACGGTACAATCAAGCCACTTTTGGCCCCCAGTGCCACAATCACAGGCGCCATCAAAGATGACACCACAATATAGTTTGCCGTCGTCGGCAAACCCATGCCCAAAATCAGACTGATCACTGCGGTGAAAATCAGCATTAACATGACCGACCCGCCAGAGATCAATTCAATAAATTCGGTCATCACCAAACCAATCCCGGTCAGGGTGATCGTACCAACCACAATCCCGGCCGCAGCTGTGGCCACACCGATCCCGATCATGTTACGCGCACCCGAAATCAAGCCTTCACGCAAGTCTGTAAAACCTTGGGAAAGAGCTTTATTTGCTTCAGCACTATTGCGGAAATAAGCAATCAAGGGGCGCTGTGTGACCACCACAAACATCATAAATGCTGTTGCCCAGAAAGCCGACAGACCAGGGGACAGACGTTCAACGGTCAAGCACCAGACCAAAACGACCACGGGTAACAGGAAGTATAACCCTACCTTCACCGTCGGACCAATAGGCGGGAGTTCGTTAATTTCAGTAGAGGTATCAAGTTCGGGATAGCCCGCCGCAAATTTGACCAATGCCACATAAAGCGCAATCAGGCCAGCCCCCACCACATAGATGGTGCCATCCCCTGCGAAATCTTTGACCCAGCCGAGTAATGGCGGCATCACCCAGATCAACGCGCCCAACACAATAATGACGCTTAACATGCCGATGGCAGACCCTTTAAGGCCAAGCTTGTGCTTGCGCGGCAGGCCTTGCATATCGGCTTTCAGGGCTTCAAGGTGAACGATGTAAACCAAGGCGATATAAGAAATAATCGCAGGCAAAAAGGCATGTTTAATCACATCGATAAACGGAATGCCGGTATATTCCACAATCAAAAAGGCCGCCGCCCCCATAATCGGTGGGGTCAGTTGCCCGTTGGTACTGGAGGCAACCTCGACCGCACCAGACTTTTCAGGTGAAAACCCAACCTTTTTCATCAGCGGAATGGTAAATGTCCCCGTTGTCACCACGTTCGCGATGGAAGAACCGGAAATCATGCCTGTCATGGCCGATGACACAACAGCCGCCTTGGCAGGCCCGCCGCGCATATGCCCCATCATGGCAAAAGCAACACGGATAAAGTAGTTCCCCGCACCAGCTTGTTCCAGCAAGGCACCAAATAAAACAAACAAGAAGACCATGGAGGTTGAAACCCCCAAGGCAACCCCAAAGACCCCTTCGGTTGTCAGCCAGTAATGCGACATCCCCTTGTTGATGGATGCGCCTTTATGGGCAATCACATCAGGCATGTAAGGGCCGAAGAATGTATAAATCATAAAGATCGAGGCCACGATCATTAAAGGCGGGCCCAAGGCCCGACGCGTAGCTTCCAACAAACAGGCCATGCCGATGACAGCAACAATCACATCTGTCTGTGTCGGATCACCCGGACGTTGAGATAATTCCCGATAAAACACATAAAGGTACATGACACTTCCGGTCGCCAAAATCGCCAGAACCCAGTCATAGATCGGGACATAGCGTTTCGGTGATCGGCTGGTTGCCGGAAAGGCCATAAAGGCCAGAAAGATCGCAAAAGCCAGATGGATCACCTTAGCTTGCGTTTCATTAAAAACGCCAAAATTCAGGGCAAATGGCAGGGGGGAAGGATACCAAACCTGAAAAATCGACCAAGCCAAGGCCGTATAAATAATAATTTGTGCAACAATACCTTCGGGGCGACGACCGCCCGTATCAGCTTCGGCAACCAGCTCATCAGCTGTTTGTGCCACTGTCTGCGTCACTTTTTCCTGTGTCATATGCTGTCTCTCTCACCCGGTTCAACAAGGGGACGCAACCGGGAAAAGTTATTCAGGAAGATTTTTCTAAAATTTTAAAATCTTTAAATAAAAAAAGGGATGAACCCACAGGCCCATCCCTTTTCAAAATGACTTGTTACTTCATCAAGCCAACTTCTTTGTAGTATTTGGCCGCACCATCATGAATCGGTGCAGACAGGCCGTCTTTAGCCATTTGCTCTTTGCTCAGGTTGCCAAAAGCCGGGTGCAATTTTTTGAATGTGTCAAAGTTTTCAAACACAGCTTTTACAACTTGATAAACTGTATCAGCAGGTGTTGCAGTGGAAGAAACGAATGTTGCACCCACACCAAACGTCATTGTGTCTGCATCATTGCCACGATACATGCCGCCCGGAATTGTCGCCACACGGTAGTATGGGTTATCCGCAATCAGCTTAGCCACTTCCGGACCATCCACAGTTACAAGAACACTGTCACAAGATGTTGTGGCTTCTTTAATCGAACCATTGGGGTGACCAACTGTATAAACCATCGCGTCGATTTTGTTATCACACAGTGCTTTAGACTGCTCAGACGCTTTCAATTCAGATGCCAGTGCAAAATCATCCATGGTCCAGCCCAGTGCACCCATCAGAACTTCCATGGTGCCACGTTGACCAGAACCCGGGTTACCCACGTTGACACGCTTACCTTTCAGGTCTTTAAAGTTTTTGATCCCGCTGTCAGCGCGTGCAATTACAGTAAATGGTTCAGGGTGAACCGAAAAGACAGCACGTAAATCTTTGAACGGGCCTTTTTCTTTAAATTTGCTGGTGCCGTTGTAGGCGTGATATTGCCAATCAGACTGGGCAACACCCATATCCAGTTCGCCTGCAGCAATGGTGTTGATGTTGTATACAGAACCACCTGTGGATTCTACAGAACAACGAATGCCGTGTTCTTTGCGGCTTTTGTTCACCAAACGGCAAATTGCACCACCTGTCGGATAATAGACACCTGTTACACCACCCGTACCGATCGTGATGAATTTTTGCTCAGCCTGGGACACACCCATCGTGGCTGCGGCAAAACCAACAACCGCAGCTGTGGCAACGAAGGCTTTTTTGAAAAACATATGATTCTCTCCTACAACGCTATGTTTTTTTAACTCAAAAGATCACTCTTTAAGTCTTATGCACATGGACTTCTGAAACAAAGGTCCATTGGGGACGTTAATAATTATTCGAATGAAGAGCTGAATATAAACCCGATCAATCAAGTTCTATTTCATGCCCTTCCCTCATAATACCTAAGCATAGTTTTCATATATCTGCAACACTTGTTTTATCACATTAGAATTATTGAAACAAATAGTTCGATACGTTAGCAAGCCATTGAAAAATAATATACTTTATGTTTCATTCGCCCATAAACTTCTGCCTAATTTCTCTTACATTCATCGCGCGACGCCCCACAAGTTCTGCTGTTTTCACCGCTTGTGAAATCAGTTCTGCATTATCTCTTGAGACAGTACCATCAGCAAGCAGCCGATTATTTTCATACCCTAGACGCCCATGTCCGCCGAGACAGGCCGAAGCCGCAATACAGCCATTTTCGCGTGCGCCGAAAGCACAGACGCTCCAATCCCAACTTGAAAGGTCTTCCACAGCGGATAAAAATGTCAAAAGTTCTGCCGGGTCTGCCTGTTGTTTGCCATAACGCCCGAGAACAAACAAAACCGATAAACGATCCCCGCCTAAAACGCCGCGTTTTTGCAGATCACGCAATCGCACAACGTCTTCGCTATCATATAAAATGATTTGCGGCCAAACATGTTCTTTTCTCATCCATTGCCAGAAGTCGGCAAAGGCTTTTTCATCCACGTCAACAGGTAAAAGCTCTCGCAAACCAAGGGACACCGCTTCGGGTTTGACATCACGCACCACTGCCATTTGTTCAAGTGGTTTGTATATTCCAACGGCTTCGGTGGTTATTTGAATAACGATACGATTAAGAACTTCCCGGCGAATGGCAGCAATAGCATCACGATAGCCTTCCCCATCCAACACATGAGTGCCATCGGGTTTTCTGACATGCAGATGGATCATGCCGGCACCTGCTTCTGCACATTGGGCTGCACATCTCGCCAGTTCCTGTGGTGTTATTGGTAAAGCAGGATGATCTTTTTGTGTCAGGCGCGCCCCATTAGGCGCGACGGTGAACATCATCGGAAGCAGTGCGGTCATGCTTTTAAAGCCTCTTCCAAAGAATCGGCCAAACGACTGACGATTTCATCAATCAAGGCTTTATCACTGATAAAGGGCGGGGCGAGCAAAACATGGTCCCCAAAACGTCCATCAATGGTCCCTCCATTGGGATAGCAAACCATCTTGCGATCCATCGCTGCTTTTTTCAGCTTGCCATTGATCTGACGGGATGGATCAAACGGTTTCTTTGTTTCGCGATCTTCAACAAATTCCATCGCACGGAACAAGCCGCGCCCCCTGATATCCCCCACATTGGGGTGATCCCCAAAAACATCTATCAGGCATTTTTCAAGGTAATCCCCTTGTTTTTGCACATTTTCAATCAGATTGTCGTCTTCGATCACATGTTGAACCGCAAGCGCAGCTGCGCAGGCAACAGGATGCCCCAGATACGTATGGCCGTTCATAAAGACGCCGCTTCCTTCGCGAAAAGCGCGATAGATTTTATCACTGGCCAAAACCGCCCCGATGGGCTGATATCCCCCACCTAGGCCTTTTGCGATGGTAACAAGGTCCGGCACAACACCATCCTGTTCACAGGCAAACAAACTGCCGGTACGCCCCATACCACACATGATCTCATCCAAAATCAGCAAGACACCGTAACGATCACAGACTTCACGCATTTTTTTGAAATAACCGGGTACGGCCTGTTGGGCGCCTAAGGTGGCCCCGCTAACCGTTTCAGCCACAAAAGCCATCACCTGATCTTCGCCTAAGCGTTTGATCTCGCTTTCCAGCTCTGCTGCCAGACGCGTGCCGTAATCTTCGGCTGTTTCACCAGCCTCTTGCCCACGATATGGATAACAGGCCGACACCCGGCCATGATCGATCAATAAAGGCGCGAAAGATGCCCGTCGCCATTCATTCCCGCCCACAGCCAAAGCGCCAAGAGTGTTGCCATGATAACTTTGTTTACGGGCAATAATGCGGGTGCGTTGCGGCTGTCCGATTTCCAGAAAATACTGACGGACCATTTTCAGTGCCGTTTCAACCGCCTCGGACCCGCCGGAGACAAAATAAGCCGCTCCCATGTCACCCGGTGCCCGCTTTATCAGAAAGTCAGCCAGTTCTTCAGCTGCTTCTGTTGAAAAGAACCCTGTGTGGGCATAGGCCAGCTTATCGACCTGCTGATGTATGGCTTGGCGCACCCTTTGATTGCTATGACCAATGCAGGACACAGCAGCCCCGCCGGATGCATCAATATAAGCGTCACCATTTTGGGCAATGATATAGGGACCGTCGCCTTTTTCAGCCAGCGGCAAGTCGCCTTTCAAACTGCGATGAAAGACATGGGTGGTCATAATCTGTTATTCCTTATCAGATTTAAAACTGGGGGGTTTGGAAGCTTGCACTTCCCAATAGGCATCAAACTCATCCAGCTGTGCCTTGCTTTGCGCCACCTCTTTCAACAGGTCTTCACCACCTTTTGAAATCATAATGGCAATCAAACTTTCTGCCAGCGCCATATTGGCTGTCATGGACGGAAAGAATGTCATCGATTCATTGCGCGCAACAAGGGATGCTGTGCCTTCCCCGTCCATTGGCGTAATCTCGCTATCCGATATGGTTAAAATCCCCGCCCCACGATTGCGCGCATAGGTCACCGCGCGCACTGTTTCCCGACTAAAGGGGGAGACTGACATCGCCAGCAACACATCGCCTTCACCTATACCACGCAGAACATCAGCTACGGTACCAGCACGGCCATCCACCAAACGAGCATTGGATCTAAACATGCTGTAAGCATAAAAAAATGAAAAAGCAACGGGATACGAGATACGCAACCCCATAACAAACACACGCTTGGCTGAAAGTAAAAATTCTGCTGCCTGTTCTAGGCGCTCCGGTCCACAGCCATGGAGGCTTTGATAAATATTGCTATGGGCGTTTTGTTCAATTTCTTCCAACAAGGCTGCTGTACTGCCCTTTTGCCCTTGAAGCCCGCGCGCACGCCCCACCAGATCATCGGGAGCCGCACGCATGCGGGTCTGAAAGACGGTCTTTAAGTCATTAAACCCTTCAAATCCAAGAGCCTGAGCCAAACGTACCATCGTTGTGGGGTGCACATTGGCTGCTTTTGCCAATTGACGCATAGATAAAAGCGCGACATCATCCGTATTATTTAAAACGAAACGGGCTGCGCTTTGGACTTGCGGGCTCATTTGCGAAAAATGATCCGACATACGGGCTTTTAAAAGTTCAAAATCCATTCAATCCCCCAATCTAGGTCAAAGATACTAGTCATAAAAACATAAGGATTGCAACAACTGTTTCAATTTCACCACAACTAGAAACAAGTGTTTCGTTTTTATCTTTTAAAAATCCCCTTCCCTCCCATAAATCCTATGCTTATGATGAGGCAACTTTTCCAAACAACGAGGGTATCAACATGGATTTGAAAGACCATATTCGCGGCATTCCCGATTTTCCGAAACCGGGCATTTTATTTTATGACATCTCAACTCTGCTCGCACATCCTGATGCCTGGCAAGTCGCGATGGGCCGTATGGCTAAAATCGTCAGCCGCCACCAACCTGACATTCTGGCTGGGCTGGATGCGCGAGGATTCTTGGTCGCTGCTCCGCTGGCTCTAAAGCTCGGTATGGGATTTACCATGGTGCGCAAAAAAGGCAAATTGCCCGGTGAAACTATAAGCTATGAATATGATCTGGAATATGGATCAAACGCGGTTGAAATCCAGAAAGACTGTGTCCAGCCCGGTCAACGCGTCGTCATTCTGGATGACCTTCTTGCAACGGGTGGCACACTGGAAGCTGCGGTCAAACTGTTTCAAGATGCAGGTGCTGAAGTTGTCGGCACGGCTTGCATGATCGAGTTAACGTTCTTAGAGGGGCGTAAGAAACTGGGCGATATTCCATTTGATGCGCTTGTTTCTTACGACGACTAATTACTGCACTGTCACAATCAGCGAGGCTTCGCTGAGCACAACATTTGAAAGGCTGCGATAAATTTTTGTCAGTTCCCGTTCATTTTCTAACGGGAGCGGCACAAACGCAGCCTTTCCAGTTTGCCGTTTCACTTCTGACAAAACATCACGGTCAGTGGCATAGCATTTCACAGCCTCTACCCCTTTGGGTGGCGAAAATTCAAAAGAAAACGGCATGGCGCGTGCCGGAATATGCTGGGTAAAACCACCAACGACTTTTGAACTACTGATAAACTTATTCGGAAAAATGCGAAAAATCGCACCATCTGCCTGAATATAATAACAAGATAAATAAGCATCTTGCGCGACTTTGGTCACCAAGACCATCTCTTCACCAATCTTGAATAATGGGGTCTGGCCTTTATTGCTGGAGACATAAAGGTCAATCGGTCCCAGCGGATTTTTATCAACGGCCTCAATCGGCGTTTTGGGCGGGGTCAGGGCCAGACGGGGCGGGATTTCACTTTTCACAATCCGTCCGCGCCAGGATAAAGACCGTCCGGTTTTATTCACCAGTTGCAAACGAACATCTACATGGTTTTCAAATACCCAGTAACTACCTCGGACGATATAATTGCCGGGATCGTCGCCTAAGACTTCCCCTTCCACAGAAACACCTTTTGCCAGTTTCAGTCCACGGAAACGATCTTCTTCAATGATAAAATCACTTATGTCCAGATCATTGATATTGCGCGGACCACTTGCCGCTTCCCAACGCAAATGGTCACTCAACAGTTCCATGAAATATCGCCCGAAGCTGGTATGTACGCCACTTGATTGATAGGTTATCCCCTGGATCATCACTTTTCGGACCAAAGGCAAACCCCGCATTAAAGTGCGCGCTGCTTTTTGTGCAGCTCCATTCACAGACAACCCACCTTCCACAGTCTGTTCATCGTTTTTTTTACGTTTAAAGCTTTTTTGAACGGTTGAAACAATCCGCCCGGTTTGAGTCTCTACCATCTTGTAAGACAGGATGATCGCCTCCCCCCTTAAAGTAAGATGCCCCACAGCCAAAAGGTCAGAACGAGCCCGGTCAATCAGATCACCTAACGGATTAAGACTGTCCGAGCGCGTGCCCATTTCATTAATATCGGAAATCACCGCCCCTAATTCTTCGCGCCCCACCACTGCATAACGACCATCTGCTTCGCGAATCAGGGCCTGTAAAAAACCGTCTACGTAGATTTGTGCTTCAGACAGACTGATCGGTAGGTCTTCTTCTTTAAACGGATGAAGCGCAATTTTAGGCGTTTCCTGATCCAGTAAATTCATAAACCGATCACTCCAATGGGGCTGTCCCAATAAGGTCCGTGCCATGGATTTAAATTTCTTTATATCGCTGATTGCTTTCTTTTTTTCCTTTTTTGGATCTTTTGATTCTTTACGCCAAGGCTTGTCATTTTTGGATTGCGTTGTCACTTCTTCTTGCTGACTTTGTCCATAAGTCGGCACCCCCATCAGAGCGAATAGAAAACCCAACAAAACAATCAGAACCTGACGCATAGCCACCCTCATATACCAAAAAATACATCCAGCCTGCATTATACACGTTTTAGAGTTTTTTTATAAAAACACTTGTCACTGCATACAAAAAGCTTCAACTTTAAGGATCAAAAAATAAGAAGATCGTTATGAGCAAAGAAACAGACGTACAATCACAACTTCATAATATTACCCAAGCCAACTGTGCAAACGACGAAAAAATAATTCGCATCCTGCAACTGGGATGTGAATATTTTGGCCTCATGTTTGGACTGGTATCAAAGATTGAAGAAGAGAGCTATTTTATTATTCATGCCTATCCCGATGGAATTTTTAGTGTTGGGGCACGGTTTGATCTTCAAGAAACCATCTGTGACATAACCAACAAAGACCACGATATCGTTGCTTTTTCCAAAGCCAGCGGGACCGACTGGGTAACACATCCCGCTTATGAAAAGTTTTCTATTGAGTCATATATTGGCATGCCATACCTGTTATCTGATGGCACTAGGGGTACCCTCAATTTTTCCAGCCCGACGGCACTTCCCAATGACTTTACCGACCAGAATAAGAAGATTCTGCGCGAGCTCTGCCACTGCATCACGAAGATACTCACCATCCAATAAGATGCAAACTTCTAATTGCTCTTTGTCGCCTTCTGAAGAATCTTTATTTTAGCTTCCAGGTTGTACCACCGGGGCCATCTTCTAACACGATGCCCATGGCGTCCAAATCATCACGAATTTTATCAGCGGTTGCAAAATCCTTGTTGGCTTTTGCATTTTTACGCTCTTCAATCATACCCATAATTTGATCTGCATCGACCTCGGTTGCATCGGCAGCTGTATTTTGTGTAAACCAGCCTTCCACATCCTGCTGTAAGATACCCAGAATATCCGCACAAGCCAGCAAGTGCCCCTTCGTCTGTGGTGACGGCGCTTTGTTAAAGGCTGACAAAAGTTCATGCAGAATCGAAATCGCCAAAGGTGTATTAAGGTCATCCTTCAAAGCAGCAACAAAATGATCCGGGGCCGCCACATCATCGGCTTCAATGTCTGCATGCTGACGCAGCGCTGTATAAAAGCGATCTAATGTTGCCTTGGCTTCACGCACCCCTTCTTTGGTAAAATCGAAAGGAGAGCGATATTGCGCGGATAACATATAGAAACGCAATGCTTCGCCCGGCACTTCTTCCAGCAACTCATGGACCGTGAAGAAATTGCCCAAAGACTTGGACATTTTTTCACCTTCCACCATCAGATGCCCGTTGTGCATCCAATATGTGGCGTATTTATCGGTCTTGTTTGCGCAGCAGCTCTGGGCAATTTCGTTTTCATGGTGCGGAAAGACCAGATCATGTCCGCCGCCGTGAATGTCAAATGTATCGCCAAGATATTTCCGGCTCATTGCTGAACATTCGATATGCCAACCCGGACGACCCCGGCCCCACGGGCTGTCCCAACCCGGCGTATCTTCATCCGATGGCTTCCACAGAACGAAATCTGCCGGGTCTTTCTTGTAAGACGCCACCTCAACCCGTGCACCTGCAATCATATCATCCATATTACGACGTGATAGTGCGCCGTAATTTGGCATGCTTGGTACGTTAAATAACACATGGCCGTCAGCTTCATAAGCATTGCCATTTTCGATCAGCCGCTCAATCATATCAATCATTTCGGCAATATGTTCGGTTGCACGCGGTTCGATATCCGGGTTACCTGCATTCAATGCTGCCATATCCTGATGAAACATGGCCGCTGTACGTTCGGTAATGGTGCGGATATCTTCACCCGTTTCACGGGCCTTGGCGTTGATCTTGTCATCCACATCGGTGATGTTGCGCACATAGGTGACTTTGGGGTAAAGCGTTTTTAACAAACGATAAAGTACATCAAACACAATAACCGGACGCGCATTACCGATATGGGCAAAATCATAGACCGTCGGTCCACAGACATACATGCCCACATTTTCAGGATTGATCGGTTTAAAAACCTCTTTTTCGCGTGTCAGTGTGTTGTAGATGTGTAGTGTCATATCTTCTTACCAAGTCTGTTTTCCTGCGCTAAGCAGGAATTTGGCGAATGAAAGGTCCCCGCTTTCGCGAGGACACAATGTTGTATTATGCTTCTTGCCCATTCAGGCGTGCAATTACTTTTTCGCGGCCCAACAACGGCAATAGAACTTTCAGTTCCGGCCCGTGGTCCATCCCTGTCAACGCTTGGCGTAACGGCATGAACAATTGTTTGCCCTTGCGACCTGTCGCTTCTTTCACCGCACCTGTCCAGTTTTTCCACGTATCTTGGTCCCAGTCACCTTCGGGCAGAACCTCGATGGCTTTTGCCGCAAAATCGGCATCTTCAATCACAGGTGTGACTTTCCCATAAACAATCGCTGCCCAGTCTTTCGCATCTTTTAAACGCGACAGGTTGGGACGTACAGCCTCCCAAAAAGCTTCATCCGCCCCTGTGATATCCAAACGGGCCGACGCTGTTGCCCAATCCATATCATGGATCAGTTTGGCATTCAGGCGATCCAGTTCTTTGGAATCGAACTTGGGCGTACCCCGGCCAAAACTTGCGATATCAAAGGATTTTACCAAAGCGTCCAGATCGTCAGTCGCTTCAATATTTTCCGAAGTCCCCAAATGGGCCAACAAGCTGTTAATCGCCATGGCTTCCAGACCATCTTCCTGCAAATCGGCCAAGGACAGTGAACCAATCCGTTTGGAGAGTTTTTCCCCTTCCGTACCGGACAGAAGCGGCAAATGGGCAAACTCCGGGAACTTGCCATCATTCAGTACCTTGAACATGGCGATTTGAACAGCGGTGTTCGAAACATGGTCTTCACCACGCAAAACGTGGGTGACAGCTAGATCGATATCGTCAATAGCTGACGGCATCATATACAAGAATGTCCCATCGGCACGACGGATCACCGGGTCAGCAAGGTTGGCAGCCACGAATTTTTTGTCGCCCTGAACCAGATCACACCATTCAATATCATCATCCGGCAGTTTGAAACGCCAGTGGGCTTGACGACCTTCTGCTTTCAGCTTTTCCTTATCGGCATCCGACAAGTCCAAGGCAGAACGGTCATAAATCGGTGGCTTACCGCGTGAACGTAAACGTTTGCGCATATAATCCAGTTCTTCCGGTGTCTCGTAACAATCATAGACAAAGCCTTTGGATTTCAAATCTTCAAAGACGTCTTCATACCGATCCATACGGGCGGACTGATGTTCTTCTTCATCCCAATTCAGACCAAGCCAGTTGAGCGCATCCTTGATGCCTTGTTCATATTCCGGCTTGGAACGTTCTTGGTCGGTGTCATCCACACGCAACAAAAAGATCCCGCCTGCGCTGCGCGCATAGAGGAAGTTAATCAAGGCCATACGGGCATTCCCCACATGAAGGAAGCCGGTTGGTGAAGGTGCAAAGCGAACTTTTAAGGTCATATCAGACTCGTAAAACCATTGGTTAGAGGATAACGGCGATCACGGCCAAAGGCACGCGAGGTTAATTTAACACCCGGCGGTGCTTGTCGACGCTTATATTCAGCACGATCCAGCAATCGCCAGATGCGTCGTACCACCTGTGCGTCATGACCGCAAGCCACAACATCGTCCAGTGAATATTCTTTCTCCACCAGACATTCTAAAATGTCATCCAGAATGTCATAAGGTGGCAGGCTGTCTTCGTCTTTTTGGTCCGGGCGCAGCTCGGCTGAAGGTGGCTTAGCAATGACATTTTCAGGCATCACGGGCCCCGTCGGCCCCAGCCCCCCTTCGGGCTTAAACTCGTTGCGCCATTTACATAAGGCAAAGACGGTCATTTTATAAACGTCTTTTAACACAGAATAGCCGCCGCACATATCGCCATAAATGGTGGCATAACCGACCGACATCTCCGATTTGTTACCCGTGGTCAACAGCATATGACCAAATTTATTAGACAGCGCCATCAACAAAAGTCCGCGCGCGCGTGACTGAATATTTTCTTCGGTAATATCCGCCTCACGTCCGGCAAATAAGGGCGATAGCATTTGATCATAAGCACCCATCACAGGTTCAATCGAGACCGTATCGTACTTTACACCAAGATAATCTGCACAGCCTTTGCCATCATCCAGACTATCCTGTGACGTGAAAGGCGACGGCATCATCACACAATGCACCCGATCCGGCCCAAGTGCATCAACGGCGACCGCTGCGGACAAGGCACTATCGATCCCACCGGATAACCCAAGAACCACACCGGGAAAACCGTTTTTATTCACATAATCGCGCAAGCCCAACACCATCGCCTGATAAATCGCTTCCAGCCCTTGACTATCCGCTTCTTTCGGCCCCTTCAGGCAATCATCTGCGAGGTTTACAAAAGCGAGTTCTTCCACCCAATGTTTCAGACGACAAACGCAGTCACCTTTTGCATTCAAAACAAAAGAGGCACCATCAAAGACTAGTTCATCCTGACCCCCGACCTGATTGACATACACAAGCGGCACACCCGTTTCGGCCACACGTTCGCGCGCCAGGTCATAGCGCACAGAAGGTTTATCAGCTTCAAACGGTGATCCGTTTAAAACGATCAGACTTTCCGCCTTTTGCAGTTTCAGATCAGCCGCCACATCTTCGAACCACATGTCTTCACAGATCATCACGCCCAAGCGGTGACCTTTAAAACTGAGCACATGGCTTGTTTGACCTGCACTAAATACACGCATTTCATCGAACACCCCATAATTGGGCAAATGACGTTTCAGGACAATGTCGTCAATCTTGCCGTCATGGATCAACAGTGCCGCGTTATAAAGCTTACCATCAACCTGCCATGGGGTACCCAAAAGAACACCGACTTCCTTCCCCTTGGTGGTTTCGATAAAGTCAACCACCGCCTTTTCGACCCCGTCTTGAAAAGCTGGTTTCAACACCAGATCTTCGGGGGGATATCCCGTACTTAGCAATTCGCTGGTCACCAAAAGGTCTGCGCCCCGATCAACGGCTTTATCATAAGCATCACGCAGCAGGGCCATATTGTGATGGATGGCACCGACTGTCGGGTTTAATTGGGCAAGGGCAAGTGTGAGGGGCTCGGTCATCTTATGCGTATCTGATGAAAATAAAAAACACGGCAAACTAGGATGAGTTGCCCACAATGTCAATTAAACTGCGAAAAATTTCCACATTATATATAGCCCTTACAATTCATTACAATGCACTTCTTGTAGCTGTTCTAAACAAGCTTTATTTTACAAGTAAAACTAACATTATTCTACCTGTTGGGGAGGCCACGCATCATGAAAAACTGGAGCATTACGAAGAAACTTCTCGTTTCTCCTGTTATTTTCACCATTGCTCTGATCTTTTTATCCTGGTTGTCCTATAACGGCATTCAGACCATCCGCACCACAATGGATGAACTGTTTAACCGCAACACAGCCAAAGTCATCGCAGCCATCGACTTTCGCCAAAACCTAAGCGAAATTAATGGTGGTATGTTGCGTATGATCGCTTGGGCCAGTACCGGATTGAGCGAAGAAGCCACCCAGACGGAACAGCGTGAAACCATCGCCAAGCAAATTGTAGCACTCAACAGCCAGCTTAAAAATTTCACCGAACGCTACCGTTTTGATACAGAAGAAAAAAAGGCCGTTGATAAACTGGTGGAATTGTCTGGCATTTATGTTAAATCCGCACAGGATGTGCTGGACGCTGCCCAAGAAGATGCGTCCATGGCCGCGATCTTCATGTTTGAAGTTGATGATTTGTTTGTGCAGCTCAATAGCGCCATCGGAAAACAAGTGGTCAATTGGAAAGCTTCTGCCAACGATAACTTTACCATGGCGATGAAAGCCATTGATAATACGGTCTCTGTGAATGGCACCATTGTTGTGGCTGTCCTGATCGGTGCCTTTATCATCGCGCTGATGGTTGCGACGAGTATTTCCCGTCCGGTACGCCACATGACAAGGGCTATGCGCGCTTTGGCCGATGGTGATTTGGACGTCACAATCCCGGCAGAAGGTCGCCGTGATGAAGTCGGTGAAATGGCCCGTGCCCTGTCCGTCTTTAAAGACAATTTGGCGGAAATGGACACCATGCGCAGCAATCAGGAAGCCACGCGCAAACAACAGGAAGAAGCCAACCGCCAAACAATGATGGATCTGGCGAACCAGCTGGAAAGTTCTGTTTCCAGCGTCATCAACAGCTTGGGCGAAAAGACGGGCGATATCCTGTCTGTCGCTAATTCCAGCGGGTCAGAAGGTTCTGCAAACGATACCAGTCAGTCTATGGAGGTGGCTGAAGCATCTGAACGCACAACCACCAATGCCGATACAGTGGCAGCCGCCACACACGAACTGTCACAGGCCATTGCAGAAATTGGACAACAAGTCACCCTCTCTACAGACATTGCCAATCAGGCGGTACTGAAAGCAGATGCGGCTAACGTTAAAATCAACGGTCTGGCCGAAGCCGCCCAGCGTATTGGTGAAGTTGTTAAATTAATCACTGACATTGCCGAACAGACCAATCTTCTCGCGCTTAACGCCACGATTGAAGCCGCACGTGCAGGCGATGCAGGCAAGGGGTTTGCGGTTGTGGCATCCGAAGTTAAAAATCTGGCGAACCAGACAGCCAAGGCCACGGACGAAATCGCCTTACAGATTTCACAAATTCAAGGGGCAACAGGCGAAGCTGTGGATGCAATTGCCGATATCAGCAACACCATTCATCAAATCGATGAAATCGCGTCCAGCATTGCCTCCAGCGTAGAACAACAAAACGCTACCACCAGCGAAATTGCAGCCAATGTGCAGAACGTCAGCCGTGATGCGCAAGCCGTTGCCGATCGAATTGTCGCCATGACGCGCAATGCGGCAAAATCCCACAACACGGCTATTCAGGTCACTTGGGCAGCAGAAGATTTAAAACAGCCGACAGACTTGCTCAATCAGGAAGTCGACGGTTTCTTGAATAATATTCGCAATGTGGGCTAGAGGAAAAACATTCCAAAACATTCCAGCGCAAGCAGGAATACACTAGATGTGTCCCTTTGAGCCAAAGGCCAGCGCAAGCAAAAAAGGGACCTATTTCTGTTTACTTCTTACGTAACACCAATGTCTGCCAGCCATTCACCTTGATCCGTTCGACCAGAACAAGACCATGGCAGCGATGGGCGGCAAAAACCCAATTCGCATCGCGTTCCAGAAAACCTGCCAGAACAGCAAAACCACCCGGTTGCAGGTTTTTCGCCAAATCCTTGGCCATCGCCGATAAAGGTCGAGCCAGAATATTCGCCATAATCAAATCATATGGACCATTACGTGATACCGATGGTGTGCGATAACCATCACCGCAGACAGGCAGGATATACCCCCCGACCCCATTAACCTCGGCATTGAACTTTGCCACGTCAACCGATTGCGCATCAATATCACTTGCCACGACAGAAGCGCCCCAAGTCTTGGCAATCGCCATAGCGAGAATGGCAGACCCACAGCCCATATCCAAAGGTTGATTGAAACGATAACGTTTGGAAAGCTTATCCAGTGCCTGCAAACACCCATTTGTCGAGGCATGTTCCCCCGTGCCAAAAGCTGTTGCGGCTTCCACTTTCAACGAAACTTTGCCCGCAGGCAATTTTCCGTCATAGTGTGACCCGTAAATAAAGTAACGCCCGATTTCAAGCGGGGGGTATTTACGGGCATATTCTGCCAGCCAGTCTTTATTTTCAACTTCGGTAATCGTGACTTCAGGAGCTTCCACACCGTTACGATCCGCCACCGCTTTAATCGCTGCTTTCAGTTCGGCTTCATCGGGTTGGATTTCGGCGTAAGCTTCAATGCGTTGGGCCAGTTCATCATCATCCAGATATTGCGTCACAGCTGCGCAGAAATCTTCCAACGCAAATTCATATGCATCGGCCAGTTCCGGCGTCACAGCAACATCAACGCGCCACAATGTATTGGACATGATCCTTCACTCCTTTAGGCCCTAGAACTGATAGGAAAGCGTGATGGCACCATATCTGTCGGGCTGTCTTTGGTTTTTAAACTCTTTGGTCCTGATGATCTGTGTATAAGCAAGGCGGAAATCATCATAGCGAAACGCAATCCCGATCTGGGCATCTGCGACGAAGCGTTTTTTATCAGCATCATAGCTGTCGGTAAAGCTATTCCCGTCCAAAAAGATATTTCGCCCAACTAGACGACCGGCTGTTCCAGCAAACAGATACCAGCCAAACCCTTGCGATTTGGAATAATAGTCACTGCCGGGCAAGCTCGGGCGAATACGGGGCGGGCCACCGCGGTCTTTCGCCAAATCCCAACCAAAACGGAACATGGCACCAGCTTCTGCATGGGTAAAGATATTCCCCAGACTAAGCCCAACATGTGGGGTGGCATCAATTTCCAGATCATGAATACCGGTGTCAAACGTCAAAAACCGTCTAATCTTGCGTTCATAGGTTAGCACAACACCCGGTTCACTCTTTAACTGATGATCCCACCCTTTCGGGTCGGGACTATCGACAACTTTATGTACCCATTTTTGCGTTTGTTCCCCCAAAGACGCGGGGCCGACCATGCCCAAAGTCAATTCCAGCGTATCAATCCGGTTTCCTAAATCCGAGACCAGACCAACGCTGCCATAAAGCCAACCGGCATAGGGACGGTCCATCTGGTTGGGGTCTGTAATGGAAATATCAGCCGGGGTATAGAGGTTTTGACCCAGTGCATAACTGGTGCGCAACTTTCCCTGATCAGAAAATAACGGAAAATATGATGCCCCCTCACGCATCCATTCTGCGACCTCACCTTCAGGGCGCGCGACCGATAAGCGTGTGCCATGGGTAAAATGGCGGTCACTATCAGAGCCAAACATATCGTTTTCTGTCGCAAGATTAACCGTCCACCCGTCCCAGTCACCGGCCTGAGCAACCGATGCAGTCAGTAATGTCACGAGCCCAACACAAAAACTCTGTAAGGAATACCTCACCGATACCTCAACAAATTCTATGAACGTTGATTTAAAGATAGCAGCTTTTTTATAGATAGAAACCATCCTAAGCTAAAACATCACATACAGGATGTACAATTTTTACGATAGTAAGCTGTCATATTCCATGTGCAGATTCGTCAAAAAATCCAGGGGCCTCAATTAAAAGTAATCAAAATATGAAAAGAAAACACATAAGAAACTAGATAATAGAAGCAATAAGCGCCCCTCTCCTGACAAAACACAATTTCAATCATAAAATGTATTATTTGCATCTTATTGGTGCGTCTTATGACCTCATAGAGAGAAATTGTTAATTAAATAATCCTAATTATAGAACATCAATAACAAAGACCCACACGGAGTAGGATGTGAAAAAGAGCAAAACAATAAAAATGTTTCTTGCAGAGGGATGTCAAAGTGGTGGCTTTACCGTAGAAATCATGAACTGGACAGGACATCTTATTGTCAGTCCACGTTCCAACCTGCACAAACTCTTTAACCGGGAAGAAATTCACCGCACAGGCCTGTATCTTTTATTTGATAAGGCTTTGGGCAATCCAGAGAAAATAGCCCTTTATGTGGGCGAAAGCGACAATGTTGGTAAACGTCTTAAACAACATCTGAATAACAGCGATCTAAAAACCTGGGATAAAGTCTGTATCATCACCAGTAAGGACCGAAACTTAACAAAATCCCATGTGAAATATTTAGAAAGCGAGATTATCAATCTCATCTATACATCAAAAAATATTGTGATGTTAAACAGAGTCACACCAAAATTTGATTACCTGCCTGAATCTGACATTTCGGACATGAATATTTTTCTGGAGTACCTGTATACCGTTTTCCCGTTTTTAAATATCCATATCACGACACCACCTGATCATAATGATAGCAATGTTGCACCGTTCACCCCCTTTCCCAAGAAAAACAGTTTAAACAGCCAATTCAGTCAACACCGTTAAAACAGACAGTTAAATTTTTTCAACAAAGCTATCCATGACCTTCTTGCGTCCCCCTTTGGAAAAGGCAATATCCAGCTTATTACCATCCACATTTAAGACAACCCCATTGCCGAATTTTGCGTGATGAACCGGGTCACCTTTGCGAAAGCCTGTATCAGCCTCATCCCTGATTTTAACGTCATAAGCCTCGATCGTGACCAATTTTTCCGGTCGGGTTTCGCGTTTACCCTGATAGGTAAAATGTTGCCCCCCATGGCCTTGAAAACCGTTATAGGCAAAGTCACTGGCCGATGTTCCTGTTTCCCCGCCCTTATTAATATGCTGTTCAGGCAATTCATCGACAAAGCGTGAAGGCAACATATCGCTATATTGCCCATAAATCCGACGTCGCAGTGCGTACGAAATGGTTGAGCGTTTTCGGGCCCGCGTAATCCCGACATAACCAAGACGACGTTCTTCTTCCAACGCGCTGTTTCCGGACTCATCCAAGGCACGTTGATTCGGGAATGTGCCTTCTTCCCAGCCTGGTAAAAAGACCGTATCAAATTCCAACCCCTTGGCCGCATGCAATGTCATGATGGTGACTTTGGGGTCATTGGCATTGTCTTTCACATCCATGACCAGCGAGACATGTTCCAAAAACTCTTCCAGACTTTCAAATTCTTCCAGACCTGAAACCAGTTCTTTCAGGTTGTCCACACGGCCTTGTGCTTTAACATCCTTGCCTTTTTTGACCTCATTCAAACGCCAGTCCATATAGCCCGACTCGTCCAGAATTTGCCCAACCAGATCATCCAGTTCCAAACCATCTTTAACGGAACGCCAGGTATCCAGCTGCATTAAAAAATCACGCAAACTACTGCGGGCCTTGGCCGACAATTCATCGGTTTCCACCAGTGTACAGGCCGCCTGATACAGCGAAACCTGCGCTGTGCGCGCATATTCAAGCAGAGTCTGCAAGCCCTTGGTCTTATTCCCAAACCCCCGCGCAGGTTTGTTTAAGATCCGTTCCATCGCCAGACTGTCGCTGACCTGATTAACCACACGTAAATAAGCAATGGCATCACGGATTTCTTCGCGTTCATAAAAGCGCAAACCGCCAACGACCTTGTAAGGAATGCCAAGGGTGATCATGCGTTCTTCAAATTCACGGGTCTGAAAGCCAGCACGCACGAGGATCGCGATCTCATCCAGATTTTCGCCCTTGCTTTGCAAAGCGTCTATTTCGTCACCGACAAAACGGGCTTCCTGTTCCCCATCCCACAGGCTTTCGACGCGCACTTTGATGGCATCATCCTTGATCTGCGGCTGGAGCGTCTTTCCCAAACGGTCCTCATTATAAGAAATCAGCCCCGAGGCGGCACCCAGAATATGTGCTGTCGAACGGTAGTTGCGTTCCAGCCGAATGACTTTAGCGCCGGGAAAATCTTTTTCAAATTTCAGAATATTAGCAACTTCAGCACCGCGCCAGGAATAGATCGACTGATCATCATCGCCCACACAACAGATATTCTTATGCTGTTTAGCAAGCAGTCGCAGCCATAAATATTGCGAGACGTTGGTATCTTGATATTCATCCACCAGAATATAGCGAAAACGACGTTGATATTGTTCCAAAATCTGCGGCTGTTCAGCGAATATCGTCAGCACATGCAGTAACAAATCCCCAAAGTCACAAGCATTATTTAGCCGCAAACGTTCCTGATAAATCTTGTAAATCTTGCTGGCTGATCCATCGGCATAGGCTGCGCCTTCACTGGGTGAAACTTTATCCGGCGTCAGGCCACGATCTTTCCAGCGTTGGATCACCCCCATCAGATTACGCGCCGGATTTTTCTTTTCATCAATAAATTCGGCTTCCATGATCTGTTTTAACAAACGGATTTGGTCATCCGTATCAATGATCGTGAAATTCGATGTCAGCCCGACAACTTCCGCATGGGCGCGCACCATACGCGCAGCCAGTGCGTGAAAGGTGCCCAACCACCATCCTTCAATCGGGCGGCCCAGAATACCGGCGACCCGTTCTTTCATTTCAAGCGCGGCCTTGTTGGTAAAGGTCACGGCCATGATCTCACCCGCATAGGCTAGCCCCTGATCCATGATATGGGCCAGACGTGTGGTTAATACCCGGGTCTTGCCCGTGCCCGCGCCGGCCAGCACAAGTACAGGTCCGTCCGTGACCTCCACCGCCATGCGTTGTTCGGGGTTCAGTTCGGTTACATAGGGGCGCGGACCCTGCACAGTCGTTGTGGGCGCGGGTTCGTAAGTGTCATCACTAAAGTCAAATGGATCGTTCATAATCGTCTTATACCACCGCTTTCGATGGAAAACAAAGGGAGAACGAAAAAATTATGCGCTGCCCTGTTCCTGCCGTCGTTTACGCAACAAGGCATTGTTATAGGCAACCATAACTTCGCGTTCATCAATGCAGCCAAGATATGAACGATCCGGCGTCGCACTGACAACAGGTATTTGTTGGTAGCCTGATTCTTCAAAGACCGTTTTCGTCACTTCCAGATTGTCTTTGGTTTGAAGAACGGGCGGGCGGGTATCCGCAAGATCAGCCGCGATAATCAAAGGATCCAGCGTTGCATTAAAAATATCTTCCGGCAAACTTTCCCACGTAATCGCCCCATAAAGACTGCGGTCATGGGCAATTACAAAAACCACCCCCCCCGGCGCACGCAACAGTTTTTTACGGACCTCGCTCAGGCTTGCATCCACATTGATATAGACCCCCTGCCGTTTTAAAATATCTAACACTTTGATTTCGCGTAAAACCACCGTGCTGTAATTGCTTAAAATATCAATGCCACGTTGCTTGAGCTGTTCTAGGAAAAAAGACTGACGCCCCAATTGATCTGAGGTCAAGGTCGCCATCACGCAGCCACACATCACCGCGATTGTTAAGGTGTAATTCCCGGTCAGTTCAAAAATGATAAGGGTTGTCGAAATCGGGGCACCTAAAACAGCTGCCGCCATGGACGCCATACCAATCAAAGAATAAGCTGCCGGATCTGATGCAAAATCAGGCACCATCATGCTGACCAACATCCCAAAAGTACCGCCCCACATCGCCCCAATAAAAAGTGATGGGCTAAACACCCCGCCGGAAAACCCGAAACCAAGGCAAATCACGGTTGCAAGATATTTAAAGACAAACAAGCCAAATAGAAGCGATAACCCATAATGACCTTTAAGGGCCGTATCCGTAGCCTCATAACCAACCCCTAAAACTTCAGGGTACCAAAGCGCAATCACCCCCACTAAAAACCCACCGATGGCAGGCTTGGTCCAGACTGGACCGGGAATTTTATTGCTTTGCTTTTGCAAGCTCAGAACAGACAAGGTGAAAGAAATCGCGATCAAGCCGCTTAGGATACCAACCCCGGCAAACGCCGGAAACTCAAGGTAGGATCCAAACTGATAGGCATCCAGCTCAAAGGCTTTCACGTTACCCACCACCTGATGGGCAACGATCGTACCGGACACGCTGGCGATAACCACAGGGGCAAAAGCTTTCAGGGCATAATGGCTCAGGATGACTTCCTGTGCGAAAAGCGCCCCGGCAATCGGCGCGTTAAAAGAGGCAGAAACAGCCGCCGCCACGCCACAGCCTAACAGCACACGCGAATTTGACCGGGACAATTGCAGCTTTTCCCCGACCCAGGCCGCAAAGGATGCCCCCATATGAACCGCCGGACCTTCGCGCCCCACAGAGGCACCGGCCCCAAGGGAAAATGCACTGGCGAACATGGCGAAGACACCTTCTTTGATCGACATGCGCCCGCCGCCCATCTCACAGGCGGCGATCACATCCGCCGGACCTTTTGCTTTGCCGCCGGGCATCAGATAATAAAGGAACAATCCCACAACCAAGCCGCCCGCTGTTGGGGTCAAAAGAACCCGCCAAGTAGGCAAATTTTGAATATGTTCAACAATAAGAGATCCGCTGATCCCAAGCAGTAATTCCTGAAACAGGTCGATTTTTTCCAAAAACAGGATCGCCAGACCGCCAACCCCTGCCCCGATCAGCACGGCCAACAAGGTAATGACAAGTTGGTCGTTTTTTACCAACTTGTTCATAAACAACATAAATGGACTGGGTCTGTTCCGCCCTTGTGGCACCTGTCATATCCTTCAAAAATAGAATCTCGCTGTCAGTATAATAGAGAAGAGTTAACGAGATGTAAGGATATGCTATTCCCGCGAAGATAGATGTTTTACAAAAAAACGGTCCCAATAACCTGATTGCCCTTACCGACATAAACCAAGTCATCAAAGGACATGGATTTTGCCACCGCAATACCGCGGCCATGCGGATCAAACAAACGGCAGGGGTCAATCTCCAGATAGTTTTCACAATCAAAGCCGTCGCCCTGATCGGTGATGGTCAGGGTGATTTTATCAGGCGCCTGAACCAATTCGATCTCAACTGTTTTATTCTTGTTTTCCTTAAGGGACAAACGGAAATCAATTTCGCTGTTCCATTTATCTTCCATAATCAGCTTGCTTTTACCGTCGTAGGTAATGCCCAAATTTCCATGTTCAATCGCATTGGTTAAAAGCTCATGAATGCCAATCGTCATGCGATCCGGGTCCGGATAAGCCGTCGCTAAAAGCCCCGTCAACATATTCATTTCAGACAAGGTGCGAATACGAAAACGCGCCTGCTCTACAAAACGTAAACCGGATTTGAGACATTGACGTTCCTGTTCAATCTCCTGAAAACGAAGTTTACATTCCATAGCCGATTGTACCACGGCTTTAAGCAATTTCTTCTCTGTCGTCTTTTCCAGAAAATAATAAGCCCCGGCATGCAAGGCTTCACTAATGACAGTCGTATCATTGTCATAGGTTTGTAAAATAACCGGAAGATGGCGTAACTTTTCATTGGATTTAATGGCACGCAAACAATCCAGCCCTGACATGCCGGGCATTTTCAAATCCAGCAGGATGACATCATACTCTTTGGCATTATCATTTAAGGCCTGCAACGCACTTTCAGCCGTTTCGTGGATATCCAGCTTAAAATCCTTACTGTTCAACTGATTGAACAGCAGGTCACGGGTCTTTTCATCGTCATCGGCGATCAATAATCGGATGGCGTTGCGTTTCATGTGAGATATCCTCTCAAAGACTTCTTCATACCTGATCTATATCATTTGTTTTGAGAATGCAAATCAGTTCAGCCACAACGTTCATGTTCCAAGCCCGGGAAGTTTTTATTAGAGAACGTACAACGATTTTCCCCTTTACGTCCACCAATCGCACGACAGAAATCACGTTGACTTGCCCGCTGCAAATAAAGGCCGGATATTTTTTTATCCGAACTAAAGGCCATATTAAGCAGCCATAAATGTGGGTCATTTTCCATGGTCATCAAGGTTGCCCTGTGCTGACCAACCTGACCTTGACCTTTACTATAACATCCAAAAGAGCGAAGCGGCAACATCATCAAGTAATCCGCAGCTTCATCAGGGCTGAGTGTCGGCGCAACAACATCTTCTGAGGTATCGATTAATCGATCCGGCGAAGTCGAAAAAAGTAAGCGAGCTTCATCACGAACCAGAACGTTTTCATCCATCAACTTGCTGAGACTTTCCAGATTGGACTCTTTCGGGTTTTTCATCAAAGTGGCAACCCGTGTCAGCGTTTTGTTCATACTGGTCTGGAATGCACCGCTGGCCCGTTCTGCTTCAATCGGGGGCAATGTAAGTCCAGCTTCTTTCAGTAAAACAGCAATGTCTTCCCCTGTGCAGTTAGTCCGATAATCAATATTATCGCCAAACAGGGCATGGGGTTGCATCATGCGCCACAAGATAATCGCACTATCACGACGCGACAAACCTAATCGTTCAATCAAGGCTCCCTGAACCGCCTGACAACTGGGCTCTAACGCCTCAAGCGGGACACGCCAGAAACTTTTCTCCAAATCCCCCAAGGCAGCACGGGGGCTGAGATGTCCAATTTTATGAGTTAACAGACTGCTATATTTCGGTGGGGTGTTGTGATGAAGCGGTAAAACACTTGTTTTGCCTTCCACACTTAAGACTGTACTAAAGATATTTGTGCCGTTTTGCCCCAATAGGTTCAGGGCTGTACCAAAATTTTCCAGATAGGAAATATCAAACTGCGCAACGCCTTTAAAGTTTGCTTCTTCAGCCAGACCGATCCGTTGTGCAAAGGCATCTGCAGGGGCAGAAATATCATAGGCACGGTCTTTGGAATAAAGGACATTTTCTGCGTTATAAGACTCAAGAATATTCTGCGCATCCTTTGCCAGTCCATCAAGCTTGTTCTTTAACAGGACAATTTCCAGAACAACCGAAAAAGGCGCGCGCTTTGCGACGAACAGGGGTGTCAAAGGACCCTTGGCCTGAAAGCTGATCTGCCATTTATTTTTATCCTTGCTGAAAATATAAAGTGGCAAAGCAGGAAATTTAAGATCTGGACCGTTCTCGATATGCGCCAGAACGACAACGCTCACGGTATCATCGGACACGGCCTCGGATAAAAAGGCGGCTGGATCACTGCTGTTTGTTTCATAATGGGCCAAAAGTTGAATATATTCACTTTTCGTAGATAACGCCTTGGCTTCAATTTCAACCGGTGACAGGCGTTTACTGATTTTTTGCTGAGCCGCCTTCGGATCAAAGACGACTTTTACAGGCTCTTGAACCTTGGGCTTGGGCTCTTCCTTACAGGCTGACAAAACTGTCAACAAAACCCCCATCATCAACAGGCTGGTGATCAAGTTCCTGGTCATCTATATCCCCTTCATGCATTCTTTGGCGTTCTGCTTGACCTAAACTGTACGACAGCCTATCACGACTGAGATCACATATTAAGTAAAGAGTTGCAGTATGAGTTTTATCCAACTTCATAAAGAAACCGTAAAAAAAGACTGGATTGATTACAACGGGCATATGAATGTCGCGTTTTATGTTCTCGCTTTTGATCATGCAACGGATGCGGTCTTGGAAAAAGTCCATATGGGCCCGGCCTATCGCCACTCAGAAGAAAAATCCATCTTTGTTGTCGAATCGCACGTGACATATGAAGGGGAAGTTATGGAAAGAGATGGGCTTGAAATCCAAAGCTACATACTGGGCTATGACCAAAAGCGCTTACATCTTTTCCATGAAATGTTCTCTTCTACCACAAAACAAAAATGTGCCACCAACGAAATCATGGCCCTTCATGTTGACCTGAAAACACGAAAAACGGCTGTATTTTCAAGTGATTTACAAAACAGACTAGAATCACTATGCCGTCAGTCATGGCAAGGTGGATTACCGGACCAGCTAGGTCGGCAAATTTCACGACTTGGGGATTGGTCAAAAAAATAAACAAAAACTGATTTTTTGCTTGGACTCCACGATAGGATGACTATTCTAAAGTATAGTTTCTTTGGAATTATAACAATAAATGGAGAACTAGAGCGTTGGAATATACCGAAAATATAGATCAGGCGATCGATTACGCGCAGCAAGCCATCAAAAAGATGGATGAGATCGGGATTCCGGCAAACCCTCATAATTTCACCATTTGGTTTCATTATTTTTCCGGCACCTATCCCGACTTAAAACGTACGCTGGATATTCTCATCGCCAACCAACAAGAATTTACAGAAACGCGCAATTCCGAAATTTTCCAGAAATTCTTCACACTGGATCAGGAAAGCGCAACTCTACACGATGCCACCACCCGAGTGGAAAACGAACTTGGACGTCTGGTTTCGACCATTTCAAAGGCAGATGACGGTTTTGAGAATCTTGAACAGGCTTTGTCTGATGCAAAAGACAAGTTATCCAACACCGAAGATAAAGATGAAATTCTAAAAGTCGCGCAGTCATTAGGCGATGAAGTCAGTGCTGCTATTGCTGAAAATGCAGCCTTGGAACAAAAGCTCAAAGAATCGACAGCTGAAATCCTTGGCCTCAAAGAAGATCTGGAACGCATGCGCCGTGAGGCCATGACAGATGGTCTGACCGGAATTGCCAACCGTAAACTCTTTGATCTGGAATTACGTAAATCATCCATGAATGCTATGGCTAACGGTGAAGATTTATCATTGCTGATGCTAGACGTAGATCATTTTGCCCGCTTCAACAATCATTTCGGCCATCAGGTCGGCGATCAGGTCTTGAAACTTGTCGCTGTCACCATTAGTGAATGTATCAAGGGGCAAGACACCGCCGCCCGTTTTGGCGGGGATGAATTTGCCATTATCCTGCCTCGCACGAATCTGGATAATGCCATGCTGCTTGCAGAACAGATCTGCAAGCGCGTCAGCTCCAAGAATATTGTCAATCGCACTACAGGTGAACGTCTTGGCAAAGTCACCATGTCAGGTGGAGCCGCCTTATTTGAATATGGTGAACCAGTCAGTCAGTTAATGGTACGTGCTCATCAGTCTTTGGATACGGCTGTGCTGCAAGGACGCAACAAAATTCTATCCCAACGTGACCTTGAAGGATCAGTGGCCTGATCTTTTGATCGCCAGTTAACCCGTCAGCCTGCCCATAAGCAAGCTGACGGTTTTCTTGTCACTGATTCACTTACTGCGGATCATATCCCAAAACGGGGGACAGAAGCTTTTCAGCCTCGTTTAAGGAAATGCCTTTTCTGCGGGCATAATCTTCAGCCTGATCTTTTTCGACCCGTCCGACACCGAAATATTTGGCCTCAGGATGTGCGAAATAGAAACCACTGACGGCAGCTGTCGGGGTCATAGCGAAGCTATCCGTCAATTCGATCCCCGCCTGTTTTTGCGCATCCAGAATTTTAAACAAGGTCACTTTTTCGGAATGTTCCGGACAAGCAGGATAGCCCGGCGCGGGGCGAATACCTTGATATTGTTCCTTAATCAAGGATAAGTTATCCAGATTTTCATCTTTGGCATAGCCCCAGAATTCCTTGCGCACCCGTTCATGCATATGTTCTGCAAAGGCTTCGGCTAGACGGTCTGCCAGTGCTTTCAGCATGATCGAACGATAATCATCATGGGCAGCTTCAAATTCCGCCAGTTTGGTTTCAATCCCATGGCCTGTCGTCACGGCAAAACCACCCATATAATCTTCCCCGCTCGGCGCAATATAATCAGCCAGACAGTTATCATAGCGCCCATCTGCTTTTGGGATTTGTTGACGCACCATATGGAAGGCCGCTAAATCTTCGCGCCCATCTTCATCCTTAAACAAACGAATGCTGTCATCATCGGTTGAATTGGCCCGCCAGAAACCGATCACAGCTTTCGCGCTCAACCATTTATCAGCGATGATCTCTTTCAGCATGTCTTGCGCATCCTTGAACAAGCTGGTTGCAGTTTCACCCACAACTTCATCATCCAGAATTTTAGGATAATTTCCCGCCAGTTCCCAAGTCCGAAAGAACGGTGTCCAGTCAATGCGATCTACCAGTTCTTCTAACGGATAATCATCAAACGTCTTCGTCCCTAAGAAGCTGGGTTTTACAGGATCAAATCCTTCCCAATCAATCGGCTGTTTGGCTTTACGCGCTTCTTCAAGGGTGATTTTGTTGCCTTTATTCTGCTTTTTCGCACGCGCTTGACGTACTTTTTCATAATCAGCGGCAATTTCCGCTTCATAAGCTGCGCGTTTATTGCTCGACAGAAGGTTCGAACATACCCCAACAGCACGAGAAGCATCTAACACATGAATAGTTGGATGTTCATAGTTCGGGTCAATTTTGACCGCTGTATGAACCTTGGATGTGGTCGCCCCGCCAACCAAAAGCGGGATATTCATATCTAATCGCTTCATTTCCTTGGCAACATTGACCATTTCTTCCAAAGACGGCGTAATCAGACCGGACAGGCCGATGATATCCACATTATTTTGGTTGGCCGCTTCCAGAATATCCTGTGTTGGCACCATCACGCCCAGATCGATGACTTCAAAGTTGTTACATTGCAGCACAACGCCAACGATATTTTTACCAATATCATGCACGTCGCCCTTCACAGTCGCCATCAAGACTTTACCCGCACTTTCGGACCCTGCTTCCTTACCTTCTTCAATGAAAGGCATCAGATATGCTACAGCCTTTTTCATCACGCGGGCGGATTTCACCACTTGGGGCAAGAACATTTTACCCGCGCCAAACAGGTCCCCGACCACGTTCATCCCGTCCATCAGCGGACCTTCAATGACCTCAATCGGTTGGTCAAATTGCTGGCGGGCTTCTTCGGTATCTTCTTCGATAAACTGATCGATCCCTTTGACCAAGGCAAAAGACAGACGTTCCGCAATCGGTTTTTCACGCCAAGACAGATCAATCGTCGCCGCCTTTGATCCACCCTTATTTTTATACTCATCGGCGATTTCCAACAAACGGTCCGTTGCATCTGGACGTTTGTTCAGGATCACATCTTCGACACGCTCGCGAAGCTCACTCGGGATTTCATCATAAACTTCCAACTGTGCCGGGTTAACAATCCCCATATCCATGCCAGCCTGAACCGCATGATACAGAAAGACCGAGTGCATGGCTTCACGCACCGGGTTATTGCCACGGAATGAGAAAGAGACGTTAGACAAACCACCCGAGATATGACAGTGCGGACATTGTTCGCGAATGATGCGGGTTGCTTCAATAAAATCGACCGCATAATTGTTATGTTCTTCAATCCCGGTCGCAACAGCAAAGATATTCGGATCAAAAATGATATCTTCCGGCGGGAAGCCCACTTCATTGACCAAAACATCGTAAGAGCGTTTGCAAATTTCGACTTTGCGTTCTTTTGTATCGGCCTGACCGTCTTCATCAAAGGCCATGACCACCACAGCGGCACCATAGCGTTTAATCTTTTTCGCCTGTTCAACGAATTGTTCTTTGCCCTCTTTCAAAGAGATGGAGTTTACCACCGCCTTGCCTTGCACACATTGCAGGCCCGCTTCGATCACCGACCATTTTGAACTGTCGATCATCACCGGCACACGCGCGATATCCGGTTCGGCGGCGATCAGGTTTAAGAAACGCACCATGGCTTTTTCACTGTCCAGCATGGCATCATCCATGTTGATATCAATGATATTGGCTCCGTTTTCCACCTGCTGAAGCGCCACACTTAAGGCTTCATCATACTGTTCTTCAGCAATCAGACGCTTGAATTTTGCGGAACCCGCAACGTTTGTGCGTTCCCCGATATTAATAAATGTCGCTTGTTGAGTTGTCATGTTCTTAATCTCATTTTACACGTCATCCCGACCAAGGCCGGGATAACGGTTATGCTCAGGATGTTACGTTAAAAGATTCCAACCCGGACAGGCGCATTTTCACATCCAGCTTTGGAATTTCACGCGGTTTGACATGCGCAACAGAATCAGCAATATCCTTAATATGGGCAGGCGTTGTCCCACAGCACCCCCCAACAATATTGATCAAACCACTTTCTGCCCATTCTTTTAAAGATTCAGACATTTCTTCTGGTGTTTCATCATATCCGCCCATCTCATTTGGCAAGCCTGCATTAGGATAGGTTGAGACACGTACTTCGGCCACATTGGACAGGGCTGCAATATGCGGGCGCATCAGGTCAGCCCCCAGCGCACAGTTCAGACCTACTGAAAACGGCTTAACGTGACGCACTGAATTCCAAAACGCTTCTGCCGTTTGACCGGACAATGTGCGACCAGATGCATCTGTCAACGTACCGGAAATCATAATCGGCACGGACCAGCCTTGTTCATCAAACAATTCTTCAATCGCAAATAGAGCGGCTTTGGCATTGAGCGTATCAAAGATGGTTTCAACGATCAGGATATCACTACCGCCTTCTAACAACCCCTTCGCCGCTGATTTGTAAGCAATACGCAGCTCATCAAAGGATACATTACGATAACCGGGGTCATTCACATCCGGGCTGATCGAACAGGTGCGGTTCGTCGGCCCCATGGCCCCTGCGACCAGACGCGGACGATCCGGTGTTATTGCCGTCATTTCATCTGCGACTTCGCGGGCAATACGTGCACTTTCCACATTCATTTCATAGGCCAGATCTTCCATGGCATAATCAGCTTGCGCAATCGTAGTTGACGAAAACGTATTGGTCCCCAAAATATCCGCACCAGCTTCCAGATATTCTTTGTGAATTTCTTTAATGACCTCGGGTTTTGTAAGGGACAACAGATCGTTATTGCCTTTTACATCTTGGGGCCAGTCCGCAAAACGTTCCCCACGATAATCTTCTTCTGTCAGATTGTAGCGTTGGATCATTGTTCCCATTGCGCCATCCAGAATGATGATGCGTTTTTTAGATTCGGCTTCTAAATAAGCCAGACGGTCTTCGCGGGTACTCATGATTGATTTCCTTTCGGGCGAACCCCAAGAATATGACAGAAAGCGTAAGTTAAGTCTGCACGGTTCAACGTATAAAAATGAAAGTCGTTCACGCCATTGACATGTAAAACACGACACAATTCCGAAGCCACAGTGGCCGCAACCAGTTTGCGGGTTTCCGGTTCATCATCCAAACCTTCAAACAGGTCTGCCATCCAGGCCGGGACTTTTGTGTTGCAGGCATCGGAAAATTTCAGCACTTGTTTAAAGTTTGTCACAGGTAAAATACCCGGAACAATCGGCACATTCACACCAGCAGCCGTCGCCTTATCGCGATAGCGCAGGAAAGTCTCTGCTTCAAAGAAATATTGCGTGATGACCCGGTTCGCACCGGCATCCACTTTCTTTTTCAGATAATCAATATCAAACTGGGCCGAAGGTGCATCGGGGTGGGTTTCGGGATAACCAGCCACACTAATTTCGAAATCATGGCGTTTTTTCAAGCCTTCGACCAGATCAACTGCGTAAGCATAGCCTTCTGGATGCGGTTTATAGCCCTCTGCACCTTCTTCAGGATCACCACGCAAGGCAACGATGTGACGAATACCTTCTTCCCAATAACGGTCTGCAATCTCGTCAATTTCAGCCTTGGATGACCCGACACAAGTCAGATGCGCCGCTGCCGCCATGGATGTTTCTTGTTGAATGCCAACAACCGTGTTGTGCGTACGCTCCCGCGTTGTACCACCAGCACCATAAGTTACGGAAACAAATTTAGGCGCCAATGGTTCCAGGCGTTTCAAAGATGCCCATAAGGTTTCTTCCATCTTTTCCGTCTTTGGGGGGAAAAATTCAAAAGACACACTGACATCTTGAAGCAGAGGGGCCGCAACGGGTAATCCGCTCAAAACAGCGTTTCGTTCTTCTTTAAGGGTCACTATAGTTATCTCCTAGTCTTTTTTTTCAGCGACCCAGATGGTCACAGTTAAAGGGGTGCCGGGCAGATGCTGGACATGTGTCACAGTTAATCCGCAGTCCTGGCAAATTTTTGAAATTTCATCTTCATCAAACCCAAGGCGGCGATGCTGATATTGTGTGCGCAGGGTTTCTTCTTCATGGGGTGCAAAATCAATCAAAGCCAATTTCCCACCCGTTCGCAACACACGGGCAGCTTCGCTGATTGCCGTCATCGGTTCGTCGGTGTAGTGCAATACCTGATGGATCGTCACCAGATCGAAACTTTCTGCCGAAAAGGGCACCTGATACATATCCCCCTGGCGCACAGCACAATTACTTAAACCGCCTTCTTCTATCTTTGCCCGGGCAATCGCCAACATCTCCGGGGAAAGATCAACACCCCAGCCTTGACGAATAAGGGGAGAAAACACTTCCAAAAATCGCCCTGTCCCGGTACCAATATCCAGCAAATCTTGATTTGAATCCGGTTTTAAAATCTCCAGAAGCTGAAATTCAACTTCTTTATCGTCAGCATGCAGGGCACGAATTTCTTCCCAGCGCTGTGCATTCATTTTAAAGAATGCCGCTGCCTTTTCAGCACGGTCGTGCTTAACTTCATCCAAACGCTGCAAATCACGTAAAATCACCTCATCTTCATACGGAATGACGTTGACCAGCTTTTCAACAATCTGAGCCTTCTCCGAATCAACCGCCAGACGATGAAATACCCAGCTCCCTTCACGCAAGCGCTGCAACAAACCAGCCTCACACAACAACTTCAAATGGCGTGATACACGCGGCTGACTTTGACCCAGAATGTGGACCAGTTCGGAAACTGTCAGGTCACCTTGAGCACACAACGCCATAACACGCATGCGTGTCGGTTCCCCAATAGCCTTTAAAGCTGATAAAATTGCATCCATATTCAACTCCACCGGATAATATTTATTCAAGATATAAAGATATCTTTATATGATTGCAAGGATAAAAATGCATCTGTTGCAAATATGTAACACCGACAGGAAATTGATACTTTATTAACCTTTGGAAGGACTAGTGTTTTGAGTTACGCTATGGTACTTCAATATCTAGGTTTATATCTATGGGGGAAGGACTTTAGGTCTCGTATATATGAACACACAGTATTATATGTCAGTAAGTCAACACTAACGTATTGATATATATTGAAAATAACATGGCAAAATAACAATTCGGTGTATGATGACAAAGCCCGTAACGAAAAAAAACTGGTTAAAGAAAATAAGCGGAATCGCAGCTATCAGTGTGATTCTGGCAGGCTGCGCCAGTCAACCTCAAGCTGTTGACGAAGATAATGACCCCCTTGAGGGTTTAAACCGCGCTGTTTTTGGATTCAATCAGGTCATCGATACCTGGTTTTTGCGTCCTGCAGCAACACTTTATCGCGGTCTGATGCCACCTCCCATTCAGGAGGGGATCCACAATATGCTGGCGAACCTGAGCAGTCCTGTCATCCTGCTCAATGATATCCTGCAAGGTGAAGGCGAACGCGCAGGCGACACAATCGCGCGCTTTGCGATCAACAGCACCGTAGGCGTTCTGGGTTTTGGCGATCCTGCATCAGAAATGGGTTACAAAAAACACAAAGAAGACTTTGGCCAGACATTGGCTGTATGGGGTGCGGGTGAAGGTCCATACATTGTTCTGCCAATTTTCGGACCAAGCAATCCTCGTGACACTGTGGGTCTGGTTGTAGATTATTTTACAGATCCAATTAATATATGGGCGAACAATACTGACCGTGAAAATCATATGATTGGCCGCAGTATTGTGTCAGCGGTTGATTCACGCGCTTATTATTACGATGCCATTGAAGATATACGCACAAACTCACTTGATCCTTATGCGTCATATCGTAGCTTCTATCGCCAAAATCGCGATGCTGAAATCATGAATAATGATGGCCCAAAAGCCAAAAAAGCGCCAAATTTATCTTTTGACTATGATGCGCCGGCACCAGGTGATGAAGAATTAACTGAAGCGCGTTAAGGACATATATTAACAATGATGACCAGACGTTTTTTCGCCACAGCATTTCTCTGTTTCACTATTGCCCTTTCATCAGCGCCTGTTATGGCAAAAGATTTTGGTAAAGAAGCTGAAAGTTTCATTCAAACCATGGCTGATAAAGCTATGGCATCTTTCCGTTCTTCCCAAGATTCACAAACACGCAATATTGAATTCAGAAACCTTCTGAACGAGGGTTTTGATGTGCGTGCAATTGGTAAATGGGTTCTTGGCCGTTACTGGCGTAAGGCCAGCGAAGCAGAAAAAGAAGATTACCTAAAACTGTTTGAAGACTTCATCATTGTTACTTATTCAAAACGGTTTGAAGATTACTCGGGTGAAAACATCACATTAACTGTGACAGAATCTCTTGCTAAAAATGATCAGGATGCAATTGTGCGCTCCCAGATAGAACGCCCCCAGTCAAGCGAACCAATTCTAGTCGACTGGCGTGTAAAAGCAAACAAAGACGGCGAAAAGAAAGTTGTTGATGTTCTTATTGCTGGTGTCAGCATGAGCCAGACACAACGTGCTGAATTTGTCTCCGTTATTAAACGCGGTGGCGGGAACGTCAGCGCTTTAATTGATGCGCTTCGCACGAAGACAGCCGAATTAGTCAGCGACGTCGATAAAGCCGCACAATAAAAATTCATATGACATAAAAAGGCTGTCCTTTCATGAGGGCAGCTTTTTTTATGTTTAGAAATCACATGGCGCGTCAATAGATAGCCTTTCCCCTGTGACAGGATGATTAATTTCCAGTTTCGCGGCATGCAGACACAATCGATCACTTAAAGCGATAACTGCCGGCGGGGCGTAGAAACGATCCCCCACAATCGGATGCCCCATCGATAGACAATGAACGCGTAATTGATGTGAGCGCCCGGTAATAGGGATCAAAAGCAATCTGGTTTGCCCCTCACCACGTTCCAAAACCTTCCAACGGGTTTGAGCGGGCTTACCATGTTCATGATCCACCATCTGCAAAGGTCGGTTCGGCCAATCACAGCGCAAAGGTAAGTTCACCTCACCTTCCTCTTCCTCGACAATATCGTTGACAATACAGTGATAGTTTTTAAAAACCGTTTTGCTTTCGAACTGTTTCGATAAATCGCGCTGAGCATCCTTATCCACAGCAAACACCATCACACCAGACGTATCCATATCCAGGCGATGTACCACCAAAGCCGTCCCAAATTTGTCTTCAAGGCGCGATTGCAGACAGTCTTTATGTTCAGAAGCACGCCCCGGAACAGACAATAACCCACTGGGTTTATTAACCAATATCAGATTCTCATCTTGATAAAAAACCTCAAGAGGAACATCTGGTGGGCGATAAACAAAAGTCATTACGAAAGCAAACCAAAAGCAGGAAAATGGGTTACCAAATTAGTCAGCTTTTCATTTTCATGCAACAATATTGCATTTTTCTGATACTCTTGTGCAGTGCACTTTTAGGGGGTTGACTTCATATGTAGTTTTACATATATCTACCGCGCGTTAGAAAACGCGTTAATAAAGTCCGACCCCCCAGCTGATGTATTTTCAGCCGAAGACTTTAACGAGAAGCAATCATAAACATAAAAATGATTGCCAGATTGTCGGACCATTTTTGAAACAATATGTGGACAAAAATATGAGTTCGAGCAATCTGGCCGTGCGCCCCTTTTTGGGTCGCCTGCTTTTGATGACCTTTATTTCAGGCAGTCTGTTCTTTGGCGTGACGGGGTTCAAAAAATGGGAACCTCAAACCAATACCTCTGCCTATGAAGAACCATCCGCACAAGCTTTTGCCCGTGAATTTAACAGTTACATGTCCCACAACCTTGTGGTCGATACTAATGAACTGCGTTGCCTTGCGTTGAATATCTATTGGGAAGCGCGTTCTGAAGACCTGCAAGGACAGCTGGCCGTTGCTGGCGTGACCATGAACCGGGTTGCCGATAAAAAGTTCCCCAACAGTATTTGTGAAGTCGTACAGCAATCAAAAAGCCGTCAGCGTCTGCATCGTTGCCAGTTTTCATGGTGGTGTGATGGCAAGAAAGACGACCCGAAAGAAGCCACTGCCTGGGGTAGCGCCCAACAGATCGCACGCCTGTTTCTTGCCGGGATTTATAAAGACCCAACAAATGCGGCGAAATGGTATCATGCCGATTACGTCACCCCACCCTGGGCAGAACGTTTAAAACGCACCACAAAAATCGGCCGTCATATTTTTTATGCTGAACAGGATACCCAAGTTCTGGCGATGAACTAGGAAACTTTGCGCGCAATCACAAAAAAAGCCTTCACTTTTCCCGGTTGCCACTTGAATTCAACCTCAAAGCCCGCTTTTGTTAGACTGTCTTCAAACTGACGCGAGCTAAAAAAACGCACCAAAGGCAATCGCCCAAAGACCTGTCCAATAGGAAGAATAAGACGCAAAAGATTAAGAGCCCCGCTATGCAAACAGGCTGTTGAACTGACAAACATCCCACCCGGTTTTAAGAGCGCATTAATCTTATTCAAGGCCGCATCACGATCCGGTAAGAGATGGATCAAATTGTGCGCCATTACCATATCGTATTTTTCATTATCAACATTCAGACTATCAAAATCAGAACAGTCATAGGTGATATTATCAATCTGTGCGGCCTTCGTCTTTTCTTCAGCAATTTTCACCATCTCTGCTGAAACATCCATCGCATGAATATGGTTCACATACGGGGCATGATAAATCGCCGTCGTCCCTGTGCCACAGCCAATTTCCAGAACGGACATTTCAGGTGTCATGTAAGCTTGCGTCTTTTTCAGTTTCTGCTGATACGTGGCTTCATCTGAAATCGCGCGTTTGGCATACCCTTCGGCATGACGGTCCCAAAATCGGCTACTGTTATTCCCCATGTTCTATTCCTTTTCATGATGAACGTTTCTCATTGTACATATGCCGATTTAAAAAATCGACAATCCTCTCCCTCAAACAAACCGTTATATTGCCGATGTACGATCTCCTTCCTATATAGTGCTAACACTCATTCAAGGAGATCAATATGAGCATTAAAGTTGGTGACACTTTACCCGACGGCGAACTCGCCGAGTCCACACAATTTGGCGAGGCTTGCCCGTTAGGACCGGAAACCGTCAAAGTCAGTGAGGCCGTCGCTGGTAAAAAGATTGTTATCTTTGCCGTCCCCGGCGCCTATACCCCAACCTGTTCAGCCAAACATGTGCCGGGCTATCGTGATCAGATTGCGGCCTTTAAGGACAAAGGCGTTGATGAAATCTGGTGCGTTGCCACCAACGACGGTTTTGTTATGGCCGCTTGGGGCAAAGACCAGAATGCCATTGGAAAAATCCGTTTTTTAGGCGATGGCAGTGCGACCTGGACCAAAGCCTTGGGTCTTGAACTTGACCTCACCGCCCGTGGTATGGGGATGCGCAGCCAGCGTTATTCCATGCTGGTGGAAAATGGTGTCGTTCGCCAGCTCAATGTGGAAGAAGGCGGCAAATTTGAAGTTTCAGATGCCGACACCATGCTTGAACAGCTATAACAACAAGTGACCGATCAGCCCCAGCCCAAAGCCAAAAACAGCGCCAAGGGGTGGGGCCCAACGGTGTTTCAAACGGGCCTCAGGCGCGATATCCTGAAAGACTAAATAGAGGATACCACCGGCGGCAAACATCATAATGCCGCCCATGACCACAGGCATGTGAGCAAGATATTCCAAGCCCAAAAGCGCACAAACAGGACCAATTAAAACAAGTGCAGAAAACCACAATAAAATTTTCTGCCCCCCATGATGACCTTTACATAAAATCTCTCGATATGCATTAAAACCTTCGGGGAAATTTTGCAGACCAATCAAAAAGGCCAGTAGCAAGGCAGACTTATAATCCTGTGTGAGCATGGCCCCTAACGCCATTGCCTCAGGCATAAAGTCAGAAACCATGGCGATCAGCTGTGAATAACTGCCTCCACGGCTTTGGATCAAACGGTCCAGCCCATAAAAAACAACACCGCCTAATAAAAAGAGGGCAACCGATAAAACTGGCGGGCTGGTTTCAACCCCTTGTGGCACCAATACCAAGGATACCGCCGCCAACAAGGCCCCGCCACCAAAGGCGATCACAGAGTGGCGAAATTCTTTTTCCAGCCATTTCGGGCTGATATGTTCAACACGCGCAAACAAGCCCCCCGCCGGGATCGTAATCCCGGCTGCGATGGACAGCAGCACAACAAGTTCCCAATCAGCCAATGAAGTCATCATTCATTTTTCGCTTTCATTTTTGATAAGTTACAATGCGTTACAATTTCGTTCTTGGCAAGACACACTGCGGTGACAAGAATAGTGTAAAAAAACATATTCCTTAGATAACGTGACTGTTCTGAACCATGCAAAAATTTCTCAAAACCTATGGCACAACCCTGACTGTGGGGCTCTTTGCCGTTTCCACCCTGTCTGGTGTTTTCCTGTTTTTTCACATTTCTTCCTCTACCTTCCATTCAATGCATGAATGGCTGTCCATGGTCTTGATTGTCCCGGTGGTGTTTCATGTCTGGCGCAACTGGGGGGCCTTTAAGACTTATTTTAAAAAAAAGCCGATGTATATCGCTCTTGTCCTGTCCCTTATTGCCAGCCTTGCTTTTGCCTATCCAAGCCTGACCTCCAGCGGAACGCAAAGCAATCCCATGCGTATGGCCGTCAGCGCCCTTCATAAAGGGAATATTGCGCAGCTTGCCCCGCTCTTTGATCTTAGCCCTGAGCAGTTAAAAGAGCGACTATCCGCCAAAGGATATGTGATGGATGACCTCAGTCTGTCTCTTCAGGAGATTGCGAAAAAGTCAAATAAACCACTCGGTCCCTCTCTCATTAAAGACCTTGGACCAAACTGACCCCGTTATAGCTTCCCTCTTCGCACTTAGTCGAAGGGGGAAGCTATAATTAAAGGCTCTAAACACCTGAAATCTAATTCTTTCACCCCTATGCCAACAGTAGAGTTAGATTGACAAACATTACACCCAAGCGCATGCTGATAGATGAAACGAAACCGTCCACCACGTTTAAGGGGAGGTTTGCATGCTTGAGTCTTTTACATGGCTTGCCAGTTGGTTGACCTATGATGTTTTCGGCATTGAAACCGGTACAAAGCTTGGCAATTCAATTCATTTCTTTATCGAAGACACAAGCAAAATTTTTTTCTTGCTGACACTGATTATCTTTGTCATGGGATTGTTTCGCTCCATCTTATCACCTGAAAAAATCAGAACCTATATTGAAGGCAAACCAAAGACTGTTTCTTATTTTCTTGCGGTAAGCTTGGGGGCTGTGACGCCATTTTGTTCCTGCTCCTCCGTGCCGCTTTTTATCGGTTTTGTCGAAGCCGGCATCCCTGTCGGGGCCACCATGGCCTTTCTCATTGCCTCCCCCATGATTAATGAAGTGGCTGTTGTGATTTTAGGGACTGTCATCGGCTGGGAATTGACCCTGATCTACATCATCACCGGATTGCTGGTGGGCATGTTTGGGGGATGGGCGACCGATTATTTTAAAATGGACAGATATGTCGAAGACTATGTCTGGAAAATCAAAACTGGACAGGTCATCCAGCCCACTTACGACACAACATTAATAGGACGCATTTTGTTTGCCTGGGGTGAAGTTAAGGAAATCGTCGGACGCATCTGGACATATGTCTTTTTGGGAATTGCCATCGGTGCCGCATTACACGGCTATGTCCCCACAGGTTTCTTCGCTGAATATGCCTCTGCGGACAACTGGTTTGCCGTTCCTCTTGCTGTTGTTTCAGGCATTCCGCTTTATTCAAATGCAACCGGGGTCATTCCCGTTGTCGAGGCCCTGCTTGGCAAAGGCGTCCCGATCGGAACGGTCATTGTCTTAATGATGAGCGTGGTTGCGATTTCAATTCCGGAATTTGTAATTCTCAGAAAAGTCATTCGCATCCAGGGTTTAGTTTACTTCGCCAGTTTCTTGGCAATCGCCTTCATTTTTGTCGGCTACCTGTTTAACGCACTGGCCATGTGAGGAGAAAAGTGATGAAAAACGTTAAAGTCTTAGGCTCAGGCTGTAAAAAATGCCAACAAACCGCCCAAGTTATTCAAGACCATGCCGAAAAAAATGGCATTGAAATTGAAATCGAAAAAGTCACCGATGTCGCTGCGATTATGGGCTATGGCGTCATGTCAACACCGGGCGTTGTCGTCGATGACGTAACAGTACATGCCGGAAGCGTCCCGACAGAAGAACAAGTCAAAACTTTTCTTGCCCGTTCTTAAGGTCAAAACCATCATCGCACAGTTCTTGCACGATCATGGGGAAAGTTAAGTAAATGACATCAACCCATTATGCCGTAACAAGTACGGCATGACACTTGTCTCTATTGCATGAATAATATCATAAACTTCACCACCATCTGTCATCCCGGCGCAGGCCGGGACAATCGGTTTTCATGAAACTGATTCTAGCCGTTTCGCTTGAACAGATTATCCCGAAATAAACCCATTGATGACAAGGTTGATCGGTAAAAGGTAGCTGTCACTCTTTATTTTATAACATCAATCTTTTTCTACTTTATATATCCCATTTAATATATACTCCACATCAGGCAACAACACAATTTCATACAATTTTTGTGAGGAACAGATGAGCAAGTTAAATGATAAGTCAAACGTTGATGGTTTTCTGAAAGAAAGTGCGCCCACGTCCCATCTTGCTGTACAGGATCTAGAATACGCAAAAAACTCAGCAACAACATCTCATTTACAGCCATCACCACAGAGGCAGCAAGATTCTGGAGCATCATCAAACGACAAAAATGATGACTAATCCTGATGCGATAATATCAGTTGTAAGAGACTATTATGATATCATCATAGCTGTCGCTAATATCTGCGTTGCTCTAACCTTTATAATTTTAGCATATCAAACAAAAGAACAACGAAATGCTTTAAAGCACCAAAAAGAAATTGATAGCCTCCAAGTTCTTCATGGTATTCGGTGTCAAATAAGCTACCACTGGGAAAAATACATATCCCAAGAAAACTGCGCTTTCCACTTTGGAGAACTATTAGCACAATATGAATATGCTTGCCTAACATGCAACTTAGAACATATGTCGACAAAATCAATTGAGTGTTTTGAAGCAGAGTTAGTCGAGGTTTTGTGCAGTCTTTTCTCTGGTAAAGACGGTCGGGAAAGATACAAAAAGCATCTCTCAGGACCAGATACTTTTAAAGAAATAAAATCTTTACTTGCGAAACGCCCAGACCTTGTCAAAGACCAAGTTGATTTCCTAAAGCAAAAAAAATAAAAGCCCGGTCAAACCGGGCTTTTATTTATACATTATGTAAAAAACTACCGCGTCAGCGGCTTGAACTTGATCCGGTGCGGTTGGTCCGCATCTGCGCCCAAGCGGCGTTTGCGGTCGGCTTCGTAGTCTTCGTAGTTCCCTTCGAACCAGACGACTTCAGAGTTGCCTTCAAAGGCCAGGATGTGGGTGGCGATGCGGTCGAGGAACCAGCGATCGTGTGAGATTACCACGGCACAGCCGGCGAAGTTTTCCAAGGCTTCTTCCAGCGCACGCAAGGTATCCACGTCCAGATCGTTGGTCGGCTCATCGAGCAGAAGCACGTTGGCTTCTTCTTTCAACATTTTCGCCAGATGGACACGGTTGCGTTCCCCACCGGACAGTTGACCGACTTTCTTTTGCTGATCCCCGCCTTTAAAGTTAAAGCGTGAGACATAGGCACGGCTTTGCAGTGAGCCATTGCCCAGTTCGATCACATCCAACCCGTCAGAGATTTCATCCCAGACGGTTTTGTTATCATCCAGACTGTCACGGCTTTGGTCGATATAGCCAAGTTTCACCGTTTCCCCAACGGTAAAGGTTCCGCTATCGGGTGTTTCCTGACCTGTGATCATGCGGAACAACGTGGTTTTACCCGCGCCGTTAGGACCAATAATCCCGACGATACCACCAGCTGGCAGATTGAATTCAAGGTTTTCATAGAGCAATTTATCTTCAAAGCCTTTAGACACACCTTCGGCCTTGATCACCACATTGCCCAGACGCGGCCCCGGCGGGATTACGATTTGAGCAGAACCGATTTGTTCCTTCATATCCTTATTGAGCAGTTCCTCATAAGAATTGATACGAGCTTTAGATTTGGCCTGACGCGCTTTTGGAGATTGCTTGATCCACTCCATCTCGTGCGCCAGTGTCTTTTGACGGTTGGCTTCTTCTTTAGCTTCTTGTTGCAGACGTTTTTGTTTCTGCTCCAGCCATTGCGAATAGTTGCCTTCGTAAGGGATCGCCTTGCCGCGGTCCAATTCCAAAATCCAACCTGCGACGTTATCCAAGAAATAACGGTCGTGGGTCACGGCCACAACGGTACCCGGATAATCTTCCAAGAAACGTTCCAGCCACGCCACAGATTCCGCATCCAAATGGTTGGTCGGTTCGTCAAGCAGCAAAAGGTCAGGTTTTTCAAGCAACAGCTTACACAATGCCACACGGCGTTTTTCACCACCGGACAGTTTATCGACTGCCCAGTCACCCGGGGGACACCGCAAGGCGTCCATGGCGATTTCGATGGTACGTTCTATTTCCCAGCCGTTAACTGCGTCGATTTTTTCCTGCAGCTCACCCTGTTCGGCCAGCAATGCATTCATTTCGTCATCGTCCATGGGTTCCATGAACTTGTTGGAAATCTCGTTAAAACGATCCAGATCACGTTTGGCATCGCCCAAGGCTTCCATGACGTTTTCGGCCACCGTCTTGGTTTCATCCAATTGTGGTTCTTGTGGCAGGTAGCCAACTTTGGCGCCTTCAGCTGCCCAGGCTTCACCGTTATATTCTTCATCCAGCCCGGCCATGATTCGCATCAAGGTCGATTTACCTGTGCCGTTGTGACCTAGAACACCGATTTTCGCACCCGGTAAAAAAGACAGGAATACATTTTCCACGACTTTTTTTCCACCGGGGTAGACCTTGGACAGGTCCTTCATCACATAGACATATTGATATGAGGCCATCTTGCTGAAATCCTTGTAGAATTAAATCTGTTCTGCCAAGGCACCTATCAGGCCCCTGACAATAATTTGCTTGTCTTTTAGCACATATACACTCAATTAACACCCCTGTAAAAATGCATTTTGCTGGCGTTCATTATAAAGTTTATCTATGATTGAAAAACTTTTGGAATTTTCAATAAGGTCATTTTATATAATGAACAAATTCCGAACTTTTATTATGGTTTTACATACATCCATATGGATCATTGCATCACAACCTGCAATGGCATACGATCAGAAATTTACGGCATATAGCGAAAGTCTGACCCGCAATCTGATTACCGCCATGCGTAAAATGCAGGCCGATAGCAACAATCTGGCCACCCTCTGCGATGACTGCCAGACAAGCCTCCAAAACAGGCACATCTTCCAACGCGCCATTGATATTGACCTGCGATTAAATGCTTATCTTCGCATGTTGGGACAGGACATTGCTGGGCACACGACCTTGGACATTAAACCTTATAATGTAGAAGACGTGCGCCAGCTAATGATGAATATTCATACTAAATTTGATGACTATGCCATCACAAACAACATCATTAATGAACATGAATTTGCATCTTTAAATGGCTTTGACCTCTCCTCCAATGCGTCCAGTCGTAACCCCTTTTCGACCCTGGACCGGATTGAGCTTTTACTGTTGGAACTTGGGAGTCCGTCCATTCAGCCCAATCATGTGCTTCATCGTGCGCGCCTTATCAGCCGGCTCGTGAAAAACCTGTGTGATACAGACAAGTGCAGTGAAATCCCAACGGCCCTGCCTCAGGCAATTACGCCGAAGCGTCCCATCCATGTCTATAACGAGGCCAATAAGCTGATCTTCTTGCTTAAACTCTACAGCGATAAAAACAAAATCCCCTTAAAAGGGGGCGTCACTATTTTAAAACCAAGCAGTCATGTCATTACGCCAGCTCAGGTCAACCGTTTATGTGGTGTTGTTCTGGCCGACCTGATTGCCATCAATCATCTCTTGTTTGGCCCCTCAAAAATGGAGGTTGGGGAACCCCCTGTTTCAGCCACACCATCGCTTGTCTGGCAACAAATCAATTACGCCAAACGCTTGCTGGAAAGCGCATTGGTCGAATAGCCTGTCTCTTGCAACCGGGCGGCAATCAGAATAGTATGTAAAAAAAAATCATAAAAACATAAAAACATAAAATATCTGCTTTGGAGGCTCCACAAAACAATGACCAAAACCGTATTGGTTGTCGATGACGAACCGAACATTGTTCTTTCGCTTGAATTTCTTATGACACAAGCAGGCTATGACGTACGCATTGCCCGCGACGGCAATGCTGCTCTAGAAGCCGTGGTCGAAAAAACACCAGACCTGATTTTACTGGACCTGATGATCCCGGGCCGCGATGGCTATGATGTCTGCCAGACCCTGCGTCGTTCCGAAGAATGGGCCAGTATTCCGATCATAATGTTAACGGCCAAAGGGCGTGAAGTTGAAAAAGAAAAAGGCCTTGCCCTTGGCGCTAATGAATATGTCACCAAACCGTTTTCCACCAGCGAATTGACTAAACGGGTCAGAGAACTTTTGGGCGATGCGTAAATCAACATGCTGAAACGACTTTCAAAATTCAGCTTACGTTTGCGTACCTTTCTCTTTTTTTTATTACTGAGCCTATGTGTTCCGGCCATCATCGTGCCGGGTTTTTATTTTGCCTACCATCATATCCTCACCCATCAGGACCCGGCCAGCAGCCTCCTTTTGTTTGGCATGGCCTCTTGTATGGGCCTGATCCTCTGTATTGTGGCGATCGGAGCTTTGTTTGATCTGAATATAGCTGCCCCTATTCAAGGGCTCATCCGCGATATTCAAACCATCCTGCACGGCAACCGCGATCATCGTGTCGAACTGGAAACGGGTAAATATCTCGACCATTTACCAGAAACCGTCCATGATCTTGCCCGACAATATCGCCGCCAGCGCATAGAGGTTGATCAAACCATCAAACAAGCCACCGCGCAGACGACCGAACAAAAAAAGACTCTGGAAGCCATCTTGAAAGACCTGCATCAAGGGGTCATCATCTGTAATCTGAACAATCAGGTTTTACTCTATAATCAACGGGCACTGTCCTTATTGCATGTCAGTGGTGATATTGGGTTGATGCGCAGCCTGTTTCGCGTCATTGACAGCCCTCCTTTGCTGCATTCCATGCGACGTCTGCGAAACCGTCTGGCCGAAAATCGCTTTGAAAACCATCCTGATGGCTTAAGTGCATCTTTCGTCTGTGCAACCGTTGACGGACGCTACACCTTAGAAGCACGCATGAGCCTAGTTCTGGATGAAGAAGAAAAATCCCCTGAAAGTTACATCCTGACATTTGAAGATGCCACCGAAGAACTGAATGCCCTTGGAAAACGTGACCATCTTTTGCGCGAAGCGACAGAAGGCCTGCGCCAACCTATTGCCAATCTGCGCGCGGCCTCTGAAATGCTGTCCCATGCCGGACACATGGATGATACCATCCGCACGCAGTTTCAGGATGTTCTGGTCGCCGAAAGTCAAAAACTGTCCAAAAAACTGGATCAATTAGCCGAGGATTATCACGGGCTTGCCACCGGACACTGGCCCATGGCGGATATTTACTCAGCCAATTTACTGAGCCTCGTTTCTTTGCGTTTGAATGACGAGCAGAATATCACTGCCATGATGACCGGCATTCCCGCCTGGCTGCATGGGGACAGTCATTCGTTATTGCTTGCCCTTGTGCAACTCGTCCATCGTCTTCATGACACCATTGGGGCAGAAAGTTTCGATCTACAGACCATCGCTCGCGACGGTAAAGTTCATATTGATATCATCTGGGAGGGACAGTCGGTTTCATCCAGCACCATTGACAGTTGGCTGGATACAAACCTTGCTGAATCCATCGGCGGTATGAGCCTGCGCGATATTTTAGAACATCACCGCTGCGAGATGTGGAGCGAAACAATCACCAATAATCGCGCCCGTCTTCGCCTGCCCATGATCCCATCCCATCGCCCCATTGCAGACCACACCAGCGAAGACCTGCCACAGCGCCCGGAATTTTATGATTTCAGCCTGTTAAGTCAGCCCAACAAAATAACGCCTGAACTGGCGGACACCCCGTTAAGCGAACTGTCCTTTGTCGTTTTTGATACAGAAACAACCGGCTTGAAACCATCAGCAGGTGACGAAATCATTGCCATTGCCGGGGTACGTATTCTAAATGGTCGTATTCTCACAGGAGAATCCTTTGCCCGAATCGTCAACCCAAAACGAATAATCCCCAAAAGCTCCATCAAGTTTCATGGCATCACCGATGATATGGTCAAAGACAAGCCGCCCGCACAAATTGTCCTGCCCCAATTCCATGAATTTGCCAAAGATGCAGTTCTGGTTGCCCATAACGCGGCCTTTGACATGAAATTCTTGCAGCTTAAAGAAGCCGAATGTGGGGTAAACTTTGAACATCCTGTTTTAGATACCTTATTACTGTCCGTCTTTTTGCATGACCATACCCAAAACCATGGCCTGAATGACATTGCCAAACGCTTTGGGATCGAGATTGAAGGCCGACATACTGCCATCGGAGATGCCCTCGTCACAGCAGGTATTTTCCAACGTATGATCCCCATGTTAAAGGCACGCGGCATTATCACCTTGAATGATGCCATGGAAGCCAGTAAAAAAATTGTAGAAGTGCGTGCCCAACAAGCTGAATTTTAACGACCGAGGATTGCCTTGGAAATCATAAGAAAAGCATTTGCCATACCGGGCATGCCAGAAAAAGATGTGGCCGTGGTCGCCATTGGGGATATTCACGGGCGTTTTGACCTTTTACAACAAATCATCACAACCGCTAAAAAAACAATCTCGCCTGCTGCCAAACGTGTGGATTTCGTGCTGCTCGGCGATATCATTGATCGTGGTGATGCGGCCATAGAAGTTCTTGATTTAGTTAGCGAAGGGATCGAAGACTTTAATGTCATTCCTATTCTTGGCAATCATGAACAGCTTTTATTGCGCGTCTTAAATGCCACAGAGCAGACTTATAAGAAACATTGGGCCTTATGGCGCGGCAATGGTGGCCTGAATACGCTGGAAAACCTTCAAATTAAAATCCCGCCCATTGCTGATACACCTATTGTTGAACATCGCGCCGCCCTTATTTCTGCTTTGGGACAGGAACGGATCGAATTTATAGATCAGTTTAAAAGCCATCATCGCTCTGGTAATATTTTGTGTGTGCATGGCGGGATTGACCCGGATATTAGCCTTGAAGAAAATTTTGCCAAAGACAAGCTTGATAATGACGATAAACACTGGGCCTGGATCCGTGATGGTTTTCTGGACTATGACAAACCTTACCCAGAACAAACCTTCGTCGTTCATGGTCATACCGTCATCCCCGGCCCCAAACTGGCCCCCCATCGCATTGGGCTGGATACCGGGGCCTGCATTTTTGGTGTGTTAAGCGGGGCGACCTTCTTCAACCAGAAAATGACTATCTTCCAAGTCACCGCCGATTAATGTACAAAGGCAACTAAATTTCATAAAGGGAACTTATCTTCATGCGGTATCTTGCCTGGGTCATTATGGCCTGTGTCTTTTTGCTTACTTTCTTTATCACACAAGACCTGTTGATGTCCTTTGCCGCCCAACTGGTTTCCCTCTTTATTATGCTGATCTTTGGCAAACAGTTCTTTTTTGGGGAACAGACCAATAGAGATTTAAAGAAAGAAGAATAAACACACATACCCCTGTGAAAACAGGGGTCTTTTGGCCCTATAGACTGATTTGAAAAAGGTTCCTGCCTATGCAGGAACACACTTTTTTCTAAGCCCTTGGATGGGCCTTTTTATATTCGGAACTGATTTTTTCCGCATCAACCGCTGTGTAGCGCTGCGTTGTGGAAAGTGAGGCATGACCCAATAATTCCTGAATCGTGCGCAAATCCCCGCCTCCTGCAAGTAAATGAGTAGCGAAACTATGTCGCAAAGCATGAGGTGTCGCCGTTTCAGGTAAATTCAATAACGGACGTAATTTTCGGATTTGCCGTTGAATCACCCCCGGATCGAGCGCCTTGCCACGTGCCCCAACAAAAAGCGGATCGGTCTTTTTCAGCTTAAAAGGACAATCTGCCTGATAAGCCTTGATCGCTTCAATTACCAAGGGCAGCACCGGCACCATACGTTCTTTTTTGCCTTTCCCGACAATGCGCATCACATTTTCTGTAGGGGCGTCGCGTTGTTGCAGGCTCAAGGCTTCACCGATACGTAAACCGCAGCCATATAACAAAGTCAGCACAGCCGCATCCCGTTTGGCAATCCATGAAAGGCCTCGGCTTTCATGCCAGCTTCCATCACTTAATTCCGAAATCGCCTCCAGTGACACAACCGCTTCTTGTTGACTAAGCGCCTTGGGAACAGCCTGCTTTTGCTTGGGCGTTCTCACGGCCGCAAGCGCCGGGTTTTCCAAAATGCCTTGGCGGGTTAGGAATTTAAAGAAATTGCGCAAAGTTGACATCTGACGATTGATCGAACTGCGCGCAATCCCAGCATCCGTGCGATCAGCCAGAAATCCGCGAAAATCGGATGTGGTAAAACTTTTTAAATCTTCCACCCCGGCCGGATATCCCAGCAGATTTTGGCTATAGATAAAAAAGGCCGATAGATCGCGCAAATAGGCATCCAGCGTATGTTTGGACGCGCGACGTTCACTTTCCAACCAGCGTCGCCAGTCAGCAATGGCTTCTTTTAAGGCTGGTTCACAATCAAAGGAAATACGATCCAAAGCTTTGTTGCTTGTTGCCACGTCACTCTTCCACGTTGGCTTGTTCCAACCATTTTTCCACCAGGATTTCTGCCACACGGGCCATAAAGGTGATCAGTTCGGTACCCTGTTGCGGATGGAATGTGTTGGCGTCGCGTGCCCCTAAAATCAGCAGGCCTGCGGGCATGGCTTCACTGGGATACAGTCGGGCCAGCGCAACCGATTGCACCAAATCACGTGCTGCCCCAAAAATGGGATCCCCGGCGGCCACATCCGCAATCAATTGCACATCTTCATCGCCCAGACGTTTTTGCACTTCACCTGTGGGCAACAAGACGGGCATGCCTTCTGCTGACATATCAATGGCTTCCACCGCGCCTTCCAGCGCAACAGCCGCCATATCAATATCTAGTAAAATCGGCACTTCATCCTGAAAAATACCGATAAATTCGTCCAGCGACCGTGCTTCCATCATCGCCAAAACGGCTTCGTGTGTCGCAAGCTGCACCGACATGTTGGAACGGGAATTATCAACCAGAACATCTTGTTTAGCACGCAGACGTTTTAAAGCCTCATGCTGTAAATCCACAACCTGATCCCCACTATAACGCGCCGGCAGTTCAAGCACTTCCAGCAAAGCCGGATGATTTACAAAAAAATCAGGATTTTTTTGTAAATAGTCTTTCACCGCTTGGGCATCCATATCCGGTGAAAATTTAATATCCGAGTCAGTGGTCATGCCTGAACCCTTTTTACTTCGTCGATGGTCTTTAAAGTGAGTTTAGCAGATTACAGGATGCTTTGCCCGGTTTTTGCCCAATCGGCCTCAAACGCCGCCAAACCTTTGTCCGTCAGCGGATGGTTAAACAACTGCCACAAGGCTTTGGCCGGAACGGTTGCCACATCGGCCCCTGCTTGGGCAGCTTGGACAACATGCAACGGTCCGCGAATGGACGCCGCCAAGACTTCGGTTTGCAGGTCTGGGTAATTGGCATAAATTTCAACAATATCTTCAATCAGGCTCATACCGTCTTGGCCCAGATCATCCAAGCGCCCAATAAAGGGGGACACAAATGACGCGCCTGCTTTTGCCGCTAGCAAAGCTTGTGCAGCGGAAAAGACCAAGGTGACATTGACCTGACAGCCATCATCGGCCAGATGTTTACAAGTCTTGATGCCATCGCGCGTCATCGGCACTTTAATCGCAACGTTATCAGCGATTTTGCGAAGAACAGCAGCTTCTTTCATCATGGTGTCAAAATCAGGTGCGGTGACTTCGGCACTGACCGGACCATCTACGATTTCACAAATTTCAGCCACTACGTCCAAAAACGGACGACCGGATTTTGCGATCAAAGACGGGTTGGTGGTGACCCCATCGAGCAAGCCGACATCGGCCAGTTCCTTGATTTCTGTGACATCTGCGGTATCAACGAAAAATTTCATAATCTGTTCCTTAAACAATGTTCATGTTTTTAATTTTGTCATAAATGGAATTGGTAAAGACTTTATGACATAACAACATCACAAAAAAGCTTTTTACACATCATTTCAATAAACGCTTTAGTCCATTTTGAAGTCTGAAAGATCTCCATCTGCGGACAACTTTGCGATCATCACCCCTAAATGCGCTGCTTTTTCAATCAAGCCCGCTGAAACACATTTACGTGCTGCCTCGCTCAGGTCACTTTGAGCCTTTTCTCTCGAGGAATAAGGTGCTGTCAGAACAACTTTTTTATAAGCTTGTTCTGCCTCCAATTGAACATTTCCAATTTCGGAGCTTAGCAGTTCTGCTTTTTCATACAAAGCCACAGCCCGAGATACGTCATTATGACGTACATATACAGTTGCCAAATTGTTATAGTTATTAATCAGAGCACGCGAATTCCCCAAAGCTAAGTTCTTTTCAATCGCTTTTAAAGAAAGGCCGGCAGATTCAAGATCATCACCTCGATTTAGCGCAACGACCGCCAAATTAGAAAAATTGGATGCTATGCCTCGAATGTTCTGAACCTGTTCATTGAAGGTCAAAGATTTTGTATAGGATGTAAAGGCCTCATCAAACTTACCATACTCCAGATATACATTGCCTAGATTACCGTAGTTTTTTGCCAGGCCTTCAATATTCTCTTCTCTCTGATTTAAAGTGATGGCCTGTTTATAATTCTCCAACGCCTCGCTCTCATCCTTCATGCGCAAAGCAACATTGCCAAGTGCGTTATAGGAATCCGCAAGCCCTCCTACATCATCAGCGCTCATAGCTGCTGCTTTCATCTTAAGGAAACTTGATTTGGCCTGCTTAAAATCACCGACACGCGCATAAAACTTACCTAACGCAAACCACGCATCTGCATTATTTGGCGTTTCAACCACATCTCGCTTTGCATCGTCTAAAATCTTTTGTACCGCTTGTGGATAGTCGGCAAAAGCCCCTCCCGTCCACAAAACAAATAAGCCGCAAAGCACTATTGTGCAGAGATTTTTTTTCACTTTGACACCTTCCCCATATGAAAAACAAAAACTTGCTCTAAATGCTTTACAAACAATTCTTTATCTTTTTCCACATCACCTGCCTTCACAATATTATGACAGGCAAAACTTGCAAGGGGTTTTGCCCCCATAAAAGCCATCATGCGATGAAAAGGAAACAGCGCGCCATCCACATCGGCCCCTGCAAACACCTGTGACTTATCATTAAAGGCCTCAAGAGGCGCATTCCAAGTGGTCGATAGCATATAACGTTTTTCCTGCATCAACCCGCCAGAGCCATAAGGCCCGCCTTGGTCACGTCCATCATTGATCCAAATCTCGCCACGTCCCGTCATGAACACATCATCAATATACGTCTTCATCATCCCCGGCATATGGAACCAATAGATTGGAAACTGAAAGATAATGACATCAGCCTTTTTTAATTTTGCGACTTCTTCTTGAACGTCATAGCCATCAGCAATGATCGTTTTTTCCACATCATCTCCAAGTTCCGTGAAAAAGGCTTCAGCCACACGGGTCATTTCACCATTATAAAACCCTTTAGAATAACCCCGTGGTTCCGCCCCATTTAATAAGAAGACATTCATTAAAAGCTTCCCTTCTTTATTTTTTGCTGTTTCAACGTTATGACATAATAATAAGTATGTCACCCCTTTGCTCAAGGCAGGTTCTTTTGTCCCTTTTTGCCGATCAGGAAAAGCGCGTCAGCGTCCTTCTCCCTCTTCCTTTAAGCGGGGCCTATGATTATGCCTGCCCGCCGGGGATGGATTTGGCGGAAGGAGATTTTGTCACCGTGCCGTTAGGTCCGCGTGAAAGAACGGGCGTGGTCTGGAACGTTAATCCCGATAATTCTGATTTGCCGTTTGAGAAACTAAAACCCGTTATTGAAAAACTCGATCAGCCTGCAATCCCTGAAGCATCACGCAAATTTGTCGATTGGGTGGCGAAATATACCTTACAGCCTCAAGGTGCCATCTTAAAAATGGTCATGAGCGTGCCCGGTGCTTTAAAAGACCCGGCGCCGAAGACCGCTTATATCCTATCTGCGACCCCTGCTGATTTTAAAGAAACCAAGGCCCGCCTGCGCGTTCTTGATTTCATGAAAGATATGCCCCCGCTACCTGCCAGTGATATCGCGCGCGAAGCAGGCGTTGGTACTTCTGTTATTAAAGGGTTGGCTGATACAGGTGTTCTGGATGTGGTGCAGCTTCATAGCAGCTCCCCTTTTGCAGAACCGAACTGGAAGCAGGCCGGATTTGATCTGGCCGAACAACAAAAAATCGCCGCAGATGATCTAATTACCAAGACAGAAGCCGCAGCTTTTAATGTCACCTTGCTGGATGGGGTCCCCGGTTCGGGCAAGACCGAAGTTTATTTTGAAGCCATTGCAAAAGCCCTGTCTTTAAATAAGCAATCTCTTATCCTGCTACCTGAAATTGCCTTGTCCTCACAATGGTTGACCCGTTTTAAAAAACGCTTCGGCGTCGAACCCGCTGTCTGGCACAGCGACATTGGCTCAGCAAAACGCAAAGCCACCTGGCGCGCCATTATTCGCGGTCAGGCCAAAGTGGTGGTGGGGGCACGCTCTGCCCTGTTTTTGCCTTACAAAGAACTCGGCCTTATTATTGTAGATGAAGAACATGATGCCTCCTTCAAACAGGAAGAAGGTGTCATCTATAATGGGCGCGACATGGCGGTCGTGCGTGCTCAAATGGGGTCCTGCCCCGTGGTTTTGGCCTCGGCAACCCCCTCTCTGGAAACAGCTATTAACAGCTGGGAAGGGCGATACAGCAATCTTCATATGCCCGCACGACACGCCAATGTGCCCTTACCCGTTGTGGAAACGATTGACCTGCGCATTGATAAGCCAGAACGTCAGAAATGGCTCTCACCAACCCTGATCGCCGCAATCAAGGAAACTGTTGCGCGCGGTGAACAGGTTATGCTGTATCTAAACCGTCGTGGCTATGCACCTTTAACCCTGTGTCGCTCCTGCGGCCATCGCCTGCAATGCCCAAACTGCACCGCCTGGTTGGTGGAACATCGCAAAGCAGGCAAATTGCAATGCCATCATTGTGGCTATTCCACCCGCCCCATTCACACCTGCCCCAACTGTGAAAGTGAAAATAACTTTGCCGCTTGTGGTCCCGGTGTTGAACGATTGGCCGAAGAGGTGGCCGAAACCCTGCCCGAAATTCGAACCATTGTTGCGGCCAGTGACACGATCACATCCCCCACACAAGCCGCCGACATGGTAGCAAAGATTGAAAATCACGAGGTTGACTTACTTATCGGCACACAGATGGTGGCCAAGGGCTACCACTTCCCCATGCTGACCCTTGTCGGCGTCGTCGACGCGGATCTTGGATTATCCGGCGGAGACTTGCGCGCCTCAGAACGGACTTATCAGTTGCTCTATCAGGTCGCAGGTCGTGCGGGTCGTGGTGATAAACCGGGCACTGTCATGCTGCAAACCTATATACCAGACCATCCAGTGATGAAAGCCTTGAAATCTGGTTTGCGCGATCGTTTTCTGGAAACCGAGGCCGAAGCACGCAAAGGTGCAGGCATGCCCCCATATGGCCGATTGGCCGCAATTATTGTTTCAGGTGAAGACGAAGTTCTGGTCGATGACGCCGCCAATGCGTTAGGTCGAAATGCGCCCCATGGAACTGGTATCCTTGCCCTTGGTCCTGCGCCGGCCCCTCTTGCCATGATCCGCGGACGCCATCGCCGACGCCTTTTATTGAAGACGGATAAAAAAATGCCCCTCCAGGCCATTGTGAAGGATTGGCTCGGCAGAACAAACATTGCGCGCAGTGTGCGTGTGCAGGTTGATATCGATCCTTATAGCTTTTTATAATGTTCATCCGTAGAATCACTTAAAGGAGAAATAATTTCCTCCCCGATTCTCTATCAAAATAGCAATTTTGTTTCCTGTTTTTGGTATGACCACACCCTCTAAACAGCCTTATTTTCCCATGGTTTCGATAAATTCGCGCATGTGCGAGATGCCTGCTTGCATCTTGATGGCTGCCTATGCTATGACAGCGCCACTCATTTGCTCATTGTTTTGATGATGCAAACGGGTGAATTGTCGTTTGGGGACGTGCAACCGCATGTCCCTTCGGGTGGACCAGATGTCGAGGGCTGTCCCAGGTGGCTTCTAAAGCACAAGGTGCAAGCGGACTTGCCGGTCGTTATGCCAACGCTATTTTCGATTTAGCGCTGGAAAACGACGCGGTTGATCAAGTGGCTCAGGATCTTTCTGACCTCAGCGCAATGCTGAGCGAAAGTGAAGATCTCTCCAAGCTTGTTCATAGTCCTGTGATCGCACGCGAAGAACAAGGCCGCGCCATGACAAGTGTTATGGACGCAGCAAAAATTTCAGATCTCACGAAACGCTTTATCTCAGTGGTGGCGCAAAACCGTCGCCTCTTTGAATTGGAAGGCATGATTTATGCGTTCCAAGCACTTCTTGCTGAGCACAAAGGCGAAGTTTCTGCACAAGTAACTTCGGCTAAAGCGCTTACGCAAAAGCAAGTAGATTCGTTGACCGCTTCTTTAAAAGAAGCAATTGGCAGTGATGTCGCTGTTGAACAGAAGGTGGACCCTGCAGTACTGGGCGGTTTAATCGTCCAAGTCGGATCACGTATGGTAGATAGTACCCTGCGTACCAAGCTGCAACATCTTCAACTCGCCATGAAAGGGGTTGGGTGATGGAAATCCGCGCCGCGGAAATTTCTGCGATCCTCAAAGATCAGATCGCTAATTTCGGGACTGAGGCTGATGTAGCCGAAGTCGGTCAAGTATTGTCTGTGGGTGATGGTATCGCCCGCGTACATGGTTTGGATAACGTTCAAGCAGGGGAAATGGTTGAATTCCCAGGTGGCTTGAAAGGTATGGCACTGAACTTGGAAACCGACAACGTCGGTATCGTTATTTTCGGTGACGACCGCGCTATCAAAGAAGGCGACACAGTAAAACGTACTGGCGCCATCGTTGAAGTGCCGGTTGGTGCAGGCCTTTTGGGACGTGTTGTTGACGGTCTGGGGAACCCGATCGATGGCAAAGGTCCATTAAAAGACGTTAAGATGAGCTTGATGGAAGTCAAAGCTCCGGGGATTATCCCTCGTAAATCTGTACATGAGCCCGTTCAAACAGGCCTTAAAGCTGTTGATAGTTTGATCCCTGTCGGTCGTGGCCAACGTGAGTTGGTTATTGGTGACCGTCAGACAGGTAAAACAGCTATCCTTCTTGACACAATGTTGAACCAGAAGAACGTAAACGACAACGCCAAAGACGAAAGCGAAAAGCTGTACTGCGTCTATGTTGCGGTTGGTCAAAAGCGTTCTACAGTTGCACAGTTGGTTAAAGTTCTCGAAGAAAACGGTGCGATGGAATATTCCATCGTCGTTGCTGCGACAGCTTCTGAACCGGCTCCGATGCAGTTCCTGGCACCATATTGTGGCGCTGCTATGGGTGAATACTTCCGTGACAACGGTATGCACGCTTTGATCGGTTATGATGACCTGTCCAAACAAGCGGTTGCTTATCGTCAAATGTCACTGCTTCTGCGTCGCCCACCGGGCCGTGAAGCGTATCCTGGTGACGTATTCTATCTTCACTCTCGCCTTCTGGAACGTGCGTGTAAAATGTCTGACGACATGGGCGCTGGTTCATTGACAGCTCTGCCTGTTATTGAAACACAAGGTGGTGACGTATCTGCGTTTATTCCGACAAACGTAATTTCCATTACGGACGGTCAGATCTTCCTTGAAACTGAACTGTTCTACAAAGGTATTCGTCCTGCTGTGAACGTTGGTCTGTCTGTATCTCGTGTAGGGTCTTCTGCACAGATCAAGGCCATGAAACAGGTTGCGGGTTCCGTTAAGCTGGAATTGGCTCAATATCGTGAAATGGCTGCCTTTGCTCAGTTTGCATCAGACCTTGATGCTTCTACGCAAAAACTGCTGGCTCGTGGTGAGCGCCTGACTGAATTGCTGAAACAACCGCAATTCTCTCCGCTTCCGGTTGAAGAGCAAGTTGTCTCTATCTTCGCAGGTGTAAACGGTTATCTGGACGGCATCAAAGCTGTCGACGTCAACCGCTATGAAGCTGCAATGCTGGATGACATCCGCGCGAACGGTTCTGAAATTCTTGCCACCATCCGTGGTGAAAAGAAACTCAGCGATGAGACCGAAGAAAAACTGAAGAAGTACCTAGACGACTTCACTAAGTCTTTCGCCTAATTGTTTTCATCGTTGAAGAAGAGGATATAGGCATATGCCCAACCTCAAGGACCTAAAAATCAGGATCGACAGTGTCAAATCGACACAGAAGATCACTTCGGCCATGAAGATGGTGGCGGCCGCGAAACTGCGTAAGGCACAAATGTCTGCAGAATCCGCCCGCCCCTATGCCGAGCGTATGGAAGCTATGGTCGGAGCTCTTGCTAAGAGCTTCGACGGTGTTGACGGCGCTCCGGAACTGCTGGCTGGTAACGGCAAAGACGAAAAGCACCTTATCGTGCTGGTGTCTTCTGACCGTGGCCTGTGTGGTGGTTTCAACGCAAATATTGGTCGATTTGCCCGGAACAAAATTGCCGAGCTGCAAGCAGCTGGCAAATCCGTAAAAGTCTTGTGTCTGGGGCGCAAAGGTCGTGATCAGGTTCGCCGCGATTTCGGGGACGCCGTCCTTGATACGCTGGAAGACCTGACCAAGAACGGTGCGCAATATGACGACGCCGATGCCATCGCACTTCGCATCCGTACGATGTTCGAAGAAGGTGAAATCGATGTTTGTACTGTCGTATACAACAAGTTTGTATCCGCCATTACACAAGAAGTAACGCCGCTACAGGTCATTCCTTTTGCTGTTGCTGACACAACTGAAGAAGCGACAGAAGAAGGTCAGGACGCTGAACTGAAAGCTCTCTATGAATACGAGCCTTCAGAAGAAGACATCCTGGAAGAGTTGTTACCGCGGAACCTTTCGGTACAGATCTTCCGTGCCATGTTGGAAAGCTTTGCTTCCGAACAGGGTGCCCGTATGGCAGCCATGGACAATGCGACACGTAACGCCGGCGACATGATTGATAATCTGACGCTGACTTACAACCGTGCCCGTCAGGCCGCTATTACGAATGAACTGATCGAAATCATTTCCGGCGCAGAAGCGCTGTAACCGTTAGACGCAATTTTTTGCGAAGTAGGAGTTTTTTGCGATGAGCAAAAATGTTGGTAAGGTAACTCAGGTATTGGGTGCGGTAGTCGACGTACAGTTCGACGAAACCCTTCCTGAAATCTTGTCCGCTCTGGAACTACAAAACCAGGGCAAACGTCTGGTGCTGGAAGTTTCCCAGCACTTGGGTGAAAACACAGTTCGTTGTATCGCGATGGACACAACTGACGGCCTCGTTCGTGGTCAGGAAGTTGTCGACACAGGTGCACCGATTTCTGTTCCGGTTGGTCCAGAGACACTGGGTCGTATCGTAAACGTTATCGGTGAAGCCATCGATGAACGCGGCGATATCAAAACCGCCAAAGGCACACTGCCAATTCACCGTGATGCACCGGAATTCGTAGATCAATCTACGGATGCTGAAATTCTCGAAACAGGCATTAAAGTTATCGACCTTCTCGCACCATATGCGAAGGGTGGTAAAATTGGTCTGTTCGGTGGTGCGGGTGTAGGTAAAACCGTTCTTATTATGGAATTGATCAACAACATTGCGAAAGGTCACGGTGGTTTCTCCGTATTCGCCGGTGTTGGTGAGCGTACACGTGAAGGGAACGACCTATACCACGAGATGATCGAATCCGGCGTTATCAAGCTTGACTCTGATGAGTCCAAAGCGGCGCTTGTTTACGGTCAAATGAACGAGCCTCCCGGGGCGCGTGCTCGTGTTGCACTGACAGGTCTGACAATGGCGGAATATTTCCGTGATGAAGAAGGCCAAGACGTACTGTTCTTCGTTGATAACATCTTCCGCTTTACACAAGCGGGTTCAGAAGTGTCTGCCCTGTTGGGTCGTATTCCTTCTGCTGTGGGTTATCAACCGACACTTGCAACTGAGATGGGTAACCTTCAAGAGCGTATTACCTCTACTAAAAAAGGTTCCATTACATCTGTACAAGCCATTTACGTTCCTGCGGATGACTTGACTGACCCGGCACCGGCGACGTCATTTGCCCACTTGGATGCAACAACTGTACTTAACCGTTCAATTGCCGAGCTTGGTATTTACCCGGCTGTGGATCCGCTGGATTCCACATCTCGTGTACTTGAGCCGCGCGTTGTTGGTGAAGAACACTATAAAGTGGCTCGTGAAGTTCAACGTATCCTGCAAACATACAAGTCTCTGCAAGACATCATCGCCATCCTTGGTATGGACGAACTGTCTGAAGAAGATAAAATGGTTGTGGCACGTGCTCGTAAGATCCAACGTTTCCTTTCTCAACCGTTCCACGTTGCGGAAGTATTCACAGGTTCACCGGGTAAATACGTGAAACTTGAAGACACCATCAAAGCCTTTGAAGGCATCGTCGCCGGTGAATACGATCACCTGCCGGAAGCTGCGTTCTACATGGTAGGCGGCATCGACGAAGCGCTTGAAAGAGCTAAAAAGATGGCTGCTGAAGCCGCTTAATTTGACAGTAACAACTAGCCAGGAGACAACACTATGAGTGATACAGTTCAATTCGAACTCGTTTCCCCGGCCAAGCTGCTTCTGTCAGAAGAAGTCGAAATGGTTGTGGTTCCGGGCGGCGAAGGTGACTTCGGTGTTCTGCCCGGACACACGCCGATGCTGACGACTGTTCGTCCCGGCATCATCGACATCTATGAGAACGACAAGGTTGCCAAAAGCATTTTTGTCGTCGGCGGTTTTGCTGAAGTTTCTGAAGAACGCTGTGCCGTTCTTGCTGAAGAAGCAATCGCGGTTGAAGAACTAAACCGCGACGACGCCGAAGCCCGTTTGCAAAAAGCCAATGATGCGCTGACTGCTGCGGAAAACGACGTTGCCAAAAAGGCTGCTGAGCGTGAATTGCTCGCTGCAGAAGCCATGGTTGCTGCTTGTGGTGCTTAACTAAGCATCCTTAGAAGCGATAAAGAATGAAGGGTGTATGGTTTGAACCATACGCCCTTTTTCTTTGACTCTTTTACCGAGGAGACATAGCCTTAACACAACAGAAACGATGGAGGCCCATATGTCCAAATCAATCGCTTACAAAGATTTCGTTGACTACCGCGCAAAGCTTAACCTTGCTCTTAGCGACCTATCCAAGGACAAAAAGTCTGCTGCCAGCAACCGCTTGCGTGCGGTCAAAAAACACATTGAAGAAATAGAGGCCGATCGAATGGAGCTGAACTGCGAGAGCATCGGTCGCCTTAATCATTTACAAAAGCTAGCGACTGAAGTAGACGGTGTGCTCCATCCACCGAAATAAAGAACCCTACTATGCTCAGCTATCAACACGGCTATCACGCTGGCAACTTTGCCGATGTCCACAAACACACGGCTCTCTGCCAGATCATTGACCATTTTAAAGATCACAAAAAGGTCGTGACTTTTATTGATAGCCATAGCGGACGCGGGTTTTACGACCTGTGCGGTGAACAGGCTGAAAAAACCGGGGAATGGAAAGACGGCTACGCCCGCCTGTCCGATCAAACTGTTTCAAACCCAGAGCTAAAACGCTATTGCGATGCTATCAAAACCTTTCAAAATACCCATGAAGGGCTAACTTATCCGGGTTCTCCTGCCCTTACTCAGCAACAGATGCAAGATAACCAACGTGCTGTCTTCTTCGAACTGCATCCGACTGAATTTGAAACCCTACAGGAAAACCTAAAAGGCGACCAACGCCTGCGCTTTGTCCATAAGGATGCACAGTATCACCTTATCGACTTTCTGCCCAATCGTCAGGCTGACGGTCTATTGCTAATTGATCCATCCTACGAGATTAAAGAAGATTACAACACCATCGCAAAGCTCGCAAATGCGTGTCATAAACGTTGGAAGGCTGGTATCATAATGATCTGGTATCCGCTTCTGCCCGAAGGTCGCCATGAAGACTTGAAGAAAGGGCTTAAAAATGCCACCTTTTATGAGCTGATCGGCCCTGAAAAAGAACGCGGCATGTATGGTACTGGTCTGGCCCTTATCAATGCACCAGCTGATTTTGATGCGCGTTTTAAATTGTCCGAAAATGCAATGAAAAACTATCTCTTTTCATCATAACACCGGATGAAGGCATATCGCAGAATGTATAAGCTGTCAGAAAATGTTATGACCATGGATGAAAAAGACTGGGCGCGCCATGCCAACCCATGGAGTGTGTATACTCGCTTCACCGCCCTGCCCCTGCTTGCCCTCTCCGTCTGGTCAAGGTGGTGGCTGGGCTGGGATGCGCTTTACCCATTGGCGCTCACCATCTTTTGGATCTGGCTCAACCCGCGCCTGTTTCCCGCCCCCAAATCTATTGATAACTGGGCAAGTAAAGGGGTCATGGGGGAACAGCTCTTTCTCAGACGCCGCAAACTTTTATTGCCATTACCGCGCGTTAACTATGCCCATGCATACACATTAGTCACCATCTTAGGTGTTACGTTTATGATGTACGGTTTATGGAAATTTAATCTGCCCTTCACGTTGAGCGGAATGATCGCTGCGATGCTCTCCAAAACGTTATTTTTGCATCAAATGGTCAAGTTATACGAAACCGTCCAAAATAAGAAATCACAGAGCGATTAATTTAAAATTCTATAAGTTTTAGTTGAATTTTCTTGAAATTTTCATAAATATGCACTTGTGGGGAATATTTCTGTTTCTTATAAGAAAAAACCGAAAATAAGTACATCTCAAGTCATGATAAAATCCGAAGAAACCAAAGCAATCTTGGCCTCCCTTCTCTTTGGTGGGGTGGGTATTTTCAGCCTTGCCTGGGTTGCCATGCAAGCGCGTGATGCCCAGGGACCTGTAGCCCTCATTTTCCCTAGTGGTAAAACACAGGAAGAAAATTTTGCAGTTATCAGCCAGGCTGAAGGCAGGTTGATACGTTATGGCGCAACAGACAATGTCATCGTTGCACAATTTGACCATTTATCCCTGTCAGACATCAAAAAACAAACGGGTGTCCTTACAATTTTAGACCCCAAAGCAACGGGTGCCTGTAGCACCGCATCGACAGGGAACGGGTTATGAACGAGATCCAATCATTACAAAGAACTGCTGCAAAATACCTTATCCCCTATCTTTTTGTGCATATCCACCTTGTCTGGATTACAGGACAGGTGACGGGAAACGAGATTATTGGCGCTTTGGTTCTCACAACCGTTTTTGCACTAATCCCGTTGGTGTTTAAACTGATAAAAGGACCGGACAACCCTTTTACCATCTATAGCTCTTCTGTCTCTTTCATGTTGATTATTGCTGTTTTGGTTTATGCTTTTCGGGGGCACCCTTGGCAAATTGACATTCACATGTATTTCTTTGCCGGTTTGGCCATGCTTTTGGGCTTTGCCAATTGGAAAGCTTTCATCCTTGCGACGGCCGTGATCGCGGCACACCATCTTGTTTTAAACCTGACTCTTCCTTATTGGGTTTTCCCGGATGGAGCCAGCATTGTCCGTGTGCTTTTACATGCCGTTATTGTCATTTTAGAAACCATCGTGCTTGTGATTGCGACGATGAAGCTGACCAACGTTCTGCAATCTGCAGAACGTGCGAAAAAAATAGCTGAAGAGGCACAAAATCAGGTTGAAGAGAGCCTCAACCAGCAAAAACAACTGGAAGCCCAGCAAAGAAAACAACGCCAAGCTGATCGTAAAAACGTTGCAGATACTTTTGAAAAAGAAGTTGGTGCAATTATCCATGCCGTCAAAGGGGCTTCCAACGAGCTTCAAAACCTTGCCCGTGGTATGTCCGAGGCAGCAACCCGTGTGGGTGAAAATGCTGAACTGGCCTCTGACGCTTCAAATACCATTGCGCAAAAGGTCGATATGGTTGCTTCCGCATCGGAACAATTATCATCATCCATTTCTGAAATTTCGCTTCAGGTAAATGAAGCTAACAATATATCCAGCAATGCCGCTGAACTGAGCACAAATTCCACACAGAATGTCCAAAGCCTGTCCAGTCGGGTGAGTGAAATTTCAGAAGTAGTCAATTTAATCTCGGACATCGCCAACCAGACAAACCTGCTCGCCCTGAATGCCACCATTGAAGCAGCGCGAGCTGGGGAAGCGGGTAAAGGCTTTGCTGTTGTGGCCTCTGAAGTCAAGAATCTCGCAAGCCAAACTGCCAAAGCAACAGAACAGATCGAACAACAAATCAATGCCGTGGTTGGCGCAACAGATGACACTGTAAAAGGCATCAGCGAAATCCACCATTCGATCAATCAGGTGCAAGAAACGGCGACTATTATTTCTGCAGCCATTGAAGAACAACGCGCCGCCACTGAAAATATTGCCACCAATGCCACACAAACAGCAGACGATGTGACAAAGGTTGCCAGCACGGTCAATTCTGTACAGGAAGGCAGCCGCACGAATATTGAACGCAGCCAAAAATTGCTCAATGCCTCTGAAGCCTTACAGCGACAGGCAGATGCGCTCGATCGTCAACTGGAAAGCGTTTTATTGAACATGCGCGACGATTAATCCCGTCAGCACTGAAATTTCAGAACGGCTACTCATTGACGCCCGACAGCTTTTATCTGTCGGGCGTCTTTGTCTTTAAGGTCGTCGACGGGTAATTTACTTACTCTTCAGCGATCATCACAGCGCCGGCGCCTAATAGAAGACCACCGGATAAATAATTGAGAATGCGCAACGGCAGGGCTGATTTAAAAATCGTTTTGGCTTTCGCCGCACTTAAAGCCCAGCCAAAATTCATCAGCGCAAAGGTCGCCGGCACCAAAAAGGCGGCCCATAATGCATTCACAAAGTCTAACGCTTGCAAATCAATAAAAGTCGGCAGGAACCCCACATAAAAAGCCACCAGCTTCGGATTACCCAACGTCACCAACAACCCGCTCACAAAACCGGCACCACGACGACTGGCCTTGGGGATTTTGATCTCCTGATTATGCGCCATGGCATGACGAATAGCCTGCACGCCCAGATAGATCAGATAAAGCGCCCCGATATATTTAATCACCAGAAAGGCCGTGGAATAAGTGGCAGCCACATAGCCCAGACCGGAAATTGCAGCCAGTAACCAGATCAGATCGCCGATAAAGACACCCATCAAAAAGCCCAAAGTCGATTTGACCCCGCCGAATAAGGCACGCCCCACCAGCGCAGCCACGACCGGGCCTGGGACTAGAGCGAGAACCGCCGTCGCTGCGAGCAATGCCAACAAAGCTTGAATATCCATGATAGGTCCTTTCGAAAAAACAGGGTGGAAAGCCTATCACCCTTTATCAGCAAGCTAAATCATTTTTAAAAAATGGAATAAAAAGAACAAAAGCTGGATGTTTTTTATATTAAATGGACAAAAATGAAACCAGAGCGGAATCAATTCTTGCGATTTTAACCTATGTTAAAAATTTCCCTTGATTGGTCACACGAAAACAGGCGAAAATATTGCACTGCAACATAAAAAGGAGAGGGCGATGAATGTTAAAAGTTTAGTGCGTTTTGAACTGCCCTTATATGCCGACCACCTGTTAAACCTACCGGCTCAGGACCGTTATTTACGCTTTTCCGGTCATGTCTCTGACTACAGTATTGAACAATATGTCAAAGGCATTGATCTGACGAGTGGCGTTGTCAAAGCAATTTACAATGACGATTTGGAAATTGTCGCCGCCGTTCACGTCTTGTTATTCAACGACGGTAAAGATGCTGAAATTGCGCTCAGTGTTTCCCCGGATCATCGCCGCAAAGGCTATGGCCATGCCTTGTTTGAAGCTGCTGTCAAATGGGTGCAAAGTCGTTCGGTTGAAAAAATCTATTCCCTCTGTCTGCGTGAAAACCGCCCGATGGTTCGTATCGCCAATGCCCGTGGCATGGTTATCCACCATGATAGTCAGGAAGCCGAAGCTTATTTGAACGTGGACAAACCAACCTTGAGCACACTTTGGAGCGAGATGCTAGGCGAACAATTTGCCTGGGCAGATTACACCAACAAACAATTCAAAGTCTTCGTTGGTCGCAGAAATAGCATCTTTGACTTTGGCCGCATGAAAAAGGTTTCTTAAAAGCGAACCTTCGCGCGAGTCTTTTTCACATCCGCGCGTTTGCTTTTTTGATCCATACGACGCTGCTTGGCCGCCTTGCTCGGCTTTGTCTTTCGACGTTTTTTCGGTGCCACCAGCGCCTTTGCGATCATCTCGATCAATCGGTCTTGGGCGTCTTTTCGGTTCATCTCTTGCGTTCTAAACCCATTGGCTGTCAAAACAATCACCCCGTCTTGCGTCATACGCCGCCCGGCGACTTTTTGAAGACGCAAGAAAACCGCATGACTGATAGCCGGGGATTTGCGCGCATTAAACCGCAATTGCACCGCCGTTTCCGTCTTATTCACCTTCTGCCCACCGCTACCGGGGGATCGGATGAATTTCTCTTCAATCTCGGACTCGTCTATGGAGATAGTGTTGGTGATTTTGATCATCTAGTCGCCCATTCAAAGTAATCCGAAAACGACAAAATTGGTCAGGAAGTGGAGAATGATGACGAACTGTAAGGATCGGCTTTTCTGATAGAGATAAAAGAGGAAAAGCCCCCAAAGAAAGGTTTGGCCAAGACTGATCATCCCCTGAGGCAGATGGATCAGACTGAACAAGATCGCTGTAATAAGATATCTTGCCGCTAACCCCTTATGCAGGCCTTTTAAAACCTCGTTCAATTTATAGCGATAGATATATTCCTCGGTGATCGCGACCATCATCAAGCCAATGGTCATATCAAACCAGAAAAGGACAGGATCATGGATGGCCGGATAGGTGCTTGTTTTGAAGAAAGCCTGATCAAAGGCAAGGGCTGTTTCATTGCTGTAAAGTTTTTCATCGCTCCAGATATAAAAGACCAGAACAACCACATATAAGCCAATAAGCCAGAATTTTGGCCTGCTCGGTTTTTCCAACAGAATATGACGCTCAGGCCAGATAAACACTAACATGACAAGACGAAGCGCATAATCTACATAATAAGGCCCAACGCCCGGGGCCATGAACTTTACCCATCCGAGATAAAATAGAATAAAAGGCACCAGCCAAAACCATCGGGTCTTTTGATCTGTACTCATGTGGGTGCCTCGCTTTTTTATCGGATTATCTTTCTATCATTTATTAAAAAGAAAAGACATAATGAGATAGCTTTATCTTTTTATGTGAAAGAGTGATGGATCAACTTTCGGCTATGCAGGTTTTTTCTCAGGTGGTGGAAAGTGGCAGCTTTTCCAAAGCCTCTCAGAAATTAAATATGCCACTCCCCACGGTCAGCCGCAAGGTGGCAGAGCTGGAGGATCATCTCGGATCCCAACTTCTAACGCGCACGACCCGTAAATTGACGCTGACAGAAAGTGGCGCGCGATATTTCGCGGCGTGCCGTCGTATTCTGAATGATCTTCAGGAAGCTGATCGTCAAGCGGGCAATGAGTATATTGACCCCGTGGGCACCATGACCATCACCGCGCCTTCGGCCTTTGGGAAGCTCCATGTGTTACCCATCGTGCGGGAATTCCTAAAAGCCTATCCCAAGGTTAATATCCGTCTGATGCTGGCTGATCAAGTGCTGCATCTGCTGGAAGAACAGATCGATCTCGGATTGCGGATCGGGCCGTTACAGGACAGCTCCATGATGGCAAAACCATTAGGCCATGTGCAATTCATCCATTGTGCCAGCCCAACCTATCTCGAAGATAAGCCGGAACCAACACCTGAGATGCTGGACCAGTTTGACATTATTTCCTTTGGTCATCTGGATTTACGACAAGAATGGTCTTTTAACATGAAGGGCAAGACCAAAAGCTACCCCACCCATCCCCGCCTTGTGGTAAATTCCGCCGAAGCTGCTGTGGAAAGTGCCGTCCAACATGCCGGCATCACCCGCGTTCTGTCCTATCAAGCAGCACGCGAAATTGATCGCGGCCATTTACAACGGGTCTTTCGAAGTCATGCAGAGCCACCCATCCCGGTGCATTTCGTCTATCCCCAAGGTCGTCTTGTTCCGTTGAAGCTGCGCACCTTCATTGATTTTGCCGCCCCGCTTTTAAAAGAGAGACTAAGCACCATCGCCCAACAATGTGGGCTGGGTTAACAGTTTCATAAAATGAGATAATTATTCTTAAATTTAAGCAATTATCTTATTCAACATAAAAATATACACCTAAAGGCAGTTCACATCCCCCCTTGTTGAAGGAGCCTTTAGACCATGTCCAATCCCCTGTTTCCCCAAGATGCCCAGCCGATCAAATTGTACTGGTTTCCCCTCTCCGGTCATGCCCATCGCGCACAATTAATGTTGTCCTTGCTGGACCTCCCCTATGAATTGATCACGGTTGACCTCGTCAATGGCGAACATAAAACAGCTGAGTTTTTAGAACGTCATCCCTTTGGACAAGTCCCTGTCATGGATGATAACGGCACAGTCCTTTGGGACTCCCACGCGATCATTCATTATTTGGCGCAAAAATATGATGCAAATGGCACATGGTTACCAAGTCCGCCAACCAAAGCCGCCCAAGTGCAACAATGGTTAGCCGTTTCTGCCGGATTGCTGGTCAATGGTCCGGCAACAGCCCGTTTGGTGAAAGTCTTCGGTACCGACCATAATCACGCAAAAGCCGTCGAGCTTGCCCAAAGCCTGCTTGGTATCATTGAAAAGCACTTAAGTCACAATGCGTTTTTAGTTGGCGATCAGCCCACCATCGCGGATGTCGCTGGTTATAGTTATATCGCCCATGCCCCGGAAGGTGAGGTGGATTTAGCCCCCTACCCCACCATCCAAAAATGGCTGGGCAAGATTGAAGCCCTGCCCGGCTTTGTTCCCATGCAAAAGAGCTAAGATCATGAACAGCCCGTTTCATCCTGGTGAAACCTATGTGCAATCGCGCCTTGGATTTGCCGAACAAAGCAATCGCATTGGTCAGAAATTTATCCGCAGCCAGATACCCGATCAACACCGTGATTTTTTTGAAAGCCAGCCCTTTGTCTTTATCGGGGCTGTGGATGAAACGGGGCACCCATGGGCCAGTTACCTTGCTGGTCCCAAAGGTTTTATAAGCGCCCCGACGGATCAACAGCTTGTCCTTCGCGCCAGTTTACCAACAGATGACCCGCTTTATGGGCATCTGCAAAAAAGTCAAAAGATCGGCATGATTGGCATTGAACCCCATACTCGCAGGCGTAACCGTTTAAATGGTCGGATTAACCGCGTCACTGATGAAAGGCTTGTTCTCGACATTGATCAAAGTTTTGGCAATTGTCCCAAATATATCCAACGCCGTAAAATTGGCCTTCGTCAACAAAGCGGTGAAAGCTACACCTGCGACACTTTATGCGAAGACCTGCGTTCAACCATCAAAAACGCAGATATCTTTTTCATCACCTCGCGCACGAAAGAGATGAACCAACAGCCCAATACTGGGGTGGATATGTCCCATCGCGGTGGCGAGCGAGGTTTTGTCAAAGTGATTGATGAACATTGGCTTAGCTTCGCGGATTATCCAGGCAACCGTTTTTTCAACACCTTAGGCAACATCCACACGGACCCGCGTATCGGATTACTTTTTCTGGATTTTGACAATCATCGCACGTTACACATCAAAGCCACGGCTGAAATTCAATGGATCCAACAGGAACGCAACATTCTGGTCCATGTGGACCATGTGCTTGTTCGCCCAAACCCTACCCTCTGTATCGAAGAATTTTTATAAGAAAGGAACTTCACCCATGTCACGTCCCCCTTTACCCCCCTTTACCAAAGAAAGTGCCATTGAAAAAATTCGCTTGGCCGAAGATGGCTGGAACAGTCGTGACCCTGAAAAAGTCAGCCTTGCCTATACACCGGATAGCCAATGGCGCAATCGGGCTGAATTTGTTCAAGGCCGCCCCGATATTCAAGCTTTCCTGAAACGCAAATGGGATAAGGAAATGAACTATCGCCTGATTAAAGAACTTTGGGCCTATAGCGAAAACCGCATCGCTGTACGCTTTGCTTATGAATATCAAGATGACAGCAAACAATGGTTTCGCGCCTATGGCAACGAAAACTGGGAATTTCGCGAAGATGGATTGATGGAACGCCGCATTGCCAGCATCAACGAACATCCCATTGCCGAAAATGAACGTAAATTCCATTGGCCCTTGGGGCGCCGCCCCGATGATCATGCAGGATTAACAGAGCTCGGTTTTTAAGGTCCGCGCCGTTTCTTTGTTTTCTTTTTGCCAGCCCCTGCCCTTTTCGCAGCCCCCTTGGCGACCCCTGCGCGATCTAATCCCAACTCGGATGCCTCCAGACGACGGATTTCATCGCGCAGGCGGGCAGCTTCTTCAAATTCAAGGTTGGCCGCGGCCTCTTTCATGCGCTTATCCATATCGGCCAGCACGGTTTTCAAATCTTTCCCAACCAGATGGGCTTCACCTGTCTCGCCGGTACCCACATCCAGATAATCGCCCTGAGATACATCTTCCAGCACATCAGAAATATTGGACTTTACGGTCTGCGGCGTAATGCCGTTGGCTTCGTTATAAGCTTGCTGCTTAGCGCGTCGACGGTTGGTTTCCCCAATGGCATATTCAAGACTTTGCGTCATTTTGTCAGCATAAAGCAAAACCCGGCCATTAATATGACGCGCGGCACGCCCAATGGTCTGGATCAAGGACCGTTTGGAACGTAAAAAACCTTCCTTATCCGCATCCAAAATCGCCACCAAAGAACATTCCGGAATATCCAGACCTTCCCGCAACAGGTTGATTCCGACCAGAACATCAAAGGCCCCCAGACGCAAATCACGAATGATTTCGATCCGTTCCAGCGTGTCAATATCGCTATGCATGTAACGCACACGCACGCCCTGTTCATGGAAATATTCGGTCAAATCTTCGGCCATGCGCTTAGTCAAGGTGGTCACCAGAACCCGTTCACCTTTTGCCGCTGTCTGCTTGCATTCATCCAGCAAATCATCCACTTGGGTTTCCACCGGGCGTACGATAGTGATCGGGTCAATCAGGCCTGTCGGGCGAATCACCTGTTCGGCAAACACACCGCCTGTACGTTCCAGTTCCCAATCCCCCGGTGTTGCCGATACATAAACCGTCTGTGGGCGCATATGGTCCCATTCTTCAAATTTAAGCGGGCGGTTATCCACGCAGGATGGCAGGCGGAAACCAAAATTCGCCAAGGTGCTTTTGCGATTGTAGTCACCGCGATACATACCCCCGATTTGTGACACACCCACATGGCTTTCATCGACAAACAGCAAAGCATCATCGGGTAAATATTCAAACAAGGTGGGGGGCGGCTGACCCGGTGCACGATCCGTCAAGTAACGCGAATAATTTTCAATCCCCGAACAAAAGCCCGTGGTCTCGATCATTTCCAGATCAAAGGTCGTACGTTCCTGAATGCGTTGGGCTTCTAACAGCTTGCCATTTTCCTGAAACCAGGTGACCCGTTCTTTCATTTCTTCTTTAATTTTTTTGGAGGCCTGCATCAGGGTCGGGCGCGGGGTGACATAGTGGCTGTTGGGATAGATGGTCACCTTATCCAGCGTGGTAATTTTCTCCCCCGTCAGTGGGTCAAATTCCCAGATATCTTCAAGTTCTTCGCCAAAAAAGGACAACCGCCACGCGCGGTCTTCAAAGTGTGACGGGAAAATTTCAACAATATCGCCGCGCACACGAAAAGTGCCGCGATGGAAGTTATTGTCATTGCGCTGATATTGCAGCTCGACCAGCCCCTTCATCAAATCGCGCACGTCATATTCCCCGCCCGCTTCAATGCCCAAAGTCATTTCTGCATAAGTTTCCACCGCGCCGATCCCGTAGATACAAGACACAGAAGCCACAATGATGGTATCACGATATTCCAGCAAAGACCGGGTTGCCGCATGGCGCATCCTGTCAATTTGCTCATTAATGGAACTATCTTTTTCGATATAGGTGTCCGTTTTTGGGACATACGCTTCAGGCTGATAATAATCGTAGAACGAGACAAAATATTCCACATGATTATCCGGAAAAAAATTCTTCATCTCGCTATAAAGCTGAGCGGCCAGCGTCTTATTTGGGGCAAGTACAATGGCAGGACGTTGCAGTTCAGCAATCACATGGGCGACCGTAAAAGTTTTCCCGGAACCTGTAACCCCAAGCAGAACCTGATCTTTTTCACCCTCTTCAATACCTTTAACCAATTCGGCAATGGCTTCGGGCTGGTCACCACTGGGTTGAAAGTCGCTGACCAGTTTAAACGGTTTCCCCCCACGCGGGATAGGACGTTTGATGGGTGTGAAGATCGGTATATTTTCCATGCATCAAGATATAGACAAGACAAGGCTTTTTGACCAGTCCCAGATAAAGCCGCAATTGATTTTTTTTTGATTTAAGTCACACTATATTCATATATAATTTGCTACATTACGATAAGTTATTTTAAATCAATTCAAGGAGAGCTGTATGAGCGATGAAAACACAATGAATGAAGAAGAAAAAACTAAAGCTGATATCCTCGAGCTCGACACAGATACCGTTGATGATGAATTGATGGAACAAGAAATGTTGGCCACCGACGATCTTGAAAAGATCAAGCCTGCCGGACGGGATGCAGAAAAATTCAAGGGCAAACCGGGGGCCAAAAAGAAATTGAAATCCATGGGCAATGGCGTGCAAGACGGCACACCCATTGACCAATTAGATGGTCCTGACGCACCGGTTACAAAGCTCAAAACAACCGAATACCTTGAAATCATCGCCCCTTTGCATGTGGAATTGCTGAAAATGCAAAACTCCATCAAGGAAAGCGGACAAAAAGTCCTATCTATTTTTGAAGGACGTGACGCGGCCGGAAAAGGTGGAACCATCAAACGTTTTATCGAACACCTCAACCCCCGTGGTTGTCGCGTGATTGCGCTTGAAAAACCAACGGATCGCGAACGCACCCAATGGTATTTCCAACGCTATGTGGAACATTTACCTGCGGCAGGTGAGATCGTTCTGTTTGACCGGTCCTGGTATAACCGCGGCATGGTCGAACGGGTTATGGGCTTTTGTGAACCCGAAGAAGTCAAAGAATTTTTACGATCTGTTCCGGAATTTGAACGCATGCTCTATCGTTCCGGCCTGAAGATGTTTAAATTCTATTTCTCTGTCAGTAAGACCGAACAGGCACGCCGCTTTGCCAGCCGGGCAGAAGATCCTTTAAAACAATGGAAGCTATCCCCGGTCGATAAAGAATCGCAAAATAAGTGGGCAGATTACACACGGGCAAAGGAAGATGTCTTCTTCTATACCGATACAAAAGAAAGCCCATGGACCATTGTGAAGTCAGACGATAAGAAACGTGCGCGCATCAATGCCATTCGTTATTACCTGAGCAAGGTCGATTACGAAGGCAAAAATGATGAGCTTCTTCAATGGGATCCAAGAATTATCCGCACGACAGAACAAGAACTGGATGTGGAAGATTAATCCCGATTCATCCAACTGGAAAAAGGTGCTCTTTGGAGCGCCTTTTTTTGTGCTAAAAACTTCATGTTAAATTAACATTTGATATTGCATCGCCCTTAACTATGGGCGTAGGGTCCGACATCTTTTTTTCACGTAACCCTATCTAATTGAAAAGGTCCGTAAAGTTATGTCTTTTCTTGCCGACAAATTGTCACGCATTAAACCTTCCCCAACCATCGCTGTTTCCACCAAAGCTGCAGAATTAAAAGCCGCTGGTCGGGACGTCATTGGTCTGGGCGCGGGCGAGCCGGATTTTGATACACCCGAGCATATTATCAATGCCGCGATTAAAGCCATGCAGGACGGCAAGACGCGTTACACGGCCGTGCCCGGCACGGTTGAACTGCGCCAGGCAATTTGTGCAAAGCTAAAACGTGACAATGAACTTGACTACACGCCGGATCAAATCTCTGTCGGCTGTGGCGGCAAGCAAAATATCTATAACGCCTTGATGGCAACCTTGAACGATGGTGACGAAGTCGTAATCCCGGCCCCTTACTGGGTATCTTACCCGGATATCACATTGCTGGCGGGTGGTACACCTGTCTTTGTTGCCTGTACTGCTGAAAACAACTTCAAGCTTCAGGCTGCTGATCTGGAAGCTGCGATTACGGATAAAACCAAATGGGTGATCCTGAACTCGCCTTCCAACCCGACAGGAGCGGCTTATTCCCGCGCGGAAATGAAGGCTCTGACAGATGTGCTTGTCAAATATGACCATGTGCACGTCATGACCGACGATATGTACGAACTGATTGTCTATGATGATTTTGAATTCGTTACACCTGCACAAGTCGAACCAAAGCTCTATGATCGCACCCTGACCCTGAACGGTGTTTCCAAAGCTTATTGCATGACAGGCTGGCGTGTTGGCTATGCCGCAGGTCCGCTGGAAATCATCAAGGCGATGAATAAAATCCAGTCGCAAAGCACAACACACACCTGTTCCATCGCACAAGCCGCGGCTGTAGAAGCCTTAAACGGGCCGCATGATTTTGTTGCCAAACATAACGAAGTCTTTAAAGGCCGTCGCGATCTTGTGGTTAAAATGTTGAATGAAGCCGAAGGGCTGGAATGCAAGACACCAGAAGGTGCGTTTTACGTCTATCCCAGCTGTGCTGGCCTGATTGGCAAGAAGACACCGGATGGCAAAATCATTGAAAACGATGAAGATTTTGTGACTTACTTATTGGAAACAGAAGGTGTCGCTGCAGTTCATGGTGAAGCCTTTGGCCTTTCCCCCCACTTTCGCGTCTCTTACGCAACCAGCAATGAAGCTTTAACAGAAGCTTGCACACGTATTCAACGTGCATGTGCCGCTTTATCTTGATGTGTAACATGTGCGCGGGTGAATTTTATTTTCGGTCGCGCACATTTTATGTCTTTGCAGCATCCAACAAGGCCATTATGCTAAGTTGAATTCAAAGAGGCTAAATAAGATAAAGCGGACAGAAAAAACCAAATGAGCGATGAAGTTACAAATCTGCGAAAGGAACTGGCGAGCCTGAAAGGCCAGCTGGTTGCCCAACGGCGTGAGCTGTCTCGCTTTCGCATGCTGTCATCGGTTTTTCAATCCGCGACCCAGCCGATTGCTCTGGTTAATGCCAACTTCCAAATTTTGACCGTTAATCCGGCCTTTAGCGACTTAACAAAATATAGTGAAGATGAAGCGCAGTATTTTCCGGTCAATGGCTTGATTGCGCATCATAAACGTCAAGAACTCTGGCCGCCGGTTCAAACCAGTCTTGAACAGGAAGGTCACTGGGAAGGCCTTTTGTGGAATGAAAGCAAAATCGGGACGGTCTATCGCGTACAGACCCACATCCAAAGTCTGGACACAGAAGACCTTAATCAAGCGAAATATGTCTTCTTCTTCCACGATGTAACCCATCAAAAAGAAACCGAAGAACAGCTGCAACATCGTAGCAACTATGATTTGGTCACGGACCTGCCAAACTGGAACCTGTTTCTTAATCACTTTATCAGCGCACTTTATGTCTCCGGTCAGGAAGGCACACAAACGGCTTTGCTGTTTATTGGGTTAGATGGTTTCAAAGTCATTAACGATACGTTGGGTTACACCATCGGGGATAAGCTTCTTCAGGAAGCCGCTATCCGGTTTGAAAAAACAATCCCACAAAATGGCACTCTTGCCCGGTTCAGTGGCGATCAGTTCACCGCCGTTCTACCCAATATTAAAGATGAAGAAGACCTGGCCGTAATCGCCCACGATATTCTGGAATCCTTGGAGCGCCCCTTTGAGATTGAAGATGAGGAAATTTTTATTTCCTGTTCCATCGGGATTTGCACTTGGCCAGGGGATGGCGACGATGTGGAAACCCTGTTGCGTAATGCCGACAGTGCCATGCACAAAGCCAAAGACAATGGCCGCAACACCTTCCATTTTTTCACCCCGGATATCGATGCCAAGGCCCAAGCCCAGCGTGCCATTGAAATAGACCTGAGAAAAGCGGTCAAAACATTTGATGAATTCCATCTTGTCTATCAGCCCATCGTGGATATGAACACAGGCCAGATGAAAAGCGCCGAGGCCTTGATCCGCTGGCACAGTGCCGATCGCGGTCTTGTTTCACCAGACCAGTTTATTCCGCTGGCTGAACGTAACAACCTAATCCTGCCCATCGGAGAATGGGTTTTGGAAACGGCGTGCCAGGAAATCATGGATTGGTCACAACATGCACAAAGTCCATTCAGGGTCAGCATCAACCTGTCAAGCCGACAGTTTCAGGAAAAAAACCTCCCGGCAATTGTTCAAGGTGTTCTTGATCGAACCGGATTTGATCCCAATCAGCTGACATTGGAAATTACCGAAACCCTGATGATGGAAGATCTGGATGCCGCCCTTAAAATGCTGCATGAACTGAAAACCATGGGGGTTCGTCTTTCAATAGATGATTTCGGCACCGGTTATTCCAGCCTGAATTACTTAAAAAGCTTCCCGCTGGATACGTTAAAAGTGGACCGCATGTTCGTGCGTGATGTGACGACCAACCCGGATGATGCTGCCATGGTGATTGCGATTTTAACCATGGCCCACAGCTTGGGCCTAGAGGTTGTCGGTGAAGGGGTGGAAACACTGGAACAAAGCCACTTCCTGATTGAAAAAGGCTGCCTATTGGGGCAAGGCTATTATTTCAGCCGCCCTTTGCGCATTGAAGAATTCAACCAATTTGCAGCAAACCGTGAAAAACTAAACAGCGCTTAACAACCAAATTTGCGCAAAATTCGATCCACATCCCCCACATACGCCTCGCCAAACAAACGAACATGAACCAACAGAGGATAAAGGTTATAAAGATCAACCCGGTCTTCAAAAAAGTCTTTTTCTAAAGGGTGTTGTTCCTGATAACGCGCATAGAAATGGGGACTAAAACTATTAAACAGGGTTGAAAAGGCCAAGTCCATTTCAGGGTGACCAAAATAAATGGCCGGATCAATAAAACCTGTTAGCCTGCCTTGATCGCCTAACACATTCCCAGCCCATAAGTCACCGTGAACCAAAGAAGGATGTTTCGGCTGAGGGGCGATGTCCGCCAACTTAAGGGACAATTTCTCAATTCGGGTGCGATAGGTGCTGTTCATATAACCGGCAGTGATCGCCTGGTCTGCCATATATCCAAGACGATGTTGTGCATAAAAATCAAACCAGTCCTCGCACCATGTGTTGGGTTGATGCAGCCCCCCAATCAGCGTATCAAACTCAAATCCATAAGCTGATGACTTCACCTGATGCAAGGTGGCCAATGCATCGGCTGCCTCCTCTTCACCTTGCTTACCCAATCTCCCGTTGTGTGCAAGATATTGCATGACCAATAAATCATCTGAATGATGATAGAGTTCTGGAACAATCAGTTCGGTTTGACAGGCCAAATACGCCAGCATTTTCCCTTCAAGTCCCAACTGACAGCCTTTGGGGTCATATTTCGCCACCAAATCCTGACCATCTTTCAAGCACAGTTGAAAAACATCCCCAATACAACCGCCGCTTAACCGATTCACCCGCATTAAAGGTTGATTAAAAATACATTCAATTCTATTTTTGAGAAAATCCATGGCCTTTAGTTTGTTTTTCAATTCACAAAATAATTATAATTTTCATAGAATATCGAATCGATTGCCAGAAAAACCAGAAACTTAATAAGTAAATTTTAAATTGTTTAATTTAAGCATATCACTCTTATACAAATATATACTTTACATACAATCATACATAAATTAATAAAACTGCATAGCACTTTCATAAGAAACAAAGCTATAACTCTATGAGTTAAATAGTCTTTATGTTTATTTCTGATAAGTTACAAAATATTTCTTTTTAATACTTAACCCATCGCGTTCTATATATATTACCATAATCTCATAATAACTTTTTAAAGACCAAAAAGAGAAGTGATCGGCTCTATGGCATAAACGGCCTTAACAGCCGGGAGGATAAAAATGATTGTTGATAAATTAAAAGTGGCCGCCAAGATTTGGTTGCCTGCCATTATCTTTAGTGTTGCACTTGTCGCCGTCGCTGCCATCAGTGCAAATACATTGGACCGAACACTGCTCAAAGATCGTCAGGATAAAGTCCGCAATCTTGTAGAAGCCGCTTATGGTGTTGTGGAACATTTTGCCAAAAAATCAGCTTCTGGTGAAATGACAACAGAAGAAGCCCAAACTGCAGCGAAAGATGTTATTCGAGACCTGCGATATGACAAGGTCGAATATTTCTGGATCAATAATACCAAACAGATCATGATTATGCATGCCGTCTCTCCGAAACTGAATGGTAAAAATCTCAGTGATTTGGAAGACGCCAATGGTAAGAAATTCTTTTCCGAATTTACCGTCATCGTTAACGAGAACCCGGAAGGGGGTTTTCTTGATTATCTCTGGCCAAAGGCCGGGTTTGATGAACCTGTCAAAAAAATCTCTTACGTTAAACTTTCCAAGGAATGGGGCTGGATCATCGGCAGCGGCCTGTATCTGGACGATGTGGAAGCCGCCTTTTGGGCCGAATTTAAAGTCTTTGCTTCTTTAGTCGTTGTCACACTCTTGATTGCAGGGGCAGCCTCATTAATGGTCGCACGCAATTTAACAAAGGGATTAAATCAACTGTCCGGTCAGATGGGCGTCCTTGCCAGTGGCGATCATAGCATAGATATTGCAGGTCAGGATCGCGTTGATGAAATCGGTGATATGGCTAAGGCGGTAGAAGTCTTTAAGCAAAATGCCATCGAAGGCGACCGCCTGCGTAAACAACAGGAAGAAGACCGTGTCAGTCAGGCAGAAGAACGCAAAAACAGCCTGTTGTCCTTGGCTGATGAGTTACAGGATCGTATGCGCGGTGTGATTGATGAAATGGACAGTGTCGTTGTCAATGTAGGTCACTCTGCAGACTCCATGCATCGCAGTGCTGAACAAACCAGTAAAGAAAGTGCCTCGGTTGCCAGTATTTCTGAACAGGCATCTGCCAATGTTCAAACCGTTGCAGCAGCAACAGAAGAATTGAACGCCTCCAGTAGTGAGATTGGTCGCCAAGTCGAACATACCAATCAAACGGCACAAGCCGCTGCAAACGAAGCCAAACAAACCAACGAGGTTATTCAGGGCTTGAGCGGGGCAGCTGGAAAAATTGGTGAAGTGGTCAGTATGATTCAGGACATTGCCGAACAGACCAACCTTTTAGCGTTGAACGCGACTATTGAAGCTGCGCGGGCTGGTGAAGCCGGCAAGGGCTTTGCTGTTGTGGCAAGCGAAGTTAAAAACCTAGCCAACCAGACTGCAAAAGCCACCGATCAGGTCGCCCAGCAGATTTCTACGATTCAAAGTGAAACGGATCGCGCTGTTGACGCCATCCATGGAATTTCGCGCACCATTAATGATGTCCATGATGCGTCTGGTGCGATTGCGGCAGCCGTTGAAGAACAGCATGCCGCCATTCAGGAGATTAGCCGAAACGTGCAAGAAGCCGCGCGTGGAACACAGGAAATTTCCAACCACATTTCTGCCGTGTCAGCAGATGCCAACCTGACCATGAATTCCGCTGACGAAGTCAAACTTGCCAGTGATAGCTTGACCCAAAGTTCGAAAAACCTCGATCACACCATGGAAAACTTCCTCACTGAGATCAGAGAAAAGGCGAACCATTAAGAAGGTTCTGTGTCATCCCGCCCTTTGTTGTGGGACAATCCGTTATTTCAAGCTGGATTTAAAACAATCTATGCCTCAATGGGTTGTCCCAAAATAAAACGGGATGAGATTTTATGCTGGTAAACGCTTAAGCCAACAGTCTATTCAAAGAGCAGCTAGTTTATCCCCTATCCTTTTCTCAAGGCTTTAACCTGGGATGACACAGCGATATCCCCGTCAGTGCTGTACCGTTCGTGGTTTTTCTCAATATCTTTCAGTTTATAAAGATAATTAATCATCATCCCTGCCGATTGCTTCATGCCTTTATCAGACACATCACCCAGCCAGTTGATCCGTTCTAGACGCGCCCCATTACTCAGATGGAAATGAGCCACAGGGTCCAATGTCCGCGTCCCTTTACGCTTGGCTTCCATCAAATAGCGCGCGCATAAACGCATAAGCGGTTCTTTCAATGCATCATGAGCGGCTGCATTATCTTTCCATGCGGCATCTTCCAGCAGATGCTTCAGACCTCCTTTGGGACCTTTCTGACCACTGGCTGCTTTCAGGGCAGCACGTTCTTTAGGATTAATCAGGTTGCTATCACCTTCTGCCAACGTCTGATCCAACCATTTTGAAAATCCCGGAATGGGAGACAGAGTGGCAAAAGTCTTAAGATTGGACAAATCTTTGGACAAATGATCGACCACTTTCTTAATCAAAAAATTGCCAAAACTAATTCCGGCAAGACCGGCTTGCGCATTGGAAATCGAATAGAAGATTGCCGTGTCAGCCTCGCTTGGGTCTAACAACGGGGCATCTTCATCCAACAGATCTTGAACATTATCTGCCATACCATTAACCAAAGCCACCTCGACAAAGATCAAAGGTTCATCCGGCATATTGGGATGGAAAAAAGCGAAAAGGCGACGATCACGTGCCAAACGATTCTTTAGATCGTTCCAGCTTTTAATGGAATGGACCGCTTCATATTCCGCAATTTTTTCAAGAATACTGGCAGGTGAGTCCCAAGTCAGGCGGCGCAATTCCAAAAAGCCAACATCAAACCAGGAAATCAAGACCTCTTTAAGATCGCTTTCGACGATTTTAAGACGTGGATCAGACTTCATCATCTTCATCACATCGGCGCGCAGATCGACCAAAAATTTCACCCCTTGGGGCAAGGCATTAAACTGGCGCAACAGGCCAAGACGTTCCGGCACCAATGCACGGCGCAGATCTGCTTCACAGCTGCGACGTTCTTCTTCATCGCTTGCTTTGGCAAGAGCCTCCAGACAGGCTGTTACCCGAGCCTGATCCGTGCCGAAGTCATCAATCAGAATGTTCAGAAACCGGGCCCGCCCGGCTTCATTTAAATTTAGATACGCCTGTCCCAATTGGGCCGCACGTGATCTTGCAGAAACCTCTCCACCTTTGGCATCCAAACAGTCGCGCATCTGGTCGCGTACACAGGCAATTTGATCTTCCGGCAAATCCCCGCTGAGATTTTCCAAATCCTCACAGACAGGCCCAGTGGCAATATCTTTCCAAGGGAAATTCCAGTTTTTTAGTTTCTGTAATAAATCAGCCATGTTTAATCCCGTTTCTTTTCAGTCGTGCCCGGATGGGGGCCAGTTCTTTCAAGAAATCCAACGCATCCTTGGGACGTCTTTTTAATTTGCGCGACATCATGCGCATCATCAGGTCATTCAAATCATCGGGGACTTCCGGCACATCTTCTTTTGGACCGGATAGAATGCCGCTGGGCAATTCCGCAGTAAGCATGCGATATCCTAGTATTCCTAGTGAATAGATGTCAGCACGTGCATCGACCACAGCCGCATTTCGCCTTTGTTCCGGTGCCAGATATTCCAGTGTCCCCACCCAGTATCCCGACAAAGATTCTTCACTTTCCGGCACCTTCATCAGCCCCGGATCACATAATTTAACTAAGCCGCTATGAAGCCGTGTCAAGAGTACATTGCCCGGTTTAATATCACGATGCACCAATTTGCGACCATGAAAAGCCGATAAAGCACTGCCCAGCTGGAACATAACTTCCACAGTCCTTAGGACGCCAATTTTTTGCGCAGGGGGCACCTTGTCTAATTCAGGTGCATATCCATCTCCACCCGGGTCTTTACCCATTTCATAAAGCAAAGACGTTTCCATAAACGGCATAACATAATAAGGGGTATCTTCAACATATGATAGTTCGCGGACCGAAATCACATGAGGATGATCAAGTTTCGCCAATATTCGGGCCTCACGCAGAAACCGGATGCGCCAATTATCTATATCATAAGGCAATGCGTCCAGCAGGCGTTCTTTAGGATTAAAAAGCTTGAGCGCCACCAAGGTTTCAAGATCTGGATCAAAACATTCATAAATATCAGAACTTCCCGTCGAACGCAGGATCCGTTTGACCTCAAACTTTCCGATCTTGTTATATGCGGCTTCTGGCATTTTTCTCATGTGCGTAGAAGACCAAATTTAAGCGGCGACGGCAAACAAAAAAGGCCGCCGACTTACATCCGCGACCCTTTTTATGTAAGGACTTAGGGGAAACCTTCGTCTTACCACTCGACTTTTTCGACACCTTCGAAGATGACCGTTGAGCCATCGTCGAAATCGATCTGGCCTGTCATACCGGATGCATCGCTGTATTCGTCCATTTGTGCAGTTTCGGACGTTACAACATCTTGTGTGCCGTCTTCGTTGGTGATGGTCAATGTCCAACCTTCGGAACCATTCAGTTGAATGGTATCGAAATCCGCACCACCATCGACCCAGTCATTGCCGTTGACGCTATCATGGGTAGCCCCATCAAAGATGAAGAGATCATTACCATCCCCACCCATCATGGTATCATGGCCCCAGTTGCCACCACCAAGGATCACATCATTGCCGGCACCACCAGAGATAACATCATCACCAGAACCACCGTCCAGCGTATCATCCCCGGCACCGCCACTGATGGTATCGGCATTTGCTTCACCATAGATCGTGTCGTTACCGGAATTGCCTTCCAGGAAGTCGTTGTTGGTGCCGCCATACATGGTGTCGTCGCCAGATCCGCCATAAAGCGTATCATCATTGGACCCACCATACATCATATCGTCACCGGAACCGCCATGCAGCACGTCTCTGTCTGTACCACCATCCAAGGTGTCATTACCGGACCCGCCAACAAGGAAGTCGTCGTTTGATCCGCCAATCAGAACATCATCGCCGCCTTCGCCATAAAGCGTGTCATCGCCGGAGTCACCATAAAGGGTGTCATCACCGTTATTGGCATTGTCATCCGGGATGGAGTCCAGATTGTTGCCGTCATCACCATAGATGATGTCATTTTGTGCACCACCGCTAACGGTGTCATCACCAGACCCACCGGCCATAACATCATTACCATAGTTTTGGTTGGTGTTGCCGACGATATCGTCGCCTGCACCACCTTGATAGACTTCCTGACCGTTGGTTTCCCAATCCTTGCTATCGGCTGTCAGATAATCATCGCCGCTTGTGCCGTCGACAGATTTGTATGCATCAAGCGTTTCAACCGCTTCGTCAAATTCCATATACTCATGCGGAACATTTTCAACAACCGCATCAGTACCGGTCCCGACCTGACCGCTATCAGTGGCCACATCACTGGTATCGCTACCATCCACGGTTTGAACAGAAGCCGTCAGATCAAAGATACCATGGCTGCCGTTTTCATCCGTCGGTACGGTAATTGTTCCGCTAACACTCAGGTCTTCACCCAACGTATCACGCGGGATGCTTAATGTTGTGCCATCGACACTGACATCATCCCCGCTTGTAACGGAAATGCTGCCATTTTCACCAACAGTAACCGTTGCATCCCCGATAACCAGTTGAGAACCAGCCGGAACACCTGACAAGTCCACCGTCAAAGCATCACCAGACAAGCTTTCGCTTTCATCCCCCATGGTCACCGCAAAGGTTACCGGGTATTGAACTGCGCTTGAGCTTTCGCCTTCTTCGGTATAGTCGATGCTGGCAATCTTGAAGCTGCCATCAACACCTTCAATCACAACCTGATCGAAGCTGACACCTGCATTACCACTCAGGTTCAAGGTATCATCGTTACCGTCAAAGGTACCGGTGCCAACGACCTCCCCATCACTGTAAAGGACATATTTGCCGTCATCACAATGGCCAAGGTCTTTGAAGTTAATGGTCGCATCGGCGATATCTTCATCAAAGGACACGATTAATTGTTCGTTATCCGTGATTGCACTATCACCCCAACCACTTTCAACACCAATCCAGCTTTCGCCATAACTGTTACCAGTTGTGATGTTGTATGTGCTTGTACTGCCTTCATCATAAGCGGTAATGCTAACACCGGATGTGCTGTTCAAGTTGGACGCACTAATTGTCCCGCTGTCACCGTCTTGGCTCGTGTCAACAACCGTACCACTGCCAATTTCAACACTGACTTGCGCCCCGTCAGCGACACCTTCCACATCGATGGAAGCCGTACCTGTATCGGTGCCGCCATTGCCGTCGCTGACCGTATAGTCAAAGGACACTTCACCAGAGAAATTATCATCCGGCATGAAGTTGATGGAACCATCTTCATTCAGGGTCACAGTGCCGTTACCCACATCGACGGTATCACCAACAGCTACATCCTGACCGGCAATCTGGATTATGGACAGGCTATCGCCATCCGCATCCGTATCGTTTGCCACCAGATCAAAGGTTTCAGTTGTGTCTTCTGATGCAGACAATGCATCATCCGTCGCAACCGGACCTTCATTGCTGGCAGGAGCTTCTACCGCCACCGATTGTGTGGTGGTGGCTGTATCGCTACCATCTGTAGATGTGACAGAAGCCGTCAAGTTAAAGTCGTCGCCACCTTCCGGTACACGGATTTTAACACTATCAAGATCATCCAGACTAATCACCGCTGAACCGTCTGTGACCTCAACAGCCACACCGTCCACCATCAGGATTGCATCATCAGGTAAACCTGACAATGTAATGCCTGACAGGGTTTCAGACCCATCAACGTCAGTTTCAGCCGCACTCAGATTAACCGGATATTCCATATAGGTGACATCATCACCACCCGCCGCAGCCGTATAAGTCAGCTGTTCGATATGGAAGTCTGCACAATTTTCACCGATCACAACAAACTGATCAAAGGACTGACCATCTGTGGCTGTGAAGGTGAATGTATCGTCAGAACGGTCATTACCGTCAAAGCTGCCGGACCCAACAAGCTCACCATCTTGGTACAGCTCGTAAGAGGCATGCTCATTATAAGAGAATGAGTCGAACTCAACCGTGACAGAAGACATATCATTATCGAAGGAGAAGATCAGTTTTTCACCATCGTTGATATCATCGTCTGAGTTATGGCCGTCAACACCGATACCGCCGCCGGTTTCTGCAACGTTGGTCTCACTTTCAACTTCGACCCATTTGCCACCGCTGGAATCGCCTTTACCACCGCCAGTGCTATTCCCATTTTCAACCCACTTCCAGTCATAACCGGTAACGCTGACACCATCGGTAGTATCATAGTTATTCACCGTAATGGTACCGCTTTCGCCTTCAGCCTCACCTTCAACAGTGACACTTTCGCCTTCACCCAGTGACAGGGTCAGGCTCGGTGCATCTGCTATCGCTTCTACATCCACTGTTGCAGTGGCTGTTGTGCTTTCAATGCCGTCAGAAACGGTATATTCAAAGCTTTCAGAACCAGAATAATCACCATCCGGGGTAAAGGTTACCGTGCCATCTTCGTTCAGGGTCACACTACCGTTACCCACATCGACGCTGTCACCAACAGAAACATCCTGGCCTGCGATTTGTGTCACAGACAGGCTATCGCCATCCAGGTCGGTATCATTAGCAACCAGATCAATGACAACGCTTGCATCTTCATTCACGCTTGCTGTGTCGTCAGACGCATCCGGTCCATTGTTAACTTCCGGCACATCCACAGTAAGGGATGTGGTGGAGGTTGCACTGTCACCATTTGGTTCAGTTGATGTAACTGATGCTGTCAGGTCAAAGTCTTCGCTACCTTCTGCAACGCGGATCACAACGTCATCAAGGTTAGAGCTATCCAGTTGAACCGATCCGTCAGTCACACTGACTTCTTCGCCATCAACCAGAACAACAGCTCCTTCCGGCAAGCCGGACAAAGTCACAGCCGACAGGCTTTCAGACCCATCCACATCGGTTTCAGCCGCTGTCAAAGTGATCGGGAATTCAACATAGCTTTCCCCACCATCTGAGACTTCAAACTCGATGGAATTAATCAGGAAGTCATCATTATCTTCCGGTGCACTAAAGACAATCTGATCAAAATCAGCACCATTATCGGCTGTAACCGTAATGGCCGGGTCGATACCATCGCTACCGCCATGAACACGACCTTCACCGACTTTTACGCCATCTTTATACAATTCATATGTGGCATCTTCCCTGCTGTTTTGCCAAGAGAAGGAGACTTCCGCAGAAGACACATCATCATCAAAATCGACGATCAATTGTTCAGATTGTCCTGTTGCACTGTCATACCCGATTTCAACGTTTGCACCATCGCCTTGCGTTGAACCGACCACACCAAAGCCAAGCGGATTATTTTCATGAACGCCAACGTTATCTGTAGAAGCTTCCGTCAGTTCCCCGTTCACAATTGAACGACCACTGACCGTAAAGCCACTATCAGTTGCGTCATAATTATCTGAATTAATCGTTACGTCATGGCTTTCACCCGGAATGCTGACAACATTAGCTGCACCCAATCCGAGAGTAATATCCGGTGCATCAGCCACAGCTTCAACATCCACGCTCGCCGTAGCGGTTGTGGTGTCGGTGCCATCAGTGACGGTATATTCAAAGTCTTGTGTCCCTGAATAATCACCATCCGGTGTAAAGGTCACGGTGCCGTCTGCATTCAATGTCACAGAACCATGATCTACATCCACGCTACCACCGACAGAGATATCCTGACCGTCAATTTGTGTGATGGTCAGACTATCGCCATCCACATCCGTGTCATTACCCACCAGATCAATGGTGACACTATGGTCTTCTGTCGTATCTGCAGTGTCGTTGTTTCCAACCGGTCCTTGATTGACATCAACAAACGTAGATGCCGTTCTGGTCGCGCTTGAACCGTTCGGTTCAGTTGCAGTTGCGCTCACATCCAACGTAAAGTCACCCGCACCTTCCGGCACAGTCATCGTCAGACTATCCAGATTATCGAGATCATCACCAGATATGACAAGCACACCGTCAACGATTTCACCCATATTGAAGGTTGCGCCTTCAGGGAAGTTATCAATCGTAATGGACAGGCTTTCAGAATTATCGACATCCGTGATCGCTGCATCAATATTCACATTGTAAACAGTACCCGACGTATCGTTTTCCCAAACGACATCGAAAGACCCATCGTCATAATCGAAGTCATTGCCGTTGTATCCGTTATCCTGATCTTCCCAGTTCTGATTGCCGTCAACATTACCCACATCATTTTCATGATCCAGATTGTCTTCGTTCAATTCCTGATCAGTGAAATAAAGGCCTCCGTTGGCATCATGATTGAGAGGTTCACCATCAGCCCCAATGACTTGCCAATTACCGTTGTCATCTTGGGCAAAGCTAACATCCATACCGTTAAACAGGCCTGTGTTCTCAGCATCGCCATCAGACAGAAGGAAGAAGCCAACGCTATCTTGGTCTACACCCTCTAACGTGAAACTATCACCCGGTGTTTGATCTTGCAGGTCAGCAAACACAATTTTACCACCTACAGGCTCACCTGCTTCGTTGATCGTGTAGTAACCATACGTATTATGATAACTCGCTTCGCTACCTTGGTAAGTGATCGTTGCACTTTGCTCGACAGTACCAGCTTCTTCAACTGAAACCGACAGATCCGGCATGTCAGCCACAGCTTCAACATCCACACTCGCGGTTGCAGTTGTGGTGTCCGTGCCATCACTAACAGTATATTCAAAATCTTGCGTCCCTGAATAATCATCATCCGGTGTAAAGGTCACGGTGCCGTCTGCATTCAATGTCACAGAACCATGATCTACATCCACACTGCCACCGACAGAGATGTCCTGACCATCAATTTGTGTAATGGTCAACGCGTCATTTTCAACGTCACTGTCATTACCCAGCGGATTGAAAGTAACCGCATTGTCTTCGGTTGTTTCAGCTGTGTCATTCACCGCAACCGGACAGTCGTTCACACCGCTCACATCAATGGTCACTGTGGCCGTATCAGACCCGCCGTTGCCATCGCTGACGGTGTAAGTGAAGTCAGTTTCACCG
>JABXIG010000028.1 GCA_013373205.1 Methylocystaceae bacterium | reverse complement strand
CTGTGAATCGACCGCAGTCAGAGTTCTGCAACAACGCCGTTGCAGCGCCTCCTCCACTGCTACTAACGGATCTTGTCGAAGATGCAATCAACAAGCTTGACCATTGACGACGTTGGGTTGGGACTATTGAACACTAGAAATCCAAGCGTGACCATTGAAACGCAGTTTGTCTTAAAGTGATTTATTTCTTCCGAGTGTCGAAGTCGCAACTTTCTCTCGGGATCTCCGTACAGGCAGAGATTCCTACGATTGGCAACTTTCTTGATATGAGACCCGGGTGTGAAACCACTCGGGGTGATATCGCTAAGAATATCGTCCACAGCGGCGTTTATCGCAACGTCGTGACTACCCTCTCCCTTGCCTGAGATCACGATAGTTTCAAGAATGTCATCTTGGACAACCGAATATCCATTGAAGTTGAATACGTGCGAAGTCTTTGGTTTATGACCATCTCGTTCGATTCGAATAGCTGATCTTAAGCCTGTTGGCATCTTGCCGAAGAAATACTGATGCATAGCTTGCGCGAACACTACCAGCTTCAGCTTGTCTCCATGTCGGTGAAGTTTCCCATACTGAGGTACTGAATAGTCCCTGGCCTTCAATCCGTAATAGAGAAAGGCTGCCGCCTCTTCCTCGGCTGTAAGGCAGGCAAGCATCCCTAACGGTTCTTCTATTAGTTGTGACGCCTGCCGCAAGCTGTCTTGTGTCCCCAGAAGAGCTGATCGCATTTCTGGATGATCGGTAAAGAAAGTAGAGAAGGACGTCAGATATTCCACAGCATCGACATCTTTGGGTATCTGAATCGCTATCGTCATCTTCTGCTTTCTAGCCGGTATCACTGTAGGAGGCGACGATTACTTGGTCATAGACTGCAAGCGACCAAGGAAAATCTTTGATGGTTAGAGAGGAACGTAATAGACGCCATGCGCATCGTAAGCGAATGGCAAGTTTGCGCCAATCCCAATCACTATCGCCGGCAACGGTGACGACACCTTCGTCCGCACTGCTGACCTCGGCGCCTCGGACTATGCTGCGCGGTTCCATGAAGGTCCGGTATGGGGAAGCTGCGTTGCGCGCAATGGTGGTCCTGGCCAATGGCCGCAATGGGCCGGGAACGACATGCGGTGGCTTTCCATCCCCGCAGGCGCCGCATGGCCCCATCGAAACGTTTGCGGACGTCAGATCAGCCCTCGGACGTTCTAAGAAGAGAAAGAATGCGCGGGCCGTAACTCAAGGCAAATTCAGTCCCTCTGGACCCGACTTCAACACCATGAACGGCTTCGTTCATCACCGGCATCAGATCACGTAAAAGAACAACCGCTTCCTTGGGAATCGCCCCGCGTTCGCCGAGCGCATCTACCAGCGATCTCAGAGTACGAGGGCGGCCGCGGGGTTCTTGCTCAAGCATGACTTCTTCTGCAATTTGCCGCAAACGTCTTTCAACCTGAACGCGAAGCATTGCAATTGCTAAATTTGGATCATTACTTTCGAAATAGCTGAAGGCATCTATATCTTCCGCATCTGGGGTTACTTCCGCTTCTTGTAGCTGCTTCTCCGCTTTTGAGAATACAACCTCGAAGCCGCCAGGCGCGCTGATTCTCTCGATTAGCTGAATTACCCAAGGCGTTACCGCTATTGCTAACGCACCGGCTGCTATAGGTGATATGGACTTCCAAAAAGTGTCGAAGACCGCGATCATGATGCAAAACGAGCTCAATGCAATTTTTGCTCGATGACTTTGCCAAAGAGACCTTAAAAACTCCACCGTCCAGATACTCCAAACATTCGAGGAACACACGCTGTCTACCACGAGGCCTCTCGCGTTGGAACGGCAGCAAGGTCCACTCTGCGGACCTCGTGGCCCTGGACGATGCTGCGTGGCGCCATGAAGGTCCGGTATCGGGAAGCCGCGCTGCGGCAACGTTGAGCCCGGCCAAGGTCGGCTCAGGGCCGGAAGCCGAACTGGTCACAAGGGGCAGCAAGCGGGCATTCGCGGCGTCCGAACGGGCAACACTCACGTGCTGCAGAGGCGGACATAGGGTGGCCTGCTCCCCTAGTGTCCGCAGAGATTGGCCGGCATTGCTCAGGGTCGCAAGGCTCCCTTGAACATCCCGTTTTTGCAAACCGAATGGTCGGGACCTCATGTTGGACGCGGCGTTCTGGCAGCGCCCGCAAAGAAAGGTGTCCATCTGCAATAGTGTCGAGTAGCAGGGGCATGCGGAAACGTCGAAGGCGCTTCGCAGGGCAATCGCTGGTGGAGCGGAGGATTCGCGATGAAAGGCATGATGCTCGCCGCCGATGAGCTCGGGTTCAAGGACTGGCTGGCGGAGACCGAGCCGCACATGCTGGCCCATGCGTTGAACCATGCTTCGTCAGAAGATCGAACCCAGGCGATGCGGGCTTTGTCGGCTCAAAGGGCTGATAGGATTTTCGGTCTTCTCGAGCCGGTGAACCAGCTGGATGTCCTGCAATCGGTCGACGAAAGGACGCGGCGACGTCTGCTCCATGAAATGGAGCCGGACGACCGTGCGCGCATGTTGAGCGATCTGCCCGTCGCTATCGGCGAAGCGCTGTTGCAAGAGCTCACTCCCGATGAGCGGGCGACGACGCGAACGCTTCTGGACTACCCCAAGCACAGCGCGGGCAGGATCATGAGCCCGGAATTCGTCCGGCTGACGCCCGGCATGACGGTGTCCGACGCCCTCGAGGCCATTCGGAGCGGCCAGAAACGCGCGGAGACGGTGTTCTTGATGCCTGTTGCGGATGACGACATGCGCCTGCTCGGCACCGTCGACCTGGCCCAGATTGTCCTGGCGTCGCCCGATATGCGAATTGCCGATCTCGCCGGGCGGGACGTGCCGGCGGTTTCGGTCCTGGACGATCAGGAAAAGATCGCGCGTCTGATGAAATCGGCGGATCTGATGATCGTGCCGGTAGTCGAGGAACAGGACCGGCTGGTCGGCATCATCACCTTCGACGATGCGATGGAGGTTTTGGATTTCGAGGAGGGCGAGGACTTCGCCCGCAGCGGGGCCACCGAACCTGTCGGCCGACCCTATCTGTCCGTCCCTGTCCTTCGCCTGGTTCGGGCGCGCATGGTCTGGCTTTCGGTGCTTGCTGTCGCCGCGAGCCTGACCGTCAACGTGCTCAACGCCTTCGAGGCGACCCTGGAAAGTGTCGTGACTCTTGCCTTGTTCATTCCACTGCTGATCGGCATCGGCGGAAATGCCGGCGCCCAATCGGCAACCACGATCGTGCGCGCGCTCGCGGTGAGCGACGTCGTACCCCGGGATGCGTTGCGTATCGCGTGGCTGGAGACACGGACGGGGTTTGTCATGGGCCTCGGGATCGCCACATTCGCCATGATCCTGCTGTCTATCCTATTCGACCCGTCAATCGCACTGGTCGTCTCTCTGACGCTGGTATTCATCTGCACGCTCGCTGCCCTCGTGGGATCGCTTATGCCGGTCGCCGCGCGGGTGCTCTCGATCGATCCCGCGGTTTTCAGCGCCCCGTTCGTGACAACCGTCGTCGATGCCTCCGGGCTCCTGATATATTTCATGGTCGCCCGAGCGGTGATGGGGGTCTGAGGCGGCTTGAGGAAGAGCCTGGCCGGCCGACGAGGCGGTGGGGCTCGCGGCACCGCCGCATGTCTGCTCCGAGCCGATGGTGTTGAAAAACTCGACCCGAATTTCCGGCCGGCGAGTTAGGCAGAGCGTTCCTGCTGATGTCTCACGCCGGTGACGGCCTCAGCTTGGCGAGTTTACGGAGGTTCTGGACGGTTGCGGCTATGTGGAACTCGT
>JABXIG010000008.1 GCA_013373205.1 Methylocystaceae bacterium | reverse complement strand
CTACGCCATGACGACGGCGGGTGGGACGCAGCCCGCGGGCCGTTCCGGCGCGAAACCGGGCAGGGGGAAGGGCTGCGGTCGGGCCCCGGATTCGGGCGGCCGCATCTTTTGCGGGAGGGGAGATGCGGATGAAGTCGATGCACAACATCGAAACCGAGCTCGCGACCCGTGCGCCAGGGCTGTAACTTCACGCGATTGGCCGTTCGGCCAGTCGCTCTTTCAGCTAGGCCGGAGAAGTTTGCTGTGCAAAGTATGATACCAATGTTTGGGGTCGATAGCGGATCGTGATAGCTTAAGAGTATGGATTCACTACAATTTGAGATCACTCGCTTTCTGGCCGCCAAAGCTGCGCTCAAGCAACGAACAACATATCAGCAAGTCGGGGAAGCGGTTGGTTGGAACCATCCGAACGGTCGGGGATTGGGCGCTCATCTCGAAGTTATTCTCCACCATCTCGCCGAGAAAAAGCTGCCGCCGCTTACGACGATTCTCGTGAGAAAGGGCGAGCGGTATCCGCATGACGACGCGATGGAATACATCCGCAATGTCCTGGGTGACATTGACATTGAGGCTACCCAGCAAGAGGTCTTTGCCTTTGATTGGGCCAGCGTGCCAGAGCTTCAGCCGGACCCGACTAAGCTCCCCGATGGCCGCGAAGTCTGGCTGACTTCGTTCTGGGGGTTTGATCCTTCGCAATGGGGATGCATCGGCTTTGCCGATGAGGCCAAGCGGAACCGTTTCCTTACCCAGTCACGGCCAGGCACGCTGGTTGCCATCTATGTGACTAAGGGCAAAGGCCCCGAGGATATGCGTGGCAAGGTTGTTGGCGTGCTGGAACTCTCGCACGAGGCTGGCCATGCCCAGAACTATATCTCGGGGGATCGCTGGCGGGAGAAAGAACTTGACCCCGCTTCAAAGGGTAAGTGGCTGCATGCCGTCAGAGCCACCCGCGCTTGGAGCATCGTGCCCGAAGACTGGAAGCGCGTGGAGGACATCTTTCCCGAGGCTTACGGCAGCGCACATCCTGAATTTATCGGCGCGAGCGGCGTTAAGATCGGGGCCGAGGAAGCTGAAAAGCTGCTACAGTTGGACGTTCAAGAAGTGCATGTCTATGGCAGCACCGAAGTTGCCGATCCGACGATCCAAACCCTTGATAGCGCGCTTTCACCAAGTCGTGCCGTTCCACCACCTTCCGCGCCTTACACGGTTGGCGAGACTGACGGGCCGAAATTTCTCTATATCCTTGAGTTGCAGGGGGATATAGCGGCGTATCTGGGATGCCCCGCCGCCGATGTCGAGGAACATTCGATCATCAAAGTCGGCTTCTCTAAGAGCCCGCTTGCGCGCAGGAACCAGATTCAAAGCGCCTATCCTGCGGGTTCGTTCAATTGGTCGGTTCTGTTCCCCGCGCCGATGCCGGATGAAGCGCCTTACGCTAATGCGGCGGTCGCCATTGTTGGTGAAGACGCGATGAAAAAGCGGCTGGTCGATGAAAAGGCCAAAGTTCTCGGCGGCGAATTTTTCCTCGCTGAAGACTGGCTAGTCCGCAAAACTTGGACGGCTGGAAACCACGCTGCTCAGCAGGCGCAAAACAAGCTAGACTCTGAATCTGAAATCTAAAACTTGGGAGGCTGGCCAAATGGCCAGCCGAAAATTTTTCCCTCTGAAATGGAGCCGCCTTACGCGGCGACTCCTTCCTTCGCGGGCTCTTCCTCGATGAGCGGTTGCAGCCCATGCAGGAAATCCGCTGCGCGCTGCGCATGGGCGGCGGCGGCGAAGATCGCCCGCTTGTCCTCCTTCAAGACTTTCAGCCAGCTTTGGATATAGGCCGCATGATCGCTGCCGGGTTCGGGCTGCAAGGCCAGATCGGCACACAGGAACGCCGCGCCAAGCTCTGCAACAAGTTCCTCGCGCGCGTAACCTTCATCGCCCCATGTCTTGCGTCCAAAGTCACGGTCCAGGCGGCTATTGTGCTTCGTCCAGTGGGTCAGCTCATGGGCAAGGGTCGCATAATAGGCCTCGGGGCTGCGGAAGGATTCAAACATCGGCATCTGTACATGATCGGTTGCGCCGGTGTAGTGCGCGCTATTCCCACCATGGCGGATATCGGCACCGGTCGCGGTGAAGAATGCATCGGCGTGCTCGATCCGCTCTGCCGGATCAATCACCGGCTCGGGCTTGGTATAGTAATGCTCGGGCAAGCCTTCGATATACTCCAAGTTGAAAACGGTGTATCCCTTCATGAAGGGGATTTGCCGTTCCTCTTTGCTGCCGTCGTCCTGCTCTTCGGTCTTGGTGATGGTGTTGGCATAAACGACCAGATTGCCGCGCTCGCCTTTCTTGACGTGGGCGTCCAGTTCCTTCGCCTGCTTGAACGTCATCCAGTACGGGGAGAGATAACCGCCCTCGACGGCTGCGCCCCACAGCATCAGCACATTGATGCCGTTGTAAGGCATGCCGTTATGACGGAGAGGCTTGATGATCCGCCCTTCCATGTTGCCAGCGCTCCACGGCTTGAGCCATGTCAGTTCGCCTTGCTCCAGATCGGCAATGATTTTGTCGGTAACTTTCTGGTAAACATCCTTTTTCATTTTTTCTCCTTTGATTGGTTGCGCATGCAACCGATCTGCCCCTCTGGCGAAGAGAGGGGGGAAACCGTCACAGACCGCGAAGGTGCGAGGGGGATCACCCGTCCTGCACGGGCCAACGGCCAGGAAGGACGGGGAGACGCACCAAAGCGCCCGAAGCCATAGCGAAGGGCTTGGTCTTGACGGTGGATGGGGCCGCCAGGCCCCCAACAAAGAAGGAATGTCAGCCGGTCACGGCTGGCCGTAGATGCGCAAGGGATGAAAGCCGCATGGCGGACACTGGCTTATCAGGCTCCGTTCACGATAGCCCGGCCCGAAGGGTGCGCTGATAAGGATTGTGCTTTCTGATAAACGCTAACATACATTATGTGCTGGCGTCTCACAAGGCGTCAATATATTGTTAATAAAGCAAATTCTTAGAGCATCGAGGTAAAGTTGAGTAAGCGCGGAGGTGGAATTGATACGGTAAGAGTTTCGCGTGCGGGGCACACGTTTCATGAACGTTGGGCGGCGCGGCGCGCATTGCAGCTTGTCTTCCCAAAGGACAACCTTTTTGCAATTGTCGTCGAAGGCTTACCCCCACAAGAAAACCTTAAGCTCGGACAGAAGGCAGAGGATATTGCCGACCTTATCTTGTTCTACGGTAACGGAGACACCTTCCAGACATGTGCTTCGCAGCAGATATTACAATTCAAATACAAGGAAGCCGAAGAGCCGGTTACTTCGTCCTACCTAAAAAAACAATCAAGAAATTCGCGGCAACATTGCACGAATACAGGGCGAACGTATCCGAGCAGGAAATTGCAGACAAACTTTCTTTCGGCTTCGTCACAAATGCGGAGTTTTCTGACGAACTTTGGGATACCATTACATGCTTGAAGTCAAAGGATACGCCAAAGACTAAAAGCGCCAAGAAACAGCTTCAGTATCTTAAAACTTGGTGCAAGGAAGAGAAGATCGAAGCGGAGGACATATTCCCGCTTATCGAGTTTCGTGCCGCAACGAATGATCTACCGGCACAAAACCGATCCTTGCGTAAGACCGTTAGTGATTGGTCTGCTAACTCCACCGGACAGGCAGGCAAGAGGCTATACGCTTTGGTGGAACTTTTGCGAGAAAAGGCGCAAATCGAGGGGCAGAATAAGAACTCCATCAGGCGTGAGGATGTTCTCGACGCCCTAGAATGCGATGAAGACCAATTATTTCCAGCAGATACTCGATTTGTCGATGTTGGTGAGGTCGTCGAACGTAAGGCTCTTAAGGACATAGGAGATGAAATAAAAGCCAGTAATCTACCAGTGTTCCTCAACGCCGACGGCGGCGTTGGTAAGACGGTCTTCATTCAAAGTCTCGCCGCGCATCTGGCAGATGAGTTTGAAGTCGTCGTGTTCGACTGCTTCGGCGGCGGGGCGTATCGCTCTGAGGCCAACGCACGCCACTTGCCAAGAGTGGGGCTGCTTCAGATTATCAACGAGTTGGCGTCTCGTGGCCTCTGCGACCCGCTCTTACCAACAGATAGCGATCAGTATGGCTTGATAGAAGTCGCCCGCAAGCGTCTCAAACAGGCGAGCGATACCGTTCAACGTCAATCTCCTATGACAGGCGTGCTGGTTGTCATAGATGCTGCAGATAACGCTCAGCTGGAAGCAGACGCGCGCAACGAAGACGCCTTTCCAAGGCTATTACTGGCTTCGCTTAGTACCGAGCCTATCGGCGGCGTTAAGCTGATGCTAACTGCACGTCCTCACAGAATGGAAAGCGTTATTGCGAAAAGCGAGGCGAACCGTCTTACGCTTGATCCGTTTACCGAGACCGAAACTCGGCGCTTTCTGGAGACACGGCGCAATGATATCACTGATGTCGAGTTCTCGACGGCCTTCGCTCGATCGCAGGGCAATGCCAGGGTTCTCGAATACCTAGTCGAAAGCTGGGACACAAATGTGTCCGGAAATGCGCCCCAAACCGAAATTTCTGTCGAAGAGTTGATCGCCGAGAAATGCAGGAAAAATTTTTCGCGATCTACACACTGCTGGTTGGAGTGATATTGAGGTTCGAGAATTCTTCGCCGCCCTGTCGCTACTTCCACCGCCCATCCCACTGAGTGAGCTGGCCAAGGCGTTGGGCTGGTCTGACTCGCAGGTCAATAGTGCGGCCTCCGATCTCGCTCCGATGCTTGAACTAGTAAAGCACGGAGCGATATTTCGCGACGAACCAACCGAAACGTATATCAAAGATCATTATGCAAGTGAGGTTCCTGCGCAGCAATCCATTGCGGATAGACTTCAGGCACAGCAGACGGACTCAGTCTATGCCGCCGAGGCTTTGCCCCATTTTCTGGTTGTCATTGGAGATAGCAAGGGGGCGTTTCAGCTTGCGGCGTCGGATGATTTTCCCGCCTCGATTGAGACCGAGTACGGACGGCGAAGCTTAAGGCTAGCTCGGCTCTACGCGGCACCCGTCTTCTCAGATGCCGCTATCCAGTTTTGCCTGTCGGTCAAAGTTCTCTTCAAGCTGCCCTTGCGACAGACCGCTGGTATGGTGGCCAGCCTGCTCCGGCTGGCGGGGTTGAACTGGTCCGTCCCCGACTTCAGCACCCTGTGCCGCAGGCAAAAGACCTTGGCGGTCCAGAT
>JABXIG010000004.1 GCA_013373205.1 Methylocystaceae bacterium | reverse complement strand
GTACCTGAACTGGAAAAAGAGCTGGGTTAACCCCCGGCTCTTGCCTATCCGGTTTAAGGATTGCATTTAACCCTAAGGATATTATGAGGGACCATGTCTGTAACTATTGAAACAATCGGTGTTATTGGTGCCGGTCAAATGGGGAACGGGATTGCACATGTGGCAGCCGTTGCCGGTTATTCGGTTAAATTGATTGATGTGAGCCAGGATGCTTTGGATAAAGCAGTGGCCACCATCACTAAAAACCTGGATCGCCAAGTTAAAAAAGAAAAGATCAGTCAGGAAGATCGTGATAAAGCCCTTGGTTTTATCGAATGTTCGACCGAAATGGCTGCTCTTAAAGACGCAGACCTGGTTATCGAAGCCGCAACAGAGAATGAAGAAGTTAAAAAACTTATCTTCAAACAAGTTTGTGATGTTGTATCTGCAGACTGTCTGTTGGCTTCCAACACCTCTTCCATCTCTATTACGCGATTGGCGGCCTCTACGGATCGTCCGGAACGTTTCATCGGCATGCACTTTATGAACCCAGTGCCTGTAATGAAACTGGTTGAACTGATCCGTGGGATTGCGACAGATGAAAGCACCTATCAAATCATAAAGGAAATGACAGCCCGTCTGGGTAAAACGTCTGTTTCCGCCGAAGATTTCCCGGCCTTCATCGTAAACCGTATCCTGTTGCCGATGATCAATGAAGCCGTTTACACCCTCTATGAAGGTGTGGGTTCAGTGAATTCAATCGACACCGCCATGCGTTTGGGTGCCAACCACCCGATGGGTCCGCTGCAACTAGCTGACTTTATTGGCCTTGACACTTGTCTTGCGATCATGAACGTCCTGCACGATGGCTTGGCCGATACCAAATATCGCCCCTGTCCGTTGCTGGTTAAATACGTTGAAGCCGGATGGCTTGGTCGTAAAACAGGACGAGGTTTCTACGATTACAGCGGCGACGAACCCGTTCCGACTCGCTAAGATCGGCTTATCATAAAAATTAAAAACCCCTGCTTCTATAGTTGAAGTCAGGGGTTTTTTTATTCACATCGATTACTTATGCTTCACCGCGTGCTGGATATCCCTTAGCAAGGATAAAGTCCAAATTTGCCAAAAGACCCGACAGGTCCGGGCGTAAAAATGGCATCGTCTGGATATCGGCAAAATAAAGGGTTTGGTCCGGCTTCACCATTAAAAGACCCGGTTCTGCAAATAAATCTGGTTCCTGAATGCCCGTAGACGTTATGCCAATGCCAGCAGACACAAACAGACCCAAAGCGCGGGCATCTTCTATAGATAAACCATAAGCTATATCCAGCTTGTCCAAGCCCCATTCCCCTTTTGCCATTTCTGCACGTTCTTTCGTATCAGAACTTAAAACAATGAGATTAACGCCTTTTGCCTTCAACCCGTCTGCGATCTTGTTTAATTTGTTCAAATACACATTACACAGCGGGCAATGATAGCCCCGATAAGCCACGATTATCGTGAAATTTTCAGGTTTCTGTTCGGATAAGGTCCAACTGTCCCCTGAAAGTTTTTTAACAGTGAAATCAGGGACAGGTTTACGGGGGGTGATCATATTATTATCTCCAGTTTTTGAATGATTGTTCAATAATAGCCAAAAAAATTTAGCCGAGAATTTGCAAAGCCAATCGGCACGATGTTTTTAAAGTGTCTTCAGACGTTGAACTTTTCGCCATCACGCGCAACCCCTGAAGCGTACTGGTCAGAAAGCGCGCGATATCTTCCGGGCTTTCGGACGTCTTAAATTCACCACGTTCAATGCCGTCTTGAACCACATCACAAAAGGCTTGCGCGATTTCAATCAAATTGCTTTGCACGATCTCACGCATTTGACCATCATGGGGGGCCAGTTCGACAGCCGTGTTTGACATTAAACACCCCAGTTTCTTACCTTCACCCAGTGAAAATTGGATCAAATCCTCAAAAAATTCTTCAAGACGTGCACGGGCAGGACCGGGGGCTGTCAATTTTTCCAGACGTTTGCGCACAATCGTTGTGCGGTAATGCTGCACAGCTTCCAAAAACAGTTCGTGTTTGCCACCAAAGCAGTCATAAATCGAACCAGGTTTTAACTGAGTCGCTTTTTGAATATCCATCATAGAGGTCGCACCATAGCCCTTTTCCCAGAACAGGATCATCACCTGATCTAGAACATGTGCTTTATCAAAGGAACGCGGCCGGGCCATGTGATCTTCCTATTAACGAACGATCATTCAATAATAGTGATAAACTTTCAAAGGTCAAGGGGCCTGTAAAATGATTTCATCGCTTGGACAAGCCGATGAAATCGTCTAAAACAGATTCAACGCGTGAAACAGAGTATAAAACCATGTCCTTACCTAAAAATCCGATCGTTGTTGTCCCTGCCCGCATGGCCTCGGAACGTTTACCCGGAAAACCTTTGGCGGATATTCATGGCGAGCCCATGATCGTTCATGTCTGGCGCCGTGCGATGGAAGCTGATATCGGCCCCGTCATCGTTGCCTGTGCAGAAAAAGAAATTGCCGATGCGGTCACCGAAGCAGGCGGCCTTGCTGTTTTAACAAAACCGGATCACCCCAGCGGGTCAGACCGGGTTTTTGAAGCGGTACAGAATATCGATCCGGATGCGCGCTATGATGCTGTGGTCAATGTGCAAGGTGACCTACCCACACTGGACCCGGACGTAGTGCGCAAAGTGTTTGCCCCACTGGGCAAGGAAATCGTTGATATTTCCACCCTCGCTGCTGAAATCGCCGAAGAAAGTGAACGCACCAACCCGAATGTGGTCAAGGCCGTCTGCGCAATTGAGCCGGGCGCCAATGTCGGGCACGGGCTTTATTTTACCCGCGCAACCGCCCCATATGGAAACGGACCACTTTATCACCATATCGGTCTTTATGCATTCAGACGCGAAGCTCTGAATCGTTTTGTCAACCTGAGCCCCGGTGTATTGGAACAACGTGAAAAACTGGAACAGTTGCGCGCCCTTGAAAACGGTATGCGCATTGATGTTGCCCTCGTTGACACCGTGCCGTTAGGGGTTGATACTCAAGCCGATCTGGATCGTGCCAGAACATTATTGAAGCCTTAAAAAAAGAAGAACAACATGTCTGAACTTTCACGCAGCAAAGCCCCTGCAAAAACCATCGCTTTCCAAGGTGAACTTGGCGCTTATTCCGATTTGGCCTGTCGTATGTCGCGCCCGGAAATGACCACCCTGCCGTGCCGGACCTTTGAAGATGCTTTTGCAGCCGTGCGTGATGGTGCTGCAGGCCTTGCCATGATCCCGATCGAAAATTCGGTTGCCGGACGTGTCGCCGACATTCACCATCTCTTGCCCGAATCTGGCCTGCATATCATTGGTGAACATTACCAGCGTATCAATCATCATCTTTTGGCCGTCAAAGGGACAAAGCTCGAAGACGTCACCGAGGTTTACAGCCATGTACATGCGCTGAACCAATGTCGTGATTTCTTAAAGGAACATGGCATTAAAGCCGTTGTCGCCGTCGATACGGCTGGCTCTGCCAAGGAAATTGCCCAATCCGGCGATACCACCAAAGCGGTGATTGCGTCTGAACTGGCCGGTGAAATTTACGGGCTGACCTCGCTTGCCGCTGATATTGAAGATGCAGAACATAATACCACACGTTTTGTTGTGATGGCTAAGGATGCTGTGATCCCCCACCCCAAAGCCGGCACCCCTGTTACATCGTTCGTCTTTCGGGTGCGCAACGTCCCTGCAGCCCTTTTCAAGGCCATGGGCGGGTTTGCAACCAACGGGGTCAATATGACCAAGTTGGAAAGCTATATTGTTGATGGCTCTTTTGTCGCAGCCCAATTCTATGCGGATGTGGAAGGTCACCCGGAACATCGCAACCTGCGCCTTGCATTGGAAGAACTGGAATTTTTTACAACGAATGTAAAAATCCTTGGTGTCTATCCACCACACCCATATCGTTTGCAGCAAAAACAGGATGCTGAATGAGATCATTTGCACTGATTTTCCTGATAGGCGGGATCACCCTTACGGGATGTATCCCCAACGAATCAGCCATCAGTGCAAATGCCCAGCGCGGCAAAAAACTGTTTCAAAAGCAATGTGCCACCTGTCATAGCATGGGCGAAAGCACCTATGACAAACGTGGTCCTGACCTTGCCAACCTGTTTGGGCGCAAAACCGGATCAAATACGGATTATCAACATTATTCCCCGGCGCTGAGGGATTTATCCCTTGGCTGGACACCTCAGCTTTTAGAAGACTACCTCAACCATCCTTCCGCTTTTCTTAGAAAACACCTGAATGACCAAAGCGCCCAAAGCCGGATGAATGTGCGTGTGAAAACGGATCAGGATCGCAAAGATATTACGGCTTTTTTAAAAGAGGTTTTGTGAGGATATGCGTACCCTGTCTTACTCAAACACCCGAATTTTATCAAATTCTGAGCCCATATCAGACAGATCATGAAGCCGTGCGATCAGGCGTTCGGTCAAGATTTCCCCATTTTCGATCAGAACTCTTTTATCATTCAACAACCGTACAGGGCAGGCCAGTTTGAAGCCCGGTTCCAAATCTTCAAGGCTCACTTCATAGCCTCTATCAATCACCTTTTCTTCGATCTCATCTTCCGCTTCGATCGAAGCAATATAGGTCGGTACATAGCCATATTCTTCAATTGGCTTGACCTTGCGTTCACTGTTTAAAATTTGGATCAGGCGCTTTTCAAGAGCCCCTTTGGAGACAGGCTTGGCAATAAAGGCATCCACATCCAGCTTCAATGCAGAAGACACAAGACTGGCATCTGTATGTCCTGTCAGCATCAAAACAGGCAAGGCACGATCTTCATGAACCGCCCCCATACGCACGGCCTTTAGAAGTTCCAAACCGTTATGTTGCGGCATTTTAAAATCCGCGATGATGACAGGAGTTGTTTTCTTCGGGCTGGCTTTTAAAGCCAGTAAACCGTCCTTGACCGATTTTTCTGATTTAACTTCTTTAAAGCCGATAGCACGACATAATTGAGTCACGATAGAGAGTGAAAAAGTTTCATCATCCACGACAATGGCAATTTCATTGTCAAAAGCATATGCAGTGCCAGACATTGCGTTTTCCCAGCAGTTTCTATAGCCGACGATTATTATTGTTTTTATTCGTCGTCACAGTAGCAGTTGGAAAAGCGCTCAAAAAGCACTTTCATATATTAGAGGACACTTTTTATGGATTAATCAAACAGCGCGTCAATATCTGCCTGTGATATTCCACCACCATGTTCTGCCGGGCCATGCAGTTCTTCGCCTTCCGGTGCACGGCCGGCTTCTGCCGCCAAAACATCATCCGGATGATCCACGGTGTCGAAGTTTTCTTCACCCCAGATTTCCATCATTTTATCGACACGTTCTTCGATAAATTTCAGGCTATTGACCACTTTGGTCGTGCGTTGCCCACAAAGGTCCTGGAAGTTACAGGCTTCGAACATAGCAATGGTATTTTCCAGCATTTCATCGGTCAGCTGCGTGACAAACTGATCCGGTGAATGTTGGCGTAACTGTTGCGCAAGGTCATCAATTTTTTCAGCCGAATTCAGAATCGTTTCCGTTGCCCGTTCGGTCGCGGCAACAATTTCATCCAACTCGTTGGTCACAATCGAGAATTTATCTTCTTCATTCATGCCCAATGCTTTAATTTCGCGCTTGGTATCATGAATACTGCGAGATAAAGCACGAACTTCTGTACGCAACAAATTGACTTCATCCAATTTGTCATCAAGTTCGTCTTGCGCTTCATGAAAGGCTTCTTTCTTTTCCACCGGAGATTCTTTTTGTTGGGCAGCGCGCATCAGCATTTCTGACTGCAACGCCTTAATTGCTGTCATCAAGTCTTCGTTTGTGATCCCTGATGTATCGACAGCGGCCCCTGCTGTTACTCCCGCCTGTTCGGCAATGCGCTGCTTCATTTTTAATTCAGCGCTAAAGAGTCTTCTATTGGCACCCGACGTCATATTCTTCTCCTGTATTGCCCTCAAGGCCTTTTTGCAGGCCATTTAACCCTTTAAAGGATAATATGGTAGCTTACCACTTTGTAGAAATTTATTAGAAAGAGAAAGCCTTGTCCGCTTCTTTTTTTAACTTTAGATAAAAAAAACATAATTCTGATTCAAATTTTCGTCACAAATCTATTTATAAGCGGCCAATTGATATGTTTTTCCTTTCTTTGTGTATAAAGGCCCGTTGGATTCTTTGAAGAGTTCCAAATAAGACCGGACAATGTTATTGTGCTGTCTCTTTAGAATCTAGCTTTAAGGAAATTCAACAACATGTCTGTTGTCATCTATCACAATCCACGTTGTAGCAAATCGCGTCAAACTCTACAGCTTTTGCAGGAAAACGGGGTTGAACCGCAAATCGTTGAATATTTGACCAATCCGCCGTCTATCGACGAATTAAAGACAATTCTGTCGCAACTAGGCATAGGCCCACGCGATCTGTTGCGCAAAAAAGAAGCCGCAGAATATGGCTTGAATGATAAATCCTTAAGTGATGATGCGGTTATTGCCGGCATGGTTGCCAACCCCCGCGCCATTGAACGCCCGATTGTTATCAAAGACAATAAAGCTGTTCTGGGTCGCCCTCCGGAAAATGTACTGGATTTAATTTAAGTAATCCGTGCTCCTGCTTGCGCAGGAGCACGAAGATAAAAATCACCCAATTTCAGGCAATTTTGCCAAGGCTTCTTGTAGAGCCGCCTCGTCATATTGTTTGTCTTCAAGCTTGCCATCGAAATAATCGGTATAAGCCTGCATATCAAAGTGACCATGACCAGACAGGCAGAACAAGATGGTGCGGTCTTCGCCTTTTTCCTTTGCATCCAAAGCTTCCGCAATGGCTGCTTTCACCGCATGGCTAGATTCCGGCGCCGGAACAATCCCTTCGGCTTGGGCAAATTGGACAGCCGCCGCAAAACATTCTGTTTGTTGATAGGCAATCGCATCCATCAGGCCCAATTCTTTACAATGGCTAACCAGCGCTGACATCCCGTGATAGCGCAGACCCCCCGCATGGAAGCCCGGCGGCATAAAAGACGCACCCAACGTGTGCATCTTGGTCAATGGTGTTAGATGAGCCGTATCGCCGAAATCATAGGCAAAAGTCCCACGTGTCAGGGTCGGGCAGGCCGCTGGTTCCACCGCCAGAATACGGGTGTTTTTGCCTTCGCGTAAATTACGACCAATGTAAGGAAATGCGATCCCGCCAAAATTAGACCCGCCCCCTGCACAGCCGATAACAACATCCGGGTCAGCATCTGCCATTTCCATCTGTTCCATGGCTTCAATGCCGATCACGGTCTGATGCAACAGAACGTGGTTCAAGACAGAACCCAGCGCATATTTGGTATCATCGCGTTGCGCTGCCAATTCAACGGCTTCTGAAATCGCAATGCCCAGCGATCCCCGACTATCCGGGTCTTTTTCCAGCACATCACGTCCGGCTTGAGTTTCTGTAGAAGGGGAAGCCACACAACGCGCACCATATGTTTCCATCAAAGCACGGCGATACGGTTTTTGCCCATAGGACACTTTCACCATATAGACATCCACTTCCAGCCCAAAGAGAGAGGCGGCAAAGGCGAGTGAACAGCCCCATTGGCCCGCCCCTGTTTCTGTCGTCAGTTTCTTGATCCCGGCTTCCTTGTTATAAAAAGCTTGGGCAACAGATGTATTGGGCTTGTGTGAACCAGACGGGCTTACGCCTTCATATTTATAGAAAATTTTCGCAGATGTGCCCAAGGCCTTTTCCAGACGCCGCGCCCGATAAAGCGGGGCCGGACGCCATTGTTTATAAACGTCACGCACGGGTTCAGGAATTTCGATATCGCGTTCCGTGGCGACTTCCTGTTCAATGATCGACATCGGGAACAGAGCTTCGAGATCACTGGGACCCACCGGTTGTTTTGTCGCCGGATGTAAGACAGGTTCCGGCATCTGTGGTAGGTCGGCAACGATATTGTACCAGGCCTTCGGTATGCGGTTTTCTTCAAGTTGATATTTAACGCGATCATCGCTCATAGGCTGCTTCCTTCCCCGATTCAGGTGTGTGTCGGCAGCACATTACCAATTGTTCATGATACGAGCAATATAGTTTCTTAAGATACTAATTTAGAATAATTAAAAAAGGAGAACCCATAAGGTCCTCCCTTTCTTTGTCAGGTCATTTAGAAATTTACTTGGTCAGTTTAACCGCGACAAAGCGTAAACCTTCATCACCATCAATCAACAGAAGCAGAGATTTTTGATCCGCTTTCTGCGCTGCTTTGACGGCCTCTTTGATGTCATCCGGGCTGGTGATTTCTTTTTGACCGACTTCAACGATCAATTCACCTGGGCGAATACCTTTCTGTGCCGCCGGACCGTTGGCCTCCACATCCAGAATAACCACACCTTTGGCTTCTTCTGGCAGTTTAAACTGGGCCCGTGTTTTTTCAGTCAGGCTCTCCAAAGACATACCAAGCTCTTTTACGTTGGAACTGGATGGGCTGACTTTAGAAGCCGTCACCGTGCCGTTCTTTTCAGCCACTTCAAGTTCACCGACTTTGACGGATAACTTCTTAAGCTTGCCTTTGCGCCAGACTTCAACAGGAACGGATTTACCAACTTCGGTTTCTGCCACAATACGCGGTAATTTGCGCATTTCAGAAACATCCTTATCGTTAAAGGTCACGACCACATCGCCTTTTTCAATCCCGGCTTTTTCAGCGGGGCCGTCTTCTGCCACGCTGGTGACAAGTGCGCCTTTAGGCCCATCAAGACCAAGGTTTTCTGCAATTTCATCAGAAACAGTCTGGATGCGCACACCCAACCATCCGCGACGGGTACGGCCATATTCTGACAGGTCAGCAATAACGGATTTTGCAATATTACTAGGGACAGAAAAACCGATCCCGACAGACCCGCCACTGGGGGAATAAATCGCCGTGTTAATACCGATCACTTCACCATCCAGATTAAACAATGGTCCACCGGAGTTCCCTTTGTTAATCGAGGCATCCGTCTGAATAAAATCATCATAGGGACCGGCCTGAATGTTACGACCACGCGCCGATACAATCCCGGCCGTCACTGTACCGCCCAGACCAAAAGGGTTACCAATGGCAACAACCCAGTCGCCTACACGCATTTTGTCAGAATTCCCTAAAGAAACTTCTTCAACCTTCAGGCCTTTTTCCAGTTTGACCTTCAACAGGGCAATATCTGTTTTCGGATCACGCCCCAACAGTTCAGCATCTAAGGGGGTATTATCCTGCAGGATCACTTTAATTTCTTCGGCATCCTGAATAACGTGGTTATTGGTGACCACCAATCCTTTATCCGCATCGATAAAAAAGCCGGACCCAAGAGAAGTTGCCTGACGTTGTTGCGGCTGAGGCATTTGACCACCGCGACGTTCAAAAAATTCGCGGAAGAAATCGGGCACACCTTGTGGCATTTGACCATGAGCCGTGACCGTTTGGGTGGTAGAAATATTAACAACCGCCGGCAACAACTTTTCTGCCAAATCCGCAAAACTTTCCGGTGCCGGACGGGCGTGTGATTGCGCCATCATCGCAATCAGCAGACCAAAAGCGGTTAAAGCGGCGATGAGCCAAGCTGTCGGGTTCATCGTTTGTGTTTGTGCCTGTGCGCGGCGTTGAGTTTGTCTTGTCATTTTCTTCATTTTTCGTGAACTCGCCTTTCTGCTTCAGATCATTGCAATCAATGTATCTTGTATGGAAAAAATCGCAAGTATTGCGTCATTTTGGTTATCATCCGCGCAAAACTCGGCGTGGGTATGGCAACTTTGTAACGAATTGTTTCACATTTTCAGGAATATTATAAAACACTGATAAAAATATTCAGCTAAGCACCGCTATAAACCTTTATTTACATATATTTTCATCAACACTGCCAACAGGGGATGCAAAAAGGCGTTATTATTTTAATGTAAAAAATTGAAACAATTGATATTCGGTAATTATCAGGCGTAATATTCCAAGCGTTTTACTTATACAAACAAAATTAGCCGCGAATAAGCCAGATAATGACAACACCGATCATCGCCAATGTGATGCCTGTGGTCCGCACCGCCGTTGACGGCATGGTCAGGACCTGCATGATGATTTTTTTCATCCCATCGGGGAAAAGGGCATAAAGAATCCCTTCCAGAGCAAGAGCCAGACCGATGGCGACAATGAAATCAGACATCATGTTTCCTTATCTCATCATGAAAAAAGAAACCCCGCACGGATGTATCATGCGGGGTTTCACGTCAGGGTTTAGGTCTTATTTTCTATCACGCGTGCCGAAATAGCTGAAAAATTCACTATCCGGTGACAACACCATAGAGGTGCCTTCGCCCAAGGCTTCGCGGTAAGCTTCCATCGAACGATAGAAACGGAAAAATTCAGGATCTTTCCCGTAAGCTTCGCCCAAAACCACGTTACGCTGGGCATCGCCTTCACCACGCAAGATGTTGGACGTACGACGCGCTTCAGCCAGAATAACTGTTTTCTGACGTTCTGCTTCGGCGGTAATGCGTTGCTTGATCTCTTCACCTTCCGCACGCAGGCGGTTAGCAACCTGCACACGGTCTGTGCGCATACGATCAAACACGTTATTGGAAATAGCCGCAGGCAAATCTGCGCGCCCAATCCGCACGTCAACGATAGTCACACCATATTGTGGGGCCGCTTTACGTACGCTTTCTGTGATTTCGTTCATCACTTCAACACGTTTGTCAGACAACAAATCCACCATGGCTACTTTCGCAATGGCATCACGCACAGAACGGTTCAAGATACGACCAAAGCTGTCTGTAAAGGCACGTTCAGAACCTTGAACAGCTTGGTAATATTTCAACGGATCAGTGATTTTGTAACGGGCATAAGAATCCACGATGATACGTTTTTGGTCAGCCAACGGCAGTTCAGCCGGTTGCGGATCAAGGTTCAGGATACGTTTATCAAAATATTGTACATCCTGAATGAACGGCATCTTCCAGTTCAGACCCGGTTCCTGAATCACACGGCGCGGATCACCAAATTGGAAAACGATGGCCTGAACAGGTTCCGTTACCTTAAACAACATACCGGAGGCCAGGCCAAAAAGACCAACCAGCAAAATGATAAATGCGACAAGTCTCTTAGACATTACTGGCTCCCTTTATTGCGTTTTTGAATTTCTGGCAGGGGCAGATAGGGCACAACGCCGCTGCCGCCTTTGTCATTATCAACGATGACTTTGTCAGACCCTTTCAAGACATCCTGCATGGTCTCCAGATAGAGGCGTTCACGCGTCACATCTTTGTTGACTGCATAAGAATCGTAAACAGAGATAAAGCGTTTGGCTTCACCCTCTGCGTCTTTGATGACACGTTCTTTATAGGCTTCGGCTTCCTGGATCAGTTTTTGCGCTTCACCACGGGCTGTCGGAACAATTTTGTTGCGATAAGCTTCAGCTTCGTTTTGTTTTCGCTCTTTATCCTGACGGGCAGATTGCACATCGTTAAAGGCTTCGATCACCGCTTGTGGCGGATCCGCACGGTCAAGTTCAACCCCGGTAATGTTGATCCCGGATTTATAATCATCCAGAATTTGCTGGATCAACTCTTCGGCTTCCTGGGCGATCTGGCCACGGCCTTCGGTGTTGATTTTTTCCAGGCTCATCTGACCAATGACTTCACGCATGGCACTTTGAGCCGCTGCGCGTACAGTTGTTTCCGGGTCGCGAATGTTAAACAGGAAGCTCGCAGCCTCTTTCACGTTCCACAAAACAGCAAATTCCACGTCAGCAATATTTTGGTCACCCGTCAGCATCAGGCTTTCACCCGAGGCTGCATTTCGTGAGCGAACGGTAGAACCGGCCACGCCGATTTCGATTTTACGAACGTTGGTGACTTGTGGGGTCAACACGTCACCAATTGGAGACGGGAAGTTCCAATGCAGGCCCGGACCCGTTGAGGCAACATATTTACCAAACAAAAGCTGAACGCCTTGTTGGTTTGTGTTAACGCGATAAAAGCCGGAAGCCAGCCAAATCGCCAGCAGGACAATAAGACCGATCACAACTAATTTGCCACCGCCCATGCCGCCCGGCATAAACTTTTTCATACTTTCCTGGCTTTTGCGCAGCATTTCTTCCAGATCAGGCGGATTTGGTCCACCGCCACCGTTGCCACCACCGTTGGGTCGTTTTGGTCCCTGACCCCAAGGGCCCTGGTTATTTCCACCACCGCCCCATGGGCCGCCGCCCTGATTGTTCCATGACATATTGGGTCTTTCCCTTATGTTAACTTTAGTCAAAGGTTGTAGATTGTTGCACTTGGCAAAAGTCGTCTAACAGTCTTATATGACAGAAGCAGCTTTTGCAACGCAACGCGTACTTAAAGACAAGATTTATCCGATGTGAAGGAGTTTTCAAGCATGTCCGCCCAATTAGAGCAAAAAGTTCTCGATATTTTAAAGAGAATCGATGATCCACAGAAAGGAACTGATCTTGTCAGCGCCGGCATGATTATCGGTTTGCAGTCCAAAGACGGTCATGTGGCTTTCACCATTGACATTGGTGACCCGGCACGCGCCAAAGAATTCGAGCCCATCCGAAAAAAAGCCGAAGACGCTGTGCACGCCATGGAGGGCGTCTTAAGTGTAACGGCTGTTCTCACAGCAGAACGACCCAGCCAACCTGCCGCACAAGCCCCCCAAAACCCGGCCCAGCCACAACAATTAATGCCGGGCGTGAAATCCATTATCGCCGTCTCATCTGGTAAAGGCGGTGTGGGTAAATCCACCACATCGGTCAACCTTGCGCTGGCCTTTGCCGCTAAAGGCCTAAAAGTCGGTCTGCTGGATGCGGATATTTACGGCCCCAGCATCCCGCGCATGTTAGGCCTTTCTGGTCAGCAACCTATCAGTCTGGACGGTAAAATTCTGGAACCGATGGAAAACCATGGCATTAAATGTATGTCCATCGGCTTTTTGGTCGAAGAAGACACCGCCATGATCTGGCGCGGCCCGATGGTCATGGGGGCACTTGAACAATTGATGCGGGATGTAAACTGGGGTGAGCTGGATGTTCTTGTCGTTGATATGCCACCGGGTACAGGCGATGTACAATTGACCATGGCACAAAAAGTACCGCTAACAGGTTCTGTCATTGTCTCCACCCCGCAGGATATTGCCCTACTGGATACCCGAAAAGGCCTGAACATGTTCCGCAAAGTGGAAATTCCGGTTCTGGGGATTGTGGAAAATATGAGCTATTTCTCCTGCCCACACTGCGGCGAACGCACAGACGTCTTTAGCCACGGCGGCGCACGGGCCACAGCCGAAGCCCAAGGTGCAGACTTCTTGGGCGAAATCCCCCTCGACATCAAAATCCGCGAAACCTCAGACGGCGGTCAGCCGATTGTGATTTCCGAACCCGATGGCGAACACGCCCAGGCATACAAAGCCATTGCCGATAAAGTCTGGTTCAAAACCATGGAACAAATGACCGGCAACCAAGGCCCGAAAATCGTCTTTGACTGACCCTAGCGATATTGCGATAGAATATAGCTAATCGTCCCGTCTTCTTTCAGGTTTTGATATGTCTCGATATATCTCTGGCGCAAAGAAGGCGGGAATTTTTTTGAAAAAGCGATATAGATATGACCGTTGGCAATGGGCTCGCTCAGCAGCACCGATTTTTTAAGGTGATATTTATCCGCCATGTAGTCCGCCAACGCCTTTGAGGTCAGCCACGTATCCGCGCGATGCCTTCTCAACATATTAAAATGTTGATCTGATGGCTGAGTAGATGGATGGAAGTTCTTGAAGTTCTGTTTTTTCAAAAACTCTGCAAATGGAGTTGATTGCTGGACCGTGACAATATTCATTTTCTTTGCCTGAGCTATGGTCAGCTTTTGCCCGCCCAGTGTCACAAACACCATTTCAAGGGGCATCACATCTATCGCCCAGTCATATTGATTTTCCCGATCTTTGGTGCGCATCAACGGGAAGATTATATAATTTTCGCTTGATTTCGCCATTAATTGGGCGCGGGACCACGGATAAAATTCAACCGGGCTATGAATATCAATCCGATCATTGATGGCTTGGATAATTTCAACGATAATGCCCGGGCGCATGCCGACTTCAATGCTGTAAGGCGGTAAATCTGCCGTGACAATCTGTACGGTTTCTTCCGCATTTAAAGTCTTTGACCCGGCCCATAAGAAACAGAACAATATGGTGAAATATATAAAACGCACTCTTTATCAACCCGCAAACAGATATTGTCTGATCGACATTATAGATGAGTTATGACTGTTTATCATATCAATCCAGAATAAAAAAACTAAAGATGTTTTTATCGAATTTATTTATTTGGAAATTAATCTATGACCGCACAGAGCTTCCACCGCATCTCCTGGGCCTTGTTTGATTTTGCCAATTCCGCTTTTCCGACAGTCATTACGACTTTCGTCTTTGCAGCCTATTTTTCCAAGGCCATTGCACCCGATGAGGTGACAGGGACCTCGCTTTGGGGATACGCCATGGCAATTTCCGGCATTTTGATTGCCTGCACGGCCCCTTTTTGCGGAGCGATTGCGGATAGGGCAGGGGCACGAAAACCTTGGATTTTCTTCTTTTCTCTGACCTGCATTTTAGCTTCAGCCGCGCTCTGGTTTGCCGTGCCCGACCAAAGCGCCATCATTCTAGCATTAATCTGTGTGGGATGCGCCACCTTCGGCTTTGAAATGACGATGGTGTTTTACAATGCCATGCTTGCAGACCTTTGCGTACCAGGACGCGAAGGGCTTTTATCCGGTATGGCCTGGGGGCTGGGATATCTGGGCGGGCTTCTTGGTTTGGCGATGGTATTGGTTTTATTCGTCCAGACAGACCAGCCTTTGTTTGGTTTGGATAAGGATTTAGCCGAACATATTCGCATTTCAGGGCCTTTTGTCGGGTTATGGTATGGGCTTTTTGCCTTACCGCTGTTTTTATTTGTACCAGACCAACCTGCCAAAATGCCGATGCGACAAGCCGTGCGTGATGGTTTAGGCCAGTTTGTCCTGACCTTAAAGAAATGGCGCGACCATCCCACTGTTTTTGGCTTTTTACTCACCCGCATGATTTATATTGATGGGTTAAATACCCTTTTTGCCTTTGGCGGTATTTATGCAGCCGGCACCTTTGGGATGAGCTTTCAAGACCTGATTATCTTTGGTATTTCCATTAATGTAACCGCCGGGTTAGGCGCCGCCATTTTTGGCTGGCTGGATGATCGCTGGGGATCAAAACGGGTGATTATGCTATCGCTTGTCTGTCTGATCCTTGTAGGAACCGCCACGCTTTTGGTCACTGATAAAAATCATTTTATGGTATTGGGTCTGTTGTTAGGCCTGTTCATGGGGCCAACTCAAGCAGCCAGCCGGACCTATATGAGCAAAATTGCCCCCGATCATTTACGGGGGGAATTATTTGGCCTGTATGCTTTTTCCGGCAAAGCCACCGCCTTTATTGGGCCGTTTCTGGTCGCACTTTTCAGCGATCTGATGGCCTCACAGCGGGCCGGTATGGCGACAATTATTATCTTTTTTGTGATCGGACTTGCCCTGATGCAAAAACTGCCTGATATAAGAGAACATAAATTGACTTAAAGGCCTTTTCGTATGATTAACCCATCTCTTTCTTTATTGAGCGATTACCCTTTCCAACGTCTACGCGACCTGTTGGACCATCACCCGATACCAGAAGGGATGACACCACTTGCGCTGTCGATTGGGGAACCCCAACATCAACCGCCACACTTGTTGCAAAAAGCACTAATGGATCATGCGACCAGCTGGAACAAATACCCACCAATTGCCGGAACACCAGAGCTAAACACCGCAATCATAGACTTTCTGGATCGCCGCTATGGTTTAAAGAAAGATTTCATCACAACAGATCATATCGCGCCGCTGTGCGGTACACGCGAAGGTCTGTTTCTGATCGGCAATTTGCTGATTGAACGCGCTGCCCGTAATGAAGCAAAACCGTTGGTACTGGTTCCCAACCCCTTTTATCAGGTTTATGTCGGCGCAGCGGTTATGAACGAAGCCCAACCCATTTATCTGCCCGCAGGACCCGAGAATGGGTTTATGCCCGATTTAAATGCGGTAGATGAAAAAACCTGGCAAAAAACGGCCATGTTGTTCCTATGTTCGCCAGGCAATCCACAAGGTATGGTCGCTGATTTGGATTATCTGCGCCATGCGTTAGAATTGGCGCGCGCTCATGATTTCACCTTGATTATGGATGAATGTTACGCTGAACTTTATGATCAGGACAAACCCCATGGCGCGTTGGAAGTCGCGCAAGAAACCGGGTCCTTAAAGAATCTTCTGGTCTTTCATTCCCTGTCTAAACGATCCAATGCGGCGGGCCTGCGTTCCGGTTTTGTGGCAGGGGATCTGGATTTAATCAAAGCCTTTATAGGGTTGCGTAATTATGGGGGCGCTTCACTGCCGCTACCCATTCAGGCCGCATCAGCTGCCTTGTGGGCAGATGACAATCACGTGGTGGTAAATCGTCGCCTTTATAAAGAAAAGATCGATGCGGCCGAACGGATTTTAGGAAACCGTCTTGGATTTTATCGCCCGGCTGGTGGATTCTTTTTATGGCTGGATGTCCGCGATCGTTGGGAAAATGGCGAAACCGCCGCCCTTGAAATTTGGCAAAAAGCCGGCGTGCGCGTCATTCCGGGTAATTATCTCGCCAAAACAGATATGAGCGGTCATAACCCCGGCACACCCTATATTCGTGTTGCTTTGGTTCATGAACAACCAATTGTAGAAGAAGCCTTGAATCGAATAAATGGGATAATTTAAACAATCCGATTGTGATGGATTCGATGCGCTTCAAACGGCAGGAAAATTAGTCCAGACACCAAAAAATCCGCTACCCCATACAAAGGGGCAGCCGAATAACATCTCACACCACCCAAAAATACAGCACCTAATATATAAACCTGTAATCATTTAAAGTATTGAAAATAGTATTAAAATTTTACTTAAGCCGAAATATTTTAATTTTTTTAGAAATTCAACTTAAGAGTATAGATGAATATTCTGCAAAAATAGCATATACTCAACCCGCATATACTTTAAATACTGAAAAGAAACCCTTCATACAAATTAGGTGTGAGATGGCAAATATATTGGTTGCAGATGATATGACAGAAATTCTGTTAATATATGAACAAACCTTAATGGCGGCCGGACATACAGTGGTCACAGCCAAAAACGGTCTCGAAGCAACCAAACATTTAACAACGCGTGATTTCGATCTTGTCGTCACCGATATTTATATGCCCAAAAGCGATGGGATGGAAGTTGCAACCTATGCCCATAGCCTGTCAAATCGTCCGGCTTTGTTAGCCATTACCGGTGGAAGTAAACGACTGTCTTCACAGGAAACTATCTGCATGGGGGAAGCATTTTTTGATGAATCGCTGATAAAACCGGTCAGTCAGGATGTGTTGTTATCAACCGTTAACACCCTCTTATCCAAACGACATTAATGTAATTATATTTCAATATCGCACCTGCAAAAAGTCTTTTCATTGCGTTGCAAAAAATGTTAGAAAGCCTCAAATATAAAAACTGAGGATTCTAGCCATGACCAAAACAAACCCAGGCAATTTCTTTGAAGATTTTTCTCTCGGACAGGAAATCGTTCATGCCACACCGCGCACCGTGACAGAAGGTGATGTGTCACTTTATACGGCCCTTTATGGTTTTCGCCATATGCCCCATTGTGCCGAACCTTATGCCATGGACTTAGGCTTCGAAGCCATGCCACTGGATGATCTTCTGGCCTTTCATATGGTATTTGGCAAAACCGTACCGGACGTTTCGTTAAATGCCGTTGCGAACCTCGGTTATGCCGCCGGACGTTTTGGCGCACCGGTTTATCCGGGTGATACGGTACGTACCACGTCAACTGTCATCGGACTTAAGGAAAATTCTAACGGCAAAACAGGTGTTGTTTATGTCAATTCAGTTGGCATCAACCAAAAAGACGAAATTGTACTGGATTACGTACGCTGGGTGATGGTGAAGAAAAAGAATCTGGATGCCCCAACACCAGAAGCGTCTATCCCAAACCTGCCGGACGTGGTTAATGTGGATGATCTGGTCATCGCTGAAGGCTTAGATTTTTCCAAATATGACTGTGAACTGGCGGGTTCCCCCCACCTATGGGAAGATTATGAAGTGGGTGAAAAAATCGACCATGTGGATGGCATGACGATTGAAGAAGCCGAACATCAAATGGCCACCCGCCTGTATCAAAATACAGCCAAGGTCCATTTTGACCAATTTGCCGCCAAAGATAACCGTTTTGGCAAGCGCCTGATCTATGGGGGGCATATTATTTCACTGGCACGCGCCTTGTCGTTTAACGGTTTGGGTAATGCCTTCAAAGTTGCTGCCATCAATGCGGGTGCCCATGCCAACCCGACTTTTTCCGGCAATACAATCTTTGCCTGGTCTGAAGTTCTGGATAAGCAGGAAATTAAAGGCCGCAGCGATATGGGCGCATTGCGTCTGCGTCTGGTTGCAACCAAAGACCACCCGACCAGCGATTTCCCCTATAAAGGCGAAGACGGTAAATATAACCCCGATGTGGTTCTTGATCTGGATTACTGGGTCCTAATGCCGCGACGTGGATAAGGGTCCTGTACGACATTGAAAAAGGCTGCCTTTTGAAAGTGCAGCCTTTTTTTATTTGTCACTTTGAATTTGCCTGCGAAACGCTTACCCTGTTGGCGGGATAATAAAAAGAAAGAACTTTATATGACTGCCATCATTGCTGTCATGAACCACAAAGGCGGTGTCGGTAAAACCACAACAAGCCTGAATATTGCCAGCGGCATCGCCGCCGGGGGCAATACTGTGCTAATTGTGGACATGGACCCGCAAAGCAATGCGGCAACCGGGCTTGGCATTGATATTAAGGCCATCGAAAAAGGCAGTTACGAGCTGGTTTTAGGAGAAGATACACTGGAATCAGTCGCGCTTGAAACCGATATCCCGAACGTCAGTCTGGTGCCTGCAACGTTCCAGCTGGCGGCGCTTAGCACTATTTCTTCTGATGATGAAGACCCGGAATACTGGCTCCATGAAAGTTTAAAAGATCAGGGAAAGGACTATGACTTCATCCTGATTGATTGCCCGCCGTCTTTCGGGATTCTGAGTCTCAATGCCTTGGTGGCAGCGCAAAAAGTCATCGTCCCGGTACAAAGTGAAAGTTTTGCCATTGCGGGCTTACAACAGATGGAACAATCCATCGCCGATATTCGCATTGAAGCGGCCCATGATCTGGATTATCGCATCTTGATGACGTTAAGTGACCAAAGCCAAAAACTACATCAACTGGTCGATCATGAAATCCGCGCACACTTTAAACATCAAGTGTTACAAACCCCCATTCCGGTCGAACCCAAGATCGCAGAAAGCGCCTTTTTGGGTCGCCCTGTTATTTTACATTCCCCCAATTCACGCGGGGCCCAAGCCTATATTCAGGCCTGTGGTGAAGTTCTGGAATGGGCCCATCCCGACCAGCGCAGCGTTTCAGACCACATGCACGCCATTCAACAAGGTGTACAAAACTGGCTGAGCGATAAAAATGTCAAACGCAGCGGCCATCCGGTCCATCTGAAAAATAAAGACCCCCTCACGGCACCCACTCAACCCATCCAGCCTCAGAATGAAGAGATCAATTCCTTCAAAGTATCCTTGCGCAATGGTGTCATACTTGCCTTGGCCCTGACCGCAGGCATGGCACTGGCCTTTTTGGGGATGGAATAGATCGTTTCCTAAACGGCGATTTCTACCAGTACCGGAGCATGATCGCTCGGTTTGTCCTGCGCGCGCAGGTCCAACAGAACTTCGCAGGATTTAACATGTTGCTGTAAGTTTGGGGTCACCCAGACATGGTCCAGTCGGCGCCCTTTATTACTAGCCTGCCAATCACGTGCGCGATAGCTCCACCATGTAAAACATTTTTCTTCCGGCAGAATGTGCATACGCATAGCATCAACCCAGTTTCCGGCTTTTTGTAACTTATCCAATCGATCAATTTCAATTGCCGTGTGGGTGATGATGTTTTTCAGCTTTTTATGATCCCACACATCCGTTTCCAACGGGGCGATATTAAAATCGCCAACCATGATACGTTTTTTATCATCAGCCACGCGCGTCGCACACCAGTCGGTCATTTCATCAAGAAACTGCAGCTTATGGGCAAACTTCGGATTGGTTTCAGCATTGGGCTCATCCCCACCAGCCGGGATATAGAAATTGTTTAACTCAATCGCGCCTTCCAGCTCAACCGACACATGTCGCTTATCGCCACGTTCGCACCAAGACAGGGCATCGGCATTGCTAAACGGGATTTTTGAAAGGATCGCGACCCCGTTATAGCTTTTTTCCCCACTGAAATGCACATGTGGATATCCCAAAGCCTGTAAATCAATCAAAGGGAACTGTTCATCACGCACCTTTGTTTCCTGAAAGCAGATGACATCCGGGGCATGGTCTGTAACCAGTTTTTGCACATGATCCATACGGATGCGAACGGAATTGATATTCCAGGTGACAAGTTTCATAATCAGTAGGCCTTTGGTTTTTAACAGGTGGGCATCTATATAGCAGAAAAGAAAAGCGCCCGACTAGGGGGTGTCGGACGCTTAAAGGGTCTCTCGTTGTTTAGAGAGGCTGGGCAGCAGGGGAACCACCCATGCGGGTTACGTACACTCAACATAACCAAGCTACTTATATAAATTGGCGTTGATTCAAAAAAGTATAAATGCAATTTTAGAATATCTGAGTTGCATTAAACGCATATCTAATAAACTTATGATTCTATTTATTTATTGCGTTTATCATATTGGGGATCGACAAAATCAAAAGTATCCGGCTCGATTGAAACCCCCGTTGTCGCATTTAATAACGAGACTTGCGTCATCACCCCTTGCGCATCAATAACGACCCATTTACGCAATTCCAAAGGCGCATCACTAAAAACCAGTGTCACCGAACCCATGCCGGGATCTTCACGGTCTACAAGCGTTAATTCAATCACGCCTGCGCCTTGAGCCAGATCGACGATTTCCACATCATTTTCAAAAGAAAGATTATCTTGCAACAGAACCGCCAGTGGGGTCGCATTTAGCGGATAATAGGTAACTTGACGGAATTCTTTATCGTGATAAATGATGGTGCCACGGCGCACGACGATTTCGGATTTCATCGGCGGGTTATAGGTCAGACGCATTTTTCCAGGACGAGACAGGATCACTTTGCCATCTGCATAAGACCCGTTGGAGCTAATCTGCGCGAAACTGCCTTTCAATGTCTTCATGTTATTTAGATATTGGCTGATTTTCTCGGTCAGTTGCGTTTGTTCCGGGCTTAGACTGACTGCCTGTGCGGTCCCTGAGACACACAACACAACAAAACACAAAAAGAAAAACAGGCGATACATTCGAAAGACTTTCAAAAGGGCAGATATAAAAGTCAATGTAGCCGATAAAGCAAAGAATGCAACTATATTGCCCCTTCATGGCGCAGCAACCAGTTTTTGCGACCCACCCCCCCTGCATAGCCGCGTAAGCTCCCATCCCTAGCGATCACCCGATGGCAAGGGTAAAGGATTGAAACCGGATTAAGCGCATTGGCTCGCGCCACGGCCCGCACTGCTTTTTCATGACCAATTTGAACAGCGATGTCTGAATAGCTACAGGTTTTCCCAACAGGAATCGCTCTTAATGCCTGCCAGACCCTATTTTGAAAATCTGTCCCACCCATACTGCAGCGAATTTGTTCAACCTGATCGAATTTTCCGGACATATACGATAAAATGTGACCACGGATCATTTTTGACTGCCCTTTCATCAGCTTTAAATCTTTAAACCGTTTATGCAGCATACGTACCTGACGATCCCCCTGATCGGGAAAATCCAGGTGATACAGGGTCTCTACTTCGTCAAACACAATGGAAATTTGCCCACAAGGACTATCAAATACTTCGATCAACAGGTTCATCCCAAACTCCAAAGGTATAAAGCCCCATAAGCCCGCCAAGGTCGCCACATCTGGCTGCGTTCTTCCAAATCTTTCTTGCCTGCGGGCAGGTTCAATTTTTCCAACCCCCGGATCAAGCCAAGATCTGCCACCGGATAGATATCAGGCTCAGACAAAGCGCGCATGACGATATAATGCGCCGTCCACGGACCAATGCCGGGCAGATCGCATAACGATTTTATTGTCTCCTCCACAGGACGGGCCACATCCAGACCTGTCCAGTTTTCAGCAAGGTTTTTTAATGTATCAATTCGCCGTTGTGTCAGACCCAGCCCATCCAAATCGGTATCGATTACCTCTTGCGGTGTCGGAAACACACCACTTGCGATCCGATCAATAAAACGAATACAAATGGTACGCGCCCCTTTTACGCTAATCTGCTGACCAATAATGGCGCGCACCGCAATTTCGAACCCATCCCACGCACCGGGCAGACGAAGCCCAGGGTGTTTTTCAATCAAGGCCACAAGAGCAGGATCATGGCTCAGGTCATGTGCAATGGCCTGCGGGTCCGCATCCACATCAAATAAACGTCGGATTCGACGCGAAATATCACGTAAATGACAGACTGGCAGGCCTGTAATTTCTGCTTTGATACGATTTTTGTCGGGCTCGTGACTGATTTTAACCAGCCCGTGATGGCCCCCAAGCGCTATTCGGCGGTGATAACACCCCTGTGTCACCCATTCAATCGGGGTCAGACTGCGGGCTTCAAAGAATCCGAGCAGCCCCTCCCAATCATAAGGGGGACGATAGGCAAAACGCAGAATTATCGCTTTATCAGCGCGCGTTCCTGTGCCGCCTTTTTTACGTTCTTGTGACGGGTTTAAATCAAAGGCAGATTTATACGCATCATTAAAACGACGCTGGCTGTTAAACCCGCAAGCCGATGCAATTTCGGTAATGCTGGCATCGGTCTGGCACAGTAAATGTTTGGCAAACATCAGACGGCGTGTCTGGGCAATCTGTTTAGGAGCTGCCCCCAAATAGCGTTGAAAAAGCCTGCGTAAATGACGTTCTCCCACGCCTAATCGATCACACAGGTCAGTCAGCTTTTTGTCGTCATCCAACGCGCCTTCTTCAATTAAACGTAAAGCCCGTTTGACCACTGCTTCACTGCCCAGCCATGCACCACTGTCGGGTGCAGTTTCAGGCCGACAACGCAAACAGGGGCGAAAACCTGCATTTAGGGCCGCACTGGCACTGGGATAAAATTCGCAATTTTCCCGTTTAGGCGTTGTTGCCGGACAAATGGGGCGGCAAAAAATACCGGTGGAGGTCACAGCCGTAAAAAATCGCCCATCAAAGCGGGCATCTCGGGTTTTCAGCGCCTGATAGCATATATCTTGATCTAAACTCATGAGGATACTTTACAGGAATTCTTTAAAAAAACGCGCCATTTTCGGACTCATTGCTTTTTTCGTTTTTTTCAGCTACCTGTCCTTCCATGAGTTATTCCCTAAGCAGACCCTTTGGTCTTTATATCCATTGGCCCTTTTGTGTGTCCAAATGCCCTTATTGTGATTTCAATTCCCACGTATCAAGCGGAATTGATGCAGACCTGTGGCAACGCGCCTACGTACAGGAACTCGAACGGATCTATCAAGAAAGCAAAAACCATCGTGTTTCCAGCATCTTTTTTGGCGGCGGCACCCCATCGCTGATGCGCGCTCAAACCGTTGAAGCTATTCTGAATAAGATCGAACAGCTTTGGGGGATGTGCGAGAATGTGGAAATCACATTGGAAGCCAACCCAACCACTGTGGAAAGCCATACGTTTCGAGATTTCAGGACCGCCGGAATCAATCGATTATCCATCGGAATTCAGTCCCTGCATGCAGATGTTCTAAAATTTCTAGGACGAGCCCATTCTATGGACGAGGCCCGTACTGCCCTTGATCTGGCTGCGCAAACATTTGATCGCTACAGTTTTGATCTGATCTATGCCCGCCCGGACCAGACATTAGAAAGCTGGCGCAGCGAACTGAAAGAAGCTTTAACCTATAGCAAAGGTCATCTTTCGCTTTATCAGCTGACGATCGAGCCTGGCACTGATTTCCATAAACAAGGCATGCAGCCAATTGACGAAGAATTGGGTGCCGATCTGTTTGATTTGACTCAGGATATCTTAGAAACGGCCAATATGCCCGCATATGAAATTTCAAACCACGCTGTACAAGGCCAAGAAAGCCGACATAACCTGATTTATTGGCAAGGGGATCACTATATCGGCATTGGCCCCGGTGCCCATAGCCGCTTTCAAAATCAGGCCATTCATCAAATTTATAAGCCGGATTTATGGATTAAATCTGTGCAGGAAAAGCAAAGTGGCGAGCAAAAAAGAAAGGCACTGGATATAGATGAACGCGCCATTGAACTACTGTTAATGGGACTGCGCCTGCGCGACGGTCTTTCAGCAGATCATTTTGAAAAGCTGACCGGTCGCCCTTTACTCCATCAGCTCGATACCCAAGGTTTACAGGATATGATCGAATTAGGTTTTATCGATTGGGACCAAAATTATTTACGCCCGACCGAAGACGGGCGTAAATGCTTGAATGCTGTTCTGGAAAAACTAATTAAGATTTAGAGGCTGGCCCTAATTCTTTTCTCAGACGACTGGTCAAGGCTGCAAACTTATCCCAATCTTCCCCGTCCATTTCGGCCATTCCAGCTTTGAAGTCTTCAATCATGGACAGAATTTTTTCACAAATTGGAATTTGTAAATCACCTTCTTGATTTTCCAGCTTTTCAATCAGCTCTTTCGTGACACTGGTCATCCGTTTAATGAAGAAATTTGGATCCTGTTTTTCCGCGCGCAGGGATGCAATTTTCCCACGCAGCCAATCGATCTGAACGGCATGTCGTTCAATCTTTAATTCTTCGATGCGTTTAATCGCTGTTTGCTCACTATGGACATAAGTCTTCGCATCAATTGTTTGCAACGCTTTATAACTTAATGGATTCGGCACCTCGACCAATGGAATTTCTTCTACACCGGGGCGCTTTCCACTGCGGCGATCCGGGCCAACATAATCCAGTGTCACGACAAAAGGTTTGCGTTGTTTAATACGACGTTCCACCCGGTCAATAATATTGCCAAGGGCTATGGGTTTTACCAGTACATCATCCAATCCTGCATCTGCCAGAACTTCCAAAGTGGCCGGATCGGGCTGGTCAATAACTCCAAAAATAACGCAAAACGGGCTCACTAAGGTGCGCCCATGACGTATGTCTTTAATGACTTCAGCAATTTTCCTAACCCCAAGACTTCCATCGACCAAAATCAGATCAAAACCGTCGTTAGTCACTTTGGTTTTAAAATCATTTGAATTGCTGACATCTTCAATTTCACGAAAACCCTGCATATGCAAGCCCCCCTTGATCCCTTGACGAGCTTGGGGGTTAGCATCACCCAACAGAAAACGAATGGTACCGAAATTAATTTTTTCGCGAAAGTCTTCACGGATCAACACATTGGTATGAGTATTTGGACTTTTTGCAATCTGGCCTTTCTGCGCAGCTTTTAACAGCTGGCTCGGGGCGGTTAAATCTGCGATTTGCTGGTTTTGAACACGTAAACGCGCAATTAAAGACTGAACCAGCTTCCTGGAAAAAACATCCAGCGCATCCTGCTTTTGCTTAAAAGTCGCCGCATCCACAACAATCAACGTGACATCTTCGGTCGCGCGAACACTGGCAGAGCGTGGCTCCGCATCCACCATGGACATTTCACCAAATATATCGCCGGGCTTTAAAGTGGACAGCACCATTTCACTGCCACTCGATCTTCTTTTAACGATTTGTACCGTTCCGCTTTTCAGAATATAGGCGCAACGTGGGGTGTCGCCTTCTTCTAAGATCAGATCCCCCATTCGAAACGACTGTGTTTTATATTCCGGCATTCTTTTTTTTATTCCTGAATTAATTAATGGCAGGCGCAAAACTGTTAGGGGCGGGTGAGATCTCTCGAAAATCCTTTGACTGTACCTGCATAACAGCCAGCCCCCGTTCGGCCAATCCCCAGGGGTGCAAGCGGAAAATACCGTTACGTCCCAAAAATCCCGCAGGATCGGTCAAGGTTTCCCGACTATAATCAGCTTCGCCATTTTCTTTTGCCAAAACAGCAGACAAGGCGATAGAATCATAAGCCAGGGTGGCGAGTGGATGGGGGGCGTGGCCATAGGCCGCTTTAAACTGTTGGACAAAATCCGTTTTATTTTTGGCACTGGGGGCTGCAAACCAACCGCCCAGCAAGGCCGGTTCTGCATGGACCCAATTGGCATCCCATAAACTGGTCCCCAGCATGCGAACCTTTTTCGGGTCTACATCAAAATAAGGCAGATTGGCAGCAATGGTTTGCAACGTGCTGCCACCAGCAGCCACCAGCAAGGCATCAAAATCAACATCACCGACAGTTTGCAAAAGCTTCAGGCGTTCCAGAGCTTTTCTAGACAACGCATCGCTTTTACCTTGCAGTGCCCTCTTCTGTTTTTGTAATTCCTGACGGCGTTCATCATAATCAGCCATGGACCGGATCATAGCGGGAAGATCATCGCTACCTGCCAGAAATTGAACAATTTTAGATACTTCTGCCCCGTTGGCGGCAACCGCCTTTTCAAAGGCGGCGCGCACACGAATGCCATATTCATCCGCAGGCGTTAACAGGGCAAAACGGGTGGAACCTTGCAGGGCTGCGAAATTGATGATGCGCTCAACTTCTTCTTCGGGGCGTACGCCAAGTACAAAGACATTTTCACTTGCCGCCGTTGAATCATTGGTAAAGGCCAATGCATTCACATTGGCCGCTTGAAGGAACGGTGAAATCGCTTTGGCCGATTGAGACAGCAACGGACCAATGATGATGGAAACCCCATCCGAGATCGCATATTGCGCCGCCTGAACAGCCCCTTCTGGTGTGCTTTTGGTATCGTAGGGCAAAAGCTCATATCGTGGACCGGCAAAATCAAACAAGGCCAGTTGGGCCGCATTCATAATTTCCTGCCCGACTTTTGATGCACGACCTGTTAAAGGTAAAAGCAAACCAACGCGAGCCGCCTGAATACCACCGCGTGGATCATATTGTGTCATCCATTGTTCGGCCTTGACCTGAGCATCTGGCTGTTGCACCGTCGTCGGCTGTGAAGGATCCCATGGCGGAATTTCTGCCCCTTGACGTGGTTGGGCCGTTGGGTCAAAAGTGCCACTGGGGGCCGGGCCACGGGCTGTGGGCTGAGTGCCGGGGACTTCCCACCATTTTGGAGCCGTCGCGGTTTGACAGGCGCTTAACACAAAAGTGAAAACGATTAACAATGACAACACAGAACAACGGCGAAAAAGAAACATCAGGGCTCCCAACAGAAGATCGCGACACTCAAGAGATTACCGCGTCGCAGCAAGCGAGTAAAGTCAATGCAGGTCTATATATTGTTGCCACCCCGATTGGCAATGCCCAAGATATTACCTTACGCGCTCTGAACTTGCTCAAAGTTGCGAACACTATTTTATGTGAAGACACACGCGTAACCTCTAAGTTATTGATGATACACGGACTTTCACGCAAACAATGTATCGCCTATCATGAACATAATGCCGATAAGATGCGCCCCAAAGTGATCGAAAAAATACAGGCCGGTGAAGTGGTTGTCTTGGTCAGTGATGCAGGTACTCCTTTAATCAATGATCCAGGTTATAAACTGGTACGCGATTGCGCAAATATGAACTTGCCCTACACGACTGCACCGGGGGCAAGCTCGGTCATTTCGGCCATGGTTTTGTCCGGTTTACCCAGTGATCGCTTCCTTTATCTTGGATTCTTACCCAATAAATCAGGCCAACGTAAAAAAACGCTGGAAGACATTAAATCTGTACGCGCGACTTTGATCACATTGGAATCACCGCGTCGCGTCGCCGCCTGCCTGAATGATATGGCCGAAGTATTGGGTAACCGAGAAGCAGCCGTCACCCGCGAGATCACGAAAAAATTTGAAGAAGTCCGCCGCGCGCCCCTGCCAAAACTGGCAGAGATGTATAAAGAAGAAGACGTCCGCGGCGAAGTCGTCCTTGTCATTGGGCCACCGGATGAAACGGGTGAAGAAACCACCGCAGAAGATCTGGACGCTTTGCTGGAAAATGCCTTGGCGCGCCTGTCCGTACGTGATGCGGTTGCCGAAGTTGTTGGCGCAACGGGATTAAAGAAACGCGCGGTCTATAATCGGGCGTTAGAACTCTCTAAATAACGCGCACCAATCCACATATCGTGGGGAAAGACTGTAATGAAAAAGGCCCGGATAACCAAATGTCCGGGCCTTTTTAAACTTGTCGATCAAGTCAGGAGAATTAAGCGTTTTTCGCGCGCTCAACACCTTCAAGAAGCAGTTGTTTCGCTTTTTCAACGCCTTCCCAGCCTGAAATCTTCACCCATTTACCTTTTTCAAGGTCTTTGTAATGTTCGAAGAAGTGCGCAATTTCCTGCAGCACGATTTCCGGCAGGTCAGTGTGTGTTTTGACATCTTTATACATCAGGTGCATTTTATCTGTCGGCACAGCGAGAACTTTTTCGTCCATGCCGCCGTCATCTTCCATCATCAGAACACCGATCGGGCGGGCCGGAATTACGGCACCCGGGATGATGCTTTCCGGTGCCAGAACCAGCACGTCAACCGGATCACCATCGTCAGACAATGTGTGCGGAACAAAGCCGTAGTTTGCCGGGTAATGCATCGGCGTATGCACGAAACGATCAACGAAAATCGCACCGCTGTCTTTGTCGAATTCGTATTTAACCGGTGTAGAACCAGCAGAAACTTCGATGATTACGTTTACCGCATCTGGCGCATCGCCAACCGGAATCTTTTTGATATCCATGGATTTTCCTCACATTGATTAAGTGCGGTGCCCCAAACGGCCCCCTAGTTTTGAAGGCGCACAATACCTAAGAAAACTGCCTTTTTCAAGCAGGATTCTTGTCCTCAATTTCACCACTTTGGTCATACCTCTTGATCATCCAGACCAGCAAAAGCAAGGCGGGTAGGGCAATCATCGAACAGGCGACAAAAAACCATGTCCAACCAAGACTTTGTGCCAAAATGCCAGAAAAAGACGCAAATACATCACGCGGCACAGCCATAAAGGAACTTAAAAGCGCATATTGGGTCGCGGTATAAGCCGAATTACACTGACTCGACAGATATGCCACGAAGGCTGTGGTTGCCATGCCTGCGGTGATATTTTCTCCTGAAATCGCCACCATCAACATAGGGACGTTATGACCAACCTCTGCCTGAACGGCAAACAACAGGGTTGAAAGCATCTGCACGATCCCACAGTAAAGAAGCGCCTGGAAGATCCCATAACGATAAACCACAATCCCGCCAATCATCCCGCCGATAATAGTTGCGGCCAAACCAAAGACTTTTGTAACCGATGCAATCTCGGTCGGGGTAAATCCGATCTGGTGATAAAACGGGTTGGCCATCGCGCCCAGCATGGCTTCCCCCATTTTATAAAGCACGATCAGGACCAACACCCACATCCAACCGCTGCGCATCATAAAATCTTTAAAAGGCAACAAAACAGCGATATTAAAGTTCGCCATTAGACTGGCCATCCACATAGGCTTGCCGGCATCCACATGGGCTTGTGTCTGTTGGTCACGTTCTTCCAACTGATGGGCGGCTGCAAGGTTTTCCGGTTCACGGTTTAACAGAACCGTTACCATACCGATCAGAATCAGACCAGCCATAATGGAATAAACCATCGGCCAAGACACCCAATCCGATAGACCAATGGCAACAGCACCCGCGATTAACATACCCAAACGATAACCGTTGACATACATGGCCGCGCCTGCGCCCTGTTCGTCGTCTTTTAATAGTTCAATACGATAGGCATCGATCAGGATATCTTGTGTTGCCGAAAAGAACGCCACCAAAACGGCACAAAGCGCTGTTATCTCGGGCGTCATCGTCGGGTTGGAATGACCCAAAGCAAAAATCGACAGAATCAAGCAGGCTTGGGATAAAAGCGCCCAGCTCCTGCGATGCCCGATCAAACGATGCAAGACGGGCAAACGGATATGATCGATTAAAGGCGCCCAGAGGAATTTAAACGTATATGGCAGGCGTGCAAGCGAGAAAAAACCAATAGTCGCCAGTGAAACGCCTTCGACTTCCAACCAATAAGACAGGGTGCCATAGACCAACAGCAAGGGCAGGCCGCTTGAAAAGCCTAAAAACAGGATCGCGATGATGCGTCGATCAAAATAAATTTTCGACGCCTCAAACCATGATCTCATGAAGTTGGTCCCATCACGATGGTTTTAAAGCAGGAAAGTTCGCCCGCACTATCCAGATGGGCCCCGCGCAATTCACTGTGGTCCACACGAAAACCCGTTCGGCTTTCATATAAAAACAGATCGAGGATACATTCAGCATTACGATACTGCCAAATCTCAACCCCTTTATCCTTGCGCACAAAGCTTGGCTCACCCAAGGCCTGGCTCACGTCAAACTGGGATAGTCCGACAAGCTTAGCCGGGGTGGTTTGGATATCCAGACCTAAAGATTTTATTGCCGCCAGCCGTTTCGGATCCAACGTTGGTTTCTTGGGTTCCTGAACAAGGGGTTTTTCTTCCCCCTTATACATTTTCTCGGTCGATTGCGTGCCGGAACAGGCGGCCAGAAACAGCACACCGACAAGGGCCATGGCTTTCCCGGTGTGTGAAAGATCAAACATCAAATAAAGACTGCCTGCTTTTAAGAATTACTGTCTTGGTTGCGAGATTGTGCAATTTCATCCGGCGTCAGTGTCGACATGGAGCCTGCGATTTCCCCGCCTTCTTCAATGACGATCCGGCCATAGCGCACATCACCTTTGACCCGACCACCACTTTTAACGGTTAAAGTTTTATAGGCATAGAGTTCGCCATCAAATGCACCGGAAATAAAGGCTTCTTCCACATGGGCACTGCCTGTATAGACCCCACCTTCTGCTACTTCCAGAATACGTGCATCACTAATTTTCGCATCAACCTGACCTTCAACCACCAGCGTTTCACAGGCTGTGATTTCACCACGCAGAGAAATTTCACGGCCCACAGTCAACGTGCGCGGATCTTGCGGTGTACGTTGATCACCACGACGCGGCGTTGCCCCCGGAATATCCATCAAACGACGCGCAGCCAGATCGGGACGATAGCCCGGTGACGTGCTGGTAGATGCTGCACTTGGAACAGCCGGCTTGCTGGGAGGAGCCGAAGTATGTGTGCCTTTAGAAGAAAACGGTTTCAGCGGCGGCAATTGTTCAACTTTTTCTTCGCTTGCAGCTGTGCTTTCCTTCTTTTGCGTGGTTTCGGTGGTCGGCTTGTCGCCGTCTTTTTTACGCCCAAACATACTCACACATACTCCTTAAAGATTTTGCTGTTGCAGTCGCAGGAATTTCGGCTCCTGTGACCAACTATGGAAAAGATGCACCATGACGGCGGTACCGACAACAGGTGCTAATAGGTTTACCAGAGGAATCGTTAACAGGAAAGCAGTCAATGCGCCTGCAACCAGCAATTTTCCCTGATAGGCTTTACGCAACGCCTTTGCTTTCTTCAATCCAAGACGACGCTGTGCCACCAATTCAAAATACTCCCGACTTATTAAATAGCCGTTAAGGCAATAGAAGACGACCAGATTTACCGCCGGAAACAATAGATATATAGGTAAGGCCAAAAGGTTCAACAACACCATCACCCCGGCAAATTTAATCGCTTCAACCAAGGTTTCACCCCACGGGATAGCGCTTGCATCGGGTAGATCTGGGTAGTGTTTGTTTTCAACAGCTTGGGCGATATCTTCCAACAAAAAACCAATGATGACCGAGGCCACCGCCGGGAATAAAAGCCACACCACCACCAAAGTAGCCAGCGACCCTAACCAATCAATCGCGGCATCAATCCATGGAATATTGACCAGCACCACATCAAATAAAACCCCGGTTACGGCACTAAACAGAAGTAAAAAGGTAATAAATGCCCCCAAAATGCCCATAAGAATGACTTTTCGAAAGGTCTTGTCCGGAAGTTGGGCAAAAGATTTGGAAAAAGCGGCAAACATAATCGTCCTTGCATGTCGTCTTTGAAGAAATTTGATTCTATGTAACCCGAGAAAGACCTCTATGAAAGGGCTTTATTTAGAAAACCCAACATCTCTTGATGAATTTTTTCATGCACGACCTGACGATCAAAACCGGGCATATCATTCACCAATTCGCCAAGCTCGGACCTCGCATCCTCTCTCGCCCACGATAAATAAGAAAAATGCCCTGCTTTTTCAGTTACATGATAGTCACAGCCCTGAGGTAGGTTTCGGGCAATTTCTTCAGCATGAAAGGGATTGCGCAAGATCATGTCGCGCTCAGCCCGATAGATCTGCACAGGTACCGAAATATCTTTCAAACTGTCTTTAGAGAATAAACCACCGCTGACCGGAGCAAAAGCCATACAGGCTTTGTAGCGCGGATCACTGGTAACGGGCAGGTACTCGTCATCATAGCCATCACGGACGATCACTTCATAGCCACAAAATGTCGTATCAAATTCGCGATTTTGACGTAAATGCTGACGCAGACCCGCAACAAAAGGGGTTGCCCCCACTGCTGTCAAAGCCGTAAAGCCACCCAAAGAAAACCCGTGTACCGCAATTCTGTCAGCATCAATGACAATGCCCCAGTGGGCATCCTCCAACACAGCATCCAGTGCAGATTTTAAATGCCGTGAACGGGAAGAATAAACACGGGCAGAACCCACGCCGCTATCATCAAAAAAGTTATTAAAGGGATGTTCTGGCGCAAGCACCATATAGCCATTTTGAGCCAAAAACTCGGCTGTTTTACAATGGCCAAAACGTGTTCCACCAGACCCATGAGAGGTCACGACTAAAGGGTGGGCCCCTTCAGCAATAACAGCCTTTTTCGCCACACAGAAATCATAAATACCATGGCGGGAGGTCTTGGCTGGCTCATGGGTTGGATACCATAACGCACACGGGATCGACCCATCCGGGTCTGAGGCGCGAAACATGGTAAATCCGGCTGAAAAAGTCATATAACATTATCCGCAAAGATATCATTCCCGCAAAAAGTGCGACCCCAGTCAAACAAGCTGGGGCCCACTTGCGCAAGGGTGACATAAAATACTCTTAACGCTTCAGATAATTTTCCGTGTCCATATCAATGGCTTCGACACTGATCGCCACATCATCGCTGACCAGAGCTGCAATTTTATCGAACACACGTTGATTCATATCCTGTTTTTGTGCATCCGTGCGCCCGGCAAACAGTTTGGCATCCACATGGACGAACAATTGATCCCCATTGGCAGATGCAAAATGTTCAACAGGTAAGGCGCGACTTTTGATGGATTTTGGGTCGAACAAGCCCGTTTCATTGGCCCCGTCCCAGACATCCTGAACCAGCTTTTGAATATCAACCTGCTTTTCAACAGGTTTTGCATAAGAAATAACCATATGCGGCATGATATTTACTCCTTTGGGCGGGAATTCTTTTCCATAATGCCGGAAATTCCCTCCCGGCGGGCAATTTCTGCCCAAATATCTTCGGGTTTTACGCCAACTTCGGCCCAAAGCACCATCAAGTGATAAAATAAATCCGCGCTTTCCGAAGCCAGTTTTTCGTTTCCTTCAGACAAGGCTGCGATCACACATTCAACGCCTTCTTCACCGACTTTCTGTGCAATCTTGTTGCGACCTTTGGAAAACAGCTTAGCCGTATAAGATTCTGACGGATCAGCACCTTTGCGCGCAGCAATGGTTTTAAACAGTTTATCAAGAACAGTTGCGTCCATCATCAATCCAATCTGACCGGCAGGCCAGCCTTTGCCATATGTTCTTTTGTTTCACGAATGGTATAGGTACCAAAATGGAAAATACTGGCAGCCAGAACTGCGCTGGCATGACCTTCGGTGACGCCTTCAACCATATGATCCAAGTTCCCCACGCCACCAGAAGCAATCACAGGCACAGAAACGGCATCTGAGACCGCCCGCGTCAGTTCCAGATTAAAACCGATCTTGGTGCCGTCGCGATCCATGGAGGTCAAAAGAATTTCACCCGCGCCATACTCCACCATCTTTTTCGCCCATTCCACCGCATCAATGCCTGTGGGTTTACGCCCACCATGGGTGAAAATTTCAAATTTATTGGGGCCAACAGATTTCGCATCAATCGCAACCACAATACATTGGTTACCAAATTTTTCAGCCGCTTCTTTCACAAATTCCGGACGTTTCACCGCTGCGGAATTGATCGAAACTTTATCCGCACCTGCCAGCAAAAGCTTGCGAATATCTTCAATCTCGCGCACCCCGCCACCTACGGTCAGCGGCATAAAACATTGTTCAGCCGTGCGGCGCACCACATCATAAATGGTATCGCGATTTTCGTGTGTTGCGGTGATATCCAGAAAGGTAAGCTCATCAGCGCCTGCGGCATCATAAACTTTGGCCTGCTCCACAGGATCACCTGCATCAATCAGATCAACAAAGTTCACGCCCTTCACCACGCGACCATTGGCTACATCAAGGCAAGGAATAATTCTGACTTTTAACATGATTTATCCCTTCAGCACCTTCATGGCATCGGCCACATTCAGCTTGCCATCATAAATCGCGCGGCCGGAAATGGCCCCATCCAGACCGGGAACCTCAGCGGCCTTAATCGCTTCCACATCCGCCATGGACGACACCCCCCCCGATAGGATGACAGGTGTTGAAATCGCCTTTGCCAGATCGACGGTGGCTTGCAGGTTCGGCCCTTCCATCGCGCCATCTTTGGAAATATCGGTAAAGATGATGGCGGCCACGCCCGCATCTTCAAATTTAATCGCCAAATCCAACACTTTCATGTCGGAAACTTCTGCCCAACCTTCTACAGCCACATAGCCATCACGCGCATCAATACCGACGGCGACTTGTCCGGGGAAACGTTTACAAGCTTCGATCACAAAGTCCGGATCGCGCAAGGCAATCGTGCCCAAAATCACGCGGGAAATACCTGAGTCCAACCAATATTGAATGGTTTCAAACGTGCGAATACCGCCCCCCAACTGGGTTTGTGCCTTGCCGTCTACGGCTGTGACGATTTGCATCACTGCATCTGCATTAGCCGGTTTACCTTCAAACGCACCGTTCAGGTCAACGATGTGAACCCATTCACAGCCATCATCGACAAATTTTTTGGCTTGCGCACCGGGATTGTCATTAAAAACGGTTGCCGCATCCATTTCGCCACGCAACAAGCGGACACAGTTTCCATCTTTTAAATCAATTGCGGGATAAAGGTTCATATCAAGGCTTCCATTTCAAGAAATTGCTGATGACTTGCAGACCAACGGCCTGACTTTTTTCCGGGTGGAATTGGGTGCCGACCATATTGTCCTTGCCCACAATCGCGGTGACGTCCCCGCCATAATCCACCGTTGCCAGACGATTTGACGCATCGGTTGGGATAAATTGATAGGAATGGACAAAATATACATTAGGGCGCACAGGCAAGCCTTCCAAAAGCGCATGATCGCTTTCGTTAAAGATCAGCTCATTCCACCCCATATGGGGGATTTTCAAAGACTCATCTTTAGGTTCAATCGCCACCACATCACCCTTGATCCAACCCAGACCATCATGGCTACCATGCTCCAGACCGCGTTCTGCCAGCAATTGCATGCCAACGCAAATCCCCATAAAAGGTTTCCCCTGCTTATGAACAACCTCGTTTAACGCATCCAGCATGCCATCCACACTGCGCAAGCCTTTTGCGCAATCGCCAAAAGCACCCACGCCCGGCAACACAATACGATCAGCCGCCAAAACGTCTTCTGGTTTGTCAGATACTTTTACATCCAGACCAAGATTTCCTTCGCGGGCCGCGCGTTCAAATGATTTTTCAGCAGAGCGTAAATTGCCGGAACCGTAATCAATGATGACAACAGACATGTCGTCTAAATTCCCTTAGTTGTGAAGCGTGCGCACATATCGTTCCAGTGCATGATCTGCGCTGGAAGCACTCACCACTTCGTCTTCTATAAATCCCCGCCGGGCCAATGACCAGCGTGCCAGATCGTTGGCATAAATCCCTACCAACAGATTAAAGGCGATATTGACCACAGCTTGCCCAACAAGATCAAGCCCTATTGCCGCCAAAAACCCACTTATTACGATTTCAGCCGCAAAAATGCCGCCTGCGACCCACCAATAGCCCTTGATTGCCGCCCAGATAAACGTCAAAACAAACGCAAACCAATTAAACCCTTCTTTCACCGCGCGCATATCGGGAATAGGGTCGAGGCCAAATTTCTGCACATGAATGCTAAAAAGTTTCATTTTTTTCCTATGTGTCCCGTACTTGATACGGAACCTTTGAAATATCGAGTGTGGTCATAAGAGATCCCGTATCCAGTTCGGGACACGTGATGATTTTGCTTCAAATTTCATCCATCGATTTCCAGCGTGGCTGGGCTTTAACCCGATCCAGCCAAGCCGTTACATTTGGATAATCTGACAAATCAAATCCACCTTGGTCAGCCACATGGGTATAAGCAAAAAGGGCAATATCTGCGATAGAATAACGATCCCCTACAAAGAAATCACGTCCTTTTAAATGACCTTCCATCACAGACAAGGCCGTATAGCCTTTTTCCCATAATTGTGGCAAACGAGGATCATCTTTTTGCGTTTGCCCAAGATAGTGCATGGAATAACGTGCCACCGCGATGGCCGTTTCATGACTATATTGTTCCCAAAAAAGCCATTGATAGGTCAGTGACTTATCAAAATGATCCATGGGCATATATTGGGTTTCATCCGCAAAATGCAGCAAAATCGCATTGGATTCCGTCAAAACCATACCCTCATCCAAAATCAGGGTCGGCACCTTGCCCACCGGATTAATTTTAAGAAAATCCGGCTTTTGGCAATCACCCGCCACTACATCCATTTCACGGATATCCAGATCATACCCCAGTTGATGCAACAACAGACGCACCTTGTAGCAATTGCCGGAACCTTGGTTGGAATAAAGCGTCAGGGTCATCTGTGTCTCCAAATCAAAAGAAGGGGAAAACAGATTATTGATTATAAAGGACAAGGTCCAGATTTTTGATGATCCGGTTAATCGATTCTTCAAGATCCTTATGCTTATTCAATAAATAGATATGCGCGCTTAAATCCCGAACATTCACTTCATAAAAGGCAGGATAATCGGCTGAAACCTTCTTCCAGCTGACTTCATTAATCAAAAACCCGGCGATCCTCTCTTTCATCAACATTTCTGGTAGTTGTTCCAATTGGCTGACCTCAACAATTTGATGGGTTTTACCCGTCAACCGCTTTGCCCAATGTGTACCGCGCACGAAACCGATGGTTTGCCCCTTTAAATCCTGCAAAGATTCCACACCTTGATCATAACTCAGCAAGAGACCCCGCACGGTCAGGATCGGTTGCTTCACCATAAAGGCAACATCCTGCACCTGCTCTCTATAATCGGTCACACGCAGGACTTCTCCATCCAAACGTTGGCTTTTTAAAAAGCTTGTCAGTCGATTATTCGGGGCATAACGTAAATGGTTGCAGATACTCCCTCGTGTCAGGGCCTGAGACACGAGTTCAGATATTTTTTGATGTTCACTATGGGACAGAACGCCCAACACCAAACACCTGTCTAGAGCATGACTGGCCCCGGACAGAACACACAGGCTTACCAAAAAAGCGACAACTGCTTTCATACAACCTCTCAACCTTATATTTATGATAAGGGGAAGAAGGTTAAATGATGCAACATTTAATTAACTTTAAAGGGCGCCCTTGGTCGATGGCACATCATTACTGCGTCGCGGGTCAATCTCGACAGCCTGACGCAAAGCACGCGCCAATCCTTTGAAAGATGCTTCGGCAATATGGTGGTTGTTGGACCCATCCAGCAACGCCACATTCAGGGATAATCCGGCTTTCAAGGCAAACGACTGGAACCAGTGCTGGAACATTTCCGTATCCAGATCACCGAGTCGATCCTGACTAAACGTCACATTCCACACCAGATAGGGACGGTTGGAACAGTCCAGCGCCACCCGGATCAAAGTCTCATCCATGGGGATATAGCTGTGGGCATAACGATTGATGCCTTTACGATCCCCCAAGGCCTGACTGAACGCTTCGCCCATAGCCAAGGCCACATCTTCGACCGTGTGGTGACAATCAATATGCAGATCACCCGAACAACGCACTTTCAAATCCATCAAGCCATGGCGAGACAACTGTTCGAGCATATGATCCAGAAAACCGATCCCGGTTTTAATGTCATATTCTCCGGTTCCGTCGAGATTAATCTCAACCGAAATTTCCGTTTCAGATGTCTTTCGCGCGACAGATGCGGTGCGCATGGCCTTATCTCCAAATAAAATCGTTCGTTATGTTTGGCTTATACACCAAATTCCTTAAAGATTTGTGAGTTATTTTCAAGCAAACAAGACCAATGGACAAAAACCGAAAAATGTATTAACCTTTTACGTGTGAAAGAAGAAATCTTTTACAATTTTATTCAGAAGGAATATTACCATGACGATACAGGCTCCATCCCTGTCCGCTGTGATGCTGTTGTCAAACGTATCAAAGCCCGACAGACGTGTGACATCTTCCGGTTTGGTTCGCACCGTCATTGATCTCATTGCCAAAGATGATCCAGATAAAGCTGCCCTTTTGCTCAAAAAGCAGGAAGAAACAAATGACCTGCTGAAAAGACTTGAAGCCCGCCGCGAAAGTATGGAACGGCAAAAAAAGGAAATAGCCCGGCAAAAAGTTGAACAACTGAAAAAAGAACTTCAGATGCTACAAATGCTGGCAATTACAAACCCCAAAGCCGCTGCCCGGCGTGCCGCCCAAATTGCAAGTGAGCTTAAAAAAGCTGTGGCGTCTTATAAGGCTGCAGGAGATTTTGGCGGCGGCGGTGGCCCTCAAACGGTAACTGTCCCCACACAGACTATCCCCACACAGACAGAAGGGACTAGCCAGACACAAGGCCTCACGCAAACAGCAACACCCACACAAATACCTGAAACCAACCCAACAGAAGAAACCGCCCTAACCGAAGAAGCCGGCCTAACCGAAGACGTCCCTAAAACTCAGAGCTTTGCTCAAAAAGCGGAACAAATAATCAAGGATCAGGATCAGAAATTTGATGAAAGCAAAGAGGATCAGGAATTTGCCAGGAAAGTTCGAGAAGTCATCAATCTGATCAAACAAGTCCTTGCGACCGCCAAACGGTTCATGTCCGATGAAGAAAAAGAAGATACCCTGCAGGCGGAAAAAGATCTCAAGACTGTTGAAAGCGATTTAACAGAAATCACCACGCAACATGTAGGGGTGAATGTCCTGACTTAGCTAACATAAAGGTATCGACTGAAGTTCAACTATCAATGCCTTTTGGAGCGCGCGCGGGCAACACGATCGTCAGCGGAAAAAAAATGATCGATAAAGCTTGGCGCAAAGCCTCTTCGCCTACCCCTCAAAGACATAGTCGGTGAAGATATGATGGAAGCGGAAGTCTTTATCCGCTTCCAAAAGCGTATAGGTGCCAATAAGATTGGTTTCAATAAAAGCAGCTGGACCATCAATGGATCGATCTACATGGCTTTCCGCCGCCAGATTCATCACCGCATCAGGTTGGAAGTCCGCAAAAACGCGCTCCAAACCTTCGTCATCACAAATATCCAGCTTTTCAAAGCGATAGGCGGGACTGTTTTCAATCGAGGCTAGTGATATAAATCAGCGGCATACGTCAGTTTATCGACATTACAGACCTGCCAGCCTTGTTCCCTAACCAACAAACGGCAAACGGCTGATCCGATAAAGCCCGCCCCGCCTGTCACCATAAATTTCATGTCTAATCCCTTAACCCCTGTCTGTATAATTAAAGTTCTATCAAGATGATTTGAAAATACCAGCTATTTCCTGTATCACCCTTGACAAATCCGTCCTAAACAGACCAAATCCGCTTCATTCAAATTCAAAAATCTGGAACAGCTTATGTCCGAAGAAAGAAAATTCCCCGGTTGGCGCGGCACGACGATTTTATCCATTCGACGTGGCGATGATGTGGTGATTGCCGGCGACGGTCAGGTCAGTGTCGGCCACACCGTCATGAAAGGCAATGCCAAGAAAGTGCGCAAACTCGCAGGCGGGAAAGTCATTGTTGGGTTTGCAGGCGCGACAGCTGATGCCTTTGCCCTGTTTGAACGACTGGAAAGCAAACTGGAAATGCATCCCGATCAATTGACCCGCGCTTGTGTGGAAATGGCAAAAGACTGGCGCACGGATCGCTATTTGCGAAAACTGGAAGCCATGCTGATCGTGGTCGATAAAGAAGTGACCCTTGTGATGACCGGCACCGGGGACGTTCTGGAACCGGAAGACGGTATTGCCGCTATTGGATCAGGCGGGAATTATGCCTTGGCCGCAGCGCTCGCCATGAAAGATCGCGATGATCTATCGGTTGAAGAAATTGCGCGTCGTGCCATGGGGATAGCAGGTGATATCTGCGTTTATACCAACAACAATCTGACTGTAGAGACTTTATAAGATGACAAATTTCACACCCCGCGAGATTGTTTCGGAGCTGGATCGTTTTATTATCGGTCAAAAAGATGCCAAGCGCGCGGTTGCCATTGCGCTGCGTTCACGCTGGCGCCGTCAACAGCTGGAAAACCCCTTGCGCGATGAAGTTTTACCAAAAAATATCCTGATGATCGGCCCGACCGGGGTGGGGAAAACCGAGATTGCCCGCCGTCTGGCCAAACTGGCCCAAGCCCCGTTCATCAAGGTCGAAGCGACCAAATTTACCGAAGTGGGCTATGTCGGGCGCGATGTTGAACAAATGATCCGTGATTTGGTTGAAAGTGCAATCAATATTGTGTCTGAACAAATGAAAAAAGACGTTCAGGCCAAGGCAGAACTCGCTGCTGAAGAACGCGTGCTGGATGCGTTGGTGGGCGAAACCGCCTCGGCCGATACCCGTCAGAAATTCCGCGCCATGCTGCGTGAAGGCAAGCTGGATGATAAGGAAATTGAACTCGATCTGGCAGACAATTCAACCCTGTCCATGCCAACGATGGAAATCCCCGGTATGCCCGGTGCACAAATGGGCATGATGAATTTGGGTGATATGTTTGGCGATGCGTTTGGTGGTCGCAAGAAAAAACGTAAAGTCAGCGTTTCTGAAAGTTACGAGCTGTTAATTGATGAAGAAGCCGACAAGCTTTTGGATAACGACAAGGTGGTTGCAGAAGCCTTAAGTAGTGTAGAAAATAACGGCATCGTCTTTATTGACGAAATCGACAAAATCACGACGCGTTCAGAAAAAACCAGTGGCGATGTGTCACGCGAAGGGGTGCAACGTGATCTCTTGCCCATGTTGGAAGGCACAAGCGTCACCACCAAGCATGGCACCGTTAACACAGACCATATCCTGTTTATTGCCTCTGGCGCGTTCCATGTGGCCAAACCCAGTGATTTGTTGCCAGAACTGCAAGGGCGTCTACCCAACCGGGTGGAACTTTCTGCGCTCACCCGCGAAGATTTCAAACGCATCCTGACCGAACCGGAAGCCAGCCTAATCAAACAATATGTTGCGCTGATCGGCACAGAAGATGTCACACTGGATTTTCAAGATGATGCCATCGAAGAAATCGCCAACCTCGCTGCCGAGATCAACCATAATGTGGAAAATATCGGTGCGCGGCGCTTGCATACCGTGCTGGAACGCTTGCTTGAAGAAATCAGCTTTACCGCCACTGAAAAAAGCGGTGAAACCCTGGTTATCACCAAAGAAATGGTGCAAGAAAAAGTCGGCGAACTGGCGAAAAACGTCGATCTATCGAAGTTCATTCTGTAATGGAAACAAAATTCGATACCATCACTGAAGACAATCTTAAAGTCTTCACCAAGTCCTTTTATGACGCGGTTCAGGAAGATGATCTTCTTGGGCCCGTCTTTACCTCCCGCATCGGCACCACAGACGAAGACTGGGCCCCCCATATGGAACGGGTCAATCTGTTCTGGTCTTCCTTAATGCTGAATAAAGGAACGTTTAAAGGCAAGATGGTGCCCATCCACAACCAGATCCCCAATCTGGAAACCGAACATTTCAGAAAGTGGATGGAAATCTTTATGGCAACGGTGAATGACCATTACGCCATCTCCCCCTCTCTGGACCTCACCATCAAGGCCCAAACCGTCATGCGCACGCTACATAAAGGCTATAAAGCGCATGAAAAAAATAAAGCGGCGAAGGCAGAAGGTTAACGCGCACCCGATACACTGACGGACTTGATAATATAATCCCCACCTGCATTTTTCATCATCAGCCCGGCAAAATCATCGCGAAATCCATTGTCACTGGTCTGGATCAACACCTTGCCATCCACAGAAACCGTCATCTGGCCTGCTTTGTTTCGAACCCATTCCAAATCGTGATATTTCTGATCTTCCAACTTCAGGCTCGCCACGCTGGCAATAACAGACGAACTGCTGGTGTAATTGCGCAACAACTGTAAAGCAGGGCTTTCCCCGGCAGAATAGACCAGTTTATAACCCGTGTTCAGCTTGCTTCCTTGATAGGGACCAACTTCAAAATGACCTTTTGCTGCCCAACTCGATACATTGATTTTAAGAATGAAAGCATTATTGATCTTTTGGGCTGTGTAAATCGTTGCCGGCGTTACAGTCGTTGCAGATGCTTGCTGTTGCGGTTGCTGAATTTGGACCTGACCGCCTAACAAACCAACAATGCCACCGATGATCTTTTCTTCCTTACTCAGTTTTCGCTGTTCGCTCGTCTGCGTTGTGCTCACCGCTTCCACGAAGGAACGCAAACCATAGCCGCTTTCCACCCAATATTTCCCGCTGGTGACCTGCCATGTTGGATTGTTGGTATAATCCCCATCCAAAAACTCATCACGAAAGATCAAACTTTGGACGCTGCCGTCATAACGCGCAGCCAAATCTTTTAAATCTTGCAGGAACTTCGGGTCCGCCGCACGGGCTTTTTCAGCTTCTGTCACCAGCGCACGTAGTTCTTCAACCATTTTGCTGGAAGACTCTACCTGTGGCTGGTTAGGGTCTGACCATGTGGAATAACGGGTTTCAGCCGCTTGTACTGTCGTTGCCAATGTTGTTAAAGCCGCTGCCAAAATGAAACGTTTCATGATCCACTTCCCTGTTTAACCTATACTTCCTAAGTCGGTCCGTCATTCCCGCATCGGCGGGAAACCAGCTTTCACATGGTTTTCTGGATCCCCGCTTTCGCGAGGATGACACGATATAGTATTAGCTTGGAATCGTTTCTTCAATACGTGCGATTAAATCCAAAATGGTCTCTTCATCTAAACGACTAATCCGGCGCGATAAGAGATTGGCCAACAAAGTCGCATTGGCAGAACGATCCACCGTATCCACCACAATACGTGGGTGCGACAGGGTAGCAAGTTCTTTTAATTCTTCCGCATCATCCCAAATCAAATGGAAATAACCCGCCACCTGCATCACAAAACCGGGGCCGGGCTTGCCGCGTTTACCATGTTCCAACGCCGACAGATAGGCCGAAGACACTTCAAGGTCCTTTGCCATTTGCTTCATGGTAATGGAGCGCTCTTTGCGCAAAGCTCTTACTTTTTCGCCAAAAGGTGTCATAACATACTATAATATTTTGTGATTTCCCACTCGTTCATACCCGATAGATAAATTAGTTTCCAGTGTTATTAACCAATATTTAGATAATTTTTAGTAAGATGTTCGCTATATGATTCTCGCCAACAAGGGATAAATTATGTCAAAATTTGATTACGATTGTTCTAAATGTGCTGCAATTTGTTGCATCGCTTTAAAATTTAGAAAAATTGATCAATTTCCATATGACAAAGAACAAGGTGAACGGTGTAGACACCTGAATGACAAAAATGGATGTACAATCCATAATGAGTTAGAACAACATTCTTGCCAAAGCTGTATCAAATTTTCCTGTTATGGTGCAGGTCCCCATATCATCAAATGTTACAGCAAAACAGACTGGCAGAATGATCCAGAACTGACCGAAGAATTATATGACAAATTTCTTTTTTTAATGGCAATGTTTAAAGTCGCACATGTAACAGAACAGGCCCTCATTAATAAAGGCCTGAATCCTAAAGGGCTTCTCAAAGATTTTTTCAAAATGGTCGCAACCCGCCAAAAAATTCCCAAAGTCTCAGACCATGAGAATAGCAATGTATTTACAGAATCCTGGAACAAGAAAATGCGCGACTGGATTTCAAAAAACGCCTAACGCCACCGTTTTAGCAGAATATAAAGCGCACCTTCACCGCCTTCGCCCTTAGGGGCATAGGTAAAAGCAATAATTTTGGATCGAAGATGAGGCTGATTGAGCCAATGAGGTACCATTTGTCTCAGTACCCCGATTTCCCCGGTTAAACGGGTCCCTTTTCCTGTGATTACGGAAACGCAACGTTTTCCCTGACTATAAGCATTATCGATAAAGCGCTTCAGGGCCGAATGGGCCTGATCTTGTGTAAAGCCATGCAGATCAAGGCGGCCTTCCATCGGCATTTTGCCCCGACGCAGACGCTCCATGGTGCGTTTATCCACGCCTGCTGCTTTGCCATGTTCCAGCTGATGAAATTTTTTATGACTTTCATCATTGCGATAAAAAACAAGTGGACTCGCCCGATCTGGAAAAGGTCGTGTTGCTACCGGTTCGGGCATAGGATCGGCCCCGTCCATATCAACTTCGCGACCAGGGAGTGGTTCAATTTCATCAGTGACCTTTTTCCATAACTGGGTTTCACCAACGCTAAGACCCCGTCGTCGTTTTTCACGCTTTTCCTGATATTTAGGCGATTTAGCCATGATCTTCAATCACCAGAATATGCAGTTTACGTGGTCCATGAGCACCCAACAGCAAGGTCTGTTCAATATCTGCCGTACGCGAAGGACCCGTCACCCAATTCAGCGCACGCGGCATAAAGTCCACGCTGTTGCTTTCCCCGCGCATACGACCATAAACCGTTTCATAATCCCCCACCAAATCACTGTCTTTTAAAACAACGATATGATTATCCGGCAAAAAGTTCAGCGTTGTCGGGCTATTCGGTCCTGATTTCAAAGCAAGGGATCCGGTTTCTGCAACCCCTGCATAAGCCATCACCACACTTGTCAGATCATCCCCGTCACTAGGGCCCGTGCTGACATCCAGCTTGGACCAATCAAGCTTTTGTAAATCTGCATGATCGGCGATGCGAACCGCAGTCCCCAAATCCTGTTCTTTGAGATATTTCGCCACGGCCTTTGGCACATTATCCATAGCTTTCAGGCGCGAAACCGTAGCGTTAACCTCTTTCGCCATTTTGACAAACAAGGTCATTTGCGCTTTTAAATCGCCTTGGCCACGCTTGGGGATCAAATTGCTTTCAGGTGTTGAAAGGCGCGCTTCCAAACTTTCACAGCTATCACGCTCAAACGAGCCACGGCCCAATGACCAGCGCACCCGACCTAAAATATAATCACGTGAACTCATGAGCGACGCCCCCCTTGTTCAGACCAAAGCTGTTGGAAGGTCTTGCCTTCGGGTGCCGGAAAATCGCGAGATTGGGTCCAGGCTTTGGTCATCGGCATAGATTTGAAATGGCCATTCTTGCGCCCCAACAAGCCCATCACACGGATTTTAACCTTCGCGGCAAAATGATAGGCTTTTGGTTTCGTCGCCCAAAAGGCCCACCAGGTCATTAATGTTCGTTGCAACAACGGAACGGGTCCGTCTTCCCATTGCTTTTCCCGCCAGGATCGTAGCATCTGCGGGATGGGGATACGCACGGGACAGACTTCTTCGCATTTGCCACACATAGTTGACGCATTAGGTAGATCACACGATTGTTCCAACCCATGAAGGGCAGGGGTCAGCACTGAGCCCATAGGACCGGGATAGATCGAGCCATAAGCATGCCCCCCCACGGACTGATAGACCGGACAATGGTTAATACAGGCCGAACAACGGATACAGCGCAGCATGTCATGGGTTTCGTGGCCCACCATACGCGATCGTCCATTATCCAGAATGACCACATGGAACTGATCCGGCCCATCCGGGTCACCGTCTTTTTTCGGACCCGTAGAAAAGGTCGTATAAACCGATTGTTCCTGACCTGTTGCAGAACGGGCCAGAACCCGCAGCAAGGTTGCGCAATCTTCCAGATTAGGCACCACTTTTTCGATGGAACATAAAACAATATGCACCCGCGGCAGGGTCTGGGTCAGATCGCCATTGCCTTCATTGGTGACAATTACGGTGGACCCGGTTTCCGCGATCATAAAGTTTGCCCCCGTAATGCCCACATCTGCTGCGATAAATTTCTTGCGCAGCATGGCGCGGGCTTCTTTTAACAGGTCTTCCGGTGCATCCAGATTGCGGTCTTTGGGTAGATCCGTATGGGTTTTGCGAAACGCTTCTTCCACATGGCTTTTGCGCAAGTGGATGGCGGGTGCGATGATATGGCTGGGCGGTTCGTTCCTAAGCTGAATAATATATTCACCAAGGTCGGTTTCCACCGGGATCATGCCTTTTTCTTCCAAGTATTCATTGATCGCCATTTCTTCACCGATCATGGATTTACCCTTGGTCACGGTCTTGGCCCCGACCGATTCGCAAATCTTATGAACAATCTCGCGCCCATCGGTGATATCGCGCGCCCAGTGGACATGTCCCCCTGTTTCCTGAACACGGGCTTCAAAACGTTCCAGATAAAAATCCAAATGGCGTAAAGTATGATCCTTAATATCGCGCGCCTGATCCCGCAGATCTTCAAATTCCGGCAGGCGGGCCGCTGCGGCCAGGCGCTTTAGTGGAAAACCTGTGCCCAGTTTTGCAAGCGAAGACTGAAGGTCCTCATCTTTTAAAGCTTTGGCCGCATTCTTTTTGAAATTCTGTGAATCCAGTTTCATGACGCCCCCTTCGGTTGCGATATCGGCGCGACCTCATCAGTCATATCAGCCAGCACTTCGGCGATATGGCGCACTTCCACCGTTTCACCACGTCGGGTCATACGCCCAGCGATATTCATCAAACAGCCCAGATCGCCACCCAACACAAGGTCTGCTCCGGTCTTCATCAGGTCATCACACTTATCATCGGTAATCCGGGTGGAAATATCGGAATATTTCAGACAGAAGGTCCCGCCAAACCCGCAACATCGCTCTGCTTGTTCAGCTTCGAGCAGATCCAGTCCTTCAACCGATTTCATCAGTTTTCGCGGCTGGTCCTTAATCCCCAATTCGCGCAAACCCGAACAGCTATCATGATAGGTGGCTTTACGATCAAGTACAGCTTTGACTTTATCTACCTTTAAAACATCCGTCAGAAAAGAAACCAACTCATATGTTTTGCGCGATAAATCAAGCGCACGCTTGTGCCAGTCCGCATCATCCTTAAACAATTCAGGATAATGTTTTTTGATCATCCCCGCACATGACCCACTGGGGGCGACGAGATAATCGAAATGTTCAAATTCTTCGATAACCATTTTCGCCATTTTCTTCGTGTCATCGCGGTCCCCGCTGTTAAAAGCAGGTTGACCGCAACAGGTCTGACGTTCAGGTACACAAATGCCGCATCCGGCATCACTCATAAGCTTTACGGCTGCAAAGGCAACGGACGGGCGAAATAAATCCACCAGACAGGTTACAAACAGACCGACATTTTTTCCATTTTCTGACATAGTCATAGTATGCTGTTGTTCTATTTTGAAAACAAGTACCTGTAACTACTTAAACGTCATCATGAAGCCAGAACTTACCACCTACCACAGCGTAAACGATAATATACAAAGCCCTTTTGATATCGCTGTCATCATCCCGACAATCCTGCGCGAAAGCCTGATCGATGCGGTGCGATCCATTTATGCACAGGATTTTAAAGGCCGTATCCAGATTATAATCGGCATTGACCAGATAAACCCGGCTTTTGATTTCACAGACATTCTGGCTGAACGACCCGATCATGTGGCCGTCACTCTTTTCTGGCCAGGCTATTCGACCAATCAGAAAAATGGCGGTACACATCCCGTCGGTGGTGGATCATTACGCAGCACCTTAAGTTTCTTAGCCAATGCAAATGCATTGGCCTATCTGGATGATGCCAACTGGTTTGCCCCAAACCACCTTTCAAGCCTTCATGACGCCTTAAAAGGCCAGGACTGGGCTTTTTCTCAACGCTGGTTCATTGATAAGGAAAGCCGAACCCCCCTTTGCCCGGATACATGGGAGTCCGTTGGCCCAAATAAAGGAGTTTTCGCTAATAGATACAATGGCTTTGTTGACACCAATTGCCTGATGATCAACACACTTTCCTGCACAAACATATTTGGTAATTGGTGCCTGTCCCCGACAAATGGGCAGTCTGTGGATCATCAATTTTTCAAAGCCCTGATGAAAAAAAGAAAATATGGCCAAACCGGACAAGCAACCTGTCTTTATGTCATTAACAAAAACGATGTCAATCACAACGCACGGAACAATTATATCAAAAAACAGAAACTCCCTTGCGGGCCTGAACACTATCCTGACTGGCCGGGAAAACCTCAACCCCAGCCGAAAAACCAACAGCAGACACTACAAACAGGTCAATATCAGCTCTTTGGAGATCATAGCCAGTCCTTTGATTGCGCCGTCGTTATTCCTACCATTGGGCGTGGCACGTTAAAAAAAACCATCGACAGTATTTACCAGCAAGATTTTAAGGGCAGGGTACAGATATTGGTCGGTCTTGATTGTGGCTTTTTACCCCCACAATTAGAAGACGGCCTGCCTGACAATATGGGTCTGGTGCTGTTTGATCCGGGATATTCCACCTCTATCCGCCATGGCGGGGTGTTTACAGCCCATGATGGTGGTAGTCTCCGCAGCCTTTTAAGTTTTCTTGCCCATGCCCGATACGTTGCCTATCTGGATGATGACAATCGGTTGCGACCAAACCACCTTTCCTGCCTCTATCAGGCCGTTCAGGACCATCATTATGCATATAGTTTGCGCATGTTCATGCACCCAAATGGCGAAATACCGGTCTCCCCTGACTATTGGGAATCTCTGGGACCGGCAAAAGGCGTTTTTGCATACAACATGAACGGATTTATTGACCCGAACTGCCTGATGATGGACGTTCAATCCTGCATAAATATTCTACCAAAATGGACACTGCCTTTTCCGGGAGACCCTTCGTGTTTGACGGCAGACCGACATCTCTATTACATGTTGAGTTCAAAGAAAAAAGGGCGTTGTACGAATAAAGTCACCATTGAATATAGGCTCAATGAAAAAGACAAAATGCATCCGATCCGCGCCCTTTATCTTGGTGCTGCCTGGCAGAATGCCTGCTTAGCTGCTCTCAAGCGCCAACTTCTTGCGACTGCGCAAAAGCGGTAACAGCTCTACTGACAGAATACAGATAAACATAATCACACAGCCGACATAACCCGCACTATTCAAACGTTCGCCCAAAACAATCGCCCCTGCCAAGGCCGCAAACAGAATTTCTCCGCTCATGATAATCGCAGCATCCGCAGGCGGGGTATGGCGTTGCGCCACAGCTTGCAGGGTAAAGGCAACCCCGATAGATAAAATCCCAGCATAAAGCAGTTCTGGTCCCGCCCCGATGATACCGGACACGGTCATGGTTTCCTGATGAACAGCCAAAGTCATCCCGATCACTGCACAGGTTAAAAACTGCATGGCAGCTACCAAAACCGGGGTTTGGGTTGATTTCACCACAAAACCAATCACAATCACCTGCAAGGCCCAGAAAATGGATCCACCCAGAACCCAAAAATCACCTTCATTCAGCGTGGTAAAATTGCCGCCGGACAGATAATAAGTCCCGACCATACAGCCTAAAGCAGCTGGCCAAATTCCCCAATGGGGCAGTTTACGCCAGAAAACCAGCATAATCAGCGGCACCAACGGGACATAAAGCCCCGTGAAAAAACCTGCATTGGTCACAGATGTATGCAACAAACCGATCTGTTGAGATACAGAACCAGTATATAAAAACACGCCACATAACCCCATACCCAACCAGTCTTTCATGGTGATAGACCCGCCGGACTGTTTCCATCGAAAATATTCGCGCAGACCCAAGGGCATAACCACCAGCGTGCCCAAGGAAAAACGAACGCCTGTAAAGGTAAAAGGTCCCACATCTTCCAGACCACTATGCTGGGCAACAAATGCTGTGCCCCAAATAAAGGCCGTGATTAACAACAGGAAATTGGCGCGCAATCGGCTCATGGGCGGATACTCTGAATATAAAAAGGGGGATGGGTAACGGGTTGCCTATGAACCTGTTAGATATATTCAAATACATGTGCCAAAATCAGACCATCAGGTCAAGATTTACAGTGAGTTGCCTCATACAATTTTAATATTTTGTTGTTTTACCCGCGCTTATGGGTCAGGGTATGGGTCAGCCTCAATGCATAAGCACAAATAAAAGATGAAATGGCGCGCAGAAACTCATAAAACCCTGATTGACCATGCCTTTCACGGGAGTATTCCGATCACAGTTTTTTCAAGCTGTGCGGCAATTTTGCTTGCCTTGATGCTGGGGCAATCCCTGAATGATATAACCTTGTTCGGCTGGATCCTTTTTTTCTTTGCCACCCAAGCCCTGAGACTGGCCATTACGGCTCATTATCGACGCAACAAAAATGCCCTCACCCTTAAAGACGGGTATAAATGGCTTTATCTGGCTGTTTTACCGTCTTCCTTTGCCTGGGGCATTTTGCCTGTGCTTTCATTTTCTGACATTGGGGCCATGGACAGGGTGATTATCACGGTCTTTCTTTCCACCGCCCCCACCGCACAACTCACGTCTATCGGCAATGTCTTTCGAGTGTGGGTTGCATCCATGCTGTTTCTCATGGTCCCCTTGTCTGGTACTTGGTTATTTTTAGAACATCATGGGGCTATTATGGGGCTCATCGGGTTTTTATTTATTATCTATCTTTATAATATTGCAAAAACCTATCATGTATTATTGGGCGATAAGATCGAACTTCATTCCCAAGCCCATGCCACATCCCAGGCGAAATCTACTTTCCTTGCCACCGCCAGTCACGACCTGCGCCAACCTTTACATGCGATCACCATGTCTTTGGCTGCGGCTCTGGCCCGACTGAAACAAAAAGAACCAAGCCAAGCTGAGATCCAAGCCTCGGTCAAATCAATCGAAGCCGCTGATAATTCTGTTGAAAACCTGTCCCAGCTGCTCAATGCCCTGCTCGACATGTCAAAAATTGAAGCCGGCAGTCTCAAACCCAGTTTTGCCAGAATCCCGATCAGCACACTCTTTTCCCAACTGAAAGAAAACTATAAACCGCTGGCACAGGAAAAAAACATCGATCTCAGGATTGTCCCTTCCAGTCTACACATCCACAGTGATCCGGTCTTTCTGCTGCGTATCATCGGTAATCTGGTGTCAAATGCGGTACGTCATTTAAATCAAGGTCGCATTCTAGTAGGCTGTAAACGAAAAGGCGACACAGTCATTATTCAGGTCATTGATGATGGCCCCGGTATTGCACCCGAAAAATTTCGCGATATTTTTGCCCAGTTCAATCAGCTTGAAAATAAAGGTCGTCACCCATCCGGGGGCTATGGTCTTGGCCTGTCCATCGCCGATGGGCTGGCACGCGCACTGGGGCTGACCTTAAGCGTAAATTCCGTTGTGGGGCAGGGCTCAGCTTTTTATCTGGATGTGCCCATAAGCGAGGTTTCATCCGCTGAACAACACCAGACACCAAAAGAACAAAAAAGCCCGACCAAGCGCGAAACCCATCTGGTCGTTCTTTTACAACCGGATAGTCATATTCTGGATGAAACCGCCATTCAAATCCGCGACTGGGGATATCGCGTCCTGGCCTTTCAATCGCTTGAAGAAGCCCAAAGCCTGAAAGTCAGGCCCCATTTGCTCATCACTGCCCAAAGCTTTCCCAGCGGTCTAAGCGGTCTGGAAGTCAGTAATATCCTATGTGGTGTCTGGAAAACACAGGCCCCTACCCTTTTGATGATCTCGGACTTTTCCCCGAAAAAAATCATGGAAGCCAGCCAGGCCAGCGCCAAACTCATCCCCAGCCCGCCAGACCCCAAAGAATTCCGCCAAACCATCCACGACATGATCGCAAAAAGTTAAAGGCCTGATCCTTAATAAAAGATCAGGCCTTTAAAACTCAACTGGCGACAAACGACTTAAACGCCGCCCGGTTTTCTCTCTGCACGTTTACGCACATGCGGATCCAGATGATATTTGCGCAGGCGGATATTTTCTGGTGTGACTTCGACCAGTTCATCATCCTGAATATAGGCGATTGCATCTTCCAGCGTGATCGGGCGCGGTGGGGTCAAACGGATGGCGTCATCCTTGCCCGATGCGCGGTGGTTCGTCAGCTGTTTAGCCTTCATCGCGTTGACTTCAAGGTCAGTACCTTTGGCGTGTTCCCCAATGATCATGCCTTGATAAATCTTGGTTTGCGGGCTGACGAACAACGGGCCACGGCCTTCAAGGTTTGCCAGTGCATACCCAACAGCTGCACCATCAACCATAGAGATCAGAACCCCATTGCGACGACCCGGAATATCCCCGGCGTAGGGGCCAAAGTGATGGAACGTACGCGCCATAATGCCTGTCCCGCGGGTTTCCGTCAGAAATTCCCCATGATACCCGATCAGGCCACGTGCAGGTGCATGGAAGGTCAAACGCGTCTTGCCGCCACCAGACGGGCGCATTTCTGTCATTTTACCTTTACGGATGGACAGGCTTTCCACCACGATGCCGGAGAATTCTTCATCCACATCGATCTGAACTTCTTCAAACGGTTCCAGCTTTTCGCCTGTTTCCGGGTCTTCCTTAATAAGAACGCGCGGACGTGAAATGCCCAGCTCAAAGCCTTCGCGGCGCATGGTTTCAATGATCACGCCCAGCTGCAATTCCCCACGACCGGCAACTTCATAGCTTTCCGCATTTTCGGTTTCTTTGACCGTAATGGCAACGTTACCTTCGGCTTCGGCAAACAGACGATCACGGATCATACGTGAAGTCACTTTAGAGCCTTCTTGTCCCGCAAGCGGGCTGTCGTTTACAGAGAAAGTCATCGCCAGCGTCGGTGGATCAATCGGTTGGGCTTTCAACGGCACATCCAGTTCCGGCGCACATAATGTATCCGCCACGTTTGCTTTGGTCAGACCCGCAACGGCGACAATGTCACCGGCGTGAGCTTCATCGACCGGGACACGTTCCACACCACGGAAGGACAACAGCTTGGTGATACGGGCTTGTTCAATCAATTCGCCGTCCACACTCATAGCTTTCAGCTGTTGGTTGACTTTAAATGTCCCGGTTTGAACACGCCCTGTCAGGATACGCCCCAGGAACGGATCAGATTCCAACGTGGTTGCCAACATGGAGAACGGCTTGTCCAATTCGCAGACAGGTTCTTTCACATGTTCCAAAATCAAATCAAACAATGGTGTCAGGTCTGTACGTTCCCCATCCGGGGTTTCAGCGGCCCAGCCATTTTTCCCAGAGGCAAACAACGTCGGGAAATCAAGCTGTTCATCATCCGCATCCAGCGCTGTGAACAAATCGAAACATTCATCCTGAACTTCGTAAGGGCGCGCATCGGGACGGTCTGCCTTATTCACCACAACAATCGGTTTCAACCCCAGCTTCAGGGCTTTACCTGTCACAAACTTGGTTTGCGGCATAGGACCTTCGGCGGCATCCACCAACAATACAACCCCGTCCACCATAGACAGAATACGTTCAACCTCGCCACCAAAGTCGGCGTGACCGGGGGTGTCGACGATATTAATGCGCACATCTTTCCATTCAACAGATGTACATTTGGCCAAAATGGTGATGCCGCGCTCTTTCTCCAGATCACCGGAGTCCATGACCCGTTCTTCAACCTTTTGGTTTTCACGGAACTGGCCGCTTTGCTTCATAAGTTCGTCCACAAGCGTTGTTTTTCCGTGGTCAACGTGTGCGATAATCGCAATATTGCGAAGTTCCATGTCTGTCATCCTGAACAAGGGAAATAAAATTTGCGCGGACTATACGCCTATCCTGAAAAACAGCAAGCCTTGATATTTAGAATATAAGGTGAACTTAGGTGTAAATTCATTGGTATACGCAGAATTTTTCATGACAATCATAAAAAACAAATTCTAATTATGCATACCTTGAGCAATCGGGAGAAACAGATCAGAAACCCAGCGCGCCCCAAAAGCCGAAAGATGATCGTCATCACGATAAAGCGACCTGCCCTCTGCAGTGACCATACAGGTTTGCCGATCCGGACATAATTTATCCGCAAGACTAAGCAAACTAATCTCATCCTTTTTAAGAGAGAATACGCTTTTTACAAAAGTTTCTCGATCCAGATAGTCTTGATAGGGCCTCTCAATTTCTTCAAGATCACGCTGGGCAATAACAGCCTTTGCAAGAGCTTGAGGGATCAGTTTTTGATAAACAGGGGCTTGTTCCACGACCCAGACATGCACCCCCATGCGTTTCAGTTCATCAACTGTTTTTATGAACCCCTCTTTAAAGGCTTGTTTGCTCTGTTCCATCTCCACAGAATGATCCGGCCCGGTTGTCAGACCTATAAACATGTCCAACCCTTTATCCAGCCCTTGTTTTTCAGGACCGATTGCGTAAGCCGACCAGCGCGCAGCCAAAACGACATTTTTAATACCTTTTTCCTGAATAACTTTAAACATACCCTGATTAAAAGGAACACATTTATAATCTTTAGGGCGGCTTGGACGATAAACTCCGATCAATGGTGGGCAATCACTGAAGCTCGCATGCCACCCGTAAAGGTTCATTTTTTCGGCCATCACTTTCATGCCGGGCATGATGGCATCGCCATGGCTATCCCCCCAAACGATGAAATCCGGTGTTTCTTTGTTTTTGGCACCCATTTCACACAGCTCATAGCGCAATAATTTTTCCGGGTCCATACGATCACATTTATCCAGATCAGGATTAAAATCGTTCGCTCCTTCTATGTAAATTTTTGCTTGCTGCGGTAATCGCTCCGGCAGACCATCTGTTAAATCACCTAACAACGCAATAGCAAGCAAAGCGGAAAAAGAAAGGCCTAATCCAATGCTTAAGTGACGACGCGACCCAAAGACCTTTCTTTTGCGAACCGGCTGTTCAATCAAACGCCATGACAGAATGGAGGCACAAACGCTCCCCAGAACAACCAGAACCATTTCACTAAATTGCAAAGGCCTATCAACATAATATTTTGCAAAAACAATAAAAGGCCAGTGCCACAAATAAAGTGAATAAGAAATAAGCCCTATAAATACGACAGGCGAAAGACTCAGAAAACGGCCAACAACCGTTAAGTTCTTACTGTTGCCCCAAATAATCAAAGCCGTTCCAACACAAGGCAGTAAAGCCGCACTGCCGGGAAAAGGTGTTGTGTGATCAAAATAAACGACACCTATGACAATAGCCGCCAATCCAAATAAAGAAATCACCTGCTTGAAGGGTTGGGATCGCACGTTTGGTAAAATTTCAAGCGCAAGGATAGACCCAATTAACAGTTCCCAAGCTCGCGTATGCAGAAAATAAAAAGTCATCTTGGGGAAATAAAGAACCCCCAAAATACTGAACCCAAACGATAATACTAATAGTCCGACAACAATTTGCTTACGAAAAGATGCCGCATATTTTGAAATCACAATCAAGATAAGAGGGAAAAATATATAAAACTGTTCTTCAACGGCTAAAGACCAAGTGTGCAGTAAAGGTTTAAATTCAGCCGGACCATCAAAATACCCTGTATCCCCATAAAAATGGATGTTTGACACAAAACCAAGGGTGGCAATAAGTGACTGCCCATAATCGTTTAAATCCGGTGGCAAAAACAACCAAAACGCCAAAACTGATGAGATAAGGCAGACAAAGAAAAGAGCAGGCAAAATGCGTCGTGCACGACGCTCATAAAACATCTTGATGCTGAATTTATCTTGATCAATTTCTGCAGAAATTAATTTCGTAATCAAAAAACCAGATATTACGAAGAAGACATCAACACCAACAAACCCACCAGAAAACCCAGCAAAACCAACATGGTATAAAACAACGGGTAAAATGGCAACGGCACGTAAGCCATCAATATCCGAACGATACTTTACCGCGTTCATTGCAAGACCATTTCATTCTTATCATAAGTCGCCATAAATAATTGAATTGGCAATTTTCAGCAAGAAATTTATATGAACCCCGATTAGACCTTAACAATAGAAATGATTTTTAGTCTGAACTCATACGATCAATCCTGTTCATACTCTCATGAATGCAAGTGGCCCAGTTGCTATCATGTAAAAATGAGATTATAAAACCTTACACCTTTGATTGGCAGGCTTTCACAATGTTCAAAAATTTTAAAAATAAATTCATTAAAAACACCTACTTTTATGACATTTATCGCAACTTGAGATACCCTCCTTTCCATAAAGCATACTCATTTTGGGCCGAGGATTTTTGGGTAGATAAAGCCACAGCGACCATTAATAAAGGGACCTACGTGGATATTGGCTGCAATCACCCTTTGCGCGGTTCCATCACACATCGGCTGTATAAAAGAGGCTGGACAGGTGTAAATGTCGACTTTGACCAAAAAAATATCAGCCTTTGTCAAAAATACCGCCCCAAAGATAAATCATTTTGCTGTCCGATCGCAGATCAAGAACAAGAAGTAACCTGTTATAGTTTTGATGCGGGCAATGTTTTAAATACCCTTGATAAAGATGCCGCTGATGACTGGGCCCAGAAAATGGGAAAACCCTACAAAACAAGCCAGATGAAAACGAGAACGTTAAACTCCATTCTTGAAGAAGCAGGTATCACCGCCATTGATTTCCTGAATGTGGATGTGGAAGGGTTTGAAGATGCGGTTTTTAAAGGATTCGACCTAAAAGCCATTGCACCTAAATTAATCGCGTGTGAAATTCATATTACCAACATTGATGATATGCCACATTCATGGACATATAACCATCTGAAGGACAATGGTTATATAATGATTTCCAAAATAGGGCCGACCTGCATGTTTAAAAAAGAAGACTGTGCAGATATCTTCTATTAAGCGTCCCTTATACCCATAAAATGAAATCATCCGGCTTTATATAAAGCAGAGTTTGGAACATGAAATTTATAAAAATACTGCTCATTAACATAATTATTTTATTTGTGGTTCTGGAAGCGGCCTCCTTTCTATATTTTAAACTCGGATTATCCATTTCAACGTACCAGCCATCTTACATGTCAAAAGCCCATGATTCAGAATCCCAATGGATGACAGAATATAATAACTGGGGCGCATGGCATAAAATTAATGGACGAGCCCATAAGGAACGCCGTTGTTTTGGCGTCGATCTAATCGCCAACAGTTATGGTGCACGCGACAAAGAACGCGTTAAAAACGCTGAAAATGATCGAGTTATCGTTTTAGGAGACTCTTTTGTTGAAGGGTACGGTGTCAGTGCCGACAAACGTTTCACGGATTTGTTAGAAAAACACAGTAACGTAGAGTACCTTAATTTTGGTGCTTCAGGCGATTTTGGACCTGCACAATATGCTGTTCTCTACAAAGAATTGGCGAAACAGTTTAGTCATGATCAAGTCTTAATTGCGGTCTTACCTGATAATGATTTTACAGATAATGACCCAGCCGTTTGGCAACAACATGATAAAAAAGGCTACCAACTGCGCTATCGACCCTATTGGAAGAAATCTGAAACCGGATTTGAATTATTTTATCCCGCAACAAAACCACAAAATGAAGTCACTTTTGCAAGCTATACAAAAACAGTGATTAAAGAATCACAATTAAAATCAAAGCTCCAACGCTTGTTGTGGTCATATGGTGTCTATCGGGAACTACGCTATATTTCACGCGGGGCGACCTTAAAAGCCGGCACTTATTCAGGCTATTTTGATGCAACACAAGAACAAATTGATGCGACTAAATTTTTTATAAAGGAAATTCAAAAACAGGCTGAAGGCCGAAAAGTTTCTTTCTTTACTATACCGCGTTTGTCAGATTTAAAACGTTTATCCACTGAAAAAAGCGATATGGTCACCCAATTTACGACTTTTGCTATCAAAAATGATCTCGGTTACGTAGACCTCGCCCCTTACATGCAAAAATCCGTAGAGGATACCTTCAGCCTCTTTTTACCCTGTGATGGGCATTGGAGCGAGTTTGGACATAAAGTGGCAGCTGATATTTTAAAAAAAGAACTTAACCTACCTTAAGGCAAAAACAGCAAGCCACGCTGACCATTCGTTGGTGCACCCTCATAAGACTCATAATCTCAATCCTGCGTCCATTCCGACAGGTTAGCGAGCATATCCTATAGCCAAAAGGATTTGGATCGCGGGTTGCAACAATTCTTAAATAGGGATAGCGTTCTTTTTTCAAACGCCAGAACAAGAACTTGAAAGACAGATCATAAGCCGTAACCGCTTTGTCATCGCTTGACTCTGTCCCCCACCAATAAAGAGGCTTCGTGCCCGCCTGGGCTGGATATTCCCATTCTGCTGACGTTGGCAAGCGATAGGTATGACCTGTTATTTCAAATAACAATTGAGCGTATTTTTTGCTGGTTCAAAAGAAATGCCCTGTTGCTGTAACCACCATTTATGGGCAATCCAGACAATTTTTAAAGACAGTCCACGCAGATAAACCTGCGCTGTTTATCCCAAACCACCATCCGCGGCTATCACCTTTGGGCCATTCCGCTGGTGGAGCAGATGCGCCAGAAAAAATGGCTGACCCAATTGATCCAGCCATTGGCCACATGGCGGGCCGAAGAAATTGCCTATTTGATGGGTGAACGTGATACAGGTAATCTGCTGGGAAAACTAATCCGCACAATTGGCGAACCAATTTGTTACGTGCTTGGACTTTTTGGGCGAGAGAAGAACTGGAAGTCCCTGTATGCCTAAAAACTAAAATCAGCCCCTAAGCCCATTCCCATCGGCAGGGGCTGATTTCTTTTATTTTTCCAAGGCTTTACCAACCAGATCAGCCAAATCCGCTTCGGGACGTGCGCCATAATGGCTGATAATTTCAGCTGAACAAATGGACCCCATCTGTGCACAGGTCCCCATATCGAAATTTTTCGTGTAGCCAAACAGGAAACCTGCTGCATAGGCATCACCCGCGCCTGTAGTATCCACCACATGGTCCACGGTTTCACAATCCACCACATGGATTTCATTACCCGCGATGACAACAGAGCCTTTTTCACCGCGTGTTAAGGCTGCAACCGCGCATTTATCACGCACACACTGCAAAGCTGCATCAAAACTATCAACTTCATACAACGACTTAATCTCGTCTTCATTAGCAAACAGAATGTCCACATGATGTTCAACCAGATCCTGAAAAGACTGGCGGTGACGATCAACGCAAAAAGCATCGGATAGGCTCAACGCCACTTGGCGTTCTGCCTTATGGGCTGCCATGGATGCTTTCAAGAAAGCTTCTTTGGCATGATCCGGGTCCCACAGATACCCTTCCAGATAGGTAACCGCCCCACGTGCGATATAATCAGGGTCGATATCATCCGGCGTTAAATTTACACAAGCACCCAAGAACGTATTCATGGTGCGCTGTGCATCATCGGTTACCAAGATCAAACACCGTGCGGTGCTCGGCCCATCTGTTGCCAGTTTAGAAGAAAAATCAACACCGACAGCCTTGATATCATGGGCGAAGATTTTGCCGAGACCATCATCTTTCACCTTACCGATAAAAGCAGATTTTGCCCCCAAATTTGCCAAACACGCAATGGTGTTGGCCGCAGACCCACCAGAACATTCCACCCCGGGCCCCATCTGTTCATACAGTTTGTCGGCCTGTGTTGCATCGATCAAGGCCATAGACCCTTTGGTCAGCCCATGATCCTGCAAAAAAGCATCTCCAGAATGGCTCAATACATCAACAATCGCATTGCCAATTCCAATTACGTCAAAATCCACATCCGACATTTCTAGCACTCCCATAAAGAATAGTTTGGCGCAGTATAGGGAGATTGCTTCAGACAACAAGTAGAATTGCCATTTTTTGTGTTGTTTCAATTTATTGAAAGCGTATCATAATAGATAACAAAGTAGGAATTTGAGGGAAAATGGCTGGCAAAAACAGACGATCACTCAATATAAAAATCATACTCAGCCTAATCATTGGGCTGTGCCTGATTGTTTTTATTGGCTGGCTGAGTGCCAATACCTATACTAGAATAGGTACGCAGGAGTTACGTGACCATCTTATAGATAAATCCCAACTCTTTCAAAACTACCTAAAAGGGGAGCTGGATAAAGTCGACATTATTGCCAACATGCTGTCGAACCAACCCCTTTTACAACAAAGGCTATTAGACGCAGATAATAATGATCTGCGCACCCGATCCAATCAATTTCTGGAACACGCCAATCAAAAACTCAAAACGTCCAACATATTTATCCTGGACAAAACCGGACTGACGATCAGTTCCAGCGACTACCTGTCAAAAGATAGCTTTATTGACAAAAATTACGCCTTTCGTCCCTATTTCACGGATGCGCTTGAGCACGGCAAAGGACATTTTTTAGCAATTGGCATTACCTCGAACGAGCTAGGCTATTATGTCGCACGCGCAATCTATAACGAGACAGAGCAATTAGGTGTGCTTGTCGTTAAGTTAGACATGGACCTGTTACAAACCCTTTCCAATGACTTTCTGGATGATTTCGCGCTGGTCGATGAGAAAAATATCATTTTTTACAGTTCAAATCCGCGCTTTTATCTTAAATCCATTGGCCCCATATCAACCAAGGATCGCTTGTTTATTGCCCGCACAAAACAATATCCTATTCCTGATATTCAACCTTTAAAAATAAACTTAAATACATATAATCTAAATAACGCGGTGCCTGTTCGAATCCATAAAACAAACTACATCTTTAACCGCATTGAAATGACACATCCCAAATGGTCCATTCTGGTGTTTGGATCCATTGATAAAATTCGCTCGAATGCCTATCGAAACGCAACGATGGTCTGTGTCATCTGTATCATTCTGCTGATCTCTTTCTATTTACTGTACAAACGACGTATTGAAAATGAACGCCTGCAAACCATTGTTGAAAACCTTCCAAGCGGCGTGACATTATTTAATGAAAACCTGCAAATGCTGATTTGTAATGACCGATTTAAGGAACTTTTACAATTTCCCGAAGAAATGTTCCTCAATCACCTGCCGGACATGAAACAACTGGTCGATTATAATGCCCGGCGTGGTGAATATGGACCCGGCATACCAGAAGAAAAAATTGCTGAAACCCTTGCAAAAGCGAAGATGCGCGATGACCATGTGTTTGAACGGGTAAGACCCGACGGCACCATACTTGAAATTCGCGGCAAATGGTTAAAGGATGCCTTTGTCACCACCTATACCGATATTACAGAACGAAAAAAAGCTGAAGAAGAAGCCAAACGCAACGCAACCTATCTTCAAGCTTTGCTGCAAAATCTGGATCAGGGCGTCACGGTAATTGATGAAAACCTTAATATCATCTTTTGGAACAAAGCCTTTTTCACCTTACTGGAATTTCCCGAACACCTGATTAAACCTGTCATGAGCTATGAAGATTTACTGCGTTTTAATGCAGAACGCGGTGAATACGGGCCAGGAGACCCTGAACAACAAGTTAAAATGCGTCTCCAAGCCAGTCTAAAATTTGAACCCCATCATTTTGAACGTCAGCGTCCCAATGGACGGACCTTAGAAGTGACAGGAAAACCATTAAAGATTGATGGGAAATCCGTTGGTTTCATCACCACTTATGTTGATATCACCGAACATAAACGTATGGCGGCCCGACTTCGTAAAATGGCCAATACGGATGTATTGACCGAACTCTACAATCGTCGTTATTTCACCTTGTTACTGGAACGCGAGATCAAACGCAGCCAGCGCGCTGGCCATGCCTTATCCGTTTTGTTGATGGACCTGGACCATTTTAAAAGTGTCAATGATAACCACGGCCACACGATCGGTGACAGAACCCTGAAAAAATTCGCCGAAGCCTGCAAAAAAGTCCTGCGCAATATTGATATCATGGGTCGATTAGGGGGGGAAGAATTCTGCGTCTTCTTGCCGGAAACCAATCGCGATGGTGCTTTCATTCTGGCAGAACGGCTGCGCGCTGCCATCGAAGAGCTGCCCATCCAAAATGAAAATAATGAAACCTTCTTTATCACTGTGTCCATCGGTGTTGCCGTTTATGACAGTCTGTCTGATGAACGGATGGAAGATATTATCAAACGTGCCGATAAAGCGCTTTACCGGGCAAAATCCATGGGCCGCAACAAAGTCTGTTAACGACCAAGATAACCTGTTTCAATATCTTTTAATAACCCGACGGAAGCTTCTTCAATTAGATCAAGTACATAATCAAACCCAGCCGGACCACCAAAATAAGGGTCCGGGACTTCTTCTTCCGGACTGTTGGCAAAAAAGTTCAAGAACATATGTAAACGATCTTCATAACCCGGTGGGCAAATTTGCTGCAATTTCGCATAGTTGGACCGATCCATTGCCAGCACATAATCAAACTGGATAAAATCCTTTGCAATAACTTGACGCGCACGCAAATCCGATAAATCCACCCCCCGCGCCAAAGCCGCTTTTTGTGCGCGTTCATCCGGTGGGCTCCCCACATGCCAATCCCCTGTCCCGGCTGAATCGGTCATGATCTCGTTACTCAGTCCTTTTTGAGCAACCAGATCACGAAACACACCTTCAGCCGTAGGCGAACGACAAATATTTCCTAAACAAACGAACAGGACTTTAACCACAAGCCTTCCCCTTTTTTTTAATTTTTCTTAATATGAGGGGAAATTTAAGGGGACGCAACCATGAACAGACGAATAGATCCAGATGGCACCATCGTTATTTTAACAGGTGCAGGCATTTCACGCGAATCAGGATTAGATACCTTTCGCTGCAAGGATGGCATCTGGTCCAAGGTCGATCTTGAAGATGTCGCCACCCCCGAAGCTTTTGTACGCAACCCCAAAATGGTACAGGATTTTTACAATGCGCGACGTGCACAGCTTGTTGATGAAAAACCACAACCCAACCCGGGTCATCTTGCTTTAGCAAAACTTGAGAAAAACTGGCCGGGCCGGGTACTGATCGTGACACAAAACATTGACAACCTGCATGAACTGGCAGGCAATGAAAATATCATCCATATGCATGGTGAGCTCATGAAAGTACGCTGTAATCACTGTAAAACTTTGCTTATTTGGGAAAAAGGCCTGCACATCGACACAGCTTGTCCAGATTGTCACTCAACAGGCAGTTTGCGTCCACACATCGTCTGGTTTGGTGAAATCCCCTTACAGATGGAAGATATTTACGAGGCCCTGGAAGATGCCGACCTGTTCATTTCTATCGGAACATCCGGCAATGTCTATCCGGCGGCAGGTTTTGTTCAAGCCGTCAAACAAATCGGGGACTGCCATAGCGTTGAACTTAATCTCGATCCTTCAAACGGGGCAACCTTGTTTGATGAAACCATCTATGGTCCGGCTAGTGAAGTGGTCCCTGAGTTTGTGGATACATTATTAAGCGACATAAAAAACCAAACTTAATGGAAAATCTTCTCACAAACATACGTAACTGTAAGCTTTGCACCGACCTTCCCCTTGGTCCACGCCCCATCATCCGTGCCACAAAATCATGTAAAATCATGATTATAGGACAAGCCCCCGGTACAAAAGTCCACGAAACCGGTATCCCGTGGAATGATCCGTCCGGGGATCGCTTGCGCGACTGGATGGGGCTGTCTAAGGAGATTTTTTATGATGACAAACAAATTGCCATCATGCCCATGGGCTTATGTTATCCAGGGCGGCAGGACAAAGGCGGTGACAAGCCGCCGCGTCCTGAATGCGCACCTGCCTGGCATGACAAGGTTTTATCGAAGCTGGATCATATTGAATTAACCTTGTTGATTGGGTCTTACGCACAAGCCTATTATCTTGGGAAATCGCGCCGTAAAACCATGACACAGACCATTGCCCATTGGCCCGAATATCTCGAAAAAGGTCTATTTGTGCTGCCCCATCCCAGCTGGCGTGTCACCCATCTGATCAAGAAAAACCCATGGCTTGAGACAGATGTTTTCCCTGTTTTAAAAAAGACCATCAGAGAGGTTTTATAGTCATCAGTCCTTGCTTGCGATCTTAGAAACCATCTGATATAACCTCATAAAGTTTACGTTAACGTAAAGGTAAAGTTTTGGGAGTTAAAAATCATGGACGTTAAAGGTTTAGCTGCAATCGTCACCGGGGCAGCTTCTGGTTTGGGTGAAGCAACAGCGCGACAACTGGCAAAGGCCGGTGCCAAAGTTGCAATTTTTGACATGAATATGGAAGCGGCGCAAAAAGTCGCGGATGACATTGGTGGCATTGCCGTTGAATGTAACGTTTCTGATGCTCAAAGCGCGCAGGATGCATTTGCCAAAGCACGGGAAGCCCATGGGGTCGCACGCATCGTTGTCTCTTGTGCCGGCATTGCGCCCGCGTCCAAAATTGTCGGTCGCAACGGCGCACATGATCTGGACCTTTTTTCCAAAGTAATTAACGTCAACTTGGTGGGCACCTTCAATATGTCACGTCTGGCCTGCGAAGACATGATCGGACAAGACCCGGTTAATGGAGAAGAACGCGGTGTTGTGATTAACACAGCCTCTATCGCCTTTGCCGATGGTCAAATCGGACAGGCCGCTTATGCTGCATCCAAAGGCGGTGTCGCCTCCCTTACATTGCCAATTGCGCGTGAAATGGCGTCCAAAGGCATTCGTGTCATGACCATTGCACCGGGAATTATGGCGACCCCCATGTTGTTAAACATGCCACAGGAAGTCCAAGATGCCTTAAACGCATCCGTTCCATTTGGTCGCATGGGCAAGCCGGAAGAATTTGCAAATCTGGTTCAACATATCGCAGAAAACGCCTATCTGTCTGGTGAAGTCATTCGTATGGACGGTGCATTGCGTATGGCGCCAAAATAATAAGGCTCAGGCCTTTCCATACACCACTGTATGGAACAGAAAAAACAGATATCTTATCGATTTGGCCTTTGGGGCGAAGATTTAGCCTGTCTTTATTTTCGCCTTAAGGGCTATCGTATTTTAGCGCGCAATCACCGCACCCGTTATGGGGAAATCGATATCATCGCCCAAAGACGAAAAACCCTTGTTTTTATAGAAGTTAAATCTCGTAAAACCATGTATCAGGCCTTGTATGCCTTAAGCCCCTTTCAACAAAAACGCATAACAAATGCGGCAAAGTCTTTTCTTTCTGTCAATCCACGTTATTGTGGGCAGGAAATTCGTTTTGATTTTCTGGCCATTACCCATGGATACTGGCCGCGACACATTAAAAACGCCTGGTTTGACGAGACATGATCTATCGTATTTGCGCGCTTATTTTTTTCACTATTGTTATAAACGCCTGTACACCTGTGGGCATGCTGGTCACGGCCGGAACCACCGCTGGCACGATGGCGATGGAAGAACGTGGTTTTGACGGGGCAACAAGTGATTACGCCCTGAAGGCCGATGTCCTGGGTAAATGGGCAAGTGAAGATTTAAGCTTCACATCCGATCTCACCGTCATCGTCTATAATACAAAAGCGATGGTTGCCGGCACTGTTGAAACCGAAGAACAACGCTCCAAAGCCATTGAACTTGTCTGGCAGGTGAATGGCATCACGGATGTTTTCAATGAAATTCAACTCAAAACAGAAAGTGATGTACAGGATTTCGCTCATGATACGTGGATCAGTGCAAAGCTTTATACAGCCACGACGTTTGATCCACAGCTGATGGAAATCAATTATAAATATACCGTTCAAGGTGGGGTCGTCTATGTCACGGGTTATGCCCAAAGTCCAGCGGAACTCAATCGCTTTATCCGCCATGCCAAGGGGATATCCTATGTGCGACGCGTGGTGAGCCATGTTCAGGTCAAAACCCAAAAGTCCATGTTCAGGAAAAAGCCCACAACAGCGATGAACGAATGAGCCTGCCAGAAAACCTTAAAAAAGAATTTGACGGACTTGCCTGCCAAAGAGATGAAGGCTTTGACAGCACTAAAGCAGCTTTTTTACTTTCAAAAGCTCTAAAACCATCCAAAAAAATAGAACAATATGCTGAAAAACTGGAGCTGATTGCCACGAATTGTGCAGATCAGGTAAAACATGCAGATAGGTTTGATCAAAAGATAAAAAAATACAGTCATTTTCTCGTCGAAAGCGAAGGCTTCCATGGCGATGAAGAAGCGTATGATGATCTGGATCATATGAACCTTTTTTCCATTCTGGACACAAAATGTGGCACCGCCATGGGGTTAAGCCTGATTTATCTTCATTGTGCCCAAAAATGCGCTTTGCAGGCAGAAGCCCTGAATTTTCCCGGACACAGCCTCATTTGTCTGCAAGAAGGAGCTGAACGCATCATCATTGACCCTTTTGCCAAAGCGGTTCAGTTGGATGCCCATGATCTGCGTCAATTTTTAAAAGTGATTGGGGGGGCAGATGTGGAACTCAATCCAAAATTCTATCAAGGACTCAGTCCGAAGACCCTGTTTATGCGTCACTTAAACGCCGTGAAAGCGCATTTTCTACGCTGCATGCAGATGGAAAAAGCCTTGGAAATGCTGCAGGTGCTTACTGCCTTGCAGCCAAAATCAGCCACTTATTGGCGTGAAACAGGGCTGCTTCAAGCCCGCGTAGGCTTCATGTCAGAAGCAGCCAATTCCTTGAAAACGGCCTTGAAATACACCACGGATCCCGAGACAATCCGCCATACACAGCACATCATCGACGATATTGAAAAAAAGCCAAACTGACATCGCCATCACAAAACTGTCATTTTGTCTTATCTATTTTACTGTTGTATCTTTAGAAAGATTCTATAAAATATATTGCAGAGCAACATTTCCATGAACGGAATCAAAGATTGCTCATTCACTTCTGGGGCATGACGGTTATTTTTAACCCATGTTGGAGTATGTCACATGCAGAAAGAACAGCCTGTTAAAACCACTGATCTAGAGAACAAAACCCCTTTTTCAGATTTCGAAGTGACCTTATCCACCTCTCAGACCAACAATCAGGAAAAATCAGCCAAGGGCCGCTTTCTACTTTGGGGCGATATTCTGTCAAATGACTGCCCGGCCTGATTTCACAGTTTTTTGATCGTCTTAGGACTGGCGAAAACGACGCTCTTGAGCTATATCTGGCAACGATTTATTGATTTGTAAGGAACAGATATGTCGTTGCGCATCGCCATCCAGATGGACCCGATTGACTCCATTGATATCAATGGAGATTCCACCTTTGTCTTGGGTCTGGAAGCCCAGAAACGGGGCTACAGCCTGTTTCACTATCTCCCAACAGACCTGACCATGGTCGATGGCCGCATCATAGCCCTTGCTCGTCCTATGACATTAAAACGCGAACTGGGCAATCATTTTGAACTGGGCGAAGAAAGCTGGATCAATCTGCATGATGATGTAGATGTGGTCCTGATGCGACAAGACCCGCCTTTTGATATGGGCTATATCACGGCTTCCCACCTTCTCGATCATATCCATCCCGATACTTTTGTGGTGAATGATCCGGCACAAGTCCGCAATGCGCCAGAAAAACTATTTGTCACCAAATATCCCGACTTGATGCCGCCGACCATGATTACGCGTAACAAACAACAGATCGAAAAGTTTCGCGAGGAACACAAAGATATTATCGTCAAACCTTTGTTTGGCAATGGCGGGGCAGGCGTATTCCATCTCAAACCCGGTGATGAAAACTTAAATTCGCTGTTGGAAATGTTTGAACAACAATATCCGGAACCCTTTATGATCCAAGCCTATCTTTCAGATGTGCGCAAAGGGGACAAACGCATTATCTTGGTTGATGGCGAACCTGTTGGCGCGGTCAACCGCGTTCCGGCTGAAGGCGAAGCCCGATCCAATATGCATGTGGGTGGTAAACCTGTTCAATCCCAACTGACCGAACGCGAGCTGGAAATCTGCCACCGCATTGGTCAAGACCTGAAAGAACGCGATCTGATCTTTGTCGGCATTGATGTGATCGGGGACTACATGACAGAAATTAACGTCACCTCTCCCACAGGATTGCAGGAGATCAATCGTTTTGACGGTGTCTGTCTGGAAGCCAAAATCTGGGATGCCATTGAATTACGGCTTATGTAAATTCAATTTAATTCTTTAAGCGACTGTTTCTTTCTTTGGGCGGCGTTTTTTCGGTTGGTGATAATTTTCTTTGGTGATGGTTTGCAGCAATTTTTCGTGAATCATCTCCAGCTTGTGTTCAGAATTCACTTTCAAACCAAAGACATCTTTCACATAAAACACATCGACCGCACGCTCCCCGAAAGTCGCGATATGGGCAGAATTAATCTGCAAGCCCAGTTCGGACAAGGTACGTGTCACATCATACAAGAACCCTAAACGGTCACGCCCATTCACTTCAATGACCGTAAAAGCATTAGAAACTTTGTTATCGATAAGGACGCGTGGTGAAACGGTAAAGACTTCCCTGCGTGATTTCATCGTATTCTTGTTTACTTTCTCCAATTCACTGGCGGGGTAGATCTCACCTTTCAGGGCTTTATCAATGCGCTCTGCCAGACGTTTGATTTTCTGTTCGCTATCAAACACTTCATTGGATTGATCCTGCACAGAAAATGTATCCAGCGCCATACCATTGGACAAAGTGGCAATCTTCGCATCCACAATAGAACCATTAGTCAAAGCCATGGCCCCTGCGATGATGGAAAACAGACCCGGATGATCCGCTGTATAAACAGAAATTTCACTGACATTGTTCTGCGTGTCATGTTCCACATGAATATGGACAGGACCATCTTCACTTTCCGCACATTTTAACAACCAGGCATGACGAACCTGAACATCGGTTTCAAAACTTAACCAATAAGCGGCATTACCCAGTTTTACGAAATTTTCTACATATTCTGTCGAACAATTTTTCAAAGCAGCGCGCAAGGCCTGTTGTTTTTCTTCCACACGCGCAACCACGCCGCCTGCCGCAGACTCGCCACCTGTTAAAACTTCTTTTGCCCGCACATAAAGGACACGTAACAAGTTGCCCTTCCACCCATTCCAAACATCCGGTCCCACAGCACGGATATCACAGACGGTCAGAATTAAAAGAAGACGCAGCCGTTCAGGTGACTGGATAACTTCACAGAATTTTTTAATCAAATTCGGATCTTCAAGGTCACGTTTAAAGGCAACATGGCTCATACTCAGATGATGTTTAACCAGCCAGGCCACCGTTTCTGTTTCTTCATCACTCAACCCCAGCCGCGGACCGAGTTTTAATGCGACTTCTGCGCCCAGTTCACTATGGTCCCCCCCACGGCCCTTGGCAATATCATGCAACATCAAAGCAACATAAAGCGCCCGACGGGAAATAACTTCGTTAATCGCACCGCAGGCAATCGGCAGTTCATCCTGGCTTTTTCCGGTTTCAATGGCATTTAATTCGCCAATCGCCTTGATGGTATGTTCGTCCACCGTATAGGTATGATACATATCATACTGCATCTGCGCGGTGACACGGGCAAAATCAGGAATGAATTTACCCAGCAAGCCCACTTCACCCATCAGGCGCAAAATCCGTTGTGGCTGTTTGGGGGAAATCAGCATATCCACAAACATGCGATTGGCTTCAGGGTCTTTACGCAGCTTGGCATTCACCAATTTCAAATTATCGCGTAAGCTTTTTAAAACAAAAGGATGGATATCCAGATCATGTTCCTGTGCCACTTCAAACAGGCGGAACATCAAAAGCGGATTATCTGAAAAAGCTTCATGGTTTTCCAGGGTCAAACGACCGTTATCAACGCTAAAACCTTCGACATTGCGCTTAAAGAAATTCGTCAGGATCGTGAAACGTTGCTGATCTTTCTTATGCTGTTCATCCAGAACCGCACACAGATTACGCGTCAAATCCCCCACGGTTTTAGCCGTCAGATAATAATGCTTCATAAAGCGTTCAACGCCACGGGTGCCGGCGCGATCTTTGTAACCGAGCTGATCTGCCAGTTGATGCTGCACATCAAAAGTCAGTCCCTCCTGTGGTCGCTTGGTCATATAATGAAGCGCACAGCGAACAGTGAATAAGAAATTCACCGCCTTTTTAAAGTTTTTCGCATCATCTTCAGAAATCACCCCCTGAAGAACCAGATCACGCCAGCGTTCCACCCCATAAATATATTTGCCGATCCAATACAGAGTCTGCAGATCACGCAAACCGCCTTTACCTTCTTTCAGGTTCGGTTCCACAACATAACGGGTATCCCCCATACGTTGGTGACGATCATCACGTTCGCCCAGTTTGGCATCCACAAACTGGCGCCCGGAATTTGAAATCACCTTATCCTTAAAGCGGGTCTGAAATTCCTTAAATAGCTTTTGATTACCCCAAAGATAACGCGCATCCAGCAAAGCGGTCTGAATGGTCAGATCTTCTTTGGCTAACTTAAGACATTCATCGATCGAGCGGGTAGAATGGCCCACCTTCAACCCTAAATCCCACAATAGATAGAGCATATATTCAATAGCCTGCTCCACTTTGGGCGTTTGTTTATAGGGCAGCAGGAACAAGAGATCGATATCGGACTGCGGGGCCATTTCCGCTCGGCCATACCCACCCACGGCGGCCACGCAGAACTGTTCCCCCTTGGTCGGGGTATGAATGGCGTAGACATATTGAGTGGTAAAATCATAAAGGGTGCGCACGATCTGATCGATCAGAAAGGCATAGTTATGCACCGTGACAATGCCATTGGCCTTTTTTTCTTCAAAACGTTTCTGGATTTCAGCGCGACCTGTTTGCAAAGCCCCTTTAAATAGCTTTAAAACATCTTTCTGCATCTTGGAAGAATAGCCCGACCAGCTTGCCATTTCGTCCAGTTCTGCCCACAGGGCTTTACGATCAATAATATCTCGTTGTTTTATAATTTTGGCCATTAAGCTTTATTTCGTTAGGGTGCAACATAGAACTGACGCCCAAACCAGCGCCAACGCCCATCTCCGGCAGGCATTGTACAATTAAGCCTCGTGCGCCCAACTGGCAAGGCTTTTTCCAGACGAACTTCAACCCTACGTTCCCACAATGTCTCTACCCGGACCTGACCTTCGTGGGAGGCAAAACAGGCGAGGGGACCCAAATCCCCCACTTCTTCGGCAACGCTAAAGCCGATCAGAGGCGGGTTTCGGTCTTTAATCATCATATCTTTCGGTCCCAGATCACGCGCAAACAATGATTTGGTTTTTGACACCATTTGAAAACGTTTCAGGTCACCATATTTTTCATTCAGGGCAAAACGCGCAAGGTAATAAAGATCATCTCCACTACCAATAGCTCCGCTGTGCTGTCCAAAGGCCGCTTTCATGCCAAACCCGCGCACCACATTGATCGCATCCAGACTGGCTTCCCCATAAGGATAGGCGAAAATATCAGGACGATAGCCCAACTTTTCTTCCAAACGGGCCAGTGATCGGGCCATTTCATCCCCAACGCGAGCTTGAGAAGCCGCAGCCATATGCAAATGGCTAGCTGTATGGGCCCCAATGGTAACCAGAGGGTGATCCGACATTTCACGAATTTTTTCCCAGCTGAGATAATCGGCATAACCACGATCAATCGGATCAGTGGAAATAAAAATTGTAAAAGGAATACCTGCTTTTTTGAAACGTGGGAAAGCTTCTTTATAGATGCTGGCATAACCATCATCGATGGTAATCGCCAATGTTTTATCTGGCAGGTCTTCACCTTTTTTCAGCTTATCGACCAGCTCACCCAACGCAATGACGTTGTACCCACCCTTTTTGATCTCTTCAATATGGGTTTCAAACTGTTCGATGCGGATATTGGTCGCCGGAAAATCATCTTCCCCAAAACGGTGATACATCACCACGCTGGCTGAACTTTGGGCATAGACCGGAATAGCCGAGACAAGGCTCAAGGCAAAAACCGCAGCCAGTAAAAATGGGTTTTTCATCGATCGAATTTCCGCGTAGATTTAGTCTAAGGCCCTAATATCTCAGGAAGTTTTTAAAAGGGCAAGGATTTATTCTTTTCAAACAACCTCCTAAAGAGGTGTTTGTTTGTTATTTAAAGCAATGTGTCCGCCCGCTTATTCATGCCTTAAATTTTATCTTCAACATACCTTGGTAGGATACTAAAACTGCAAGTTACGAATTTATGCCCCGACAAAGCGATAAAATTCACCTTCTTCACGGGTTTTATATATCTTCAAACAGTTCTTTTAATTCTATTTATTGATATGATCCTGCAATATAAAAAAGTCATCCCCAACATGATAAGCAAGCTGACGATGTTTTAAGGTATGTTCAACCACAAGAAATGACACTAGCTGTAAAACCTCGTCCCTCATGCCATGGTCGCAACTGTCATGAATGTTTTTGAAATAATCAAAATTCAGCTTGGACAAGGTCATCTTTCAGATTTCCCCAAGCGCTAATAAAAAAGAATCGTCGATTATTGTGCTGAAATCGTCTCGTTCGGGCTATCTTCAGCGGCTTCACATAAGGTACAGCGACTTAACGAATTCAATGGCAGAAGGGCAAAGACGCTGCCTTCTTCTTTCATTTTGCCTGCACGTTCTGCTGCTTTCTTGCCAAAGCCCCAAAAGACATCACCACGCACCACGCCCTTAATCGCACCCCCCGTATCCTGCGCAACAACAAGACGCGAAATCGGTGCATTATCGACAGGGTCTGTAAAGGTATAGAGCCACAACGGCACCCCTAAAGACATATAACGTTTATCCACAGCGAGCGAGCGCCCCGGTGTCAGAACAACCCCTTGTGCACCAACAGGTCCTTCATCCTTTAGCTCACGAAAGAAAATGAAAGAGCTGTTTTCCCGCATTAATTCCTGGCCTTTTTTGGGATGAGCCGCCAGCCATTTCCGAATCGCCTGCATAGACATGGCTTCTTTAGAAATTTCGCCACGATCAATTAAAATACGCCCGATAGAGGTATAATCATGTCCATTGTGGCCATCATAGCCAACGCGCATGCTTGAACCATCGGCAAACAAGACCCGACCCGAGCCTTGGATATGGAGGAAAAAGGCATCGACCGGATCATCTACCCAGACCAGTTCCAGATTTTTACCACGCAATTTTCCGGCTTCAATCTCTGCACGGCTGGCATAAGGCACCAACTGGCCATCTTCCAGTTTTCCCGCCAATCTTTTGCCGCGCCAATCATTTTTAAAAGCACCCAGACCAACCAGAACCAGATCATCGGGACGTTTATAAAGCGGGGTCTGATATATCCCGCCCTGAGATCGCGATCCTCGCAAACCCGCTTCATAATATCCGGTAAAAAGACCCGCCGCCGGTTTATTTTCATCCCCCAAATCCGTAATCAGATAAGGCTGAAAGAAAGATTCAAAAAAGGCGCGCGCTTTATCGTCATCGCCATTGGGCAGAGAATAAGCTTCGGTGCAAATTGGTTTCCAGTCCCCAGCAGCACCGCCAATCCCATTGGGACCAATCAGTTTATCATCTGGTTTAAGGGCAAATTTTTCACAGGATTTTCGCAAAGCAGGCAGGGCATAAGACACCTGGTCTTCTTCCCAGCCCGGTAAAGCGGCAAAAGAAACCGGAACAAATGTCTGTTGGGTTTTATCCGCTGTTTCGCTAGGGGCGATTAATTCATCATCTGTTTTTTGTGGTGCTGCACAAGCCGCCAGAACAGCGCCCAGCCCAAACATAACCACAAAATTAAAAACAGATCGCCCCCTTGCTAACATCATCTATTCCGTTTGCGTTGCCTTTAAGAACCAGTTCGGGCTTTTTGACGTCACATCACGCTCAAACGTCCAGATGTCGGTGATGGTATCAATGTAATTATTATCCCCATCAACCACAGCCCCGTCGCTATCGGTTGTTACATTGACCTGTTCGCTGATAATCCGCACGGTGACTTCAGCCATATTATTTTCCAAAGATGCATCGGTAATTTCGATAGAATTAATACCCACAACCGTGGTTTCCAGCGTTTCACCAGCGGCCTTGCGCGCATCCAGTGCCTGTTCAAAGTTTTCGTAAACTTCCGGCGTCAGCAGATTTTGCAGCGTTTCACGATCATCATTGGCAAATCCATTCAAGATCATATCAAAAGCTGCGCGTGCCCCCTCAACAAAGCCATGTTGGTCAAAGGTGGGATCCACTGCCATAATATCGGCAAGGGCGCGTTGCACCGGACCGACCGGTTCAATTTCACGAACCACTTCCTGATTGGCTGGGGCAGGTTCTTCTTCCTGCGGTTCCATCCCCGGCAGATGAATAACATTATCGCGATCTTCAGCCATGTCACGATCATCTTCCGGGCCAGGATTAAACATATCACGATGGTTGCGATTATCTTCATTTCCATCCTTGCTGCCCAGCACACTTCTGAGACGCAGGAAGATAAAAACAGCGATTAAAGCCAATAAAATGAGATCAAAATTTGCCATAATGAATAATTTGTACCTGTTAGCATTTATATATAGTGTAGCTTGCGCATAAGCTGTTGTAAAACTAGATAATCTTAAATCGTCAAAAGGGCAAGGATTCACAGGTCATTCATATGGGTTTTATTCTACTAATTCTGTTTATCGGTGTCCCGGTCATCGAAATTACTGTTTTTATTCAAGTCGGTGATGTCATCGGGCTATGGCCAACACTGATTATTGTAATTCTGACGGCGATTATAGGAACCGCCCTTTTGCGCCAACAAGGTCTCAGCACCCTGATGCGCGCACAAGCCTCTGTGAATGAAGGTCGCCTGCCCGCTGAAGAAATTTTTGACGGGGTTTGTCTGCTTTTGGCCGGGGCTTTTCTGCTAACCCCCGGGTTTGTCACAGATAGTGTGGGATTTTTGTTATTTTTCCCGCCTTTTCGCAAACTCATTCGGGCAAAAGCAACCGAATTTATCCTGAAAAATGGCAATATACATATAGTTCATCCACAAGGGCCGAGACCACAGGATCCCGCATCCCCCCATGACCCCACCATTATTGATGCGGATTTTGAAGAGGTCAGCCCTAATCCGGACAGTCCCTGGACGGAAAAAAAGGATTAACGCATCGCATCTTTCGTGTTACCAACCATTTAAATTTTTTAATCATTTCTATAAGTAGGAGTAGGGGCACATGGCCGACCAAAATGAAACAGAAAACAACGAAGCAGCAGAACAACAACAACTGCCGCCTTTGACCATCCATGGTCAATATATCAAGGATTTATCCTTTGAAGTCCCGAACGCACCGAGCATTTACGGTAAAATGTTACAGGACCAGCCTGACGTCAGCGTTAATGTAGACGTAGATGCGGCCAAATTGACAGAAAACCAGTTTGAAGTTACCGTCAAAATCCGCGCTGATTGCAAAGTCAAAGAAGACGTGGCCTTTATTTGTGAACTGGCCTATGGCGGCATTTTTGAAATCAATGTTCCCCAAGAACATCTGGAACCCATGCTGCTGATCGAATGCCCGCGTTTGCTCTTCCCATTTGCCCGTCACATCATTGCGAACACAACCCGCGATGGTTCTTTCCCTCCAATGATGCTGAATCCGGTGGACTTTGCGGCGATGTACCGCGACCGTCTGGAAGCTTTAGCTGCTCAAAAGCAAGCCGAAGGCGAAACCAAAAACTAAAATTTGGTTTTATAAGATACGAAAAAAAGCCCGCATCCTTCATTCGTTGCGGGCTTTTTTATTCATATTTATTTCGTGTCCCTGAAAAACAGGGATCTTTTTCCACATCCCAGCTTTGCTTACAAGAAACACTGCTTTCACAGGTGCACGATTTATTCAGGCGTAACCAGAGACTTTGCGCGTCTCATTTTCTCCCCATCCCATTTTTCAGGGGCGCTTGGTGCTTTGTGATCATGAAACAGGACTGTACCTGTATTATCGCCTTTCAAGAAAACTTCACCGCCATGGTTTTTCACATGAACACCGCCGCCTGTCCAATGGGCAACATGTAGTTTATCATCCATTTCACCCACAAAGAATTTTGTTCCGCGAATACCGATAGTGGCTTGGCGCGTTAAAACTTTCATTCCATCCGGGTTGGCTTTTGCAATCTTGCCCGATACCCCATCCATGGCACCATTCAATAATTCGGTTATCACATTACCGTCATTGCCTTGGCCGAATGTATAATCAATCACCACAAAAGACGTTTTAGCCCCAAGTTTGAAATTCCCGTCATCAATCATGGAAACCTCTAAATGAGAGTCGGTACCTGTTGATAAAATATCTCCAATCAGAACCTCATCCCCAACTTTTAAGGGACGCACCTCGGCATTCTGCACAGCAATTGCAGATCCGGTGATATGTGCAACAGTGCCTGCTACATTGGCATGAGCCGCCACACTAAAAACAAGGCCTACAATACAGAGTAGCCAGAATTTTGATAATTTTTTCATTTATGTTGTTTCTCCACCATCACGTAACCAGATCGGATCTTTTATTTGTTCAAGAAAGGCGGCATGGGCCGCCAGTTCTTCTGCACTTGCCTGATGAGGACGCGGTTCTCTAAAGACCCGTTCCACCTTTGACACATCATCCCCATCACCCGCATCTTTTGCCAACATCAAACCTGGTTGACGACCACCAATTAATTCCAGATAAACTTCGGCCAGAAGCTCACTATCCAGCAAGGCACCGTGCTTTTCCCGGTTAGAGTTATCAATAGTAAAACGTCGACACAACGCATCCAGATTGGCAGGCGAGCCGGGAAATTGTTTGCGTGCCATGATTAATGTATCAACGACATTATTTTCCATTTCCGCAAGACCATGCTGCTTCAGTTCCCAGTTCAGGAACGGCACGTCAAAGCCTGCATTATGGATCACCAGCGTATCGCCAGCGATAAAATCGATAAATTCCTGGGCAATTTCTTTGAAAATGGGAAAATCACGCAAATATTCTTCGGATAATCCATGCACACGGAACGCGCCTTCTGGCATGTCGCGTTCCGGGTTGATATATTGGTGATAAACATTGCCCGTGGGCATATGGTTGACCAATTCCACACAACCAATTTCAACAAGGCGATGGCCCTGTTTATATTCAAACCCGGTGGTTTCCGTATCGAGAACGATTTCGCGCATAATCTTTCTAAGCTTACCTTATTTTTTATATAATTTATTCATATCAACATCAGCGATGGCCTGATAGGCATATTCAAAGCTGCCTTGATCTCTCATTTCCAACAACGAATCTTGCAACGCTCTATAGGCCCGGCGCATAAGGGATCCGCCCGTTGAAATTCGTTTTACACCACAGGCGCCATATTCTTCAACGCTCAAAACCTTGCCGGACAGACCTGCGACAATATTAATCGGGGCCGGGATTTCTTTCACCAAGGTTGCGATATCGTCTTTTTCTCTCGCGCCTGGCACAAAAATACAATCCGCACCTGCTTCGACAAAAGCTTGGCCGCGTTCAATCGCTTGTTTTAACGCATCTGACTGACCCGTTAGAAAAGTATCGGTACGCGCATTTAAAACAAAATCATCCCCTGCGGCTTTTTTGGCTTCACCCACCGCAGCAAGCGCTTCATCAAAAGATAAAAGATCATGGATATTTTCACCCACCGCATCTTCTAGGTTCGCCCCAACCACGCCTAATTCTTTCAGCTTTTGAATACTACCTGCAATATCGCCATAACCGCTTTCAATATCGGCTGTCACCGGGATATCTACGGCTTGGACAATTCGACCAATCGTATCAAACATGAGGGAGGCATCCACAATGGACCCATCGGGCACACCGTTTGAATAAGCAATCCCCGCGCTTGTAGTCGCAACCGCACGAAATCCCAAATTTTGTACCATATAAGCCCCGCCCGCATCCCACACATTAGGCAGGACGAAGGGCTGGTCTTGATGATGTAAGTCTCTAAAAAGTTGAACTTTATCCATAGCTCACCTGCTGAATAATCCGTTTGACCTTATTTCTCGCCACCCGATACCCATTGCCGCTTAAAATCACAAAATCAGCACGCTTTCGTTTTTCAAAATCAGGCATCTGCTTTTTTAAAATCGCTGCAAATTTATCTGATGTCATTCCGGTGCGCGCCATGACGCGACGGTACTGCAAGCTTTTGGAGGCACTGACCACCGCCACCCCATCACATCTTTTTTCACCATGGGTTTCAAACAGAAGAGGGATATCTAAAACCACCAACGACTTTTTATGAAGTTGTTGTAACCGTAAAAATTTTTGTTCTTCTGCACGCACAAGGGGATGAAGAATGGCTTCCAGTTTTTTTAATTCTTGCGGATTTTCAAAAACATATTCGCCCAGTTTTTGACGATCCACCGCCCCGTTTTCTTGAATTGAACCTGGAAAAGCTTTTTCAATCTGTTCAGTTGCTCGCCCTTTTGGTCCCATCAGCTGATGAACAGTTGCATCCGCATCATGAACCGGAATAGCAAAATCGCGAAACATTTGTGCCGTTGCGCTTTTGCCCATGCCGATAGATCCGGTTAAACCCAGAATATACATCAGTCTTCCAGAACAAATTGGCGTAAATCTTCATCCACAACTGGATCTGTACCAAACCAAGCGTTAAAACCGGGACGCGCCTGATGGAGCAACATACCCAGACCATCCACGACCGCACAGCCATGTGCTTTGGCTTTTTCCAGCAGATTGGTCATCAAGGGAACATAGACAATATCATTGACCAACGCGGTTTTTGGCATATCGAAAATATCAATTTCCAACAGTTCCTGACCATGCATGCCCAATGTTGTTGTGTTGGTTAAAAGGTTACATCCGGCCAAGGCTTCGTTACGTTTGTCCCAATCAATCACGGTGATGGGGGCATCCAATTCTTCAGCTAAATTTTCCGCACGTGCGCGCGTTCGGTTCATCAGGCGAATTTCTGGAACACCCGCTTTAGCCAACGCAATTAAGACCGCGCGTGCTGCCCCACCAGCGCCTAAAACTACAGCCGGACCATCTGAAGCCACCCAGTTTGGCGCGCCATGGGTCAGATTTTCATAAAAACCGAAACCATCCGTATTATCGGCTTCAATTGATCCATCCTCATGAAAAACAAGAGTGTTGGACGCACCTATTTTTGCTGCACGTTCCGTTACCCGATCCGCAATTTTCAAGGCATTTTCTTTATGGGGCACCGTGACATTAACCCCACGAAACCCTGCCGCATGCAAACCACGTACAGCAATTTCAAATTCATCCGGTTTCACGGCCAAAGGTAGATAGGCCCCGTCGATATTATATTTATCCAACCAAAACCCATGTAAACGCGGGGATTTTGAATGGCTAACAGGCCAGCCGATAACACCAGCTAATTTTGCATTACCGCTTAACATCATGATCTTTCGCCTTCTAAATTTGCCTTATGTTTCAATAATATCCTGTGATCGCAAAAAGTCCAGAACCGCCAATAACGGAAGCCCCAGAATTGTAAAATAATCCCCTTCAATGCGATTAAACAGCTGCACCCCTATAGATTCCAGACGATACCCACCCACTGTAGTACAAACGTCAGAACCAACCTGATCGAGATAGCTTTCCAAAAATTTATCACTAAAGGGACGCATTTCAAGTTCTGCACGTTGATGATGGGACCAAAGACAGGTTTCATTCTTATAAATAGAAACAGCCGAAATAAGATGATGGATTTTACCACGCAAAAATTTTAATTGTTCGCGCGCTTGATCTACAGAATGCGGCTTATCAAATCGCTGTCCTTCACATTTCATCATTTGATCCGCGCCAATAACGAGACTTTGAGGGTATTTTTGTGAAATAAAATGAGCTTTGGCTTTGGATAGTTCTACAGCTGTTGTGGTCACATCCAACCCTTTTTCTTTGATGATGTCTTCATCCAAATCCGCCGGGATGGTTTTTATATCCAGACCACATCCGCGCAATAAATCCCCGCGTGATTTAGAAGCAGAAGCCAGAATAATCATTTATTTTCATCCCAGTTATCATCTTCATAAGCCTGATCCCGTTTCATTTTTAAATTTAAAATAGCGGTGGCGGTTTCTTCAATGGATTTGCGCGTCACATCAAGCATGGGCCAACTGTTTTTATTACATAGTTTTCGGGCAAATTTAACTTCGTCAACCACATGTTCCAGATCTACATAACTGGTTTTAGCTGTTTCATTTAACAAACTCAGACGATTTTTACGAACCTGAACCAGGCGACGCGGATCTTTGGTCAACCCAACGATTAAACAACGGGAAAATTTTGGATCCTGCAGATCAAAGGGCAGAGGACATTGCGGCACCAAAGGAACATTTGCTGCCCGAATACCTTTATTGGCCAAATAAACACAAGTCGGTGTTTTTGAGGTGCGCGACACCCCTAATAAAATAACATCGGCTTTATGGATTTCATGACTAGATTGACCATCATCATGGGCCAATGCAAAATGCATGGCTTCGATACGATCAAAATATTGTTCATCCATTTCATGCTGCAACCCCGGTTTAAAAGCGGCTTCAGCATGAAAATGATCTTTTAAAGACGCCATAATCGGATCCAAAACCGCGATACACGGCACATTTAAAGATTCACAGCCCTTTTCCAACTGTGTGCGCAAGCCTTTATCCACCATTGTAAAAATCACCACACCCGGGCGACTTTTTACCGCATTGAGGATTTTTGACACCTGACCGGGTGTGCGGACCAAGGTCCAGACATGTTCTGTCACCGTAATGTTATTAAATTGGGCAACACAGGCACGCGCCAATATTTCAATGGTTTCACCGGTAGAATCGGACACAAGATGGATATGATAGCTGTTCATAACTCTGCCAAACATGGGGATAAGTCATCATTTTAATCACAAGCGAAAATTATACCCCTTTATTCTCGCTTTTTATCCGATGGCTTTTGACCCATGGGATAATTTTTTCATAAAAAACTTGAGCTGGGGACAAAACTGATTTTATCAAAACTTATCCCCACTATCCCCATTATTAACAAGCTTGAGCGCGACTCGCGAGAAATTTTAAAGCGACTCCAGCATATAAAATCCTAAATCCACAGGAGCGACTCCATTTCAGCCATATTTAGAACAAAAACAGGTGCATGATGGGGACAGCTTGTGGATGAAATTTGATCCCCGTTATCCACAGGCCCAACATCAACAACATCCTAAAGAAAATAACCTTTACTATTGTTATTGAACTGTGAATAACTCCTTCAGAATTATAAATCGGTGATCAAGGGAAATTCGATAATATGGCTTCTAACGACAAATTATTCCTTCGTGCCCTCAAAGGTGAAACTACAGAACGTCCACCAATTTGGCTTATGCGCCAAGCCGGACGTTATCTACCGGAATATATGGAAACACGTGCCAAATCGAAAAATTTCCTGAACTTCTGTTATTCACCTGATCTGGCAACTGAAGTCACATTACAACCCCTTCGTCGTTATGGATTTGATGCCGCTATTCTTTTTGCCGATATCCTGACAATCCCTGATGCGTTGGGTCAAAAAGTTGAATTTATTAAAGGCGAAGGTCCAAAACTGGAAGCTATCCGTAACAAAGATGAGCTTTCAAAATTGAGCCTAAATGGGATTCATGACCATCTTGCCCCCGTCTATGAAACTGTCAGCAGATTAAGTACGGGTATTCCATCAAGTACAGCACTTATTGGTTTTGCAGGGGCACCCTGGACCAATGCGACTTATATGGTTGAAGGCCAAGGATCCAAAAATTACGAAATTATTCGTTTGATTGCTTATCAGGATCCCGATTTCTTTCAGGAATTAATCAATCTACTGGTTGAAGCCACAAGCGAATATCTTTTAAAACAAATCGAAGCTGGTGCTGAAGCTGTACAACTCTTTGACAGCTGGGCAGGGGTTTTACCAGAAGATCAATTTGATCGCTGGGTGATTGAACCAAACCGGGAAATTACATCGCGCCTAAAAGATGCTCATCCAGATATTCCTGTCATTGGTTTCCCACGTGGGGCAGGGGAACTTTATAAAAAGTTTGTACGTGAAACAGGTGTTGATGGGGTCAGCATCGACCAAACCGTGCCGCTTGATTGGGCGGCAAAAGAACTTCAACCGCTTTGTACCGTTCAGGGTAATTTGGATAATCTATGCGTGGTCGCAGGTGGTCAACAAATGGAAGAACAGGTCGAAAAGATTTTAAAAACCATGACGAATGGTCCCTTTATTTTCAACCTTGGTCATGGCATCGTACCCCAAACACCACCGGAAAATGTAGCCCGCGTGGTCGAAATGGTGCAGAATTTTAAAAAATAAATCTATCAAGCAGATATTAATTGAGAGAAGGGATCATATGAAGCTCGCGGTTGTTTTATTCAATCTAGGGGGACCCGATAGTGTGGAAGCTATCGAACCTTTTCTGTTTAATCTGTTCAATGATAAGGCAATTATTTCTGCCCCGCAGCCCATTCGATGGATGCTGGCACGTTATATTTCCATGAAACGTGCGCCTGTTGCACAAGAAATCTATGCCAATCTTGGGGGTAAGTCGCCTTTATTGGAAATGACACAAGACCAGGCGAATGCGTTAAAAGAAGCGGTAAAAGATAAATTTGATGGTTCTGTTGAGGTCGAAACCTTTATTTCCATGCGCTATTGGTATCCCATGAGTGATGATTGTGCACAGGAAGTAAAGAAATTCAATCCGGATCATGTTGTTTTATTACCGCTTTATCCGCAATTTTCAACAACAACCAGTGAATCTTCCATTAATGACTGGCACCGTGCCGCCAAAAAGGCACAAATAAAGGCTAAAACATCCACTGTTTGTTGTTATCCGGTCAATGAAGGATTTATCGATGCAATTGTCGAAAAACTCTGGCCGCAGATTGAACAAACTTGTTTTATAGGTAAGCCGCGTGTCTTGTTTTCAGCTCATGGGTTACCGAAAAAAATTGTAGATGGCGGTGATCCCTATCAATGGCAGGTGGAACAAACGGCCTTGGCTGTTGTTAAAAAATTAAATTTACCTGCCCTTGATTGGTGGGTGAGTTATCAAAGTCGCGTTGGTCCACTGGAATGGATTGGACCAAATACGGAAGATGAAATTATCCGTGCGGGTCAGGAAAAAGTGCCGTTGATTATCGTGCCGATCGCTTTTGTATCTGAACATAGCGAAACGTTGGTCGAACTGGATATTGAATATAAGGAACTGGCTGATAAACATGGGGTAACATCTTATATGCGCACACCAACCGTTCAGACACATCCTCTTTTTATTAAAGGCTTAAGCGATCTTGTCTTTGATCATATTATGGAAGATGGCGCTGTAAAACCCGAAGGAAAATTGCGGATCTGTCCGCAAAACCACAGCCGTTGTATTTGTAAAGGATAATCCATGTTTTTTGAAGATAGCTACCTATGGTTCAAGGCTTTACATGTGATTTCTGTTTTAGCCTGGATGGCCGGACTATTTTATCTACCGCGTCTGTATGTTTATCATACCCAAGCAGAAGTTGGTTCTGAATTATCAGAGACATTTAAAGTCATGGAACGTCGATTGCTGCGCGCGATTATGAACCCGGCGATGATTTCATCGGTGATTTTTGGCGGGTTATTGCTGATGGAAATTGATGCCTGGAAAGAAGGCTGGCTGCATGTAAAATTATTATGCATTGTTGGTATGATTGGGTTTCACATAATGCTTGGTAAATATCGCAAAGATTTTCTAGTTGATAATAATCAAAAATCAGAAAAATTTTATCGGATGATCAATGAAGTTCCGACACTTTTGATGATCGTGATTGTTATTATGGTGATCGTGAAACCCTTTTAAAAAAGGGGGAAAATCTCCCCCTTTTATATTTTTGATCTTAGCGATCGGCCATGTACATTTTTTCAAAATCAAGTTTATAACCCCAAGGCAAACCTGAATTTTTCCAACCATTTACATTACGGATACCTTTTGAAGGGCCTGATTTACTTTTTGAACCTTCGAAACCATCAACAACTGTATAAGCATTTTTCCAGCCGGCTTGATAAAACATATCGGCAGCCGGGGCACTTCTGGTGCTACCAGAACGACACATGAAAATAAGTTTTGTGTTTTTGTCTGCTTTTAAAGCCTCTAACTTCGCCGTGACTTCCGCAAGAAAATTTTTGTTCTTTTGCATCGCATAGACAGGTTTTTTCGGATGTTTTTGGGTACGGTCACTTAAAAGAATAGGCACATGAATGTCTGTTTCAGTCGCGTAACCTGTAAACATAATTTCAATGGGATCACGAACATCAATGAGCAGAGCTGAAGAATCATTCTGTAAAATGTCATATGCTTCTTTTGCTGTGACATATAAACCAGACTGGACCTGTGCGGTTTTCTTGGTGGGGATATCTGCCGAATAGCCATTTGAAGCCACGCTTAAGCAAATCAGCAGAGTAAAAACGAAAAGGCGATTGAGCATGAAAAATCCTACCATTCTATATATAACTAATTTCTAATATAAAAAGAAAATAGGATTTATCATTGAGTTTTGTCAATACAAAGTTGCTTATAAGTTATTTTTCTTTATTCATTTCTGCATGCTTTTCAATAACACCTGCACAATCGGTGACATTTATTTCAGCTAAATCTTTCGGTTTGCTGTTTACGTTATAAAGACCGCTGAACACATAAATGCTGGTAAAATATTCCAATTTGGTTTTTAGCGCTTTTTTAATAGCTTCGCGCACACCAGCGTCCATTCCCGTGGTATCAGCCTGACCTTTGCGATCTACTTTCGGCGGATTACTAAAAAGATAAGCATTAATCTGATCACGGATGCGTCGTGTTTTCGTACAGGCGCGATGTCCTAACAGGAATTTACGGGGTTCACCATAAATGCTAAAACGGGCGTTGAATTTTCGTGTTGGAATGTAAATTTCAAACATACCGAGGAAAATCGTATCATTTAATCCGGTCTTTGGTGCGCCCATAGGTCCTTCACCTTCTGTGACACTCCCTGCTTCATCATCATTGCCGGAACTGCCTCTTGTACTTTCATTTACACCTTGTTGGATTTGTTGAAAGCGTGATTGAGCATTCGCTGGATCTAGCCAAAGTAGACTGTATATAAACAAGCTGCACAGACATAAAATTCGAAACATTATCTTCTCCGGATCATGAGCATATTGTTCTAGTAAACTGAATGCGTGGCTTAATGGCAACAGTTGAAATGAAAGATTTTTGTCTATCTTGACTTCATATGAGTATTTAAGGTACATATCTCTTAATAGGTTCCTTAATGAGGGCCTTTAAAATTTCCTTCCTTTCCTTTTCTGGATTAGACGACGCGTGTTTATTAAGAACGTCGTTATTTTCAGAAAATTATCAAATAAAACAATATAGTAGACGCATCTGAAGTCGATCTCCCTTTTGAATATTTGATCCTTTCTCCCACCTTAAAAACTGCAGATTACATATGAATCTTCAAGAACTTAAAGATAAATCCCCAGCTGATCTTCTGGCCTATGCCGAAGAGCTGGAAATTGAAAACGCCGGAAATATGCGCAAACAGGAATTAATGTTCGCGATTTTGAAAAGTCTGGCAGAAAATGACGTCACTATTTATGCAGGTGGCGTTTTAGAAGTATTGCAGGATGGTTTCGGTTTCCTGCGTTCCCCGGAAGCAAACTATTTGCCGGGTCCCGATGATATTTATGTCAGCCCAAACCAGGTGCGCAAGTTTTCACTGCGAACCGGTGATACGGTTGAAGGTCAAATCCGCTCTCCGAAAGATGGCGAACGCTATTTTGCTCTGTTAAAAGTTGAAAATATCAACTTTGAAGAAGCTGCAAAAGCCCGTCATCGTGTGCATTTTGATAACCTGACACCGCTTTATCCGGATGAACGTCTCAAAATGGAGATTGAAAATCCGGAAGCCAAAGATATGACCCCACGTGTTATCGATCTTGTTTCCCCCATAGGGAAAGGGCAACGTGCTTTGCTGGTGGCGCCACCGCGTACTGGTAAAACGGTCATGCTGCAAAATATTGCGCATTCCATCGCGGAAAATCATCCTGAATGTTACCTCATCGTTCTTTTGATCGATGAACGTCCCGAGGAAGTGACCGATATGGACCGTTCTGTGAAAGGGGAGGTGATTTCCTCGACCTTTGACGAACCAGCCTCACGTCACGTCCAAGTGGCTGAAATGGTGATTTCCAAGGCCAAGCGTCTTGTGGAACATAAAAAGGATGTGGTGATCTTGCTTGATAGTATCACCCGTCTGGCACGCGCTTATAACACCTGTGTGCCTAGCTCCGGTAAAGTGTTGACCGGTGGTGTGGATGCAAACGCCTTGCAACGCCCGAAACGTTTCTTCGGTGCGGCGCGTAATATCGAAGAAGGCGGTTCACTTACCATTATTTCGACAGCTTTGATCGATACGGGCTCGCGTATGGATGAAGTGATCTTTGAAGAATTTAAAGGTACTGGTAACTCTGAAATAATTATGGACCGCAAATTGGCCGATAAACGGACCTTCCCGGCGATTGATATCACCAAGTCTGGTACCCGTAAGGAAGACCTGTTGGTCCCGAAAGATACTCTGTCTAAAATGTGGGTCTTGCGTCGTATTCTGGATCCGATGGGGACCACCGACGGGATTGAATTCTTGCTGGATAAATTGAAATACAGCAAAAATAACGATGATTTCTTCGATGCGATGAATTCTCGTTAAGATCAAAAAATAGTCATCCCGGCCTTCGCGCCGGGATGTCTTTTTGTGTTTCACGTGAAACAAAGAAGTTAAGATATGACAGCCGTTTCTTACGTCATCACCGTCTTCAATAAAGAAGAATATCTCCCCGAAGTTATCCGTTCCTTGGAAGCCCAAATCGGCATCGATACCCGCGAATATATTTTCGTGGATGATGGCTCAAGCGATAATTCTGTCCAAGTGATCAAAGATTGTACAAAAGATCTGGATGCTAAAACTGTGATTATCCAGCAGGAAAATCTCGGGGCATCCTGGGGGACAAATGCCGGGGTAGATGCAGCCAGTCATGAGTGGATCAAGCTCTGTGATGGCGATGATCTGTTAACACCGCAATCGTCAAAATGGCTGATTGAAGCTTGTGAAACGTTGAATGTGGATCATGCCTGGGGACATTCCTCTTATTTTGAATGGCAAGGAGTCGAAGATCCCTTAACGCGTGAAGCACCTTATCCAGAGATGGAAGTGATGGAAGATGGCTTAAAATTTTTCATCCGCAATAATCCGGCAAATTCCACCTGTATGCTGTTTAAGAAAGAGTTTTATAAGCGGGCAGGGGGTTGTGATCCGCGCCTTGTTTCCCCCGACCAAATGCTGTTCTTGCGTCTGTTTGCTGAAGGGCCGGGCGCGCGTGTTCATGGGGATGTAGGGTTACTCCCTCATGCAGCGCCAGATCGTCTAAGCGCCCAAAAAGGTCGTTCACGTTATGAATCGATCTTGGCGATGTATTTCCTGATTTTGGAACGACCAAATCTGGATGCGGCCCATATCGATTATGCCTATCAACGTGCCTTGTCGCGCGCGGAACGGTTTCACAGAAAAGTCTATGGCGGCCTGTTTAATCGCTTTTTGATGTCTCATATCCGCAGCAAAATCTGGCAACATAAAGACAAGATCAAAGCGATTAAAGATTGCCTTGCTGCCTTTACACCCGATGGGACTGTGGACCGCCCGATAGATTGGAAACCGGGCGCAGGCAAATCAGGCAAAGCCGGAGCTGATTTTACATAAGATTTGCCATCCCCGTGAAAACGGGGATCTATTGTAGTTGGTCTGGATTCTGGTTGTCGTTGGAATGACGCGTTTTGTTTAGTTCTTCATTTCTTTCAACGCAGCCAAGATATCATCGGTGTCTTTATCGACTTTGTGGCTGAGCTCTAAAATCATGCGGTTCAGTTCTTTATTTTCATAAGCCACCGCTTTGATGGTTTCGTTGAGTTCCTGGTTTTGTTTGGTCAGTTGTTCAATGCGGCGGTTTTGGTCGTGTAGCATGTCGGTGGAGGCTTGGCGCACGACCTTGTCTAAAATGATTGATCCGAAATACCCGGCCAAGGTACCAAAGACGCCAATGCCAGTTGCGGCCAAAGGCACGGCGGTTAGGCGACCGATTAAGCTGATAGGGTAATGATCGCCAAAACCAATGGTCGTGACGATCATGAAACAGAGCCAGATAGCATCAGCGATATTGGTGATATTTGCCCCTTCAAGGTCCGCTTCTGCCCAATAAAGCAAAGGTGCACAGATGCCGACGACAAGAATGGTTACCCCGCCCAGTGTTAAAAAGACACTGACAAAATCCAGTTTCGCGATGGAAAGATATCGAAAGCAAACACGGACAAAATGGAAATTCATAGATTATTGACCAAAGACTGTTTTCAGAATTTCGGTGGTACGTTTCGCAGGATTTTCACGGATTGCGGCTTCTTCCTGTGCCAGATAATGAAAGATACCTTGCATGGCGAGTTCAGTTGTATGATCGACCAAGTTGGTTTTTACATCCGGCACAAACGGCATGGATTTATATTGGCTGATCAGGCTGTCATAAGCGGTTAATGCACCGACTTCATCCAAGCTTTCTTTTGCAATAGGTTCGATGGCTTGGCGTAAATTCGTGCTGGATACTTTTTTGAAATATTGGGTTGCAGCATCATTGGGACCATTATAAATGGCCTTGGCATCTTCAAGTGTCATATCTGTGATGGCTTTGATGATGATCTCTTTGGCGTCTGGTGCGGCTTTTTCGGCGGCGCGGTTGAGGCGAAGTTCCACATCGTCAGCCAGTGAAGACAGACCAAATTTATTTAATAAATTTTGCACCTGTTGGAGTTGATCGGGTAGGGGAATGTGAATTTTTGGGTCCGCATTATAGCCATCTACGGCCCCGATTTGATCGACCACGCGTTTTGTCCCCACGGTTAAGGCCTCACGTAAGCCTTCGACAATCTGGCTGGTGCTAAGGTTGGAGAGTGTTTCGCCACCTGAACTTTGACTTTGTGAACTTAAAGTCTCTACCGTCTTATTGACGATAGTGCCAAAATCTAAAGCTTGTGCGGAAGGGATAGAAAAGAAAACGCTGCCAGCCACAAGGCCGTAAAGGATGGGACGCATAATAGCCTCTTATATATCAATGATGTTTTTCCCTAAATTAGTGAGACTGAATCGTTTTGTCCATTGTTCTTGTGATGGCGTTTCACGTGAAACACTTTGTTTCCAAATGACCCCCTAATCATATGGTGGGTTTGTGCGTATTTTAAGGTCAACGAATGTAATTCAAATTGAAAGGTGCAGAAAATGAAACATCGCACGATTGATCAAATTGTGTCCCCCATGGCCACATCTGATGGGGCCGGGGTGAAAATGTTACGCGCCATTGGCACGCCTAGCTTGGATCATATGGATCCGTTTTTGCTGTTGGATATGTTTGGCTCTGAAAAAGGCACCGATTATATCGCAGGCTTCCCCGATCATCCCCACCGTGGTTTTGAAACGGTGACCTATATGTTGGCGGGTAAAATGCGCCATCGTGATAATGCCGGAAATGAAGGCCTGCTAGAAACGGGTGGGGCACAATGGATGACGGCCGGGCGCGGTTTGATCCATAGTGAAATGCCAGAACAAACAGATGGGCTGATGAAAGGGTTTCAGCTTTGGGTCAACTTGCCCGCAGATCAGAAAATGATCGCACCGCGTTATCAGGATTTATCCCCTGATGATATTCCCTCAAAAGAACTTGACGGGATCGGAACGTTAAAAGTGATTGCTGGCGTTGCGTTTGGGGTGACAGGTCCGGTGTCAAAAATTGTCACCAAACCTTTGTTCCTTGATCTGGATATGAAGCCACATGCAGAGATCGAAATTCCCATTCCAAAAGGTCAAACGTCATTTCTATATATCTTTGAAGGCAAGATGCATTTAGATGGCGAAACCATCGAGACAAACCGTTTGGTGACTTTGGAAGATGGGGAAGTGGTTTCGATTACCGCCGGATCAAAAGGCGCACGCTTTATCTTGTTGGCGGCGGATCCGATTAAAGAACCGATTGCCCGATATGGTCCGTTTGTAATGAATACCCAAGAAGAAATCTATCAGGCTTTTGATGATTTTCGCGCGGGTAAGTTTGGATAAAGAAAGGAAAGGTCATCCCACATTTTGGGTGGGATGACAAAAAGCTGTTCATCTGCGAAAGCAGGTGTCTTTCTAGTCTGGATTATGTGGCAGAAAGGTCCCTGTTTTCACAGGGACACGAGAATAATTAAGGTACTAACACAGTTGATCCGGTTGTCTTTCTATCTTCCAGATCTTTATGGGCTTGAGCCGTATCTTTCAGGTCATATTTTTGATTGATGTGAATTTTGACCGCACCGGATTTTACCACATCAAACAGATCGTTTGCGGCCCACAGCAAGTCTTCGCGTTTGGCGACATAGCTCATTAAGGTGGGGCGGGTGATAAACAAACTGCCTTTTTGGGCGAGGAGGGCGGGGGAAAAGTCAGGCACTGGTCCCGTTGCATTGCCGTATGTAACCATTATGCCAAGGGGGCGCAGGCAATCAAGCGATCCTTCGAACGTGGCGGCGCCGATGGAATCATAAACCACGGGCACGCCTTCACCATTTGTCAGTTCACGCACACGATCGGTGAAGTTTTCTTCGCGATAAAGGATGGGATAGTCACAGCCCTGGGATTTGGCGAGGGCAGCTTTTTCTTCTGATCCCACAGTGCCAATAACCGTAGTGCCTAAAGATTTTGCCCATTGGGTGGCAATGGATCCAACACCGCCGGCGGCTGCATGAAAGAGAATAGTATCTTCTGCGCTCACTTTATAAATCCGGCGCAAGAGATAATGCGCGGTCATCCCCTTCAACATCATGGCGGCGGCGGTTTCAAATTCAATTTCATCAGGAAGCGGAATGACGAGATTTTGATGAAAATTTCCAACTTCTGTATAACATCCAAGAGCCGCACCTAAACAGACCCGTTGCCCGACTTTAAATTCAGTGACATCTGCACCGATGGCTTCGACCACGCCGGCGCCTTCCATACCCAATGTATGTGGTAGTTTCGGGGTAGGGTAAAGGCCGCTTCGATGATAACAATCAATAAAATTTAAGCCGATGGCTTCGAAACGGATTTGTACTTGTTTGCCTTGGGGGGCTGCAACATCAATATCGTCATAAGACAGAGCATCCGGACCGCCGGGTTGATGAATGCGAATGGCTTTGGTCATGTTTTTATACCTGTATGTTTTTTGAAATTAGAGTAGAGATGTGGCTATAGCTTCTTCCATACGCAAGAGCTGGATTTTCGTTTCTACCCCTTCGCCGCCGGAAAATCCTGTTAATTTTCCATGGGCACCCATGACACGATGACAGGGGATGAGAATAGGAATGGGGTTTTTAGCACATGCACCGCCAACGGCGCGAGGGGAACTGTTAATCTGTTTGGCAATTTCCCCATAGGTCAGGGTCTGGCCAAAAGGAATGTCGCCCATGATCGACCAGACTTTCTTTTGATGGCCTGTCCCCATGGGATCAAGGGGGAGGTCAAACTGCCGCAGTTTACCACTGAAATAGGCTGAAAGCTGGGTCTTGGCTTCTTTTAATAATGGAGTTTCTATCCCCTTTGGGGCTTGGCCCCATTCCAGAACGACGATTTTACCCTCATCTTCAAAAAGCGATAAGGTGCCGACTGGGGACATAATTGTAGTACAGGTGATATCCATAGAGTGACTCTTTTAATGGGTTTTGTATCGTTCACAGAATAATAAGATGATCTGATTAACTGCAAATGATGTTTTTAAGGGTGTGTCGCATGATGATTTATAATGGTAGCTGACTGAGCGTTTCTTCCAGACTATCCGGGTCCGTCACTGGGGCAGAACAGTTTCCAAGCCGACAGACATAGGCGGTCGCTTTATCATCGATTTTATCCTTTCCATACAGGATATGTCCTTCAGGAACGTCTATTTCACCATCTGCTAGTAGAATTTTCCTTTGTGGCCCTGGGTAGTGAGAAGCCTTTTTAATCAATGCTTTCGTATCACTTTCTTGGGGGTTACCAATAATGCAGATGGTTTCCATTTTTTCAAAGCGAATAAGCGCGCTTGAAAGCCCGGTCATGGCAAATATCTGATTAGGATCTTGGCTACCAAAGGTCTTGATTAGATCATGAAAGCGTTTTTCATAATGCTTATCTCCCGTGATATGGAACAGGTCAGCCAATACATTTGCCATCGTGCCATTGCCAGACGGGGTGGCATTATCGTGAATAGGTTTTTGATGAAGGGCCAAACCGTCTACGGTTTGTGATGCAGAGAAATTATAACCGCCAACCGCATCATCCCAAAAGTTTTGATCAAGGTGAGCAACATAACGTTTTACTTGATCAAGATAATTCATATCGCCGGTGACTTCATAAAGGGCAAGATGGGCGCGGCTAAGATTGGCATAATCTTCCAGATACGCAGGGGAGACATGTTTAGTGTCACACCAACTATGATAAAGCACATCGTCTTTGACCATAAGCTGTTCAATTTCAGCCATAATGGTTTTGGCCGCCTTGATCCAGTCGGGATGATCAAAAACCAGCCCGGCTTCACATAAAGCGGTAATCATCAGTGCGTTCCAGTCTGTCAGGACCTTGTCATCGCGAGCTGGGCGCACACGGGGTTTGCGTGCTTCAAACAGTTTTTGGCGGCATTGATTTAAGATATCTTCATCGGCGTGGGATTTAAAGTTAGTGACACGGCGCAGGATATTTTTATTTTCCCAATTGCCATATTGTGTGACGTCATAGGACCATTTGAATTTTTTCGAGTCGTCCCCTAAGACCTGATCGACATCTTCTTCGCTCCAGACATAGAACTTTCCTTCCACTCCTTCACTATCGGCATCCAGAGCAGAAGCAAGCGCAAATCCTTGTTCACTTTCTACCTTCATCTCTGTCATGACCCAGTTGATGGTTTCAGAAATGCTGCGTTTGAAAAGGGTATCAGGATGTTTGCGCCAGACCATCGTCAGCAGCGAAATTAACAACGCATTGTCATAAAGCATCTTTTCAAAATGGGGGGCGAGCCATTCTTCATCCGTCGAATAGCGCGCAAAGCCACCGCCTAAATGATCATAAATGCCGCCGAGGCACATTTTTTCCAGACTTAGATGGACCAGATCGGAAAGTTTATGCTGATCTTTAATCCAGCTCGCACGCCACAGAAAATCAAACAAGACAGGCTGGGGGAATTTTGGGGCGCCTTGTAAACCCCCATTGATCGGATCAAGGGCACGCAGGATATGATCAGTTGCAGATGTTAGATCGATTAATTGAAGGGTTCTATCGCCTTTGGGTTTTGTTTCTTTTTCTAAGGCTGCGGTGATGGTTTTGACATTTGTAACGATATCGTCTTTTTGATCTTTATAGGCGTTCGAAATATTATTCAGAACTTCCACAAAAGAGGGTCGGCCATAAGATTGTTGTTTGGGGAAATAAGTCCCGCCCCAAAAGGGTTCTCCTTTCGGGGTTAAAAACATGGTCAGGGGCCAACCACCTGGCTGTCCTAAAATTTGCAATGTCTTTTGATAAATAGCATCTACATCCGGATGTTCTTCACGATCTACTTTTATATTGATAAAGAGATCATTCATCACATCGGCCGTATCCTGATCCTCAAACGATTCATGGGCCATGACGTGGCACCAGTGACAGGCGGCATATCCGATGGATAGCAAAATGGGTTTATCTTCTTTTTTTGCCTGCTCAAATGCTGCATCCCCCCAGGGCTGCCAATGAACCGGATTGTCTTTATGTTGCAAAAGATATGGACTGGTGAGCGTGCCGAGAAGGTTTTGGGACATAATCATCTTTCTGTTTGAAGCGCTTACCTTCACATTTTAGCTTTTTATCAGAAATAACAACTAGTTTTTTTCCATGGGACTAGACCTTGAGGCAAAAGATTGTCACATTAGGTAAAGAGATAGCCATCAGATTGGGATGAAGACTTATGAAAATCACCATCAATATTGATTGTACGCCGGAAGAGGCCCGCACCTTTATGGGACTACCTGATGTAAAACCGATGCAGGAAATGATGATGAAAGAAGTCGAAGAACGTATGAAAGCCAATCTGTCGGCCATGGACCCGGAAACCATGTTTAAAACCTGGTTGCCTGCCGGTATTTCCAATATGGAGCAATTGCAAAAAATGTTCTGGGCACAATTTAATAGCAATCCCATGGGCAATAGCTCTAACGAATAAAGTTATAAATTTATGTTTGATCAAACCATATATGCGCTTGCTTCCGGGGCAGGGCGCTGCGGCGTGGCCGTTATCCGTCTGTCCGGTCCCCATGCTTTGGATGTTTTAAAAATTCTGTCGGGTAAAAAAAATTTCAAGGCCAGGTATGCCCATCGGGTTCAGCTGATGGACCCTAACACAGATGAAGCATTGGATGATGGTTTGGCACTTTATTTTCCCGGCCCCAATAGTTTTACCGGGGAAGATGTGGTGGAGCTGCAAGTTCATGGCGGGCGCGCTGTAGTAACATCTGTGCAAGAAGTTCTCGCTGGATTTGATGGTTTGCGTTTAGCAGAACCGGGGGAATTTACCCGCCGGGCTTTTGAAAATGACAAGATGGATTTAACGGCCGCTGAAGGTTTGGCTGATTTGATCCATGCAGAAACCCGTGCACAAGCCAAACAAGCCTTGCGTCAAATGGATGGGGCATTGGGGTCGCTTTATAATGATTGGGCGGATCGTATTTTAAATGTTCTTGCCCATTTTGAAGCGGTGATCGATTTTCCAGATGAAGATTTACCAGAAGAAATTGAACAGGGCGTGCGTGCCAAGGTCGAGACCTTGCGTGGTGAAATCGAAGACCATTTAAAAGACGGCCACCGTGGCGAGATGTTGCGCGATGGTGTCCGCTTGGCTATCGTCGGTCCGCCCAATGCGGGGAAATCCAGCTTGCTTAATCATCTGGCAAAACGCGAAGTCGCCATTGTGTCCGATATCGCAGGCACCACCCGTGATGTGATCGAAAGCCATCTGGATATTGGCGGCTATCCGGTTGTTGTGTCTGATACAGCAGGTATTCGTCATAGTGAAGATGTGATCGAGGTCGAAGGGATTAGACGGGCGCAATCGACAGCCGAACAGGCAGACCTGAAAGTGATCCTGTTTGATAGTGCAGATTGGCCGAACCTGGATAAACGCACAGTGTCTTTGATTGATGAGGACAGTTTGGTGGTCTTTAATAAAATCGACAAAGTCGCCAAGCCGGATCTTTCTGAACTTGGAGGGCGGACACCTTTATATATGTCGGCCAAGTCCGGCGAAGGGTTGTCTGATTTTTTTAAGGCCTTGGAACGTGAAGTCGCAGATCGCTGTATGATGACAGGGGCACCCGCTTTGACCCGGGCGCGCCATCGCGAAGCTTTGGAAGATTGTGTGACAGCCCTGATGCGTTTTGCCCAGATTGATCTGGCTGAATTAGCTGCAGAAGATTTACGCATGGCGATGCGATCCCTTGGGCGGATCACTGGGCGAATCGATGTAGAAGATGTTTTGGATGTGGTCTTTAGTGATTTCTGTATCGGTAAATAAGATGTTTCACGTGAAACATCGGGTGATTTTTACACAAATAAGATGAATGGATAAATTCAAACCTATGTTGCTCGCAGGTTATGAACGTGTTTATCCTCAAAATTATCCACAGGGTGGAAAAAGCTTCATTTTGTAAATTGACTTCATTCCTTGCCATCCATACATTGCGCCTTATGAAGACATATGACGTGATTGTGATCGGTGGTGGACATGCTGGCTGCGAAGCAGCGGCGGCAAGTGCACGAATGGGGGCGAAGACCCTTCTTCTGACTCAAAGATTAGAGGCGATAGGCGAGATGTCGTGTAATCCAGCCATTGGCGGATTGGCGAAAGGTCATCTCGTGCGCGAAGTGGATGCGCTGGACGGTGTGATGGCCCGTGCCATTGATGAAGGCGGCATCCAGTTTCGCATGCTCAATCAATCTAAAGGCCCGGCGGTGCGTGGACCACGTGCCCAGGCCGATCGGAAACTTTATAAACAGGCCATGCAAGCCTTATTGGCCGCACAGGAAAACCTTGAACTGCTGGAAGGCACAGCAGAAGATTTGATCCTGTCCAGCGATGACAAACAGGTCACAGGTGTGATCACAGGGGCAGGGGAGCATTTGCAAGCCGGCTCAGTGATCCTGACGACCGGGACTTTCCTGAACGGCATGATCCATATCGGCAAAGAAACCTGGTCGGCAGGTCGTATGGGCGATGAACCTTCTATTGGTTTGGCTAAAACGCTGGGACGTTTGAAATTTGATTTGGGTCGTTTAAAGACGGGGACGCCTGCGCGACTGGATGGCAAGACGATTGATTGGGATGCGCTTCAACGCCAAGATGGCGATACGCCCCCACAGCCGTTTTCTTTTATGACGGATAAAATCACCACACCGCAAATCCCGTGTTATATCACGCGCACGACGGAAGAAACGCACGAGATCATTCGATCTAATATGGATCAGGCACCGATTTATTCCGGTCAAATTCAGGGCCGCGGACCGCGTTACTGTCCGTCAATTGAAGATAAAGTGGTGCGTTTCGCCGAAAAGACCAGCCACCAGATTTTCCTGGAGCCAGAAGGTTTGGATACGGATAGTGTTTATCCAAACGGTATTTCGACGTCCTTGCCCCGCGATGTACAAATGGCCTTTATGCGGTCCATTCCCGGACTGGAAAAGGTCGAGGCGTTAAAGCCAGCCTATGCCATTGAATATGACTTCGTGGACCCGCGTGAACTGTTTGAAACGTTTGAGACCCGCAAAATTTCCCGTCTTTATTTTGCTGGACAGATCAACGGCACCACTGGCTATGAAGAAGCAGCAGCGCAGGGTTTGATGGCCGGGGTGAACGCGGCGTTAAAAGCATCGGGTAGCGAAAAAGATTTTATCTTTGATCGCGCAACAGCTTATATCGGTGTGTTGGCAGATGATCTGGTGACAAAAGGAACGAATGAGCCTTATCGCATGTTTACTTCGCGTGCAGAATATCGCTTGATCCTGCGTGCAGATAACGCGGATCAACGATTGACCCGATTGGGCATGGATGTTGGTTGTATTTCTTCAGAACGGGCCAATGCTTTTGTTGCAAAAGAAAAGGCGATTGCTGAAGCCAAAGAACGAATGCATGCCCTGAGTGCCACGCCACAGGAATTGGCGAAGTATGATATAAAAGTTAATATGGACGGGCAGCGACGCTCAGCAATGGCTTTGTTGGGTTATCCTGATACACCTTTGTCTAAAGTTCAGGAAATTTGGCCGGAATTAAGAGATATTCAAGGCGCTGTTGCAGAACAGGTGGAAATTGAAGGTCGCTATGCGGGCTACCTTGAGCGCCAGGAGGCAGATATTCGGGCGTTCCGTCGTGATGAGAGCCTTAGCCTGCCATCTGATCTAGATTATATGTCCATTCAAGGTATATCGACGGAAGTGCGCAGTAAATTGGCCGAACATAAACCATCAACTTTGGGGGCTGCTGCGCGGATTTCAGGCATTACGCCCGCAGCACTGACGGCGTTGCTTAGTTACGTCAAGCGTAATAAATCAAGCAAAGTTGCTTAAGTTTATTTTTTTAATCTTGTTTCACGTGAAACAGGAAGACTTGGTTCAAAAAATAGGGTAAATTTATAGCTAAGCTATAAGTTTGGGGTAAAAAATGGCAGTTGTCGCACAACAAGATCAATGGAACGCACTTGATGTTTCACGTGAAACATTGGACAAGCTGCAAGCTTATGCAGATTTGTTGGTCAAGTGGCAGGCAAAAATCAATCTGGTGAGTAACTCTACCATTGATGATCTCTGGACCCGTCATTTATTAGATTCTGCCCAAATTTTTCCTTATCTACCTAAGAATTCAAAAACACTGGTGGATATCGGCTGTGGGGCAGGGTTCCCCGGTCTGGTACTCGCAATCATGGGTGTGGAAGATGTGCATATGGTCGATTCTGATATGCGCAAGATGTCTTTTGTGCGCGAAGCGGCACGGGTGACAGAAACACCGGTCACGATCCATAACTGCCGGATCGATGATGTTAAAGAAACAGGGTTTGCCGATGTGGTGACATCTCGGGCGTTGGCAAGTCTGGATAAATTACTGGGTTTTGCGGATGTCTTGCGAAAATCTGACGGAACATGCGTTTTCTTAAAAGGTCGTAAGGCCGAAGAAGAGGTCATTGAGGCCAAAAAACAGTGGGACTTTGAATATCAAAGCCATGGAAGTGTATCTGACCCGGACGGGAAGGTACTTATCATCGAAAGGATGACACGAAAATGACGGATCAAACGACTGCACTGGTCAAGCCGCGCATTATCGCGATTGCCAACCAAAAGGGTGGGGTGGGGAAAACCACAACCACGATCAATCTGGCAACGGCGCTGGCGGCGGTGGGGAAAAAGACCTTGGTTCTCGACCTTGACCCACAAGGTAATGCCAGTACGGGCCTTGGCATTGATCAGACCATGCGCGCACGTAACGCATATCATATTCTGATGGGCGATATCGAGGTCGAAGGAGCAATTCAGAAAAGCAGTATTCCCGATTTATCCGTTATTCCATCTGGTCCGGACCTGGCCGGGGCAGAGATTGAAATTCCCGAGCTCGATCGCCCACAATATTGTCTACGCGAATCTTTAAGCAAGGTTGCTGGTTACGATTATATCCTGATTGATTGTCCCCCTGCTTTGGGAATGCTGACGATTAATGCACTGGTTGGATCGGATGCGGTCATGGTGCCGTTGCAATGCGAATTCTTTGCTCTGGAAGGGATCAGTGCTCTGGTTAAAACCATTGAACGGGTGAAAAAGAACTTTAACCCGAGCCTGGATATTCAAGGCATTGTTTTGACCATGTTTGATAAGCGCAATAATTTGAGCGATATGGTTGCAGACGATGTCCGTGAGTTTTTTGGCGAAAAAGTCTATGAGACTGTCATTCCCAGAAATGTGCGGGTTTCAGAAGCTCCGTCCCACGGAAAGCCCGTTCTTTTATATGATCATAAATGTGCAGGTTCAAAAGCCTACCTTCATTTAGCCAGTGAAGTTTTAAGACGAGAAAACAGGAAAGCAGCATAACATGGTGAAAGAAAATAAACGCAAAAGCTTGGGCCGCGGCCTGTCTGCCCTTTTAGGCGACGAAACCGCCAGTGTGGTGGAAGAGCAGCCCATTGATGGGACAAGCACGGGTGCTGCTACAACCGGTGAAGTGGTGCAGTTTAATGCGGGGAATCAAAAGACGGTTTCTATTACCAAATTGATCCCGGGTAAATATCAACCGCGCCATACTTTTGAAGAAGAAGCTATCGAAGGTTTGGCTGAATCTATTAAAGAAAAAGGCGTTCTTCAGCCCATTCTTGTGCGGCCACATCCCCATCATGACGGGGAATATGAGATCATCGCCGGGGAAAGGCGCTGGCAGGCGTCACAGCGGGCACAGTTGCATGAAGTTCCTGTTATCATAAAAGAAATGGATGATCGGGATGCGGCTGAAATTGCTCTGGTGGAAAACCTGCAACGTCAGGATCTCTCCCCGTTGGAAGAAGCAGAAGGCTATAACCGCCTGATGGAAGAATTCAGTCATACACAGGAAGCTCTTTCTAAAGCTTTAGGGAAAAGTCGCTCTCATGTGGCCAATATGATGCGCCTTTTGGCTTTGCCGGAAGATGTAAAAGGCTTTTTGGAAGATGGTTTACTCAGCACGGGTCATGCACGGGCCTTGTTGAACTGCGATGCCCCGGCTGAAATTGCCAAACAAGTGATTAAAAAGGGGTTAAATGTCCGCCAGACTGAAGCTCTGGTGAAAACCGCAGGCGTCCAAGCGCGCCCTAAGGCCAAGAAAGAAAAAGATGCAGATACCGTAGCGTTAGAACGGGATCTGACAGACTTGTTAGGGGTCAAGGTCGCAATTAATGCACAGGCAAAAGGCGGCACTTTGAGTTTACAATATTCATCTTTGGAACAATTGGATGATATTCTGCACCGATTAAGCCATGGTCACCATGGACGTGTCGGTCAGGGTCAGTCAACTGAACTTGATCCGGTGAGCGAACAGGACGTTGAAGCGGAATTAAATAAACTCTAAGACACTTGATTATCCTTAAATGTAAAAGAGGCTCAGCAAATTGAGCCTCTTTTTTTAAGAATAAAGTTTAAGTTATTATTTTTGTCTGTCCCTGCGAAAGCAGGGATCTAAGTAATATCGTGAGCTTGTTTAAATAGACACCCGCTTTTGCAGGTGCACGAATCATTTAATTCTCTTTAAAACCGCAACCGATAAGTCACAACCTCCAGCCCTTTACCCCATTCATCATTGATCTCACGATGTTCTTCAACGAACCCGCAGGCTTGATAGAGCGTTGCTGCTGGTTCCAGTCCTGCTAGTGTATGAAGGTAGATAGATTTGTAGCTGCGATCGCGGGCAAATTGTATGGCGGTTTGGAGTAATAGACGACCAAATCCTTGTCCCCGGACTGTAGAATCGAGAATAAACCATCGCAGTTGTGCTCCTTCTTTTTCTGCACGGCTGCCATCTAATGTGACAGATCCATAAATTTGTCCATATTTTTGCAGAGACCAAATTTGGGAATTGAGGGGTTGATAGCTGTCTATAAAATCACAAACACCACGAGCGACCTGACATTCAAAAAATTGACCGAGATTCCATTTGTCCTGATAATTTTGACCATGCATTTGAGTCAACCAACCAACAAGGCCATTTTGATAGCCGGTTTTTAAGAAAAATCCATTTTTTTTCATTTTCATCTACTTTCTGCAAAAAAGCATATCAATATGTAATTTATAATAGCGTATCATGTAAAAATAAGGCTATAAATAGAGATTATTGCAATAACGGAATGCAAATATGCAGAACTGGGATGATTTACGCTATTTCTTATCGGTCGCTCGTAATGGGAGCTTCATCGCGGCGGCTGAGAGCCTGTCTGTGAATGGCTCTACCGTCGGTCGGCGCATTGATCAGTTGGAAGATACACTGAAATGTAAATTATTTGATCGTCACCGTCATGGGATGAATTTGACACCAGATGGCCGACGTTTGCTGGATCACGTCCAACTGATGGAAAGTTCGGCTGATCAGGTGCAACAGATTGTGTCTGGGGCAGACGACGCTTTGAACGGGGTGGTTCGGCTTTCGGTCACAGACGGGCTTGGGTCGTTTTGGCTGACCCCGCGGCTGGCTGGTTTTCAAAAAGCTTATCCACAGATTTCACTGGATGTAGAATGCGAAGGTGGATTTGCCGATTTATCAGCGCGTGAAGCCGATATCGCCATTCGTTTGAGTGAACCCACACAAGGTGATTTAAAGATACGTAAAATGGGTGTGGTCAAATTTCATGTCTTTGCCTCGCCGGCTTATGTGGATCAATATGGCGAGCCTTCAAATTGGGCCGATTTAGCCGGACATAAAATCGTTGATTATCGCGGTTATCAGGAAAGTAAAATCCTGTCTTTATGGCAGGAAACCGTCAAAAATCATGACCAGATTACGTTTCAAACCAATAGTGCCATGAGCTTTGTCAGCGCGCTTCGTGCCGGGATGGGGATTGGCATGTTGCCACGGTTTTATAGTCATACAGTAACGGATCTCGTGATTCTGGATTTGCCCTGTGATCTGTTTGAAATGCCGATTTATTTGGTCACCCATGAACAAACCAGCCAAACAGCACGGATTCAAGCGGTTAAAGACTATATCGCTGGATTATTTGACCGTGATCGCCGTACTTGGTTTAGTTAGGGGGATACTTACGTTCATAAAGCGGCTAAAGATTCGTGCTTTTGCAGGAAAATGGATTATCTACGTACGCGTGCGGCTTGGGCAATACGCATAAGCGCGCGCGAGGTGATGGTTTCTGGCGGATAGGCACTATTCTTACAATCGCCTTCGGCCTCTGTGATGATATCCATGGCCATGCTGATGCGTTTGAGGTCCCAGCTGCCCAGCTGTTTTTTGAAGTTGGGCGCTTGTTTAAAGATGATGGGAGGGCGCAGTTTGGCCATAGCTTGATCGATATTCAGCCCTTTTTGCATATGACCTTTGGCGAGATGGAGTTTGTGAAAATGGCGAGCCAGCATGCGTAAGATCATAATCGGTTGGTTACCCTCATCAAAACAGCGCAACAGCGTGGTTTCCAAATTGGCATGATCACCATTGGCGGCGGCCATAATAACGTTATCCAGCGAAAAAGCCCCACTGTCACCGACGCAAGCGATTGCATGTTCCATGGTAACCAATGTTTCATCGCCCATATAGATCGCGAGTTTTTCAAGTTCGCCGCGACTGACCTGACGATCAGATCCTAAATGGTTTAAAAGATACCCCATGGCATCACGATCTGCATTAAGTCCATGCTTTTGAAGGGTTTCACGCACGACATCGGATAGATTGCGTCCTTCATCCCCATAACAGGGGAGAGCCGCAGCGATTGATTTATCGGCTTCAAACAGTTTTCTTAAGCTGGAACGTGGGCTTAAATCACCGCCTTCCAACACGATCATGGCATCCCCTACCGGATCAGCAAGGTAGGCTTTAAAAGCAGCAGAGAGAGAATCGGCGGCATCTTGAATGCGAATAAAGCGTCTGCCCCCCATCATGGACAGGGCCGCTGCCTCATCGGCGATGATCGCTGGATCAGCCTTGACGTCTGGGGCTTGTAAAATAACGGAATTAAAAGGATCGTTTAGATCATCCAGAATCAGTCCGCCTAGGGCTTTGGAACGTTCAAAGACCAGACCCTGATCTGGCCCATAGATTAAAATACAGCGGATATCAGGCGGAGGATTTTTAATAAAACCGTCGGCTTTGCCTGCTGTAATTTTCATGAAATGGACCTAATCCTTTGTTTTTGTTGTCAGAAGATGCACAGCAATCCGGCGGTGTATATCGGTTGCAATATTCTTAATGGCCCGCACGCGGGCATCACGTTTGGCATATTCAGTCCCGGTCGGTGAGGTTAGAATATTATAACTGACCACCGATTGACTTTTTCCGTCAAGATTAGATGCACCAGTTAAGGTGAAATTTGCTTGAACCACCATGTTGGCGCGGGTTGAAAAATCATCCTTGCCAATACCCAATCCGGACGTGCTTTCCTCGTAATATACGTTAAGCTTATATTTTGGTTGAGTTGGGCGTCCTTTCATATTGAAAAGATTAAGCAATTCATTATGAAGCTGTTGGCCTTCGCGATCTTTGATTTCTTCGATCCAGATACGCGAAAGTTCCTGTTTCATTTGTGTATTTTGTGCGGTTTTGCGATTACCGTGTAAGGGTTGATAGCCACAGGCAGATAAGCTCATGGCTATGAACAAAAGAAAAAGTTTTATTTTAAAGAGGTTACGCAACAATGTTCACAATCCGGTTTGGCACAACAATAACTTTTTTAGGTGCTTTGCCGTCTAATGTAGCCTGAACTTTTTCAGACGCCAAGGCGAGTTTTTCAACTTCAGCTTTGTCCATATCTTTTGGGATTTCCAGCTGGTCCCGGCGTTTACCATTGATCTGGATGGGTACAATGACACTGTCTTCTACCAATAAATGGCTATCAGCCACAGGCCAGGACACTTCACAGAGTACACTTTCATGGCCCAGTTCGGCCCAAAGTTCAGCCGCAATATGGGGTGTCATCGGGGCGATTAAACGCACAAGATATTCATAGCCTTCGCGCAAGACCCAGGCATCATCACCTTTAACGCCATCAAGGTTACCTAATGTGTTGGTGAGTTCGCGCAGACGGGCAACTGCTTTGTTGAAATGGAATTTTGCCAAATCATCGGTCACAGCAGCGATGGTTTTATGGACAGTAGAACGGACCTTTTGCGCCTCTGCAGACAGATTTGCAGGCCGAGGAGCATCCTTGGCTGGATAGGGGGCTTTAGGTTCGGTGATTAAACGCCACAGGCGGTTGATATAACGCCAAGCCCCGTCCACACCAGAATCGGTCCATTCCAGATCACGTTCCGGTGGGCTGTCAGACAGCATAAATAAACGGGCCGTATCAGCGCCATAGGTGGCGATAATCATTTCCGGATCAACCACGTTCTTTTTGGATTTGGACATTTTAATCGATGGACCCACTTCAACCGGGCGGCCATTGTCTTTATGGACAACCTTGCCATCTTCGGTCTGGACCGTATCGGATGGCATTATCCATTTGCCATCTGCATCTTTATAGGTTTCGTGGCAAATCATACCTTGGGTTAAAAGACCCGCGAATGGTTCTTCAGCAGATAGATAGCCGCATTTCTTCAAGGCACGTGTAAAGAATCGGGAATAGAGCAGGTGTAGAACTGCATGTTCTACACCGCCGATATATTGATCAACCGACATCCAGTAATCAGCTGCGGCCTTATCAATGCCATTGTCAGATTTAGGGGAACAATAACGCGCAAAATACCAGGACGATTCAAAGAAGGTATCAAACGTATCTGTTTCACGGCGCGCCGGTTTGCCACAGCACGGGCAGTTAACATTTTTCCATGTCGGGTGGCGGTCTAGCGGGTTGCCCGGTTGGTCAAAATCAACATCTTTGGGCAGTTCGACAGGCAGCTGGTCTGCCGGGACTTCGACAATCCCGCAATCATCACAATGAATGACGGGAATCGGGCAACCCCAGTAACGTTGACGCGACACACCCCAGTCACGAAGGCGGTAATTGACTTCTTTTTCCCCGATGTTCAGGTCTGCACATTTGGCAAAAATAGCTTTTTTGGCTTCGGCAACGCTCATGCCTGTCATGAAATCGGAATTGATCATGACGCCGTCATCTGTGTAGGCTTCATTTTCAACGGCAAAATCATCGGATTCGTCGGCAGGGCGCACAACGGTCACGACAGGAAGATCGTATTTACGGGCAAAGTCCAAATCGCGCTGATCCCCACTGGGGCAGCCAAAGATCGCACCTGTGCCATATTCCATCAAAACGAAGTTGGCGACATAAACGGGTAATTCCCAGCTGTCATCGAGCGGGTGTTTGACCTTAAGCCCTGTGTTGATGCCTTTTTTCTCGGCCTTTTCGATGGCTTCTTCGGACGTGCCCATCTTGTTGCATTCATCAATGAAGGCTTGCATGTCAGCATTGTTTTCTGCAATTTCAGCGGCCAGCGGGTGGTTGGGCGAAATAGCACAGAAAGAAGCCCCATATAGTGTATCAGGACGTGTGGTGTAGACTTCCAGCGAATCGTCGCGTCCTACCAATTGCCACGACAGGCGCATGCCTTCTGATCGACCGATCCAGTTTTCCTGCATGATGCGAACTTTGTCAGGCCAACGGTCCAAGCTTTTCAGTGCGACTCGTAAATCTTCTGCGAAATCAGTGATTTTCAGGAACCATTGGTTCAGTTTGCGACGTTCAACCGGCACACCAGAACGCCAGCCACAACCGTCAACAACCTGTTCGTTTGCCAGCACGGTATTTTCCACCGGATCCCAGTTGACCCAGCTTTCTTTTCGATAAACCAGATCGTTTTTTAGAAAATCCAGAAACATTTTCTGTTCATGTTGGTAATAGTCCGGGTCACAGGTCGCAATTTCCCGGTCCCAATCATAAGACAGGCCCATGGTTTTTAACTGGGCGCGCATATCTTCAATGTTTTTGTAGGTCCATTCACCCGGGTGAACGCCTGCATCCATAGCTGCATTTTCAGCCGGCAGTCCAAAGGCATCCCAGCCCATAGGGTGTAAAACGTTAAATCCGCTGGCTTTTTTATAACGGGCAACGACATCGCCTAGAGTATAGTTACGCACATGGCCCATATGGATTCGCCCGGACGGATAGGGGAACATCTCCAGGACATAGTATTTTCCTTTGGACGGGTCTTCTGTGACCTTAAAAGTGTCGTTTTTGTCCCAGAAGGACTGCCATTTTTGTTCGGTTTCTTTGAAATTATAACGGGCCATGGTTTTCTTTATATATAAGTATGTATGTCGTTCAATGTCAGCGGATTATTGAGTTGCGCTTTCGCTGCGCAATTGGCGCGCACGGGTCAATATTGCATTTTCAATGTCGGTAACGGCTTTGGGGTCCATGTTAACAGCCTGCCATTCATTGGCGTTATTTTTAACCTGTCTGAAAGCCGCGACACGAATACCATCAGCGCGCAGGGCTTGTCCCAGAATATAGACGTTTAATTTAAAACGTTCTTGTGGAGATTCGGCCGGGCTGTGCCAGTCGGTCAGGACAACGCCGCCAAACGGGTCGGCAGATGCCAAGGGCATAAATGAAATCGTATCCAGTGTTGCACGCCATAAGAAAGCATTGACGCCAATACCAGTGCCTTGGCTGCCGCGTTTCTGTTCTTTACCTCCAAAGGTCAGTCCGTCACCGCCAAAGATTGATTCTGTCTGGCGATCCCTTTGCTGCCATTTATCATTAGGGCGTTCAAAGGTATCGGGTCCTGTGACATTTATGCCTTCACAGGCACTTAGAATCCCAATGAATAAGGTAAGGGCGAAAAAGCGAGAGAGTTGTGACATCATTTACCAACCTGATTTGTGACTGCTTTTTTTAGGAATGAAAGATATGCCTGCCATAGGCTAAAAAAGCAAGCAATATAAGGGGTGTTGAACATTCTTACTGTGTTTGTGCGAAAAGCGATTGTGTTTTTTTTGCAACAGTGAGGAAAAAAGGTCACAAAAGACTGATTGCGATGCTTGACCTTTGGGGGGCAGATGCATTTAATACATCCACGCAAACGGTGTATGGGTACACCTTCTGCAAAGTTGTTTTTAAACTTAAAACCTTATTAAGGGGATATCTAAATGAAAAAGTTTCTCGCGGGCACAACTGCTCTCGTAGCTGCTGCAGTCGTAGCAGGCCAAGCTCAAGCTGCTGATCCGATTAAATTGTCTTTGGGCGGTTTCGCTGAAGCATGGGTTGGTTACGCTGACCAAGACGAAGTTGGCGGCGATGATTTTGCTAACGTTTTGGTTCAACAAGACACAGAAGTTTACTTCCGCGGTTCCACTAAACTGGATAACGGCCTGACTATCGGTGTTAACATCGACATGGAAGCTGACTCTAACGCAACTACTCAAGATGACGTGTTCGTTTCTGTTTCTTCAGACGCTCTGGGTACACTGAAAATCGGTTCTACTAAAGGCGCTTCTTACGGTCTGTCTCACACAGCACCTGACGTTGGTATCGGCCACAACGACGGCGACGTTCAAAACTGGATTCAAGACCAAAGCCAAACTGCTAATAACGGCGGTAACAACACCAACCCTGGCTTTGATAACGACACTTTGACTTCCTCTGCTGACGGTCAAAAAGTTGTTTACTTGACTCCGAACATCGCTGGTTTCCAAGCTGGTGCGTCTTACGGTATCATTCCTGAGTCTGTATCTAGTACTGTAAACGTTGGTTCTACAAACACTGGTTCTGACATCCAATACAACGTTGGTGTTGCTTACAACGGTGAATTCGGTGGTGTTTCCATCGGTGCTGACGTAAACTACGAACTGATCGACAACGGTGGTACTAACGGTACTTCTGTAAACAACGAAGCTCTGGGCCGCGCTGGTCTGTCTATCGGTGTTGCTGGTTTCACTATCGGTGGTTCTTGGTTCGCAGCTAACAACGTTGGTGCTGTATCTTCTAAAGATGCTGACGGTTGGGACCTCGGTGTTTCTTACGAAACTGGCCCATACGGTGTTTCTGTTTCTTACATGTCTTTGAGCCAAGACGACAAAACAGCTGGTTCTACAGCTAACGTTCAAGAAGACGAAAAAGACACTTGGATGGTTTCTGGTTCTTACGATCTGGGCGCTGGTGTAGCTCTTAAAGGTTCTATCTTCGGTGCGGACTTTGACGATGCTTCTTCAACAGGCACAACTGCTAACGACAACGACGGTTACGGTGTTGTTGCTGGTTTGGCTGTTTCTTTCTAATCTGACTTTCAGAATAGAAAAGTTTCAAGGATTGGGCGTTTACCTTAGGGTAACGCCCTTTTCTTTTGAATAGCTGTTGCAATATTGCAACGCACAAAAACAGGTTTTGCTGATCTATCTAATATTATCTTCCAATTATAAATCATATTGATTATCACTCTTATCTAGTGGTGTGTCATATAGATTTAATAATGAGGAAAATAATGAAAAAGATTCTTGCTGGAACAACGGCGCTTGTTGCCTGCGCTGTTATAACATCACATGCAAACGCAGCAGACCCGATTAAATTATCACTTGGCGGTTTTGCAGAAGCTTGGGTTGGTTATGCTGATCAGGATACCGTCGGCGGTAATGATTATGCGAACGTGACTGTTCAACAAGACACCGAAGTATACTTCCGTGGTTCTACAAAATTGGACAACGGTCTGACTGTTGGTGTGAACATCGATATGGAAGCTGATTCGAACGCAGCAGATATGGATGATGTTTTTGTTTCTATCGCTTCTGATACTTTGGGTGAACTTCACATTGGTGCAACGCCTGGTGCTGCAAACAGCATGGGTAATCTTGCGCCGGAAGTTGGCATTGGTAACAATGATGGCGATGTAGAAAATTGGATTGCTTCTAATATTTCTAACGCTAATTTTGCGAATAGTACGTTGACAGCTGGTGAAACAGGTCAAAAAATTGTTTATTATTCACCAAGCATTGCAGGCTTTCAACTTGGTGCGTCTTACGGGATCATTCCTGAAGTCGTATCCAATGCTGTAAACGTCGGGTCCACAAATACTGGTTCTGATATCCAATATAACGTTGCAGTGGCTTACAGCGGTGACTTTGGTGGTGTAACCGTTGGGGCAGACGTCGGTTATGAATTGATCGATAACGGTGGTACAAACGGTACATCTGTAAACAACGAATCTGCTGGTCGTGCTGGATTGAACATTGGCGTTGCAGGCTTCACAATTGGTGGGTCTTTTATCGCCAAAAACAATGTTGGTGCTGTCTCTTCTAAAGACATGGACGGTTGGGACCTGGGTGTTTCTTATGAAACTGGCCCGTATGGTGTCTCTGTCAACTATATGTCTTTGAGCCAAGATGATAAAACAGCTGGCTCTACAGGGACTGTACTTGAAGACGAAAAGAACACTTGGATGGTTTCCGGTTCTTACGACTTGGGTGCAGGTGTAGCACTTAAAGGCTCTGTGTTCGCTGCAGACTTTGATGATGCTTCTGCTACAGGCACGACCACTAACGACAACGACGGTTTCGGTGTTGTTGCTGGTCTGGCTATTGATTTCTAATCTGTCTTAAGATTAAGAAGTTTATGAAAAAGGGGTGTTCTTTATTAAAGGGCACTCCTTTTATTATTAGATAAGTCCGCTAATGCCAGCAAAGCCACAGAGCTGTGTTGAAGACAGTCTGTGGGCTGTTTTTTGATTGATTCCCCCCAGTCCATAGGTTTGTAACGAGCTATGTCGTGATAAGCTGGCGATTTGCCAGATGCCTAAAGATTTCGCGCCGGGGTGGCTTTGGGTGGGAAAAGCTGGTGAGAGAAGGATGGCATCCATTTTTGCTTTAGAAGCGGCAATACGTGCTGATTCTGAATGGCAAGCACAGGTAAAAATCATCTTTTTATAAGGTCGTTTTGCTCGACCACATGATGCCATTAGTCTGACTTTTTTTTCACTATAATGTATACCATCCAGCTTATATTTTAGTGCAAGAGAAAGGCTGTCTGATACGAAAATCTTTACATGATGTTTCCGGCATAACAATATGATTTTACGTATTATTTGTTCTTTTTGTGGATCATTGAAATGGCGTATAATAACTGCTGAGCCTGACGGTAAAAGTGGGATGAGGGCTCGTGGATCAGGAAGTCGTTTCGCATCCGTCATTAAAAGAAGCGAGGGAAATTTTTCAGACGGGGCATGCAAGCGATTGAGCCTTTGGGCAAGCTCTGATACGGTGTGGCGCATTCGTGACCTAATAATCGATGATGGGACCAGTTATGGGTATTGCAGAAAATTTGGCACAAGTGAAGGATTCTATTGTTCAGTCTGCTAAAGCTGCGGATAGAAAACCTGACGAGATAGAACTGGTTGCTGTCAGCAAAGTCCACGAAGCTAGTACGATTCGCCCGGCTTTAAAGGCAGGTCATCGTGTTTTCGGGGAAAACCGGGTGCAAGAAGCACATGGTAAATGGCCTGAGTTAAAAGAAGAGTTTTCAGGCGTTTGTTTGCACCTTATTGGAAGTTTGCAAACGAATAAGGTCAAAGAGGCCGTGGCCCTGTTTGATGTTATCGAAACGGTGGACCGTCCCAAATTGGCGCGCGCCCTTGCAAAAGAAATGGAAAAGCAGGGAAAAGTGCTGGATGTTTATTTGCAGATTAATACGGGCGAGGAAGATCAAAAAGGCGGTTGCCTTCCTAAAGACGCAGATGAATTTATCACTTTGTGCCGTGATGAGCTGAATTTATCGATCAAAGGTCTGATGTGTATTCCGCCCGCAGATGAAGAACCCAGCCTGCATTTTGCTTTTTTGCGTAAACTGGTGCAAAAGCATGGTCTTGAAGGTTTGAGTATGGGGATGAGTGGAGATTATGAAACCGCCATTCGTTTTGGTGCGACCTCTGTGCGTGTGGGAACGGCTGTTTTCGGCGTACGTGCGAAAAAATTATAAGCGAATGTCCATCACGGTCTGATTATCCACACCTTTTAGGATGTGGCGCATGACATCAAGGTTCACAGCCACGCAGCCTTCAGTGGGTGTGAAGTCGGGGTGCGCCAGATGGAAAAAGACCGCACTCCCTTTATAGGGCACAGGTGGGTTATCATTATGGCCCATAACAACAATCATGTCATAGATATGATCATCACGCCAAAGTTTTTCATGTGAGGCAGGAAAAGGAAGCGTGACTGGACGGTTATAACCTGAATGATCCGGATCATCGCACCAGCCGTCATTTTCATGTATTTCCCGGACGTTTAAGGCGGTCACGGGGCGTTCTATGCGATCGGCACGATATAAGGCGTATCGTAATGCAAAACGGCCTACAGGTGTTGCTCCATCGCCTTCACGTTTATCTTCTTTTACCCCGCCTTTTCCCAATGCACAGTCAAAAACCTGCGCTTGCCAGACCAGCTTGTGATCAGATGTTACTTCAATAACAGACATTTAGGGTCAGCCTTTGGGACCGGTTGGTGAATATCGGTTCATATTGCGCGACATCATATCGGCAAACCAGGCATTGTCCGTAGTTTGATTTAATTGTGATGTGGTGGTGGGCACGGGGGCTGGGGCGGGTTGTTGCTGTTGCTGTTGAACGTCTTGCGTTTGGCTTTGCAGACGTTGGGCCTGAACATCACGGGCAAAGGCACGCAAGGCATCTATTGACTCTTCATGGGTCTGTTGCGCTTGGAAACCTGTATATTGTTCTGGTTTCGTAACTTCTTCGGTCGCAGGGGTATTTATCGGCTGGGCCATAGCTTGTGGGGTCGATGGAACGGTGCCTGCACGTTCTGTGGGGAAGGGGGGCGGAAGATTATCAGGTGCGGCCCATGTCCCGGCAGACCCGGCCCCTTTATTGGGGGAAAAGTTTGAAACAGGTTGCGCGGTAACGGGAACTTCTTTAGCAATGGCCGGGTTCATAAATTCCTGAATGGCTGCTAATCGCAAACTAGCTTCTCCGGCGGCAAAGGCATCGGCTTCACTATCCGGAACTTGTGGGGCAAAGCCGGCAGCAAAGGCAGAGGTGGATTGTCCGGTTTCATTTTGGGCATAGACGGGTTGTTCTTCTGCGGGAACTTCATCTCCATCAAACCAGGCAACCACATGTTCACCCACATCTTTTCCGGTATTATGTTCCAAAATGACATTAAAAGTAGATGCGGCCAAGCCAAGCGGACCACCGTATAGTGTGCCGCCTGCAAGACGGGAACCTGGGTCAATTTCATCACCGGTCATTTCCCGATAAGCTGTTGAAACGACAGGAATATGTTGCAAGGGGTTGATCATATCGACGAAATCCCAAAAGGACATACCGTCATCGCCAAAGAAGCTGAAGTCTTCTTCACTGTTATTTTTGTTCTTTTCCGGTGCCATTTCCTGCGGGGAAAGGGCAACCTGTGTATAATTTGTATCAACCATAGGGATGATCCTTGATGTCTTTATCGCTCTCAATTTATATCTTAAGAGAAGACATTGCAGGCATCATGCCAGAAGTATAATATATATAAATCAATAGCTTATATGTATATACTTTCGTAAATCGGCAAAAATTACCGTATTCAAACCCGGCAGAATTTACAGGTAGTGGCCGCCCTTGGTGGCTTTGGCAAAAATGTAAGGTTCGTTATGTTTATTGGTGGCAAAAGCATGTTCGACCCGTTCGACCACATCAACATCACAGGCCTTGAGCACACTGACCTTTTCCGGGTTGTTGGTCATCAGGCGTACCTTATTGACCCCAAGGTGTGCCAGAATTTGAGCAGCGGGCAGATAAACCCGTTCATCGGCATCAAAACCCAGTTGTTCATTGGCATCAAAGGTATCAACGCCAGTGTCTTGCAGTTTGTAGGCACGTAACTTATTGACCAGTCCGATCCCGCGCCCTTCTTGTGCGAGATAGAGCAAGATACCCGATCCCTGTTCAGCGATAGATTTAATCGCCCCGCGCAGCTGATCGCCGCAATCACAGCGCAAACTGCCGACCAGATCGCCTGTGAAACATTCTGAATGAATGCGGATCAGGACAGGATCTTGTGGGTTTGGCGTGCCGATAATGATGGCAAAATGTTCAATCCCGCCGTCGGCCGGACGAAAGGCAACGATTTTGGTATTTGGTGCATCGGCCAGCGGAACCTGGGCATCGCTGACAGCGCGCAAAGACCGGGCTGTGGTTTCCTCATAGCCAAAAATGTCACTGGTTTTGACCAAAAGCAGATGCGCACTTTTCAGCCAGTCTTCCAGATTATCCGGTTTATCCAGATGTACCGTGATACAGGAGGGGATCAAGCGGGCCAGTTTGGCCAGACCAATGGCAGCACTTTCACCATTTTTAAGGGGTACATCTTTAAATGTGATGTCGAAAAAATCGTTTTTGGAAATGGTAGCCAGCGGATTAACCAGTCCTTCGATCAGGTCCGGGCGCAGGGCCTTGCCCATTTCGACACAAACAGCTTTGGTTTTAAATTGTCCCAGACCCAGCGTGTTAACGCGCGCGCTACTCAAGATCAAATGGGGTTGGGCGTTGCTTAGGCTTTTTAAGCGTTGAATAGCCGATTTGGTGGCCCCTTCTGCGGCCAGAGCAAGTATAAGCGCCCCTGCATCATCTTCGATTACAACGATCTGTCCGCGTCTAAGGTCGGAAATCGCGCGGTCCACAGCCAGAAGAGAGGGGGTCTGGGCGGCGGTTTCGGTTTCGGTCAGGGTGATGGACAGACGATGGGGCATGGTTAAACGCATAATGTAATGATTAAAGGTCCCTTTATTTAGGCCGAAAGTGATGAATTCACAATAGCGTTATCAGCCTGTGAGGGTACTATACGGCATAAAATTTAATTGATATGGTAGCATAAATTGTAAATCTGTTGGGGATGAGCCACAAAATGTCTACTGAAAAACGCGTTCTTTTGGTCGATGATGACGATTCGCTGCGTCAAATGTTGTGTGAACAGCTTAGACTTCATGAAGACTTTCATGTGGCCGAAGCCGATGGGGCGACTTCAGCGCTGGAAACGGCAAAGAATGAAACCTTTGATGTGGTTATTCTGGATGTGGGGTTACCTGATATGGATGGCCGTGATGTCTGTCGTTTGATGCGTAAACAAGGCGTGAAATGTCCCATCATTATGTTAACGGGCGCTGATACCGATGCTGATACCATTTTGGGTCTTGATGCTGGAGCTAATGACTATATCACCAAGCCGTTTCGCTTGGGGGTTTTACTGGCGCGTATCCGTGCCCACTTGCGTCAGCATGAACAAAGCGAAGATGCGATCTTTAATGTTGGGCCTTATAGTTTCCAACCCGCCCAAAAAATGTTGATCGAAGCGGAAACGGACAGAAAAATTCGTTTGACCGATAAGGAAACGAACATCATCAAATTCCTGTATCGCGCCGAAGGCAAAGTGGTCGGGCGTGATATACTGTTGGATGAAGTCTGGGGATATAATGCAGGGGTGACAACTCATACGCTGGAAACCCATGTTTATCGTTTGCGTCAAAAAATCGAAAAAGACCCCAGCAATGCCCAGCTTCTTGTGACAGAGCCAGGCGGTTATAAGCTGGCTCCCTAAGTGATGATGGGCGGGCTGAAAGCTTTTTTGGGATTTGGTGGGGATGAAAAAATCCCGGCACGCATTCAAAGCCAAATCATTGAACAGCAAAATGCATCAGAACGACTGGTGGGCTGGATCCAATTGCTGGTGGTTGTGACCTTTGGGACGCTATATGCCATATCGCCTAAAACCTTTCACCCGGATGTGGAATTTGCCCCGGTTCCTTACGTTCTTTCGATTTACTTTATCTTCACTATCATTCGTTTGATCTTAAGTTACAGGATGCGTTTACCCGGTTGGGTGATTGCACTTTCGATCATTGCGGATATCCTGCTGTTGTTTGGTACCATTTTCAGTTTTCATCTGCAATATATGCAGCCGCCGAGCTTTTACCTGAAAGCACCAACCGTACTTTATATCTTTATTTTCATTGCCTTGCGAACATTGCGCTTTGAAGCACGCTATATTCTATTAAGCGGATTGGCTGCTGTCATTGGCTGGGCGGTTATGGTGGGATATGTGGTGGTCATGGATGATATGAACACCATGGTCACGCGCGATTATGTGAGGTATTTGACGTCAAATAGCGTCTTGATCGGGGCAGAATTTGATAAGATTGTTTCGATCATCTTAGTTTCCATGATCTTGGGTTTGGCCGTGGTGCGAGCCCGCACGCTATTGATTCAGGCCGTATCACAAACACAAGCCGCGCAATCTTTGTCGCGGTTTTTCTCAGATGATTTAGCCAATCAGATTAAATCGTCTGAATCCGATGCAGCCATTGGGGATGTCGTGTCGCGCGAAGCATCAATCCTGAATGTGGATATTCGCGGCTTTACCCCTTTGACCAAACGATCCACACCTGAAGAACAGATCGCACTCATTACACAATATCATGCGCGCATTGTACCTATCATTTCCGGCCTGAAAGGTCATGTGGATAAATTTACCGGGGATGGCATTATGGCCTATTTCGGAGTGCTTGCCCCGTCAGAAACACATGCGGCTGATGCGCTTAAAGTCATGGAAGCGATCATGGTGGCTTCGGATGACTGGAATAAAGAACGGATAGACCAAGGGTTAGATCCGGTGGTGATCCATGCTTCTTGCGCCTCCGGTCCCATTGTTTTTGGAGTGATCGGCGAAGAACATCGCCTGGAATATACCGTCATTGGCGATGCGGCTAATGTGTCGGCCAAGATGGAAAAACAAACCAAGCTGGAAGGCGTGCGCGCCATTGCCACACGCGAAACATTGGATTTCGCTATAGCTCAAGGATATGACACAGCTGAACAACGTTGGGAATTGCGTGAAAAACGCGATGTTGCCGGGGTGGATCAGCCGTTGGATGTTGTTGTGTTGAAAGAGTGAAAAAATCTTAGCGTTCACCTGCGAAAGCAGGTGTCTCTTGCAGGACAGGCTCTGGCGCTAAAGGAAGGCCCCCTGCTTTCGCAGGGGCATAAATAAAAGAGAATTGATGTAGATATTTTAGACCTGCATTCCTAAAGTTTCTTCATATAGATTTTTGTTTTCGGGATCGAAACAACAGAAAATCACCTCTTGAATCTCTGGATGGTTTTTGCAAAAATCACGTACGGTCTCAATGCAAAGTTTCGCTGCGCGCGGTTTTGGATAACCATAGATACCTGTTGAAATATTAGGAAAAGCAATTACTTGCAACTCTTCCTTCATGCAAATTCTTAAACAGTTAAAGTAGCAGTTGAAAAGTAGGCGGTCGGCTTCTTCGGGGCTGTGTTCGGACCAGATGGGGCCAACGGTATGCAGAATGAAAGGTGCGCGGACCCCATAGCCGCGGGTCAGCTTCGCTTCACCGGTTTTGCAACCGCCCAGGGTTTTACATTCTTCCAAAAGGGCGGGACCTGCCGCACGATGGATGGCGCCATCGACACCACCCCCCCCTAAAAGGCTTGAATTTGCCGCATTGACAATCACATCTACAGAAAGGGTGGTGATATCGTCCTGGCTGATGGTCAATCGTGTCATCGCTTTGAATCCCTGCCCAAATGAAAAGAGCATAGCCATATAAATAAACGGCTGTAAACCTTCTGGGGAGGTATGAAAATGGTAGAAACCAAAGGGGATACCCCGAGTTTTCTCATTGATGAAATGGCGCTGGTACGCAAAGTTCATAGTGACGATGTGTTTCAATGGCTGGCAAAAGGCTGGGCCGATACAAAGGCGACAAAAGGGGTCAGCCCGACCTATGCGGCTTTGTTTATCATTTTGGAATTATTGATTATTTTTGGCCTTTATCATCTGGAGCTGCCCTATCTGATCTTGCCGTCATTATCCGGTTTCTTATTAATCGGACCGGCATTGGCCATCGGTTTTTATGAAGGCAGCTTGCGCCGTGCTGAGGGACAACCTTTTCGTCTTCATCATGCCCTTTTTGCTTTTAAAAGAAATACCTATTCGGTAATGGCGATGGGGATTGCACAAGTCTTTCTCTTTATGATCTGGATCCGACTTTCTTTTACTTTATTTGCCATCGCTTTTCCCGGTGTGATGCCGGAATGGGGACCGATTTTTGAACGAGCCTTATCCCTTGAAGGGTTGCATTTTGCCTTGATGATTACTGCCTTGGGCTTTGTTTTTGCAACCTTGATCTTTTTTACAGGTTCTTTTTCCCTGCCTTTGATGATTGATCGCAAAACAGTTCTGATCCCGGCAATGCTGACCAGCGCCTATGCGGTTTTTATTAATTTTCGCGTTATGGTGCTTTGGGCCTTTTTCATCGTCTTATTGATGTTTGCCGGATTAATCACAGGGATTGGTCTGATTATTACGTTCCCGCTGATTGGACATGCGACCTGGCATGCCTATCAGCAGGTGATGAGGAAATAATCAGTTATTTTTCAGCTTATTGACCGTATTTGTGGTGGAAAATCCGTCTTCTAACTGTGCAAGAAAGACACGGCCGCCATTTTGCTGGATCAATTCTGCCCCAACCACCTGATCGATGGTGTAATCAGCTCCTTTAATGAGCACATCCGGTAAAAGGGCTGACAGGGTTTCCATCGGGGTATCTTCATCAAAGATCACAACCATATCCACATCTGCGAGTGAAGAAAGCACGGTCGCGCGTGCCATTTCGGTCTGTACGGGGCGTTCTTCACCTTTTAAACGTTTGACGGAGGCATCGCTGTTTAACCCGACAATCAAACGATCACACTGGCTGGCTGATTGTTTAATCAGGGAAATATGACCGGGATGGAGCAGATCAAAACAGCCATTTGTAAAACCGACGCTTAAGCCCTGACGTTGCCAATGCACAACCTTTTCCTTGGCATTTTGGCGTTCCATGATCTTGGCTTCGGCCTTGTTAATATCCTGATGGTGCAGGGCATTGACCAGTTCATCCTGATAAACGCTGGCCGTTCCGGTCTTGGCGACGACGATTCCGGCGGCAACATTGGCTAATTCGGCCCCATCTGCCAGCGATTGCCCCAAACTTAAGGCCAGGGCCATGGTGGCAACCACGGTATCACCTGCACCAGAGACATCAAAGACTTCGCGGGCTTCTGTTGGTAGATGGACAACCTCACCAGATTTTGTCACCAGTGTCATGCCATCCTGACTGCGGGTTGCCAGCACATTATCGATGCCGCAGGTCTCGATGATGTAACGCGCGGCAGCGACGATTGAAGCATCACTGTCACAAGCCATCTGGCTGGCTTCGCTTAATTCTTTGCGGTTGGGGGTCACAAGGGTGGCACCACGATATTTGCTGTAATCCATGCCCTTGGGATCGACAATCACGGGAATATCGGCTTTTTTTGCCAAAGCAATCAGATGTTCGGCGCTATCGCCTTCCAATACCCCTTTGCCATAATCTGACAGAACCATAACTTTAATGGTGCCCAGACATTCTGCCACATCCAGTAAAAGGTCTTGTTGCTGTTGTTCGGATAATGGTCCCGTTTGTTCCAGATCTGCACGCAGCATCTGTTGATTGGATGCCATATAACGGGTTTTGAGCGAGGTTGGACGTTGGGGGTCCAAAATCAAATTGGCACTGCAGTTATCATCTTCATTTAATAAACCGCCCACTTCGCGCCCTGCTTCATCTTCACCGACAAGGCCGCAAAATTTTGCGTTCGCGCCTAAACTTAACAGGTTACGCACCACATTGCCCGCCCCACCCAACATGGATTCTTCGCGGGTGATACGTACCACTGGAATGGGGGCTTCAGGGGAAATACGATCCACACTGCCATAAACAAACTTATCTAACATAATATCGCCAACACATAGAATTTCAGCTGTGTTAGCGCGGGTTAACGTATCAATATGGCGGGCGCGGCTGGTCATGATTTAAGACTCAAACTGGTTTTCAAGGGCTTGGCAGAAGGCGTGGCCGATGGTGATATGCATTTCCTGAATACGGGCGGTTTCTTCATGCGGAATGATTAGACTGACATCGCAAAGTTCGGGTAAAAGCCCCCCGTCACGACCGCCCATACCGATCGTCTTAGCACCAATTTTTTTTGCTGCCTGCAAACCTTTAATCACATTGGGGCTGGTGCCGGAGGTGGAAATCCCGATGACCACATCTTTTTCTGTACATAAGGCTTCGACCTGACGGGAAAATAAATCCTCAAACCCAAAGTCATTGCCGATGGCTGTCAATGCCGATGTATCTGTGGTCAGCGCAATTGCTGCCATGGCGGGACGATTTTTAACGTAGCGCACGGTTAATTCTGTTGCGAGATGCTGGGCATCAGAAGCACTGCCGCCATTGCCAAAGAAAATGATTTTACCGCCTGCTGTCAGTGCATGGCTTGAAATATTCACCCATTCAATGAAGGGCGCTTCCAATTTTTCACGTGTTTGGTTCAGCGCAACTTGGTGGCGATCAAACTCACTTTGGAAAAGGGTGTTTAAATCCATAAACTTATGTACTTTTGTTATCTGGCCAGAAAAACCCTTTATACCGTGCCTTTCTCTTGGACGAAAGACCTCTATTTCTAATCGTGGAAATATTATGAAATAAAAGAAATTATTGCGGAAAAATCCTAGCAACAATTCTGTGCTTAGATGAAACGGTGAGATGAACAACACCTCCTTCGGGCGTTTTGGACAGGTTATTGTTTGAAACGCCCGAATCCCCCTCATCTTCGCCGTGAAACAATAAAGACTGCCAAGGGGCCATTGAAATGCTAACACCTGTTGAAGAAATGCAAGCCATGAAATGCACAAATCAGGTTGAAGTCCGCGATTATGCTGAACGCCTACTTATGAGTATGGGCTATAACGACGCTATTTGCACCGCCATGGAATTTCAATGGTTTAATGTCGCTGAAGAACTTCGTTTCATGCAGGATGATTACCGCGGCGTTGCGTAAAATTTTCTTTCTTTTATCTACTTGAAACGTCATCGTAACAAACTTATCTCATAATTATACCTTAAAAAATAAGGGCACGATGTCCACAAATTTGAGGAATGAGAATGTATACGAGCCTAAGTAAATCCAGAAAATTACCATATAGTCCGGCACATCATGACCCGCGCCATCAGGAATTGGCACAAATGCTGGTCCATGCCTTTGGGTATGAAGAAGCCGTTGAAAAAGCCAAAGAAAGTCACTGGGATCAAGTCGCTGATACCATTCGCTTTTGGAAAAGCCAGTCGTTGCGACGCTTTTAAAAGATTGTTTTCTTGCGAAAGCAGGAATCTTATTCGATCAAAGCATTTTCTCGAAATAGGCGATGGTCTTTTTCAGCCCGGTTTCCAGATCAACGCTGGGCTGCCAATTCAGGTGCTTTTGTGCCAGATCGATAATCGGTTTGCGCTGCATGGGGTCATCCACAGGTAAATCTTCAAAAGTCAGGCTGGATTTTGATCCGATCAGATCAATAACTTTTTCTGCCAGTTGTTTGATGGTGAATTCACCAGGATTTCCCAAATTAATCGGGCCTGTTACCGTATCATCTGCCGCCATTAAGCGGATAAATCCTTCGATTAGATCATCGCAATAACAGAAAGAGCGTGTTTGCGAGCCATCACCATAAATGGTGATCGGCTCATTGCGGAGTGCCTGCATGATAAAGTTTGACACAACACGGCCATCATTGGGGTGCATGCGCGGCCCATAGGTATTGAAAATCCGCGCGACTCGAATATTGACCTTATGTTGGCGGTAATAATCGAAAAATAAGGTTTCAGCACAGCGTTTGCCTTCGTCATAACAGGCACGCGGGCCAATGGGATTGACGTTCCCGCGGTACTCTTCCGGTTGGGGATGAATTTCCGGATCGCCATAGACTTCACTTGTTGAAGCTTGAAAAACCTTGGCTTTAACGCGTTTTGCCAGACCAAGTACGTTAATCGCTCCATGAACGCTTGTTTTGGTCGTGCTGACCGGATCATGTTGATAATGAACCGGGGACGCGGGGCAGGCGAGATTATAAATCTCGTCCACTTCAACATAAAGTGGGAAAGTCACATCATGGCGCATCAGTTCGAAATAGGGGTTATCCAGCAAATGACGGATATTATCTTTACTGCCGGTGAAAAAATTATCGGCGCAAATTACGTCATGACCTTCTTTCAACAGGCGCTCACATAGATGAGAGCCCAAAAATCCGGCACCACCTGTTACCAAAATTCGTTTCCGCATATGCACGAGTTTTTCTCCCCTTATGTCACCGGGATGGATTTAACATTCCTGAAGAGAAAAACATAGATGATTTTAATTTTTTATGAAGAGTTTTATCGCTATGGTATTCTATCAAAAAAGATAACTCCGTCTGGGAAATGAAAGTTTTACGTTGATGGCAGAAAAACGCAGCGATGCTCTGGTGATGAAAGCAATTCGGGCTGATACAAATAGCCCGGAAAATAAACTGCTTGAAAACCTGCAATATCTGGAAAGTAAACCGCAAGGCCAATGTGCGGTCCATGTGCATTTGTCCAGATTGCAGCAAACCAACAAAAAGCCTGATTATATCCGCATTGCTGAACGTGCCTTTGATGATATTACGCTGACCCATATGGCAGAGTTATTCATTCTGGGAAATTTCGACATCATTTTGACCTGCCCGAATACCAAAGTCGCAGAAATTGATAAGGCATTGGATAATATCCGCATGCTATTCAGCGCAGACCCCTTGATCGGTCAGCGCGATATTGCGGGCGAAGAAATGCTATCCAGCTGGTTTGATCTGGAAGAAGACTTTGATTTCTTTAAAGAAGCGGTCGTTTCAGCGGCACTTGCCGGCATGTCTGCCAAAATGGATAGCGGCACATCGGCAATGGATGATGAAAAGCTGATGCCGAAAAATCTGGATCAATTGGCGCGTTCATTCAAAAAATTGGATGCTCGTCCTTTGATGAAACATCAGTCTGCTGTTCAGATCGGGGCAAATGGTCAGGGGCAGTTGTTGTTTCGTGAATATTATGTTTCCATCGCGGATCTGCGCAAAACCGTCGCCCCTGATGTGGATTTACTGGCGGATCGCTGGCTTTTTCAGTTTTTGACCACCATTTTGGATCAGCGCGTTTTACATATGTTGCGCAGTCAGACCATGGATGATCTGCCGAAAAATTTCAGCCTGAATTTAAATATGCAAACGGTGAATACCAAAGATTTTCAGATGTTTGACCAGTTTGTCGGGGATCAGGCCCATCGGGTCATCCTGGAATTTCAGCCCGTGGATGTTTTTTCCAACATCTTTGCTTATGAAGAAACCCGCGATCTTTTACAGGCACGCGGCTACAAAGTGTTAATCGATACGTTACAGCCCTTGGTGCTGGATTATTTCGACCCCAGTATGTTAAAGGCAGATTATTATAAAATTGCCTGGGGGGACCGCTTGGGCGGAGCAGCCACCAAAGATGGGCAAATGGAAATGCGTGAATTAATTCAGTCTATCGGTGCGGCCAATGTGGTGATTTCACATGTGGATAGTGAAGATGCGGTGCGTTTCGGCTTGCAGTTAGGTGTGCAACGTTTTCAGGGCTTCTTTGTGGATCGTTTGGTTGAGGCCATGACCCAAAAAGCCGCAGCCCAAGCCAGAAGGGGGCTTTGATTATGAGCACGCAAAATCAAGAAACCCTGTTTTATGATTATATCCGCCGCCTTGAACATCACCGTCAGGGTCGCGAGATGGTGCATTTGCATCTCTCAAAGTTACGCCCGTTTAACCGTCGCGAACATCATATCCGTGTAGCCGCTGATGCTTTTGAAGGCATGGTCAAAGAACTTTTGGGGCAAATCTTTGTCCTGAATAATTCTGACATCATCTTTATTTTCAAGATGGAAGCCATGGGACAGGTGGAATCGGCGCTGGATAAAGTGAAATTCCTTTTTGGGGATGACCCCTTACTGTCGGAAGAAGAAGTTGAAGGTCAGGGTTTTTCTAGCTGGTTTGATGTGGAAACCGAATATGACATCATTGTCGCCATGGCCCGCACAATGGTGGAAGATCAGAAAAATGCCTCTGGTGTTGGCGGCACGGGGCATGATGTAAAAGCTGCCTTGATCGCCAAACAGGAAGAAGGCGAACGCTTGACGCCGCGCACATTGGACCGTCTTATCGAAGCTTTAAAAGCCGCAGATTTGACCAATATGGTGCGCCGTCAATATGTCTGTTCGGTGGAAGGCGCGCAAAATGTACCGACCCCAAAATTCAGCGAACTTTATATTTCCATTGCCGATTTGCGTGATACCCTTTTGCCCGGGGCTAACCTGACATCCTCGCCGTGGTTATTCCAGCATTTAACGGAAACGCTGGATCGACGGATCTTATCGATGCTGAGCAAGACGGAAGACCGCGATATCACGGGCGATATCAGCATTAATTTAAATGTCGCGACCCTGTTGTCACCGGAATTTTTGAAATTTGATGAAAATGTCATTGCAGCCATGCGCGGTAATATCGTTTTGGAATTGCAACAACTTGATATTTTTAGTGATCTAAATGCCTATCTGTTTGCACGTGAGTTTGTGAAACAGCGCGGATATCGTATCTGTATTGACGGGGTGAGTTATAAAACATTGCCTTTTATCGATCGGGAACGTCTGGAGGCGGATTTGATTAAGTTGATCTGGCATCCCGATATTATCCATGGCGGACATGATCTGACGGATAAAGTGAAACGTCAGTTGATCTTGACCGGACCGAACCGGGTGATTTTAACCCGTTGTGATAACGAAGAATCTATCGAGTTTGGCCGCGATAACGGGATCGAGCTCTATCAGGGCCGCCATGTAGAGGCTTTGATTGCCGAAGAAAACCGCCGTCGCAGCATGCGGGTTCTGAAAAAACGCGCTGCAGCACATGATAAACAAAGCGGCAATAAAAAATCTTTGACGAAACGGACGTAAACCGTGGAAAAAATTCTTATCAGCGCCTGTCTCTACGGGGAAAAAGTGCGCTATGATGCAGATCATTGTCTGATGAAAGACGACTTATTCCAACGCTGGAAGGATGAAGGACGCTTTATTCCCATCTGTCCGGAAATGGCAGGCGGACTTCCTGCCCCGCGCCCGCCATGTGAATGCGACCCGAAAAGTGGCAAAATCGTTGATAAAGACGGGATGGATTATAGCGATGCCTTTAAAAGCGGGGCGCAAATTGCGTTGGCTTTGGCACAAGAACATAAGATCCGTTTTGCTTTATTGAAAGAACGTAGCCCGTCTTGCGGTGTTCATATGATTTATGACGGTACGTTCACGTCCCAGAAAATTGCGGGGTCCGGCCTAACGACTAAGCTTTTAAAAGACCATGGCCTACAAGTCTTTAGCGAGTTTGATCTTGATAGATTGAAGTCGGTTTTGGATATGGTATAAGCCAATCCCATGATAGCAAACGATAGCCTGATCCTGACAGAAACCTTTGATCCATTGTGGCTGCTTTTGGCCGCATTGGTGCTGGATGCCTATGTCGGGGATATGAACCGCCTGTTTAATGTGATCAAACACCCTGTGGTCTGGATCGGGGATTTGATTTCAGTGTTGGATAATAAGCTCAATCGGGAAAATCGATCAGAGACAAATCGCGCCATTCGTGGCTTTGTTGTTGTGTATTTCATCGTTTCTGTGTGTTGTGTCCTAGGGTTGGCGGTGTCCTGGTTTGGACAGCATTATCCCTTTGGCTGGGCGTTAGAGCTGTTTTTAACCATCAGCCTGATCGCTCAGCGTAGCCTTTATATGTATGTGCGAAAAGTCGCTACAGCGCTGAAAGATGACGGATTATCCGCCGGACGTGTTGCGGTTAGTCATATTGTCGGGCGCGATCCGGACCAGTTGGATGAACATGGCGTTGCACGTGCAGCGATTGAATCTTTGGCAGAAAATTTTGGTGATGGGGTTGTGGCCCCTGTTTTTTGGTACGTCCTGTTCGGATTTCCTGGTCTGCTGGTCTATAAAGCGGTTAATACGATGGACAGTATGATCGGCCATAAATCGGATAAATATAAATCCTTTGGCTGCACTGCGGCGCGTCTGGACGATATTTTAAACCTGATCCCGGCACGTCTGGCAGGTTTGTGGATTTATCTGGGCTCTTTCTTCTTGCCAACGTCAAGCCCGTTGAACTCTTTAAAAACCATGTTTCGCGATGCCAAAAAGCACCGTTCCCCAAATGCTGGCTGGCCGGAAGGGGCAATGGCAGGGGCTTTAGGCATTGCCTTGGCAGGTCCACGAAAATATCGCGAAGGTCAGGCGAATGATCCCTGGATCGGTGAGGGGCGCGCGCGGGTCATCGCAAAAGATATTACCCGCGCACTGCGTCTGTATGTGATCGCTTGTCTGGTTAATGCAGCTGTGGTGGCCGCGATTGCCATAGTTTAAAGGCCGATATCGTCAAGCTGGTTTTGCAGTTTGGTGCGATCATTGCTCAAGGGCAGGTTGACAAAAATGGAAATACGATTGTTCAACATGCGATAAGCTTCTGAAAAGGCGAGACGTTTTTCAGCTTCAGTCCCTTCGACCTTAACCGGGTCTGGCACGGCCCAGTTTGCACTCATGGGTTCACCTTTAAAAGCCGGGCAGTCTTCAATGGCTGTATCTTCACAAACCGTAAAGATAAAATCCATTTCTTCTGTAATGGCATCAATGGCTTTGGGGCCTTGGCCTTCCAAAGAGAAATTCATGTTTTTCATCAGGTCAACAGTATAAGGATGAATGATATCTGCCGGATTTGACCCTGCAGAGAATCCTTTAAATCGTCCCTTACCCAGACGGTTGATCAACGCTTCGGCCATGATGGAACGGGCCGCATTATGTTTGCACAAGAAAAGTACATTGTAGATTTTATCAGACATATTTCGTTACTCGAAAGACCAAAAAAATGTTGTGAGACCTTCTTTTTAACTTTCGACTAAGACTCTTTGATGAAAGATTTATGATATCAATCTTCCCATTCCATTTCGCTAAAAACCTGTTGTGCATTTCGTCCGGCTAGAGCGTCAAATTGTTCAAGATCGGCAAAGGCGGATTGGTCAATCTTGGGGGCTGTAATCATATCACCACCCTGATCCAGATGCTCCCTGATTTTGTTTCGGATATTTAACAGATAATCATATGTTTGTTTTTTAGCGACTTTTAAGGTCGTCGGGCTGCCATGACCGGGAATGATATGTTTGGGCTGAAGCTTGGCAATTTCTTCAAAAACCTGAAGCCAGCTTTTCGAGTTTGATTGTGTTCCAATGCCTAACAAGCGCTCTACATAAATGATATCACCACTAAACAGGGTCTGGTTATCTTTAATCCAGATGAAGCTGTCTCCGGGAGTGTGGGCTGGACCTACGTGATGGATTTCGATGAATAGACCGCCCAAATTTAAAGAATAAACAGATTCAAAAGTAATGTCGGCATAGTCAGGTTCGGTCTTATCCAGACCAGGTCCTAATAAATGTTTCAACATCGAAAGCTGTTGTGAAGACCGTTCTTTCTGGTCTTCTACTGCCGCAATTGACGCAATGATTTTAGCGCCCTGAGCTTTCCAGTATCCATTACCAAGCCAGCGGTGGTCCTGCCCCCCTGAATTGATGACATATTTTACAGGTTGGTCGCTAACGGTCTTGATGGTTTCATGGATCATTTGGGCACCTTTCCAGCTGCCACCCGGGTCCACCAGAACAAGGCCGTCTTGCGTTTTAATCAGTCCAAAAGTGGCATTATTGCCAAGATTGCTGGGCGAACGTTGTTTTTTCTCTCCAACCAGAGCAAAAATGTCATCGCTGACTTTATGAATATCCAGTGCAAAAGCAGTTGGACTTGAAAAGAATATCAGGGCAGTAAGAAGCAACAAACGCATAGCAGGTCCTTTTTATATGAATAATCTAATATAAAGGAAATAAGCGTGAAAAGAAATCGCAATTGCGAAAAATCTGTAGACCCCTATATTCGAATGAGACGCAATTTAAAAACAGGGAAATACCATGTCTGATGCCGACCTAGATAAACACGCCAGTAAAATGGCGAAGAAAAAAGCTGCACGTGACAAGATGATGGAAAAGAAAATTGATGAAAAAGGTCTTGTCATTGTCCATACGGGCAAAGGAAAAGGTAAATCCTCCTCAGCTTTTGGGATGGCGCTGCGCTGTGTTGGTCATGGGTTTAAAGTGGGCGTGATCCAGTTTATCAAAGGCGCTTGGGACACAGCAGAACGCCGTGTGTTTGAAGGCTTCCCCGACCTTGTGACCTTTAAGGCGATGGGCGAAGGATTTACTTGGGAAACACAAGATAAAGAACGCGATATTCAGGCCGCGCAAAAAGCCTGGGCAGCGGCGAAGGAAATGATCGAAAGCGGAGAATACCGCATGGTCATCCTGGATGAAATTAATGTCGCTATGCGTTATGACTATGTGGATGAGGCTGACGTCATCGAAACCCTTAAAAACCGCCCGGATATGATTCATGTGGTGCTGACCGGACGTCATGCGAGCGAGGCTTTGTTAGAAGTTGCAGAACTGGCAACCGAAATGACTTTGGTCAAACATCCGTTCAGAAGCGGGATCAAAGCCCAGCCGGGCGTAGAATTTTAGGATTTTCTTTAGGATTTTCAGGCATCCTGCAATCAGGATCATTATAAAGGATTAGATTCCATGAAACGCTTTTTGGCCGTTTTTCTTGCAGTTTTTACCATTATCTCTGCGCAAAAGTCTATGGCAGCAGAGCAAGATGCTATACAAATTCTTCTCGAAACAGAAGCAACAGCAAGACATGTTTTGGGATCGAAACAATATAAAGAACTTAATGAGGCCTTTAATAAAGCCGTTGGGGTGGTCATCGTTCCACGTTTATTGAAAGGCGGTTTTATCATTGGCGGTGAATATGGCAACGCGGTCTTGCTGGCGAAAAAACCTGATGGCAGATGGAGCTATCCTGCCTTTTATACCATGGGGGGCGGCAGCGTCGGTTTTCAGATCGGCTTGAAAGATTCCCAAATGATTTACGTCATCCGCACACAAGCCGGATTGGAAGCCATTTTGGATGACCAATTCAAGGCCGGGGCGGCAGCTGGTGTCGTCGTTGGATCTTTTGGCGGAAGTGTGGATGGATCAACCACAACATCTATGGGCGCGGATATTTTAGCCTTTTCCCTAGATCGTGGTCTGTTTGGCGGCGGGGCACTTGAAGGTGCCGTTTTTGCTAAGCGCAATGATTTAAATCAAAGTTTTTATGCGCAACCAATTGAGCCACGGCAAATCGTGCTTGATGGTGCTGTCAGTAACCCAGCGGCCGATTCCTTACGTTCAACCTTGTCTGCCCTTGCTGAATAAAATGGGATTAAAGACAAAAGCCCTTATGTTTCAAGGGACTGGATCAGATGTCGGCAAATCATTGCTGGTTGCCGGTTTGTGTCGGGCTTTTGTCAAACGCGGCTTAAAAGTCGCACCCTTTAAACCGCAAAATATGTCCAACAATGCCGCCGTAACCGTCGGAGGGGGCGAGATCGGCCGGGCCCAGGCTTTGCAGGCGCGCGCCTGCGGTCTGGACTTAACAGTTCATATGAACCCGGTTTTGTTAAAACCACAGACAGACGTGGGTTCACAAGTGGTTGTGCAGGGGGAAGTCGTCGGCAATTGTTCAGCCCGCGATTATACCAAGCTAAAACCAAGTCTGATGCCAAAGGTTCTGGAAAGTTTTGCAAAACTAGGTGAAACGGCTGATCTTATTTTAGTCGAAGGTGCAGGAAGTGCAGCCGAGGTGAATTTACGCGCCTCTGATATTGCCAATATGGGATTTGCCGAAGCTGCGGATATTCCGGTGATTCTTATTGGGGATATTGATCGCGGCGGGGTCATAGCATCGATCGTGGGGACACATGTTTTGTTACCGCCCGAAGAACAAGTCCGTTTGAAAGGCTATATCATCAATAAATTTCGCGGCGATGTTAGTCTTTTTGAACCCGCCCTTGAGATTATTAAAGATCAATGCGGACTGAACAGTTTTGGCACCCTGCCTTATTTTCCACAGGCAAGACTGCTGCCCGATGAAGATGCCATGAGCTTGGACCAACGTGGCAGCGATGTAGAAGGGGGCACGATCAAGATTGCGGTACCACGATTTTCACGTATCGCCAATTTCGATGACCTTGATCCGTTACGAGCTGAAAATGATGTTTTTGTGGAGATTATTGAGGCCGGAAACCCCTTGCCCGGTGATGCAGATGTGATCTTACTGCCCGGTTCGAAAGCGACATTGGCTGATCTGGCTTTTATGAAAGAACAAGGTTGGGATATTGATATTCATGCCCATGTGCGTCGCGGTGGCCATGTGGTCGGTTTGTGTGGTGGCTATCAGATGTTGGGCAAACGGGTTCTGGACCCGGATGGGATCGAAGGCGATGTGTGTGAGATGGATGGTTTGGGCCTGATAGATATGGAAACCGTGTTGAAAGGCCCCAAAACTTTGCGCGCGGTTGCCGGAACCTACCTTGAAACCGGGGATAAAGTCAGCGGCTATGAAATGCATATGGGTGTTTCAACTGGCCGGGATGCGGACCAGCCTTTACTGAAACTTAATGGACAAACAGAAGGGGTCAGGGTCAAAAACGGCCAAATTATTGGCACTTACCTACATGGTTTGTTTACCGAAGACGGGTTTCGCCATGCTTATCTGGCAGGTTTGCGCAGTGGACGCGAGGCTCAATTATCTTATGAACAGCAGATTGATGATGTGCTCAATCAATTAGCGGATCATCTTGAAAAATATTGTGATCTGGACGGGTTATTAGGCTTGGCAGACTAAAAAGGGTTTAAACCGCTCCTTTTGAGGTGTCCCACCAATCATCTGTTGGTGTTGTCTGTGATGTGGTTTTAACGGTTTTAAGCAAATTGCGCCCCTTTTGCACATTAACCACATGTTCAGGCAAATTGAAATAACGTTGTACAAACGAAACAACATGAGCTTCTGTTAATTCACACAGATTATTGATGACCTCATCCGGTAGTTCCCCGCGATCCAGAACGGCTTTTTCCACTAATTCATCATCTCCGTAAACCCGGACAATCGTCACCATTGTATGATTGGTGATTTTTGCTCCCGGGTTTTGCAACAGTTGAATGACCGGAGTTTTACGACCAGTTGCGACGATCCGGCGACAAAGGTTTGCAGAAACGATTTCGCGTCTGGCAATGGCATTCATTTTATCCGTCGCTCCGCTTTCAATAATAGCTTCCAGCAGTTTGTCATTTAAAACAGGGGAGAGTTCCAGCATCGGAATGGCAATTTCATCAATATCCTGTGCCAGTTTTTCAGCCAAGTCGCGCGGCAGGTGTGGAGACGTGGCTACGGCCTGTGAAATGGCTGCGCGCACAGAAGAAATCCCGTCATGGATCAACTTCGCGACAATTTCCTGTGCTATTTGACGTTCATTTTTGGAAAGACTGGCATCACAATAGGTAGCCCCGATGTCGTGGGCCAGATCAATACGGTTTTTTGCATTGATGCGCTGGCGCAGGGCATTGGCCCGTTTCACCAGCTTTTGTGCGGATGTGGCTGCGTTGAACACGACCATTCTCCCTGACTTGTTCTTAAACTTTTGTATAGTATAGGTTGTCACAGATTATTTGGGTGTGATGGGGAACACAGCAGAGGATTTTTCACTATCTTGAAGTCACGAATGTTGTATGGTAGCAGAACAAAAATGAGAAAAGGCTTGAAATCATGACGACATTTGACACGACCCAGCATTTTGACACACAAAAGGCCGAAGCCTATGACCGTGTTATCCGTCAGGTGGTTCCGGGTTATGAAGTCTTGCATGAAATGATCAAGGTGGTGCTCAAACGATATGTAAATGCATCAGAAGCAAAATTGCTTAGCGTTGGTTGCGGCACAGGGGTTGAGATGATGACCTTGGGCGATCATTTTCCAAATTGGCATTTTACAGGCGTTGAACCCGCCCCGGCCATGGCAGGTGTGGCACAGGCCAATATTGAAGTTAAACAAATGTCTGAACGGGCGCAGGTCTTCCAAGGTTTTGTTGAAGATCTGGATGGCGACCTCAGTTTTGATGCTGCGACCCTTATTCTGGTGATGCATTTTGTACCGGATGATGGGTCTAAAGAATCGTTGTTGCGATCAATTGCTAATCGCTTAAACCCAGGAGCGCCTTTGATTTTGGCAGATCTTCATGCAGACGTGAAAGGAGAGCGGTTTAACCGGTTTTTGGAAATCTGGCGCGACTGGCAGCTGCATCAAGGCATGCCGGAACATATTGTCGATCGCGGCTTTGAACATGTAGTGCGCGATATCCAGTTCGTCAGCGAAGACCGCATTTTAGAACTTTTGCATTCGGCTGGCTTTAAAATCGTTGAGCCTTTTTATGGGGCTTTCCTGTTTGGTGGCTGGATGGCGTGGAAAGAATAGGTCTTTTCGAAATAACCCATTGATTTAAATAAATAAATATAGTTTTTTATGGCCTGTTCTTTGGAAAGGCCTCTTTTATCACTATAATTTTTTTTAAGAAGTTTCTGGAATCATCGGTTGCAACGCTTGCATGAACGCGTTGATGGGCTTATATAACGGCCAGTTTTTAACCCTCATGGGAATTCCAATTCAGCTTGTGCTTCAGTCTTGAAGGCAAGGTTCCGGAATTCGCCGCAACTAAAAGAGAGTAAAATGAGCAAAGTAATCGGTATCGACCTTGGTACAACCAACTCCTGTGTCGCTATTATGGACGGGGGAGACTCCCGCGTTATTGAAAACTCTGAAGGCACACGTACAACCCCTTCTATGGTTGCCTTCACCGACGGTGGTGAGCGCCTGTCCGGCCAGCCTGCTAAACGTCAAGCAGTGACAAACCCTGAAAACACCCTGTTCGCCATCAAGCGTTTGATTGGTCGCCGTTATGATGATCCGCTGACTAAAAAAGATCAGGATCTGGTTCCTTACAAAATCGTCAAAGCAGACAATGGCGATGCGTGGGTTGAATCAAATGGCGAAAAATACAGCCCGTCACAAATTTCTGCCTTCATCCTGCAAAAGATGAAAGAAACAGCGGAAAGCTTCGCGGGTGAAGAAATCAAACAAGCTGTTATCACTGTTCCGGCTTACTTCAACGATAGCCAACGCCAAGCGACAAAAGACGCTGGTAAAATTGCTGGTCTTGATGTGCTGCGTATCATCAACGAGCCAACAGCGGCTGCGTTGGCATACGGTATGGACAAAAAAGAATCCGGCACCATTGTTGTTTATGACTTGGGTGGTGGTACATTCGACGTATCCATCCTTGAAATCGGCGATGGTGTTTTCGAAGTAAAATCCACAAACGGGGATACATTCCTTGGTGGGGAAGACTTCGATATGGCCATCATTGATTATCTGGCTGAAGAATTCCAAAAAGAACAAGGTATCGATCTGCGCAGCGACCGTATGGCCCTGCAACGCTTGAAAGAAGCAGGCGAAAAAGCCAAGATTGAACTTTCTTCTTCAACAGCAACTGAAGTGAACCTGCCGTTCATCACAGCCGACCAGTCCGGCCCGAAACACTTGAACATCAAGCTGTCGCGCGCCAAACTGGAAAGCCTGGTTTCTGATCTGATCGAACGCACTGTCAAGCCTTGTAAAGATGCGTTGAAAGATGCAGGCCTGAAAGCGTCTGAAATCGACGATGTAATCCTCGTCGGTGGTATGACACGTATGCCGAAGGTTGTTGAAAAAGTTAAAGAAATCTTCGGTGTTGAACCGAACAAAGGTGTTAACCCGGACGAAGTGGTTGCCATGGGTGCAGCCATTCAGGGCGGTGTCTTGAAAGGTGACGTGAAAGACGTTCTTCTTCTTGACGTAACACCACTGTCTTTGGGTATCGAAACGTTGGGCGGTGTTTTCACACGCTTGATCGATCGCAACACAACAATTCCGACCCGCAAATCACAAGTCTTCTCAACCGCTGAAGACAACCAGTCTGCTGTAACTATTCGCGTCTTCCAAGGTGAACGTGAAATGGCAGCGGACAACAAACTGCTCGGTCAATTTGATCTGGTAGGGGTTCCGCCGGCACCGCGTGGTGTTCCACAAATCGAAGTAACTTTCGATATCGATGCCAACGGTCTGGTGAATGTGTCTGCGAAAGACAAAGCCACTGGCAAAGAACAGCAAATCTCCATTAAAGCTTCTGGCGGTTTGGATGATTCTGAAATCGATCAAATGGTGAAAGACGCGGAAAGCCACGCTGAAGAAGATAAAAAGCGTAAAGAAGCGGCTGAAGCTCGTAACCAAGCAGAAAGCCTGATCCACACCACAGAGAAAAATCTCACCGAACATGGTGACGCTCTTTCTGCGGATGAAAAAGGCGAGATCGAAACAGCGATCAATGATTTGAAATCTGCGCTGGAAGGCGACGATATTGATCCGGAAGACGTTAAAGCAAAAACAGATGCTTTGATGAACGCGTCTATGAAACTGGGCGAAGCCATGTATAAAGCCCAGCAAGAAGGCGAAGGTGGCGAAGCTGCCGGTGCGGGCGCTGACGAAGCCCCAGCTGATGACGGTGTTGTCGATGCGGACTTCGAAGAAGTCGATCCGGACAAAAAAGACAAGTAACTTTTAAACGGAAAATGATGTGCCCCGGATTTAATCCGGGGCCTCTTTCTTTCAGTGAGAACGACCTTGTCTTAAAGAGGATAGAAAATGGCAAAAGAAGATTACTACGAAACGCTCGGTGTCGATCGTGAAGTGGATGAAAAAGCCCTCAAAAGCGCTTTTCGTAAACTTGCCATGCAATATCACCCTGACCGCAACCCGGATAATGCGGAAGCGGAAAGCAAATTTAAAGAAATCAACGAAGCCTACGAGGTCTTGAAAGACCCGGAAAAGCGTGCGGCCTACGATCGTTATGGTCATGCTGCTTTTGAACAAGGCGGTCCCGGTGCGGGTGGCGGCGGCTTTGGTGGCGGCGGTTTCTCCGGCTTTGGGGATATTTTCGAAGAAATGTTTGGCGATATGATGGGCGGCGGGGGCCGGGGTCAATCCTCTGGTCGCGGTGCTGATCTGCGCTATAATATGGAAATCAGTCTGGAAGACGCCTTTAACGGTAAAAAAGCCAAGATTGAGGTTCCAACTTCGGTCAATTGTAGTTCCTGCGATGGTACTGGTTCAGAAGACGGCAAACCGCCAACCATGTGTCCGACCTGTCACGGTCGTGGCAAGGTGCGCGCGCAACAAGGTTTCTTCACCATTGAACGCACCTGTCCAAATTGTCATGGCGCAGGTTCGGTGATTTCCGATCCGTGTGGCACCTGTGGTGGCACAGGGCGGGAACGTAAATCCAAAACCCTGTCTGTTACAGTTCCGGCAGGTGTGGAAGATGGAACACGTATTCGTCTGACAGGTGAAGGCGAAGCAGGATTGCGCGGGGCCCCGAGTGGGGATCTCTATATTTTCCTTAGCGTCGCACCACACCGGATTTTCCAACGCGAAGGCGCCAATATTTTCTGTGCGGTGCCCATCCCAATGACGACAGCTGCCCTTGGTGGGGAGATCGAAGTCCCAACTGTGAATGGTGGCCGTGCGCGCATTAAAATCCCGGAAGGCACGCAAACAGGCAATCAATTCCGCTTGCGTGGCAAGGGCATGAGCATCATGCGAAGTGATGCCCGTGGGGATATGTTTGTTGAAGTCACCGTGGAAACCCCGGTTAAGCTAACCAGCGAACAAAAAGAAATCCTAAAACAGTTTGAGGCCAGCGGCGGCGGCAATGTTGAAAAACATAGCCCGGAAAGCCAAGGTTTCTTCAGCAAAGTCAAAGACTTCTTCGAAGATTTAACAGACTGATCTGATTTCGAAATGTTTTTAAGACACCGTTTTCTATGAAGAAGGCGGTGTTTTTTTATATTTTTCAACCTGCGTTATTCCAAAAATATGTGACTATTTGCTAGTTCTCACAGACCCGGTTGCGGCCTTGGGATTTAGCATCGTAAAGGGCGATGTCGGCGCGTTTGAGCAGGTCGTCGGGGGAAGTATCATCTGGTTTGAGTTCGGTGACACCGAAGCTGGCGGTGAAGTTACAGATGTTTTGGCCTGTGGTGGTATCAAAGCAGCTGTTTTCAGTTGCCTGACGGATGCGTTGGGCGATTTGCCAGGCACCGGTGATGTCGGTTTGGGGCAACAGGATGGCAAACTCTTCCCCCCCAATGCGTCCGATCACATCCGTATCACGCAGGCTTTCTTGACATAGCCGGGTCATGGTTTTGATGGCGTCATCACCAACGGAATGACCAAAACTGTCATTGATGTTTTTAAAATGGTCGATATCCAACATGATCAGGGCCAGACTAGTTTTGTAGCGTTTGGCTTGTTTGAGATCACGTTCAAACAGTTCGATGAAATGACGTCGGTTATTGACCCCGGTCAGCACATCGGTAGAGGCCAATTCGCGGAGTTCTTTTTCCAGCCGTTTTTGTTCGGTGACATCCGTAGAAATGCCCAAAAGCGCATAAGTATTGCCCAAGTCATTGATTAAAGGCACCTTAACCGACCAGAAATAGCGTTTCTTTCCGGTTTGATAATGGCGTGATTTTTCAATGCTGGAACAGTTTTCACGATAGGTAAAGACCTGTTGGTCCGATTGATGAAATCGTTTAGCAATTTTTTTGCCAAAAATCTCGCTATCCGATTTGCCTTCGATTTCTTCTTTGGTTTTACCCAGATAAGAGCACATGTCTGCGTTCACATAGGTATAACAATAATTGATGTCCTTGATATAGACATGCGCTTTCAGGTTATCGAGAATCGTGGTTAGTTGTGCTTCGTTACGGCGTAAGGCTTTTTCTAGCCGTTTTTGTTCGGTCACATCGGTGGAAATACCCAACAGAGAATGGATTTCGCCATTTGCATTCATCAAGGGAACTTTGACGGACCAGTAATAAAATTTTTCTTTTGTTTTTTGGTCGACCGACATTTCCATTCGGTCAATTTTTTGTTTTGATTCGAAAACTTCCTGATCTGTGGCGCGAAAACCAATGGCGGTTTCAAGTTCGAAGAGATCATAATCGTCTTTACCGATAATATTAACCTGATCTATGCCGATGACTTGACAAAGCTCTTGATTGGCATAGGTGTATTTCAGGTCCATATCTTTTATGTAAACACGGGCCTTCATGTTGTTGAGAATGCTGTTGAGTTTGTCTTCACTTTCGCGAAGCGCACGTTCAAGGCGTTGTTGCTCAGAAATATCTACCGACATACCCAGCAGTTCTTCTACCTCGCCAGCTGCATTGACCAATGGGCATTTAACCGAGAGATAGCTGCGTTCAATGCCATATTCGTCTGGACCGGCATTTTCTAAAGCGCGGATGGTTTTTGCTTTGGTAAAGACCTGTTCATCGTTTCGGGTGAATACATTTGCGGCTTCGACGTTAAAGAGTTCGAAGTCGGTTTTGCCGATAATGTCATCTGTATGTAATGCATGTAACATGGCCAGCATTTTATTGGCATAGGTATATTGACCAGCGCTGTTTTTGGAAAAAATATAGGCAGGGATATTATCCAAAATACCACTCAGGCGTTGATCCCTGGTAAATTGCTTTTTTTCCAATTCTTTTTGTTCGGTGATATCCAATTGGACCCAGACAAAATGACTGATTTCACCGTCTTCACCCTTGACGGGTGACACTGTGGTGCGACACCAGACGGTGGTTTTGTCTTTGGATAGCGCTTGTAGTTCGCCGCGCCAGCGTGTGGCCTCCTTTAGATGGGCATAAAGCGTGGTCAGGTCATTTTCTTCACTGAAGGGCGCAAAGAGAAAATCAATGTCTTTGCCTTTGATGTCTTTCAGATCATAGCCCAGCACATCACAAAAGGCCGGATTGACATACTCAATCTCCTTTTGGGTGGTGGTAACGGTAATTAATGCATCTGCGCTTTCAACTGCAGCGGCAAAAACTCCGGCCATGGAACCAAAATCTGTTGAAAATGACACCTTTTCTATTCCTAAATTGCGTTTCTATGCTTATTTATAGGGTCAGGACCGTTATCTACTCCTTACCTTATAAATGCAAGCCTAACATGACATACTTCTCTTATATATATGATTATTTCAGCTTCTTATAAGACTGATATTCCAGCCTTTTACACGCCTTGGTTTATAAATCGGATGAAGGCCGGGTTTTGCAAAATGGTAAACCCATATAACCTGCAGGCATATAAAATTTCATTAAAGCCAGAAGATGTTCAGGCTTATGTCTTCTGGAGTCGGAATTATCACCATTTTCTGGATCAAAATGTCTTGGACCAATTGGGGCGTCCGTTTGTGTGTCATATGACGGTGCTGAATTATCCACGTCATTTGGATCAATCTGTTATCCCTGCTGACAAAGCGATCGGGCAAATGAAAGAGATTGCCAGAACTTTCGATAAACGCGCTGTTGTCTGGCGCTATGATCCGATTGTGATGAGTGATGAAACGGATGCAGATTGGCATTTACAGAATTTTAGACAGCTTGCAACTGAACTTACCGGCGTGGTCGATGAAGTTATTGTGTCTTTCGTACAGTTTTATCGAAAAACGCAAAGGAATTTTGCAGCCCAAGGTGTTCTGGCACAGGACCCGAGCGTTTTTGAAAAGCAGGACCTTATAAAAAAGCTGCATGGAATTGCACAGGGCTGTGGCATGGAATTGACCATATGTGCCCAACCGGAATTATTATGTGACCCTATTCAGCCAAGCGCCTGTATAGATGTTGTCCGCTTGGAATCGCTGTCAAAAGCACCTTTGATGGTGAAGCGTAAATCCCACCGTGCAGAATGTGGTTGCGCGTCTTCCAAAGATATCGGGGACTATAATACCTGCCCCCATGGCTGTTTATATTGTTATGCGGTGGAACAACGGGATCTAGCAAAAGAGCGTTATCTTCACCATGACCCAGAAGGGGAATTTCTCTTTATCACAAAGGAAGAAGTGGAAGAAATTTCAAGCCAGCCGACCCTCCTTTAGAGTATTTCAAAAAAATGTCATCTAGTTGTCACGCAATATTCAATTATTTTGGGGATTGTTCCGGGTCGTTTCACTTACCAGGATAGAGCTATCATGATTGATAATCCCCAATTTATCGACCCGCAGGATGAACATGAAGATGATGATTTCAGCGTAAACCCAACTGAAACCAAAACCATTGGCGATGTGATGAGCCAGCGTTTAGGCCGTCGTGGCTTCTTAAAGGGCATGACCTTTGGCGCGGCTTTGGCAGGCGGTGCGACCATGACGTCGCAAGCCGCTTTGGCACTTAGCACACCAAAATCGTCTATGACCTTTAAAGAATTACCTTTGGGTTATGACGAAAACCACCATGTGGCCGACGGATACGAAACACAGGTCTTGATGCGTTGGGGTGATAAAGTTGAAAAAGGCGCACCAGCTTTTAATGCAATGAACCAAAGTAGTGCAGCCCAGCTGAAACAGTTTGGTTATAACTGTGATTTCGTCGGCTATCTGCCGTTGCCGCATGGTTCGCAAAATTCAGAACATGGTTTGCTGTGTATTAACCATGAATATACCAACCGCCACCTGATGTTTAACGGTGTGGGTAAAAAAGATCTGGATAAGCAATCCAAAGAACAGATCGATATCGAAATGGCAGCACATGGCCATACGGTTGTTGAGATTAAAAAGACAAACGGTCGCTGGAACGTAGTAGAAGATTCCGCTTATGCACGCCGTATCAACACGTTAGAAACAGAAATGGAATTGGCTGGCCCGGTGGCTGGTCACGACCGTGTGAAAACATCTGCTGATCCGGAAGGTAAAACTGTGATCGGAACCATCAATAACTGTGCCGGTGGTGTAACGCCTTGGGGTACAGTTTTAATCGCGGAAGAAAACTTCCATGGGTATTTTGGGGGTGATCCGGCAAAAACAGCCGAAGGTGACAACTACAAACGATACGGCATGAAAGGCAAATCCCGTTACGGCTGGTATCGCTTCCATGATCGTTTTGATGTGGAAAAAGAAGCTAATGAGCCAAACCGTTTTGGCTGGATGGTTGAAATTGATCCGTATGATCCACAATCAAAACCGAAAAAACGCACGTCTTTGGGTCGCTTCAAACATGAAGGTGCAAATGCGTTGATCAACAAAGACCGTCATGTTGTGGTTTATACAGGCGATGACCAACGTTTTGAATATCTCTATAAGTTTGTTTCGAAAAACAAATTTAACTATGCCAATCAAGAAGCCAATAAAGACATTCTGGATGAAGGTACGCTCTATGTGGCGCAGTTCCGCGCAGACGGGAACCTGTTCTGGATGCCGTTGGTTTATGGTCAAGGCCCACTGACAGCAGAAAACGGTTTTAATTCACAAGCTGATGTTCTGATTGAAACACGTAAAGCAGCAGATCTGATGGGTGCTACACCAATGGACCGTCCGGAAGATGTGGAACCAAACCCGGTCACAGGCTCTGTCTTCATGATGTTAACCAACAACACGAAGCGTAAGTCCGGTCAGGAAGACGCAGCGAACCCACGTGCAGCTAACAAACATGGTCATGTGATTGAAATGACACCTCCGGGTGGTCGTGGTGAAGAAGCTGACCATGCTTCTGACGTCTTTAAATGGAATATTTTCTTAATGGCAGGTAACCCGTCCAAGAAAGAAGATGCAGCCATGTATGGTGACGGCACGTCCAAGGATGGCTGGTTGTCATGTCCGGATAACGTTGCCTTTGATAACAAAGGTCGCGTCTGGATTGCTACAGACGGGGCACCGAAAAGCGGTATTGCCGATGGCCTGTGGGCTGCTGATGCGGACGGGCCGGCACGTGCGCAGACTCGTCACTTCTTTGCTGCACCACGTGGGGCAGAATTGTGCGGTCCATGCTTTACACCGGATGATTCCACTTTGTTTGTGGCTATTCAGCACCCGGGTGATACGAAAGAATCGACATTTGCAAATCCATCAACCCGTTGGCCGGATTTTGTAGATGGCATGCCACCACGTCCAAGTGTGGTTGCGATCACCAAAAAACGCGGTGGTGCGATCGGATAAAGATTCTTAAAAGACTCTTTTTCGTTGAAGGCCTCTATTTCTCTGTGAAATGGGGGCCTTTTTCATTATGATAGTTATATAAAAATAATCATATAATAAAATACGAGATAGTCTGTCGGAAGAGAGTAGCATGAAATTCCAAGAATGGTCGAAAGAGTTCGAAATTGGGATTGGCGCGATTGATAAGGATCATCAAACCCTTTTTAATACGATTCGCCAATTAGGGGAGCATATCCATGAAGATCGCGGCGATGGCCGGATCAAGGCAACGATTAATGCCTTGCTCTTGTATGTGGATGAACATTTTGAACGTGAAGAACGTTTTATGATCCGTGCAGGCTACCCTGATTTTGTTGCCCATAAACAGGAACATGACCGATTTCGTGATGTCATTATGTCCTTGCGTGATTTTCATGACAAAAATCCAGCAGCGATTGATGCACAAAAGATCGTTAGTTTTTTGGAAGAATGGTTATTGCACCATATTTTGAAGGTCGATAATCATTATAAACCTTATCTGAATGGTGAGAAAGAGGGGGATCACACGATCACGCAAACCTTTCAGGTCAATGCCTCTGCCCATATAATTCAATTACCCTGCCCGGCAGATAAAGAAGAACATGTGCGCCATTTTCTTAAATTGATTAGCGAAAATACCGAAGAAGGGCTTCTGATTGATCAGGCGGTCGAAAAAATTACTCGTATGCAGCAAACACGGCGCGAGAAAAAGGCGCGTGAACTTTTTGGTAAATAATTGCAAATAATTTCACTTTTGGGTATTTATGCTCTAAATAAATATGACAATGGGTTGATATAAGGTCAAAGGCTATGGGACTTTTTGGTTTATTTGGCGGCGACAAGAAAGACACGAAAAAAAAAGGTGTTCTGGACGTAGCCTGGTCGAAAAGTGAAAGCGGCAAATTTCGTCGTTTACCTTTTGTCGAATTGGCAAAAGAAAATGTCTCCGGCGTGGCGGCGATTTACGTGATCTGGCATGGGGGTGTCAAACCGGGTTGGGTCTATGTCGGGATGGCTGAAGATCTGGCCATGGATATAACGGATGCAAAACAAAGTCGGGATATTATGGAATATGATATGCGCGGCGGAGCTTTTATCACGTGGCAGACATTCCCGAAAAATATGGCACCCGGTGTTTTTGCTTTTTTAACAGAAGTCTTGCAGCCAGAAGTGCGCAATCCCGAAGCAGACATGTACGCCAGTAAGGAACATGTCAAAGTCTTACCGCCGGGATATACGCAAGAGTCTTTTGCTAAAATGTTTGGTTGATTTATCCGGCCTCAGGTCAAGTTGTTGAATTTTCTTTTTTAACCCGAGCACGGGTTCGTGAAAGAAATAAAACCGTTCTTTTTAAAAGAAGTTTATGCGCGGTTGGCTTATAAGTTCTAACGATCTTCCAAAGCCAGACGGACACCTAATAAAATAAAAATACCGGCAAAACCGCGTTGGATCTTTTGTAAAGGGCGTGGCTTTTGCAGGATGAACTGGCGTAAAGAAGCCGCGCAAAATCCATAAAGCAGAAAAACCACCAAGGTCAGTCCCATAAAAAAACCACCCAAGATCATCATTTCAACAATGGGGCTGGTGATATTGGGTGTGATAAATTGCGGTAGAAAAGCTAAAAAGAAAATTGATAGTTTGGGGTTTAGGATATTGATTAGTAAACCGTTCAGGATGGTTTGGCGGTGATTTTTTTGTAAAGTCTTGTCGTTTTGTTCGAGGGATAATTTGGCGCTATCTTTCCACATGCCATAAGCGAGATAGAGCAAATAAGCCACGCCCGCATATTTTACAACCTGAAAGGCCATGGCGCTGGTATGTAACAGGGCAGCCACCCCGAAGGCACTGGCGGCAATATGGGGGAGAATTCCCAGCGTACAGCCGACGGCTGCACTCCAGACAAAGCTGGGGGAACGTAATAGTCCATGGGTTAGAACATAGATCACGCCGGTGCCGGGGATTAGTACGACAATCAGCGAGGTAAGAAAAAAATCCAAAGACATGGGGGCTCCCTTTTAAAAGTTTATGAATGATGGGTCGTTTTTAGAGAAAGATCAAGGGGGCTTGAAAATAGGAATAATTACCTTATATAACGAATGTTAATCTTATTTTGGAGGAATTATTTTACCATGTCAGCTGCACAATTCAAACCAGAAGACTGGGTTTATGTCCCTGATACGATGGGGCGTATTGGTCTAGGTTACTATAAAAATCGTAACAATCAAAACCAAACAATGACAGCAAAAGAATTTGAACGTCGTCGGGCTCAACCTGTTGCTTTTTCTAAGGCTATAGAAGAACAAATAGTAAACAAAAAAGTGGATCAGCCTGCTGTGTCATCTGCGCAAGGCGGGCAGCTGGCGACGGCAGGAAATCAGCAGGTAAGTCTGACACCGTGGGATAACCCGGTCGTGGGTGAACAGACGGCAAGTCCAGCAAGGTCAAGCTTGAAAAAAACGCAAGAGGAAAAGGAAAGTCAGACGGCTTCTGGTGGGGCAAAAGAGAAAAAGAAACAAACAAATCTGCCTGTATCCCAATCAGAAACGGGTTCCAAAGCACAAGACGCCAAATCAATGGAGGAAGACACAAACCCGAATGGGGGGACTGGTGAGGGCGCAAGCAAGGTTGTCTGCACAGAACTTCGTCAACGTGGTTTGATGTCAGCGTCGGATTATCTTTCATGCTATGTCTATGCAAAGAAGAAATTACCCGCTGCTTTTATGGCAGGTTATCATTTCTGGGCCATCCCTTATGTGCGCCTGATGCGGCGCAATGCAGGGGCTGTCTGGCTGATTCAACCTTTTGTTAAATGGCGAACCAATGAAGTCTCCTTTCGTCTAGGTCGGGCCAAAAAAGGATCTGTAATGGGCAAAATTATATGTGCCCTGCATGACCCGCTTTGCACCTTACTGGGTTATCTCGTTACGCCAGAGGATTATCAGGTACTTTATGAGGCGAAGACTGTAAAATGAAACCCTTGATGAAAGACTTTATCCCCTATGTTCTGGAAGGCCTGGGACAGTTAAATGTAGAAGAACTTTATCGCCTTAAACAATCCATTACCCCGGACATGGCCTATTTATTGACCAAGGCTTTTGGGGCTGAAATGGGATCATTGGTTTGGCCTTTGATTGAAAATGATCCTAGGATTTAAATACAAAGGTAGTAAATATCGTTTTGATATTCAAATGACATATCAATTATATAAAGATTGATGTATGTTGATGTCATGAAAAAGGCATTTGGATTTATATTTGGGCCGTTTTGTGCCTGATCAGTATAACGGGTTGGGCGCAAAGGCCGATGATTTTTGGCGGGGAGCCTTTGCCGCCTTACATTTATATGGATGAAGATGAAAAGGTTATCGGATCCGGTGCTGATTTGGTACGTCGCGCTTGCCTGCGTTTAAAGACCGATTGCAAGGTTGATATTTACCCGGTTAAACGTTTGATTTCCATGGTGAATAAAAAAGCACTTAATGGCATTATCGCTATGGGAAAGACGAAAGAGCGCGAAGAATTTATTTATTTCAGCCGGGCTTATGCCCGCACGGAATATGGTTTCTTCACCCTGTCTAATGACGGCTTTGCCCTGACGGGATTGAAAGATTTACAAGGTGCTACCGTTGTGACTGTGTTTGGGTCCAACATGTTGGCAACCTTGCAGAAAATCCGGGGTTCACTGTCGGTTGCTTTGAGATAGAAACGGAAACGTCTTTAGACCATGCCTTCAAAAAATTGTCTTATGGGCGATACCGTACAGACAGACTGGCGATCTTTGGTAATGCGGATATCGCAAGCTTCATTTTAAGGACGCAACAGATCACAAATGTGACGTATCGTTTGCGTCATAGCGAACTATATTACTATGCCGGTTTTCCAAAAAATGCCACGTCTGAAACCTTCGTACATGCCTTTAATCAGGTTATGGATGAATTTTATGCAGAAGGTATTCTGGCAGAAATTATAAATACTTATTTTCTCAACTTGCCCCCCCCGAGACGTTCATTTGCATTAGAGTTTTGGAAAGCCGTTGGTTTGACGCAATGCTTCGCCTAAAACCATACTGGCAGAAATGGCCACATTTAGAGAACGCATCCCTTCTGCCATGGGGATGATAAGGCGTTCATCTGCGCTATCATGGACATCTTGCGGCACACCTTCGCTCTCGCGTCCGACCAACAAGGTGTCGTCTTTCCTGTAGGGAAATTCCGTATAGACATAGGCTGCTTTGGTGGAAAGCAGGATCAGGCGTCCGCCCTTTTTTTGTTTTTCTTCATAAAAAGAAGTCCAGGAGGCATGACGGATCAGGTCGACGCGATGAAGGTAATCCATACCTGCGCGGCGCATACGTTTGTCATCAAGCACAAAACCGCAAGGCTCGATAATATCGACCCCAATCCCCATACAGGCGGCGAGTCGAAGCAAGGTTCCGGTATTTTGGGGAATGTCTGGTTGAAAAAGAGCAAGGCGCACAGTGAAACGTCCTTTTATTAAGAATGATTATTAATTAGTAAGGGTGATAAGGCTTTTCCTAACATTAAATCTACGAAAAATCATTCTTAAACCTTTTCTTGCGACGCAAAATGCATTATACCGTGCGCGGTTCATTTTAATTAGAATGAGCCTAGCGTTGTGCTTTGTTTTTTTGAAAAAAACTATGAAAAGCAACCATGACAACGACTTAGGCACCCCGCATCATGTACGGGGACATGAATGAGGTAATCACATGGCTGATACGGCTACCAACGTAGAAAAGAAGACAGAAGGCGGTGAATCGCGCCGCGACTTCCTGCTGCTGGCGACTTCTGCTGTCGGCGCTGCAGGTGTTGCAGGCGCTGTCTGGCCTTTTGTTGACAGCATGAACCCTGCTGCTGACGTTCTGGCGTTGTCAACGACTGAAGTTGACATTTCGCAGATCGAAGAAGGGCAAAGCATCACTGTTGTATGGCGCGGCAAACCGGTATTTGTTCGCTACCGCACGGCGGAAGAGATTGAACAAGCGAAACAAGACGATACAGCGAAGCTTATCGATGTGCAAAAAGATGAAGACCGTGTACAAAAAACGGAATGGCTGATCCTGATCGGCATATGTACGCACCTTGGTTGTGTACCTCTTGGTCAGAAGCCGAGTGATCCGCGCGGTGAATTTGGTGGCTGGTTCTGTCCTTGCCACGGTTCGCACTACGACACATCTGGTCGTATTCGTAAAGGCCCGGCGCCACGGAACCTCGATGTTCCGCCGTATGCCTTCCTCGACGATGAACACGTCTTGATTGGATAAGGGGTCCATATACAATGAGTTCTCCTGAATGGAAAAATCCGGTGATCAAATGGGTCGACACGCGTTTGCCTGTCTTCTCTTTGATGCACCACTCGACTGCAGGCTATCCGTCGCCTCGTAACCTGAGCTACTGGTGGAACTTCGGTTCACTGGCTCTGACTGTTTTGATCGTGATGGTTCTGACAGGTATCTTCCTGGTTATGAACTATACACCGCACGTAGATATGGCGTTTGATAGTGTTGAACGTATCATGCGCGACGTAAACTATGGCTGGCTGATCCGCTATGTCCATATGAACGGCGCCTCTATGTTCTTTATCGTTGTTTATGTCCACATTTTCCGTGGCATTTACTACGGTTCCTACAAAGGCCCGCGCGAGATCCTGTGGATCCTGGGTGTGGTCATTATGCTGTTGATGATGGGCACAGCCTTTATGGGCTACGTACTGCCATGGGGTCAAATGTCCTTGTGGGGGGCAACTGTTATTACCAACCTGTTCTCGGCTTTCCCGATCGTTGGTGATTTTATCGTGACACTGCTGTGGGGTGGCTTTTCTGTTGATAACCCGACTTTGAACCGCTTCTTCTCTTTGCACTATCTGTTGCCGTTCGTTCTGTTTGCTGTTGTTGGCTTGCACCTGTGGGCGCTTCACTCTGTGAAGTCGAACAACCCGCTGGGTGTTGAAATCAAACAGCCGGAAGACGCCATCCCGTTCCACCCTTACTACACAATCAAAGACTTGTTTGGCATGAGCTTGTTCTTCATGTTCTTCCTGTTCTTCGTGTTCTGGGCCCCGAACTTCTTTGGCGAGCCGGACAACTATATCCCGGCAAACCCGATGGTGACACCGGCGCATATCGTTCCGGAATGGTACTTCCTGCCGTTCTATGCGATCCTGCGTGCGATCACTTTTGACTTCCTGTGGATTATCCCGGCGAAATTGGGTGGTGTATTGGCGATGTTTGCATCAATTCTTGTTTGGATCGCGCTGCCATGGCTGGACCGTTCGAAAGTACGTTCTGCACGTTTCCGCCCGGTGTACAAATGGTTCTTCTGGGTATTGGTTGCAGATTTTGTCTTCTTGGGCTACCTCGGTAAGATGCCGGCTGAACAGCCTTATGTTATCATGGCTCAGCTTGCGACCCTTTACTATTTCGCACACTTCCTCGTGGTTCTGCCGTTGATGGCGAAACTTGAGAAGTCTGTTGAACTGCCGGAAAGCATTGCGGCTGCCGTTCTCAAAAAAGGAGATGCGTAACATGCGTAAACTGATTATTGCTGCTGTTGCCGCCCTGACTATGAGCATGGGCACAGCTCAGGCTTCTGGTGAATATCATCCGGACTTCAAAGAAGCATCCTGGTCATTCGAAGGCTTCTTTGGCCGCTACGACCAAGCACAATTGCGTCGTGGTTACCAAATCTACAGCCAAGTCTGTTCTGCGTGTCATGGTCTGCGTCTGCTTTCTTATCGTAACCTGTCTGATCTGGGCTTCACTGAAGACGAGATCAAAGAGATTGCGGCTGAGAAATCTGTTCGTGTACCGCATGATGAAGTTGGTGCTGAACTGAACGATGATGGTGAATTCTTCACACGTGAAGCCAAACCGTCTGATCGTTTTGTTTCACCGTTCCCGAACGATGCGGCTGCGATTGATGCAAACGGTGCTTTGCCGCCTGATCTGTCTTTGATCGCAAAAGCCCGTATCGGTGGACCTCACTATGTCTATAGCTTCCTGATGGGCTATGCGGAAGAAATTCCGGAAGAAGTTTCTTCACAAAAAGGTTTCACTGTAAACGAAGACAAAAACTTTAACCTCTATTATCCGGGCTACTACAACTCTATGCCATCTCAGATTTACGATGAAATGGTTGAGTATGAAGACGGCACACCGATGACGGCTGACCAGCACGCGAAAGACATTGTTGCTTTCCTGAACTGGGCTGCTGAACCGGAACTGGATGAGCGTAAGTCTTTGGGCTTGAAAGTAATGCTGTTCTTGCTGGTCTTGACAGCTATGCTTTATGCGCTGAAACGTAAAATCTGGGCTGACGTAAAACACTAAGTTTAACAAACAAGTCTAAGCTTTTCAGAAACCGCCGTTTCCTTTGTGGGAAGCGGCGGTTTTCTTTTGGATAATCCATAAAAAAATAGGGGATTCATAAGGATCAGGTAAATGTCCTGAAGTAATCATCCGAATTGTTTTTCAATATTTTAACAGTCATATTTAATAATAACGGAAAAAAGGAAGTGAAAATATGTAGGTATGGAGATAATTATGTCAAATATGATGCAATTAATCTATGTAAGTGCGGCCTTAAAGGCTTTTTCAGATGTAGAATTGACAAATATTCTTGAAACAGCACGAAAATGTAATTCGGAAAAAGGAATTAGCGGTATTCTTGTTTATCGTAAAGGCTCCTTTTTACAGGTTCTTGAAGGACCGCAAGAATTTGTCGATCCTTTGTTTGTTAAAATCAAAAAGGATCCACGTCATACCAATATCCGCCTTTTATTTCAGGGCGAGATTGTAGAGAAAGATTTTGAAGAGTGGTCCATGGGGTTTGTGGATACCCACAAACAGGCCCGGCATTTGGATGGGTTTTTGGATTATGCGACAGAATTTCAGGCATTAACCCTAGATGAAACCCGCGCCCGTCAGGTATTGAAAGGGTTTAGTAAAGGGTCATGGCGGCAAGTGGTTGAATGAATATATAAGGATTTTTCCTGAAGTATTCATGCGGATATACAGCCACGGTTTTGTCACGTAGGATGTAATCACCATAAAGTTTCCCCTTTGAGGAAGCGAAAACGATACGTGTTAAGGTATCTGTAAAAGGATGGTTAAGCCTCGGCTTTTATTCACCCAAGTATCCCGCCAAGTGGGGGTTTGGCATCCTTTTCAGATTTATCTAAACGACATGACCTTCTTACCTCTCCAAATCGTTTTCGCTTTTTTCAAAGGGGTTTTTTTCTCAAAAATTAATCGGCGTTAACCATCTGATCACTTTTATCGGTCATGATGGCTGTACTGGATTAATTTCGGCGCATCTATTCGGTGTGTGTTTGAAACAAAGAGAAAAGACACATGGCACAGGCACAGCAGGTTTTAAAGATTACCCCGAAGGCTCCCCCGGCAGGCGCGTTGAAACGTACCGTTTTGACACCGGGTCTGGCATCAGCGGCCAAAAAGCTAGGGGTGCGACCGGATGCGGTGAAACGCCATGAAGAATTTGTCAAGGAACGTCAGGCTGAGCTTCATCGCTTGCGCGTTCAACGCGATCAGTCTAAAGCCAAATATGATGCGCTACGCGGGACTGTGGATCAACTGGTGGAACGCATTCAGGATGTGGCCCAAGCCCCAAGTCAGGCGCAGGCTGGCGATATTCAGAATATCCGCATCTTGTTGAAACAGGCTTTAACCGCGATGGAACGTCAGCAGGTCGAACTGAAAGGTATTCGCGCACGGACTCAGCGTATGGAACGTGCAGCCATGAAAGCCGACGCTGTTCATCAGGAATTTGCCGAGATGCGCACAGAAATTCTGGGCTATCAAAAGTCCCTGCATGGCGCACGCAAGGATATGGCTGAATTAATGGATTTGGTCGAAGGCGACGGTGGTCTGAAAGATCTGGCGGGCCAAGTTGAAGAAGTGCGCACGGACCTTGCAGAAACACAAGATCGCACCAGCAATCTGGAAAATGGCGCCGCGGAACAATCCGCACGTACTTTGAAGCTGGAACAGGATATGGTAAGCCTGCGTGCCCTTGTTGAATCCAACATGAATGAGACGGCCGGGGTTGCTAGTGCGTTGTTGATTTTGCGCGAGGAAGTTCAGAGCCTGCGCAAAAAAATCGGATCATATATCATCGATCAGATGCGTTTTATGCGTAAGGCGTAGAATACAAGTATTTCCTGACAGAGAAACCGTTCACCTGCGAAAGCAGGTGTCTTTTAAAACGAAACCTTTGTTATAAAAAGGTCCCTGTTTACACAGGGATACGCGAAGTGTTACCCGCGCCAGCGTTGATGCCAGCTGTTAAACATCAAAATATCCCACAAATGATAGTGCCAGTTGCGCACACCTTTTTGATGTTCATCCCATTTTTGCTGGATGGAGACAGGGTCAAAAATATCGCTATTCTGGAACAAAAGATCACCCGCCCAGTCTTTAAGCGGGCCGCGTAGCCAGTCATCAAGCGGCACGCCAAAGCCCATTTTCGGACGTTCAATTAAGTCTTTGGGGACATGGCGATAGAGAATTTCGCGTAACGCCCATTTGCCCTGCCCGTTTCTGATTTTCATCTGTTCAGACAGGCACCATGAAAATTCTACGACCCGATGATCAATCAGCGGCACACGCGCTTCAAGTGAAACGGCCATGCTGGCACGGTCTACTTTGGTCAGGATGTCATCCTGCATATAAGTCAGCGTGTCGAGATATTGCATCCGTTCAACAAAATCCGGTACAAGGGTAGGGACGTTATCATCCCAGATCACCCCTTTTGGTTCACTTGACCCCATGACCACCTGTTCCGGGTAAGGCCAGTGGGTAACGAGGGAACGGTAATAGTCATCTGGGCTACCCGCCATCACGTTTGCTAGCTTATAAAGCTTATCTACCATATGGCTGGGGCGTTTGGATTCAGGGATAACCTTGATCAGCTGTGCCCAGGCTTTGGGGGGGAGTGATTTAATGAAACCGCTGCTCAGTTGACGCACAGGTTTGGGCAGGCCGAACAGTTTTGCGCCATGTTTTTGTGCTGTCAGATAACGGGTATAGCCGCCAAAAAGTTCATCCCCACCATCGCCAGATAAAGCCACGGTGACATGGTCGCGCGTCATTTGAGACACCAGATAGGTTGGAATTTGCGAACTGTCTGAAAAAGGCTCGTCATAATAATCCGGCAGTTTGGGAATGACATCGCGGGCTTCATCCGGGGTGATATAAAGTTCGGTATGATCGGTGCCTAAATGTTGGGCAACGGCTTTTGCATGTTTGGCTTCGTTATAGCCGTCTTCGTTAAAGCCAATGGAAAAGGTGCGCACGGGCGTATCAGATTGCGCCTGCATCAAGGCTGTGACCAGCGAGCTGTCGATCCCGCCGGATAGAAAACTGCCCAAAGGCACGTCTGAGACCATGCGGCGCTTCACCGCATCTTTTAATAGGTTTTCCAGTTCATCAACGGCTTCTGTTTCAGTGCCGCTAAAGGATGTACGGTTTTTTACGACATCTTCAAGGGACCAGTACGGGGTAATGGATTGCGACCCATCAAAGTCACGCACCAGCATATGACCGGGCATGAGCTTGTAGATACCGTCAATGATGCTGTGGGGGGCGGGGATGCAGTTATGGCGTAGATACGCGGCGATGGCCCCGCGATTTAAGCTTTTCGGGCAATCGGGATGGGCATAAAGGGCTTTCAGTTCGGAGCCAAACAAGAAGTTTTTGCCCGTATTAGACCAATAAATCGGTTTAATGCCTAGACGGTCGCGGATCAGGTAGAAACGACGTTCTTTCTTATCCCACAGGGCAATAGCAAACATTCCGATCAGCTTTTCAATGGTGGCTTGGACCCCCCATTCTGAAAAGCCATTGACGATGATTTCGCTATCGCTGTGACCTTTAAAGATATGGCCTTTTTCTAATAGATAGGGGCGTAGGTCTTCAGCATTATAGACTTCGCCATTATAAACCATGACAAAGCGGCCATCGTGAGACGTCATGGGCTGGTGACCGGCTTCGGATAAATCAATGATGGCAAGGCGGCGATGACCCAGGCCGACGCCGGTTTCCCCATCTATCCAGATATCACCACCATCAGGGCCGCGATGGACCAAGGTGTCTGTCATGGTACGGGTGATCTGGCTTAGGGCATCTGTGGTGGTGCTGCGGCTAAGATCAAGAAGTCCGGCAATGCCACACATGTCTTAGGACGCCTCACGCTCTTTCATAATTTCGGGCAGTTCCCCGACCAGTCCCATGGCGGATTTGGTGAAGAATTTTTTGGCAAAGGGCAATTGATCCACAATCGCGAGGCCAACATCACGGGCAAAACGGATCGGGGCGACATTGTTGGAAAAGAGCTTCACAATTGCGTCCGTCGAGGCCAGCATCAGGTGGTTGTCAAAATGACGCCAGCGATCATAATCTTCCAACACGCGACCTGCCCCAATATCCAAGCCCAGCTGTTTGGTCTGGATGACTAATTCAGCAATGGCACAGGCATCACGCGCGCCCATGTTGAAGCCTTGCCCGGCCACCGGATGCATGCCGTGGCTGGCATCTCCGACCAAAGCAAGGCGCTGGTCAATGGATCGTTTGGCAAATTGCAGGGTCAGCGGATAAGACCAGCGTGGACCAACGACTTTGATGTCGCCTAAATAATCACCAAAGCGTTCAGACAGTTCGGCCTGAAAATCATCCTCATTCAATCCGATCAAAACCGGGGCTGTGCGGCTGGTTTCCGTCCAGACGATGGAGCTCCGATGGCCCGGCATGGGCAGGATCGCAAAAGGCCCGGTGCTGCGGAAATGTTCCTGCGCCACATTTAAATGCGGCTTTTCACTTTCCACAGTGCAGACAATAGCCGTTTGGTCGTAGGACCATTTGGTAATGTCGATATTGGCAGATTTACGAACCCATGACCCGCGCCCATCTGCACCAATGACCAGCTTGGCTTTGATGCTGGTCTCATCATCCAGTGTTGCGTTAACTTCAGAGGCACTGCGATCCAGCTTGGTGACCCGTTTGGGGGCAAGGTAAGTTGCATGATCCATTTCCGGCAGGGTTTTCAGTAAGGCTTTGCGAATGGTGCGGTTTTCCAGCATATAACCAAAGGGCACGCCAACCAGATCAAGGCTGTCAAAATGCAAAAATAGGGGTGATTTACCATCGGTTACCCGGATATCTTCAATAATCCCGGCTTCCGATTCCATCAAGTCCCAAAGATCAAGGGCGACAAAGGCATTATGGACGGATCGCGCAATGGCAGAACAGCGTCCGTCATATTTAGCATTCAGCAGAGTTTCCGGGTCATCGGCGTCAACGACGATGACATCTACCCCTGCGCGCGCAAGGGCGGCCGCCGTGAGCCCGCCAACCAATCCGCCGCCAATAATCAGAACGTCCGTATCCAGATGCTGTGCCATCTTTCCCTCGCATAAAATTACATATTTAGTTGTAGCTTTTTAAGGGATTTTGTCGAGAAATATTGTCGCAATTATTAGTTTAAAAAACTGTTGAAATTAACGCAAAAAAACATTATGACTATTTTTGATTGATTTTAGGTAAAATATTTCAGGGTTAAGCATATGTCTGTATTAAAAGAAGTAGAATCAAAAGTCGTTGATTTTAAAGAGAGAACTCTTGATCATGAATTGGCTCGAGAGATGACTAAAAGACATATTGGAAAGCCTAGATCAGCAGATCGTGATACATATGATAGAGTTTATCATGTACTTTTGCCTGCTATTAAAGAGAATGTTAATAGAACAATACTGCAAGTAGTTTTTTCTAAAGGGGAATATGATTGTAGTATTTATAAAATTCCTCAGAAAAAAGGCCAAAAGCAGGTAAAAATAACTGATGAAATAACGGTTTGGCTTCGAGATCTAACTGTATTGGCGCACAGTGGAAATATTACTAGGGTTGAAAGAAGAAAAATCATTCAAAGCTGTTCTATGGTGATTTTATCTGTGCTAAATGGTTTACCATTAGAAGAAATCTTAATAAGTGAAGTTTAATGAAGCGGCGTAAAATTTATTGGTCATATGTTGTCTCATCTTTTACGTGTGATGCTACCGTACGCGTTATTTGCTATATAATTTTTTCAATTTTTATATTATTTTCAAATGGAATAAGTAAAACAATTGTTAAAATTGGTGATGCTCAGTATGAGATGCTGGGGCCCGAATACTATTTGTCTGCGGCTTGCTTCTTTATATCAATTTTATTATGGTTTACAGGTAAACTACTTCTTTTTAAATGCCCAGAAGAAATTTTGAAATATGGTTTATCTTCTGAATATGCAAACACGTTTTTAGTTGGTGTTCCTGCAGGTGATAATTCAGATCAAATTTTCTCAGAAAAAGTATCAGAGTGGCATTCCAAAAATGAAAATATTTCTCAATTTTATATTATAATTTATTCAGTTATTTTACTTTTTCTCTTATTAACTTTTGTGTTTGCTCTTGTTCTTTTTGTAAAAGGATCGAGCCAATTTCTTCTAATGCAAATCCAGCTTTTTTTAGCTTCTCATATTCTTCAAGAATATATCGTGTGCATTTAATAGATAAGGTCGGCATTTTTGTGCTAAGGCCTTCAATGTCTAATATACGAGTATATTTATTCATCTTTAATCCTTATCATGGTGCTTAAGTGGGATATCATTTTGTTTAGATAGGTATTCCTTTAATGCTTCATTTAATATCCATGATTTACTTCTATCTTTCGTTTTGGCAATAGAGCTTAATTTTTCATAAGTGGCTATATCGAGGTAGGTCGTGCATTTAATTTTCTTGGCCATAACAATATCGGATATAGTTTAAATATGACTCTTTAAGAGTCGTTACGAGTCAATCCTATATGATTAAATAAAAATGTCAACTATTGCGGGCATATAACCTAAATTAGGTGAGTTAAGCAGGAAAAAGGAATGAAACATGACAAAAGAAATGCATGAATGTGAATTGCACATCGCTCAGGTTTTCTCTCGAGTCTGGGATAAAGCCTATGAATCTGTCGCAAAAGAAGGCTTAGGGGAGCTGTCACCTGCTTTTTTTGATGCTGTCTATCATGAAGCCAACCGGGTGTGTGGCACATTCGACAATTTCGACGTTCAGTTTGACACCATACAAACCTGTTTGAAGCATATGCCCAAATCAGCACCGCTCGCGGGGTTTTGTTATGTGCTGGAAATTTCCTATCAGATTGAAGAAACCATTTTTGGCCTTAAACTCTATTTCGGGGAAGCCAGAAATGATGATTTGATCGCCAAGGAAGTTCTCCATCGAGGGCAATATTGTGATGTCTATTGTGTGCTCAGTGCGACAGAAGATGAAAAAGAAAGCCATATGCTGGATCATTTTGCGCAGCTGGCGTTCTGAATTTATGAGTCTTTATAAAGCATTAAGGGTGTTCTGCCTAAAAAATATGCTCAAAAAGTAGACATAAAAACACAATTGCATAAATTTTAGGCATTAAAAATGTGCATGTGTTTGGCACTATGCGGGTGCGCGTTTAATAACTTGTTGTTTTTATTCGATTTATATTAAATTTTTGAATCTGGCACGGTCCTTGAAATAGAAGGTGCAAAGGCGATTAAGCTTTTGTTTTGAATCTATTATTTGATTTCTTCAATTTCAGGAGAGTGTGAAATGAAAATGGTAATGGCCGTCCTCAAGCCCTTTAAGCTTGACGATGTGCGTGAAGCCCTCACGCAGCTCGGCGTACACGGTTTGACCGTGTCAGAGGTTAAAGGTTTTGGTCGACAAAAAGGTCAAACTGAAATCTATCGCGGCGCTGAGTATGTCGTGAACTTCCTGCCGAAAGTTAAAATCGAGATCGTTACATCCGACGACATGGTGGAAAGCGTTGTGGAAACTATCCGCAGCTCTGCTGAAACCGGCCGTATCGGTGACGGTAAAATCTTTGTTTATGACGTGTCTAAAGCTGTTCGTATCCGTACGGGCGAAGCAGACGACGAAGCGCTTTAAGGGAGTTTATGATTATGAATGCGTGGAAAAAACTTTCCAAAATCTCGCTGCTTGGCCTGTTGGGTCTGGTAATCGCGATCGATCCGGCGCTGGCTGAAGGTGGTCCAGATGCTGAAGTTCAATACATTCTGAACACATTCCTGTTCCTGGTTTGTGGTTTCTTGGTCATGTTTATGGCTGCGGGTTTCGCCATGCTGGAATCCGGTCTGGTTCGTTCCAAGAACACAGCTACAATCTGCTTGAAAAACATTTCTTTGTACGCTCTTTCCGGCTTTATGTTCTACATCGTTGGTTACAACGTGTTGTACGGTGGTGATGCTGGTGGTTTCATCGGTTCTTTCTCTATCTGGGGTCCGGATGATGCAGCTGCTCTGGGCGGCGATTTCTCTGGTGGTTATGCGGCGTCTTCTGACTGGTTCTTCCAAATGGTATTCGTTGCAACAGCTGCTTCTGTTGTGTCCGGTACTGTTGCTGAACGTATCAAATTCTGGCCGTTCATGATCTTCGTTGCTGTTCTTTCCGGTTTCATCTATCCGGTTATCGCTATGTGGCAGTGGGGCGGCGGCTTCCTGGCAGAAATGGGCTTTGCTGATTTCGCAGGTTCTACGCTGGTTCACTCAACTGGTGGCTGGTGTGCATTAACAGGTGCGATCATCCTTGGTGCACGTAAAGGCAAATACGACTCTGAAGGTCGTGTTGCTCCGATCCCGGGTGCAAACCTGCCGCTCGCGACACTGGGTACATTCATCCTGTGGCTCGGTTGGTTCGGCTTCAACGGTGGTTCACAATTGGCACTGGGTACAGCTGCTGATGCCATCGCAATCTCTAACATCTTCATCAACACAAACATGGCTGCTGTCGGTGGTACACTGGCTGCTGCGATCTTGACACAAATCGTCTACAAGAAAGTTGACCTTTCTATGACTTTGAACGGTGCAATCGCTGGTCTTGTTTCTATCACTGCTGGTCCGGATACACCTTCACTGGCTTCTGCCTTCCTGATTGGTGCCGTTGGTGGTGTGATCGTTGTCTTCGTTGTTCCGCTTCTGGATAAACTGAAAATCGACGACGTTGTTGGTGCGATCTCTGCTCACTTGGCAGCTGGTATCTGGGGCACAATGATTGTTCCGGCCACTAACGCTGACACTTCTTTTGTCACTCAAGCAATCGGTGTGGTTTCCATCGGCGCATTTGTTATCGTTTCTTCTGCGATCGTTTGGACCATTCTGAAAGTTACGATTGGCATCCGTTGCTCCGAAGAAGATGAGGAGCTTGGTTTGGACCGTGCAGAATTGGGTATGGAAGCATATCCGGAATTCGGCCGCGGCTCACAAACCGTGTAATCGACTTCGATTACTAAATCTCTCTACCTTCCCAAAGGTCGGCCCTGGTAAAGTTCTTCTTTACCAGGGCCTCTTTGTTTTTGGGTGTCTCTTCATTTCAAGGAGTCCCCTGCTTGTGTAGGGGGGAACAGAACATTGTCTATTTTTTAAACATGATTAAAAAATAATCATAAAATTGCATAAAGTTTCATCAATTGGGATCAGCGGCGCTTTGGGTGCTTCTGATCTTTTTTTAATCAGAATCCTATATTTTCTGCCTAATTCATATGCATGATTAAAAAATTGGCATGCTTTTTGTTAGGAAAGGCAGCAATGTTTATTTGTTGGGCACATGACTTGGGAAGGTAGTGTGTCCATCGGGGAAAAAGGTAGAGAGAAATGGAAACCATCCAAATTGGGGCGGATGTCTTTTTTGTGCTTATGGGCGCGATTATGGTCCTTGCCATGCACGCAGGCTTCGCTTTTCTGGAAGTCGGAACAGTTCGCCGTAAAAACCAGGTGAATGCACTGGTTAAAATCATCGTGGATTTTGCAGTTTCCACAGTGGCATATTTCTTTGTGGGTTATATGGTGGCCTATGGGGTCAGTTTTCTGGCACCGGCCAATGTAATCTCGGGTGCGTCGGGCGACTTATTTGCCAAAAGCGGTTTTGATCTGGTCAAATTTTTCTTCCTTTTGACATTTGCCGCCGCTATTCCGGCGATTATTTCCGGTGGGATTGCAGAACGGGCGCGTTTCTTCCCGCAGTTGATGGCGACCGCGATTTTAACAGGTCTGGTCTATCCGTTTTTCGAAGGCATTGTCTGGAACGGTAATTTCGGTATGCAGGGCTGGATTGAAGCCACTTTCGGGGCATCCTTCCATGATTTTGCAGGTTCAATTGTCGTGCATGCGGTTGGCGGTTGGTTAGCCCTTGGCGCGGTTGTCATGTTGGGTGCGCGCATGGGTCGCTATAAGTCGGACGGCCGTGTTATCGGTATTCCACCGAGCAATATTCCGTTTTTGGCCCTGGGGTCTTGGATTCTTTGTGTCGGTTGGTTTGGTTTTAACGTCATGTCGGCTCAAAGTCTGGAAGGCGTCACCGGTCTTGTGGCAGTGAATTCTTTAATGGCGATGATCGGTGGTATCTTGATGGCTGTGGTGGTTGGCAAGAACGACCCGGGCTTTATTCACAACGGGGCGCTGGCCGGACTGGTCGCAGTATGTGCTGGCTCTGACGTGATGCATCCGGTCGGGGCACTGGTCACAGGGGGGCTGGCAGGTGCTTTGTTTGTCTGGGGCTTTGAGCAATGCCAGAATAAATGGAAGATCGACGACGTGCTGGGTGTGTGGCCGTTGCACGGTATGTGTGGTCTTCTCGGTGGAATCGCTTGTGGTATTTTTGGTCTGGAAGTTTTAGGCGGGATGGGCGGTGTCAGCTTTATGGCACAGCTTGTTGGCTCATTGATCGGGATTGTTTTTGCTGGTATTGCGGGTTTCATTGTCTATGGCGTATTAGCTAAAACCGTTGGTATCCGCCTGAGCGAAGAAGAAGAATTTCGTGGGGCTGACTTATCTATTCATCATATTGGGGCGTACCCGGAAGAAGATTTAACGCAGAACCGTTAAGACAGAATTGTAAAAAAAGCATAATAGTGAAAACTTTCTTAAGTCTTTTACACAATTTGATTAATCAGGTAAATTGATTCGTATATTCGATAATATTGTGAGCTTTTTGGTCAAAGAGTTTGACTTGTTCAGGAGTCATAAACTCTTGCCAGCCTCCAACAGCGCCTTTTCGTAAGGTGGATTGTGTACGACCACTTTGATTTAAATTTGCCTTGAGATTATCCTTATTGAATTTATTTTGGGCTTCTTTTTGGCGAAGAAGTAAAGCTTCAATTTCAAGGTCGTTTAAAACAATACCGTGAAACTCCAACATATTTTTGCAGGTCAAAAAGGTATCTTTCTTTAAGGCTTCATAAGTGATAATGAGGCATTTATTAGGGTTGTTGCTATGGTAGTTAATCCAATCTTTGATCCATTTAATGTAATATTCAATTGGATCCTCTTCTCCATTGATATGGGAATACAGGCTTTTAGAAAAACCTTCTTGTGGGGATACATCTTTGCATAAGTCATGCATCCAATGGTCTGGTTGGCTTATGATATGAAAATAGCGGGAAATCATCATATCACGTATATCACGGATCATGATAATTGGGTGCACCCCAGCTTCTTCAATAACTTTAATATTTTTATCAGAATAATGGCAATGAAGCTTTAGAAAGCTATATCTGTTTTTGGGATGTAATAGCATTTCATGATTAATATCGTGGGCGTGAACGAGCTGTGTAAACCCACTAAATCCTCGTAATGGACTTTTGTTTTGTTGGATAAATCCAGGCACTTGAAGAAAAATTTGTTCAATCCAAGTTGTACCGGATTTAGGTAGTCCGCAAATTAGAATAAAATGTGTCGGATAAGATATTTGTTTACTAATTGCATGCCAATCTTGTTTGAAGTCATTAATTAAAAAGGGTAATTCTACCTTTGGGTTTTTGAAAATAGAATAGATACTGGTTGCTTGGTTTAAATGTTTTTGTGGCAAAAACGCTTTGCAGATTTCTTTGAAATTGGTCATTTTTATCTACGAAAAATTGAACATTATAAGTTATTGTTATTATTTCAAATATCTTAGTTATTTTCAGTCAAATAATAAATACATTTTTTTTTTGTAAAAAAATTTATTATATAATTTATATGTGTTATTATCTTTGACAATTAATATTTAAGCCATTAAGTTCCTGCAAACTGTTAAATTAGATAGGTTCGACATGAATCAAAAGAATCTCACACATCTGCGCCAGCTTGAAGCCGAAAGTATTCATATTATTCGCGAGGTCGCGGCAGAATTTGAAAATCCGGTGATGCTTTATTCCATCGGGAAAGATTCTGCTGTGATGCTCCATTTGGCACGTAAAGCTTTTTATCCATCTAAACCACCGTTTCCCTTGATGCATGTGGATACGACATGGAAGTTCAAGGAAATGATTGAATTTCGTGATCGTATGGCTGCGGACTATGGTTTTGATTTGTTGGTTCATATTAATGAAGATGGTGTGAAACAGGGGATTGGTCCGTTTACACATGGATCTGCCATGCATACGGATGTAATGAAAACCGATGCGCTGAAACAGGCATTGAATAAATATAAGTTTGATGCCGCATTTGGTGGGGCGCGCCGAGATGAAGAAAAATCCCGCGCGAAGGAACGCATTTTTTCGTTCCGGTCTGAAAACCACCGTTGGGATCCGAAAAATCAACGCCCTGAATTATGGAATGTCTTTAACGCACGAGTAAAACCGGGTGAGAGTATTCGCGCTTTTCCTCTGTCGAACTGGACCGAACTGGATATCTGGCAATATATCTACAAAGAAAATATTCCAATTGTGCCGCTTTATTATGCCAAGGAACGTCCTGTCGTAGAACGCGATGGCATGCTCATTATGGTTGATGATGATCGTTTACCGCTAGATCCGGGTGAAAAGCCAATGATGAAATCTGTACGCTTTCGCACATTGGGCTGTTACCCGTTAACCGGTGCGGTGGAATCAGAGGCCGCAACCTTACCAGAGATTATTCAGGAAATGCTTTTGACGCGCACGTCTGAACGTCAGGGCCGCCTTATCGATCATGACCAAGCCGGATCTATGGAAAAGAAAAAACAAGAAGGGTATTTCTAATGGCCCACCAAGATACACTGATTTCAGAAGACATTCTGCAATATCTTCAAGCCCAAGAAAATAAAAGCTTGTTGCGTTTTATCACCTGCGGGTCTGTGGATGACGGCAAAAGTACCCTGATCGGACGGCTGTTATGGGATTCAAAGCTGATTTTTGAAGACCAGCTGGCGGCGTTGGAAGCTGATTCAAAACGTGTTGGCACGCAAGGTGGTGACATTGATTATGCTTTGTTACTGGACGGATTGCAGGCAGAGCGCGAACAAGGCATTACCATTGATGTCGCCTATCGGTTCTTTTCGACCGATAAGCGTAAGTTCATTGTTGCCGACACACCGGGTCATGAACAATATACGCGCAATATGGCGACAGGCGCGTCGAATGCAGATATCGCGGTTATTCTGGTCGATGGCCGCAAAGGCATTTTGACCCAGACCAAACGTCACAGCTATATCGTTTCATTGGTTGGGATTAAAAAGGTTGTGGTCGCGGTCAATAAAATGGATTTGGTTGATTATTCCCAAAAAAAGTTTGACCAGATCGAAACAGAATATCGTGAATTTGCCAAAGATTTAGGCTTTGAAGATATTACTTGTGTGCCAATCTCAGCTCTTAAAGGCGATAATATCATTGAAACCAGCCCACATACACATTGGTATCATGGGCCAACGTTGATGAGCTATCTGGAAACAGTTGAAGTGGCTTCAAACCTGCCTAAAGCTGCGTTCAGGATGCCCGTGCAGTGGGTTAATCGTCCGAACCTTGATTTTCGGGGTTTTAGCGGCACGATTGAAGCCGGAACCATCAAGCCGGGTGACGAAATTGCCGTTCCAGCATCAGGTCAGACGTCAAAAGTTGATAAAATCGTCACGATGGATGGTGATTTAGATCAGGCTATTGCTGGACAAGCTGTCACGATTACCTTGACGGACGAAATTGATATTTCCCGTGGGGATATGCTGGTTGATCCGAAAAATCGGCCGGATTATGCAGATCAATTTGAATCCGAAATAATATGGATGCATGAGGATGCCTTACTGCCGGGACGATCTTACTTGATTAAGTTTGGTTCACAAAGTGCTGGCGCACAGGTGAGTGAGCTGAAATATAAAGTTAATGTCAATTCGCTGGAACAATGTGCGGCCAAGACGCTTGAACTGAACGAAGTTGGTATTTGTAACATTGCGCTGGATCGTAATGTTGCTTTTGATCCATATAGCGAAAGCCCGGGCACAGGCCGTTTTATTCTGATTGATCGTTATAGTAACGCTACTGTTGGGGTGGGCATGATCTCTCATGCACTGCGTAGGGCCAGTAATGTGCATTGGCAGTCTTTGGATGTAACCAAGCAAGAACGTGCCGAACGTAAAGGTCAAAAAGCAAGTGTGCTTTGGTTTACGGGGCTGTCCGGTTCGGGTAAATCGACTATTGCAAACCTCGTGGAAAAGAAACTTCATTCTTTGCATAAACATACCTATACGCTGGATGGAGATAATGTGCGCCATGGCCTGAATAAGGATTTGGGTTTCAGTGATGCAGATCGGGTTGAAAATATCCGACGTATCGGGGAGACAGCAAAACTGTTTGTCGATGCTGGCATGATTACCTTGACGTCCTTTATTTCGCCGTTTGAATCTGAACGAAAAATGGCACGTGATCTGTTGGAAGAGGGTGAATTTATCGAGATTTTTGTCGATACACCGTTGGAAATTTGTGAAGAACGGGACGTCAAAGGGCTATATGCTAAGGCGCGAGCCGGTGACCTGCCAAACTTCACAGGTATCTCTTCGCCTTATGAAGCGCCAAAAGAGCCGGAAATCTATATTGACGGCTCACAATTGAGTGCTGAAGAAGCGGCTGAATATATCGTTAAGAAATTGGAAGACTTTGGTATTCTGGGCGTGTGGTTCCCGGAAATTTAAAGAAATTTTACTGTTCAAAAAAGGCGGCCTTTTTACTTTAGGGTCGCCTTTTTTTGCGCCGACATCTTGTGCAGATTCCATGAACCTGATACCTATGATTCCAGACATAGGTGCAGCGCACATTCATTCTGTTTCGGTATGGCAATATTTAGGTTCATGTCCTTGAAGACAAAAAAAAATATCCATCACTCTGCGTTGTCACACAGATGGCTGCAAAAATTGCGTGCGCATATTTATCGCTCGCCCCTTTATTTGGTGACATTAAAAAAGAAAAATCATCTGGATGTGACAGACTTTCCCGTTTTTTTAAGACAAGGAAAAACACAGGACGGTAAACAGATTTTATCTGAAAAGTTCCCTTTTGCCGGACGGGTCTATGAAGGTGGGGCAACCCCCTGGACAGTGGCGCAGGATGATGATGTCTGGCAAACCTATGTGCATGGGTATCAATGGTTGGCTGACCTTTGTGCCCTGGAGGACCCGCATGCATTGGTGAAAGCCCGCCACCTTTTAAGTGAGTGGCTGGATTTACATGGCGTCTGGACGCCTTTGGCCTGGCAGTCCGATGTTATGGGAGATCGTTTGGTTTCCTGGATGTCATATGCTGACCAATTGACGGTTTCTGCAGATGAACCCTTCAAAAAATCTTTCTTCAACAGTCTATCAATGCAGGCGTCACATTTATCGCGCAGTTTCTGTAAAGGGCTAACCGGTTATCGTTTAATCCGGGCGTTACGGGGTCAGGTATATATCGCGCTTTTTCTGCAAGGGTTTCAAAAAGGTTTTGATAAGGCCCTGTCTCGTTTGATGGTGGAATTTGATGAGCAAATTCTGGCTGATGGCGGGCATATCTCGCGTTCGCCTACTATATTGTTACATATGTTGAGTTTTGCGTTGGAGCTGAAACAGGTTTTTGAAGCACAGAAGATCGAATTACCCGATGCACTAAACCGTGCTATTGATCGCATGGCCCCGATGATCCGCACTTTACGTCATGGTGATGGGGCCTTGGCCTTGTTTCAGGGGGGGCAAGCTTCTGAAAAAATGCAAATTGAAGAACTCTTGGAACAAACTGGAAATCAGGGCCATGCTTTAAGCGATGCACGTCATAGCGGCTATGAACGTATTGAAGCGGGACAAAGTGTGTTGATTATGGATGTGGCTGCCCCGCCATTTGCACCGGATTATCGAAATGGACATGCCGCCCCTCTTTCATTTGAACTGAGTCTGGGCGAAGAACGCTTGTTGGTCAATTGCGGGGCTGTTCTGGGGGGAGACCCCAGTTGGCAAGAAGCTTTGGGGGCCACGGCTGCCCATAATACCCTAAGTGTGGATGATAAAAACTGTTTACAGCTTCTGCATGGTGGTGGCGTCGCCAAACGTGAAATCAAAGTGTCTTATCAAAGATTTGAAGAAAATGGCCAGGTGTTGATTGATGCCAAGCATGATGCCTATTTTGATGCCTTTGGTTTGATCCACGAACGCAGTGTTTATATCAATAAGGTTGGCACTGATGTGCGCTTTGAAGATAAGCTGGTTGGAATGGGTGGTAACCATTTTGCCATTTCACTGCATTTGCACCCGGATGTGCAGGCATCCCTTGTGCAGGACGGACAGGCAGCTTTGTTGAAATTGCCCAGTGGGGCAGGGTGGCATTTACGTGTTCAGGGCGGCAAGCTGGATTTACGCGAAAGTGTTTATATTAGCAATCCCGGTCAGATGCGTCATACCGACCAGATTCTCATTCAGGGTCCACTGCGCGGGGAAGGCGCAGACATTAAATGGCGCTTAAGCAAAATCGGCGGCGTTTAAGGCTTAAACGAGTTTTTCATGCTTTAATTCCGGCACCAATTGTTTCACCATTTGAAGCGCGGCCGTGCTGTCTTTGTCCAGACAAGTGCTTTTTAATTCTGACAGGGTTTGACCCAACTGTTGGGCATCCAATATGCGCGGGGTGGCAATTAGCACACCGTCCAGCCCGCATGGGGTTGGCGGTTCGTCACCATGGAAAATTTCTTCAAATAATTTTTCACCGGGGCGCAGACCAGTAATTTCGATATCAATGTCTTTATAGGGTTCAAATCCGGACAGTCGGATCATCTGTTCAGCCAGATGCAGGATTTTAACTGGCTCGCCCATATCCAGAACACAGATTTTGCCATCCAGTGTGTTGTCTTTCTGCGCAAGAACCGATGCCTGCAAGACTAACTCTACAGCTTCGCGAACGGTCATGAAATAACGGTTCATGTCTTTGTGAGTGACGGTTAAAGGGCCACCTGCGCGCATTTGTTTTTGAAACAGCGGCACAACGGAACCAGTGGAACCCAAGACATTCCCAAAGCGCACCGTGATAAAGCGACAGCCAGTCTTTTTCATATCCAAAGCTTGTGCATAACTTTCTGCAATGCGTTTGGTTGCGCCCATGATATTGGTTGGATTGACCGCTTTGTCGGTGGAAATTTGCACCATGGCCTGTACGTTATGGGCAACGCAGGCATCAGCCACATTACGTGTGCCGATCGCATTAGTCAAAATGCCTTCTACCGGGTTTTCTTCGACCAATGGTACATGTTTTAAGGCCGCGGCATGAAAGACAAGTTCAGGTTTGTTTTGTGCAAAAATTTCGTTCAGCCTGCCTTCTTCGCGAATATTACAGATCAGGGCCTGACGCTTTAATTCGGGATAGTTGCGCGAGACTTCCATATCAATGGTGTAAAGCGCATATTCTGAAGCTTCAATCAGCAGAATTTCTTTGGGGCCAAAGCTGCAAATCTGGCGCACAAGTTCACTGCCGATGGACCCACCCGCCCCTGTGACCAGCACACGTTTGCCATTGACCAAAGACTTGGGCAGGGATTTATCCAGTGCTTTTTGCGGGCGACCAAGCAAATCTTCCACATCAATGGGGCGGACTTCAATGCTATCGCTGGAGCCGGATTTCAGGTCTGTTAGTTTCGGCAGACGCGTAAGCGGGATCCCAACTTTTTCTGAAATATCATAAAGTTCGCGGACTTTTTCACCGGGCCAGTCATCCTTGGTGAGAATAAGACGTTGCGGTTTTTCGCCACCTTTTTCCAATTCATCGATGATGTCTTCCAGATCATCAATAACCCCAAGGACAGGGACGCCATGGATATCCAGCCCTTTGCGTGATTTTTTTTCAGCCGCTAAGCCGATGGGTGCGTAGGGGATATTGGGGTTGCGATCCAGTGCGCGCAAAAACAGTTCCGCCCCATCGCTGGCCCCGATCAATAGCGAGGGGATTGTACGTGTTGTGCTGGCCATATGGGGGATATCCACGCGGCGGTCTTTAATCATGCGATAGATAAAGCGCGGACCGCCCAACAGGGCCATCAACACAAACCAGTTAATCAAGGGGGCTGAACGTGGATAATCCTCCAGGCGCGTCGCAAAAAACATCACAAGCGCGAAGATCAGGATTAATAGGCTGGTGGATTTGGTAATGGCAATCAGGTCGCGCATGGAGGCATAACGCCAAATCCCGCGATAAAGTCCCATTATGTAAAAGACAATTGCCGCCAACACAGCGATTAAGGGCGTACCAACATAGACGAGGTCCAGCCGATTGAACAGATCATCTCCAACCCGCAGATATAAAGCCACATTAACGGACAGGGCCGCCATAAAGATATCATGACCAAAGGCAATCATGCCGCGCGAGCTTAGTCGTGTAAATTTATAGGTCATGCGGTTCTTTATACCTGTGTGAAATAGACCTATTGGAAGTACCCGCTTTTGATCCCGATTTCAACCGTTTGCTGGTTTAAGGGTGCTGAAAAAACGCAAAGTCAGCCCAGTAATGATCAGACCTGCCAACAATCCTGCTAAGAGCGACAGCGTGAAACTGATCCAGACGCAGATCAAGAGGGATAGATTAATAAGGGCAATGCGGATCACGACCCAGTTATGGGGCCGTCCGGCTTGGGTTGCTTTTTGATAATAATGTTCACGGTGTGCCTGCCAGACTTTTTCACCACGCAAGGCCCGTTTAATCAGGGTGCTGGTCGCATCCATTAAATAATAAAGCGAGATGATGACGCTTGCGATTACAAACCCTTCGCCGGCGAGTGAAATCAACAGCCAACCAAGCAGAAAGCCTAACGGGACACTTCCAACATCGCCCATAAAGACCTTTGCTTTATGCCAGTTCCACCGCAAGAAACCCGCTGCACCGCCTGCCAGAATAAGGCCGACTTGAATATATTCGATATTCAGCTGGCCGAGTACAGCGATCAGAATAATTCCGGCTGAGATTGAAATAATTTCTACCCCGGAAATGCCATCAATTCCGTCCATGAAGTTAAACAGATTGATAAACCAGACCCAACCGATGCCAAGAATGACTTTTTCAATCCAGACCGGGACAAAGCCGCCTAAAAAACCATTATCACCTGAGGGGATGAAAGACAGACAGATGATAACGCAGACGATTTGGCTGGCAAAACGGATTAGTGGTCCAAGATTTTTTAAATCATCCAGAAAGGACACCAACGCCAATCCAAAGGCACAGAGCAAGACAGGTTGATAAGCCGCAATCGGGTTCTGACTGATCCATTGGGTGAGCAATAATGTGGGTAAAACCGCGATCAGGATGCCAATACCCCCGCCGCGTGGTGTGGGGATGGTATGGCTGGAACGTTCATTCGGCAGGTCGTAAATGGCTTTTTTGATGAGATATTTCAGCACAAGCTCAGTTGCCGACATGCTGATCAGCGCGACACAGATAAAGACCGTGAGAAAATGCACCATCTGTTTAAACCTGAGAAACCTGTTTCACCACAGCCAGTGTCTGTTGACCAATGGCTTTTTGATTGAGTTCTGTTTCTACCAACTTTCTCGCATTTCGTCCAAGCCTTTGACGAAGAACACGGTCATTCATTAAGCGTTCTATGGCATCGGCCAGACCTTGTGCACTTTTTAAAGGAACCAGCAGGCCATTTTCTTCGTGGGTGACAATCTCGCGACAACCCGGCACGTCTGTTGTGATCATAGGCAGCCCACAAGCGGCGGCTTCTAGCAGGCTTTTGGGTAAGCCTTCGCGCCATGAGGGTAAAATGGCAATGGTGGATTGCTGATAAATATCGGCAATATCACTGCGCCGTCCCCAGCTTTCCACCAGACCATCTTTGGTCCAGTTTAGGATATCATCTTCTGTGGCACTTTGCGGATTGCCCGGGTCTGGTTCGCCGACCAGAACGATTTTGGGTAATTTACCTTTGGCTTTTAACAGGCGTGCAGCTTCAACCAGTTCTTCAACCCCTTTGGCCCAAAGGATGCGACCGACGAAGGTGACTTGCGCCTGTTTGGGTTCTTTGTCTGTGGGAACATAGGCCTGATCATCCACACCGGAGCCGCGAATAACATGTAAGGTTGATCCTTGCTTGAAACCAAGCTTGGCAAATATCTCTTTATCATCCTGATTTTGCACGACAACTGCGATGGACTTCATCCGGGCAAAAATGCGAAACCAGAATTTAACGGCCATACGAACCAGTTTTGCCTTGAGAGAGTTTGAGATAAAAACAAAGCCCAATCCGGTGATGAGATTAACGTTTTTGTGATATCCACTCACAAGTCCGGCAAGCGAGCCCAGAAAAGAGAGAAAGAGCGAGGAATGCACAATCACATCGGGCTTTTGATCTTTGTAAAGTCGGGCAAGAGCGCGGATGGTTTTAATCGCGCTGGATGGAGAGATGGATTCACGGGCCAGTTCAAGTCCGACGGTGTGAAAGCCCATGTCTTCAATAGTTTTTTGATGGGTGCTTAAGCGACAGGCAATGGTGACATTGAAACCATCTTCGTTTAAGGCCCGTGCCAAGGGGACGCGGTGGGAAAGAAAGGACCAGTCTTCGGCGACAACGATGAGTGCTTTTTTCATGCGGCCTCACGTTGTTTAAGGTAAAGGCAGAAAAAAACGGCGGCACTGACAAAGTATGTGACCTGCCACCACACGCTCCAGAAGGAAAAGTTCAGAAGCCCGGTTCCCCAATAACCGACATTAACGATGATAAAACCAAGAAGGGCCGTATTTTTATTGTGCCAAAAGGCCATAATTGATCGAATGAAGGTAAAGCTGACGAGAACCAGCACTGGGAAAAACCCCACCCATCCAGCATCCAACAACATTTCAATCATCCAGTTGTGAGGATGGCTTGGCAGGACAAGGGCGTTGGAAATATCAGGGATGTGGGAGAATTGCCCGCCAAAATAGTCCCCGATGGTTTGGGCGGCTTGTGGATGATAGTTGGATGCATTTATGCCAAAACCAATCCATGGGCTTTCAGCAATTAAATCAAGGGAAAAGGACCAGATTAATTGGCGGTGAAGGTCCAATGCCCAGACCGGGATTTGGGTCAGACCTTGATTGTTGGCGCTGGAAGCATTCATCGAGTCTGGTAGCCAGAAAAACAGACCTAAGGCAATGGCACCAAAAACCACGATGGTGGATAAAATGGCTGTGCGTAGACGAAAGCGCGATAGGCTGAACAGGAGAACGGCTGCGATCACCATGATAATGACCCCCGCAACACTGGCTTTGGCGGGGCGTGTAATGGCAAACCAAAAGAACAGACCAAAGTTCCCTGTGGCTAATAATTTCCAGACCATATGTTTATAGTGAATGGCGAGATAGAGGCTTAAAGGAATTGCCAATAAGAACCCGTTTAAGACAGGCTTGCTTGGGACGAGATGGAAGAATTCTTCACGAACAATGGTCAAGAGGAGTGTAACCATAAGGGCCATGGATAGAGATTTAAAGATCAGGTCCAGTTTGTCTCTAAGTCCAAAAACCATATAGCTGATCAGGAAGAGTAAAAGCCAGCTTCGCCCCCATGCTTCAAAAGAGAGATCAACCTGAAAAGAGAAGGGAATATTAAGTGCGGTTGCAGCAATAACGCAAAAGACTAAGGCGGCAAAAGGTGATGGAATGTGCTGGCGCAGGCCCTCGAACGTTTTTCTATGGGGAAGTTCAATTAAGACTAAAATGAATGCTAGCCCAAGACAGATGCCAATAACGGCACGACCGAAAAACAAGGAAGGAATAGCAATTCCAACCAAAACAGCTGCACAGTTAAGCAGCCAGTTCGCATGTTTTTCATTCAATAGCATAGTTGATCGCTTTATAGGCGCCATAGTGTGATGTCTGTCGGAGTTTCTTCGCGATCCAGTACGGATTTAATATCAACAATAAAGCCTGACTGATCTTTCAACAGTTTTTGAACCAAGGGCCAGCCCTGTTCGACATATTTTTTATGCGGAACGGCAAAGACAACCACATCAGCAGGTTTTAAGTCTGTTTCTTCCAGCAAAGTGACGCCATATTCTGCCATGGCTTCTGTCTTGTTGGCCCATGGGTCGGTGATTTGGGTTTCGATCCCCATATCGTTTAACTCAGTAACGATGTCTACAACTTTGCTGTTGCGCAGGTCCGGGACGTTTTCCTTGAAGGTCAGACCCAAGATGGTCACGCGGGGTTCGTCTGTGCGCCCGCGTTTCATCAACATTTTTGCCACTTGTATGGCGATATGTTGGCCCATGCGATCATTGACGCGGCGTCCCGCCAAGATCACTTGCGGGTGATGGCCTAATTGCTCCGCCTTATGCGTCAGATAATATGGGTCCACCCCAATACAGTGACCACCAACCAGACCGGGGGTGAATTTTAAGAAATTCCATTTGGTACCAGCGGCTTCCAACACATCATGGGTATCAATGCCGACACGTTCAAAGATTTGCGACAGTTCATTCACAAAGGCAATGTTCAGATCACGTTGGGTATTTTCAATGACCTTGGCGGCTTCGGCTGTTTTTATGTTGGGCGCGCGGTGAACACCTGCTGTGACAACGGCTTTATAAGTGCGCGCGACAATATCCAATGTGGCGGCGTCATAGCCGGAAACCACTTTCAAAATGGTTTCGAAACGATGTTCTTTATCGCCCGGATTGATACGTTCGGGGGAATAGCCAACGCTGAAATCCTCACCGCATTTGAGGCCAGAAATTTGTTCCAGTACAGGTACGCAATCTTCTTCGGTCGCACCGGGATAAACGGTGGATTCATAGACAATGATATCGCCCTTTTTCAACACTTGCGCCACGGTTCGCGAGGCCGCAAGAACCGCGCCCATATCCGGGCGACGCGCTGCATCAATAGGGGTTGGTACGGTAACGATATAAAAATCGGATTGCTTTAGGTCGTCCAGGTCAGAGCTGTAAGTCAGGCTGTCATGGAGCACATCGCCATCTTCGACCTCTTCGGTGCGGTCATAGCCTTTTTTTAATTCTTCAATGCGGGTTTGATCGATATCAAAGCCCACGCAAGGGTATCCGGCGCGCCCATAAGAAACAGCAACAGGAAGGCCCACATATCCAAGGCCGATAACAGCAATTTTACGTTCAGTCATGACTTACAGGTCCACATTATAGAAATCGACATACCAGTCGACGAATTTGCCCACACCTTCTTCTATCGATGTATTCGGCGCATACCCAGTGATTTTGTTGAGTTCGCTGGTATCGGCCCAAGTGGCGGGCACGTCCCCATCCTGCATGGGCAGCATGTTTTTTTCGGCCTTGCGTCCCAGTTTTTTTTCTAAAACTTCGATATAGCGGGTGAGTTTTTCACAGCGTGAATTACCGATATTGACAATGCGATAGGGACCAATGCCGGAGGTGCAAGGGTCCGGGTTGCTTGCATCCCAGTTCTCGTCCTTTTTAGGAGGCACGCCGAGAAGACGGAAAATGCCTTCGACGATATCTTCCACAAAGGTGAAATCACGTTCCATCTTGCCATGGTTAAAAACATTGATCGGCTTGCCTTCGATAATGGCCTTTGTGAATAAAAACAACGCCATATCCGGGCGACCCCAAGGGCCATAGACGGTAAAGAAACGCATGCCGGTGGCTGGAATATTAAACAGATGCGCATAGTTATGCGCCATCAGCTCGTTGGCTTTTTTGGTCGCAGCATAAAGCGTCATCGGGTGTTCGGTGCTGTTATGTTCAGAAAACGGCATGTTTTTATTACCGCCATAAACCGAACTGGTCGAGGCAAAAACCAGATGTTCCACCGGGTGCGCGCGACAGGCTTCTAGAATGCTTAAGAACCCATCGATGTTGGAATGGGTGTAAGCAGCAGGATTTTCCAAAGAATAACGTACGCCCGCTTGTGCCGCCAAATTGACGCAATGGGTCGGCTTGTGCGTCGCAAATGCATCCATGATGGCTTGCGAATTTGCCAGATCTTCACGAATTTCAGTGAAAGCGGTATGTTTCTTCAGACGCTCAAGACGGGCTTCTTTCAGGGAAACGTCATAATAATCGGAGACACAGTCAATGCCAATGACCTCATGACCATTGGCAATCAGTTTTTCCGACAGGTGATATCCGATAAATCCGGCTGTGCCGGTGACAAGGACTTTCATGACGCTTTACACTCTAAACTCTAACTTAACGCGCCGCATCATAACGAGGGATTTTATGAGGGTAAATAGATAAAGGGTGAATTTGTGATTTCACTTTTACAAATTTTGTTATGTGTTGACAGCAATGGGTGACTATAGCAGCTGCAAAACATTTTTCTGACATCTGATAGGGGGCTGAGCTTATGATAAATTCTTGACTTACACTTGATGAGCTCGGATAAAGTGGAGTTATATTTTATGGAGATCTGAAATGCTAGAGAGATATCGTTATCCTTGTGAAGAGACGCATTTCCCGATGAATGAATATTCTCTTAAACAGCGTGATGAGTTTGAGAAAATCCGAAATGATTTGGTGGACCTGAATTGCCTTGTTTGTGATCACGATCAATTTACAGAAATTGGTCAAGTTGATCGGTATGGATTTTATTATCCGACCGGGGTCTGTCAGAAATGTGGAAATCTTCAGCAAATTCAATATTATAATGAAGAAGCATTAGCTCTTTTTTATTCTAAATATTTTCGTGATGTTTATTCAAATGATACACCGAAAGCTTGTTTCCAAGGACAATCAGGCAAGGGACTAAGAATATATGATTTTACGAAAGGGTTTATTCCTGAAAAAGCCGATGTGTTAGAGATCGGTACAGGTGCTGGCGGTATTTTAAAAGCATTTCGTGATGAGGGCCATAAGGTTTTGGGGATCGATTTTGACGAACGTTATATTAAATACGGCAACGAGCAAGGGATAGAAATTCGCCAAGGTGGCTTTGATGTTATTGAACCAGAGCGAAAGTTCGATCTTATTATCATTTCACATGTGTTAGAGCATGTTGTTGATATGTTTGAATTTATAAAGCAGGTGAAATTATTACTCAAAAATGGTGCGCGGGTTTATATCGAAGTGCCGTCGTTGGATAACCTTGCTAAGGGTGGTTACAATTATGATTTCCTTAATTATTTTCAAAATTCACATGTGATCCATTTTTCGGTTGATAGCTTGTTTCGCCTTCTTAGAAATAATGGCTTGAAAGCGATTCACCATGACGATTTTATTTGTTGTGTTTGTGAAATTGATGAAACATCTCTTCAGAATGGGGCTGATGATTTTCGTTCGTCCTACTTGAAGCAGTTGAAATTAATTCAAACCATTGAAAGAAAAAGAAAATCATTTTTTAGGCGTTTGATTCGTAAGATAAAGTCTATTTTTAAAAAGTAACTCGGAAGCTTAAGAAATAGAGCGACGCTAACATATGAAGAAAACGATTTTAATCGCTGTTACTTTCCCGTTTATGGAAAGAGATTTTCGCAGGTATAACGTTCAGGAATGGCTTAATAATGGGTTCGATGTTCTTGTATTAGATTTTACTTATATTGCCCATCCTGCGTCACGGGGCAAAAAACAAATGCTTCCAGACCTTGTGAATGAAGATTACATTTATAAAGTGGACGATATCGAAGGGTTTAAAAATAAGATTGCTAAGATAAGTGGCGGAAAAGTGCTGCTACAAAACCGTGTTGATTTTTCAATTGAGTTTGAGCCATTTTTTTCAGCTTTAAAACAAATGAATACAAAATTTGTTTATGCAAATCCCGCGGGCTTTTTCCCAGATGGGCCTAGTTTGTCTGGTTTGCCGTGGTATGCGAATAAATACCGTTTCATCAAGAAATTGTTATCACCAAGGAAAGTTTATAATAAGATCAAAAATAGGATGTTGCGGTCTATGAATATTGAAACGCGCTTTATCAATATTCCAGATGCATTTACATTGTTATGTAAGCAAGAATGTCGTGATGTTGAACAGGTAATTGGCCCTATTCAGGTTCCAATTATTGCAGGGCATACGCCTGATTTTGACTTGTTTATGAAGGAAGTAAAAAAAGGCTACCCAAAAGAAAACTATTGTGTTTATTTAGGTGGTTATATGAATACAGACCATAAAAAACAGTTGGAAGGCGATGCAGAGTCTCCCATCGATATTGATAGATTTTTTTCATCAATGAGACGGTTGTTTGACATTGTTGAACAAAAAACAGGTCTTGAAGTGATTGTGGCAGATCATCCCCGGTCAACCTATCAAAATTATGCAAAGCCTTTTGGTGATCGTCAGATCATTAAACACCGTACAGCCGAACTTGTTCTTAAAAGTAAATTGTCAATTCTGCATAATAGTACTTCATTTTGTTATAATGTCTTGTCGTATTTACCGAGTATTTTTGTGATAACGGCGGAACAGTGTGACCCGCAAAAGACACCGATATATAGTTATACGAGTGCAGTTGCCCATTCAGTTGGTCAGAAGGTTATTCATATTGATAAGCCCGGAGAGTTAGAAAATATCGATTTTGAAAATCTGGCAGTGGATCGAGATCTCTATGAAAGTTATATAGAAGAGTATATTACTTTGAATGGGATGAGTGAACATTCATTTTTTGATGCAGTGCATGAGGCTGTTTTAACTTGCACGGCGCTTGAAAATAGTGCTGTTTAAAGAGATATTCTGTCGAATAATGTTTGTTTTTGAAATTGATTTCATGTGTTTGCAATCTCATGTTTCTGGTGCCTTTATTTAGGAGAATTCATTGTTTATTCCATCAAATGCCTATAAATTTTTTGATGTTAAAGCGCATTCATTGCGCGGAAAAAAGTTTTTTGAAGGAATTTTAAATTATCGCAAAAAACTCCTGCCTTTGCATGAATACCGTATTCAGAAGCCGAAAGACTTTAAATGTGTATTATGTGGCCATACACACGGTCAGCTCCTTTTGGAATGGGAAGCTGATTATAAGATGTATCAGTGTGATAATTGTAGCGCAGTTTCACCAAATATTTCACCGGAAAAAGAAAAAGAGCATATCGATAATGTATATGCGACTAATTTGTATATGGACAAATTGGAACGCGAAATTCATGCACAATATGATTATCGTAAAGAAACCTTTGGTAAAGAACGTTTGGATTATTGCGTGAAACGTCTAGGTTTGGCTTTGGATCAAATTAATTTGCTCGATGTCGGCTGTGGTGCTGGATATTTTTTAAGTTATTTGACGGATCATGGTGTGAAATGCCGGGGGTTAGAGGTTACCCAAGGGTTGGCACAATATTGCCAAAAACGTGGTTTAAACGTTGAAGCCAGTGACTTGGCTGATGAACCTGACAAAGAATACGATGTTATCGTCATGTTTGACGTTTTGGAACATGTTTATAATCCCGTAGAATTACTTAAGCTGGCTAAGAGTAAATTAAAAGATGGGGGCTATCTCATCCTTTACACACCCAATATTCATTCCATAGGTTTTGAATTGATGGGTGCGCAGCAAAATGTGTTGTTACCTTTTGAACACGTTTGTTTCTATGATGAAAAGTCTTTTAACAGATTGGCCGATGAGTCTGGCTTTAAGGTCCATACACTTGAGACGTATGGGTTTGATATTATGGATTACTTGCTGATGAAAGAGTATGAAGACGGGTATGAATATACGGAAAAACTCCATGAAATGATGCGCTGGGTTCAAGCGGTTTTGGATAAGCAAGGCGTTAGCAATCATTTCAGATTAACCTTGAAAAATGAATAGGGTATTTTAATGGGTAAGGTGGTCGCGGTTATTCCAGCTCGAGGGGGCTCTAAAGGTATACCGGGGAAAAATTTAATTTCTGTATGCGGACGTCCGTTACTTGAATGGAGTATTCGTCAGGCTTTGGCTGCGACGTGTATTGAATCGGTTTGGGTTTCGTCTGATAGCGATGAAATTTTGGAAGTCTCTAAAAATGCAGGGGCGAAAACGATTAAACGTCCTGATGATATTTCACATGATACAGCAACGTCTGAGTCGGCCTGGATCCATGCTTTAGACGTCATTGAAGAAAATGAAGGGGAGGTCACTTGGGCCTTTGGATTACAGGCCACATCCCCTATTCGTGAAGCGCATGATTTTGATAATGCATACGATGCATTGATGAAGAATAATTGGGATAGCTTATTTTCTTCGATTAAAATTGAAGATTATTTGGTATGGAGTGAGACATCACAAGGTTCGTTGCAATCCGATAGTTACGATTATAGATCGCGTCAGCGTCGGCAGGATATGATGCAAAAATATCTGGAAAATGGTTCTTTTTATCTGTTTAGACCGGAAGATATTCGCCATTTTAATAATCGACTTAGTGGCAAGATCGGGACTTATGCGATGGAAAAATATAAAGGCCAACAAATTGATGATCTGGGTGATATTGAAATTTGCCAGTCATTGATGAGAGGGCATGGTCTTGACAAATAATACAGGTGCACCGGATTTATTTTCTTTAAAAGGTAAGGTCGCTATTGTCACGGGAGCCTCTCGTGGTGTTGGTGAGGCACTGGCATTTGGTCTTGCTGAATATGGGGCAACGGTTATTCGTCTTGGACGTTCCCATATACCTCAAAGAAGTGATGAAGGTCGTGTTCATTATCAGGTTTGTGATGTGACAGATGAGTCTGGATTGCAAGCTGTGATGCAGCAAGCCTTTGATAAGTACGGGCGTATTGATATTTTAGTAAATGCTGCTGGGATAAGTTTGCCACCATCATCAGAAGGTAGTGAAACTGATCGATTTAATCAAACTGTTCAGGTGAATTTGCAGGGTGCATACTCAGCATGTATGTTGGCTATACCCTACATGAAAAAGACGGCTCAAGGTTCGATTATCAATATATCCAGCATTAATAGCCAGCTCGGTTTTCCTGGAAATCCGGGGTATGTTGCCTCAAAAGGTGGGATTAGTGCTCTTAGCCGTGCTTTAGCAGTGGATTATGGTGTGGATAACATCCGTGTAAATACAATTGCACCTGGGTATATTCATACAGCGATGACGGAAAAAAGCTACAATGATCCTAGTTTGTACAAAGATCGGCTTTCCCATATGGTGCTGCCCAGATGGGGAGACCCAATAGACATTGTTGGAACCTGTGTTTTTTTGGCCTCACAAGCTTCTGCATACATGACCGGACAGGAATTGTTTGTTGATGGCGGGTGGTCAATCAAAGGACTGTAACCAACGTAAATACGATATCAATTATATGGATAATCAAATGAATTCCTTAAAAGTTCTGCATGACCACTTTGATGAACATCAAGACGTTATGGTCCGTGTAAAAGAAGAAATGTCAGAAAAAATTGCTGAATTGGCTTCTTTGATGGCTCAAGCTCTGAAAAATGACAAAATGATAATGTGGTGTGGCAATGGTGGCAGCGCTTCTGATAGTCAACACCTAGCTGCCGAGCTTGTTGGCCGTTTTAAAAATAACCGCGAGCCTTTGCGTTCAGTTGCATTAACAACGGACACATCGGTTTTAACCTGTATTGGGAATGATTACGGTTATGACGAGATTTTTAATCGTCAGGTGAAAGCCGTGGGTCGTGAAGGCGATATTTTGATCGCAATTTCTACATCTGGCAATAGCGAGAATGTCTTGCGCGCTGTCAAGGCAGCGAATGAGCTGGGCATTATCAGTATCGCCTTATTAGGTAAAGGTGGGGGCAGTATAAAGGATCTTGCAACCCATGAACTGACAATTCCGTCAAATACAACAGCACGTATTCAGGAAGCTCACATCTTTATTGGTCATATGTTCTGTGAACTGATTGAACGGGAGCTGGGTTTTGAGTAAACCGTTGCCCGAACTGGCCAGCATTCATACCATTGCTTTTGATTTTGATGGGATCTTTACTGATAACAAAGTTTGGGTAAAGGAAGATGGATCTGAAAGTGTACGTTGTGATCGCGGCGATGGTCTTGCTTTCGACTTTGTGCGCTATTTTCAAAAACAGGGAAAACTGACGAAAGACATAATGATTCTTTCGAAAGAAACGAATGCTGTCGTGCAACAGCGTGCAAAGAAATTAAAAATTATCTGCCAGAACGCGACCGACAATAAATTAGATTTTATGGATAACTACCTTAAAAATAAGAAGCTGTCTCAAGCGGACCATTGGGAAGGTTTTATCTATATTGGAAATGACTTAAATGACTTGCCATTGATGCGCAAAGCTAGTTATGGTGTGGCCCCATCAGATGCGCATGATAAAATTTTAGAAATTGCGGATTTGGTTTTGCATGAACGTGGTGGCGAAGGCTTTGTTCGTGCATTTGTTGAAAAATTGCTTCGTATAAACACAATGACAGATAGGGAACTCGATGAGCTTATATCTAATTGCTGAAATCGGCATTAACCATAATGGCGACATGAAAATAGCAAAAGAATTGATTAAGGCAGCGTCAGATTCTGGTTTTGATGCGGTTAAATTCCAGAAACGCACAATTGAAGAAGTGTATACTCAGGAGTTCCTCGATAGCCCTCGTGAAAGCCCATGGGGCACAACACAAGGTGAGCAAAAGCGTGGCTTAGAATTTGGCCAAGCAGAATACGAAGAAATTGATGCTTATTGTAAAGAACTGGGCATCGACTGGTCCGCTTCTGCATGGGACGTCCCTGCGCAAAAATTCCTGCAAAAGTTTAATTTACCGTTTAATAAAGTTGCTTCTGCCATGTTAGGTCACAAGCCTTTGTTGAAGGAAATTGCTTCAGAAGGTCGAAAAACATACATTTCAACAGGTATGGCGACGATCGAAGAAATTGATGAGGTTGTGGAGCTGTTTAAAGCAGCGAATTGTCCTTTTGAACTGATGCATTGTAACAGCACTTATCCGATGGAAGTTGAGAATGCTAATCTGAACTGCATTCCAATGTTACGAGATCGCTATGGCTGCAATGTCGGATATTCTGGGCATGAGACCTCTTTGATTGCTGTTTGTCTTCCGGCAGCCGTTTTGGGGGCGAGCGTTATTGAACGTCATATTACTTTGAACCGTGCGATGTATGGCTCAGACCAAGCGGCTTCTGTCGAAGTACACGCGTTGAAAAAGTTTGTCGATGTTCTGCGTGAAGTACCTGCTATTTTGGGGACAGGCCGTAAAGACATTACTGAGGCTGAACAATCTGTTCGTGAAAAGCTGCGTTTGGACGTGGCAGGTTAATTGATATGTCCGCGCAGCAACGTATTGGTTTTATGCAGGGGCGTTTGTCACCGATCGTCGATGGATTAATTCAGAGTTTCCCTTGGGATAACTGGCGTCAGGAAATTTCTGAGGCGAGCAGTATTGATCTGAAAATGATGGAATGGACGCTGGATCAAAATAGGCTTTACGATAATCCGCTTATGCGTCCGCAAGACCAGCAAGAAATCTGTACATTAATGCGCGCACATGACTTTACCATTCCATCTTTGACAGGGGATTGCTTTATGCAATCTCCTTTTTGGAAGGCACAGGGCGCTGAGCAGGAAAGTCTAAAAGGTGATTTTCTTGCTATTTCAGAGGCTTGTGCCTCTATTGGTATCACAATGATTGTCGTGCCCTTGGTTGACAATGGCAGTGTGGAAAATAAGGCGCAAGAAGATGCTCTGGTCACGTTTTTGCAAGGCGAAATGGATTTCTTTAAAGCAAAGAAACTTAAAGTGATCTTTGAATCTGACTTTGCACCTGCTGAACTTGCCCGCTTTATTGCGCGTCTGGATGCCGATGTATTTGGTGTTAATTATGATACGGGCAATAGTGCTGCACTGGGGTTTGATCCGACAGAAGAAATTACCGCCTATGGTGAACGAATTGTCAATGTTCATATCAAAGACAGAGTTCTAGGTGGAACAACGGTTGCGCTCGGAACGGGAAATGCTGATTTCGACGCAGTTTTTGCATGTTTATCCGAGGTTGGATATCAAGGGAATTATATTTTGCAAACAGCACGGGCTCAGGATGAGGATCATCTCGGTATTTTGCAAAAATTTAGGGATATGACAGCAAGCTGGATTAGCGAAAATGGCGCCTGACCTGAGGGGAAAAGTTGCGTTGGTGACTGGTTCTACAAAAGGAATTGGTTTGGCGATTGCAAACAAATTAAGCGCGCAAGGCTGTCAGGTTATTATTAACTCTCGCTCTGAAAAAATGTGCCAGAATGTTGCAGCTAGTCTTGATCAGGCAGAAGCGTTCGCGGGGGATGTCTGTGATCCACATCAGGCAAAAGCGATTTTAAAGAGAGTCCAGAAAAATATTGGCCAGTTGGATATTTTGGTGTGCAACGTGGGCAGCGGTTCTTCCGTGCCGCCAGGGCAGGAAACCTACGATGAATGGCGTAGAGTTTTTGATGTCAATTTTTGGAGCACAACAAATATGGTTGAAGCCGCATCGCCTTTGTTGGCTATGTCGGATGTGCCTACCATTGTCTGTATTTCTTCAATTTGTGGCGTTGAAACGATCCCTGGAGCGCCTGTGACCTATAGTGCTGCAAAGGCGGCATTAAATGCTTATGTCAGTGCAATTTCACGGCCGTTGGGTGCAGACGGTATTCGGATCAATGCTATTGCTGTTGGTAATGTTTTATTTGAAACCTCTGTTTGGGCACGTAAAATGGCAGAAAACTCAGAAGCCGTTGAAGCAATGTTAGCTGAAAATGTGGCATTGAAACGTTTAGGTGATCCAAACGAGGTCGCAGAACTTGTTGCATTCTTGGCTTCCTCTAAAGCTTCATTTGCAACGGGCCAAGTCTGGACGCTTGATGGTGGCCAGACACGTTCATAATAGTTATGAAAGACATAAAAATGACTTGCGCTAATGAAAAATTTGATCTGACAGGTTCTTGTGCTTTAATTACGGGCGCTGCTGGTTTATTAGGGCGCGAACATAGTGCTGCCTTATTAGAAAGTGGTTGCGGGGTTATTTTAACGGATAAATATGCTGAATCATTGAAGCAGGCAAAAGATGTTTTAGGTCAAGATTTTGACAAATCCTTAATATCCACATATGTAATGGATGTTGCAGATTTATCTTCGATCCAAAAAGTTGCGGATCAATTAGATGAAAAAAATCAGCATGTTGATATTTTGGTTAATAATGCTGCTATTGACCCTAAAGTGCGCGCTGATCAAGGACTTGAAGAAACGTCTCGGCTGGAACATTTTCCGCAGGATCAATGGGATATGCAGATTGCAGTTGGTTTAACCGGTGCTTTTTTATGTACGCAGGTTTTTGGTGCTAAAATGGCGGCAAATGAAAAAGACGGTGTCATTTTAAATATTGCATCGGATTTATCTGTTTTTGCGCCGGACCAGCGATTATATGAAAAAGATGGATTACCCTTACATCAGCAACCAGTAAAACCGGTTACTTATTCAGTCATCAAGACAGGCCTTGTTGGCTTGACGCGTTATATTGCGACATATTGGGCCGATCAGGGGGTGCGTTCAAATGCGCTGTCTCCTGGGGGGGTGTTTAATGGGCAAAATGATGATTTTGTGCAAAAATTGACGGACCTCATTCCAATGGGGCGAATGGCGGAACGAGATGAATATCGTGCGGCCGTTCAATTTTTATGCTCTCGTGCATCGCGCTATATGAATGGTCAGAATATTGTCATGGATGGTGGCCGTTCGGCTTGGTAATCTTGCAATATTTGAAAGTTGAAATTGTGAAATATGGTTCAATCACTTGATAAAAAACGTAAAATTTGTGTAGTAACAGGTAGTCGAGCAGATTACGGCTTGTTATATTATTTTATGGTAGAAGTTGAAAGACATCCGGCATTTGATCTTCAACTGGTTGTAACCGGCATGCACCTGTCCCCCGAATTTGGTATGACGGTGGAAAAGATTGAAGAGGATGGTTTTGAAATTTCAGCGAGAGTTGAAACCTTATTGTCGTCAGATCATGCGGTTGGTATTGCAAAATCAACTGGGTTAGGGGTTATTGGTTTCGCCGATGCTTTTCAAAATTTGCAACCGGACTTGATTATGCTTCTGGGCGATCGGTTTGAAATTTTTGCTGCGGCACAAGCTGCTTTGTTTCTAAAAATTCCTGTTGGGCACATTGGTGGAGGTGACGTGACGGTCGGCGCGTTTGATGAGGCAATGCGTCACAGTATAAGCAAGATGTCCCATTTACATTTTGCCACGAATGAAGAAGCGGTGAAAAGGCTGCAGTATATGGGTGAAGACCCTACCCACATTTTTAATGTTGGGAGTCCTGGTCTAGATTTCATAAAAAGAGCTGAAATTATTGGTAAAGATGATCTTGCTACAAAACTTGGCTTTGAATTTGGAAAACGAAATTTTCTTGTAACTTTTCATCCTGTTACATTGAATAATGTATCGTCTGAAGATCAGCTTAATGAACTTTTGAAGGCGTTGGATCTTTTGGATCAGCATGATGAAATTATAATTACTTTGCCAAATGCTGATACAGGTGGACGAGCGATCATAGAGTTGCTTAATCGTTATGCGCAAACCCGTTCCAATGTTCATGTGTTTAGTTCACTCGGGCAGGAGCGATATTGGGGTTGCTTAAAGCATATGGATGTAGTGATCGGTAACTCTTCAAGTGGTCTCTATGAGGCACCTTCTTTTAAAATTCCAACAGTTAATATAGGCAATCGCCAAGAAGGCCGGTTGCGCGCAAGGTCTGTTTTTAATTGTCAGGCAGAAACTGGTGATATCTATAAGGCCATAATGGCAGCACTTGAGTTTGGTAAACAAGAGGTTCTCAATCCCTATAAACAGGGTGATTGTGCGCAACTCATGATGCAGGAAATAGCAAAAATAGAAAATTATGATCATTTGGTGATGAAGCACTTTTATGACGTGCCAACGCAATGATTACTTTATTGAGAAAATATACTGATTTCAATAATTTGCAGGCAGATGATTGTGAATTACCAGTTCCTCAAGGAGATACATCTTCTGCACGGTTGGCCACAGGACGATCTGCACTTTGGCATTTAATTTCACGTTTACCAGATGCAGAAAAAACCACTGTCTTAATGCCGTGCTATGTTGCAGAAGGGGTATTGAAACCTTTTCTTCAGGCAAACGTAGAGGTTCAGTTCTACAAGTTGACAGAGCAATTGACACCGGATGTTTCTGATGTGGGAAAAATACTTTCTCAACATAACGGGCCGACTTTATTTGTTTTGATACATTATTTTGGATATAGCGGATGGACACCTAGTTTGAGGTCCATTTTGTCAGGTGAAAATGCTTATATTCTAGAAGATTTTGCACATGCCCCATTTGTAAAAGACGATGATGGGCGTTATTTGGCTGAACAAGCTGATTTGGCACTCTATTCGTTTAATAAGATCATTCCTGTGGGAGATGGCGCTTTACTTGTTTCATGCTATGACGATATTGATGTATCGCTTACAGAAACAGACTACCCACCCTTACCAACACAGGCTTTAAATGCTTTTGAAAAGCATTTGAAAGCGTGTCGTGATTTATATGAAAGTAAATCTATGACAGAGGCGAAAATACATTTGCAGCATCTGTCAGATTGGTATGAGGCTTATTATCATTTTATCAATACCCAGATAGACGTGCATGTTCAAAGTGATCAATCGCGTCAAATAGAAAGTATTTTTCCATATGGTGCATTGATAGAACAACGTCTTGCAAATAGCAAAATGGTTCATGAAAATCTTCAGTCTCGGTTTGTGACGTTGTTGCATACAGAATTTTCAGAAAAAAATGTGCCGTTTGGTTTACCTGCTAGAGTAAAGAATATAGAAAGGCAGAAGTTTTTAGATTTTATGTTCCAAGAAGGCATTTTGCTGTCAACATTGGAAGATAAATGGGATTTCCGCCCTGAGAATGAGCAGTCACGTTATTCTTTTGAAAAGGATTTCATTGCGGATCATGTTTTGATCCCAGTGAGTGAATTTATATCGAAAGAAAAAATGAAATATATGATTAATATAATGAATTCGTTTGAGGCTTAAGCACGTTATGAACTACAAGGAATTAATCGAGAAATCTGAATCAGATTTATTTATTATTGCTGAAGCAGGTGTGAACCATAATGGTGACTTGCAAACGGCGTTTGATCTTGTTGATGCGGCAGTCATGGCAGGCTGTGATGCTGTTAAGTTTCAAACTTGGATTACTGAAAAGGTATACAGTAAAGAACAATCTTTGAAGCCAGATTATCAAAAACGTGCGACCGATATAAATGAATCGGAATTTGACACGGTTAAAAAGCTGGAATTATCTTTTGATCAGTTTCGCCAGATTAAAGCTTATTGTGAAGAGAAAGGTATTATGTTTTTCTCCACCCCTGATGAGCTGGGTAGTGCGTGTTTTTTAAAAGAGCTTGGGGTTGATCTTTATAAAACAGCTTCGCAGGATGTAACCAATACGCCGTTTCTTGCAAAATTAGCGGAATTCGGTTTGCCAATTATCTTTTCGACTGGGGCCAGTACAATTTCTGAACTTGCCCTTGGTGTAGAAGCTATGGCGAAAACGAACAATCAATTAATCATTTTACATTGTGTTTCATCCTATCCTGCGCCAGAAGAGGATATGAACCTGCGCGTCATTAGCAGCCTAAAAGATATGTTTGGCTATCCTATTGGTTTTTCTGATCATACCAAAGGCGTGGAAGTGGCGTGTGCGGCTGTGGCAATGGGGGCACGAATCTTCGAAAAACATCTGACGCTGGATAAAGATATGGGGGGGCCAGACCATCAAGCCTCTTTGAACCCAGAGGAAATGAAGCATTATTGTGTTGCGCTAAAAAATGCATATAAAGCCCTAGGTGATGGGGTAAAACGTATTATGCCTTGTGAGGAAAACGTACGCCAAGCATTTCGTCGTTTTTTGGTTGCGGCGCGGGAATTAAATGTTGGTGACACAATTCGGGAAGAAGACCTGATTTTCAAAAAAGTTGTGGATGGTATTGAACCTAAATATATCGATCTTGTAGTTGGATCCGCAGTCACATGTCGAATTGAAGAAGATAAAGTGATTGATTGGTCAATGATCAAAAAAACCTGAATTGATTCTGTTTTATTATGATTTTTCAAGTAATTAGCAGCGATAACCCATTTTGGGATCAATGCTTTAATATATTAGAGCGCAATCAGAAAGATGTTTTTTATACATCTGGTTTTGCCCAACTTTGCCAAAAAACAATAAATGCACAAGATAAAGTACAATGCGCTATTTGGAACGATGAACAGGGTAACTTGTTAATGTATCCGTTTGTCTTGCGCAATTTATGTACATTTATTGACGATCCGAATGTTGATGGCTTTTATGACACGGTTAGTCTTTACGGACGTGGGGGGATCGTCGGTCAAGCTGAAGATGTAGTCTTTAAGTTGTTTTATCGAGAGCTCGAGAACTATTTTTCTGATAAAAATGTATTTTGTAGTTTTGATCGTTTTCATCCAGTCATTGGAAATCATGACCTCATACCTCATCAGGGCAAAGCGATGGAAATTGGCGGGTTTGTTATTGCCGATCTTCAACGAGATATGGACGAGATAAATCGTTCTTTTAAGTCTTCAGTGCGCAAGGATGTTAAAAAAGCAATTCGTAATGGTGTGGAATGGTTCTGTGAGAACTCTATAGATCATCTGGATGACTTTCTGGCGATTTATTACAAAACAATGGATCGCAATAACGCTAGTGACTTCCATTATTTTCCTGAAGAATATTTCAGAAACCTAGAAACCTTGTTAAAAGAGGATTTCCTGTTCTTTTATGCACGTCATGAAGGGACGATTGTATCGTGTGAATTAGTCCTGTTACATGGGGATTATTCTCATTCATTTTTGGGCGGGACAAGGCATGAAGCTTTGCCACTGGCAGCAAACCCCCTTTTGAAGAAAGCGATTATTGAAACGACTCATAAAATGGGATGTCGTTATTATTTGCTTGGTGGTGGTCATCAGGCTGAAGATGGTATTTTTAAGTATAAGAAGGCTTATGCTCCAGAAGGCGTCTATCCCTCGTTTATCGGGGGTACAATCTGGAATAATGAGCGTTATCAAAAACTAAAGTTGGAACTTTCTGAAGCTGGACATCAAATTATATCATCACGATTTCAATTTTATGATATTTAGGTTCTGAAGTAGGGTGGATCAGTGTGGAAAATTATTTAGATTATTGGGAAGATATATTCGCTTCACAGGGATGGGGTGCATATCCACCAGAAGAGCTGGTCCGTACAATTGCGCGTAATTTTCGCAAAGTAGAAAATAAATCAAGTATCAAAATTTTGGAAATCGGATGCGGGCCAGGTCCCAATATTTGGTATCTTGTGCGAGAAGGTTATAGTGTGGCTGGGATTGATGGTTCTAAAACGGCTATTGCTCAGGCACAACAGAGGTTGGAAAAAGAAGGTTTACCGTCTTTGCCGCCAAGCGTTGATTTGAAGGTGGGTAATTTTGTCAATTTACCCTGGCCGGATGATTATTTTGATGCCGTTATTGACGTTGAAGGCCTTTATGCGAATAAGTTTGATGACATTAAAACTGTTGTTCATGAAGTGAAACGTACCTTAAAAAAAGGTGGATTTTTCTTTGGTAAGATGTTTGGTGATAAAACGACGGGAAGTGATAGTGGTGAACGTGTTGGAGATAGAACAAGATTGAACCCGACGCAAGGACCGTGTAGTGGAAATGCTGTTGCTCATTTCTTTAATAAAAATGATCTACAACTGATTTTTCAGGACTTTGATGAGCTGAAAATAGATTACAGTTTGCGGACCGAGCAGGAAGAAAAAATAGATATTTTTGAATGGCTCGTTTGGGCAAAATATTAGTTTAGGTGTTGGATAAAATGACTGATAAGAAAAAAGAGATTGATATTAAGGCAAAGTGGAATTCATCAACGCAAGAACAAGAAATGCGTCAAGGGATTGTCAATTTATTCAAGGAATGCCCGATCCCTGATAATGAGCTGATGCAAAACTTGCCACTTTTTATAAACCGTCAAAACTTGTCACAGGTTTTGTTTATCAATGAAATGTATCAACATATTATTGATGTCCATGGTGTGATCATGGAATTTGGGGTTCGCTGGGGTAAAAACCTTGCCATGTATGAGGCGATGCGCGGTATTTATGAACCTTTTAATCATAATCGTAAGATCATAGGCTTCGATACTTTTGAAGGTTTTCCTTCTGTGGATGCGAAAGATGGCGATGATGATGTTATTGCTGTTGGGGCTTATAATGTTAGTGATAATTACGATGAATATCTGACGCAGGTTTTGGATTATCACGAACAAGAAAGCCCTATTTCCCACATCAAGAAATATGAACTTGTTAAAGGGGATGCGGTTGAAGGTATCGAACGGTATCTGGATGATAACCCTCATACAATTATTTCTTTGGCTTATTTTGACTTTGATATTTATACGCCGACTAAAGCTTGTCTTGAAGCCATCAAAGATCGTTTAACAAAAGGTAGTGTTATTGGTTTTGATGAGCTTAACTGCAATACATATCCAGGTGAAACCTTAGCCTTGCAGGAAGTCTTGGGGCTGGATTCATATAAAATTAGACATAGTCGTTTCAGTCCAACACAGTCTTATTTGATCATCGAATAAATAAAGTTGAAGACTAATATTTATGCGTTGATTTAAGTGTACCCATTTACGTTAGCAAGAAAGGGAGGAGAAGGTTTCTGTCGCAAAAACTTTTTCTGCAAACTTTCGACCTTAAAAACTGGCTTTGGCTATTTTGAATAGAACGGTCAGTTCTTTCTTGATGTACGGATTGGAAATTTAACTGGATTAAATGGAGGATTTATTTCTCTGTTGGAAAGCGGGATATAGCGTATCGCTATATCATTAGTACGTTTTAACATGTGAATAGAGCCGTGAAGATCAAAAATGGATTATGGGTCTCCTGAAGAAAAACCAAGATTAACTTGTCGAGGCAAGCTTATCTTGGTTGAAAAACTATCTCTTTGGTATTTGCCAATTTTAAAGCTGTTATCGTTGGCAGGTTTTCATGTGGTTTATATGTTTTTTCCAGATGCATTGCGTGAACATTATAAAAGCAGTGAAAAATATGAAAACGCTTTGAAAAAATGGGGCGTCAACAAGTTCCATTTTTGTGATGGTGAAGGATCTATGCCTTATGGCTATGCTATCAATGCACCCGTTTATGCGGAAAAGTTATTTGACAGATTATTTACAGATGTATTATTCGATGATTTGCCAGATATTTTTAAAGAGGTAAGTGATTCCCAAGAAAAGATTAAAATCGTTTTATATGAACAGATTGTTGGACATGCTCTTGGTTTTGGGGAATTTCTTACAGTTGGCCTTAAGTTAAAAAAGCAAGGATATTCTGTATGTGCATTTTATCCAGCCAATAGTGTTCAAAGTTATATTCTTTCCAAAGATATTTCAGGTTTTATCAATTATTATCCCTGTTTCTTTTTGAAGATTCAGTCTGTCTTTGCAATGGGTTGGAAGTTTGGACGCCGTCTTTTTGGTAAATGTATCTCTCTGTTTAAACAGCAAAACATTCGGACCGATAACCAAAAACCGGTAGAAGAGGTGACAAAGGCTTCGCAAAAGGTACTGTATTTTCCTCATCGTGGGGTTGTTTATGGTAACTTGTTTTATAAAGATCATTATTATTGCGAAGATGCTGATAGTCCTTTTCATCAGCAGAATATCATGCATGTAGAAGTGTCTGACGACCTGCTCGACAATTCAAGGATTTATTATAATGACATGGCTATTCCTCATATCTTTTTGAATATGAGTTTGGGGCTGAATAAACGCACTTTATGTCAGCTTTTAAGTGCGTTATCAATTTTTTGGCAGAATTCAAGACATGTGGCTCGGTTAAAAGACAGAATAACGGCCATCATGATTATGCTGCGTTCATACATCACTTTTGTGAAATTTTATAAGAGTGGCGGCGCTTCATTTCTCCAAGCAAAGGTCGCTTTAGTTGGGTATGATTTCTTGTTTCCCTCCTTGCTTTCAATGGCCTTGCAAGCGCATGGAGTCAAAGTTGTTGCTTTGCAGGAACGTTTGATCCAAATGTATCATCCATCCTTTCATCCTATATTTGATCTTTATTTTGTGAGCGGGCCGAAAATTAAGAAAAGAATTGAACAGAATAGATTTCACTCAATTAAAGATATTGTAGCGATCGGCTTGGTTCGGTCTCAGAGGTTACGTGAATATCGAATTCAGGATGACTTGATTCAGGTTAATAATGGAAAACCATATAAGAAATTGGTGGTTGTTTTGGATTTCCATTCTGATGCCGACCCGTTTTCTGACAGTGATAATTCAATGATCTGTTGGAAAGCCAATAATGCATTTTATCAGGATATTCTGCGGCTTGCGGATAAGATACCAGAAGCACATTTTGTGATTCGTGGTAAAAATATTGAATGGACAAAAATAGATTATTTCAAAAACACACTTGCAGAAATCTCACAAAAGTCCAATGTTGAGGTAAATTCCAATTATGATGAAATGGATGTTTCTTACAAGCTTGTGTCTAAGGCAGACTTAGTTATTGGGCGACAAACCTCACTCGGTGATGAAGCTATGTCTGTTGGTATTCCGGTATTATTTCATGATTGGACACCGATGCGAACGCATAATGTGTCAGATGTTTATGATTATGAAAATATAGGTGTTTTTGTACATAATTATGAAGATTTAGAAAAGCGGGCACTTAATATCTTGCAAGGTTATGATGGTGTTGATTCAAAAGAGTTCTCTCGTATAAGAGAAAGTCATTATCTCGCTTCTAACAAGTATCCGGTAGACACGATGTTAATGAAGCTTGAGAATATGCTTAAAGAATAGGATAAAGTCTAAAAGCATACTTATTGAGCGTGATAATTGATTAAAATGGAAAAGTGATGAGTAAAAAGTCTCCCCTAAGCGAAATCTACAGTAAAATGAATGAAGGAAACTCAAAGGAGAAATTGAATAATCTCCCAGATTTTCCTCGGTTGATTGATGTAGAGCTAACAAACACGTGTAATTTCAGATGCTTGATGTGTCCGACAGGGACGTTTTCAATGAAACGTAAAAGCGGCTTTATGACTGAAGAGCTGTTTTATAAGATTCTTGATGAAGTTAAAGAACATAAAACGCCGTTACGTTTTATCCGTTTTGGGGAACCAACTATGCATAAGCAGTTGGTTGAATTTATTCGAGCTGCAACAGATGCTGGTAGCCTTACGCATATTAATACGAATGGCAGCTACCTTAATGAGAAAATGATTACAGAATTAATGGATGCAGGCCTGTCTTCGTTAAAGTTTTCATTCCAAGGTATTGATGCTAAAAGTTTTGAAGAAATGCGCAACACAGACTTTTATAATGAACTGGTTGATATTATTCGTTTGACTCGTGATTTGCGAGGTGAGCGTGAGCAGCCGTTTTTACAGGTTTCAACAAGTATTACTTACGAAACATTAGAACAAGTTCAGGCTTTTAGAAAATTGATGGAAGGATTGGTAGATCAGGTCTCTGTCGGGCGAACTGTGATGGAACACCTTGATATTGAATCAGTGCGTATGCGTCCGAAAGAAGTAGAGATGCTGAAAATGCTTAAAGCAGAAGAATCTGTCGTCAAAAAACACCCAGAATGTCCTGAAGTTTATGACAAGTTGTCTATTAATTTTGATGGTACTGTAACAGCTTGTTGTGGCGATAGTGATAACTTAATGCTGATCGGTGATCTTGAAGAATCCACAATTTCTGAAATCTGGAAATCTAAACGTTTGAATAAATATCGTACTATGTTGGCAGATATGCGACATGATGATTTACCACTCTGTAAAACTTGTTTTGATTATCAAGGTCTTCAAACACCGGGTTTGCAAAAAATTTAAATTTCAAAAAAATGTTCGCCTTATTTTTCTGGTAAATGAGGGTCGCGAGGTATAAAAACTAGGGTGGAGTTGTCTACTTAGTTAAGATGAGAGGCCACGACGAAAAAAAAGGATCATTGTTATGCATATGATCAAATGTAGTTTATGGCATTTAAAGTGTTTAACACTAATGCAGCAAGATCCTTTTTTCGCTTAAATTCCTTCCATGCATAGCTTATAAGAAAAAGAATGAACCTTGATAAGATTTTAATCTGTGCTGAGACGCAGCTTTCAGAAATTATAACGTTGCTGAATGAAAATGCTGTCGGCATTGTGATTGTTGTAGATCGGGAAAAGCATATTGTCGGCACCATAACGGATGGTGATGTACGTCGTGCTTTGATGCAAAGTGCAGAGATGACAACTTTTGCCGCAGAAATTCTGAAGAACAAAGATGATGCGACGCCAAAAGCTCCCATTTCTGCGCAGATTGGTGCGGAAGATGGATTTATCTTGTCTTTGATGACGGAATATCGATTGCATCAAATTCCAATTGTTGACGAACAAGGCCGGGTGGTTGATCTGATTTTGTTGGATGATCTTGTCTTCGAGAGTGACAGTCAACTAGCAGCGGTTTTGATGGCTGGTGGTTTTGGCAAACGTTTGATGCCATTGACTAAAGAAACGCCAAAGCCGATGTTAGAGATTGGTGGTAAGCCAATCATGGAACGTATTATTGAACAATTACGTGAAAGTGGTATTGGACAAGTCAGTGTTACGACACACTATCGGCATGATCAGATCGCCAATTATTTTAGGGACGGTCATGAATTCGGACTAGAAATCGATTATGTTCGTGAAGATAATCCATTAGGCACTGCAGGTGCCTTATCTATAATGGAAAAGCCGCAACAACCTGTTTTGGTGATGAATGGGGATATTATTACGGAACTAAATTTTCGTATGTTCGGCAAATTTCATAATGATAATGACGCTGTGATGACGGTTGCGGTTCGACCTTATGAATATACTGTGCCTTTTGGTGTCATGGAAACAGATGGTGTTTTTGTGAAAGGTGTGCAGGAAAAACCTATCAGCCGTTGGATGGTGAATGCTGGAATTTATATTTTGGCACCGGAAGCATTTGATTTTATTCCAAAGGGGCAATATTTCGATATGCCGACACTTATGGAAAAGCTAATAGAACATAATAAAAATGTAGTGTGTTTTCCATTGTACGAATATTGGAAAGATATAGGGCGTCCACAAGACTTTGAAGCTGCGAAACAAGACGTAAAAAGTAAATTAGGAAAGTAAAGATGGATTGGTCAAATAAGACAGTATTAGTGACCGGAGGCGGTGGTTTTATTGGTAGCCACTTATGCGAAAGACTGATTCAGAAGGGGGCTAATGTTCGGGCATTGGTACTTTATAACAGTGCCGGGTCAAATGATTGGCTGGACCATTCCCCATACTTGAAGGATATCGATGTCACTTTGGGCGATTTGCTGGATAGAGACAGTATGTCTAAAACTGTTAAAGGGGTGGATGTAATCTTCCATTTGGGAGCACTGATTGCAATCCCATATTCTTATAGTTCACCGCAGTCTTATGTACAAATCAATGTTCAGGGGACATTGAATGTGTTGCAGCTCGCGCGTGATTATAATGTTTCGCGCGTGATCCATACCTCGACAAGTGAGGTTTATGGCTCCGCACAATTTGTTCCTATTAATGAAGAGCATCCTTTGGTGGGACAGTCTCCGTATTCAGCGTCTAAGATTGGTGCTGATATGATGGCAGAATCGTTTTATCGTTCTTTTGAATTGCCTGTGTCGACTATTCGTCCGTTTAATACCTATGGTCCACGTCAATCTGCCAGAGCGATTATCCCAACAGTTATTTCACAAGCATTAAAAAAAGATCAGATTAAACTGGGAAGTTTGGTGCCGACACGTGATTTAACGTTTGTTCATGATACGGCGGATGGATTTATTCAGATGGCTGAGTGTGATAATGTTATTGGTGAAACGATCAATCTGGGGGTTGGTAAAGAAATTTCCATTGGTGAGCTAGCCCAGAAAATTATTAAATTGATTGGTCGCGATGTTGAAATTTTATGTGATGAAGAACGTTTGCGCCCGAAAGCCAGCGAGGTGGAAAGATTGTGTTCTGATAACCGTAAAGCGTTTGAACTAATGAATTGGCAACCGTCCCACTCTCTTGACCAAGGATTGGAATTAACAATCCAGTGGGTTCAAGAAAATATCGAAAAATTCAAAATCGACCAATATACTGTTTAATGAAATGATACCCCTTGCAATCCCAAATATGTCCGGAAATGAGGCAAAGTATCTCAATGAATGTATTGAGATGAATTTCGTGTCTTCGGTTGGTCCTTTTGTTGATCGACTGGAAGAGATGGTGGCAGAAGCAACGGGTGCTGAGGCTTCGGTTGTAACGTCATCGGGAACTGACGGATTGCATGTTGCTTTATTGGCATTAGGTGTGCAGCCTGGTGATTTGGTGATTGTGCCATCTTATACGTTCATTGCGAGTGCTAATGCGGTTCGTCACTGTGGGGCTGATCCATGGTTGATTGATGTTGATGCCTACAGTTGGACCCTTGATCCGGATTTACTGGAACAAATGTTAGCCAGCGAAACTGTAAAACGCGATGGTCATCTGTATCATTTCGAAAGCAATCAGAAAGTATCTGCTATTGTGGTGGTTTATACATTGGGTTTGCCAGCTGATATGGACAGAATTGTCGAAATTGCCAAGGCTTATGATCTTCCGGTTATAGCCGATGCGGCCGCTGCTTTGGGGGCAACATATAAAAATCGGCAATTGGCAGAACATGGTGCGGATGTAGCCGTTTTTTCATTTAATGGGAATAAAACGGTTACGGCAGGGGGCGGCGGTTCTGTAATTGCACGCGACCCTGATGTGTTAGCTAAAATCAAGCATATCACGACAACTGCCCGGGTCAGTGATGCCTATGATCATGATGTTGTCGGTTTCAATTATCGGATGACAAACCTTCAGGCTGCTGTTGGTTGCGCGCAGATGGAGTTGCTGGATGATTTTGTTGCTGCAAAAAGGCGTATTGCTCAACGTTATAATGCTGCTCTTAGTGGGATTGAAGGTGTATCTGCTTTTCCAGAACCCACTTGGGCACAAAGTGCTTGCTGGTTTAGTGGTGTGCTACTTTCAATTTCGATGAAAAATGTTTCTGAATATATTTCCGCACTGCGGGCATGCGAAATCGGAGCGCGTCCTTTCTGGAAGCCCATGCATCTACAGCGCCCTTATAAAAATATGTTTAGCTCAACAATGACGGTGACGGATGATATCTGGTCAAGGATATTGACCCTGCCATGTTCGACAAACTTGACAGATGAAGAACAGGAATTTGTTATTTCGTCATTTATGAACTTAACAAAGGCATAAGAAGAATTGATTTGATTGGAAAGAAACCAGTAATCGCAATTATTCTTGCACGCGGCGGCTCTAAAAGGATTCCAGGAAAGAATGTCCGTTTATTTGGCGACAAGCCGATGATTGTTTGGACGCTTGAAGCAGCACAAAAGGCTAAGACGGTTGATCGTGTCATTTTGTCATCGGATGATGATGAGATAATGGATGTTGTTCGTAAATGGGGGGGCGAGGTTCCTTTTCGCCGACCATCCGAACTTGCTTCTGATGAGGCTTCATCGGCTGATGCTATCATGCATGCGTTAAATGAGCTGGAAATTGATGATGGTTACTTTGTTTTGCTTCAACCGACGTCCCCTTTAAGAACGGCGGATGACATTGATCAATGTATGTACTGTTGTTTTTATAAGAATGTCCCTTTATGTCAGAGCGTCACTCATATTGGCTTTCCGGCTAGTTGGCTTGTTTCGGTTGATCAGGATGAGTATTTGCAGAAAGTGGGTTTTGATCCTGATGTTGACCTTTTTAGACCAAATGGTGCGGTTTACGTTGCTGATGTTAAATGGTTTAAACAACATCAGTCCTTCTGGGCGGAAGGACAAACAATTTCATATGAAATGCCGTTTATTCGGTCTGTAGATATTGATACGGAGAATGATTTTCAGATTGCGGAAGCATTACTCCATTCCAAACCATTTAACGAGTGTTTTTGATATGTTTATGTGATATGAGAGCGTAAATATTTTTATATGTTAAATCAAGTATTGGAATTTCTAAATTTAGAATATTGGTTTGGTGCTGACAAATTATTATTTTTTAAAACTTATCTTATATTTGTTTAAGGAGGTTGGATTTGCAAACGGAAATTTGTTTTTTAATATATAATACTTACCTAATTTTGGGAAGTATACACACTATCATCTAAACGTATTTAATTAAAAAATATAGTTTAGATTTATGATTATAATCTAATCTATCCTGCGTATATCGTTTCAATAATCAAATGCAATGGTAAAGTTGATAAATGATTTTTAATAAATTGAAAAATATTTTGATTTTTTTTAGACGCTGCTGGTTGATGATGGCGGACCACAAGGCGTTGTTTATTTTTTTTGTTTTTCTCGCGTTATTTGCTTCCATAACAGAAGGGGTCAGTATTGCTATGTTGGTCCCGATTTTGGAAGGTCAGTCTAATAGTGTTATTTTCACCAATGTTCCCATGTTAGGCTATGTATCAAATTATTTTTCTGGCATGGAAGAAGTTGAAAAATTGCAAAAAACTGCGTTAATTTTAGGCGTAGTTTTGTTATTGCGTGGTGCTTTGATTTATATCGTTGAATATTTGAATGGTTACATTCCTCTACTGATTCAGAAGACTTTATTCAAAGAAACATATACTTCGTTGATTAATGCTGAGTTTAGTTATTTTTCGGAAAAAACAGCAGGTGATCATTCTAATAGCTTGGTTGATTGGGTTATGCGAGTATCTCTCTTGCTGACCAGTTATATTTCTATCATTCAGAATATGGCTCTGATGATTATTTATATAATTTTAATGTTGTCTTTGTCTTGGAAGATGGCGATTATTGCGAGTATATTTTCCCTTTTCCTTTTTGCATTGTTGAAAACTTTTACAAATAATGTTTTTCGTAAAGAAGGTGCTCGTTTATCAGATAAAAGTGCCGAAGTTGCGCATCATATTTATGAGACGATTAGTGGTATGAAATTGATCAAGTCAGTTGCTGCTGAAGATGTGATGTTTCCAAGGTATCAGGAGAAATTAGATGAGAAAATTGCGACAAATAAGAAATTGATTTTGTATCAATCTACAATAACACCTTTTTTGACGACCTTTTCCGGTATTTTTGTTTGTTTTCTGTTGTATTTCGGTTCTCAGTTAAGCGAAGAAGATGGTCAATGGATTTCTGGCCTTTTAATCTTCTTGTTTGTTCTAATGCGCTTACTGTCGCCGATTTCGAAAATTAGCTATGCTGGGGCACAGATCACCAGCCACTTGTTTGTTTTTGAACAATTAGATTTGTTTTTTAAAGAAACTGCACTTAGAAAACAAGCATCAGGGGACTCCCCATTTTTAGGTATTCATTCGAATATAGAATTTAAAGACGTAGTCTTTAACTATACGGCAAATGGTGCCAATATCATTCAAAATGTTTCTCTGAAAATTCCTGCCGGCAAAATGGTTGCAATTGTTGGGCCTTCAGGCTCAGGTAAAACAACATTGGTTTCTTTGCTGATGCGTTTCTATGATCCGCAATCAGGTAAAATTTTGATTGATGGAAAATCATTGGCTCAGATTAATATTCATGATCTGCGTAAGAAAGTGAGTGTTGTTAGTCAGGATATCTTTATTTTTAACGATACTGTGGCGAATAATTTATCTTTTTCGACGGAGGGCGTGACGCGCGAAGATATTGTGAAAGCAGCGAAAATGTCTTCTGCCCATGAGTTTATTGAAGATTTGCCAGAAGGATATGATACGAAACTGGGTGACCGTGGCATTCGTTTGTCTGGTGGTCAGCAACAGCGTATTGCGATTGCTCGTGCGATTTTGCGAGATCCGGAACTCATTATTTTTGATGAGGCGACAAGTCATCTAGATACGGTTACTGAACAGTCCATCCAAAAGTCGGTTGAAGTATTGCGTAAAGATCGCACAATCTTGGTCATCGCCCACCGATTATCGACAATTCAACGCGCGGATCTTGTTGTCGTTTTAAAAAATGGAACGATTGTCGAGCAGGGCTCGCATAATGATTTGATCGCCTTGTCTGGTGAATATGCAAATATGGTAAAACACCAAAATTTGGATCTTGTTTATGATGAAGATGATGAAGATGATGAAGTTGGGGAAAAAGTGTAAGTTAGCAAAGGGATAGGAATATGAAAATCGTTGTTACAACTGTTCCTTTTGGTACGATTGACCCTTTGTCAATTCGCTTAATGGAACAAGAGAACTTGTCATATGAGATCAATCCCTTAAATCGCAAATTACGCCCAGAAGAAGTTAGTGGGGTTATTGGAAATGCGGATATTGTGATTGCGGGGACTGAACCCATTACGGATGAAGTGATGGGGCAATGTCCAAATTTGAAAGCGATTTGCCGCGTTGGTATTGGTTTGGATAGTGTTGATCTTTTGGCATCGCGCAGACGAGGAATTGCTGTTTCTTACACACCAGATGGGCCCACACCAGCAGTTGCGGAATTGACTGTGGGCCATATTCTTGATCTTTTGCGACGAACGTCTGAAGTTGATCGTGAGATTCGCAAAGGGTGTTGGAGCCGTGTCGCTGGCAGACGTTTATCACAATGTAAAGTTGGAATTATTGGGTGTGGCCGCATCGGTTCACGGGTTATCAAACATTTGTATAACGGCTTTGAAGGTGTCGAAATTTTAGCTAATGATTTATCTGTCAAAGATGAATTAAGTCCTTATGTCCATTGGGTGGATAAAAAAAGCATTTATAAGGAATGTGATGTTGTCAGTATTCATGTTCCTTTGACATCGGCAACACAGGATATGATTTCTGCTCAGGAATTGGCGATGTTTAAAGACGATGGCGTGTTGGTAAATACCTCACGCGGAGGCATCGTAAATGAAACAGAACTTTGGAAAGCTTTAGTAAGTAAAAAATTACAGAGTGCGGCAGTTGATGTATTTGAAGAGGAACCTTATAAAGGTGTATTGACTGGTATTGATAATGTTGTTTTAACCTGTCATTTAGGGTCAATGACAAAGGATTGCCGAGCGACAATGGAAATTGAAGCGACACAAGAAGCGATTAGATTTTACAAAGGGGAAGATTTTATTTCTCCTGTTCCTGAGGATGAGTTTATCTTGGCAAAAGCGCTTCTGGAAAATAAGACTTAACTGGAACGGATATGAAAATTTTAGTTACAGGCGGGGCCGGATTTTTAGGTAGTCATGTTGCAGATGCATTAAGCGAAGCAGGTCATGATGTTCGTATTTTTGATGTGGTTGAATCTAATTATCTGAGAGATGATCAAAAAATGATTGTCGGGGATGTTACGTCTTTGGATGACGTGCGTTCTACGGTTAAAGGATGTGAGGCTATTTATCATCTTGCTGCGTTAGCAGATATTGATCAGGCGATTAATCGCCCATTGGATACTTTGTCTGTCAATTTGATGGGAACGGCAAATATCCTTGAGGCGGCACGTGAATTTCGTGTTAAGCGTTTTGTTTTTTCGAGTTCCATTTACGTTTATTCAGATCAAGGCTCCTTTTATAGAACGTCAAAACAGGCCTGCGAGCATTTGATTCAGGATTATCAGGATCGTTATGGACTGGATTATACCATTTTACGCTATGGTTCTTTGTATGGGCCGCGTGCTGACCGTTCCAATGCCGTCTATCGTATGTTGATGTCTGCCCTTGAAGAAAACAAAATCGAATATGCTGGCAATGGCAAGGAGGTTCGTGAATATATCCATATTCGTGATGCCGCTTTGATGAGCGCAGATGTTTTAGGTGATCGTTTTAAAAATTCTATTCTCCATTTGACTGGCCGTGAGCGTATGACAACGGGAGAAATGTTTGAGATGATCAATGAAATACTGAATAATCAGATTGATATTTCATTGAGTAAAGATTCCATGACCGGGCATTATATGCAAACGCCATACAATTATACGCCGAAGATTGGACGAAAGATGACGCGGGAAACCTATATTGATCTAGGTTTGGGATTGCTGGATATGATCCAATTTCTTGACCAAGATAATCCTGAAACGCACCCACCGCGTGCTCATGTGGAAGAATAAGTGAATAATGAAAACAGTAATTAAAAACACCCTTGTGGGCACTGTTCGGTTTTTTATTAATCTGTTCGGTGAAGCTTGGCGTAAGAAAGTTGGACTTGTTTTGCGCGAGGCCATGTCTAGTAATGGTTTTGATGAAATCATTAAAACCATTGAAACGAAACGAGGTGATATTCGTTTTTATTGCTTGGACTATTTACCTTTGTGGCGTGCAGAAACATTATTGACAAAAGAGCCCGAGACCATTGAATGGATCGACACAATGAAAGCAGGTGACGTTCTGTTTGATATTGGGGCGAACGTTGGTGTGTATACCATGTATGCTGCCATCAAAAAGGATGTCAAAGTATTTGCCTTTGAACCATTAGCGGCGAATTATTTTCTAATTAACCGAAATATTGAAGAAAATAATTTGTCAGATCATGTCCGAGCTTTTTGTTTGGCTTTGAATGATCAGGATATGATGGGTAGTTTTCATGTGAAGAACACAGGTTTTGGTTCTGCGCTTTCAAGTTTTAATGAACCGGTTGACCATAACGGCAATACGTATGAAGCCAAGTTTGAGCAAGGCATGATTGGGATGACGCTGGATAATTTCATCGAAAATTTTCGGCCTGAATTCCCCACTCATATCAAGATTGATGTAGATGGTATTGAAGATAAGATTGTGAAAGGTGCCTTGAAGACTTTTGCGGATAAACGAGTACGCACCATTTCTATCGAATTAGATGAAAATCGGCCTGATTACACCAACGATATTATTAAAGATATCGAAGATAGTGGCTTCAAGCTGAATTCAAAGCGTCATAGTGATATGTTCGATGGCACAGCATTTGAAAATATCTACAATTATCAATTTATTCGTTAGAGGGAATTGTCATGATCGCAGCAATTTTAATCGGCCGTAAGGGATCATCCGGTTTTCCAGGGAAGAATGTATATCCCATTCTGGGCCGTCCTTTAGTAGCATATCCTTTGATGGCGGCAAAGGCTTGTGCTGCAATTGATAAGATTTACGTGTCTACTGACAGTGAAGAACTGAAAGAAATAGCACGTTCCTTTGAGGCAGAAATTATTGATCGCCCGGACTATCTAGCAACCAAAGAAGCTTTGGGTGAAGATGCTTATGTTCATGCTTTCGAAGTCATTAAAAAAGAGTGTGAAGAAAAATCAGAAAAACTGGAGCTACTGGTTTTATTGATGGCAAATGCACCGACCATTTCTGCGGAACAATTAGATGAAGGTATTCGTATTTTGCGTGAAAATCCTGAAACGGACAGTGCGGTAACAGTCAGCTGTTATAATATGTGGAGCCCACTGCGCGCTCGTAAAGTCGATGACACAGGTCATTTGCAGCCATTTGTTCCGTTTGAAACGTTTGGTGACCCAAAAACATTGAATTGTGATCGTGATAGCCAGGGCGATGTGTTGTTTGCTGATATGGGTGTGTCTATTATTCGTCCTCAAAATTTAGAAAAGATGGAGGATGGATTATTGCCACAGAAATGGATGGGGCAAAACATATGGCCGATCCGCAATGAAGGTGGTTTAGATGTGGATTATGATTATCAAATGCCACAAGCTGAATTTTGGTTGAAAAAGAATGGTGTGAATGCAGCAGGAGAATAAGCACGGCAGTGTTTTTCTACGTTATCAGAGCAATAATTCCATCCTTTTTCTGTGAATATCTGATTTAAATTTTATTGAAAAAAGCATGATTTCACCGAATAAGCATTTAGAGTTTATTTCACGCGACAGTGATATTTTGTCGGGTCGAGAAGGCATGATTTGTCTTGATCGAAATGAACGAGTTAGTTCTTTTGCAGAACGGCATATTGAAAATATGCGGGATATTCAAACTTCTGCTTTGTGGAGTTCCTATCCAGATTTAGGTCCTCTTTACTCAAAAATTGCCGAACAGGAAGGGCTTGCGCAGAATCAGATAACGGTGGGTGCAGGCTCAGACGGTTTGATAAGAAGAATTTTTCAGGCTTATTTATCACCGAATGATGTTGTTGTGTCACCAGACCCAAGTTATGGGATGTATAGTGTCTGGGCAAATATTTTTCAGGCGCGCCATAAACCTGTTCCTTATAATGAAGGACCAGATTTCCAGTTTGATCTTCAAGAAATTTTAAACGAGATTAAACAAGGGGCGCGAATTTGTATAGTTGCAAACCCTGACCAGCCGACTGGTGCAACTCTTTGTCAAAATGATATTCGTCAAATTGCCAAGGTGGCACAGGAAAATAATACGTTATTTGTTGTTGATGAAGCTTATTACCCTTTTCACCCTGAAACAGCATCATCTCTGATTGATGAGTTTGATAATATGTTGGTGCTGAGAACTTTTTCAAAGGTGGCCGGGATTGCTGGATTACGTGTCGGCTTTGCAATGGGACATGAAGGCTTAATTGATCCCATACAAAAAGTTAGAAGCCCTGGTGAAGTGAACTCAGTTGGCGCTGCATTGGCTCTTTATCTTTTGAATCACAAAGATATTGTTGACGACTTCCGTATTGGTGTTGAAGAAAGCCGGGCTCGTTTGATACGTGCGGCTCTTGCATTAGGTTTTGGTTCTTCACCCTGTGCAGGAAATTTTCATCTTTTACACTGTCCAGCAGGGTTTGAACCAAAAGACATTGTTGAAGAGTTGAAAAAATTTCAATATTTGATAAAAGGTGGGTTTAAACATCATGGATTAACACGTTGTATCCGGGTGACATTGGACATGCCTGAGGTTATTGAGCCTTTTATAAAAACGTTGCAGCAGGTTGTTGCTAAGTTGGACACGGATGAACGTTGATAATAGATTGTGGCGAAATCTATTATTAGGCTTCTCACTCACATAAGGTCATAGGGCGTATGGCAGAAAAAATTTATATTAAAGACAATAGTTTTGTTGGCATGTCTGGTTTAAATGCTAATGAGGTTGACATCCTTAAACGTATTCAAGCTTTGTATGAAACATCGCAACCGCAAAATTGGACTCAAGATGAGCTGAGTGTTTTACAAACAGCGTGTCAAAACTTGTTGGATGTCAGTGAAAAGGGCGGCGATAAATTTTGGTTGCGCCCCCATATCGTTGAAGAAATTAGTCGTTTATCGGATGATGAACTGCCGCGTTATCTTTTTTACAGGTACCGTTACGATACTTATCCGGCAAAGCGAATCATTGACGATTATCCGCCTTGTGTGCAGATCGAACCAACATCGGTTTGTAATTATCGTTGTGTCTTTTGTTATCAGACTGATCAGAAGCTTCAAGACCGTTCTGCGGGCCATAAGGGGCGGATGAGCTTAGATTTATTCAAGAAGGTCGTTTCGCAAATTGAAGGTAAGGTAGAGGCCGTCACCCTTGCATCACGAGGGGAGCCGTTATTATGCAAAGACATCGTGAAGATGTTGGAGCATATTTCAGGCAAGTTCTTGGGTTTAAAAATTAATACGAACGCTTGGTATTTGAATGAAGAAAAAATCCATGCCCTTTTGTCAGCAGAGGCAAATACGATTGTCTTTTCTGCGGATGCTGCAGATGATGAATTATACGCTAAACTTCGGGTGAACGGACGGTTAGACACTGTTTTAAAGAATATTGAAAAATTTTCTGAAATTAAGGAAAAACATTATTCTGACTCTCGAGTGATCACGCGCGTATCGGGAGTTAAGTTCAGTGATCAGCAGAATTTTCAAGAAATTGAAGCCTTTTGGAAAGACTTTGTCGATCAAGTTGCCTTTGTTGATTATAACCCGTGGGAAAGTGTCTATGATGCCCAACCGACAGAAGTTAGCAGCCCTTGTTCGGATTTATGGCGTCGTACATTTGTTTGGTGGGATGGACGTATGAACCCATGTGATGTTGATTATCTTTCTTCATTGGCAGTTGGAAATGTGAAAGATCAGCATATTTCTGAATTATGGACGGGGGAAGCATACACCCGTTTGCGTGATACGCATTTGAAGAATAATCGGGATAAGTTAATGCCTTGTCGTAATTGTTCGCTTGTATAAGTCAGGGCAGCAATATGGGGCAAATGGCAGGTGCAATTACACTTCTGACAGGGGGATACCGTCAGGCTCTAGATACAATTGTTGCTGAACAAGATGGGGTCTTTTGGTTTGTTAGTGGCAAGGTTGAAGACAGGGTGTCTTTGCAAACTAGTCTACCCACAGGTGTAAAGATTGGTGATGTTAGTCATTTTATCGACCCGATTGCAGATGAGATTGAACCTGATTTACTGAATATTGACCAAAAGCTATCTATTAGATCTCAAGATCGCTTGAGCTGGATATCCAGTTTATTGGCGGATCGTAGTCCGTTTGTTAGTGATTTACAGCTTAATATTGCGCTTTATTTCGCCTTGATCCGATCGTTTGATCATGAAAAGAAACAGTTTATTTATATTGAGGACCCCCGGACAGCTACAGCGTTTAAAGATTGTTTTCAAGCAAACGGCTATAACTGTTCAATAGTAAACAGCCACGATAATCAGGGGAGGGGCTTATTACAAGCTCTCAGAGCACGCGCTTCTGCAATTAAGACATATTTGATTGAACGTAAGACCACAAAATGTCATCGTCGTTTATCGTCGGGTGATGTGTGGGCTCGTTTACGTCAGTGTGATGTTCTAATATTAGATTGGGCTGGGAAAGATAGTTTTAACAGGAACGAGCCAACAAATCGTTCTTGGAATTTAGAAAGAATGGCTGGCCTATTACGTGGGCATGGTCATCGGGTGGGGTTTATCGCGCATCCACTTAGCTGGGTGCAAAATTATGAAGATATTTCAAAAAATGTGACACAGGCCCATGACCCGGTGGTTTTGTTGAATGAATGCCGTTCCTTCATATCTGTTTTAAAAGGTTGCTTTTTCTCTTGGTGTTTAAATCGTTCACTTGACTCAGTTTTATCTCTGAAAGGGGAAAATATTACAGCTTTGTTCGATCTTGAACGCAGTCGTGACATGATAAAGCCGCAATCAAGTTTGTTTTATTCTTATGCTGACATAGCGAGAAACTTGGCAAAAAGACGCATACGTCCTAAAGCCGTTGTTTATACATATGAAAATCAGGGATGGGAAAGAGCATTGCTTTGGGGGATGAAAAAACATTTGCCCGAGACTCGTATGATCGGATATCAGCACGCTCCTTTTCCACGGCGTTTTTTGGGGGTTTTTTCACCGAGAAGTGCCGTAGAGCTTAACGAACTGCCACATCATTTTATTGTAATGGGGCAAGAGTACCACAAATGGTACTGTGAAACCGGTATGCCAGATAATTTGATGAGTGTTGGTGGTAGTTTAAGGTTTGAAAAAAACCAAGGTGTTGTAAAAGATTGGGCGAACGGGCGGAAAAAACGGGTGCTGGTGTGTCCGACGCTGGTGTTTGAACAAGCATTGGATATGTCAATTAAAGCTGCGCGGGCAATTTTGAAGTTGGATGGCATCGATTTGATCATCAATTTTCACTCAGTTGTTGAAGATCAATTCCGCCAGGATATTCAGCATCATGTAGAAGCTGTTTTGGGGGATGCAGCCCACCGTGTGGCTTTTTCAACCGATAAGGCGGTTGATCTTTTCGATCAGGCGAGCGTGCTTTTATATAATACTTCTGGTGTTGTATTTGATGCTGTTATGGCTGGAATGCCGACAATATGTGTCAGTGTTGACGGTGAATTAAATCTGGATAAGCTGCCAAGCGGTTTTGGGCGTAAAGTTTATTCAGAAACTGAATTATGTGATGCTATAAACGAAATATTCCAGAAGGATTGGAGTTCTCCAGAACCGGATAAAGCGGTTGGTGATTGTATCGCGCCAGTAAATGAAGAAAAAATAGTTAAAGCGATTGTTTATGGTTAAAGCGTCAATGGTATCAGTCATCATGACCGTTTATAACGGTGAAGAATTTTTACGTGAAACATTGGATGCAATTTTTGCGCAGTCCTTTAAAGATTTCGAGCTGGTTGTCTGTAACAATGGATCAAACGATTCAACGCAAGATATTTTGGACAGTTATGAGGATCCGCGCCTTAAAATCGTTCATCAAACCATTGAAAAGCCGACGTTTGGGGATGGCATTCGCCTTGCCTATGCTAATGCCTCGGGGGAATATATTGCGGTGAATGATGGGGATGATGTTCCTTTGCTTCATCGTTTTGAATCCCAGGTCAAAGCCCTGGATGCAGATGAAAATACTGCGCTGGTCACAGGCTGGTTTGATGAAATTGATGAAAACTCAGAATATGTGCAAACCTGTCGTTTGCCTGAAACATTTGATGGATTGTTGGAAGCGTACCAGTCTGCTAACCCACTTGCGCATTCTACCTATATGTACCGTAAGGATGTGGCAGATGAAGTGGGGGGATATGCTGCGAAATATCATTACGGGTCGGACTTTGCCCTTGCACTAGAAATGATTAAGGCGGGATGGAAGGTCAAGGTTCTGCCTGAGGTGGTGTTGAAATTACGTGTACATAGTGGGCAGGCGTCAAATGCCCCGGAATTAAGTGAAATGCGTGCCTATGAAGCGCGTGAACTCTTTCATGAAGCTGCCAATTTACCGGGCTTGAGTTCTGTCGCTCGAGCGTTGGGGCGCAAAAACCTTGCAAAGCGGACTATTCAATATGGTTTTGTGTTGTGCCATGAAAAAAAATGGGCAGCAGGGCTTAAGCAGATTTTAAGTGGCTTGGGGCAAAGTCCGCTTTATGGATCGACCTATTTTGGCTTTCGTCTGGCTTGTGCCCTAAAAATCATCAAACATCCGGTATATTCTTAATTGCAGCCCCTTGACCCTAAGGACGTAAACCCGCATAAAGCTTCAAAGCTTTTTTGGTGTAGGAGCAAGTGATGAAAGTTGTCATTCTGTGTGGCGGTCAGGGTACACGCATTCGCGGTGTGGATGATAGTTTACCTAAACCCATGATCCCGGTGGGGAATTATCCCATTGTCTGGCATATCATGCGGACCTATGCCCATTACGGTCATAAGGATTTTACCTTGTGTCTTGGGTACAAGGGCGAGGCGGTGAAGAACTTCTTTTTGAACTATCGCGCTATGGTATCTGATTTCACTATCGATTTTTCACAAGGTCGCGAGATTTCTTTTGATAACGCACAAGAACCGATTGATTGGAAAGTGACTTGTGCGGAAACCGGTCCGGATACATTAACGGGATCGCGCATTAAAAAGATCGAACGTTATATCGGTGACGACGATATGTTCATGCTGACGTACGGCGATGGTGTGTGTGATATCGATATAAATGAGTTGATCGCTTTCCATAAATCCCACGGCAAGATTTTGACGGTTTCTGGCGTGCGTCCCCCAGGGCGTTTTGGGGAGTTGGAACATAGCCCTGAAGGTCAAATCACCGAATTTAACGAAAAGCCCAATGCTTCAGGCGGGCGGATTTCCGGGGGGTATTTCGTCTGTAACCGCGAGATTTTCAAATATCTTGATGCTGCCCGCGATGATGAAACGTTTGAGACAGACCCCATGCGCAACATCGCACGTGATGGCGAAATGATGATGTATAGCCATGACGGTTTCTGGCAATGTATGGACACCTATCGTGATTATGCACTGCTGAACAGTTTGTTGGAAAAAGGCGATGCGCCTTGGATTAAGTGGTAAGTCGAACGGATGGATTTTTCGATTTTTAAGGGCAAGAAAGTTCTTGTTACAGGGTCCACTGGGTTTAAAGGCAGCTGGTTGTGTACATGGTTGACCCAACTAGGTGCCGATGTCGCCGGATTTGCGTTGGCGCCTAAACCTGATGCACCTTTATTTGACCAGCTGAAATTGCGTGATCGTATCGATCAACATGATGGCGATATTCGTGATCTGGATACTGTCATGGCTGTGTTTGAGGCGGTTCAGCCCGAAATCGTGATCCATCTTGCCGCACAAGCCCTTGTGCGTGACAGCTATGATGATCCGAAAACCACGTTTGACACCAATGTAGGTGGCGCAACGAACCTTTTGGAAGCGGTTAAAGCCTCTAAAAGCATCAAGGCGCTGGTCTTTATCACGTCCGATAAGTGTTATCGCAATAAAGAATGGATCTGGGGCTACCGCGAAAATGACGAACTGGGTGGCCATGATCCTTATTCCGGTTCAAAAGCGGCGGCTGAATTGGTCTTTGCATCCTATCAGGATAGCTTCTTTGCGCATCAAGATGGGTTTGCAGCCGCAACCACGCGTGCCGGTAATGTAATTGGTGGCGGGGATTTTAGTGCCAACCGCATCGTGCCGGATTGTATTCGCTCGCTGCAAAAAGGCGAAGAAATTGTCCTTCGCAGCCCCAACGCGACGCGCCCCTGGCAGCATGTTCTGGAACCCTTGTCCGGTTATCTGGTGATTGCGCGTGAATTACTGTTGAACCCTGAGGCCACAGCCGGAGCGTGGAACTTCGGGCCGGAACCGGAAAATGTCCGCACGGTGGAAGAACTGACCAAAAAAGCCATTGATGTTTGGGGGAGCGGGGCTTTGCGTGTGGAAGCTGCGGATTCTAAACTCCATGAAGCCAATTTGTTGATGCTGAATATTGATAAGGCCAAGACAAAAGTAAACTGGCATCCGCAATGGGATTTTGAACAAGCCGTTGAAAAAACAGTCTCGTGGTACAAGCGCGTGGACGAAGGCGAAGACCCGATTGCGGTGACGGAAGATCATCTGGCGGCTTATCTTGCAGGTGCTAAGTGATTGACGGTGTTGTCATAACGCCTTTAAAGCAGATCCATGATGAACGCGGTGCCGTCTTTCATATGTTGCGAAAAGATGCCCCGCATTTTGCCGATTTTGGCGAGATTTATTTCAGCATGGTTAATCCCGGCGTCATCAAGGGCTGGAAAAAACATACCGAGATGGTCAGCAGCCTGTGTTGTGTGCAGGGCCGGATGAAACTGGTTTTGATGGATGAAACATCAGGCACAGTGGAAGAGATTATTTTTGGCGCAGACCCGAACGACTATAAGCTGGTGACGATTCCCCCACAGGTCTGGACGGCTTTTGCCTGCGTGGGCGGCGAACCTGCGTTGCTTGCCAATTGTGCGTCAATTCTGCACCGTGCGGATGAAGCAGAAAATCGCGCGTTGGATAATCCGCCACTTTCTTATGACTGGAGCCTTTAAAGCCCATGAGAAAAGTTATCATCACAGGGGTTTCCAGCTTTGTCGGTATGCATTTGGTCGAAGCCTTTTGTGAGGCAGGCTGGGGGGTGATTGCGGTCACCAGCAAGCCTGCGCGTGCCTACGACGGCATCCGGGCAGAGCGATTGGAACGGATTAAGCATCTGGTGACTTTTGAAGTCTGTGATCTGACGGATGCTACAGCTGTGCGCTTGTTGGTGGAAGAAGCCAAGCCGCAGTTGTGGGTGCAGCATGCCGGGTTCGCGCAAAATTATGCTTCTGCCGATTATGATCTGGCAACGTCTTTTGCTGTTAATGTCACGCCGTTAAAAGCGTTGTATGAAGCCTTAAATAAGGTTGGGGCGTGTTGTATCATCACCGGGTCATCTGCTGAATATAGCGCTAGTCAGGACGCGAACCGCGAGGATGATGCTTGCTGGCCCGACACGCCTTATGGCCTCTCCAAGCTGGCTGAAACCCTTGAAGCACGCCGCCTGTCTGATTTTTATCGCGTGCCGACACGGGTGGCGCGGCTTTATATTCCGGTTGGTCCGATGGATGCGCCGGGCAAATTGATGGATCATGTCATTATGCAGCTTAAAAATAATGAACCTGTTGATTTATCGCCCTGTTTACAGAAGCGTGATTTCGTAAGTGTGAAGGATATTACTCTGGCTTATGTTAAACTGGCTGATGATATGGCGCGCAAACCTTTTGATATTTTCAATATCTGTTCGGGGGAAGCACGCGAATTAAAAAACCTACTGATCGATCTTTGTCAGATTTCAGACCGTCCTGAAAGCCTGTTAAATTTTGGCGCCTTTCCCATGCGGATGGGGGAACCCATGGTGTCTTATGGCAGTAATGACAAAGCATGTGAATTGCTGGACTGGCAGCCGAGTGCGTTAAGCCATGTACTTGAGGGGCTGATCCATGGAAAAACATAAGTTAAAAATCTGCGTTCTGGCCGAGGCAAATGGCGATCATACCTATGTGCAATGTGGCATTTTGCGAGATTTCGGTCATGAGGTCACTTTGGTATCGCCTAATTCAGGAAAATGCCCCGACGGGGTGACCCATATCGAATGTTCGGTGGATAATCCAACGAGTTTGATGGGTAAATTGCGCTGGTTGAAGCGGATCTATGACGGGGTGCGTTCGGTCAAGGCCGATGTGTACCATGCCCATTATGCGGCAGAACTGACTACCTGGATGGCGTGGCTTTTGCGCAAAAGGCCCTTGGTAATCAGCTGCTTAGGTGGAGATGTCTTATTTGATGAACAAGGCAGCCAAAGTGCCTTGCGCCGCTGGATGACAAAGCAGGCCTTGAAATCCTGCGATTATGTTACCGTGGTGTCAAACTTCTTAGGAGAGGCTGTTGTTGATTTTGGGGTGGAGCGCGCCAAAATCAGCCGGGTCATTTGGGGGGTGAATACTGATATTTTCAAGCCTTTGGACGGGCCATCCGTTTTTCGGGTGCACTATAATATTGACCCAAAGGCCGCCCTGATTTTTAGTCCGCGTCAGTTCAAACCCTTTTACAATCAGCATTTGATGATTGAAGCTCTTGGCGAGGTTGTCAAAAAAGTCCCTCATGCCGTTCTCGCCATGTCGACCTACAATCAGGATGATGACTACCGTGAAGAAATCGAACAGCTGATTGATCAGTTGGGCGTGCGCGATGATGTCCGTTTTATTGCCGGGATGAACCAGCAGGAAATGACGCAGGCCTATAATGAATCTGATGTGTTGATCAGCTTGCCGCCTTCTGATGGGACGCCGGTTTCGGTAATGGAATCTATGGCCTGTGGGACGCCTGTGGTGATGACCAATCTGGAACGCTTTAAAGAGTTTTTTACCCATAAAGAAAGTGCCTGGTTTACGCCTTTGGAAAAAAACGCCATAGTCGAGGGATTGTGCGCGGTTTTGTCGGATCATGAGCTTTATGAACGCATGAAGGGCGAGGCGATGAAGCTGATTTGCGAAAAAGCTGATTTACAATCCCAGACAGGTTTATTAGAAGAAATCTCATACAAGCTTGTAGAGAAGAAATAATCGGCCCTTTTATGTCATTAGAAAATCCAGAAGTTTTAGTCACAGGTGCAAATGGTTTTATCGGCCGTGCCGTCTGCGCTGGGCTTGAAAATCAGATTGTTTTAAAACTGGACCGCCATGGGGTGGGGGTGAACAGTCTGTGCGTTGATTTATCAAGACATAAAATCGATGTGTCCTTGCCCAAATCCATCAAAACCATTTATCATTTTGCCGGACAAATCTGGGGTGATGTGGCAACTGAAAAGATGATGTGTGATCATGTGATCGAAATGGCGAAGACGTGCGGGGCAGAACAGATTATTTTTGCATCCACCTGTGCTGTTTATGGCCAGGAAGCAATGGATGCTCCGGTTTCTGAAACCGCACAAAATTCCCCTTTGTCCCCTTATGCCGAAGGGAAGCTTGCGGCAGAATATCTGCTGGCAGAAGCTGCGCAGAATTATGGGTTTGATGTGGCTGCTTTGCGCTATTTTAATCCCTTTGGTCCCGGTCAATATGAAAAAATGGCTGTGCCCGCCATGCTCGCTAAGGCAGGCCTTGGGCAAGACCTTGAAATTTTTGGGGATGGTCAGCAGGTGCGCGATTTTATCTATATTGATGATCTTGCTGAGGCAACGATTAAAGTGGCCGATGTGGTCAAAGGGTTTGAAATCTATAATGTAGGTTCTGGCTTTGGAGTGAGCATCAATCAACTGGCCGAAAAAATCATTGATATTACACATTCATCTGCCAAAATTATCTATAATCCCGTACCAGATGAACGTAAAAACCTTGAAGTGTATTACCGGGTAGCTGATATTTCCAAGATCACAAACGCGTGTAGTTGGCAGCCTGAAACATCGCTTTCAAAAGGACTTTCTGCCATGGTGGAGGGCAGCTGATGTGTGGACTCGTTGCTCTGGTCAATTCTAAAAAAGGCATTTTGCCGCAGGCCTTAGCCGATATGTGTCAAACCATTGCCCATCGTGGCCCGGATGGGGAGGGCTTTGCATTCCTAAACACAGACCAAGCCGAATTGTTTGACCGTGATCATCTTGATCAGCCTTTAGCATCAGAGGCTTTGGTCGGTCTGGGCCATCGCCGTCTGTCCATTGTGGATGTGTCAGAAGGCGGGCACCAGCCCAAGACAGACCCATCCGGGCGCTTTTGGGTCACTTACAATGGCGAGATTTATAATTTTTTGGAACTGCGCACAGAATTGATCGAGCTGGGCCATCGTTTCAAAACGCATAGTGATACCGAAGTTCTTTTAGCTGCTTGGGCTGAATGGGGGACAAATTGTCTCGATAAGCTCAACGGTATGTTTGCCTTTGTACTTTATGATCGAAAAGAAAATACCGTTTTTGCGGTGCGCGATCGTTTTGGAGTTAAGCCGCTGTATCTCTGGCATGGACCGAAAGGAATGATCGGATTTGCCTCTGAGATCAAAGCCTTCACCGTTTTGGAGGGCTGGAAAGCGCGCATGGATGATCAGGCTGTTTATGATTTTCTTGTATGGGGCTTAAGCGATCATAGCCGCCGCACGATGTTTGGTCGGGTGGAACAAATCGCACCGGGCAGTATGGCGGTGATTAAAATGGGCAAGCCGCCGCATTTCCAAAAATGGTATCAGCCGCGCCCCAGCTCGTTCGTGCCCAAAGATTTTTTTGAGGCCAGCGAACAGTTCCATGATCTTTTTATGAAATCCGTGCGCTTGCGTCTGCGGGCTGATGTTCCGGTGGGAACAGCCCTGTCAGGCGGGCTTGATTCGTCTTCCATCGTCTGTGCTGTCCATGCCTTGCGCGAAGAAGGGATCGAGGTTTCACGTCACGCTTTTTCAGCACGATCGAAAAATAAAGACTTTGATGAAGGCGATTTCATGCAGGCCGTGGTCGCCAAAACCCATGTGGATCATCATGAATGCTGGCCCGATGCGGATGGATTCTTGCACAATCTTGATCAAATGATCTGGCATCATGATGAACCGTTCAGTTCCGCCAGTATTTTCGCGGAATGGAAAGTCTTTGAAACGGTTGGTAAAAGTGATGTGAAAGTCACGCTGGACGGTCACGGTGCGGATGAAACTTTGTTGGGCTATACCGCTTTTATCGGGCCATTGCTGGCAGGTCATTTAAAAGCCGGACGGATCAAAGAATTTAAACGCGAGTGGGCGGCTCAACGTAATCTTCATGGGCGTTCTGAAAACTGGCTAAGAGCGATGACGGCAGATCATTTTCTGCCAAACTGGGCGGGCAGTTTATTGCGCCGCCTTGCGGGGAAAACCCATGCACGGCCCAATTGGATGGAGTTATCCCGTCTGGATGCCAATATCCGCGATCCGTTTGCTGAATTGGATGGCAAAGGCAAAGGCGTTTTGGCTATGTCCTTGGGGCAATTAAGCGCGACGAGCCTGCCAATGCAATTAAAATGGGCAGATCGTGATTCCATGGCTCATTCCATTGAAAGTCGCGAACCTTTCCTGGATAAGGATTTGGTCGAATTTATTTTGGGGGCGCAAACCAGTCATAAACTGCATGACGGGGTGAGCAAACGCATCTTGCGTGAAGGCTTGAAAGACCTGCTGCCGGAAAAAATCGCCCAACGGCGCGATAAAATGGGCTTTGTGACGGCAGAAGAACTCTGGGTCACACAAGAAAAGCCGGATGATTTTTATCAGGTTGTGGAAAAGGCGGTGGATGTATCACAAGGCATGCTTAAACCGGAAGCTTTGATTATGGCAGGACAGATGACCAAGGGGCAGAGCGCGTTTCATACCCGCTTTATCCGCATGATGACCTTTGGGCTATGGATGGAAAAGTTTGGGGTGCAGGGTTAAAAAATGATTTCTATTGTAAACTATGGGGTGGGAAATCTGGGCTCTATTGCCAATATGCTCAGTTATATTGGGGTCGAAAGCCAGATTATCTCGTCTGCTGAAGAAATTCTGGCGTCAGATAAACTGATCCTGCCCGGCGTTGGTGCTTTTGCTAATGCTATGAAAGAATTAAACGCGCGTGGCTTTATTGATCCGTTAAATGAAGCCGTTCTGGACAAGAAAACACCCGTTTTGGGCATCTGTCTGGGCATGCAGTTATTGTGTGATGGTAGCGAAGAAGGCCAGGCCGAAGGTTTGGGACTAGGCTGGATTAAAGGGGTGGCGAAAAAGTTTGATTTTTCAGGGCTTGATCACAAACGGCGTATTCCACATATGGGCTGGAAAGAAGTGACGGTTGCCAAGGAGGGTAAGCTTTATTCTGAAAACGAAACAGAGCTGCAACGCTATTATTTTGTCCATTCTTACCATATGGTTTGTGAGGATGAAGCAGATGTGGCGGCCACAGCAGTTTATGGTTATTCCTTTACAGCGGCTGTTGAAAAAGGCCATATTTTCGGAGCACAATTCCATCCGGAAAAAAGCCATCGCTTCGGTATGAAGGTTCTTGAAAATTTCTCTAAGGTCGCTTGATCATGTTAACTACCCGTGTCTTGCCCTGCTTGTTGATTAAAGAAGGCGGTCTGGTCAAAACGACAAAATTTAAAAAACCATCCTATGTGGGCGATCCCATCAATGCGGTTAAAATCTTCAATAAAAAAGAAGTCGATGAGCTGGTCGTGCTGGATATCGAAGCAAGTCAGCAGGGGCGCGGGCCGGACTATGACATGATCCGTGATTTCGTCAGTGAGGCTTTTATGCCGCTGGCTTATGGTGGGGGCATTACCACACTGGAACAGGCGCGTGAACTTTTAAGCATCGGTGTGGAAAAGATCGTTGTGAATACCGCCCTTGAAACCCACCCTGATTTAATTTCTGAACTGGCCGAAGTTTTTGGCGCGCAAGCTGTTGTTGCGGCAATGGATGTGAAAAAAGGTCTGTTGAAAGGCTATGATGCCTATAGTTTGAACGGTAGTAAGGCATTAAAGCGCAATATTGTTGAATTTGCCAAAGAGCTTGAAGCAAAAGGGGCTGGCGAAATTTTCCTGACGGCGATTGATCGCGATGGCACCATGGCAGGTTATGATCTCAAGCTGATTTCCGAGATTGCCGATGCGGTGGATATCCCGGTCGTTGCCAATGGTGGGGCATCATCGGTGGAAGATTTTGAAAAAGCGGTCAAGGCAGGCGCATCAGCAGTAGCCGCAGGTGCTATGTTCGTGTATCACGGACCCCATCGCGCCGTTCTGATTTCCTATCCGGAACGCAAAATACTGGAAGGTTTACTGCCATGACCCATCAGGTCTGTACAACATGTGTGATGGATACGTCTGATCCTGCCCTGACGTTTGATGACAATGGGGTTTGTAATCACTGTCGGGATGCCATTCCGCAGATAGAAAAAATTCGCATCCGCCCTGAAGAATCAGAAAAGCGCCTGAAAGAATTGGCTGACCAGATCAAGGCAGATTCAAAAGAGTGCACATATGATGCGGTGGTCGGCATGTCCGGCGGGGTTGATTCATCCTATGTGGCGTGGCTCGCACATAAGTTGGGTTTGCGGGTTCTGGCCGTTCATTTCGATAACGGATGGAATGCGGAAATTGCCGTTGCTAATATTGAATCGGTGGTGAAAACATGTGGTTTTGATTTGGAAACCTATGTGATCGACTGGCCGGAATTTAAAGATTTACAGCGTTCTTTCATCAAAGCGGGTGTGGTTGATATTGAAATGCTGTCGGACCATGCGATTATGGCGGCGATGTTTGATCTGGCAAAACGACATAAGGTCAAATATGTGCTGTCCGGTACCAATATCGCCACCGAACATGGTATGCCGCGCGCTTGGGTCTGGAACAAGCAGGATCTGACCAATATTCAGGATATCCAAAAACGTTTTGGGTCCAGAAAGATTAAATCTTTCCCGACCATGGGCTTGTTGAAATCTATTGTGAAACGTTATCTGGGACTCGGCTTTAAGTTTGTTGAAATTCTTGATCTTGCAAATTTCAATAAAACTAAAGCCATGAAGGAATTGGAAGAAAAGACAGGCTGGCGCTATTACGGCGGCAAACATTATGAATCCACGTTTACTAAATTCTACCAAGCCCATATCCTGCCGGAAAAATTTGGGATTGATAAACGCAAAGTTCATCTGTCGGCCTTGGTGCGCAATGGGGAAATGACGCGCGATCAGGCTTTGGAAGAGCTGGCACAGCCACTTTATGATTCGGAAGAATTGCGCCGGGATAAAGCGTATGTTTTGAAAAAGTTGGGTTTTAGCGCCAAAGAATTTGATAAAATCATGAGTGAGCCCCCCAAGCCCCATGATTTCTATAAATCTGATCTGGCTTTGCGGACCTTTCTGAAAAATCTGGCTAGAAAATTGGGGCGTTGATTAAGCCATGAAGCTGATTTACCTAAGCCCGGAGCCGGAACGCCAAGGCCATGCGTCCTACACCCATGTGCATGAGATCATCAATAATCTGAAAAAGATGGACTGGGACATCGATCTTTATTGTCCACGCTATGATGACAAAGCCTTGCCCGGGGCTGTGTCGCGCCTAAAAGAAATCGGCAAGACCTTATTGCGTGCCATGCGCGGTGGCAAACCGGATGCCTATTATATGCGCTGGCACTTTGCGGCTTGGCCCCTGTCTTTTTGGGCGAAACTACGCGGCGTGCCTTGTGTGATTGAGGTGAACGGTCCGGTGGATGATTTGTTTATTGCTTGGCCGATCACGCGTAGATTTAAAGGTCTCTTTTGCTGGTTGATGGAAAGTCAGCTGAAATGGGCAGCGGGTCTTGTTCCGGTAACAGATGGTCTCGCGCAAGTGTGCCGCGACGTTGTGGGTCCTGATAAAAAGATCGCTGTTATTCCCAATGGCGCCAATACGGATCAATTCAGCCCCGATGCGGTTGTTGCCGAAAACGACTATACCCGTGATCTGCCGGAAAATTTCTGTATATTTTTCGGCACCATGGCGGCTTGGCAGGGTATTCGCACGGTTTTGGCAGCGGTGGAAAGCGACAGCTGGCCGCAAAATTTCCCCCTCTATCTGGCAGGCGATGGCGCTGAACGCCCCCATGTGGAAGAGGTCGCGGCCCGCCAGCCGGGTCGGGTGACCTATCTGGGTCGTATCCCTTATGAGCATTTGCCCAGCCTTGTGGCGCGCGCCAAAACATCTTTTATCTGCACCGAAAATTTGGAAGGTCGCGGATCAACGGGTCTGGCGCCCCTGAAGCTGTTTGAAAGTCTGGCTTGTGGTATTCCCGTCATTGCCAGTGACATGCCCTTTCAGTCCGATGTTGTCAGAAACGGGCAATGCGGATACATTGTGCCTGCGGGTCAACCGGATGAGCTGGCAAGCGTGGTCAACAAGCTGCTTGCCAATCCTAAAGAGAGCCAGAAAATGGGCGAAAATGCGCGCATGGTGGCGGTTGAAGATCATTCTTGGTTTGCCCGGGCAAAAGATACACACGTGCTTTTAAAATCGGTAGTAAAGTAAATGAAGCAATATGCATTGATCGGCGCGGCGGGCTATATCGCCCCACGTCACATGAAAGCGATTAAAGAAACCGACGGCGATCTGGTGGCCGCTTTGGATACCAGCGACAGTGTCGGTATTATCGATAGCCATTTCCCCGATGCGCGCTTCTTTACCGAATTTGAACGGTTTGATCGTCATATCGACAAATTGACCCGCGAAGGACGCGGTGTGGATTATGTCAGCATCTGTTCGCCCAATTATCTGCACGATGCCCATTGCCGTTTCGGTTTGCGCAATGGCGCAGATGTCATTTGTGAAAAGCCACTGGTGCTGAACCCGTGGAACTTGGATGGCCTGTCCGAGATGGAACGCCATACGGGCCAGAAAGTTTATTCCATCCTGCAATTGCGCCTGCATGATGCGATTATCAAGCTGAAAGAAAAGATCGAAAACAGCCCGGCCGATCATACCTTTGATGTGGACCTGACCTATATTACCTCGCGTGGGGGTTGGTATCATGTCTCCTGGAAAGGAGATGAGCCAAAATCTGGCGGGATTGCAACTAATATCGGTGTGCATTTTTATGACATGCTGTCCTTTGTCTTTGGGCCGATGAAAACAAATGTGGTTCATCAACGCACAGATAAACATTCGGCTGGATATCTGGAATTTGAACGCGCGCGTGTGCGTTGGTTTCTGTCTGTGGATCGTCATGATCTTCCGGCTCACACACCTGAAGCCCAGACGACATACCGTTCCATCACGGTGGATGGTGATGAAGTTGAATTTTCCGGCGGCTTTACCGATCTGCATACATTGTCTTATCAAGATATCCTGAATGGTGGTGGTTTTGGGATTGAAGATGTACGCCCGGCGATTGAACTGGTGTCCAACATCCGCACCATGGATTTGACACCAACACGCGGTGAACAACACCCGTTTGCACAAAGCAAAGGCTGATTTTTATGGGGAAAGCACCAAGTTTTGATGGCGTAACAATTCATGAAAGCGCCTATGTGGATGAACCGTGCGAGATTGGAAAAGGCACTAAAATCTGGCATTTTTCCCACGTTTTAGGCCATACCACGATCGGTGAAAATTGTGTGCTGGGCCAGAATGTGGTGGCTGGTCCCCATGTACAGATCGGCAATAACTGTAAAATCCAGAATAATGTCAGCGTTTATAAAGGCGTGGTGCTGGAAGATGGGGTCTTTTGCGGCCCGTCTTGCGTTTTCACCAACGTCAATAACCCACGAGCAGAGATTGAACGCAAAGATGAATTTCGCCAGACCTTGGTGAAACGTGGCACCACCATCGGGGCCAATGCGACTATTGTTTGTGGCGCGACCTTGGGGGAATATAGCTTCATTGCAGCTGGGGCCGTGGTGGCGGGCGATGTACAGCCTTTTGCCTTGATGGCGGGTGTGCCGGCCAAACGCATTGGTTGGATGAGCAAGCAGGGCGGCAAGCTGGACGCAGACTTAAAATGTCCCATCGATGGGACCCAATATGTGGAAAATGATGGTTCTTTAACAGAGGCTTAAAGTAAAATATGTCTATTCCTTTCATTGATTTACAAGCCCAACGTAAAGTTCTAGGTGAAAAAGTTAGTCTAGCAATTCAAGCGGTGTTGGATCGTGGTGATTTCATTCAGGGTCAAGCTGTAAGAACCTTTGAGACGGAATTGGCTGAATTCACAGGGGCGGCCCATGTGGTCAGTTGCGCCAACGGAACGGATGCATTGACCCTTGTCGGAATGGCGGAAAATCTGGGTCAAGGTGATGCGGTGTTTGTGCCGTCTTTTACCTTTGTGGCAACGGCAGAAGCTTTTTCCCTGTTGGGCGTCACCCCGGTTTTTGTCGATGTGCAGCCCGATACCTATAATATGGATCCGGCGAGCTTGAAGCAGGCCATTATAGATGCAAAACAATCTGGCTTGAGCCCGCGCATGGTGGTGGCGGTCGATTTATTTGGCCAACCAGCCGATTATGATCAGATTACGATCATCGCAAAAGAAAATGACCTGATCGTTTTGGCTGATGGGGCGCAATCTCTGGGCGGGGAAGTAAAGGCGAAGAAAGTCGGCACACTGGCCGATTACACCACAACTAGCTTTTTCCCGGCAAAGCCTTTGGGTTGTTATGGCGATGGCGGAGCGATCTTTTGTGAAAATGGGGAAAAGGCCGCGCTTTTGACCTCGCTTGCGCAACATGGCAAGGGGACGGAAAAATATGACAATGTGCGTATTGGTCTGAACAGCCGCCTTGATAGTCTGCAAGCTGCGATTTTGTCGGTGAAACTGTCTGTTTTTGCCGAAGAACTGGACAAACGCCAAGTGGTGGCGGACCGATATACAAATGCTTTACATAATCTGGTGACGACGCCCTTTGTAAAAGACGGCTATCGCTCTGCATGGGCGCAATATACGCTGCGTTTGGAAAATCGTGACGCATTAAAAGCGCATTTGGCAGAACGCGGCATCCCAACGGCGGTTTATTATCCCATGCCGTTGAACAAACAGACCGGATATCAAAATGATCCGGTGGTCAGCACAGGTGTGGCGGCATCTGAATTGGCGGCTCAGGAAGTCTTAAGCCTGCCCATGCATCCGTATCTGGAAAGTGATGTACAGGATCAGATCATTACAGCAGTGCAGGATTTTTACGGGTAAGGGGTTCATTATGTGCGGATTGGTCGGATTTTTAGGACAAGGTAGACCCGTTGCCGAGGCGGAAGAGCTGCTTGTTAAAATGACCGATCAAATCATCTCGCGCGGACCGGATGACCAAGGACAATGGGTGGATGAAAGCGGGATTGCGTTAGGGTTTCGGCGTCTTTCCATTCAGGATTTATCACATGCGGGACATCAGCCCATGGCGTCTGCCTGTGGGCGCTATATGATGGTTTTTAATGGTGAGATTTATAACTTTCAGGACTTACGTGCAGACCTAACGGATGTGAACTGGCAGGGTCATAGCGATACAGAAGTCATCCTTGCATTGGTCAGCCGCATCGGTTTTGAAGCGACGTTGCAAAAACTAAACGGCATGTTTGCCATTGCCCTGTGGGATAAACGTGATGAAAGACTGTTTCTGGCGCGTGACCGTATGGGGGAAAAGCCGCTTTCTTATGGCTTTGAAAACGGAACATTCTTTTTTACATCCGAAGTCCGCGCGTTAAACCCCCATCCTGATTTTACGGCCACGATTGATCCGCAAGCCGCCAATGCGTATTTTCGCTTTGCTTACATCCCTGATCCGCTATCGATTTACAAAGGGTTTGCCAAGCTTGCTCCGGGTCATATGTTATCTGTGGCTCGCGGTGAACAGCCTAAGGTTAAGGCGTTCTGGTCACCGCGTGATGAATTTGTAAAAGCGCGGCAAAACCCTTTTGTGGGTAGTCGTGAAGAGGCGATGGTCGAATTAAAATCCCGTCTGTTACAAGGGGTGGAACAGCGTATGATCGCCGATGTGCCCATCGGGGCGTTTTTATCGGGCGGGATTGATAGTTCAACCGTGGTTGGTTTGATGAACGAAGTGGCGCCGGGCCGGGTGCGTAGTTTTGCCATCGGGTTTGATAATCCGCGTTTTGATGAAAGCCCCCATGCCGAAGCGGTGGCAGACCATTTAAAGACCGATCACACCACCTTTAAAATGTCTGAACAAGATTGCTTAGACGTGATCCCATCTTTGCAAGATGTCTATGACGAACCCTTTTCTGATCCATCCCAAGTGCCAACCACCTTGTTGTGTCGCTTGGCACGCCAGCATGTGACCGTGACCATGGCGGGCGATGGAGGCGATGAATTGTTTGGCGGTTATGGGCGCTATTGGGATGCGGCAAGCCATTGGCGCAAAGTTGCCAACTTGCCCGCTTATCGCAAAAAACTGAATAAGGCCTTGTTGATGCGGCTGGCGAAAAGTCCATCGCGGTTGGCCCGACGTTTTAGAAAAAAACTGAACCGCAATTATCACAACAGTCCGGCAGAATATTATGCCAACAATATGAGCCGCTGGCGTCTGGATGAAGGGCTTTATGATATTCATCAGATTGCGCCCAATATCTATGATGATCCTTTGGTTGAAGGCCGTGATATTTCGCTGGAACGCGCCCTGATGCATCGCGATTGTCAGGCTTATCTGCCGAGTAATCTGTTGGTCAAGACGGATCGTGCCAGCATGTCCACCAGCTTAGAAATTCGCGCGCCATTGCTGGATCATGACTTAATTGAATTTATCTGGTCTTTGCCTGATGATTACACGGTTGATGACCATAAAAAGGGGATATTGCGCGATCTGTTGTATCAATATGTCCCGCAATCGATTGTAGATCGCCCCAAGCAAGGGTTTGAACCGCCCTTGATCGACTGGTTACGCGGTCCCTTAAAAGACTGGGGTGATGATTTGTTATCCAGCAATCGGATTAAGGATAATCCATTTTATAACGCAGATGTGGTCCAGCAACGCTGGTCTGATCATCGCAGTGGCAAACGCGCTTGGACATACCCACTATGGACGGTCTTGATGTTTGAGGCATGGCTAGATCAGCAAAAAAGCCGTTAAGTGCGCAGGGATCCCTTAAGGACGAGGCGCGACCCGATAAAATTCACCGGAATACCGACTAGGGTGACGATTAGAATAGCGGGGTATTTATTAATTTCGGCCAAATCAACGCACAGGTACAATACGCTGCGCCCTAAAAGATAAGAAAAGCCGTAAAAAATGAAATAAAGCACCAGCTTTTTCGCATTCAGGTCCACATCGAAGGTACGTTTAGAATTCAGCGCCCAAGAGATCAGGGTGCCGACCGCAAAGGCGATGGCAAAGGCGGGCTGGTGGGTCATGAAAGATAAACATCCCCAATAGACGAGCCAGTGAATGACTGTGTTAATGCCCCCGACAATCAGGAAACTGATGACTTCTTTTTTCATGGCGCGCACTTTATACCAGCCCGGGAAAAAGAAAAAGTCTTTACCGTCTTTCTGTTCTATTATAAGTCTGCGCATCATTTGATTGGGGCGAGATATGGTATTAAGCGAACACCATCGAAAGATTTTATGGGGCTTTGCTCTGTTTATCATTGGGTTGAAAGCTGTTTTTTTGGGGGCCTATGGTCCCATTCTGTCACCTGATAGTTCTGGCTATACTGCCTTTGCCGAAAAAATTCTTAATGAAATTACCTGGCGCCATTATGTCGATTTGACGGATTATTGGTATCCCGATACGGCTTTTCGTTCCATCGGGTATCCGGCTTTTCTGGCTTTGATGAAATTGATCTCACCAACAAGTTTTGACTGGCTGACAGTTATTATTCAGATGGTCTTGTCCTTATTCACCAGTTTTATGCTGTTTAAACTTGCGATGGTTATCAGTGGGCGTTTTGGTTTGTCTGCTTTTGTTGCTGTGGCACAAGCCCTAGGCCAAGGATTGCTGTTGGATCAATCGGTTTTGACCGATAGCTTAAATGCCAACCTGATTTTGCTGGCTTTGATCATCGCTGGTTTGGGCATTATGCGTCAGACACCGCCGAAAGTTTGGGAAATGCTGGTTATGGGACTATTGATTGGACTGGCTTTTCTTATTCGGGAATCGGGGAATCAGCTGCAGGTCCTTTATTGGCCTTTTGTGATCTGGTGGCTTTTGTCGACACAAGGTGGATGGGTCAAGCGCGGTGTTCTCTTCGTTTGTTTCCTTGCGCCTATGTTGCTGTTTACACAGGGCTATAAGACATGGAATGAGCATCGCACAGGGGAGCGTTTTATCACTACGGCCGGGCAGACAACCATGTATTTTCCTGCTCTTGATATGGCGGCACGCGGGGTGAATGCTTTTGAACAGGACCCCTATCTTGCCAGCAAGCCACCATTCCGCCAGCCGTTTGAATATTATACCGATCTTCAGCATGCGGCCCAAATTAATCGCCATTTGGTGGAGACTTACGGGTGGAACGCGTTGGATATTTCGCGTTATGCCTTTAAAAAGTTTGTTGATTACTGGCTAAACTATCCGTTGGATATGGCGGTTGTGACTTTATCGAATATTCGTGAAAAGCAGGCTTTTAACGCTTTTATGCCTTTTGAGGCCATGATGAGTATTGATTTTTGGGCAACAGGGACAAAACCGTTTCAGAAAAAGCGGGATTTGATGGTCAAGGTCACAGAAGAAGGTCGATATGACCTGTTAGTTGCCTATATAGGGCGTCATATCAGTCGGGTGATATCAATTGTCCTGTCGGTTGCGCTGATTTTTGCCGTGCCTTTTTTCACCATCCGGCATTTTTTCGCTGAAAAATTTAATCCGCAGAAAATCAGACCCGATTGCATGCTGATTTTTATGTTTTGGTTAGTCTATTTGGGCTATACATTTGCCTTTGCGATGGTTCATATGGAACAACGTTATTTGATGCCGGTCATTCCGTTGGGGACGTTGGCGGCGATGATGGTTCTGACAGGGCCGATGGATCGCATTCGGGCAAAAATCAGCGACTTTAAAAATAGGGGATCGCGAGAACATGGGCACTGAGGCAACGACACAGGATATTGAACTGTCGGTTATCGTTCCGTTTTACAACGAAGAAGACAATATCCGCCCGCTTTATGAAGAAATCCGCGATACGCTGGAAAAAATCGGTCGATCTTACGAGATGATCTTTGTCAATGATGGCTCCCATGACAAGACGCTGGGACGCGGGATCGAAATTGCCAAGGAAGACCCGCATGTTCATATGATCGATCTGCTGCGCAATTACGGTCAAACGGCAGGCTTGATGGCCGGGTTGGATCATGCTAGCGGTCAAATCATTGTCTCTATGGATGGCGATGGTCAAAATGATCCGGGTGAAATTCCTAAGCTGCTGGAAAAATTGGATGAAGGCTTCAGCGTCGTGTCTGGCTGGCGTGAAGATCGCCAAGATAAAGAATTTACCCGCAAATTGCCCAGTCGCATTGCCAACTGGTTAATCTCTAAAGTTTCTGGCGTGCATCTACATGATTATGGCTGCGCTTTAAAAGCTTATAAGCGCGAAGTGGTGGAACAAGTCCGCCTTTATGGGGAAATGCATCGCTTTATTCCGATCTATACGGTCTGGCAGGGCGGTAAGATCGCAGAAGTCCCGGTCAACCATCGCGCCCGTGTGCATGGGGAATCTAAATATGGGTTGAACCGTATTTTTAAGGTGTTGTTAGACCTGTTCCTCGTCATGTTTATGGAACGCTATATGACCAAGCCGATCTATATTTTCGGTGGGTTTGGCTTCTTGTCTTTGGCGCTTTCCGGCCTGTGTGCTTTGTGGGCAATCTGGTTGAAAATCTTTGATGGGACATCCTTTATTCTAACGCCATTGCCAACATTGGTGGGGACGTTCTTTACCACCGGGGTGTTGTGTATCCTTATGGGGTTATTGGCAGAATTGCTGATGCGAACCTATTTCGAAGCCCAGGATAAAAAGATTTATCAAGTTAAAAATCATAATAATTTTCCAAAAGAATAAGTTTTTATTATGTGCGGTATCGCAGGATTTTATGGTCCCGGTGATCGAGACGACCTTCAGGCCATGGCCCATGCCATTGCGCATCGCGGGCCTGATGGCGATGGGTTTTATATTGATGCGGACCAGCCTGTGCATCTGGCCCACTTGCGTCTTTCCATCATGGATTTGGCTGGCGGTCATCAGCCCATGGCCAACGAAGATGGCACAGTCTGGGTCAGCTTTAATGGCGAAATTTATAACCATGAAGAACTTCGTGCCGAGCTAAAAGCCAAAGGACATATCTTTGTCACCGACCATAGCGATACAGAAGTTCTGGTCCATGGTTGGGAAGAATGGGGTGAAGAACTGCCGTTAAAGTTAAACGGAATGTTTGGCTTTTGTATCTGGGATCAGAACCGTCGCGTCATGTTTCTAGCGCGTGATCGCTTTGGGGAAAAACCGCTTTATTGGGCGAAACAAGGCGATTTATTTGCTTTCGGGTCTGAATTGTCGGTTTTTTCGCAACATAGAGCCTTTCAGACCCAGGTAGATCGCACGGCTTTAAAGAAATTCTTCGCCTATGGCTACATCCCGTCGCCCCATAGTTTTTATGACGATTGTCATAAGCTGAAACCGGGGCATTGGCTGCGCTTTGATCTGGATAATCAACAGCTGAATATCCAACCCTTTTGGCAGTTTCGCATTGCTGTGGCAGATAATCCCCCCAGCTTTGAAGAAGCAGCCGAAGAGGTTGAGCATCTGTTAAAACAATCGGTTAAACGTCGCTTGATGAGCGATGTACCCTTAGGGGTGTTTTTAAGTGGCGGCGTCGATAGCAGTGCGGTGGCTGCGAGTATGTGTGGTCTGCGCGCCGCTGACAGTGTCAAAAGCTTCGCCATTGGCTTTGAAGAAAAATCTTTTGATGAGTCGGAACATGCGCGCTTTATGGCGCAGTATCTTGGTTGTGATCATAATGAAAAAATCCTTGATTTCACCAAGGCACGCGGGCTGATTGGCGACGTGTTTACCAAGCTGGATGAACCGATGGGCGATGGCTCGTTGCTGCCGACCTACCTGTTGTGTGAGTTTGCCCGTCAGAAAGTGACCGTGGCGTTAAGTGGCGATGCGGGCGATGAGATCTTTGCGGGTTATGATCCGTTCAAGGCCTTAAAGCCAGCAAGTCTTTATCACAGCGTTATGCCTGGCTTTGGTCATAAGGCAATGAAAGCTTTGGTCGATTTTATCCCGAAGTCGGGTAAAAATATGAGTCTGGATTTTAAACTGCGCCGGGTGTTGATGGGGCTGGACTATGGACCGGAGCTGTGGAATCCGGTCTGGATGTCACCCTTGCAGAAAAACGATATTGAAGAGCTGTTCAATGAACCGACCAACATTGAAGAGCTTTATGGCGAGGCCATCTCTTTATGGGCAGAAGACCCAAATAAAAGCCATGTGGATAAATCGCTGGAGTTCTTCACAAACTTTTATCTACCTGACGATATTCTGACCAAAGTGGATCGCGCCGCCATGATGAACGGATTGGAAGCACGATCTATTTTTCTGGATAATGATCTGGTGGATTTTGCCCGTACCCTGCCAGCAGATTACAAGTTTGATGGAAAGACGACCAAAAAAGTTTTGAAACGCGCCTTGTCACGTATGGTGCCAGACGACATTCTGAACCGACGGAAAAAAGGCTTTGGAATTCCGCTGATGGACTGGATGAAGGATATCGATTTAAATCCAGACCTCTTAAATAGTTACGGTCTGACTAGAGAAGTTGCACGGGACAATATTCAGGGCCATCAATCGGGACGAAATGACTATCGCTTTTTCTTATGGAACTGGATGATATTGCAAAAATTTAATGAGAAAGGGGTGGGGTAATCACCAAAAACCTTTTCAAGTTGCGAACAGTTTTGGCGATGTTGTTTTTATAACTGTTGGTCATTTGTAGCACCTATTGGGGATTTGGGGCGGGTTAGGCTTGCTTTTAAAGTGAAGAATAGATACAAAGGCATCGTAATTTAGGTGAGAAGATATGCACGAAGAACATCAATCAACACATGAAATTGAAACCTCCTCGGACCGAAGTTTTGGTTTGACGGTGGGGGGCATTTTGGCTTTGATCGAAGCTTACCGTCTGTGGTCCAGTGGCACGCTGGATACTTTGGGTATCGTGCTTTTATGTGTGGCAGCTCCGCTTTTTCTGTTGGGTTTAATCTATCCGAAAGCCCTTGCCGCGCTGAATAAAGCGTGGACCAAGCTGGGCTTTTTGATGTTCAAGATCGTTAATCCGATTATTATGTTTGCGATTTATGTGCTGACCATTGTGCCTATCGGGTTGATCCTGAAAGTTATGGGCAAGGATCCTATGCGCATAAAACTGGATAAAGACGCCAAGACCTATTGGATTGAGCGTGATCCTGCGGGCCCAAGTCCTGAGTCTATGAAAAAACAATTTTAATCTACGATTATTGATTAAATATTGTATTGGCAATAATGTCTGCAGCAAGTTGGTGGCCTTTGGGGCTCCAATGACCGTCACAAGGCAAGTAGAGGCTTTTAATATCAGTTTCTCGTTCTAGTGTTTCGGGGGCGAGATCGACAAATTTAATGTCATTTTCTGCAGCGAAGGCTGACAGGCGAGCGATGATTGGGCTAGGTGTTTCAGCTTGGCGTTTCAAATCATTAGGGCGAGCAATTGAAATCATAGAAACTTTTTTATCACCTGCCATGTCTTTGATTTTTTTTAAGAAGAAAAGGGCCGCGTCTACTTGTTCATCTGTTCCATCAAAATAGCCGGAATAAATGCCATCATCATATGTTGATCCTCTTGAAATATAGCGAATTTCGCGGTAGACGCCATATGTCCAGAAAAGACGTTGAATTCTGGATTTTAAGGACGGGCCTTTTTGTTGGTTTTCAGAGCGATAATCCCCAAAGGTCACCATATGTTTCGGTTTATCAGTAGGATAAAACACCTCAAAGTCGTTTGTCCCATCAACGCGTTTCCAATAAGGGCGATAGCGTATATTAAAGGCAGTTTTGTCATCACCCAACCAAATTGCTGGATCATTATCTGTGAAATCATTGTCAGGCAAGAATGCGATTAAAACTTCATCGTGATCAAACTTTGATGCCAACTCACGATAAAGAATGGCGTATTGGGTGGGGCCTGAACTCCCAGAAGTCCCAAAATTCAAGAATTCTCTTCCCAGTTTTTTTTCTAACAGATCGGTAAAGCGTTTTTCACGATTGACGCCATAACCTTCAACAAAGGAGTCGCCTAAAACAAGAACGCGAGATTTTTCGGATTTCATGTTGCGTTCAATATCGCGCGCACCATAGCTGTTAGAAATCAATTCGACACCAAAGCAACGTCGTTCCATATGGGCGCGTCCATTAGGTACATGCCATGCCCCCCAGTTATTATGCTCCGTCATCCATTGCAAATCATTGTCATATGTTTTGGAAACATAAGAGGTCGTGTAATTTGAAATTGATAATCCGAGATTATAATAGAGAAATGAGCCAAGTTCGAGGCATGCAAGCAAGATGACTAAATTTATGAATAATATTTTTAAGAGTTTCATTGCATACGCTGTTGATTAATGGCGATGTTTTAGTTTTATATTCAATAAACATATCTTCGTAAAGTGGAAAATAGCGGAATAATTGGGGCTTGCTCTTGCTATTTATTATGCTTATAAAACCTCATGTTTTCTGGTCGTTCTGAAAAAGGAACGCACGAGAATTGTGCCAATAATTAAAAGAGATTTTCCATGGCTTTTATTGCTGAACTCTGGGCGTTCATGAAAGAGCGCAAAAAATTCTGGCTGTTGCCCATCCTCCTTGTGATGGTTCTGTTTGGTGGTCTGTTGGTGCTGGCACAAGGCTCAGCCGTTGCGCCGTTTATCTATACTTTGTTCTAGGATTTGATGATGCGCATTCTCGGGATTTCCGCTTTTTATCATGATAGTGCCGCGGCCTTGCTGGAAGATGGCGTGATCGTTGCTGCCGCCCAGGAAGAACGTTTTACACGTAAAAAACATGATCCGGCCTTCCCGAAAAATGCCATCGAATATTGCTTGGATGAAGCCGACATTTCCATGGCAGATGTGGATTATGTCGCGTTCTATGACAAGCCATTTTTGAAGTTTGAACGTTTGCTGGAAACCTATCTGGCTTTTGCGCCGCGTGGATTTCGTTCCTTTAAAACAGCCATTCCGGTCTGGATGAAGGAAAAACTTTTTCAAAAAGATTTTCTGCGCAAGGAATTTAAGAAATACGACCCCGACTTTGACTGGATGAACAAACTTTTGTTTGCTGAACATCACCAAAGTCACGCGGCTTCTGCTTTTTATCCTAGCCCGTTTGAAGAAGCCGTGGTGTTGACCATGGATGGGGTGGGCGAATGGGCAACTACGTCAGTAGCCATTGGTCGCGGCAACAAGCTGGAAATGGTCAAAGAAATCCATTTCCCCCATTCCCTTGGCTTACTCTATTCCGCTTTTACCTACTACACGGGTTTTCGGGTGAATTCCGGGGAATATAAGGTCATGGGTCTGGCTCCTTATGGGGAGCCGAAATATAAAGACCTGATTATGGATAACCTGATCGATGTGAAAGAAGATGGCTCGTTCCGCCTCGATATGTCCTACTTTAACTATGCAACCGGGTTGACGATGACGAACCAGAAGTTTGCCGATTTGTTTGGCAAGCCTGTGCGCGGTCGTGATGGTGAGGATCTGGAACAGTTCCATATGGATATTGCGGCCTCTGTTCAGGCTGTGACCGAAGAAATTGTCCTGCGTCTGACCCGTTCTCTTGCCAAGGAATACGGGATTAAAAATCTCTGTATGGCTGGTGGTGTGGCGCTGAACTGTGTGGCAAACGGTAAAGTCTTGCGTGATGCGTCTTTTGAAAATGTATGGGTGCAACCTGCTGCGGGTGATGCTGGTGGGGCGTTGGGGGCGGCCATGACGGCGCATTTCCACCATAAAGGCCAGCCACGTGTTGCAGATACAGGCAAAGATTTTATGCGCGGATCTTACCTGGGTCCGGTTTATGAGCAAAAAGATATTGAAGAACGTTTAAAAGCAGCCGGTGCTGTCTTTGAAGTTATGTCTGATGACGATACCATCGCCGCTACAGCGGACGCTATGGCAGCAGAACGCGCTATCGGTTGGATGCAAGGTCGTATGGAATTTGGACCGCGTGCGTTGGGTGGTCGTTCTATCATCGCTGATCCGCGTTCACCGAAAATGCAAAAGACGCTGAACTTAAAAGTTAAATACCGTGAATCGTTTCGCCCCTTTGCGCCATCGGTTTTGCGCGAAGATGTGGCGGATTGGTTCCAGTTGGACGGCGATAGCCCGTATATGTTGATGGTTGCTGATGTTCATAAGGACAAGCAAAAAGAAATGACGGCGGAACAAGATGCCTTGTTCGGGATTGAAAAATTGAATGTGCCGCGCTCAGACATTCCGGCGGTCACGCATGTGGATTATTCAGCGCGCATTCAAACAATTCATGAGGAAACAAACCCGCGTTTCCATGCGGTGGTTAAAGCCTTTAAAGAACGCACAGGCTGTCCGGTTTCGGTCAACACCAGCTTTAACGTACGTGGGGAGCCGATTGTGAACACGCCGGAAGATGCTTTTCGTTGTTTTATGGGGACCGAGCTGGATAACCTTGTGGTCGGCAACTGCTTCTTGAAAAAAGAAGATCAGGATGAAAAGCTGAAGCTTGATTACAAAAATGCGTTTGAATTGGATTGATGTTTGACCCATGCCCTTTGTCCATCGCATAAAGGATAAAATGAAATTGCTTGGGAAGGCAGATCAATAAATGACGACAGTTGGTGTAATTGGTGCAGGTGCTTGGGGGACGGCTTTGGCTTGTGCGGCGCGCCGTGCTGGAAATGACGTGCTCATTCAGGCTTATGAACCAGAAGTGGCTGATGCGATTAACTTAAGCCACTCTAACCCAACGTATCTGCCAAATACCAATCTGGACCCGCATATTAAGGCAACGCCAGATCTTTCTGACTTGAAAGGCTGTGATGTTATTTTATTTGTCGCTCCGGCCCAATTTGTCCGATCTACAGCGCAACAATTAAAACCTAACCTGAAAAAAGGCACACCTTTGCTGATTTGCGCTAAAGGGATTGAGCTTGAAAGTGGTAAATTGATGAGCGAGGTTCTGGGTGAGGAATTGCCTGGGGCTGAAATCGGTATTTTGTCCGGTCCCACCTTTGCCAGCGAAGTGGCCAATGGTTTGCCGTCAGCTTGTACCTTGGCGATGGACAATAGTGATCAGGCAATGGAAATTGCTAAAATGATCGGATCCAGCCGTTTTCGTATCTATGCCAGCGATGATATTATTGGCGCGCAAATCGGCGGGGCAGTGAAGAACGTGCTGGCGATTGCAAGCGGGATGGTTTCGGGTAAAGGCTTTGGCGATAACGCCCGTGCGGCCCTTATTACCCGCGGGATTTCTGAACTGGCGCGCTTGGGCGTGGCCAAAGGGGCAAAGTCTGAAACTCTGATGGGGCTTTCAGGTATGGGGGATTTGACCCTGACCTGTAACTCCATGCAGTCGCGCAATTTTTCTTTAGGTGTCGCTTTAGGTCAGGGTGAAAAGCTGGATGATATCTTAAAGGTGCGAAAAGCCGTGACCGAAGGCGTCTTTACGGCACGTTCGGTTTGTAAATTGGCAGCCAGTCTCCATGTTGAAATGCCGATTTGTGCGGCAGTGAACGAAATTTTGAACAAGGGGGCAGATCTCAATCAGGTGGTTGATATGTTGCTTTCCCGCCCGTTTAAGGAAGAAATGTAATGTTATATGTCATTAACTGCGTTGATAAACCCGATCACCTGCAAGTCCGTCTGGATAATCGCCCGGCCCATGTGGAATATCTAAAATCCTATGGCGAAAAACTATTTGCTGCCGGGCCAACCCTGTCTGAAGAAGATGATCAGATGAACGGATCCGTGGTTATTCTGGATCTGGAAAGTTTGGCACAAGCGCAAGATTTCTGTGATAACGACCCTTATGCCAAAGCAGGATTGTTTGAATCGGTCAGCATTTCTAAATGGAAAAAGGTACTGCCGGCTTAAAAAGCGGGCAGTATCCCGTACTTGATACGGGATCTCTTGGATGAACAGGTTCCGCATCATGTGCGGAAGACAAGGGGGATATCTGCATGAACCACTGGCTTGTTAAATCCGAACCGGATTGTTGGTCCTGGCAGGATCATGTTAAAAAAGGGGTAGAACCCTGGGATGGCGTGCGCAACTATCAGGCGAGTAATTTCATGAAAGAGATGACTGTGGGCGATCAGGCGTTCTTTTACCATTCCGGCAAAGAACGTGCGGTTGTGGGAATTCTCGAAGTCGTCAAAGAGGCTTATCCTGACCCAAGTGATGCCAGCAACCGTTTTATGATGGTTGATTTTAAAGCCCTTGATCCGCTACAACAGCCTGTTACCTTAAAAGAGATAAAAAGCGATGAACGCTTAAGTGATATCGCATTGGTGACACAGGCCAGATTATCGGTTATGCCCATTGATGATGCGGCCTGGCAGATTATCTGTGCCAAAGGGGGATTATAATCATGACGGATCATTTGCTCTGTAACATAAATGATGTGGATGAAGAAGATAGCAAGGAATTTATGATCCCCGCTGGCGAGACAGAACGATCTGTTTTTGTCGTGAAAAAAGACGGATTAATCAGTATTTTCACCAACCACTGTCCCCATCTGGGTGTGCCGTTGAATATGGAGCCGGATCGATTCTTGGATGTGGAAAAGAACTTTGTGATCTGTTCTACCCACGGTGCGCTTTTTAAAATTGATGATGGGGAATGTGTGCATGGTCCCTGTCTTGGCAAGAAATTGACCCCTGTGACTTATGAGTTGCGGGGGGAAGAAGTCTTTGTGTCCAAGGACTTGTAAGGCCTTTTGCCACATAGCGTTGTGCCCGTTGGTCTAGGACGTAATTGGTATCACCTTTTTTAAAACTTTGTTGCGTATGCAAACAGTGATTTATTCACTTGTTTCGCGTGAACTTTCTGACATAATCAGGCCTCAGTGTGGTGCAAATGACATATTCGCACTGATCACATAAGTTTAACCGAAGCACGAAAATACGTGCTCACAACTCGACACACCTAGGGAGATTCGCACGAAATGTCCGACATTTATCCAGTAAACCCAGAGATTGCCGCCAAGGCGCATGCCGACAACGACAAATATCTGGAAATGTATAAACAGTCTGTGGAAGACCCGGAAACATTCTGGGGTGAACACGGTAAGCGAATCGATTGGTTCAAGCCTTACACTAAAGTAAAGAATTCCTCATTTGAGGGTAACGTTGATATCAAATGGTTTGAAGACGGTACCACAAACGTCGCTCACAACTGTTTGGACCGCCACCTTGAAAAGCGCGGCGATCAGGTAGCCATCATTTGGGAAGGCGACGATCCTTCTGATTCTGAAAACATCACCTATAAAGATTTGCACGAGCGCGTCTGTAAACTGGCAAATGCCATGAAAGCCCGCGGCATCGGCAAAGGTGACCGTGTGACTCTGTACTTGCCGATGATCCCGGAAGCAGCCGTTGCCATGTTGGCCTGCGCGCGCATCGGTGCCATCCACGCGATCGTTTTTGGTGGGTTCTCACCAGACGCTTTGGCTGATCGTATTAAAGGCAGCCAGTCCAAATGTATCATCACGGCAGACGAAGGTCTGCGTGGTGGCCGTAAGGTTCCATTGAAAGCAAATGCTGATTTGGCGATGGACCGTGAAGAAGTTGAAACCTGTATTGTTGTAAAACGTACCGGCGGTGACATCGACATGAAAGATGGTCGTGACGTTTGGTACGAAGATATTACAGCCGCAGCTTCTGCTGATTGTCCGGCAGAAGAAATGAACGCAGAAGACCCGCTGTTCATTCTTTACACATCTGGTTCCACAGGTATGCCTAAAGGTGTTCAGCACTGCACAGGCGGCTATCTTGTTTATGCCGCAATGACGCATGAATATGTGTTCGATTATCATGAAGGCGATATTTACTGGTGTACGGCTGATGTGGGTTGGGTAACAGGTCACTCTTACATCGTATATGGTCCGCTGGCGAACGGCGCGACAACGTTGATGTTTGAAGGTGTGCCAAATTATCCGACCGTTTCGCGTTTTTGGGAAGTGTGTGACAAGCATAAGGTCAACATCTTCTATACGGCACCGACGGCAATCCGCTCGCTGATGCGTGAAGGTAAAGAACCTGTTGAAAAGTGCTCACTTGAAACTCTGCGCGTGCTGGGTTCTGTGGGTGAACCGATCAACCCGGAAGCCTGGAACTGGTACAACGAAGTTGTCGGTAAAGGCAAATGCCCGATCGTGGATACATGGTGGCAAACAGAAACCGGCGGTATTCTGATTACGCCGCTGCCGGGTGCAACCGATTTGAAACCGGGGTCTGCAACACGTCCGTTCTTTGGTGTTCAACCGGAATTGGTGGATAACGACGGTAACGTTTTAGAAGGTGCCACCGATGGTAACCTTTGCATGACTGACAGCTGGCCGGGCATGATGCGGACGTGTTATGGCGATCATGAGCGTTTCATCCAGACTTATTTCTCTACATACAAAGGGAAGTATTTCACAGGTGACGGTGCGCGTCGTGACGAAGATGGTTACTACTGGATCACAGGTCGTGTGGATGATGTCATCAACGTTTCAGGTCACCGTATGGGGACAGCGGAAGTTGAATCTGCATTGGTTGCCCACCCGAAAGTGGCGGAAGCTGCAGTTGTAGGGGCACCGCACGACTTGAAAGGTCAAGGTATCTACGTTTACGTGACCCTGAATGCGGGTGAAGAACCAAGTGATGAGCTGAAGAAAGAGCTGGTCCAGTGGGTGCGTCACGAAATCGGTCCGATCGCTTCACCGGATTGGTTGCAATGGTCACCGGGTCTGCCGAAAACACGTTCTGGTAAAATCATGCGTCGTATCTTGCGCAAGATCGCCGAAGACGATTTCGGCTCCTTAGGTGACACGTCAACCTTGGCTGATCCAAGCGTTGTAGACGACCTGATCGACAATCGTCAAAACCGCTCTGAGTAAGTCATAGCTGTTACAGCTTTAAAAGAGACCTTCCCGCTTATGTGGGGAGGTCTTTTTTTTATGTGCATGGAAATTAAGCGTTTTTTCTGGATTTTACATGCTGTGGTATGTATCATAAACGTGATAAAAAAATATAAATAGGATTTCAAGGGGGGAAGAAGTCCGGATGGTTCAGGAGGTGGATCGTCACCGGGTGTTTTTTGAAGCCTCGGCTGATGCAATGTTGATTATTGAAGACGGGCTGTTTGTAGATTGTAATCAGGCAACGTTGGATATGCTTGGGTTTGATTCCCGAAAAAGTTTTTTTTCTACTCATCCAGCTGATGTTTCGCCACCTAATCAGCCTGACGGGCGCAATTCTTTTGAAAAAGCTGATGAAATGATCCAGATTGCCATGGAAAAGGGCAATAATCGTTTCAAATGGATGCATATGCGTCAGAATGGCGAGGTTTTTCCGGTCGAAGTTTTGCTGACAGCGGTGCCGTACAGGGGCAAAACTATTTTGCATGTGGTATGGCGCGATATTTCCAATCGTTTAAAACTAGAAGAAGATTTACGCAGTCATCGCGATCATCTGGAACAAGAGGTCGCACAACGCACCGAAGAGTTGGAAAAAGCCCTGATGGGTGCACGCCTATTGGGAGAAGCGGTCAGCCAGTCCGGGACCAGTACCATAATCGCGGATGCAAAAGGCAAGATCGAATATGTAAATCCAGCCTTTTGTGAGATGAATGGCTTTGAACCCCGCGAGGTTTTAGGGAAAACCCCTAGTCTTTTAAATTCCGGTTTTCAGGATGAAGCCTTTTATCAAGAGATGTGGCAAACCATACGCTCCGGTAAAATTTGGAGCGGTACACTTAAGAATAAACGTAAAAGTGGGGAACTTTATTGGGCCCGCCTGAAAATTGCTCCGGTCATGAATGATAGGGGAGAGATCATTCATTTTGTCGGGATTGAAACCGATATTACTGATTATATCGAAGCCAAAGACAAAGCGGAAAAAGCTAACAAGGCTAAATCCTCGTTTTTGTCGTCGATGAGCCATGAACTGCGCACGCCTTTAAATGCCATCATGGGCTTTTCACAGCTTCTGAAGATGGATAAAAAAGGCACCCTGACTGAATTGCAGAAGAGTCATGTTGCAAATATCCAGACCGCGAGCGAGCATCTGCTTGGGCTGATTGATGAGGTTCTGGATCTGGCACGTGTCGAATCAGGTAAGCTGGTTTTTAATACGACCAGCGTGAATATACGTGAAGTTCTGGATGATTGTCTGACTTTAATCGAGGCTTCGCACAATAGTCTGAATGTTCAAGTGATTGATGAAACCCCACAAGACCTGCCGTTTTTGAATGTGGATCCGGTGCGCCTTAAGCAGGTAATCATTAATCTGGTCTCCAACGCCAAAAAATATAACGTGGAAGATGGCAAGGTCTATCTTGAATGTAAAGAACTTGATACCAACCAGTTTCGACTAATGGTACGTGATACCGGACTTGGGATTGCTGATGACCAGCGTGATAATTTATTCAAATCATTTCATCGTCTGGGACGTGAAGAAAGCGGGATTGAGGGCACAGGCATTGGCTTGTTGTTAACCAAAGAGATTGTGGAAGGTATGGACGGGGCCATTGGTTTTGAAAGTATTGAAGGGGAAGGGACAACGTTCTGGATTGATCTGCCGATCTATGATCTGCATTCAACGAACAGCCCCTCTAGCGTAGGGCGCAAGAAGCAGGCGTGAATTGTCATACTTCGCGTTGCACAACAGTCTTTCATCTGCTATAGAGCGCGCGAGATTTCAAACCCACATATTTACTTGCAGGAGCTCGTGCCCAAATGGCTACTCCCATCCGTCGTGCATTACTGTCGGTTTCCGACAAAACCGGACTCGTTGAATTTGGTCAAGTCTTGGCCGCAAAAGGTGTTGAACTGCTGTCTACAGGTGGCACGTATAAGGCTTTAGCCGACGCGGGCGTTCCTGTGATCGAAGTATCGGCTCACACAGGTTTTCCGGAAATCATGGATGGTCGTGTCAAAACTTTGCATCCGAAAATTCACGGTGGTCTGCTGGCACTGCGCGACAATGATGATCATGTTGCGGCGATGGAAGCCCATAAAATTGCGCCGATCGATTTGTTGGCGGTAAACCTTTATCCATTTGAAAGCACGGTTGCAGCTGGTGCAGATTTTGATACCTGCATTGAAAATATCGACATTGGTGGCCCGGCGATGATCCGCGCAGCTGCGAAAAACTGGCAAGGTGTTTGTACGGTTGTTGACGTTGAAGATTACGCGCTGGTTTTAGAAGAACTGGAAGCCAACAACGGCACAACGGCTGAGTTCCGCAAAAAAATGTCGGCCATTGCCTATGCCCGCACCGGTGCTTATGACGCGGCGATTTCTAACTGGTATGCCGCGCAGCTGGATGTTGATTATCCGAAACGCAAAGTCTTTGCGGGCGAGCTGAAGCAAACCATGCGCTATGGCGAAAACTCCCACCAGTCTGCGGCCTTCTACACTACAGGCGAAAATCGCCCGGGCGTGGCAACGGCAGAACAGTTGAACGGCAAAGAGCTGTCCTATAACAACGCCAACGATACAGATGCAGCCTTTGAATTGGTGTCTGAATTTAAAGACGATGTAGCTTGTGTGATCGTCAAGCACGCCAACCCTTGCGGTGTAGCCATTGGCGATGACATGAAAGATGCGTACCTGCGTGCTTATTCCTGCGATACTGAAAGTGCTTTTGGCGGCATTGTGGCCTTTAACCGCACGCTCAACAAAGAAACCGCCGAAGAACTGGCGAAAATCTTCCTTGAAGTGGTGATTGCACCAGACTTTGATGACGATGCTTTGGAGGTTCTTAAAGCCAAGAAAAACGTGCGCGTTTTGAAAACAGGCGGCATGCCGAACCCGGAAGATAGCGCCGATATGGTCAAGACTTTGTCTGGCAGCTTCCTTGTCCAGTCCAAAGATAACGAGATTTTCTCGGACGACTTCAAGGTTGTGACAGAACGCAAACCGACAGAAGAAGAAATGAAAGACCTGAAATTTGCTTTCACGGTTTGTAAACACGTGAAATCCAACGCCATCATCTATTGCAAAGACAATATGACCGTTGGTGTGGGCGCAGGCCAAATGAGTCGTGTAAATTCATGCCGCATCGCTGCTTTCCGTGCGGAACAAGCGGCGAAAACAGCGGGCGATAGTGAAAGCTGGGCCAAAGGCTCGGTTGTGGCCTCTGATGCCTTCTTCCCCTTTGCTGACGGTCTGATCGAAGCGGCTGAAGCGGGTGCCACTTGTGTCATTCAACCGGGTGGCTCTATCCGTGATGAAGAAGTGATTGCGGCTGCCAATGAGCGCGGCCTTGCTATGGTCTTCACCGGCATGCGCCACTTCCGCCACTAAAAGCGCTTTTTAAAGCGAGAAAATTGCTAAAATTGAGAAACCCGCTATAGTTGCTGTAGCGGGTTTTTTTGTTCATGTTGGGGGCCTCTACTTTGAAAAGAATATTTACTATTTTTGTATTTGTTTTTTTGGGAATATTTTTATTATTTCAAGATAGAGCCTATTCTAACACAGAGATATCTGTGCCACTAAAAGTCATAGAACGATTAAAAGTGACGATTAGTAAGGAAGAACTAGGTGGTTCTTCTCCACAAGAACGACTGAGAACACTAAAATCACAATATATAGAGATCTATAAAGGTTTCCAAATTTTTAAGAATGATATGAAAAAGGTGGACCGTGATCAATTTGAAACAAGTTTTCAGCATTTTAAAGATCACAATTGGCAAGAAACGGAGAGACTTTTATCGACATTGGCAAAGCGTATTTCCGACGAAGGTTTGGAGTCTTTCCCTTTGTCTAAAAATTTATACGTTATGCTAGGGAACCTTGTGAGAATTCAAGGAGATCATGAGGGGGTAGGGATTTATGCCGCTGAAAGGTCTATATTGGACGAGGAAATTAAACATAAACGTGGATATGACTTGTTTAATGAGGGCCACTATAACGAAGCGATTGATATCTATATAGAATTACGCGATAGAAAATTATTGGAACACAAAGCGTGGCAGAATTATATCCGGTTAAATGGTGAGGAGATGAATGATTCTTCTGATGTAGAAGAAGCCAAATGGCCCCCTCGGTCTTTATCATATATATATTGGATGTTAGCTAGGTGTTATAGTGACTTGAATGAGCCGGAAAAGGCACTTTCAAATTTTCAAGAAGGTTTGCCCATTTTTGATCATTATACATCGATAGAAAATAAGGATTTTGATTTATTCCTGCGAGAATATGCATATGTATTGCGCGAAGAAGGCAAGATAGATGACTTTAATGCATTGTTATATAAATATTATAATAAATAAGCTGTAAGCCTTTATATATTCAAGAACAATGAAATGGGAGAATTTCCCCTTCCCAAAATGGCATCTCGTGATATCCTTTTGGTAATTCAATTTATTATTTTATAGGGAAGCAAGATTATGATCGTGACGACGACGGATAATGTGGATGGCAAAGCGGTAACGGCTTATTGCGGGATTGTGTCCGGGGAAGCTATTTTAGGGGCGAACCTGTTTAAGGACTTCTTTGCTGGCATCCGCGATGTGGTTGGCGGTCGTTCGGGCGCTTATGAAAAAGAATTTCGCAAAGCCAAAGAAGCCGCCCTTGAAGATATGATCGCAGAAGCCCAAGACCTTGGGGCTGATGCGGTTGTGGGCGTTGATCTGGATTATGAAGTGATCGGTGGCGATCAAAAGACCATGTTGATGGTGTCTGCTAATGGCACTGCCGTTAAGTTTTAAAGATTTATAAGTGTCATCCCGCACCTGTTGCGGGACAATCTTTAGAGACAAGTTCGTTTTAAACCTGTTATATTTCAAAGGATTGTCCCGGAATAAATCCGGGATGACACTTGTTTTTGTGGCAGCTACTCAACCCGTTTGACACAAGCGGCGAAAAAGCCGTCTTTATTGTCAGACGGTAAAAAGCGCAAAGCCTCACCCACTTGTTCAAAATTCTTATGCCCTTTTAAGAAGGCTGCAAGCATTAACTCGCCTTCTTCCGGCTGTAGGGAACAGGTGCAGTAAACGATCAGACCACCGGGTTTGACCCAGCTGCTGGCGCGGTGCCAAAGGGTGCCCTGAATATCGCTCATAGCCTTAATATCATCTGATTTTTTCGTCCAGAGCCCGTCCGGGTGACGGCGTAGCGTTCCGGTTGCGGTACAGGGGGCATCAAGCAAGATGGCATCGACCGGGTTTTCCGGCTGCCAGTCCATGAGATCTGCGGCAATAACCTCGGCCTTCAGTTTGGTGCGTGCAAGATTTTCACTCACCCGTTTCAAGCGGTTTTCGTTTTTATCAAGGGCGATGACATTCGCACCTGCTGCGGCCAGTTGCATGGTCTTGCCACCGGGGGCTGCGCAAAGGTCCAAAACAGTTTTGCCTTTCACATCGCCCAACAGTTTAACCGGTTCTGCCGCGGCTGCATCCTGTACCCACCAAGACCCGTTTTCATAGCCGTCAAGTTCTTCGATCCGTCCGCCAGCATTCATACGCAGACTGCCGTTTTCAAGCTTTTCAGCACCCAAACGTTTGGCCCAGATATCGGCTTCATCGTCATATTTTAAGGTGATGTCGAGCGGAGCCTCTTTCAGGTGGCTTTCGGCAATTTTTTGGGCAGTTTCATCCCCATAGGCATTGACCCAGCTTTCATAGAGCCAGTCAGGAATATTGGCGCGCGCGATCTCGGCGGCCGGGTACTCTTTCTTTTCGCGATCAAGGCGGCGCAGTACGGCGTTAATCAGCTTTTTATATTGTACCAGATTGGCATAATTCGTCAGTTTTAGAGATTCATTGACCGCTGCATGGGCAGGCACATGCATGAAATAGAGTTGGGCTGCCCCTAAGCGCATGATGTTTAAGACATTGCGTGCCTGGCCCTTGGGCCGTTTATCCAGACAGGCATTGATCAAATGATCCAGAAAGCCTTTATTGCGCACCGCTGTGGTTACCATCGCACGGGAAAAAGCTTTTGCTTTTGGGGAAAGTTTTTCCAAATGGGGGTGGCTGTTAAAGGCTTCATCCAACGGACGCTTTTTGCCTAAAACCTGGCAGAGGACATCATAGGCAATACGTCTGGGCATGATCGGGCTCGTTTCTTTAACTATAAGAGAAAGACCGCCTTATAACCGACTTGATTAAGAATAGCGAGTCTTAACCCCAAGGCCCCTTAATCTCGTTATCCGTGGAAGGAATGCGCGAGCGGCTGGTGCGGCGCATGGGTTGTTTCTGGGCCATTTCTTTCAGGGCGTTGATGCGGTTTTCCATATTGGGGTGGGTGGAAAACAGGCTGTCGGTTTTGCGCTTATGCAGGGGGTTGACGATAAACAGATGCGCGGTTGCCGGGTTATTTTCCGCTGCATGGTTATCAATCAGGGATGCGCCTTTATCCAGTTTGTTGAGCGCACTGGCCAACCACATGGGCTGGCCGCAAATTTCAGCCCCGATCCGGTCGGCTTCATATTCGCGGGTTCTGGAGATCAGCATCTGCACCACCATGGCCGCCATGGGGGCAAGAAACATAATCAGGATTGCCCCGATGGGCCCTAATGGGTTGTTGCGATCATTGCTGTTGCCGAAAAACAAGGCGAAATTCGCCAGCATGGAAATGGCCCCGGCGATGGTCGCGGTTATGGTCATGATCAATGTGTCCCGGTTTTTTACGTGCGCCAGTTCGTGGGCCATGACGCCAGCGACTTCTTCGCGGCTGAGCATCTGCAGAAGCCCGGTTGTCGCGGCAACAGCGGCATTTTCCGGATTTCGGCCCGTTGCAAAAGCGTTGGGCTGCGGATTTTCCATAATATAGACTTTGGGCATAGGCAGGTCAGCGCGTTTTGCCAGATCGGCCACGATTTTATAGAAATCCGGTGCGGTTTGCGGGGTGACTTCGCGCGCGCCGTGCATGCGCAGGACGATTTTATCTGAATTCCAATAAGAAAAGACATTCATGCCAAGGGCAATCATCAGGGCAATCATCATGCCGCCTTCGCCGCCGAGCATATAGCCGATGGCAAGGAACAATCCGGTCATCCCGGCAAGCAACATGGCGGTGCGTGCGTAACTCATCTTAGGGCAATCCCATTGCAATTGATCTTCTGAAAGAGTATTTAGGGTGCAACTGTCCTTTTTCGCAAGTCCCTACTTTATCAGGTGGTGTTATGTCCGACGATCAAAATCCACAACCCAAATTCAAAGCCACTGATGTGGTGCGTAATAAAGATGGCCGTCCTATCGGCCCACAGCCTGCGCGCAAGTTTGAAGCCATGGCTGATCAAGTGGATGAAGAAAAAGAAATCGGTGGCCGCAAGGATGGTCCGAACCCGACACGCTATGGTGATTGGGAAAAAGGCGGTCGCTGCGTCGATTTTTAAGGTTATCATACCCTTTGTCATCCTGGACACTAGTGGGTGTGGCCCCGGCGAAAGAGACCTGACCCTGAAAGCCAAACAGGCCTTAAGTGATTATGTCAACGGTGGTCCGATTATCCTGAAAAATATCACCACGGGAAAATACGCCGGGCGCGTTTTGGCGGTTGCACACACGCCGCAAGGGCAGAATATTGCACAGCTTTTGATCCATAAAGGACTGGGGCGACCCTATTAGGGAGAAAAACGCGCGCGCTGGTGTGATTAACATATTTCCAATGGTTTAGACTTAGGGTATTCCTAGAAAAAGGTTCTTCTTTTTTGGAATAGGGATGCTTTCGATTTTCAACCGATTTGTGGACTGGTTTTTGATGCGTGAAGAGGGTGAGGATGCGGATGCGCAAAATCCTGCCCAATTGATGCAGGGGATCAGTGATGTCAATGTGTTGATTGCTGAACCGGATGGAAAATTTGCCAGTGACGAAGCCAAAGCAGCTTTGTTGCAAAGCATCATTGGACCGTTAAATGAACGCCCCGGCCTGTCTTTACGCCTCATCAATAAATCCTTGCAACGCAGCCGTAAAGGCAGTCTGAGCGATCAGATAGAGGCGAGCATTGGCAACGGGCGTAAATGGCTGGAAAAAGAAAAATGCGATCTGTTGATGTGGGGGGAAGTCTCACTCGAAGATCAGGCTGTGCGCTGGTATTTTTTATCGGCGGTGGAAGGCGAAGCAAATCTGGGAATGCCGGCCAAGCTTGAAAATTTGCTGGTGCCGTTTGATCCTGAAAAAGCCACCTTGGATGTCTTATATGCAGCAATTTTTGCGGCAACCTCGCCCCATCATTCGACGCAGGCCTTAAAGATCGGGGAATATTTGTTGGGTGCGGTTGACCCTTTGACCAAGCTTTCCAGCGGTTTGACCAGTCGTAAGACCAGTCCCGCTGCCAAAACATCAGCTATGGGGATGTGCGCGGTTGTCCTGGCAAATGTGGCACGTCGGGCACAGGAACTGGGATGGTTTGACCCGGCGGTTAAGGCATTTGACACCTGGGAATCCCTTGTAGATAAAGATAAAACGCCGATTGAATGGGCCTTGGTGAAAAATCATCAGGGCTGGCTTTATGATGAAATGACCAATCACGAAGATGATGATCAGGCATTGGAACATATTGAAAAAGCCATCGCGATTTTCGAAGAGGTCTGTACGGTCTTGAATGAAAAGCAGCATCCGTTGGAATGGGCATCCGTCCAGATGCGTATTGCCGGAACCTGTAGCAAGATCGGGCGTAAGATGAATGATTCGGATTATCTGCAAAAGGCCGCACGGTATTATAAAAAATCCATGAATATCTATACTCAGGCGGCTTATCCCCTTAACTGGGCCGATGCAATGTCACGGATGGCAAAAACCATGATGCTGCACGGTCAGATGATGAAAGGGGCGCAATCGTTGGAACAGGCCGGTGTTGCGTTTCAGGCGGTCTTAAAAGTTTATACGGAAGAAAAATACCCTGCCCTTTGGGCCAGCACACAGAATAATCTGGGGGCAACCCTGTTTGCCTTGGCAAAACGCGACCCCAGCACCCCCCAATGGATCAACCATGCGCTGATCTGCTTTGATGGGGCAAGGCGTTATTATGAAGAAACGGGTAAGACCCAAATGGTGCATGTGATCGATAAAAACATATCAAAAGCACAAGACTTGAAAGACCAAATCGAAGAAGAACTGGCCAGCGACTTGTTAAATTGACGTGAGTTCAGACAGGTTTTTAATTATCCGTACCTGCTTTTTATCCGCAAAAAAGTTTTGCCAGTCGCTAAATTCCGTCCAGTCATAGGCAAAGATAAAATCCAAACCATATTTATCAGCCATTTCATAGTCATAAAGCGAATCACCGATATAAACAGACCTGCTTTTAATGCCGCCACTGTCACATTCGCGTTTAAAAATGACATCTTTGCTATCAGGGCTACCATAAACATGGTCAAAATATTTCAATATATTTCGTTTATCCATAATATCGCGCAATTCATTCTGCATGCTACCGGAAATGACCGTGCAGGGCTTGTCTTTTAAGGGGCCAGACATTAATTGATCGAAATCAGGTGTCTGGCGGCAGTTCAACAAACCTTCTGTGACGGATTTAGCGAAATTATCAAGCGCGGTTTCAATCTCGCCTTCTTTTGGGGCACGGCCCAAGATGGTATTGAAGAAATAGTCAAATTTCACAAAACGTGAAATGCCGCCATGGCTCACGTGGTAGGCGACCAGCTCGTCAGCTTGTTTCTCACCATAGGACAAGACGGCTTGTTTGAAAGCATTGGTTTTGATGTTGTTGGACTCTAAAATTACCCCGTCAAAATCAAAGATCCAGCTGTCATAGTGATCAAAAATACTCATCAGGCTTTTTTTCCTCCGGCAAAGGCGGCCTTGGGTGCGTCCGGGTCCAGCGGCCAGCGCGGACGCGGGGCAAAGGACAGGTCATCAATTTTACCAGCTTTAAAAGCTTCAAGGCCCGCCCAGGCGATCATGGCGCCATTGTCGGTGCAGAGCTTTAAGGGCGGGGCGACCATGGTCATTTTCTCTTTACGGCAAAGTTCTGTCAGTTTGGCGCGAATGGCCTGATTGGCGGCAACACCACCTGCCACCACGAGACTGTTCCCGTTTGGATAATCAGCCTTGAACATCTTGATCGCGTTTTTGCAACGATTGACCAGGCTATCGGCAGCTGCATTTTGAAAAGCCGCGCACAGATCATTTAAATCTTCTTCTTTAAACGGGCCGGGCGGCAAAGCTTCGGCAGCTTGGCGCACGGCTGTTTTTAAGCCTGAAAAAGAAAAATCACATCCCGGTTTGCCTTTCATTGGGCTGGGAAGTTTAAAGCGTTTGGGATCTTTGGCTTTGAGGGCGGCTTTTTCCACATGGGGGCCACCGGGATAGCCTAAGCCCAAAAGCTTGGCTGATTTATCAAAAGCTTCGCCAAGTGCATCATCAATGGTGGTGCCCAGTCGTTTATATTTCCCCACCGCTTCGACGGCGAGCAATTGGCAATGCCCCCCGGAAACAAGGAGGAGAAGATAGGGGAATTCAACCTGTTCATTTAACCGTACGGTGAGGGCATGACCTTCAAGGTGGTTGACGGCAACAAAGGGTAGATTATGGGTCAGGGCGATGGCTTTGGCTGTCATCACCCCAACAATGACCCCGCCGATCAGACCGGGGCCACCTGTGGCGGCGACACAATCCAGATCCTTGAAGGGAACCCCAGCAACGGCCATGGCTTCATCAACGATACGATCTATATGATCCAGATGGGAACGCGCGGCAATTTCAGGGACCACACCGCCATAGGGACGGTGTTCATCCAGCTGGGAAAGCACCACGTTTGAAAGAATACGATCCTCGCCTATCGCCTCATCGGTGATGACGGAAGCAGCGGTTTCATCGCAACTTGTTTCAATCCCTAATATTTTCACGTGCTTTAGCCCTAATGCTGTCACAATTGTGGGGCAGAGATAGCACGAAATTGTATAAAACCAAAAGATAGAGATTCAAAAATCATGTCCGACACACCAAAAATCGTCATCGGTACGCGAGGAAGTCCCTTGGCACTGGCCCAAGCCCATGAAACGCGTGATCGCCTTCAGGCCGCCCATGAAGAATTACGGGGTGACGGGGTGATTGAAATTGAAGTCATCAAGACTACAGGGGACATGATCTTGGATCGCCCGCTTTCTGAAATCGGTGGGAAAGGGTTGTTCACCAAAGAAATCGATGATGCACAGTTGAATGGTCGTATCGATATTGCGGTCCATTCCATGAAAGATGTGCCGACATGGTTGCCCGATGGTATTTCGTTGCCTTGTATTTTACCGCGTGAAGATGTGCGTGATGTATTTATTTCCAATAAAGCCAAGACCTTGGCCGATCTGCCTAAGGGCGCGGTGATCGGGTCAGCCTCGCTGCGTCGTCAGGCCCAGATCAAAGCGGCTTATCCCCATCTTGAAGTCATCACGTTTCGGGGCAATGTTCAAAGCCGCTTGCGCAAATTGGATGAAGGCGTTGTGGATGCCACGCTTTTGGCTAATGCGGGCATGCGCCGCTTGAAGTATGAAGATGCCATCACATCAGTGATTGACGAAGATGTGATGTTGCCTGCGGTTGCCCAAGGGGCCATTGGGATTTCGTGTCGTAGTAATGATGAACGTATGTTTAAGTATCTTGCACCGTTGAATTGCGCAACTTCGCACATCCGTATTTTGGCGGAACGTGCCTTACTGCGTGTGCTGGATGGATCATGTCGTACCCCGATTGCGGCCTTGGCGGTGATTGAAGGCGATGAAATTCGCCTTCGTGGTATGCTGGCTAAACCCGATGGCAGCGAAGTGCTGACCAACGATATGCGCGGCCCTGTTAGTGACCCGGATGGATTGGGTACGAAAGCCGGTCTGGAATTAAAAGAGCGCGCAGGTGAAGATTTCCTTTGTGAAGTGACCCAAGCCTAGGCCATAATACCCCATCGCATTGAAGACAATCATCAAAAGGGGAAATTATGCGTTTACTCGTCACACGACCAAAAGAAGATGCGGACCCTTTAGCAAAAATTCTGAAAGATAAAGGCTATGATCCGGTTATTTTCCCGCTGTTGACCATCAAGGCGGAAAATGATGGACTCAAGGCCTTGGGTGCTATGAAAGAAGCCGACGTTCAGGCGATTTTGTTCACCAGTGCCAATGGGGTGCGTCATTTTGCTCGCGCCGATAAACGTCGTACTTTCAAAGTGTTGGCAGTCGGGGATGCCTCTGCTGAGGCGGCGAAAGAAGCAGGTTTCAAAGACGTAGAAAGCGCCACAGGGGATGTGGAGGCTTTGGCAAAACTGGTCAAAGACAAATGCGATCCCAAGAAAGGCCAGCTTGTTCATGTGGCCGGATCACGCATCGCGGGTGATTTGAAAGGCTTGTTGGAAAAAGATGGTTTTAGCTATACCCGTGTTGTGCTGTACAGCGCCGATAAAACGACAGACCTTAGCGCGACTCTAAAACAAGATATTTCGGCCGGAAAAATTGATGGTGTGTTGTTGTATTCTCCACGCACCGCAACTGCCTTTGTGGAACTGGCTGAAAAAGCCAAGATCAAGGATGATCTTAAGAAAGTGACGGCTTATGCCCTTAGTCAGGCTGTGGCGGATAATTTAAAGACCGCTGGCTTTAAAGGGGTGGTGACGTCCAAATCAGCTGATACGGATGGGTTGCTGGCGTGTTTGCCCAAGCCTGTGGCGGCGAAGAAAGAAACCGCCGACCCCGTGAAAAAAGCGCAAGCATCTGCGAGTGCGACTGCCACAAAAGCGCCAGAGAAAAAGCCCGGTTCTTTCAAAGCGAAATTGCTGGTGGCTTCTGTTGTTATTTTGGCAGCCGTTGGGGCGGGTGCTTATTTTACGCAAGATCAATGGGTTCCACAGGTTAAAGCCGAACTGGCCGATGCCTTAAAAATCAATCGGGCGGAAGATATTGAACAGTTCATGTCCACCATTTCCAAACGGATGGCGGCATTGGAACAACAGCCACAGGTCAAACCGCAAGAGGTGGATATTTCACCTTTAAATGATAAGATCGCGAAGCTTCAAGCGGACTATGATGCGCTGAAGAAAGAAGTATCTGCCATTGAAATTACTAATGTTCCAGAAGGCCAAGTAGCTGGACTTAATGAACTGGTAGCACTTAAAACCGAAAATATTAAACTTAATCAACTTGTTACAGAATTAAATAATCGTTTAAGTGATCTAGAAGCTGCGCAACTGCAAGAGCGCAGTTCTTCTGATAACGTTCAGGCGCTGGTCGCCAGTCTTAGCACCCTTCGTGATGTGTTGCGCACCTCTTCTTCCTTCACAGCGGAACTTGCAACCCTGTCGGCTCTGGCCCAAGGTGATGTAACGCTTGAAACCGGGGTGGAAGCCTTGGCCCCTTATGCGGATCAGGGTGTGGCGTCTGTCAGCGCACTGGTGGCAGGGTTTAACCCTGTTGCAAATGATATTGTGCGGGCTGTGGCCGTGCCGGATGGTGCGGGCTGGGTTGAGCAGACGGTGAAAAATGTCACCTCCCTTGTGACTATTCGTCGCGCCCCCGGCAATTTGGATGGTGAAGGGGCGTTGGGTGTGGTTGCCCGCGCCGAATATAATCTGCAAAATGGTGATCTGGTGGCCGCACTCGCAGAACTGAATACGCTGGAAGGCAACCCGAAAGAAGCCGCGCAGGGCTGGATCACGAAGGCCGAAGCACGCTTAACTGCTGATAAGGCCCTCGCCCAAATGCAAACCCATATCCTGTCTTTACTCGGCCACGTTGGGGGGCAAGGGTAATGTTTTTTCGTATTGTAAAATATATCCTGCTGCTGCTGGCTTTTGTAGCCGTTGGCATCTGGTTTGCAGAAAATCCGGGTCAGGTGTCCATTGAATGGTGGGGCGTAATCGTTGATGTGCCTATTGCGCTTGCGCTGGTGGCTGTTTTAGTGATGGTCGGTTTATGTGCTGGACTTTATCGTTTTTGGCTTTTCTTACGTCGTTCCCCAAAAGTTTTTGGCCATTATCGCGAAGAAAAGCGCACGCATAAAGGCTATGAATCGTTGACCCAAGGCTTGGTGGCTGTGGCCGCAGGGGAGCCGGGCGAGGCGATTAAGCACGCCCAAAAAGCCCAAAGCCTGTTGAAAGACCCCAGCCTGACCATGTTGTTGTCGGCACAAGCTGCCCAATTGGAAGGCGATGACAAGGCCGCCACCCGTTTCTTTGAAGAGATGTCCACGACCAAGGGCATGGAATTTTTAGGCTTGCGTGGTCTGCTTAATCAGGCCATTGGTCGAGGTGATACGGATGAGGCGTTAAGCCTTGCCAAACAAGCCTATCGTTTGAAACCGAAAACACAATGGCTGGCGCAAAATCTGTTGGAATTGCAGCTGGAAAAGGCGCAATGGGCAGATGCTGAAGCCACATTGGAGACATCGATCAAACATAAATTGGTGGATGCCACGGACGGTAAAAAACAAAAATCGGCCCTGATGATTGAACGGGCGCGCACGGCTATTTCTGAGGGTGAACAGGCGGGTGCCTTGAACCTGTTGGGTTTGGCCTTGAAGCTTGATCCGGCCCAAGTAGCCGCTGCTCTGATGGAAGCGCGTCTTTTGGCAAAAACCAACAAGATGCGCAAAGCCCTAAGCGTGATTGAAGAAGCATGGGCGCATAATCCGCATCCCGACCTTTATGATTTGTATCAGGAGCTAAATGCCGAAGCTGATGCGTTGAAACGGGTCAAACTGGCAGAAAAGCTGGCAGGTAAAAACCGTCAGCATGTGGAGAGTCGTATCATCATCGCACGTGCAGCCCTTGAAGCCCAATTGTGGGGCGAGGCGCGTGATGAGCTGGAAATTCTGATCAAAGACGCCCCAAGTGCACGGGTCTTTGCCTTGCAGGCGCAGTTGGTGGAAACCGAAAATGGCGATATGACAAGCGCGCGCGAATGGTTGAAAAAGGCCGCCGTCGCCGCTGCCAATCCGGCTTGGGTTTGTGAGACATGCGGCGCGGTCAGTCTGGATTGGTCGGCCTTATGTGGTAAGTGTGGGGACTTTAATACACAGTCTTGGCAAACGCCTGCACAAGCATTGCCAAGTCAAATTGAAGGCCCGATAGAGGCTGAACTGGTTGCAAAACCTCTGAAACCGTCCGCTGCTCAATAAGTGAATTTTCCCTAAAGACAAGTCCATTTGGATTTGCTAAAAGTTTTTTTTACCAACTGGTCAAGGATTTTGGGATCGATGACCATCACACTGGCCCCGATGGAAGGGGTGGTTGATGTTTATATGCGCGATATGTTGACACGTATTTCAGGCTTTGACCTATGCGTGACCGAATTTGTGCGCGTTTCCCAAGTCGTGGCCCCGAAAGAGTGGTTTTTCAAATATTGTCCGGAACTGGCTTATGGATCACGCACCCATGCAGGCGTGCCTGTCCATCTGCAATTGATGGGTGGGGAAGCTTCGGTCATGGCTGATAATGCTGCTTTTGCAGCAGAACTTGGCGCACCGGGTATTGATCTGAACTTTGGTTGTCCCGCCAAGACGGTTAATCGTCATATGGCCGGGGCGGCTTTGCTGCAATGGCCGGAAAAGCTGTTTGAAATCTGTTCTGCGGTTAAAAAATCTTTACCTGATGATGTGCCTTTAAGCGCCAAGATGCGCCTGGGCTTTGAAGAAAAATCTCTCGCGTTGGAAAATGCCAAGGCTTTGGAAGATGCCGGGGCTGAAAAACTGACCGTTCATGCCCGCACCAAGCTGGAAGGCTATAAAGCCCCCGCACATTGGGAATGGATTGCCAAAATCTGTGAGGTTGTTGATATCCCCGTGGTCGCCAATGGCGAGATCTGGACGCCACAAGATGCAATTAAATGTCGCGAAATCAGCGGGTGTCAGGATATTATGATTGGGCGCGGCGCGATTGCGAGACCGTCTTTGGCGCGCGAGATCAAAGGCGGGGAATTTGCCCAATGGCCGGAAATGCTGGAGTGGCTGGAAATTTATTGCCACATGATGCAAAATACCAAACGGCAAAAATGGGGGGAAGGCCGGATGAAACAATGGATCAAGTTGTTAGGCCGCACCTACCCTGAAGCCAAGGATTTATTTAATCGGATTAAACTGGTGAAAGACCCGGCGGCCATTGATGCGATGGTGCGTTCCGAGGTGCGCGAGGTTGGTTTATGCGCCTAGAACTATCGGGGATCACCAAGGCTTTCCCGGCCTGTATTGCCAATGATCATGTGAATTTTGATGTCAAAGCGGGCGAAATCCATGCTTTGCTGGGCGAAAATGGTGCGGGGAAATCCACGCTGGTCAAAATGATCTACGGCATTATGCAACCTGATGAAGGCTCGATCATCTGGGAAGGGAAATCGGTCCAGATCGAGAACCCAGGCATGGCACGCAAGCTGGGGATCGGCATGGTTTTTCAGCATTTTTCTCTGTTTGAATCCATGTCCGTGCTGGAAAATGTCGCCCTTGGTATCAATGAAAAAGGCCCCTTAAAAGAACTCGCCAAACGGATTATCGAGGTCTCGGAAAAATATGGTCTGCCGCTGGACCCGGACCGTCACATTCATACTTTGTCTGTGGGGGAACGCCAGCGTGTCGAGATTGTGCGCTGTTTGTTGCAGGACCCGAGCCTGATTATCATGGATGAACCAACCTCGGTTCTGACCCCGCAAGAAGTTGATAAGCTGTTTGTCACGTTGCGTCGTTTACGTGAAGAAGGGCGCTCTATCCTTTATATTTCCCACAAATTGGATGAAATCAAGGCCCTGTGTGATCGCGCCACTATTTTACGTGCCGGTAAAGTCGTTGGCGACTGCGACCCTTCCAAAGAGAGCGCCCGGTCCATGGCGCAGATGATGGTCGGCGAAGAGATTAAGATTCCTGCTAAAAACTTAAATGCAAAAGTCGGTGAAGATTGTCTGGTGGTGGAAAACCTATCCATGTCCACGAATGATGTGTTTGTGGCTGATCTGGATAATGTCACCTTTTCGGTCAAAAGCGGAGAGATTTTTGGCATCGCCGGTGTTGCGGGTAATGGGCAAAATAACCTTTTATCCTTGTTGTCTGGTGAACGTTTGTCTGCACAGGGTCAGGCCATCCGTATCAATGGTTTGCCTGTCGGTCATTTAGGGTCTCATAAACGGCGCAAACTAGGTCTTGCCTTTGTGCCGGAAGAACGTCTGGGCCACGGCACGGTGCCGGAAATGTCATTGGCCGATAACACGGTTCTGTCTGGTCATGGGGTGTCTGATCTGGTGCAGATGGGCTGGTTGCGTTTTTCCAAAGCCCATCGTTTGGCAAAAAAGATTATCGATGCGTTTGATGTGCGCACTGGCGGGTCAAAATCCGAAGCCAAGTCGCTGTCGGGCGGAAACCTGCAAAAATTTATCATTGGGCGCGAATTGTTAAAAAGTCCCCAACTTTTGATCGTTGCCCAACCCACATGGGGCGTGGATGCAGGGGCTGCGGCAGCCATTCATCAGGCTTTGATGGATTTGCGCGATCAAGGCTGTGCAATTTTGGTGGTATCACAGGATTTGGATGAATTGTTTGCAATAACAGACCGCATGGCGGTGATTTCCCATGGGCGTTTGTCAGAAGCACGGCCCACACATGAAACCACGGTGGAACAGGTGGGCCTGTTGATGGGCGGCCTGTTTGATCAGGTTGATGCCTGGGATGAGGAGGCACAAAGATGATCCGTCTTGAACCCCGCCTTGCCCCGTCCCGCACGATGGTCTATGGCGCACCCTTGTTGGCGGTCGTGCTCACCCTGATTACGGGTGCGGCACTGTTTTCAGCGCTTGGTTATAATCCGCTTCAATCTTTATATTTGTTTTTTATCCAACCCATTAGTGATTCTTATGGAATTACGGAGCTGTTGTTAAAGGCGACACCACTGACGTTATGTGCCGTTGGCTTGGCTGTGGGTTTTCGCGGTAACGTCTGGAACATCGGGGCAGAAGGTCAGTTGACCATGGGTGCGATTACCGCCGGGGCGATTGCAGTGACCTGGCATGACAGCACCAGTTCCTTGATGATCCCGATCATGATTGTGGCCGGACTTGCAGGTGGTATGGCCTGGGCGGCAATTCCGGCCCTTTTAAAAACACGTTTTCATGCCAATGAAATTTTGACCAGCTTGATGTTAACCTATGTGGCGACATTTTTCTTGGGCTATCTGGTGAATGGTCCATTACGTGATCCGGAAGGTTTTAATTTTCCGGAATCGCGTATGTTTGGTGATGCGGCCCTTTTGCCGATGCTGGTGGAAGAATCGCGCCTTCATATCGGGGCCTTGATTGCTTTATTTGTGGTCATCCTTGGATGGGTGATGATGGCCCGTACTTTGATTGGTTTTCAGGTCAAGGTCGTTGGTTTAACCCCCTTGGCGGCCCATTATGCCGGGTTCAGTCCAAAAAAGGTGGTATGGATGAGCCTGCTGTTAGGCGGGGCACTAGCCGGATTGGCCGGAATGTTTGAAGTGGCCGGACCAATTGGACAGCTGCAACCGGTGATCTCGCCGGGGTATGGCTTTACCGCGATTATCGTGGCCTTTTTGGGTCGCTTACACCCCATAGGCATTTTGCTGGCTGCTTTGTTGGTTGCGCTGTCTTATCTTGGCGGGGAGACTGTGCAGATGGAACTGAGTTTACCATTGGCGGTGACTGGGGTTTTTCAGGGAATGTTACTGTTTTTCTTACTCGCTTGTGATGTGTTGATTAACTACCGCCTGAGCATTGGCTTTAAGGGGAAAACGGCATGATCGGATTTGAAGTCGAAACCTTAATCGCTATTTTGCTGGGTGTTGCACGTGGGGCAACCCCGCTGGTGTTTGCTGCCATTGGTGAATTGATTACGGAAAAATCCGGCGTCCTGAATTTGGGTGTAGAAGGCATGATGCTGGTTGGCGCAGTGGCTGGTTTTATCGCGGTGGTCGCCACAGGAAGTCCAACACTTGGCTTTTTCGCTGCCATGTTGGCTGGGGCGTTACTGGCCAGCCTGTTTGCTTTTCTGGTTTTAGTTTTGCATACCAATCAAGTGGCCAGTGGTTTGGCGTTAACGATTTTTGGTGTGGGCGTTTCCGCCTTTTTTGGACTGGGTTATATCGGGACACCGATTAAAGGGCCGCAAGCTATTCATATTCCTGTCTTAACAGATATTCCGGTGATTGGTCCGTTGTTGTTTGGCCATGATATTATGGTCTATCTGGCTTTTGTTCTGGTCGCAGCAACCGCTTGGTTTTTAAGCAAGTCGCGTTGGGGCATGATCCTGCGCGCGGTGGGCGAATCGCATCATGCGGCACATGCTATTGGCTATCCTGTGGTGATGATCCGTTTTTTTGCCATCCTTTTTGGTGGGGCCATGTGTGGGCTGGCTGGGGCGTATATATCACTGATTTATACCCCGATGTGGGCAGAAAACATGACGGCTGGGCGCGGTTGGATTGCCTTGGCTTTGGTGGTTTTTGCCACTTGGAAGCCGGGTCGGGCCCTGATCGGCGCCTATTTATTTGGCGGGGTGACAATTTTGCAGTTAAATGTGCAAAGCCTTGGTGTGGATGTTTCGGCGCATCTGATGAACATGCTGCCGTATATCGCAACAATTTTGGTTTTGGTTTTAATCTCGCGTGATGAAACCAAGATCCGACTGAATGCTCCGGCCTGTTTGGGAAAACCTTTCAGGGCGGATGGATAATTGGGAAAGAGAGACCTGTTAATACTTTTTTTGGTTAGGAGTTAAAGTCTATGGGTAAGTTAAAAGCAGCACTCGTTGCTGCAACACTGGCGTTGGGTACAACGGCTGCACAAGCTGAAGAACCGGCGAAGTTCGGGTTCGTATATGTATCGCCTATCGGGGATGCGGGTTATACCTACCAGCATGATCTGGGTCGTAAAGCGATCGAAGAAAAATACGGTGACAAGATCAAAGTCAGCTTCGTTGAATCTGTTGCGGAAGGCCCGGACTCAGAACGTGTAATCATGAATTATGCAAAAAGCGGTTATAAGGCTGTTTTTGCAACGTCTTTCGGTTACATGAACCCGACACTGAAAGTGGCGAAGAAATTCCCCAAAGTCGCGTTTGAACATGCAACCGGCTACAAACGTGCAGCGAACGTGAACACTTACCTGGCGCGTTTCTACGAAGGTCGCTATCTCGTTGGTCTGGTCGCGGGTAAAATGACCAAATCCAACGTTATTGGCTATGTGGCAGCTTTCCCGATCCCTGAAGTTGTGCGCGGTATCAACGCGTTCACACAAGGTATTCGTGCTGTGAACCCGGATGCGCAAGTTCGTGTGATCTGGACGAACTCCTGGTTTGATCCGGGTAAGGAACGTGAGGCAGCTGATACATTGATCGGCCAAGGTGCAGACGTATTAAACATGCATGCCGATAGCCCGGCAACTATTCAAGCAGCAGAAGATGCGGGCGTTTATGCCATTGGTTATAACTCTGATCTGTCTAAATTCGGTCCAAAAGCACATCTGACGGCTTCTGTCACTAACTGGGCACCTTATTATGTGAAACGCGTGGAAGAAGTCATGAACGGCACATGGAAAGGCAATCAGGACACATGGGACGGTTTGAAAGAAGATATGGTTCAAGTCGCACCGTTCAATGATGCGGTTCCGCAAGATGTTCGTGATCTGGTGGAAAAAGCCAAAGCAGACATCATTGCAGGGACATTGCACCCGTTTGCAGGTCCGGTAAAAGATAATGAAGGTAAAGAACGTATCCCTGCGGGTTCTACCATGTCCGATGGCGACATGCTGGGCTTTAACTGGTACGTCGAAGGCGTTGTCGGTAAATTGCCGAACTAAGCTTTTTAAGCGTTAGTGAAACGAAAGGGCTACACTAGGGTGTGGCCCTTTTTATTTGTGAAGACATATATTTGTTGTAGAGTGCCAGGCAAGATTACAAGGGGTCTAAAAATGTTGAAGGTTGCGATCACAGGGGCACATTCAGGAATCGGTCAGGATTTGATCAAAAGCTTATGTGGGAAAGAGGTCCGCGTCGTTGCACTGGTGACGCCTTGGTCAAAACAGGATGGACTGGTTCAACATCATTGCGTGACCTATCTCGCCTGTGATTTGTCCGAAGAAATCGCGGACGATCAGGCAAGTCTTTTAAAAGATTGTGATATTCTGGTTCATTTGGCTTGGGCGCGACCGAAAAAGGTAACAAATGCCTTGGCTGATAATCTGACACTTTATGACAATATAAAAGCAGCTCTTTCGAATGAGGTGAAAACCGTCTTTATGTCGTCCGTCTGTGCCACACCTCATAATCCGAGCTGTTATGGTCAGGCTAAATATGGCCTTGCTCAATGTCTTGATCGTGATAAAACGGTAGAAATTATTGCGGGCCTTGTTCGCACAACCCCGGCCATGGGCCCCTATTTGGCGCTGGAAAATTTTGTCTGTAAATTACATGGTGCATTTAAATTTTTACCCTCGCCGCAAGCCATTGTAGCCGATGGGGGGCAGGTGATGGCGGCATTGAAAAAAGCCGTTCTGGATTTTGATAACTGTGGAAGGTTCATCAGAGCTTATGATCCGGCGCCAATCCGCTTAAATGATCTGATCAAAGACATTCTGAAAGAAAAACAGGTAACTGGTTTACCTATTCCAGTGCCTGCTGGTTTGACGGTTTGGGGGGTGAAACTGGTGCGTAAAATTCTGCCCGGCCTTTCGATCAGCGATCGTTTGATTACACTGCTGACAGTGAGCCCAGAAGATCTCGAACATCGGTTTAAGGAATAGGGCATGGCAGAAAGGATCGCAATTGTTGGCAGCGGCCCCAGTGCGTATGGCACCCTTTTGGGTTTGCTGGAGCTGAAAAAGCAGGGTCGTGATCTGGACATTACGATTTATGCCAGTGGGTCTGCTGATCAGGAATCCCAAATTCAGGCCACCTATAAAGATCGACTTGATGCATCTGAAATTAATAGCCTGTTGAAACAGCAACAAGGGGAAGGCGGCCTACTACCGGCACGTCATTTTAACAAAGTCCCTGTTGAAAGCCACCAAGGCTATGAGGGGCTGAAAACGGATATTAAACTGTCAGACAGTTTTGGTGGGATTGGAAATTATTGGAGCAGTTCTGTCTTTCCTAATCAACAGATACATGATCCGGTGGTGGCAAAGCTTGGGGATTTATCCGTTTATTATGATCTGGTATCAGGTCATATTCCCGTTTCTGGCCGTAAGGGTGATCCGCTGTGCCGTTTTTTCAGCGATGAAACGATTAATCAGCCAGCAATCCATATCGATCCCGGCTTGGAAAATCTGTTGGGTGATCAGGGATCGGTTGTCATGGGGATTAATCGTTTTGCCCTTGAGACAGAAGACGGGGGGGACAGTTGTATTGCCTGTGGCGATTGCATGTATGGCTGTCAACGTGATGCGATTTTTCGGGCGGGTCGGGCAATTTGGCAGCTGGCCTGTGAGGGTATTTGTGAGATTATTTATGAAAAAGTTTTGCACTTTTCAGCAGATCGCACACTTCGCACAGAGAAAGAAACCGCATCTTTTGATAAAGTCTATGTCGCAGGAGGGGCGTTGGGGACCATGGAGCTGGTGCATAACAGTCTGGGGGCACCGACACACGCATTGGAACTTTATGACACGATGCTGTGGTATTTCCCGGCCTTCTCTCTGGGGTTGAGAAAGATGGGCAGGGTGCAGGATGGAATTGCCTTTGCAGAACTGGCAGGCGGTTTATATGACGAACAGACACCGGATTATAACCATCTGCTGATTTCACGGTTTCCCCATGCGATTATGGATAAGATGTTGGGGCGGTCCGGCTTTTCGTTGTTTGTGTCGAACGTGATTAATCGTTTTTCCGTGATTGCAGCAGTATATGGATCACATGATGAATATTTGACCTATCGGCTGGAAGATAGAGGAGCGGGCTTATGTGCCATTTCGCGTGAAAAATCCGTTGAGACCTTAGCGCATCATAAATTTAAAGCTTTCCAGTCTTATTTGTCTTCAAAAGGTTGGCTCAGTCATCAAAAACTGGTGATGGAAAATGCGACATCCAGCCATTATGCAGGTAATGTCGGGCTGGCTTATGGCGTGGAAAGTTTGCCAGAAACAGGGCAGTTGATGGATGGGGTTTATATTTGTGACAGTGCCGCCTGGGATGGTCCGTCCCAGTCACAACAACATAGCTTCACCCTGATGGCGAATGGGGTACGTTTGGCGGTTGCTTCTCTCACCACATAAAATGGCGGATAAAACAGAGTTTGTTTTATCCGCCACCAATAGGTTCAAGGGCGTTTAGGAAAAGGCACGTTTTAAGACTTGAATGCGTGACAGGATTATATGATCCAGAACAAACACGCTAATTAAGGTCAATCCCGCCAAGGGAAAAGCAAGCGAGATAATCAGGGCGATGGTCACCGCGCCTTGCCACAGGGGCATATTTTTCGGCATGGGCGGTGGGCTGATGCCAAAACGTCCGACCGGGCGGCGTTTCCACCACATGACAATGCTGCTGACACAAAGGAAAAGTACGGACAGGCAAGCAAGGGTGACGGCCATGACGCTCCATAACCCCATTGTTCCCATATGAAGGGCGATGCCAACGGCCATGGCTTTGCTGAACCATGAATAGTCTTCATAACGGATATCGGCGAGAATTTTACCGCTGTATCGATCTACATGGACCGTTCTGTCAGAGGTTGGATCAAGGCTGTCTGTGCTCATGGAATCGCGGCTAAAGGTGTAAACCCCATTTTCTTTTGTCGGGATGTTCATCTGATAGCGACCTTCAAATCCAAGTTCGCGGGCCAGTTGATCCATTGTATCTACATTGATAGCCAGGCCTTGTGCCAATCCGTTTTTGCCCGCAGAACTACCGGAAGCAGGCATCGGGGTGAGCTCCAGATTCCAGGGGACTTCTTTGGGGCCGTGGTTCATGCTGGCATGGGTCACATCGGACAGTGGGACATTATCCCATTTTTCGGCGGGGAAACTGTTCCATGCTTGAACCAGTTGTGCGCCCCATACACCCGTCCAGGACAGGCCGGAAATTAAAAAGAAAAGAAAGATAATGGAAATCCAGATGCCTAATGACCCATGTAAGGATTTCCAAGTGGTACGGCTGCCTTTGCCGAAAGTAGGAAGCAAGGCAGTTTTCCAACCTGTGTCTCGGGGCCACCACATATAAAGTCCGGTGATGAGAAGGATGACGCCAAGTGAAGCTGCGATTTCCAGCATGCGATCCCCGGTGACGCCTAACAGAAGGTCACTGTGAATATTGTCTGCCAGATCATACCAGCCGCTGCGACGCGGGAACTGTTCCATTACGGTTGCGTTGTAGGGATCAACAACGACCATCGTGGCAACACCGTCTTTATCGACTCTGAAAATGGAAGCTAAATTTTCCGATCTGGGGGCGACATATTGTTTAAGAACACCGTCGCCAACGGCCTTTAGCGCGGCTTGGGCTTGTTGGCTGACAGGAAGGATATGTTCCTGAACGGGTACAGTGGTGCGTTCACCGTCGCGTCCATCGATATAGGAAATCCAACTCATCGTCATGCCTGTTAAAGCGAGAATAATAAAAAACGGGATGACATAAAGCCCGGCATAGAAATGCCAACGCCAGGCGGCTTTATAGAATTTTTGCTGCGAAGGTGACACAGCGTCTTTTTGTGCAATATTCATTGCAGTTTTGGAGACCATGGGTCTCTCCTTTCAATTTAATCAGGTAAAGTTGAGGTGAGGATTAAATTGAAAAAGGAGGGGCGCGGGCAAAGAAATGAAACGGGTGAGCGACCGATACACGCGTCTGGTAGATCGAAAAATAGACAAACGGGCTAAAGGTCAGTGCAACCCCGATGGCCAAGGGGAGGCTGAGCAGGTTCATGGCCTGAAGCTGTGAGGCAAAGTCGCAGACCTTCAGTCGCTTTTGTTCAACGGGTTGTCCATTTTCATCTACATAAATGGTCTGAATGGACGTGCCGCTACAGATGACCGTCTTGATCCCTTTGGGACCGATTTGTACCATCGTGCCGACAGAATAAAAAGAAAACAGCAAAAAAGGCAGCAGAAGGACCGCTGATATCAATTTTCTTGTGATTACCTGTTCTTGATATTTTGTCATTTAAAACGGGTATTACATAATGTTGATTATGGCAAGAGGTGTTATACCCATAAAAAGGGGTAGGAGAACAAAAGCCTCGTAATTTATAAATTCATTACCATAATATAATATAATCAGTAGCTTATAGATTGAGAGGCTTTGGTGGGTATGATATTTGGGCGAAAAAAAATATTGGCATTATGCTGTGCCTTTCTGTGGGTAAGTTCTCCCTCAAAGGCACAGGAAGGCATAACAATCACGACAGATGATAATTATCCACCGATTACATCTACAAAATTAAAATACGGTGGCTTGGGTTTACGCACTGTCACGCGTGCTTTCGAAGTTGCGGGTTATCCAGTAAAAGAAGTTCTTTGGCAGCCTTGGGCGCGCGGTTTTAAGTTAACGAAACTCAATGCCATTGACGCTGCCTTTCCTTGGGGGGTATTGCCCAATCGTGTTGACCATTTTTATTTTTCCGACCCTTTTATTTATATGATTAACCATGTTTATGTTGAACGCACCAGCTCTGATAGGTTTGTTGTCCCTGAAGACTTGAAAGGTAAAAGCTATTGTAACCCGAATGGCTATGGCGATTTCGGGGTGATTAGAGAATACAGGGAAAAGGGACTTTTAAAGCGGGAAGAACCTTTGAATATGGGGTTCTGTTTTAAAATGCTGGCAACACATCGGGTGGATTTCGTGGTTGCCCCGGTTTGGGATGCGTCTTATGGAATAAAAGCGGCAGGCATGGAAGAAGAACACTTTCGTCGCGAAAGTGTCAAGATTGCGGAAACACCATTAGGGTTAATTGTCTCAAAGAAAAATGAGCGCGGGCCAGAAATAATTGCTGCTTTTAACAAGGGATTGAAAGAGCTTAGCCGTACCGGGGAGCTGCGGGAAATTTTCGCCAGTTTTGATTTTCTGGATTTCTTACCGTCAGATTTAAATTAAATAAAATTTTATCTAAGTTTCGAGAGCGGTACGTTGTTGAATATTGTGCTTTTCCTCACCTTGTGGATAAGTTTATTAATGTAATTAATTCAATGACTTGTAATGATGCCTAAAATAGATTGCACGGGTTAAGACTTTCTTCATTTTTTAACTGCACAAGCAGATTTTCCTTTGAAAAACACATATTTATGTGACGCTTAACTACATTTGAATCTGTTGTTCGGGCACATGTCACTAAAATAGACTGCACATGTAGGTAACCTTTTTTTTACCAAATATCAGTATCTTAGTAGGTGAAGATCGTAGGGTCGGCCTTTTCTATGTGAAAAAGGCTGGTCCGACAGAAAGCTTTAACGACATTCGTAGTTGACGGTTTAGCGTTTGCTCAGCCATAATAAGAAAATGGATCAAAAATCGTGTTAGACAGTGCAGTGCATTCTGCTTCAAACAGCCCTTCATCAGAGGGGGCATCGACTATGCATCAAGAGGCAGATGGTAAAGAACAAAAATGTGATGTGAAAATGGAAACGCCCAAGGCAAAATCATCGAACTTGAAACATTCTTACACTATTCCCTGTTCCAGTCAGTTTCGTGATCGGGTCAGTGAATTGGCAGATCGTAAAAAAGTTAACGTGGCCGATCTTGCTCGTTCCGTCTTGTTGATGGTCAGTGATGCTGACATATCTAATTTTGAAGATCCGGGCGACCCTGAAGCACAAGATCGTGAAACGGTTATCTTAAAATCGGGTCCCAGCAAAGGTCGACCCTGGCGACGTAAACCCCGTCTTCAAGTGCGTATGGCACCAGGCTATGATGTGCTTCATATTAGAAAGGCACTCAACCTTGCCTTGTTTATGGAAGAAGGAAAAGCACAGGTTAAAGTCCACACTGCCGAAACTTTACGTGCGCAGGAAGAAGAAATTGCCCAATTGAGAAAACAAGCTGAAGAAGCTGCAAATAAGCCTCAGTCTAATCATAACTTACCCGAAACAATAGAGGAAATAGAACGCCTTCGTGCAATCGTTTCGGTGTTGTCATTTGAGCCATTAAATGAAGGCGTTCAGGATCGTAGCGACGCACTTCATATCCTTGGTTTCCCACCCAAAACATATCCGGGGCGTTCTGAACTGCGCGCACGTTTTCGCATGTTGGCAACTATTCACCACCCTGACGGGCAATATGGAAGTCATGAACGCATGAGCCAATTAAACCAGGCGATGGCTATTTTACGGTAAGAAAATGAGAAGTTATCCACAGGGATGTGGATAAAATAAAGGCGCCGTTCTGAAATCGGAATGGCGTTTTTTTATGTGGGAACAGGGAAGAGAAAGAGGAAAAATTAATGCCCAAAGCAAAAATTCTGGTGACACGAAAATTGCCCGATGATGTAGAAAACCGTCTGATAGATACATTTGAAACTATCCTGAATCCATCCGATGAAATCTATTCAGCAGAAAAGTTAATTCAACAATCAAAAAATGTAGATGCAATTTTATGTGCGCCGGGGGATCAAATCGGTGCCGATTTGATTACACAATTACCGGACCGGATCGGCATCATTTCCACCTTCTCTGTGGGCTATGAACATATCGATATTTCGGCAGCGCACGCACGTGGGATTGCAGTCACGAACACACCGGGCGTTTTGACCGATGCAACGGCTGATATCGCCCTTCTTTTATTGTTGGGGGCGGCCCGTCGTGCCTACGAAGGTGAACGCATGATCCGTGAAGACAAATGGACGGGCTGGACCCCGACCCAATTAATGGGCATCGGGCTGCAAGGCAAACGCCTTGGGCTGTTGGGTATGGGACGTATCGGTCAAGCGGTGGCGGATCGTGCCAAGGCCTTTGGTATGGAGGTGCATTATCATAATCGCAATAAAACAGATTACGACGCTCTCTATCATGAGACTGCGGAGGGTCTGTTACAGGTCAGTGACTTCCTGTCCCTCCATTTCCCTTTAACGCCGGAAACCCATCACTTCCTGAGCGCTGAAAAGATGGCCCTGCTGCCCAAAGGCGCTGTGGTCATTAATACGGCCCGTGGCCCTGTGATAAAAGATGATGATTTAATTGCTGCCCTGAAAAGCGGACAAGTGGCCGCAGCGGGTCTGGATGTGTTTGAAGGCGAACCGGACCTACATTCCGATTATCGCGACCTGACGAACACGTTCTTATTACCGCACTTAGGAAGCGCCACACGCGAGACACGTAACGCCATGGGCTTCTGCGCTATCGATAATCTGGTGGCGTTCTTTAACAATGAAAGACCGCCCAATTTGGTTAAAGTTTAAAAGCAGCCATGAAAAAACCCGGCGCTTCGAAGGAAGGGCCGGGTTTCTTTATTTAGGAGACTGCGAAGTTTACTCGCGCTGCCCTAAGAAGCTGAGCAGGAATTGGAACATCAGGATAAAGTCGAGATAGAGAGTCAAGGCACCCATAACGGCTTTTTTGCCTGCGATCTCAGAATTATCCATATGATTATAGATGTCTTTGATCTTCTGAGTATCGTAAGCGGTCAGACCTGCAAACAACAGCACACCAACGGCAGAGATCACCATATGCATCATGGAGCTTTGCAGGAACATGTTGACCAAGCTTGCCAGGAATAAACCAACCACACCCATAAACAAGAAGCTGCCAAAAGCGGACAGGTCGCGTTTCGTGGTGTAGCCATAAAGGCTAAGTGCGCCAAACGAGATGGCCGTGATGAAGAATGTGCGCGCAACGCTCACACCTGTGTAAGCCAACAGGATGTAAGACAGTGACAAGCCCATCAAGCTGGCATAGGCCCAGAAGGTCATTTGTGCCGCTTTGGCAGACATTTTATTGATGCGTACACTTAGGAACAGGACCACACCGATCGGGGCGAGCATGACAACCCACTTAAGCGGTGTTCCATGAATAAGGTTCATCAACGGGGCAGAAGTAGACGCCAGCATGGCGACGATACCAGTTAGCGCCAGGGCGGCCGCCATGTAGTTGTAGACGCCCAACATATATTTGCGTAGGCCCACGTCATATTGTGACACACGTGCGTCAGCTTGTGACATGGTTTGACGGTCATTACCGAATTGCATAAGAATCCTCTTAGGAGCTGTTAAAAACTCAATGAAATTAGTTACTATCTAATATGTCAGGAAATACAGCCAATGCAAGTGAAACACTTGTGAATCCATCATATTTCGATAGAATTCCATAGGCATTTTCAATAGTTTTTATCTATCGATTTATTCGTTCCTGAGATGCGGGGCGGCTTTTTGACCCAAGGCGCGCCACGTTCCCAAGAACCCGGCCGTGATGGTCAGGATCAGACAGAGCACAAGAGTCAGGGCAATGGTGGCGGGATAGAAAGACCAGTCCATTTTCATCAAAAAGTTAATCACGCCCCAAGAGGCCAGCGTACCGACGCCCGCACTAATCAATGACGTGACGAGGGCAAGGACACCATATTCAATCAGGTAAGCTTGCACCATGCGCGCCCGTGTAGCCCCTAAGACTTTAAACACAATCGCTTCATAGGTACGTCGTTCCCGACCCGAGGCCATCGCGCCAGCCAGCACGAGCGTTCCGGCTAGAACCGTTAAGCTTGCCGCAACCGCAATGGCTGATGAAATACCGTCCATCATGTCACGCGCGGATTGTAATGCTTCTTTCACGCGGATGATGGAGACATTGGGGAAATCTTTGGCCACGGCTTTTTCAACAGGGCGTTCTGCGGCTTCATCGGCATGAAGGGCAGCGATGTGGGAATGGGGGGCATATTCCAACAGGCCCGGGCTCATGATGATGGCAAAATCAAAACGCATGGATTTCCAGTTGATTTCGCGTAAAGAGGTAATGGTCGCGGTGACATCACGGCCCAGCACATTCACGGTCAATGTATCGCCGATATCAACGCCAAATCCATTTGCCAAACCAGCATCAAGGGAAATTTGGGGATCGCCACGATAATCGGCATCCCACCATTGGCCTTTGATAATCTCGCTGCCTTCTGCGGGTTGAGCGGCATAAGTCAGCGCTCGATCCCCGCGCACAGCCCATTGAGCCTGCGGATCGATCTTGACCTGATCGACAGGCATCCCGTCGATTTTTGTAATTCGACCACGCAAAGAGGGCACGCGTTTATAGTTTGCGGTGCCTTTCAAAGCTTGCAAGGTCTGGTCAAACTGGTCAGCCTGATCATTTTGAATATCGATAAAGAAGAACGCGGGCGCTTCTTTGGGCAGTTCATCACTGATCTGGCTGCGCAGGTTTTGATCGATTTGTGAAACAGCGACCAGCACGGATAAGCCCAAGCCAAGAGACAGAATCACCGCAGGTGCTGTACTTCCCGGACGATGAAGCGCCGCAATGGCAAGACGCAGAGCTGTTTTTTTAACGTGCGGTGCGCGGGCGGCCAGTTTCATTACCGCCATTCCGGCAAGTTTTAACAATCCAAGACTGAGGCCGGCGGCCACAATAAAGATAATCGCGAAACGGATGTTATGGGCACTATATAATGTCAGGGCGATCAGCAGCGCGATGAAAAGATAAGACAGCAGTTTATACTTTAGGGCAGGTTGCGACTGGATCGGTGTAATTTTATCGCGAAAAAGCGCACTGGCAGGCACATTTTGGGCTCGACCCAAGGGCCAGAAAGCGAAACTAAGCGCGGTCAATAAGCCAAAGCCAAAGGCAATGAGCAAAGACCCCGGATAGATCGCCCCTTCTGGGGTGACGGGGAAATAGCTTGATCCGACTTCGGCCGCGACAAAGGGTAGGGCGGCACCAAATACAAGACCAATGGCGGTGCCGATGGTGCTGAGGATAATGATCTGTAAAAGGTAAGTCTTGAAAATCACGTCACTACTGGCACCTAGACATTTAAATGTCGCGATGGTTGCGATTTTGCCATCCAGATAATCACGCACGCCTGAACTGACCCCGACACCACCGATTAAAAGCGTGGTAAAGCCAACGAAACTCAAGAAAAGGGCGAGGCGGTCCATAAAGTTTTCGACACCGGGGGCGGCATTATCGGGTGTGCGGATCCGCCATCCGGCTTCGGGGAAACGCTCTTTTAAATTTTCAACGGTTTGGGCCGCGTTCAAAGGATTAGCAAGTTTTAGGCGGTAATGATGGCGCACCACACTGCCGGGTTGCAGCAGTTCAGTCGCAGCCAAAGTTTCCATGGACACCAGAACGCGCGGACCGAAGTTAATCACCGAGGCAATGCGGTCTGGTTCTTTTACCATAATGGCATGCACAGTTATGTTGGCTTGTCCGATTGTAATCTGATCCCCCACTTTCAGACCAAGACGGTCCAGCAACCCGCGATCCACAACCGCTCCGTTGTTTGCCAAGGCCTGATCAAGCGGACGTTGGGGGTCTGTTTGAACTTGGCCGACATGGGGGTAAAGATTATCAACGGCTTTCAGTTCCACCAGCAAACGGTCTTCATTCGCAGACACCATGGCACGGAGCTCACTGACATGGGAGGTCTGGGCAATGCTGTCAAAATAAGCCTGATGTTCATCATTGATGGTTCGGCTGGACAGGCGTAGATCAATATCCCCACCAAGCAGGACTTGCCCATCGCGTGCCAGACCTGCACTGATAGATTGATTTAATGATGATACGGCGGCAATGGTGGTGACGCCCAGAATCAGGCAGGCAAGAAAAATACGAAATCCTTTTGTGCCCGCGCGTAGTTCACGAAAGGCCAGTCGCTTGGCATGGCTCCAACTGTTCATGAGGCAGCAGCCTTTACATCAGCCGATTGGATCAGTCCGTCTTTGACGGTGACAATGCGATCACATTTTTCTGCAAGTTTGGGGTCGTGGGTGATCAATAATAATGTGTTGTTCAGTTCTTTATGGCGTTTGAACAATAAATCTATGACCATTTTACCCGTATCCCCATCCAGATTACCGGTGGGTTCGTCTGCTAAAAGCAAGGTCGGGTTGGTACCAAAGGCGCGGGCAAGGGCGACGCGTTGTTGTTCCCCGCCGGAAAGTTGCGAGGGGTAATGGTCCATGCGATGACCCAATCCAACATTTTCAAGCTGAACACGGGCTTTATCAAACGGGTGGTCAATCCCGGCAAATTCCAGCGGGACTGCGACATTTTCAAGGGCGGACATGGTGGGGACAAGATGGAAATCCTGAAAGACAATGCCGATATGATCGCGGCGGAAAAGGGCCAGTTCATCTTCATTATGATGGGTGACATCTTGACCTGCGATCTCAACTTTGCCGGATGTGGCGCGTTCCAATCCAGCGATGACCATCATCATGGAAGACTTGCCAGAACCACTGGGGCCAACGATGGCGACGGTTTCGCCGCGCATAATTTCTAAATTAATTCCGCGTAAGATATTGACGTCACCTGCATGACTTGCCAGCTTAAGATGAATGTTTTCAAGTCGTAACGCGGGATTATCTTTCATGAATTTTGGCCTTCGCTTATCCGTTTTATCTTTCATCAGATGTGTGTTCTTTTTAGCGCTTGTCAATCTTGCAACAGAAAAGGCTATGGCTAAAGAGATGAAAATTCTTGCCTTTGGGGATAGTCTAACGGCCGGATATCGTCTTGATCAAGGCGATGGATTTGCTGAACAGCTTGAAACCGCCTTGCGTGAAATGGGGCGTGAGATCAAGGTGATAAATGCTGGGGTTTCGGGCGATACGACCAAGGGCGGTTTGGCCCGTTTAGGCTGGGCCTTGGCGGATCAACCCGATATGGTGATTGTGGAACTGGGGGCCAATGATGCGCTTCGTGGCATTGATCCGGCCTTGACCAAAAATAATCTGGATCAGATTTTATCCCAGTTAAAAGAGAAACAAATCAAGGTCTTGTTGGCTGGTATGTTGGCCCCGCCGAATTTAGGGGCGCAGTATGGCGAAAAATTTAACCCGATTTATCCAGACCTTGCGCAAAAGCATAATGTGGCCTTATATCCCTTTTTTCTGGAGGGGGTTGCAGGCGATCCTGAATTGAATTTGGATGATGGCATTCATCCGACCAAAGAAGGCATCGCAATTATTGTGGATCGCATTCTTCCTTATATTTTAAAGGTGATTGATTAATGGAATATCGTAAATTAGGCCGCACTGACATTGACGTAAGCCTTGTCTGTCTGGGCACCATGACCTGGGGGGAACAAAATAGTGAAGCTGAAGGTCATGAACAGATGGATTATGCCACGGCCCAAGGGGTAAATATCTTTGATGTGGCGGAAATGTACCCGGTTTCCCCGCGCAAAGAAACATATGCGGCAACGGAAAAAATTATTGGCAGTTGGTTTGAAAAGACCAAAAAACGCAACGACATTATATTGGCAACCAAAGTGGTCGGGCCGGGTAATGCCTTTGATTATATCCGTGATGGTGCAAAACGCCTGACCGAAAAAGACATTCTGGCGGCCTGTGATGACAGTTTGAAACGCCTTAAAACAGATTATATCGACCTTTATCAAATCCATTGGCCTGCACGTCCGAGCAATTATTTTGGACGGTTGGAATATCCCGATGGAGCTGATTTTTCAAAGGCGGTGCCCATTGAAGAAACCTATGGCGCTATGGTCAAATTAATCGAAGCGGGCAAAATCCGTCACTTCGGCTTGTCTAACGAAAGTGCTTGGGGGGCAATGGAATATGTGCGCTTGTCGGAAAAGAACGGCTGGCCGCGCCCTGTATCAATCCAGAATCCCTATAACCTTTTGACCCGTCAGTTCGAAGTTGGCCTGTCCGAAGTTACTGCCCATGAGCAGATCGGTCTGCTGGCTTATTCACCACTTGGTGGGGGAACACTGTCGGGGAAATATATCGGTGGAAAAAAACCCGAAGGCGCGCGCCTGACTCTTTGGCCAGAACGTTATTCGCGTTTTGTCAAACCGCGGGGTCTTGATGCAATTCAAGCCTATCATGATGTTGCGCAAAAACATGGTCTGGATATGAGCCAAATGGCCCTTGCCTTCTTGAAAACAAAGAGCTTTGTGACGTGTTCTATCATTGGGGCAACGAAAATGGAGCAGTTAAAATCCAACATTTCTGCTTATGAGTTAGATCTTTCAGAAGAAATTTTGGCAGATATTGAAGCGGTTCACCGCGACAATCCGACGCCAGCCCCTTAATTAATATGCTGCGTCTTTTTATTGGATTGGAACTGCCCGGTACGGTTTTGGACAGGCTGGAACAACTGTGTTCTGGCTTGAAAGAAGCTCGCTGGGTAGAACCGCATAATATGCATCTTACCCTGTTTTTTATCGGTGAGATCGACGAAGGTCAGGCCGAAGATCTGCATCACGGGTTGGATAAGATCCGCTTTGATCCGTTTGATCTCTATCTGGCTGAATTGAATTGTTTTGCCCATAAGCACCAGCCGTCTTCCATCTGGGCAGGAGTGAAAGGTGATGTGGTGGCCCTGCATCATCTACAGAATAAAGTAAGAGGTGCTGTTGAAATAGCTGGGATTGAGGCGGAAAAACGCAAATACAAACCCCACGTCACGATTGCGCGCCTCAAGAAAACACCGTCAGAGCAGGCGCTTAGCTATATGGAAGCACATAATGTTTTAAAAACTGAAGCTTTCACCGTGTCCCGGTTTACCCTTTTTCGCTCCCACTTAACCCGCCATGGCGCAGAATATGAAGTGCTGGAAAGATATGGCTTACGAAAATAATTTTGTTATAGCTTTGACTAATATATTAAAGCTATCAGATGTATTATGTTGAATGTCTAATAAGGGACCAATTGCACGGGAGCCTGAAACTTTTTGATATTCGGGTGCCAATTTTTTTAACTCTTCTGCGGGGTTAGCAAGTTCGTCTGGTTTACGAAATTTGGATTTTGTTTGCATTTTTTGAACTTCAGCTGGACCAATGGCTTGGGCTACAGCTTTTAAGTCCCCAAGATAAAAGCTTTCCAATTCATGACAAGCGATACGAACAACGGTTTGTGGCTTACCCGCATCAGCACATTTTTTAACAAGATTTTCTTTTATTGTTTTACAATTTCCACTGTCTTGATCCCTTAATACAAGAAATTTTGTGTCTGGAATTTGCCAGTTCTTTAATCGTTTAGGCAAGCGCTTTTCTAAGTCTTGTTTTCCTTCGAAAACAACATATTGCACGTAGGTATTTTCAGGTAAAACCTTTGGAAGCAGACCCTTTAGCATTTCTCTGGCTGAAGGTTCTTCCAGAAAACAGACAAGCTGGCTCATTGTGGGTTGGCTCCCTCGAAAAAACCTTCCTTCCAGAGATAACCCATTTGATCCCCGTCAGCCATGTAGGCTGCAATTTGGCTATTATCTTGTGCTCGTTTAATATGTGTGCGCCCTTCTTTTTTGACGAGCCAATACACTTCTTCAAGTTTTACAGCATTGAGGAAATCAGGGGAGTGACTGGAAACAAAAACCTGTCCACCTCTTTCAGCATAAGCCCTGAACTCTTCGGCAAGCTCCCACAATAGGTTGGGGTATAACTGATTTTCCGGTTCCTCAACACATAATAAAGGGTGTGGGGTTGGGTCGTACAATAAGACCAGATAGGCGAACATTTTAATCGTGCCGTCAGATACATATCGTGCAAGGAATGGGTCTTCAAATGCCCCATCTTGGAACCTTAATAAAACACGGCCTTCTTCGGTTGTCTTGGCATCAACTGATGTAATACCTGGTACCCGATGCGTAAGTTTATCCAAGATTGTGTTGAAGATTTTGGGATGTCGTGAATGGAGGTATTCTGTAACAAGGGAGAGGTTCTCCCCTTCTCTTGAAAGGTGTTCAGCATAACCAGCTTCTTGTTCAGGACGCGCCCGACTGATGTGAAAGTCTGAGATATGCCAGTTTTCAATCAAGGTACCAAGGGCCATCACGGCGGGGAAACGTTCAAACTGTGCAAGGCCTTTGACGGCAAGAATATCGGGGGAGCGAAGTTTTTGTTCTTCTCTGTCTAGTTCTTTAATGTCAGGTATATTTTCAATTTCGTTTATAGCAGCAACACCAACTCCATTGGAAAAATCCAGGAAATGCCACGGTCGCCCGCCACTGCCACGACGGTATTTCAAAATCTCACGCGCGACAATAGGGCGTCCATCCTTGACGCCAACAGATAAAAAATAAGTGATTAAAGGCGAGGTATCCGTTTCACGGAATTTGAGTTCAATATCAATATTTCCCTGCGCGCCACGGCTTCGTACTTCTTGGAAGCCACGGCTGCCCCCCAATTTGACAAGGGCGGTATTGATATTGCTGGCTAATGCTTCGCGTAAAAATTCAAAAACGCTAAACAAGGTGGACTTACCGCTTCCATTGGCACCAACAATGACACAAAAGCGCGGGATATCAAGCATTTCAGTATCGTGAAAGCTTTTGAAGTTTTTGAGTTTTATCGATTCAATGTGCATTTAAAGTCTCCATGAAACATCAAGATGCACTATTGCAGGATCATTAATAAAAGAAAAGTGCTTTAAAAGCGGACATTCAAAAGGCCAGTGAGGAAACACACTGACCTTTTGAACTCTTTAGTGAGGCTTAAATCACAAACAGAACCACACCCAAAACAGCGATGGCGCTGCCGCTGGCGCGAATGGCAAGCGGGGTGATTTTGTTGTCGATTTTGGCGATCAGCAGGCTGAGGCCCAGACCGGCCAGGTGCAAGAGGGCTGTGGCTGCGATGAAGCCGAGGCCATATTCCATACCACTGGCATTCAACGGCATTTCTGTGCCGTGAGCGTGACCGTGGAAAATAGAGAGAAAGCCGACCAAAGCCATAGACATAGGGACTGTGAATTGGCGACCCAGTGCAATAACGGCACCCAGAACAATGACAGAGCCCATAATGCCGATTTCAACGAATGGCAGTGCAACACCACTGACGCCCATGACACCGCCAAAAATCATCATAACGATGAATGAAGCCGGGATTAAATAGATTGCTTTACCACCTTGTTGGGCGGCAAGAATACCAACAGCGACCATGGCCAGAATGTGGTCCAGGCCCCCGATCGGGTGACCAAAGCCAGAAGATAGGCTGGAAGCTTCACCAACGCCCGTATGAGCAAGGGCCGGCAAGGCTGCAATCGCCGTCAGGAAAAAGCTGAAAAAGAATGATCGTTTCATAAAGAAACACCCCTTATAATTATCTTAAATAAAAGTATGATGAAATTTAAAAATATCATACTTTCCATGTCATGCAATCTAGAAAGTAAGAAAATGGAACGTGTTACAATTACAATTGAAGATGATCTGCTGGAAAAATTTGATCAGCTGATTGAGCTGAAAGGCTATAAAAACCGCTCAGAAGGTATCCGCGATGCGCTTCGTAATCTGATTGCTGAACAGGAAGTTGACTCTAACGAGGAGGCTAACTGCGTTGGTTGTGTGGTCTATATGTATAATCACAAAGAACGCACGCTTTCTTCGCGCCTTGTGGAGGAACACCATCATCATCACGATATCCCGGCGGCCACCTTGCATTTGCATGTCGATTCTGAAAACTGTCTGGAAACGACTGTTTTGAAAGGCCAGGTCAAAGAAGTTCGTGACATGGCTAATCGCATTACGTCCCAAACCGGCGTAAAGCATGGCTGGTTACATGTGGTTCCCTTGGAAAAAGTTTAATATCCTTTGATTTTCTGCGCCATGAAATCAATAACCATGCGGATTTTGGGCGATAGGTGACGGCTTGGGGGATAGACGGCCCAAATGCCTTCGCTTTCAGGACTAAAGGGGATGAGAAGCGGTTTCAGGGTCCCGACCTTAAGATGATCATTGAGATAGTAGTCAGGTAATTGGACAATGCCAAACCCGTCCAGGGCTGCTTTGACAAGGGCAGGGCCGTTGTTACATCGCATACGACCTTTGACTTTAATGGATTTCGGCAGGCCGTTTTCACGATAGCGCCAATGATCCAATGTCCCTAACAGGCAGCTGTGATGGTCTAGTTCGGACAGGCTGTGGGGTTCCCCATACGATGTGATATAGGCGGGTGAGGCACAGGTAATCAGATCGCGTTTTCCTAGTTTTTTGGCTTTGAGGCTTGAGGAGTCCAAATGGCCGACCCGGATGGCAAGATCAATCCCTTCGGTCACAAGATCAAGTTGTCGATTGGTCAGATTGATATCCAGATCAAGTTTTGGGTAAGTTTTGAGCAGATCATTGATGAGCGGGACGATTTTTAACTCGCCAAAGGCCACAGGGGTGGTTATGCGCAAACGACCTTTGGCAGTATCCTGTAAATCTGACACCGCATCTTCAGCTTCGCCCAGAGCTTCGAGAAGGGGGCGGCACCTTTGGTAATAAATTTCGCCCAATTCAGTCAGGCTGACACGTCTTGTGGTGCGATAAAGCAAGATCGCATCCAGCCTATTTTCCAAGCTACTGATCTGGCGGCTGATATGGGCGATGGAAGTACCCATCTGTTTGGCGGCTTTGGTAAAGCTGCCCTGTTCTACAACACTGACAAATTCAGTGACGCCTTCCCATTTATTCATTATTGCCATATGTAAAAAATCTTTTGATAAAACGGCTATTATTTTACTTTATCGCAATAATTATATTAATGCCCAACTGTTTTTTACCGATTGGAGTCGATGATGATTAAATGTAAAGCTGCTATCGCATGGGGTGCCGGTCAGCCCCTGTCTATTGAAGAGATCGAAGTCATGCCGCCAAAGGCCGGCGAAGTACTGGTTAAGCTGGTCGCAACCGGAGTCTGTCATACGGATGCGTTCACCTTGTCCGGCGATGATCCGGAAGGGATTTTTCCAGCGATCTTAGGTCATGAAGGCGGCGGCATTGTGGAACAGGTCGGCGAAGGCGTCACCAGCGTTAAAGTCGGCGATCACGTCATTCCGCTGTATACCCCTGAATGTGGGGAATGTAAGTTCTGTAAATCCGGTAAAACAAATCTGTGTCAGAAAATCCGTGAAACACAAGGCAAGGGTCTGATGCCCGATGGCACAACGCGTTTCTTTAAAGACGGTCAGCCGATTTATCACTATATGGGCACATCGACTTTTTCTGAATATACCGTCCTGCCGGAAATTTCTTTGGCAAAAGTGAACCCAGATGCCCCGTTGGAAGAAGTCTGTTTGCTGGGTTGCGGCGTGACCACAGGAATGGGCGCGGTGATGAATACGGCCAAAGTGGAAGAGGGCGCAACGGTGGCGATCTTTGGGCTGGGCGGCATTGGTCTGTCGGCCATTATCGGGGCAACTATGGCCAAAGCAGGTCGCATCATCGGGATTGACATCAATGAAAGCAAGTTTGATCTGGCGCGCAAACTCGGGGCTAGTGATTGCATCAACCCGAAAGACTATGACAAGCCGATTCAGGATGTGATTGTGGAACTGACTGACGGTGGGGTTGATTATTCCTTTGAATGTATCGGCAATGTGGATGTGATGCGTTCTGCTCTTGAATGCTGCCATAAAGGCTGGGGGGAATCTGTGATCATCGGGGTGGCCGGTGCGGGTCAGGAAATTTCAACCCGTCCGTTCCAGTTGGTGACAGGTCGCGTCTGGCGCGGCAGTGCCTTTGGCGGGGTGAAGGGACGTTCAGAATTGCCCGATTATGTGGAACGCTATCTTGCAGGCGAATTTAAACTGGATGATTTCATCACCCACACCATGCCTTTGGAAGACATCAACGAAGCCTTTGATCTGATGCATGAAGGCAAAAGTATTCGTAGCGTTATCCATTATAAATAAAATCAGACAAAAGGGAGCTTGGCTGACATGACACAAGCCTTGAAAAATATCAGCGCAACGAAATGTTTTGGCGGATGGCATAAACAATATAGCCATCGATCCAGTGTGTTAAATTGCGACATGCGCTTTGCCATTTACTTGCCGCCTCAGGCAAGCGAAGGGGCCAAGCTTCCGGTTGTCTATTGGTTATCGGGTCTGACCTGCACCGATGAAAACTTTATGCAAAAAGCCGGTGCCATGCGCATTGCGGCGGAACTGGGGTTGATTATCGTCGCACCGGATACCAGCCCACGCGGTGAAGATGTGCCCGATGACCCAGATGGAGCTTATGATTTCGGGCATGGTGCGGGTTTTTACCTGAACGCCACGCAAGAGCCATGGTCCAAACACTATCGCATGTATGATTATGTGGTGGATGAATTGCCGAAATTGATTGAAAGCACGTTCCCCGTCAGCGATCAACGCGCCATCAGCGGTCATTCCATGGGCGGGCATGGGGCGTTAAGTATAGCGCTTAAAAACATGGATCGCTATCAGGCCGTCAGCGCCTTTAGTCCCATTGTTAATCCGATGAAAGTGCCATGGGGTCAAAAGGCCTTTAGCAATTATCTGGGCGACAATAAAGCAGACTGGGCTGATTATGATACGTGCGAGCTGATGAGCCACGCATCAGGACGCTTGCCCATTTTGATTGATCAAGGTGATAGTGATAATTTCCTGCAAGACCAATTAAAGCCGGAAAATCTTGTGAAAGTGGCCAAAGACGTCGATTTTCCCATAACCTTAAGAATGCAACCGGGCTATGATCACAGCTATTACTTCATCGCCAGCTTCATCGAAGACCATTTACGCTTCTTGAACGGGTATTTGGGGCGTTCTTAATAAACTTCACTGCCCAGCGGGACATCCGTATCAGTGCTCAGTAAAATCACATCGCCGTTTTTATTTTCGGCGCCCATGATCAGGACTTCGGATTGGAATCCGGCGATATTTCTGGGCGGCATGTTGACGGTACAGATGACCAGTTTGCCGATCAATTCTTCTATTGAATAGCTGGTGATCTGGGCGCTAGACCATTTGGTGCCCAGATCACCGAAATCGACCTCGACCTTATAAGACGGATTTCGCGCGCGCGGGAATTCTTGGACGCTGAGGATTTGGCCCACGCGCATTTCAACTTTGGCGAAATCGTCATAGATGATCTGGTCTTTTTTCATCACAACCTCAGCGCATTAGGTGTTTTTCAACAAAAGCTTCTACGTCTTTATCATCCAGTCCGCGTTTTTTCAAATCTTTGCGGATGTTGTTGATATCGACGTTGGGATAGGTGTGGCAATCTTCGACCTTGTTGGTTTCAGCATCAATGATGCGGAAATCATAGGCGCGGTTTTCACTGCGGAAAACATCATATTTCAAAACCTGATCCACGTCGTTATCCGGTAAATAGGTCAGGATGGTGGGTTGCAGATCATAAAGGTCTTCAGGTTTGCAATAGTCTGCCGAACAGATAATAACCTCGTCACCTTTTTGACATGTACGTGCCGCTGCACCATTAAGGATACAGCATTTGGAGCCCGGTTCCCCAAAGATAACGTAAGTTGAAATGCGCGCACCGCTTTGCTTGTTCCAGATATCAACAAACTCCATCGGATAGATCCCGGCGAGTTCGCATTGTTCAGGATCAAGGGTGATAGAACCGTGGTAGTTCAAATCCGCACCGGTGACGCGGATGCCATGTAATTTGGCGCGCACAACTTTCATCATGGTTTTTTCTTTCACAAATATGTGTCTCAAGTTTGTTTGGCGTTATAACGTTTTTTACGATTTGAGCCAGCATATTTTATACATTCTTTACCCCTTTCAGGCTACAAAGAGAAAACTATTCGGATTTGGGTTAAGGAAAAGAGATGTCCTTGTTGCGTTCCATTGCGACCGTTGGCGGTTATACGATGCTGAGTCGTATCCTTGGTTTTGCACGCGATATTCTGGTGGCGGCGATCTTGGGTGCCGGGCCTGTTGCGGATGCTTTTTTCATCGCTTTTAAATTTCCCAATGTCTTTCGTCGTCTTTTTGCCGAAGGGGCTTTTAATGCGGCCTTTGTTCCGCTGTTTGCATCAAAAATGGAAGGCGATGGGGCAGATACCGCAAAAGAGTTTGCCGAAAAAGCTTTTGCCTTTTTGTTCTGGATATTGCTTGGCCTGTTGATTGTGATGGAACTGTCCATGCCTTGGGCCATGCAGATCTTTGCACCCGGCTTTATGGATGAGCCGGAAAAATTTGATCTGGCTGTTTATCTGACACGCATTACTTTTCCTTATTTATTATTTATCTCACTTGTTTCCCTAATGGCAGGGGTGTTGAATTCATTAAATAAATTTGCCGCTGCCGCTGCGACACCTGTTCTTTTAAATATCTGCCTGATTGGGGCGATTTTGGGATTGACGCCATACCTGGAAACACCCGGTCATGCGTTGGCCTGGGGCGTTTTTGCAGCTGGTGTTGTGCAGTTTATTTGGCTGTTCTGGAACTGTGTGAAAAATAATATGACGTTGCGCTTGCGTCTTATGCGATGGGATGAAGATGTAAAGCTGATGGTCAAGCGCATTATACCCGGTGCATTGGGTGCGGGTATCTATCAGGTCAATTTGCTGGTCGATATGATGATCGCAACCTTGTTGCCAACGGGGTCAATTTCATTTTTGTTTTACGCAGACCGGATTAATCAATTGCCGTTGGGAGTGGTGGGTGTTGCAGTGGGCACAGCCTTGTTGCCGATGTTATCCAGACAGTTGCGTAGTGGTGATGAAACCGGGGCTATGAACAGTCTGAACCGGGCGTTGGAGTTTTCACTCTTTCTGACGTTACCTGCCGCGGTGGCTTATATGGTGATTGCTGACCCGATCGTCAGTATCCTGTTTGAACGTAATCAATTTACCAACGCAGATAGTTTGGCAACATCGTCGGCCTTGTTTGTTTATGCCTTTGGTTTGCCAGCTTATGTTTTGAATAAAGCGCTAACCCCCGGTTTTTTTGCGCGCGGCGATACCAAGACACCAATGGTGATTGCGGGTGTCTGTATGATTGTGAATATCGTCTTTAACCTGATTTTGATGGGACCGTTTTTACATGTGGGTCTTGCCATAGCAACGGTTATTTCGGCTTGGACCAATACCGTTTTATTGGCGATTGTCCTGAAGAAACGCGGGTTCTTTTCTCTGGATCAACGTTTAAAATCAAAGTTCCTGCGCATCCTTCTTTGTTGTGGATTGATGGGGGGGGCGCTTTATGGGCTGATGATCTTGCTCGCCCCTTATATTGCGGCGGGGCAGATCGCGCGAATCCTGTCTTTGTTGGCACTGGTTTTGGCCGGATTAATTGTCTATTTTGTGTCTGCTCACTTCCTAGGCGTTGCCCGATTGGGTGATTTAAAGAGCGCGGTAAAGCGTAAGTAGAACAATTTCTTATAATCAAACCAATTTATCATAATGATTATAATTCGCATGAATATTTTATGACAATTGAGTGAAGTTATTATGGTCCGATCCTTCTTAAATTGACATCAATGTTGCACTGCGCCATCTCATAAATAAGTCTCCCATAAGGTGGACAATAAATAATATTTAAGGTGAAACGAGAATATGGCTGCGGATCGTTTGTCGATTTCCCATCGCATTTATATGGGATTTGGATTTTTAATTTGTGCATTGCTGGGATTGGGCGCTTTTGCCACATTCCAGTTTGATGAAATGGCCGGATCGACTGAAGCGATTGGCGAAAAAATCACTTTGGTCGGTAGTGCCAACGATTACGCGCTTAGTCTGAACGAATTGTCTGATGCCATCTTGCTTTATGCGCAATCGACCAAAGTTAAAGATCGTGAACTTGTTGAGGTCCAACTTGAAAAAACCCACAATGTCGCTGTATCTTTTGTGGAAACCTTAAAAGAAAAGGGCCTGAGCGAACAAGCGGACGAAGTCACTAAATCGGAAGCAAATTATATCGATACCTTGGGGCCGCTTTTGCTTCGTATTGAAAATATCGGTGCTTCCGCAGATATGATTCTGATGGGGGCAAACAAACTTGTATCTTCATCACCTGAACTGGCCGTAAAGCTGAATAAAATTGCGATGGAACGCCCGGATTATGCTCATCTGCATGATCTGGCAGAAAAGATAATTGTGTCATCCAACAAAGCTTTGTTGGAAACCATGACCTATGCCATCAAACCGAATGAACAAACCCTGCAAAATGCGCGCGATGCGACATCGCAGGTCGATGACGCACTGGCAGAAACCAAAAAAGGCATGTCAGGTCTGTCGCGACGTGACAAAAAAGCCCTGAAATTTTTGGGTCGTGACAATGATCTGTTGAAACAGGGCTACGTGCAGTTTCAAGGATCAAATATGGGCCTGTTCCAATCCTTTGAAGCCTTTCGCAACGCCATTGAAGGCACGATGAAACTGGCGTCCGATATCCGTACCACCGCGATTATGGAACAGAACGAAACAACGAAAGCCGTATCCGAAGCATCCCAATCCACCATCACCAGCTATATCATCACCATGGCGGTTGTGGCTGTAATTGCCGTTCTGTTAGGGGCAGTGACGTCGCGCAGTATCTTGGGGCCGCTTAATCGTGTGACCGGAGATATGAAACGCCTGGGCGATGGGGATGTGGATATCGAAGTGGTGGATAAAGAACGCCGTGACGAGGTCGGGACGATGGCGAAAGCGGTTGTGATCTTCCGTCAAAACGCCATGGATGTGGAACGCCTGACCCAACAACGTCTGGAAGATCAGAAACGCGAAGAAGAAAAACGCAGTGCTTCCCTTATGGCAATGGCCGATACCATTGAATCGGAAACAGGTGTTGTGCTTGAAAAAGTGGCGGTCCACACGAAAGAACTCAGCAGTGCTGTTGGTTCTATGGCAAGTTCGGCGGAACAAGTCTCTCATCAGGCTGATGATGTGGCGGTGCAGGCAAAATCATCGCTGGAACTGGCAGAACGGGTGGCTCAAGCTGCGCAAAACCTTGCAGGTTCCATCGGTCAGGTGTCTGAACAGGTTCAACGTCAACGCGGTATTGCCGATACAGCCATGGATCAAGCCGAAAAATCATCCCATGCAGTTGAAAGCCTGAGCGAAGCGGCTGACAGTATTGGCAGTGTTGTCAATATGATTAACGATATTGCGGCACAAACCAACATGTTGGCTCTGAACGCAACCATCGAAGCAGAACGTGCCGGGGAAAGTGGCAAAGGCTTTGGGGTTGTGGCCAATGAAGTCAAGTTACTGGCGACCCAAACATCGAAAGCCACGGCAGAAATTTCACGTCAGATTACGGATGTGCGCCATGTGGCCCATGACTGTATGAAATCCATTCAGGAAATTAACCATATTATTGCTGATATGGCGAATATCTCGGCTGATGTATCACAAAGTGTGGAAGAACAAACCCGTGAAACCCGCGAAATTACCGCGACCATTCACGATTCCTTTAAGGTGTCTGAACAGTTGACTCATCATGTGGGGGAAGCTTCACAGGAAATGCAGGGTGTGCGCGCCTTGTCAGATCGTTTAGGTGATGTATCGAACCGGGTTTCAGCGATGGTGGAAAGCTTGCAGATGTCGCTGAATACAGCGGTACGCTCTGCATCCCACACAATGACCGAAGAGGAAGGCGAGAAATCAATTCTGGCCGGTGAAGATATTCAGGTCGTCTTAAATGGCGCAAAAGGCACTTTTAAATCTAAATTGCTGGATATTTCCAATAACGGTTTTGCCCTTCATCCGCCTTTGGATGTAGCGATGGGGGACGAATTTACGGCCACCATTGATGGGGTGTCTGGCGAGTTCGAGGTGGAAATTTTGTCTAAACGCGGACTGGACAGCCCCAAAACCCGTATTCGTTTCTCCGGGGATATGGAAGACCGTGCTGAGATTGTACAGTATGTGATCCAGCTCTGGGCCGATAGCTTACGTGATGAACTTTTGGGGGAACATGAAGTGGTGCAACTGTCTGATTATCGATCAGCAGCTGAATAATGCCATAAAGCTTGACCCAAACAGACGAGCATTGCATAACAAGTCTCGATTTTTTAGGGGCGTTTCCACCGCGCCTTGTTTTTTACACTTATGAAGCGGGACACATCCAATGGATCGCATTTTTTCTGGCGTACAGCCATCCGGTAATATGACTTTGGGCAACTACCTCGGTGCCATTCGCAACTGGGTAAAACTGCAAGACGACTATGAAAGTATTTTCTGTGTGGTCGATATGCATGCCATTACCGTCTGGCAAGACCCGGATGATCTGCGCCGTGCAACACGCGAAGTTGCCGCGGGCATGCTGGCGGCCGGTGTGGACCCGAAGAAAAACATTATCTTTAATCAGTCAAATGTTTCCGCTCATGCAGAACTCGGCTGGGTTCTGAACTGTGTGGCGCGTCTGGGCTGGTTGAACCGGATGACACAGTTTAAGGAAAAAGCAGGCAAGCATAAAGAAAACGCCTCTTGTGGCCTGTATGTCTATCCGAATCTTATGGCGGCGGACATTTTGCTTTATAAAGCAACTCACGTTCCTGTCGGGGATGATCAGAAGCAGCATCTGGAGCTTGCACGCGATATTGCACAAAAGTTCAATAATGATTTTGGTAAAGAAGTTTTCCCACTGCCTGATCCGATGATTTTTGGCACGGCAACGCGTGTTATGTCTTTGCGTGATGGTTCTAAAAAAATGTCAAAGTCTGATCCGTCTGAATATGCGCGTATCGGCATGACAGACGATGCAGACGCCATTGCCAAGAAAATTCGCAAAGCTAAGACTGACCCGCACCCCATCCCGGATAATGTAGATGGGTTTGAAGATCGTCTGGAAGCGAAAAACCTCATGAATATCTATGGGGCGCTGAATGATATGAAACTGGAAGACGTTTGCGCTGAATATGGTGGTCAGAGCTTTGCTGATTTCAAAAAAGCGCTGACTGACCTGGCTGTTGCAAAACTGTCCCCCATTTCAGAAGAAATGAAGCGTTATATGGATGATCCGGCTCAAATTGATGCGATTTTGCGCGACGGGGCTGAACGGGCAAATGCCATTGCCCAGCCTGTTTTGGACGAAGTTAAGGATGTGGTTGGTTTCTTACGTCCGTGATCTGAACGATCAAATTTAACTATAAAAAAGCCCTTGCGCCGTGTGTGTAGGGGCTTTTTATTATTTTTGATGGATTGAAGATAACCACTCAAGACCTTCGTCATCCGTATCGAAAATCTTGGCGTTTATTTGTTCTGGCCTAACAGCACTTATAAAACTATTCGCGAGTAGATGAAGGTGGGGGTTGTCACCCAGCACGAAGGCGATGGCAACCTTGCGTTCCATTAAATCTATGGAATAAGCGCCTTCCAAGGCTCCATTAATGTCCCCGGCATTAAATTCGACGTTGATGACGTCTTTCCAGTTACTGAGGATACAATTTTCCCGGTTGGCGGCTGTATTCACGACGCCACTGACGATGCTTTTAATGACTTCATTGATTATGATGTTGCCGTAGAAGCGTCTGTAGGTGATAGAAAAACCGTCACGAATAAGGCGCGTTTCTTGTTGAATGGGCACTGGTTTACCTCTTTATCATTAAGTCAGGGCGATAGCAAAACCCTGAAGTGAATGGCACGCATTAGATCATTTTTATGTAATCGTAGGGTATCACCGCTCATAAAATTATCAAACCAAATACGCGGATTTTGCCTTAATATTTCAATTAATAAGAAAATTTTGCATAAATATATTGTATTGTATGATTTCGGTGAAACCTAAAGAATGTTATCGCTCTCAGATTATCTTGTTTTGTAACAGTTGGGCGGTACGTTCCATTACGTCAGCAAAAGCTTTTTTAACATCAGGGCCGTCCAGATTCTCAAAGTCACGGATCAGGTTGATCGCATCTTTATTAAGCAAAGGCTCAGAGTTTTCTGAGTCTAATTCGTCAGATGAATGGAAAAAGAAAGTGATATTTACATTTAAAATTTGTGTAAGCTTTAATAGCTGACTGGCGGGAATGGATCGGGCACCGGATTCATATTGGCCAATTTTAATGCGGGAAACACCAAGTTTTTGACCCAGTTCGGTTTGGCTGAGGTTTAAATAATTGCGTTTTTGGCGCAGCCGTTCGCCGATTTGACAATCAATGGGGTCAATGGGTTTGGGTGTTTGTTTCATGCGAGATAACCTTCAACGTTAAAATGCGCCAATAAGATGCAATTTTATATTGTGCACGTTTTAGGATATAGCATGTCATGGAATAAAGCCCAACCTTCTATTCGCGTGATTAGCTTGGAATGCTAAATTCGCTACTCTTTAGTGTAATTATCGCAGGTCTGTTACGAGTTTGACTCATCTTCATGCGGCTGATTGGTCAGGCTGTTGGCTAAGGCCTTCATAAATTGGACAACCCGTTGTCTTAACTCTTCATCAGGAATGCGATGATAATCATGAATAAGTGCAATAGACTCTTTAGAAGATAAAGGATCATTGTCAAAAGGTTCTGCCGCCGGTTCACTTAGGCCGAAGGGGTCTGCGTTTGAAGCTTCATAGAGGTCTTCTGGGATACCTTTGAAGAAATAAGCTACATCGACACCTAATTGTCGTGAGATCTTGTAAAGATTGCTGGCTCCGATCCGGTTTGTACCATTTTCGTACTTTTGAACCTGTTGAAAGGTTACACCAATAGCATCACCAAGTTTGGTCTGGGAAATGCGCATACCAACACGGCGCGCGCGCACCCGTGAACCCACATATTTATCAATCGGGTCGGGTGTTGTTCTTGGTGGTCTTCTGCTCATGGCATTATCTCAATAGCTATTATCTTGCATTTCTATAGTGTGAAATTAGCTAACAAAGCTTACATGTCAAGGGGATTACAGTTTGTACAGGTTTACTTGAAGAATTCTAAACTTTAAATAATATCAACAGGATAAATGAAGGGTTGGGTAAATGTAGCAATTCGCACGACTATATTTAGTTGTATAAAATTTTGTGTATTTTAAATTATTTAAAATCCAGTTTCTTACATAAAAAATTATACTTTGGCATAAATCCCAAATAAATAATGATTTTGATGCTAGAAAAAGGTAAAGTTGAAAGAAAACAGAATAACTTATGCTTGTTTAAGGGGGGGGGGCGAACATGAATGAAATCGGACAACGTTTTAGCGAAATACGTAAAAATTTAGGTTTGACACAAAGGGAATTTTCGCACCAATTAAGTGTGTCTATCGGTTCCATTCAGGGTTATGAACGTGACCAAATTCCCAAAGGTGATGTGCTGCAAAAGCTGTCAGATTGGGGCTATGATTTAAATTGGTTTTTTACCGGTTTGGGTGACATGAAAATGTCAGAAGAGGTCCGTTCTGTCGGGTTCGATCGAAAAATCGCATGGAATGTTGCCTTCTATCTTTGCAAAAGAACTGGTGCGACTCGGGATCCAGAAATGTTTGCAGATACATTTATGGAAATCCATGATTGGATGGCACAAAATAATGCCAAACCAGAACACGAGCGTGTTCCGGCTGAAACAACGGCTCAAATTATAGATTTCGCTGTTCAGCGGATGAATGCCGGTTAAGTGATTTATTTTATGAGATAAAATTGGTGGCCACCGATTAAGGTGACCACCATTTTTTTTAACCCTTATGCTGCGAGTGCAAGTTTTTGACCGGTATAATCAATCAGCTTATTGGGTTCGAAGTGAACAAGACCGTATTCAGGAATTTCGATATTATTTATGCGACGATTGCGCGCAATAATCCGTTTGAAGCCGAGCCGTTCATACCATCTCCAAATTTTATTTTTTTGAAAAGCCCAGCAACATAAAGGAGCTAAGTTTCTTTCCAAAAGGAATTTGGATAAAGTGTTGATGGCGAGAAAGCTAATCCCGAAGGTACGGACATCAGGTAGTACATAAAGGGCATGAAGTTCGCCGCGTGCACCGATCAACATATCGTCGTCGTTTGGTTTGCACATACAAAAGCCAACGGTTTTCCCATTTTCTTCAAAGACATACAGAGCTTCATCCTGGCTAGCGCGGTCTTCGTTAAACCAGTTTTGCCATTGCTGCATGCGAAAATTCTTATCGCGATTTAACAGGACGGCTTCTGGCATAAAGCTGTATGTGTTGCGCCAGCCGATTTCATGGATATTGGCAATTTCAGGGATGTCGTTGACTTGTGCTACTCTTATATTAAGCATTTTTATCTCCTATTCATGTTAAGGTGATAAAAATGTACGAAAATTTTTATTGTAGTGTGACGTACAATCTATGATAATAGGAAGAAAGAAGACTAATTTAGATTGTGTGGCTACCAGTAGGTGTATAATGCTTGACGAAGACTTGCAAAAGACATTGTCAAAATTGGATGATACCTCCAAAAAACGAAAGTTCCATCGCTTCGGCAGTGCAGGGATTGCTGGAGTCGTGTTCGCTTTTGCGGTTTTAAGTGGTGTGGTGTTCTACCAGCATTCGGTCCCGAAAGTGAGCGAAGACCAGCTGTCACGCCTTATTATTATTGCTTCCCGCAATAGTAATAATGATCCGATCAGTTTGCTAAGTGACGTGGAACGTCATATGGGGAAGAAAGTTCAGGAACTCAGTAATGTTGAACGGGCAAATGCGTTGAACTATCTGATGGGTCATATTGAATTACATAATAATCCAACTGAACTGATTTCATATTAAGGCAAGGCTTAAAGGCTGCCATAGGATGTAGCCTTATTCAAAATATGAATAGACTAAAACAAGCTCATAGTCGTTGAAGGGAATCCAGAGACTTTGAGTTCTTAGTTTATTGATGTCGATTTTAAACGGCACATTGGGTTTGTAGTCCTTCATTAGGGACTGAACATCCGGAAAATCAACAAAGGATGACGGGAAACTGGTGATTTTTTCGCCCGTGGTTTTGTAGATAGAGACAACGCACTTCACGCAGACCTTGTCGCGTTTGATCAAATGGTCCGGCGTCATGATGGCGACGGCGACACCTTTGATGTAGCCTTTTTCACTAAAGATCGGGCGAGATAAGGGCAGGCTATCAAAGTTGGCAAAGGTGTTGCGGATTGGCTTTCCAATATAAAGTTCGTTTTCCTTCAATCCAAAAGCTTTGTGCACGTATGCTCTGTCTTTTAGGTTCATGTTACGGGTTGGATATCTGAAACTATCATATTGTAACTTTCCATCCACCGTGGTGGTGAATAGAGCGCGCAAACCCGGGACACGCTTGACTGTGCGGTTTAGGGAATTGTGAATGATAAGATCGTTAATCGAATTGTTTTCAGAAAATTCAAAAAGATTGGCGAGGCCGACTAAGGTAATGTCGGCTGAACGCAGGAGGCCTTCTGCATAAGTTTCCTGATATTGGGCGGCTAGTTCCAGATCAATGCTGGCTTGCGCGCGCCCAGATAACAATATGAAAATTAAGAATAAAACGCGAAACATTACCCGGTCCTACTTAAGGTGAAGGCAACGTACCACGTCTTTGCTTAAAATACAATTATAGGATTAAACGCTATGGGTCTGTTGTTACTGGTTTGAGAATTTGCTCACCGTTAGGGTCAGTCCAAAATCGCTGATCGGGGCTTTTAAGGTTGTAACGGGCTGGCCATTTAATTGATGTTTGATGACGTGGCCTTGGCTTTCAGCTTGTAACATCGCAATGAAATCATCCGGGAAACTTGCGTTGGTAGGATAAGAGACCACGAGCTTTTGATGAGAATTGAAAACAGCTACAAAACACTGGGCGCACAGCATGTCTTGCTTAATCAGGAATCCGGGATGCATAATGGCGGCAATGACCCCTTGGCTTTCTTTATTGGCATTTAAGAGTGCGCGTGAAAAGGGCAAGAAAGCTGTCCCAGAACTCCTGCCAACAACAGGTTGCCCAATATAGAGACTCTGGTTGTTTAACGCGGTTGCGTTTTTAACATATTCACGGTCGGCTAAATTGATGTTTTTTGTAGGGTAAGAAAAACTGTCCAGCTTTAATTTCCCTTTTGTGTCCGTCACAATGATCGCACGTAGGCCTGGGGTGCGTTCAGCATATTGTAACAGGCTTTTATGAAGCGTTGCTTCTTCCTTACCGAGATTACGGTTCAAGAAATCAATGGATTCTAGCAAAGTCAGGTCTATAGATTTGATGGTGTTTTTGACATGCAAAACTTGATAATCTGCATATTCCTTTAGTTCTTCATCAGCGTGGGCCGTGTTTGATAAGAAAAAGGCGCTAAGGAAAAGGAAGAGAAGACGCATGACGGATCCATTATCTATATTATTATCTCTTTTATAACTTAATGACCTTTGATGGCTAAAACAAGCGCACTTTTGCTTGACTCTGGTGTCAGCTCCACGTAAAAGGACGCACAAATTCAATACCTCTTTGACAATATTGTCACCTTAAGGGGTGCCGCCAGTCCTCGAGTTTCGAGCACTGGCGCGTTTTGCGTTGGGATTATTTTTGTATGTTTGAGAACTTACAGGGTCGTTTAGGCGACATTTTTGACAAGCTTACCAAACGCGGCTCCCTTTCTGAAGCCGACGTGAGTGAAGCCATGCGTGAAGTGCGCGTCGCCTTGCTGGAGGCCGACGTTGCCTTGCCTGTGGTGAAAGACTTTGTCAGAAAAGCCAAGGAACAGGCGGTTGGTGAAGAAGTTCTCAAAGGCATTAATCCGGGCCAGATGGTCATCAAGATCGTCCATGACTGTATGGTCGAGATGCTTGGCGCTGAAGATACGGCGATTAATTTAAAAGCTGTTCCCCCGGTTGCCATCCTGATGGTCGGTCTGCAAGGTGCGGGTAAAACCACGACTTCTGCAAAAATCGGCTTGATGCTCAAAAAGAAGGAGCGCAAGAAAGTTTTGCTGGCCAGCCTTGACGTTTATCGTCCGGCCGCCCAGCAGCAGCTTGAGGTCCTCGCCAAACAGGCGGAGTTGAACTCGCTGCCAATTATTATGGGGGAACAACCCGTTTCCATCGCCAAACGCGCGATGGAGGAAGGCCGCAAGGGTGGTTATGACGTTGTTATCCTTGATACCGCAGGTCGCCTGCATATTGATGAAAAATTGATGGATGAAGTCGCGAATGTGCGCGACGTGGCCAAACCGGCAGAGACTCTGTTGGTGACAGATGCGATGACGGGTCAAGACTCCGTCAATGTGGCGAAAGAATTTAATGACAAGATCGGCATTACCGGTATTGCGTTGACCCGTGTAGACGGCGATGCACGCGGTGGTGCAGCCCTTTCTATGAAAGAAGTGACGGGTGCGCCGATCAAAGTCATGGGTGTCGGTGAAAAAATCGACGAACTGGAAGCTTTTCACGCTGATCGTGTTGCCAGCCGAATCCTCGGTATGGGCGATGTGGTCTCGCTGGTGGAAAAAGCCCAGGAAACCATTGAACAAGATAAAGCAGAAGCACTTGCCAAACGGGTCATGAAAGGCCTGTTTACGCTGGAAGACATGCTTGAACAGCTCAACCAAATTCGCAAAATGGGCGATGTGGATGGTCTTTTAGGCATGTTGCCGGGCATCGGTAAGATGAAAAAGCAACTGGCTGCTGCACAAGTGGATGACAAGATGATTGCGCGCCAACAAGCGATCATCCTGTCGATGACAGTGAAAGAACGTCAAAATCCCAAACTCATTAAAGCCTCACGCAAGCAGCGCATCGCTGCGGGCTGTGGCCTCTCGGTTCAGGACGTAAACAAATTGCTGAAACAATATCAGCAGACCGCGAGCGTCATGAAAAAAGTTGGAAAGATGAACAAAAAAGGTTTGCTCGGCAAGATGGGTGCCATGATGGGCGGCGCGGGTGGTCAAATGCCACCGGGCGGTCTCAATGGTATGCCCGGACTGGATGGGCTTGGGGGTCAGGGTGGTTTACCGCCGGGGCTGCCACCATTCAAAAAGTGAAGACCTGTTTGTTTTGAACCTGACTTGAATTTTTTTTGCTAACCCAAACCATAGGAAAGACCAACACATGGCTCTTACAATCCGTTTGGCACGTGGCGGGGCTAAAAAGCGTCCGTTCTACCGTATCGTTGTTGCTGACAAACGCGCACCGCGCGACGGCCGTTTCATTGAGAAACTCGGCACATACAACCCGATGCTTGCCAAAGACAATGAAAACCGCGTTCAAATGAACGTAGAACGCGTTGACTACTGGCTCGGCCAAGGCGCAAAGCCGTCTGACCGTGTTCTTCGTTTCTTGGCTGCTGCAGGTAAAGCCGAACGTGCGATCCCGCAACAAACCAAAAAAGCAGAACAGTCTGAAAAGACTAAAATGCGTATCGAAGAAAAAGCTGAAAAGAAACGCGAAGCTGAAGAAGCTGCCAAAGCGGCCGCTGAAGAAGCTGCTGCCGAAGCCGCTGCTGCTGAAGAAGCACCGGCCGAAGAAGCTGCTGAAGCTTAAGCCTCTTTTTGAATTTTCGTGTTATCTGGTTAAAGAGATTAGATCATGTCCACACCGACCAACAGCACAGATAAAGACAGCGCGCGCGTTTGCGTGGCCGCCTTTTCGTCTGCGCATGGCGTCAGTGGGGCCTTGCGTCTGAAAAGCTTTACCCAGGAACCGGATGATGTTGCCCAATATGGTCAGCTGGAAAGCGAAGATGCATCTAAGATCTATGACATTGAAGTCGTCAGCCACACCGGCAAAGGCGAACTGATTGTCAAGGTTGCAGGTGTCGATAGTCGCGATGCAGCTGAACTGTTAAAGGGTGAACGTCTTTATGTTTCTCGCACAAAATTACCCGATGCGGGGGAAGAGGAATTTTACCATGCGGACCTGATTGGTCTGACAGTCAAAACGACCAATGGTAAAACCCTTGGAACCGTTCGTGCCGTGTTTGATTTTGGTGCGGGCGATATGCTGGAAATCCTGCCCAAAGAAGGGGCCCTGATTATGGTGCCCTTTACCAAAGCAGTGGTGCCGATTGTGGATATTGAAAAGGGACGCGTTGTCGTCGATCCACCGGAAGGCCTGCTGCCGGACGCGAAAAAGAAAAAGAACAAAAAGGCGAAAAAGGATAAGAAAGAGGAGCCTGAGACATGAGCCCTCAACTTCTGCCCTGGACCGCTTGTGTTCTGACGCTTTTTCCCGAAATGTTTCCCGGTATGCTGGGACATTCTTTGGTCGGGCGTGCCCTGGACGAAGGTCGCTGGTCACTGGATACCATCCAGATCCGTGATTTTGCCCAGGATAAGCACAATACCGTGGACGATACGCCGTGCGGCGGTGGTGCCGGTATGGTGATGCGCCCGGATGTAGTGACAGGTGGATTGGATGAAGCGGTAAAGCGTTATCCGCTGGCCAAAAAGGTGTTTTTGACACCCCGTGGCCGTCCGCTGACACAGGAAAAGGTTCATGAACTGGCCGATGCGTCAGGGGTGATCTTGCTGTGTGGTCGCTATGAAGGGATCGATCAACGTGTTCTGGATGAACATGATAATATCGAAGAAATCAGCATTGGGGACTATGTCCTGTCCGGTGGTGAATCTGCTGCAACCGTTCTGTTGGATGCCTGTGTGCGTCTGCTGCCCGGTGTCATCGGTAAGGAAGCCAGCCATGAAGACGAAAGCTTTGAAGCAGGTCTTTTGGAATATCCGCATTATACCCGCCCGCGGGTCTGGCGCGGACGTGAAGTTCCCGAAGTCTTGTTATCCGGTCATCACGAGAAAATTCTGAGTTGGCGAAAGACGCAGGCTCAACGCATTACGCAGGAACGCCGCCCTGATTTATGGCAGCGCTACTGCGACGAAGTTAAAGGAAGTGCCTGAGATCGGCACCTCTCCAGTTTTTAGAGTTCACCCCTTTTATTAGAAGGTCGAGACCATGAATATTGTAGAACAAATCGGCAAAGAGCAAATCGAGAAGCAAACTGCCGAACGTAACATCCCGGAATTTGGCGCAGGTGACACACTGCGTGTTCAAGTTCGTGTAAAAGAAGGCGAACGTGAACGTCTTCAAGCATTTGAAGGCGTTTGCATTGCCCGTAAAAACGACGGCATCAACTCTGCTTTCACTTTGCGTAAAATCTCTTTCGGTGAAGGTGTGGAACGTGTATTCCCGCTTTATTCCCCAAACCTGGCTGAAATCTCTGTTGTTCGCCGCGGTGACGTTCGTCGCGCGAAACTGTACTACTTGCGTGGCCGTACAGGTAAAGCAGCTCGTATTACCGAGAAAAAAGACTGGTAATCTGTTTCTGGCTTTGGCCAGAAAACCTTACGTCTAAAAGCCCTCTGATCTCATCAGGGGCATTTCTCGGCCTCACTCTATACGAGAGCCAAATGTTGGTGCGCCGTGTCTTTTGCTCACTTGTCGAGCGTGAAAGGCACGGCGTTTCCGCGTTTATAAAACTGTCTTGCTGATCCAGATCGCGCGCCCGATGACATCAAGCTGGGCCAGTTCTTCATTTGGGATCATATGGGCCGGGTAAAGGGTCTGGTTGTCACTGATGACGTTGATACCATCGAGGGTGCGCACAATCCGTTTTATGGAAATGACACCTTTAAAGACAAAAGCACATAAACCGTCAGACAATTGGTTTTGGGCACGGTCGATCAAAACAAAATCCCCATGATTGGCCGTTGGTGCCAAACAATCCCCCATGACTTCCAGCAGGCAAAGCTGGTCAAAATTGGTTTGTTGCAGACGGTTTTTCAGAAAATCTGTCGAAAAGGGACGATAAGTCTGTACGCTTAATCGGCGATGAAGTCCGTTGGTGTGGTCTTTCAGTTTAGATGACAGGCAGGGGATTCTTACTATATCTATCTGATCATGGTGACGGGCACCAAGCTGTTCTTTGGGTTTGGTGCCCCGAACAAGCCAGTCAAGGGTTACGCTGGCTGTTTCGGCAATGGCTGCGAGACCGATGATTTTAGGCTCACTCGCCCCAGATAACCAATTGGCAAATGTGCGTTCAGAAACGCCGGATTTGTCACATAAAGCTCTGTTACCGCCGGATTCTTTTGCTATTTCTTTCAGTCGGGATTGAAGGCTGTCGTTCACGTCATTTCTCCGCAGACGTAATTGGACAGCATGAAGCTCCTATCTTTAAGGATATATGAGGCTTTATAAATAAAATCTCTGGCTTTATTTTTACCATATATGGCATACTCTATAGCGCGGGATGAAAAACCTTGCTTATCTATTTGGTCGGCCATACCTATTGTCCCGTTCGTGATAATTAAAACTCAAAGAAAACCGACCAGAATTGGTCGGTGACTACAATTGGGGTCTATATGCCGTACTCAAAAAACCTTGCCCAAAATTCACACCCTGAAGATGTGAAGGCAGCCGTTCGTAAGAAAGTAGGCTCCTTGGCAGCTTTGGCACGACAGCATGGGGTTTCTGAATCCGTTGTGCGCGCTGCATTGATCCGCCCACAACCCACAGGAAACCGGATCATCGCCGATTGCCTGGGACAATCCCTTAATCAGCTTTGGCCGCAATGGTATCGTGCGGACGGAAGTAGAATTCCCTCAAGTCGTCGTTAAGATCATATGAGAAGAGTTCAAATTTTCCAAACGAGAATAACGTTTGCCTTCATAAAATAACAATATTCAACCAAAAATATTCCTTATTTTTCAAAGGGACAATTAGGGATTTTAAATAATTATGTAAAATCAGAGGATTATACAAACTTTAGTAGGTTTCGCCGGGGTTGTAAAAATAGCATTGTCACCCCGCACGGGTCGCGGGGGCTACTTTGGAAGTAAGTTTCTAGCGTTTAAAAAAAGATAATTAGTGACATGGCGGTAATAGGGGCGGGTCACCGATTAGACTTATGACTCTTCTTTTAGAAAAAACATCCGACGAGAAGGTAAGGCACCCTTTTCCTTCCTTCTTGTGATTGCTTCTTCATTAATTAAAGAGTGTTATTTCCATACCCCCGAAGGAAACCGTACAAGGTATTGATTGTTTTGACTCTCAATAATGAATGATATATTCATTATTGAAGGTGTCGGAGTTTATGCGAGATGGTGCAAATCTTAAAAGAAGAAGTCAGAGAGCGTATTTTGCAGTCTGCGGAAAGGCTTTTTGTTTTGTTGGGATATCAAAAGGCTACCATGAATGCGATTGCGGATGATGCCAATATGGCTGTGGGCAATATATACAAATATTTTCCCAGTAAGCAGAAACTATTTCATGCCATTATTGACGATGAATTTGTCTCTCAACTTCGGTCATTAACGTTAGAGCGTGTCAAGAGTCTCAATGACCCTTCTCAAATTGAACAAATAAAATCGATTGATGAGACAAACACAGGCAAGTTATTGGATTTTTGGATAACAAACAGAAATAAGACCATCATTCTTTTAGCACGATCGAAAGGATCAAAATATGAAGAATTTGCAAAAGAATATGTGCAGCTCATGATCGATTTTTCGAATGCACAACTGCCTGTGATGCGTCCGAATTTAACCAATACAGAGATGTTTCAGTTTGTTTTTAAAAATCGAATTGAAGATACGGTGCGCGATATTGTGTTGATTTTGGAAAAATATGAAACAGACGCAGAGATTAAACGCGCCTTTGCAACAAGTTGGTCATATCATTATGCAGGTATTCAAGGATTGATTGAATGGTCGAGTAGGCATGAAGAAGGATCGTGTTGATGGGTATCTTTGAAATTCTGGCCGAGACTAAAATAAAAGAATGGCTCAGACAGCCAAAGCCAAAATCCGTGCGAAAAAAGATAGACAAAGAAGATAAAAAAACGTTTGAAGGTTATTTGTTGGATGAAATTATAAAGCTAATTAGTCAAGCAGCCAATGAAACGGGTGAGGTTCAAAAGGCAACCCTCGTCAAAATCAATGGATTACAAATTCAGCTGCTTGTTTCGCTTGAGCAGAATGGGCACTTTATGATGGCAAAAGAGACGGAGAAAATTATTCTAAAACATAGAATAAAGTGTCTTGGTTAAAATAGCGGCTGAAACCTTTATAGGATGACCAGCAGATAATTGGGACTCCCAATTCCGGGGTCGTCCTCGAAATTATATTACGTTTTTGGTTTTGGCCCGCGTTTTTTCGGAAGTAATTCTCTTCCTGTTAATGTTTCCAATCGTTTGACAAAATCTTCTGAACCGAGAGGTCGATTGCTGTTTTCTCGTTTTCGAAGCTCGTTGATTTCTTCATCGGTTAGCCCATCATTGAGAAAAGACAGCCAGCAATCAACGTGTTTCAGCAAAGGGCGGGGGTCACAGATTCCATCACTTTTTGCTTCAATGTGGGACAATGTGCTACTCCAGTTCCACTCTTGTGGTGAACCGCTTAGCTTGGCTCGAACCGGATTGAGTTCGACATAACGTACGCAATTCATTAAATAACTTTCGTCCATAGGAAACGAAGCGTACCTTGCCAGAATAACGGGGACATGGCCGTAATAGCGGCAGGTCACGCTCCAATGGTATAATCGGAGTCAGTGTAGAAACTGCTCCATAAAGGCCATAGAAGGAACGTGACCATGAAACATTATATTGGATTGGATGTCTCTTTAAAAG